>JAEUJW010000086.1 GCA_016793465.1 Myxococcales bacterium
GCCACCCCGAACGCTGGACCGGCAACACCCGCAACTGGAAGCCCGTCCGCGTCGTCTGCCTCAACCCAGAGCGTGAGCCCGCCGATTCCAAGGCGAAGCACGCCTGATTGCCAAGGCGACAACTATCCTGAAACTCACCGAAACCGCGTCCCGGAGGGCATGCAGTCGGGACACGAGTAGAAGAACTGCGACCGGACGACGATTTGGCCGCCCAGGGCTCAATCGACCGTCCGAGTTCACGGTTTGTCCGGAGTATCGCGCGAGGACGGGGAGGCATCGCACCGAATCGTCATTCCATCTCGGTGGCCGGTCAGGACGTCCGTTCTGCCAATTCGCGGACCCTCGGATATCCCGAGGAAGGCGTCCGTGGCGGTGTTCAGGGGGGTCCACGCGCTACCGGTCCATGAGCCTGCGATGCAGACGCGTACCCCAGCGGCCAGGGCAAATCCCCGAATGGATCGCGTATACGGCACGCCACGGCCGATTTCTCGATCCTCGAATTTAGACGGAAGGCGATGTGCCAGTGTCCGATGGGTCAGGTGGCCCACTGCGTCGCGTATACCGCAGAATGCGCGAAAATAGTTGCTGGCAAGAAATCGCGGGACCCCCTACCTTCGAGGCCATGAGACGGCGTGGGGCGGTGGGTGGCTATGCGGTCGTCGTGCGCGACCATAACGGCACGGTCGTGGATCACGTCGGCCTCTCGGAGGAGGACGTGGAGCCACTCATGGGCGAGCTCGCGGAGCGCTTCGGCGCGCGGGCCCAGATCCTCACCAACGCCCCGGTGCGGGCCTCGGGGCCGCTCAGCGTGCGCCCGTCCGCGAGTGTGCGGCCTGCTGCGGGCGCCGGCTGCGATGACGACCGCGAGGTGGAGGAGCTCGACCTGCGCTCGAGCGTCGAGCTCATGAACCACATGATGTTGCAGACGTTCCGTCAGGCGACGCAGGCCCACGCCTGGCTCATGAACCAGGCCAACGCGTTCACGCAGCAGCTCATCGAGGGCAACCGTCAGCTCGCCGAGCACGCAAACAAACTGCAGAGGCACTACCAGGATCGGCTGGCCGAGATCGACATCACGCTCCGCGAACAGCGGCTGATGGAGTACGAGGCGTCGTCGAAACGCTACTCGCGCCACCTGATCGAGAAGGCCACCGCCGAGGCGGCGGCGTCTCGTCCGGGACGCGGAGGCGAGGTGTTCGATGACCTGCTCGACGGCATCGCGGCGGCGCTCGAGACCTGGGCCAGGAACCACGGAGACGATGGCGACCATAGAAGGAGGGGATGATGGCAGGCGAGACGAGGCCCAGCGGAACGCCGGGCACATTCATCAACGACATCGAGGCCGGTGTACACCAGCAGTACGCGGCGCGACTGGAGGCTGCGCGCAAGCAGGTCCGCGAGGCGACGGACAAGGCCGACGCGGAGAGGATCTGCGCGCAGCAGGCCAACGCCGACATGGTCAAGCGCATGGCCGAGTACCGCCGCGGGCGCTGGTACGACGTCGGCGCCGTGGTCGCGGGCGCCGGCATCGGGTTCGTCACCGGCTACCAGCTCCAGAAGGCGGCCGACCTGCGGCTGTCCGGCGCGCCGGTGATGATGATCGCGGGCCTCCCCGGGATCGCCGCCGGCGCGCTGCTCGACGAGCACGTGGTGACCCGGGCCGTGTTCGCGGTCGGTGGGACCATGTACATGGTCGGCGCCCTCACCTACGCACTCGTCCACCCGCAGTCCGGTCAGGGCGGCCAGGGCGGCCAGGGCGGCCAGGGCGAAGGAGGGATGCCATGACGACGCAGGTCTTCCGCGTGACGCGGGTGCACGCCAGCACGTCGCCGGTGGCGAGGATCGACGCCGTCGACGCGGACGGCCACGACCTGCGCCTCGAGGTCCCTCGGGACCTCGTCCGCAGCGCCGCCCCCGGTCGTCTGCTCGTCCTCCAGTGGTCGATGCACGACGTGCCCGGCGTGGTCGCCGAGCCCACGTCGACCCAGGCACCAGACGTCGCGCCCATGACGGCCCAGGTTCGCACCGATCCCGCGGCTGTCGATCAGGAGTTCATGGAGATGATGGCCCGCGGTCGTCCGACCACAGTGGCGTCGTCCCCGGCGGCCCAGGGCCGCAGCATCGATCGTGAGCTGAGCACCCTCCTCGGAGCCCCCGGGGGGAAAGGACAGAAGTAGATGGATACCGAGACCGAGGAGAAGTTGACCTTCATGGCGCGGCAGATCGCCGCCGAGATGTGCCGGAACCCCGGCGCGCTGATGCCGGTGATGACCGGCACCGTCAGCCACAATCCGGCCGGGGCCGCCCTCGCGGCCTGCGGCATCATCACGCCGCCGATCGGCTGCGAGAACATGCTCTACGCGCCGATCACCACCTGGCGCTTCTACCGCAGCGGGCGCACCGACATCGACAAGATCCTCGAGGGCACGATCCCCGTGACCCCGGGCTCGTCGGTGCTGCTCGCACAGGACACACGGCCGCCGTGGCCGACCGGCTGCTACAGCCTGCGCTACCGGCTCGCCAACAACGGCAGCAACCACGACGAGATCCTGATCGAGTGGTTCCTCGACGACGAGCTGCTCGACACCAAGCACTACGGCAGCGAGATCTACAACGCCGACGGCACCGTGATCGGCGACGGCCTCCTGCCGGTCCCGCTGGCGATGGGCCAGCACTGCTGCGTCGGCGGCAACAACCGCCTGAAGGCCCGCGTCCGCCACCTCGGCAACAACAACCAGATCGAGAACATCCGCCTGTTCGTCCACCACGGCAAGGGCATCAAGTGCTGCTCGTCGTGCTCGATGGGCCGGTCGTGCGACTGCGGCAAGAACGGCAGCGCGTAACCCCGAGCGGCACGCCGCCGCTGCACGTTGGAAGGTCGTAGAGGACGTGCGGCACGCCGGTGCCGCGAGGGAGGGTTTATGGAGAAGGTCAGACTACGCGCGCGGGAGTTCAACGGCGAGACCGAGTACCAGGGGGTGCCTACCTTCCGCCAGGTGGACGGATGGATCGAGGCGTCGCTCGAGACGCCGGTGGGCATCGTACCGGCGGGGCTGTGGGGGAAGGTGCCGGGCGGCGACCCGTACCTCCTCCACGTGAACGTGCTGACGACGGTGCCGCTCGGGCCTGTTGACCTCTTCGAGCTGCAGAGCGGGCCGCCGGTGCAGCCGCGGGAGCAGTACCGGCCGACGCCCGACAACACCGAACTGGTGCTCGTGCGGCCGACCGATCGACTGCGCCTCAAGGTCTCGCCGCAGAACCCGGAGATCGTGGTGGAGCTGCTGGTCGAGAGCATCGGCGGGACGAACGAGCTCGGCTCGCGTCTCTTCGGATGGGCGCAGGCCAGGGCGGCAAGTGCGGCTGGCAAGGTGGGTTCGCTGACGATGAGCATGCCGGGGGTGATCCCGGCATGGACCGGCCAGCTTCACATCATCCATGACTCGGCCAACCCCGACGCGATCACGCTCCCGACCCGCGGCCTCGTGCCGCAGGACGCGATGCTGACGTTCACGCGGAAGGGCGCCGGGACGCCGGTCCTGACCGCCAACGCGGGCGACACCCTTGCGGGGGGCCTCGCCAACTTCCCCGTCACCCGGTCGGTGTTCGTGATCAACAACGGCGACGCCTGGGCGTTCGCCGGCGTGTAGGAGGTGCACCATGCCGCTGGATCGTCATCGCGTTGTCAGGCTCATCGAACTCGCCGACCTCGAGCGCCGCCTCACCGGACTCGAGCGGGTCCAGCGCGAGGAGGAGGTCGCCCTCTTCATCAAGGCGGCCTACGACGACGCGTCGGACGGCGCGCGCGCCGAGTTCGTCACCCGCGGGAAGCAGATGCTGGTGAGCGCCTGGCCGTGGTCGGCGGTCGCGGCGTCCGGCTCGCGGCCCCCGCTGGCCCTGGTGCTGTTGCGCGGGCAGGCCGAGTCGGCCGACATCGATCCCGGCAACCGCATCCCCGACCGCGGGCGGCCCGAGGCGGCCTTGTGGGCACCGCTGCATGCAGCCCTCGACTCCTGGGACACCGCGACGATCCGGCGGTGGGCCACGCCGCGGGGCTGGCTCGCCCCAGCCGCTCGCGTGCCGGTCATGATGACGCGGCCGCCGAGTGGCTCGCCGCAGCTCGGCGTCGGCGTCGGTCGCCAGCCCGGAGGAGGCGGCGGTGTCAGGCCGGGCCCCGGGAACGGCCTGCCACCGGGAAACGGCGGCGTCGCTCCGCCTGGGACGGGCAGCCCGCCCCCGGGCGGCGGCGGTGTGCAGCCCGGGAACGGGGGAGTCACGCCGCCCCAGGACGGTGGCATCCAGCCCGTCGACTCGAGCGGCCAGTCCAGCGTGACGTGGCGCCATCCCGCGGTGATCGCCGCCGGCGCCACGGTGCTGACGACCCTCGGGGTCGCCCTCTACAGCCTCGGCCGGAGCCGCGGGCGGGCCCTGCCGCCGCCGCCGCCGTCGGGCCCCGCGGTAACGGAGGCGCCCAAGCCATGAGCCGTGCACTCTGGATCACCCTCGGCACCACGCTCGGTGTCGGAGGCGCGGTGTTCCTCGGCAGCCGGCGGGCGAGCGCTGCGAGCTCGACCACGCCAGGCGGGACCGGGAGTACGCCCGTGCCTGGGACCGAGCTGGACCCGCTGCCGACCGCTGACGACGCTGCTGGCGACCTCGTGACCAACTGGGGCGACACGCCCGCTGACCTGCGGCCGCTCCTGGACAAGATGCAGACGGTCTCGCGGATCGCAGGGTCGGCCCGCATCTTCGCGGTGATCGCGTTCCGCGAGTCGCAGTTCATCACCACGGCTCACAACGGCAACGCCGAGGGCGAGCAGGACGAGCGTGACGACTCGCGTGCGGCGTACAAGAACAACAAGGACCGCAACCCCCTCTTGAAGTACGGCGAGCAGGCAGCCGAGTTCGGCAGCGGCGGCCTCTTCGGGGCGCTCGCGCCGTACTTCCTGTGGACCGGCGTGCCCGAGATCGGCAAGAAGGCACCGCTGCTGCAGTCCCCGCCCGAGCTGGTGTTCCAGCCGCGGGTCGCGGCGTTCGCCGCCTGCGTCTACCTGCAGCGCCTCCTGGCGAACTACCGCATCGACGATCACGCCGACATCAAGGTCGGCTGGGCGAGCCCGTCGCTGCTCAAGTCGGGCCGGGGCAACGAGCAGTACAACCACGTGCGCGCCCGCTTCTTCGAGGATGCCATCAACCTCGGCATCGACCTGCTCGACGAGAGCACCATCCCGCAGAAGCTGAGCGCCTCGGCGTGGCCGGGCGTCCCCGCCGTGTGGAAGGCCCTCGTCGGCGAACTCCCGAAGGAGGTCGCGTGATGGCTCTGGACCTTCGCTGCTACGGTGACGACATCCCCGCGCTCGCCGACCTGGTCGGCGACTTCGACCTGCGCTCGCCCACCGACACCCGCGTCTTCTACACGCGGGCGTGGGAGTCACTCGCCGGCCTCCTCGGGTTCTCGCAGCCGCTGGCCGCCGAGTTCGCCAAACTGCGCGGCGTGGTCGGCTGGCCGCGCGTCGCCAACGTGGCCGGCGTCTCCGCGTTCGCCACGTGGCTGCAGAAGCAGCGGCCCGGCGTCAGCGACAACCAGGCGGCCGTCCAGAGCGCCGTGCTGCGCCAGCTCATCACCGCAGGCCGCGAGCGCGGCGAGCTGTGGCGCGTGTCGGCCGACCCTACAACCCTCGAGGACGGCGCCTGCTACGCCGACGGTGGCGGCCTCGCTCGCGCGTTCTACCCCGACACGGCCCCTGGCTACTTCGGCGAGGGCTGGTCGGGCCCCCCGCCGCGCGCCGAGAGTCGCTGCGGCTGGCAAACGCCGCTCGTCCTCCACCTCGGCACCTTCCCATGGGTCTACAGCTCGCGCCTCGATACCACGGGCCCGGGCCTTCGCTGGTGGTCGCCGACCGCCGCGCCCGCGGTCGACGTGCTGCGCATCATGGCGTCGTCCCTCGACCCCCAGGCCAACCTCCGCCAGGACGCGCGCCAGGTCGCGGACATCTTCCATCACTTCCAGAAGCACACCGCCCCGCTCGTCGCCCGGCTGCCGCTCTACCGCCCCGGCGTCGGCGAGGTCGGCCGCCTCCACCGGCGAGCCGGGCTCCTGTACGTCCACCAGGGCAGCCTCCACGTCGCCGGCCTCGACGGCCCACGCGGGCGGCTCCCGGCCGTCGCCTACAACCACATCATGCTCCGCTTCGCCGACTTCTTCGCGGTCCGCCATGCGACCGTACAGGCGCTGGCGACGTGGACGCCGGAGATGAAGCGTGTCGCGGCGAACTCGCCCGACCCATGCCTGCGCGCCCAGGCGGAGGGGGTGGCCCGTGCAGGCTGAGGCGCTCCAGCGGCAGAATCTCTCGACGGGCGGTATCGCGCTGCCGTACTCTCCGGCTATGCGCATGACGCTCCAGATCCTGACCCTCTCCCTGCTGACCTCGATCCCCGCCGCCTGCGGCGACGACGCCGAGCCGACGCGGCCCGCGGACGGCACCGTCAAGGTGTGGGAGTCGTGCGTGTGGGACGGACAGCAAGAGCCGGCGTTGTGTGAGCCTGAGCTTTCCTGCAGTCGTCACGGAGTGTGCTCTCCGATTTGTGAGACGATCAGCGATTGCCCCGAGATCGAGGGGTTCGACTTGGCCTGTAATTCTGCCGACTTGGCGGATATCTGCATTCCCATGTGCAACACTGCCAATGAGTGTCCGAAGACTGGCGGCGTGGATCTCAAATGCTCTGACTTTCTCTGCATCGGAGATTCATAGCTATGCTCCTGAATCCGAATCTCGAGATCTTCAGAAATCGCCCCCCGGCTTTTCAGTCGCCGTTCGCGTCCAATGATAGCCGCCTGAGCCCAAAATACGAAGCCATCGCCAAGGCGGCTGGTGATACCAAGAACCTTGCGTCCATTGGCGAGAGGCTGCTGTGCCAACAGCAAGCGCAGGCTTGGCGCGATGGACTCGCCTTGGTGAACTTCGCCAAGGCGACGTTGGTCGGGGACATCCTTAACGAATCGCTCTCTCGGGTTGCCTGGGTCACGAAGGACGGTCCAGCAGGACTCTTTGCGAATGTTAGCTTCCCGCAGTCCGCGGACCCAAACAAGCTGGGCGAGGCCCTGGCCCTGGTTGCACTCGATGTTGCCATCGCGGCCATTTCGTCTATCCCGATTGTCGGCCAGATTCTCGGAGCAGTTGTACAGGTTGCGCGCTTCCTCTTCCGGATCTTCACTACCCCGAAGGTTGCAGAGCCTGAGCTGCTTCTTCCATGGTCAGCATATTCGGAGAAGGTCGACGAAGACTTCGTTGAGAACTTTCTTTGGAAGTACTTCGGCCAAGGCGTCGACTGGACCGCGATCTGGCTCCCACCTTACGAGATCGCCGCATGGGAGCTGCACAAGGCAGCGAGGGATGGCAAGGAGTACAAGGGCGGGCAGGTGTGGGCGCCGCTTCACGGCGACGAGATCCCCTACGCGCAGGGCCAAATCGGGTGCATTCCGAACACGGTGCGGGTCGCGGGTCACCTGCAGCGCATCCCCGGCGGTGCCCCGGTGGAGGCGCTGCGCCGGCACTGGCTCGCGTTCGGCGAGATCAGTTGGGGCGGCATCGTCACCAACGTCGGCGACTTCTTCCCGAGCACCGGCCAGGTCGCGGGCGGCATGTGGAAGCAGGCCGAACGCTCCGGCAGCCCGGACATGTACAAGGTGGACGCCCGTGCGATCAAGGCCGCCTGGGAGGACTACTTCGGCCAGTTCTTCGACTCGGGGTTCTCGCTGTACAAGAGCGACGCGTCGATCGGCGAGCTGCTCGCGCCGTACATCTGCGTCACCCAGAATAACCAGCCACGTCTCGGGATCCCAAACATGATGCGCCCGCACCCGGCGCCGTTCGTGACGCCGTCGATTTTTAAACAGGGTCCGGGGACGGCCGAGACCCGCACGCAATGCCTCTTCGTCGAGGAGGACCTGCCGAAGAAGCTCGCGGACTGGCCCCACGACCGCCCGGACGACAAGTACGCCCGTCTCCCCAAGGAGATCGCGGACGTCAACCTGCGCCCGGATCATTACGTCGACAAGGACGGATACACCACCGACGACTGGGCCAGGGCGGTGCGGCGCGGCACGGTCATCGGCCCCGGAGGCGACATCGGTGCGCTCCGCGGGCAGAAGCTGCCCGAGGGTTATCGCTGCGTAGCATGGCCGACCGGCGCCGAACTGATCACGGCGTACAGGAAACCCGAGGCGGCGATTATCGGCCCGGCCTGCGACCATCTGATCAAGATGCAGGAGCGGTGCCTCGAGCGGACGCTCGTCGCGGCCTACGTGCGGCCCGAGGAGGTCGACGGCCTCGAGGCGCACGGGGCGTTCCGGCAGAACAAGGCGCTGCGCGACAAGTGCAAGCAGGTGCGCAGCATCCTGCTCAAACACGAGGCGCGCTACCGGGTCAACCTGAAGGACGCCGAGACAGCGGACCCCGTGTTCGCCCAGAAGCTGCGCGACTCCGGGGTCAACAACAGCGTCGGGCAGATGAATCAGCACCTCGGGCGACTCGGCGCGGGGATCAGCAACGACGACTCGCCGCCGCCACCGCCGCCGGAGCCCGCGGGCGGTCTGCCGTTCGGCGACCTCGGCCGGCCGAGCGAGGAGGGCGGCTGCTGGAAGATCGCGGCGGCTGCAGGTGGCACCGCGGCGGTGGCAGGCGCTGCCTACTACTGGATCCGCGGGCGACACCGCGAAGCGGCCGGCTGACGATCGAATCTGGTGCGGGCGCGGCGGAGCGCCATGACGACGGTGTGATGGGGAGGAGGGGATCATGGGGAAGAAGTTTGTGGTCGAGGAGGTGCGCGCGACGGGCTGGTCGCTACGGCTGCGGGACACGGTCACGGGGGAGACGTTCGACGTCCCGATGAACCCGGGTGCCCGGTTCGCGCCGCCGGGCGTTCGCGACTCCGCCGACGAAGGGAGGCGCGAACGGCAGGCCGCCGACGCTCCGTCCTCGGACAAGGACACGCCGGCTCCCGCGGCGGACGGGCCGAGCGAACCGAGACCTCGACGCAAGAAGAAAACCCACACGAACGGCGCCGGGACTGCCGCCAACGGCGGGACGCAGCGGCACGCCCCGCCACCCGCGATCGACCCGTCCTCGCCCTGGGCGCCCGGCAAGCCGAACCCGCTGGAGACGTACGAGGGTCGCGCGACGCCGATCGACGAGAAATCGCTGACCGACGCCGACCGCAAGGTGGTCGACGAGCACCAGAAATTCTGGGCCCACGTGCATGAGGTGAAGTCGAGCAAGCGGGGCAAGCTCGGTTGGGAGGAGACCACGGACGCCGGCCGCAGCGGTCTGCGCGCGCGCCACAAGGCCGGCGCGTTCAAGATCCTCCACGCGGGTGGCGACACCTACGCGCTGTTCTACGAGTGGGACAACGGCAAGTTCATCAAGATCGCGTGCGGCAAGGCCGAGGACATGATGGTCCTCGCCGACGAGCGGACCCGGGAAAAGATGCAGCCACCGCCGAGCACGCTGCTCGACCTCGAGATCGCACGCCACATGTGTTCGAACGACCCGCAGCAGCGGAGGATCGCCGAGGAGCGGCTGGAGCCGATCATCCGCGAGGGCCTCCGGCTCGAGGACGACGCAGCCAACACACCTGCGCCGCCGACGAGGCGCCGGTCGCCGAGAAAGGCCACCGCTCCGACGCCCGCCCCCGAGCAGGACTTGACGACGACGACGGCGCCGCCGCCCCCACCGCCCGCCGCGGACGTCCCGGTCGACGCGCAGCGCGACGCGGCGCTCATGGCGTCGTTCTCGCAGGCCCTGGCCGAGATGGAGGACGAGTAGCGTCATGGCCGCGGGCCACATCTACCGCATCGGCAAGGACTGGTACGCCGACACCGCGCTCCTCCAGCGGGCCGCACGTCGCCACGTCGTCGAGCCCATGCAGGGCGCCTACCAGATCCTCGCGCCCGGGGGCCTCGTGCGCTGCGTTCCCACCCAGGGCCTCGCACTCCCCGGCCAGATTGGCGACCTCTATCGTTGCCAGGGCCAGCGCGCCGGCCAGGACATCGGCCTCGTCCTCCGCGACCTCGCCCAGGGCCTCGGCCCGGGCACGATCGGCGGCGAGTGGGACGCTTGGCCGGCGAGCGCCAGCGCCACGAGCCATGGTTGCGGCTGCACCGCGTGCAAGGTCGGCGGCTCGTGCAGGGCAGACTCCGCTCCGAACCACGCACCACCCGTCGCCGAGCGGCTCGTCGCCAGCGAGACGCTCGGCACCGTCATCACGCGTGTGCACGGCGAGCAGATCGCCGTCTACAAGGCCGAGCATGGCGCCCCCGAATGGGCCTGCGGCCGCTATCACGAGTGCATCGGGTCGATCCTGCAGTTCCCCGACTTGCAGGCGGACGAGCGGATCGCCCGGGTCACGTTCCAGCCACCCCGCACTGTCATCACCTGGGACGTCGTCCTCGATCGCCAGCGCCGCCTGATGCTGAAGGAGATCCTCGAGCTCGTCGGTCGACAGCTCGCGATCGTCGACCACGAGGGCGCCGTCCGTCCGAGCCGCCCGCCCATGATGACCCCGGGACACGGCGCGTGGGAGCTGGCCGCTCTTTCCGCCGAGGACGACGGCACATGCAGCGTCTGCCCGTACCGCCTCGGCACCAACCTGCGGTGCAAGGCATGCCGGCGGGCGTGTCTCGGCCGCAAGGTGGCGCCAGTTGTCGACCAGGCCCGGCGCCTGGCGGACATGTTCGCCGAGCGCGAGGAACTGCGCCGCGTCCCGCGGACGACGCTCCGCACCCTCGCGGCCACCGTCGCCACCAGCCACAACCAGAACCCACACGCCCCGCTCACGGACGCCTTCTTCGTCCGTCTCGAGCGAGACGTCCTCGCCGCCGCTGGACCGCTGGCCCTCAGCGGCCCAGCGCTCCTGGCCGCGATCGAGATCGCCGAGCAGACGCCGCTCCATCCCGACATCACCGTCGGCGCCGCGGCACGGAGGGCGGCATGAAGAACCCGGCCCACATCCTCGACATGATCCTGCCGCGGTGGCGCCAGCTCCTGCCGCTGGACTTCCCGCGCCCCTACTTCGACGCCTTCATCGTCCGCCAGCGGGCGGCGCTCGAGGCGATGGTCGCCGCCTGGCTCGAGCGGCGCGAGGCCCGACGCGCGCGGGGACCCGAGTCGCAGACCCCCGCGAAGCGGACGCGCCGCAACCTCGAGGCCATGCGGCTCGTCGTCACCCGACGGCCCGAGGACATGACCGCCGAGGAGCGGCGAATTGTCCTCGGGTACAGCGGCTGGGGGGGACTCTCGATCGCCGACGTCGCCGACCAGTTCCCGCCGGACCTTGCGCCCGACGACTTCGCGCTCGCGCACGAGTATTACACCCCACGCGACATCGCCGAGGCCCTCGCCGATCTGGTCTGCCTGCTCCTTCCGGAGCTGGCCGGCCACGACGGCGCCGTCCGGGCCTTTGAGCCCAGCGTCGGGATCGGGCGCCTCATCATGCCCCTGGGTCCCCCGCGCTGCCTTGTCAGCGATCCCCGGTTCAAAGAGATCCGCTGGACCGCGGTCGAGCTGTCGGCGGTGAGCGCCCGGATGTTCGCGGCGATGCGACCCGACGTCGAGCTGTACAACACGTCGATCGAGGAGTGGATGGCGGAGCACAGCCCGCGCTACCAGGGGGCGATCAATCTGATCCTCGCCAACCCGCCCTACGGCCAGCGCGGCGAGTATGCGCGGCGCGACAAGCACCCCGCCTACATGAGCGAGAAGAAGGCGTACGCGTACGTCATGCTCCGCTGCCTCGATCTGCTCGTGCCGGGCGGGGTCGCGGTGTTCCTCGTCCCTGCGGGCTGTCTGACCGGCAGCAAGAACCGTGCGCTGCGCGAGCGCCTCCTGCGCCGGTACCACCTCGTGGTCGCGTTCCGCTTGCCGAGCGAGTCGACTTCCGGCCGCGACGTATTCCCCGGCGCCGGCAACATCGTCGACGTCCTCGTGTGGCGCGCCCGCGGCGGCGAGCTCGGCGCCGTCGACCCCGGCGACGAGTTCATCCTGGACGGCCGCTACTTCGAGGAGTTCCCGGATCATGTTCTCGGTACCGTCAAGGTCCACGGCGGCCAATGGACGAAGCCGGGGAAGGCCCGGCAGCGCGTCGCGGTCGTCGGCGACTTCACCAAGTTCCCGGAGTTCACGCCGCGCCCGATGTGCACGAGCTGCGTCCTCGGGAACGTGCCCGCCCTGCAGCCCTCCATCGCCGAGTCGGTGGTCCGCGACATGAGCGACGCGCCGGACGACATCGGCGAGGAGCTGCGGCACGCGATGGCGCTGGGACGGCGGGTCGACCGCTACCTCGCGCTCGTCGCCGACGAGGACGAGCGGGCGCTCGGCCTCTGGCCCGAGCTGCACGCCGCGCTCGAGAGTTTAAAAAGGACCCCCGCGCTCGCGGAGCACGGCCAGAACCCATGGCGCTGGCTGGAGCTGCGACAGCTCGCCCAGCGCCGCGCCGTCGCCCAGCGCCTCCTGACCGCGTACCAGCAGACCGGCGAGCTCGCGCCGAGCGTCGCCACGCCCCCGAACATCCAGCCGAGGTTTCGCGCCCAGCCGGACGACGTCCTCGCCCAGGCCGAGCACCTCTTTCGCCGCGGTCGACACCTGACGCTGGACGCCCTCGCGGCGTTCCACCGCGAGCAGGGCGGCAAGCGGACGCGGACCGAGATCCTGGACGTCCTCCTCGCCGCCTCCTGGTGCCTGGACGGCGAAGACTGGCAAGACATCGAACCCGAGCAGGTCTACCTCACCGGCCAGCTCTGGCCGAAGCACGACCGCGCCGCCGCCCGCGCCGCGTCGGACCCGCAAGCCGCACGCCAGCTCCAACGCCTCGTCGCGGTGATGAACCAGGCCGTGTTCGAGGACATCCGCGACGTCTCGCCGCGTCAGGGCTGGGTGCCGATGGACCTCGTATCCGCGTGGATCAGCGAGACGCTCAACGCCCGCTACGGCGCCGTCAAGCTGGACCGCTTTGAGGGCATCGTCACGGTCGCCGGCCGCGACTACGAGAAGCTGGAGAACCTCACCGCCTCGGTGACGCCGCAGACCCTGTGGTGCATCGGCTGGATGAACCACGACAAGGAGGTGTTCAAGCCCAAGCTGAAGGACGACGAGATCGAGGCGCTCGAGCAGGAGGAGGCCGCCGCGACCGGGAAAGAGAGAGAAAAGTCCGAGTCCGAGGACGGGAAGAAGGACGAGGAGGAGGACATCAAGATCGGCCAGATCCGCTTGCTGCTCGGCCGTCATTGGGACCGGGCGTTCGCCCGCTGGGCGGCGGATCTGGACGAGCGCCGCGCCGCCGTCACGGAGGCGTACAATCGTTCGTTCCGCGGCACCGTCATCCCGTCGTTCACCGCCGACGTGCTGCCGATCGCCCGCTGGAACGAGAAGGGCCCGCAGCTCCGGCCGCACCAGATCGCCGGGATCCTGCGCCTGCTTCACTTCGGCGGCGGCCTCCTGGCGTACGACGTCGGCGTCGGCAAGACCTACACGGGCATCGGGTTCGTCGCCCTCATGCGGGAGCTCGGCCGGGCGAAGCGCCCGGTCATCCTCGTCTCGAGCTCGCTCGTGTGGCAGTGGTACGACAACATCATGTGCGTGCTGCCCGACTACCGCGTCGCGGTGATCGGCAGCAACCGCAAGCGCCTCAGCCGCGGGGACCGCCGCGGCCAGCTCACCTCCGAGACCGACACCCCCGAGGAGCGCGCCGCGAAGTGGTCGGCGCTGCAGGCGGGCTTGGTCGACGTCGTGATCCTCAGCTACGACGCGCTCGGCCGCACCAAGATGAACGAGGAGGCCCTGCTCGAGTACGTCAGCAAGGTCGAGGGTATCCAGCGCCAGATCACACTGGCGAAGCGGAACGCCGCCGAGAAGAAGAAGGAGAAGCTCACCGAGCGTGACGAGGCGATCCTCAAACACGGCGTGCGCGGATGGGTCGAGGAGAACTTGGAGCTGCCCGAGGACCGCAAGTTCGACCCCGGCATCGCGTGGGACGACATCGGCATTGACCTGCTCCTCGTCGACGAGGCGACCGCCTTCAAAAACAGCTACGCGCCCGAGCCGCGCGAGCACGGCATGCCCAAGTACATGGGCAGCGCCGGCGACGGCAGCAAGCGGGCGTGGCAGCTCGACTTTCGGGCCGCCGCCGTTCGGCGCCGGGCGAAGGGCACCGGCATCGTGCTCCTGACCGCGACTCCGGCCAAGAACTCCCCGCTCGAGTTTTATAACCTGATCCAGCTCATCGACCCGCACGCGTTCACCCGCCGCGGGCTCATGGACCCCGAGCAGTTCATCGACCGCTTCCTGCAGGTCGAGAGCCGCCAGATCATCGACGTCACCCTGAAGATCGCCACGCGCTCCGTGGTCGACGGCTTTAAAAATTTGGACGACCTGCGGACCATCATCGAGACCTACGGCGAGTTCGTCAGCCCGCAGAAGGCAGGCCTCGAGGTGCCCGAGCCGCGAAGCGAGCAGGTTATCGTGGAGATGAACGACGAGCAGGAGGACCGCTACGCCGAGCTCGTCCGGGAGATCGAGCAGGCGCTGAAGCGCATGAAGACCCGGGGCAGCAGCTCGAACGCCATCCTCGGTCTCCTCGCCCGCCTGTCCCTATACGCGCTGCACCCGAAGCTCGGCCGCGGCATCGAGTACAAGGATGCGCTCACGGCGATCCACCCCGAGGACTACGCCTCGCCGAAGCTGCTGGCCTGCGCCGAGCGGGTCGCGGCGAGCCCCGGGTGCGGCCACATCATCTTCTGCGAGCCGACCGCAGTGCACCAGTGGCTGCGGGAGGTGCTGGTGAAGAAGGGGATCCCGCGCGAGCGGATCGCCATCATCAACGGTCCCGTCAAGCCCGCCGAGCGCAACCGCATCGCCAACCTGTTCAACGGCATCAAGGCTGACCCGCCAGCGCCCGGCGCCTGCGGGACCGGGCAGGCCCGGCGCGTACCGCCGGCCCACGACGTGATCATCGGAAACTCGGTCATCAACGAGGGGCTCGACCTGCAGCACCGGACCTGCGCGCTCCACCACCTCGACCTGCCGTGGACCTCGTCGGACCTCGAGCAACGAAACGGCCGCGGCGTCCGCCAGGGGAACGAGAACTCCACCGTCCAGATCTTCTACTACCTGTCGGCGCGGTCGATGGACTGGTACCGCTACCAGCTCATCCAGGGGAAGCGCGCGTGGCTGAGCGCCGTGCTCGAGAGCCAGGCCCGCGACACCAGCAACCCGGGCGCCCAGAAGAGTCTGTCCGACGAGGAGATTTTATTAATGATCTCCCGCGACCCGGAGTCGACCAAGCGGGCGATCGAGGAGCGCCGCGAGGGGCTCCGCGCCGAGGCCCGCCGGAAGGTCGCGCGCGAGGCGGCGAGCCTGCTGATCCAGGCCAACGCCAGGTTCCGCGACGCCCGCGACACGGCGAACGCCGAACGTGCGGCCCTGCTGCGGGCCGAGGGCGAGGACCGCCTCCGCGACCTGCAACGCATCGACGTGGACGCCTGGCCGTGGGCCAGGTGGACCGCGAGCGTCCGCGACGTCGAGTACATGGTGCCGGGCGCCGACTCGGCGCCGGTGTTCGAGGGGCTCCGCGTGGGGGTCCTCCGCGACGGGGCCGTCTCGATGTACTTCGAGTTCGGTCGTATCGTCGAGACTGACGGCGGCAGGAAGATCGGCAAGCGGGACCTCGGCTCGCCCGTCTGGGAGCTGCACGGCGCCGACAACGTCCGGGTCATGGGCATCCAGCCGGCGGAGCTCAACGCCGGGAACGAGTGGCCGACCGAGGAGGAGCAGAACTTGGGTGAAGTCCTCGCGGGCCACGTCGCGCGCACCCTCGTCCCGGGCAGCGAGTATGCGGACCTCCAGTGGGAGGGAGCGAGCGACGCGTGGCTTTCGCGCTGGTGGCCCTTGCTCGAGCGGAAGATCCGCGACGGCCTCGTCCGCGCCGGTCGCCGTGCCCCCTCGCCACTCGCACTCGCCGAGGACGTCGCCGAGGGCCCCGAGTATCCGACGTTGCAGGAGGGTCGGCTCGTCCTCGCCGCCGGGCCGAACATCCGCGGTGAGATCCTCGCGCCGACGTTCGCGGGGTGGCGCCAGTTTCTGGCCGCCATGCCCGGCAGCGACATCAAGTTCGGCGCACTCCATACGGTGGCGAAGGCGTGGTGGCAGCGAAAGCTCCCCCGGGGTCTCTTCGGCACGGCCGAGGGGGCGACCGTGGAGGACGAGGGGGACATCGCCGTCACGGACCCGCCGATCGAGGAGACGCTGCCTGCTGCGGAACCGACCACGCCGTCAGCAGCTCCCGCTGTCGCGGAGCCGCTGGCGGTGGAGTTCGCCGAGCATGTCGCTCGCCTCTTCAATCGCCAGGGTGCAGGGTTTCACCTGCGCCTCCACGCCCGGCACGGCTACTCGGGCAGCCATGAGCGGTTCATCTACGTCCTCACCCGCGAGGGCTCGGACGACATCCTCGCCTCGCTCGACGTGAGTGGTGGCCATGTCACCGACGTCCGCTGGCTGGGAACCCTGCGCCCCGCGCAGCAGCAGGGCCTCCTGGAACGGCTGGAGCGCGCCCTCAGCGACGCCGCACTCGCTGACGCCGCCGAGAACGACACAACGCTCCCGGACGCCCCCAGCTCACTGCAGCCGCTGATCGAAACGCTGGAGCGCCTCGGTGCCAAGGCTTACGGCATGAACGTGCGGCGCGCACAGGCCGTGTCGCGCAGGCAGACGATCCCCGATCTGGCGGCCGCGCTGAAGGACCTCGCCGAGCCGGTCACGACGACCCCGGAGGCGCTGGCGCTGCGGCTCGAGGAGGAGGATGGCATGGCCGCCGCGGTCGAGGTGCTCCGAGATCCCGACATCCTCGCCTTCGACTCGGTCGACGATCTGCTGGACAAGTTGTGGAGCGCCCTCGAGTCGGTTGCCCCGCTCTCGAAGGTGAAGCGCCGTCAAGGCGGCCTCGTCGTGGAGTCCGCGGCCATCGACGAGTCGGCCGAGGCCCCCGCACTGCTCGTCCGCGAGAAAGGTCGCGGCACGCGCTATCGCCTCCGCAGCGTGGGCGTGGAGGTCGGTTCCTGCCGCGACGGCGTGTGCTCCATCGTGCCGAAGTCCGGCGAGCTGCGTTCCGGCGCCGAGGTGCACCACCTCGTCCTCCGCAAAGAACCCTTCATCCGCGACCTGCACGCCCAGGTCGCCGACTTGGAGCACACCCTGCGCGATGCCCCCCGCCTCCTGTCCGACGTCCGCCAGTTCCTCCTCGTCGCGGGGGCGCTGATCGACACCGAGCGATGCCAGGGGAAGGAGCAGACCGCGGCGCTGCGGGCGTTCGAGACGGCCAAGCGCCACTACGACACAGCCCGCCGTCTGCTCGTCGCCGGCAAGACGGCAGCCTCGGCCGAACGGATCCACGCGGCGATGCGGCGGATCGCCGTCGCCGCCGCGCACATCACCGAGGACTGCGCCGCCGGCCAGCAGAATTTCATCCCCGCCAAGCTGCACGTCGACGCCGAGGACGCCGCCGTGCTGGAGGAGACCTGACCATGGCCCGCTACACCGACTGGGAGAAGGTGCCGATGGCCGAGGGCGGCAAGGACCCGCTGTGGCCGATGCCGGACGTGCCGCCGAAGTTCGCGACGTGGAGCCTCGGCGGCGGGCGCCCGTCGGGCTGCACCGTGGACACCTGCGAGCGCTGGCATGCTGGGGTCGACCTCACCAGCGCGCCGAACGACGCGCGGGTGGTCGCCCCCGAGGACGGCACGATCGCCGGCCTCGACAAGGGGTGGACCGATGGCACCCGGGCGATCTTCTTCGTCACCGACTCGGGCCTCTTCCTCGTGCTCGGCGGCATCATCGCCGGCTCCCACAAGGAGTGGGCCCGCAAGGTCGGCGACAAGGTGAAGAAGGGCGGCGAGCTCGGCCGCATCGTCGGCAGCTACGGCATGCTGCACTTCGAGACCTACGCGGCCACGCCGGACCGCACCAAGAACTCGCGGTGGTACAGGGACGACCCGCCGCCCGAGGGCCTCCGGAACCCGGCGAACTACATCGAGCGCATGGTGGGCGACAAGGTCTCGCTGCTGCAGACGCACCAGCGCCTCCAGGCGCTCAAAGATCTCGGCCACTACACCGGCGACGTCAGCGCCGCGTGGGGCGCGGACGCCGTGGCGGCGCTGAAGAAGGCCCAGGCCGCGCTCGGGGTCGCCGTCGACGGCAAGTGGGGTCCGAACACCGAGGACGCCATCCAGAGCGCCCTGCAGGTCACGGCGGGCGAGGACGCCGTCCAGCAGGGGCCGAGCGACGCGCTGTCACCGCTCCGCATCGTCGGCGGGGTCATCGCCGGCATCACGGTCGCGGGCCTCACCGCCGCCGTCGCGGTGACGATGCGCTGGCGGCGAGACCGTGCTGAGCAAGCCGGAGGAGGACCGATCCCATGAACGGTTCTCGTACCATGCTCGTGCTCTACAGCCTGATCAGCGCCGGGCTCGGGTTTATCGGTGGCGTGATGTTCACGCACGACGAGAAGCCCGCCGCACCTCGCGGTCGCGCCTTCTTCACTGGCGTGCGTGGAACGTTCGGCGAGGAGTGTTTCCTCGACGGACCCGCGATCGAGGATTTGATGGCGCGCGCCGACGAGACCGCCATCCACGAAGCCTGGACAGGTCTCCGATTCGGCGAACGCTGGGTGCACGTGAAGCTGTACAGCCCTCGCCCGATCTTTCCGGGTCAGCGGGGTGCCGTGTATCTCCTGCGAAGGCTCTACAGCCAATCGGACGAGGCGCAGGACGACGTCTTTTCCTGGCACCTGATCCTGACGCTCATCAAACTCGGCCGGCTGGAAAATGGCGGCCACTGGAACACCTGGGAGCACGCGTTTCGTGCGCTCGGCCAGAAGGAGCACCATGGAGTTTAGCCTCGCCTACACCCGCCGCATGCAGCTCTCCGCCCTCGTCATGCCCCGTGGCGAATACGCGGTGGAGGAGCTCCAGCCCGGCGACACCCTGGCCCTCTTCCTCGTGCGGGGCTGCCTGCAGATCACCCGCCGTCGCACGGGCGAGCCGGCGAGTTACTCGCTCCACGCCACGCCCAGCTCGCCGCTCATCATCCTCAACCCCGGCACCTACACCATCGTCGCCGAGCGTTCGGCGCTCGGCCTGCGCGGCTCACGGCGCGCGCGATAGGAGAACCATGAACTCACCGCAAGGCTCGCCTCACCAAGAACTCGTCAGCGTCTTTGCCAACGGGTTTCGCGTGTTCCAGCGCCGCCGCGACCAGCGGCGCGCGTACGCGGCCGAAGTGTACGGAGCCGCGGCGCCTGCCCCGGCGACCTCCCCCATGGCGGCTGCGCCGCAAAGGCCGCCGCCGGAGTTCAGCGAGGTCGCCCCGGACGCGTCGCCGTTTCGCCCGGGGGGCTTCGTCGACATGAACGGCCGTGCCATCCAGGTCATGGATCCGGCCACCCTGCAGCGGCTGCAGGAGCTGGAAGCCCGTGGAATGATGCCGCCCGAACTCCTCGCCGCCCTGCTCTCCGCGGCGCCTGTCGTACCGGCGACGGCAGTGGACCCGCAGGCGGCATCGGCAGTCAACGGCTTTCGCAATCCCCCCGGCCCGCCTCCGGCGAACCCTGGCGGCGCGGCGGCGACAGACGCCGAGGTGAAAGCCGACACCGCGGGTGGACCCACGGATCCCTGGCCCTCACCGAAGGCGGATCCCCCGCCGGACCAGGGCGCACAGGCCGGCGATCGTGAAGAGCCATCGGATCCCCATCCGGTGCTCGACCTGCTCGAGCAATTCCTCGCACGTCGCGCCGACGAGGAGGCAGCACGCCTCGGTGCTCTCCACCGTGAGCACGAGGCCCGCCTCGCCCAGCAGGCCGAGTCCGCGGCGAAACTGCAGACGACACTATTCCGCGAGGTGCTGGATAGCCACCGGGCCGAACTGAATGAGCAGGCGACCAGGCACGCTCAGGTCGTCCGCGACCTGCTCCGCGAGCACCAGTGCCAGCTCGACGAGCGGACGATGGCCGCGGTCACGCGCGAAGCGCAGGCGATTGGCACCCTCCTCCGCGAGCATCGCGACGCGCTCGCAGAGACGAACGAGGCGCATCGGCGCGGGCTCGAGGAGATCCTCGAGCACCACCAGGGCGAACTGCAGGCCGCTCACGAGACCCGGAGCGGTGATGCCAAGCTCCACGCGTTCCTGGCCGAGCAGGTGAAGCTGCAGCGCGAGGCGTTCACGTCGGGGCTCGCCTCGCTCGGCACCAAGCTCGAGCAATTTGGGCTCGCGGTGCGGCAGCTCGCCGAAAAGGTTGGTGATCAACGCCCCGACCTGTCGTGGCTCCCGCCGCCGCCAAGCTTCGTCCCGCCGCTGCCCGAACTGCCCGGCGCTGGGGCGCCAGCGGTGGAAGTACCGTCCGCCCCGCCCACGATCCGTAACCTGCCGTCCAGGCAAGTACGCCCCGCCGTGTCGAGGCCGGACCCGAGTCGCGAACGTGACTCCGTCCACGCCTTCATGGACGACATCCCCCACGACACGGACAACGACTACGACGCGGTCACGGACGTGGACGACGAGATGACCCATCACCTCCGCCCGCTCACTCCGCTGTCCGCCCACCCCTGAAGGACCACGATCGATGCCTGCCGCCGAAACCATGAAGTGCACGGGCAAGTACAAGGACCTCGTCAAGAACGGACTCGGCGGGACCCTCGACAAGCCGTGCGCGAATGCCCTCAACATCCAGATCTACTGCAACCAGCCCGACGTCGACGCCTGGAACGCAGTCGCCTGGGATCTGTTTAAGCGGGTCCGTCATGAATGGAACGTCACGAACAAGGCCGTGGCGATCCCGGTCGAGGTCGCCGACTACATCACGGCCCTGGAGAACGACTACTGCGAGGTCGGCACCGACACCCAGTGCACGACGTACAAGCTCCCGGAGTCGAGCTGGTACGACGTCAACTGGAACGCCACCGCCGCGACGACGATCGCCCGGTGGTGCTCCCGGGCCACCTGCGCCCTCGAGATCCTCGAGAACGTGCGCGGGTGGCAGGCGCCGGTCGAGCCGACCCAGGAGAGCTACGAACTGCCGGAGGAGGCCGCCCAGGGGGCGGGCGGCGTGGTGAAGGACGTCGGCGAGGGGCTCGGCGCGCTGGGGAAGGGAGCCGGCGGCGCACTCGGCGGCCTCGGGTCGGCGCTTGCCTGGTTGCCGGCCGCGCTGGTCGCCGGCCTCGGGATCGTCGTCATCGGCGGAGTCTTCTACCTGCGGAGTGGCGCCGGCCCCGCGCCCCAGCGACCGGAGGCTGCCCCCACGTAGCCACGAGGACCCGCAGCGCCGCAGCGTCGTCACGACAGATGCCACCCCAGGACCGTCACCCGGAGACCATCATGAACAAGCAACACGCCGAACTGTTCGCCACCCTCCACCAACTCGCCTCCACTGTCACGACGGTGTTCGAGGTCCTCGCCGACACCAGGCAAGGTGAGCGCCAGGACGTTCCCACCGCTCCGCCGCCGACGCCCTCACCCAAATCGGCCGAGTCGCCCGCGCCGGAGGAGGTCCCCACCACTCCACCGCCGGGGCACGAACCCAAACCCGCGGAGCCACCCGCGTCGGAGCCGGCCTGGGGGGATGAGATCTGCCTCGCGTGCGGCCGTGCGTGCGAGGTGATGTCCGCGCGGGTCAAACAGGGCCGGATCTGCGTGGTCTGTATCAGCGACTCGGTGGATGATCTTCGGCTTCAGGGCGAGCGGGCTCGACTTGGGGAGATTGCGAGCGACATCCATGATCAGCTCACCGTGCTTGGGAAACTCGCCACGGTGGCGATCGACGACGACGGCGCGCGCATCTTGCCGATTCTGGAACGCGAGGTGCTCCGGCTCTCCGATCACTTCCGTACACGTCGGGGACCCTTCGTCCCCGCTCCGGGGCCCAC
This sequence comes from Myxococcales bacterium, assembly GCA_016793465.1. Next base: position 21,959 of record JAEUJW010000086.1, read on the forward strand.
TGGAGTCGTCCGCGAGGACGCTGAAAAATCCCAGAGGTCCCGCCTCGAGGCGATCGCGAGTGACATCCATGACGAGCTCGCCGTGCTGAGGAGGCTCGCCACGGTGGCGATCGACGACGATGGTGCGCGCAGCTTGCCGACTCTGGACCGCGAGGTGTACCGGCTCCTTAACCTCTTCCGCAAGCGCCAGGGGCCCTTCGGAGCCGCGACCGGGCCGATCCGCGTCGTTTGCGACGAAGCCGACCAGGGCACGTGTGGCTCCACCGGCCTGGGGGCGGAAACGGCGTGAACCGGGCGGCCCTCTTCGCAGTCGCCACGGGCGCGGCGCTCGTCGGCGCCGGTTACCTCCTGCGCCGCGGCGACGTGCGCCTGTCCCCGCTCGGCGCGCCGCACGGTGTGATCCCGATCGTCGCGCCGTTCATCGACGTCAGCGTCGCCGACGGCGTACTCGCGGCGATGGATCAGCTCCGTGGTGACCGAGTCACGCTCGTCCTGCACACGCTCGGCGGCTGCGTCACCGCTTGCGTGCTGATCTCGAACGCCCTGCGGCAGTTCAAGGAGTCGGTGGCGATCGTCCCCTACATGGCGATCTCCGGCGGCACGCTGATCGCCCTCAACGCCAGCCGCCTCGAGATGGGCCGCTACGCCGCGCTCTCGGCCGTCGACCCCATGATCATGGGCCAGCGGGTGCGCCACCTGGCCGAGCTGGACAGCGACAAAGCGGTCGCCGCGCTCGCCCGCGAGTACGAGGTCGCCATGCAGGGCTACCTGCGCGACACGCTTCGCGCCCACGTCCCCGAGGCCAGGCTGAAGGCGGCGATGGGCCTCTTCCTCGGCGAGCACGCCCCGCACGCGTGGCCGATCCGCCGCGCGGACATCGAGGCTGTCGGGATCCCGGTCAAAGAGTCCGCAGATCGTTGGTCGTCGCTGATCGACGGCATGCGTGGGCGCAAGTGCTGGCGCTTGACCGAGGAGGCGCCATGAACCGCTCACGTCTCTGGCTCGCCTTCGGGTCGGCGCTCAGCGTCGGCCTGGGATTCGTCAGCGGCATGATGTACACGCGCAGCTCCGCCGCCGGGGTCAGCGACGCCATCGGCCGGCTGTACGAGATCGACGGCGACGCATACATCGACAGCGCCCTGGTCGCCTTTCTGACCCAACGCGCCGAGCTCCGGCGAACCATCCCCTGCTCGACGGTCCTGCCGTGCCCTGGTGAATGGACGGCGCTGCACTTTCGCGCGGTCGTCGTGTTCGTCAAGAAGCTCTCGGAGCGGCCGATACTCCCGCGTCAGCTCGGCGGGCTGTACTCGGTCCGTCGCCTGAGTGGCGACTCCGCGGAGGCCCGAGGCGACCGCGACGTCGAGAAATTTCTGCAAGAGATGATCGATTTGGGTCTCGTCGATCGCGTCGGCCGCTGGAAATCCTGGGGCGACGTACTCAAAGACCCACATCCGGGGAGAGGGCCATGAAGAAGATCGCGTTCCACAACTTCAGGGGCGGCGCGGGCAGCACCACATACGCCAGCAACGCCACCATCTACGCCGCGGAGCGGGGTCTCCAGGCCATCGGCGCCACGCTGGGCTTTCGCCACGACTTCGGCCATCACCTTGCACACGCCGATGTCCCATGGTGCGACGGCATCGTTGGCCTCCCCCACGTCGGCGATCTGCTCGTCCTGGACGTGCACTCGCACTGCAAGCTGATCGACGTCGTCCGGCCGGATCTGTGGGTCATGCCGATCACCGACCGGATCGCCGTCGACCACGCCGTCCGCATCCTCCCGCAGCTCGCGGGCCCGATCCTCTGGGTCCCTACCAAGGGGTTCCGGGACCCCCAGGTGCCCGAGGAGTGGGCCGAGCGGGTGGCCGTGTCGCCGCCGATCCCGCGCAGCGAGGTCTTTTCCCACAGCTACGTGTCACAGCGTCCGGTCTGGGTCACCCACCCGCGTAGCGCCGTCGCCGCCGCGATGAAGCGCCTCTTCCGCGACATGCTCGCCCGGGTGGGTCTCCACGCCTCGGTTCGTCCGATCCAGCAACTCGTCTACAAGGGCGAGCCGACCTATGACCGTCACTCCTACCGCGGCTACGAGGCGCGGGAGGAGGCGGCCCGGCCGATGCTGCAGGGTTACTTCGACCGCGTTCGTCCGGCGGCGTGAGCAAGGGTCCGCGAGTCGCGGCGTGCCGACGAACGCCGCGCCATTCACGAGCCGCCTGACCACAAGGTGTTCCATGCAGACTCACACCATCGCCCGTCTTCTCCTCGCCACATCCCTTGTGATCGAAGGAGGCTCCGCGCTCCACCGCTTCCGCCGTCGCCGCTTGGCGTTCGAGGCTGCCGTCCGGCGGGCGTCGGAACTTGGGCGGCCGCTGATCGTCGTCGGCGACCCGGACGCCGGAGCGCACACGCGGCTGCTGCGGGCCTACGATTGCGGCGACCTCTGCATCGACCTCCGCGGCTGCCCGAAGTGCCCGGTGGTGAAGATCGCCGATATCACAAACGGGCCGATCGAGGGGATCGCCGACGACTCCGCGGTCGTCTTTGTCTCGTGCGTGCTCGAGTACGTCACGGACCCCGCGGCGGCGCTGCAGGAGCTCGCCCGGATCGCCGGCTCGCGGGCGAACCTGTTCCTCGTGCTCGTCGAGCCCTGGACGTTGACGGCCACCCTCTACCCGGGTGCCCGATGGTCCGGCTTTGCCAACGACCGCATCATCGCCATGCAGCCTGTCACACCAGCACTCAAGGCCGCCACGCTGGGTGGCCTGGTCGCGCTCTCGGTGCTCGCCGCGCGTGGCAGGCGCGCATGAACATCCAGTGAAGTTGGGAGGGGGGCCGGTGGAGAAGAACCATCCTCATTATATAGTGCGTCCCGGGAGACAACCTGTACTTTCAGACAGTAGGGGATCGATCTCCGAAGACGGGCGGAGCCTGGGCGTGAGGTCGCGCAGCGTCGATCTTCCGCCGCCGCTGCTCACCGTGCGGGAACTGGCGCTACTGCTCGCCACGAGCAGTGCAGGCGTCTATTCGCGGGTCGCCCGCGGGCAGGTCCCGGGCGTGCTGCGCATCGGTCGGAGCATTCGCTTCGACCCGCGTGTCATCGCACAATGGCTCTCGGCGAACAGTGCGAGCGCAGGAGGTCACCCATGATCAAGCTGCGCCCGTGGAAGGGAAGCAAGAATGAGTTCGAAGTCGACGTCATCGTCAACGGCCCCCAGGGCCGGACCCTGCGCAAGCGCGTCAAGGCCCCGGTCACCGGCAAGTCGAGCGCGGAGCGGTGGGCCCGCTCGCTCGAGCAGGAGCTGCTCGCACAGCTCCTCGCCCCCGAGCCCGAGCCCGAGAAGCCGCCCGCCCCGACGTTCGAGGAGTTCGCGAAGATCTTCCTCGACCTCTGCAAGGCCGAGCGCCGCGGCGTGAACACCTTGACCAACTACGACATCCATCTGCGGCTCTACCTCGTCCCGGTGCTGGGCAAGCGCCGGCTCGATCAGATCAAGCCGACGGATGTCACCGCGATCAAGTCGTCGCTCGCCGCGAAGGCCCACAACACGATGTGCGAGGTCCTGAAGACCCTGCGCCGCGTCTTCAACGTCGCGATCACGCAGAAGCTCATCACCGCCGAGCCGGTCGTGCTCGACATCCCCAAGCGCCTGAAGCGGGCGGTCGTCGCGTACGACGCGGGGGAGCTCGAGTCCCTCCTCGCCGCCGCGAGGTCGCTCGGGCCGATGTACACGGCCGTCGTCCTGCTCGGCATCGACGGGGGCCTGCGCGCCGGTGAGATCGTCGGGCTGCACTGGTCCGACGTCGACCTCGGCCGCGGGTCCATGACGATCCGCCACAACGTCGCGCGCGGCCAGCTCGGCATGCCGAAGGGCCGCACCGAGGACGAGGTCGCGTTGACCAGGCGCCTCACCGAGGCGCTCGGCGTCCTCCACCACGCCGGCCCGTTCGTGTTCACCAACGAGCGGGGCGAGCACTTCACCGAGGACTACGTCCGGCGGTGGATGCAACAACTTGTGCGGCGGGCGCAGGTCCCGTGGCACGGGACCCACGTGCTGCGGAAGACCTGCGGCACCCGCATCGCGGACGGCGGCGGCGGTGTCGCGGCCGTCGCCACCCACCTGCGGCACAAGGACCTGCAGACCGCGAGCCGCTACATCGACCGCCGCGGCGCCAGCTCCCGCGCGCTCAACGCGCTGGAGAGCTGATGGAGGCGTGATCACGCCCTCCACTAACTTAGCGTAACCTAAAGTACTTTTTGCCCGTTCAGGGCTGTTCGAAGCAATACAGGTGCGCCACGGCCTCGCAGGGCACCATCGGGCAGCCCTCGGTCCAGGCGATGTCGTCGCCGCCGATCAGACCGGCGACCCCGTACGCCGCCTCGAAGCTGGTCGACCACGCCATGCAGTGCGTGCTCGGGTCGTAGGGTCCGGCGCTGCGCGAGGTCGCGGTCCAGGCGATCTGCGTGTCGACCCCGCAGTCCGCGCCGGAGTCGAGCACCTCGCCCTTCTCGTTGACGTCGATCGCGTGCGCGAGGTCGCCGTCGACGAGGTCGATCCAGTCGTCGGCGACCAGCTGGGCGACCGCCAGCTGCGGGCTGTACGGCAGCACGTAGGCGCGGTCGAGCGACTTGCTGAAGCGCGTCGCCGGGCTGACCGTGCCGTTGGACAGCCACGCGCGGTACTTGCCGGGCAGCATGGCCGCCTCGGCCAGCGTCTGGCACTTCATGTCGGCCGCGGCCAGGCCCCCGAGCGCGCCGGCGGCGTAGCGCAGGCTCGACACGAACACGTAGTAGGTGTCGCGCGTGCAGGTCGGCCCGCAGGCGTCGCCGCCGTCGAGGTTGCCGTCGTCGCACTGCTCGTCGCTGGCGAGCAGGCCGTCGCCGCAGGTGGAGACCGCGCAGGTGACGGTGCAGCCGTCGCCGTCGGTCAGGTTGCCGTCGTCGCACTGCTCGTCGGGGCCCATGAAGCCGTCGCCGCAGACGTTGAGCGTGCAGACCGGGGTGCACCCCGGGTCCGGCATCGGGGCCGAAGGGTCGCAGGGCTCCGTCATCTGCAGCATCATGTCGCCGCAGGTCTCGAGCTTGCACTCGGCGGTGCACGGGGCCTCCGGCATCGCGCCGCCGTCGCAGGCCTCGCCGGGCTGGACGTGGCCGTCGCCGCAGGCCTTCAGCTTGCACTCCTTGGTGCAGTAGCCGACGTCGGCGTTGTCGCCGCCGAGGTCGCACTCCTCGGGCGCGGAGAGGACGCCGTCGCCGCAGGACGGCGGCTGGCAGCGCGAGGTGCAGGCGTCGTCCTCGACGGCGTTGCCGTCGTCGCACATCTCGCCCATGCCGAGGTGGACGATGGTGTCGCCGCAGCGCGGTGGGCGGCAGGCGGTGGTGCAGTCGTCGTTGTCGTCGACGTCGCCGTCGTCGCACAGCTCGTCGGGGCCGAGCACGCCGTCGCCGCACATGTTGAGCATGCAGGCGTCGTTGCAGGCGGCGTACTGGCCGTTGGCCTCGCCGAGGTCGCAGGCCTCGCCGCTCTGCAGCAGGCCGTCGCCGCAGCCCGGGGGCTCGCCGGTGGTCGGGGTGCCGGTCTCGGAGGTGCTGGTGGACGAGCTCGTCGGCTCGTCCATCGGACCGGCGTCGGTGAAGCAGCCGGCGAAGGCCGCCGCGAGGAGGAGATGACGAGATCGCATGACGACGTCGGCGCGCCAACGAGTGGCCCTCTAGGCAACCATTACGGGCGGCGAAACGCAAGAACAACGCGGCGCGCGTCGGTGCGCGGCGTCAAAGGCTGCACTTCCCGTTTTTGCACGCCAGCAGCAGGCAGTCGGTCTCGCAGTCGCCGCAGTGGTGCTTGTCGGACAGCAGGTTGGTCTCGCAGCCGTCGCCGGCGTCGCCGTCGCAGTTCCCCCAGTTGTCCTCGCACTTGGTCGACTTGCAGGCGTTGATGCACACCACATGGCCGACCGGAGGGATCGCCGGGTCGCAGGTCTCGTCCGGCGCGTCGACCATGCCGTCGCCGCACGTCGGGCCCGGGCCGTCGCAGGTGTCGTTGCAGGGCCCGCCGTAGGCCCCGTTGCCCGGGCCGAGGTCGCACAGCTCGCCCGCCGCCGCGTTGACGGTGCCGTCCCCGCACGAGACCGTCGAGCAGTCGGCGTCGCAGTCCGCGCTCTCGCCGGCGCCGTCGCAGCTCTCGACGTTCTTGTACACGTGGCCGTCGCCGCAGACGGCCAGCTCGCAGGCGATGCACATGTCGGTGACGTCGTCGTTGCCGTCGTCGCAGGCCTCCGCGCCCGCGAGCGGGTAGCCGTCGCCGCAGGTGTTGTGCGAGCACACCGGCGTACACGCGTTACCGGCGCCGTTGTCGGCGCCGTCGTCACACTGCTCGTCGGGGTCGATGTTGCCGTCGCCGCAGCCCGGCGGCGGCGGTTCCGTGGTCGGGGGCGGGCCCGTGGTCGGCGGTTCGCCGGACGTCGGTTCGCTCGTCGCCGGGTCGCCGGTCGGGCCCGAGCCGCTGGCGTCGTCCCCTGACGGCGACGGTCCGCCGGCGGTCACCGGCGCGGTCGAGGCGTCGCCCGTGGAGGCGTCGCCCGTGGCCGAGCCGGACTCGCTCGCGGGCGCCACGCCGGACTCGTCGCCGAGCCCGCCGCTGGCGAATTTGCAGGCCGGCGCCAGCGCGACGGCCAGCGCGAGCCCGAGGGTGCGACTGCGGCCGGTCATCTCACTTGGCCGGCTGCTCGAAGCAGTAGATCCGCGCCTCCGTGCTGCAGCTGAACGTGCAGTTCGACCACTCCGAGCTGATCTTGTTGAGCAGGCCGCCGCTGCCCATCATCGCCGGGTCGCCCCAGCCGTCGCAGTCCATGATGCCGCCGTTGGTGCCGTCGGTCTTGCTGCCGGTCCACACCGCCGCCTCGGTGGCGTTGCCCGACTGGCAGTTCATCGGCGGGTTCATCGGCACCGCCGACACGTTGTTCTCGTCGCGCGAGATCGGCTGGCTGAGGTTGCTGCCGTCGATGAGGTCCGCCCAGCTGTTGGCCACCGTGCCCTTGCTCGGCACGATGTACTTGACCGGCGAGTGGAACAGCCGCTCCGCCGCCGAGGTCATGCTGTCGCCGAGGAACGCCTTGTACTTGCCCTCGACCATGGTGCCCATCGACAGGGCGGTGCAGAACGCGTCGGCGGTGTCCGGGTCGCCGACCTCGTCGCCCGCCAGCTTGGCGCTCGACACGAACACCCAGTAGGCCGCCCGCTTGCACTGGTTGCTGCAGGTGGTCGTGGCCATGCCGTCGTCGCACTCCTCCTCCGGGCCGGCCTTGACGATGCTGTCGCCGCACTTCGCGTCCTTGCAGGCGTTGGTGCAGTCGTCGTCGTCGTTCATGTTCATGTCGTCGCACTCTTCGACGCCCATCTGCTCGATGCCGTCGCCGCACTTCGCGATCACGCAGGTCTTCAGGCACGCGTCGGTGTCGACGTCGTTGCCGTCGTCGCACGCCTCGCCGGGGTCCATGATGCCGTTGCCGCACATCTCGACGGTGCACATCGCCGAGCAGCCGTCGCCCGGGGTGGTGTTGCCGTCGTCGCACTGGTCGACTTCGGCCTGCAACACGCCGTCGCCGCAGGCCGCCGGCGCGCAGGTGTTGAGGCACGCGTCCTCGTTGACCGTGTTGCCGTCGTCGCACATCTCGCCGGCCTGGACCATGCCGTCGCCGCAGCTCGCGCTCACGCACATGTTGCTGCAGCCGTCGTCGTCGACGGTGTTCATGTCGTCGCAGGCCTCGACGCCCTCCTGCACGAAGCCGTCGCCGCACACCGCCGTCTTGCAGCCGGGCACGCACGCGCCGGTCTCGGTGTTGCCGGCCGGGTCGTCGCACTCCTCGTTGCCGTTCTGGATGCCGTCGCCGCACTGCGGCAGGCGGCACAGGTTGGTGCAGTTGTCGTCGTCGACGCTGTTGCCGTCGTCGCACTCCTCCATGCCCTTGGTCATGCCGTCGCCGCAGCCCTCGAGCTCGCAGTTCGAGCTGCAGCCGTCGCCGTCGACCTTGTTGCCGTCGTCGCAGCCCTCGGTGAAGGTCGCGACGTAGGCGTCGCCGCAGACGTTGAGGATGCAGTCGTCGCGGCAGACCGCGCCGTTGCCGTTGTTGGACTCGCCGTTGTCGCACTCCTCGCCGTCCTCGACGTCGAAGTTGCCGCAGATCGCTCCGCCGGTCGGGTCGGAGGACGAGGAGGTCGGCGGGTCGGTGGAGCTCTCGTCGCCGGTGGTGTCGTCGTTGGTGTCGGACACCGGGGTGTTGCCGGACAGGCCGCTGCCGTCGAACTGACAGGCGATAAGCGAGAGTCCGGCGGCGAACAGCGCCGCGAAGGGTCGTAGACGCATGAGGTGCAGCTCCAGTGGCTTAAGTGAGGGGAATGCAAGACGCGAAGCGCACAGCGACGCGCCGTCGGACCAACATACGAGAGGCGCCGTCCGACTGTCTACGCCGCGTCACGCCTGGGGGCCGACGGCACCGCTCGGATGCGAACACGTGTCCCGGGTCCACGCGTCCGTCGCGAGTCCGTCGCACGCGACGCGCGTGGCCTTCATCCGGGGTAGGTGAGCAGCCCCTGCGGCTGTCGGGCGATCCAGCGCGCGCCCTGCAGCAACACCAGCCCGCCGATCACCACCGGGACCGCGGTGGCGGCGACCGCCAGGCTGAGGCCCGCGGCCTCGCTGCCGAGCACCGGCGTCGCCGCGTCGCTGATCACTCCGAGCAGCGTGCTCGACAGCGCGTCGCCGAAGGCGTGGATACACAGGATGTTGACGGCGAACGCCGCGCCGCGCATCTGCGGCGGCACGCAGCCGACGAGCGCCGCGTTGAGCGGGCCGGTGTTGAGGAACAGCAGCAGCTCGGCGATGAAGACGACCGCGAAGATGGCCGGCAACCAGCCGAGGATGGTCATCAACGGGATGAGCGGGCTGGCCAGCAGCAGGCCGAAGCCGCTCAGCCGGAAGTACCCGCCGGGCGAACGCGCCTGCATGCGATCTCCCAGCGACCCGCCGAGGATCGTGCCGACGATGCCCGCGACCACCGTGATCCCGCCGAACAGCAGGTTGGCCTGGCCCGAGGCCATGCCGTGGACCCGCTCGAGGTAGCTCGGCATCCACAGCGCGAGCCCGCCGAGGGTGAACGTCAGCATCGCCAGACCGATGGTGTTGATGCGCCAGGCCGGCGTCCTAAACAGGCGACGCACCGTCGCCACGAGCGGGAGATCGGCGGGCTTGGGGCCCTCGTCGTGCTGCCCGCGCGGCGGCTCGATCATCAGGAAGGCCAGCAGCGCGAACAAGATCCCCGGCAGGCCGCCGCACAGGAACACCGCGCGCCAGCCCCAGTACTGCCCGATGTACCCGCCGAGGATGTACCCGAGCGCCGAGCCGACCGGCGTGGCCAGGTAGAACAGCGCGAGCTTGCGGCCGCGTTCGTCCTTGCGATAGAGGTCGGCGATGATCGACGGCGCGATCGTGGCGTAGCAGGCCTCGCCGACCCCGAGCAGCGCCCGGCAGATCAGCAGCTCGTGGTAGTCGCGGGCGAACGAACCGGCGATGGTCGCCAGGCTCCACAGCAGCACGCCGCCGGCGATCAGGTGCTTGCGCGGCAGGCGGTCGCCCAGGTACCCCACCGGCGCCGCGACGGTGTAGGCGATGATGAACGCGCTGCCGAGGAACCCGCCCTGGGTGTCGCTCAGCGTCCACTCGAGCTTGATCGACTCGAGCACCGCGCTCAGCAGCCGCTGGTCGATGTAGTTGAGGAAGTTGATGACGGTGAGGACCACCATCACGTACACCGGCCAGCTCCGCATCGGCGCTCCGCTCATGCCTCCGCCCCCTCTCCCAGCAGGCCCACCAGGTCGGCCTCGCGCCGCGCGTGCTGCTCGTCGGTCGTCACCGGCGTCGCCGCGCCGCGCACCGGCCGGTCGAGCGCGACCCACGACACGCAGCCGGCGTAGTCGGGGCGGTCGGCCAGCGCCGCCGGCGGGTCGAGGCGATGCGTCCGCAAGGACAGGACCCACAGGCCAGGCGCGCGGTAGGCGAAGCGGTCGGCCACGCAGCGGTCCGACAGCACGTGGCGCCCGGCCAGCGCGTGCAGCCGCGGCAAGTCGTCGACGAACCACAGCCGCGTGACCTCGGCGTACAGCCCGACGTGCAGGCGCCCGGGATCGGGGTCGGTCATGCGCGCGGCCAGCTCGGGGCGGACCTCGGGCACGAGATCTTGCGCGCGTCCGCGGTCCTGCGCGTGAAAGTAGGTCGGCAGCAGCACGAAGGCCCGATGCTCCGCGGCGAAGTCTCGGCGCCGGTCGCGGATGCCGCCCTTGCGCAGCAGGACGCTCTGGCGACCGTCCGCCAGGGCCGCACAGACGACCGCCCACTCCTTGAGCGCGACCTCGGCCTCCACATGCATGCCCGGCGACAGGCTACCATGGGGCCGTGTTCCGGGGCGCATCGCTACGGGTGGCCGCGACCGTGGCGCTGGCGCTGGCGTCGGCCTGCGCCCACGCCCCGAGCCCCGCGCCCGCGGCCTGGCACTACCAGGTCACGGTCCCGCGGGACCTCGGTCGCCTCGACGTCGAGCTGTGCTTCCCCGACCGTCGCCTGCCCGCGCGGCTGGTCGCCGACGACGACGCCGCCGCTCGCTATGTCGTCGACGCCCGCGTCGTCGGCGGCGAGCCCCTGACCCTCGATCGCGGGGCGCTCGTGGTCCCGGTCGGCGCCGGCAAATGCCTGACCTACGGCGTCGATGTCGAGCGCATGATCTCCGAGGTCGACAGCGAGGCGATGGCCAGGGTCGAGGGCGCTCTGGCCGGCAGCCCCCACCTGTGGCTGTGGCGGCCGGAGAAGTTGCCGGACTCGGCCGAGATCACGCTCGCGTTCGCCTTGCCGGACGGGGTGGCCGCGTCGGTGCCATGGCCGCGAGAGCCCGGCGAGGACGCGCGCTACCGCCTGTCGACGACGACCTTCCGCTGGGCGGCCCAGGTCGTGCTCGGCAAGTTCACGGCCGACCGCTTCGCCGCGGCCGGCACCGACTTTCACGTCGCGGTCATCGATCGGCCGCGGGAGATCTCCGCGGTCGGCATACGCCGCTGGATCTCCGCCGCGGCCGAGACCGTCGCCCTGCTCTACGGCGACTTCCCGACCCCGTCGATGCAGGTCGTGGTCGTCCCGTACCCCGGCAGCGGCGACCCGGTGTACTTCGGCATGGCCCTGCGGGGAGGCGGCCCCGCGGTCCTGCTGCTGATCTCGGGCGGCACCCCCGACGCCGAGTTCCCCGGCGAGTGGGTCGCCATCCACGAGTTTCTCCACCACGGCATGCCCTTCATCGACCACGACGACGCCTGGCTGTCCGAAGGCTTCGTCACCTACTACACCGAGGTCCTGCGCGCGCGGGCGGGGGTCCGCAGCGAGCGGGCGAGCTGGGACGCGCTGCTCTCCGGGTTCGCGCGCGGGCGACGTGCGGGCAGCGGCGTGTCGCTCACCGAGGAGAGCGCCGGGATGCACGAGAACCATGCCTATCAGCGGGTCTACTGGGGCGGGGCCGCGATCGCGCTGCTGTGCGACGTGGCCCTCCGCGAGGCCGGCAGCTCGCTCGACGCGGCCATGCGACACCTCGACACATGCTGCGCCGACACCCGCCACATCTGGACAGGAGACGCGATCCTGCGCGAGTTGGACCGCTGGCTGCCGACCATGGTCCGCGCCGCCGTACCGAGCCTGCGAGCCCTCGCGGAGCCGATCCTGCAGCGGACGGGCGGTCCATGGCGCGGACCCGAAGGAGCGTTCCCCGAGCTTTCGGCGGTCTATAGGAAGCTCGGCGTAAATATGGTAGATGGGGAGCCAACGCTGGATGAGTCCGCTTCCATCGCCCATGTCCGCCGCGCGATCTTCACGGTCCCCAACTGACATCACGGCCGAAGGCCGTGGCGCCAGGGTGCCCGTGGGCAGCGCCCGGCGTGCGTTCCGAAGCGCGTCTGCCAGATGAGCCGCGGGACCACGCGTCACGCTCACCACCAAGCACCAAGCACACAGGAGAGAAGACCATGAACATCAAGCACATTGCCGCCACCCTCGCGATCCTCGGTTCGGCCTCGTTCACCATGACCGGCTGCAAGAAGGAGGGCACCGAGGTGCCGGCCGCCGACGGCGGCGACGGCGAGAAGAAGGCCGAGGGCAGCTGCGGCGAGAAGAAGGACGGCAGCTGCGGCGGCGAGAAGAAGGAAGGCGCCGAGGGCGACGCTCCGGCCGACGCTCCGGCCGACGCTCCGGCCGAGGCCCCCGCGGCCTGAGCCGCCGAGCAGGCCGACGCGGCCTGAGCCGGAGGCCACGCGCCCCCGGCATCGAGGGTCAGCGCCCCGTCTCCACGACGCGGGGCACTGGCCCTCGTCGCTTAACTTTCCCGTGAGATCGCCGCCCACGCCGACGTGGGCCTGCGCTAGCCTGCGTGGCCATGGTGCCCCACTACCGAGACGCACCGACCGGCGTGGGCCTCGGTCTGCGCGCGAGCTTCATGGCCGAGGTCGACGCGGGCGCGGTCGACGGTCAGGTGCCTTTCTTCGAGATCTCCCCCGAGAACCACATGCGCCGCGGCGGCCGCACGCCGGCCCGCTTCGGGCGGATCACCGAGCGCTTCGCGATCCTCTCGCACGGTCTGTCGATGTCGCTCGGCGGCACCGACCCCTACGACGACGAGTACTTCGCGACCCTGCGCCGCTTCCTCGACGGCCTCGGCGGCGAGCGCTGGCACTCGGACCACCTGTGCTTCTGCGGAACCGACGGCCGGGCCCTCCACGACCTGCTGCCGATCCCGTTCACCACGGCGATGGCCGTCCGCGTGGCCGCCCGCGTGCGCGAGGCCGCCGACCGCCTCGGTCGCCCCATGCTGATCGAGAACATCAGCTACTACGCCCCGCTCGGCGTGTCGGCGATGGACGAGCCCGCGTTCGTGACCGAGGTGGCCGAGCGCGCCGACTGCGGCCTCATGCTCGACGTCAACAACGTGTTCGTCAACAGCCGCAACCACGGCTTCGACCCGCTCGACTGGCTGCGCCGGGTGCCGATGTCGCGGGTCGTGCAGATGCACGTCGCCGGCCACGAGTTCTGGGACGACGACGAGGCCCTCATCGTCGACACCCACGGCGCCCCGGTCCGCCGCGAGGTCGACGACCTGCTGGCCTGGGTGGTCGAGCGCACCGGCCCGGTCCCGGTCGTGCTCGAGCGCGACAACAACATCCCGCCGCTCGCCGAGCTGCTGGCCGAGCGCGCCCGCCTGCAGCGCGTCTACGACGCGGCGCTGGCCCGCAGAGCCGCCGCGGAGGTCCGTCATGGCGAGTGACACGAGCGCCGAGGAGCGCCTGCAGCACGCCTTCGCCGCGGTGATCTGCGAGGCCGACGCGCCCGCCCGCGCGGCCTCCGACCTCGTCGGCTTCCTCGCCGAGCGCGGCGTCACGGGCCCCGACCTCGACGACCTCGCGGGCCGCGGCGAGCGCCTGCTGATGTACCGCAGCATGATCTACAGCCGCCTGCGCGGCGTGATCGCCGAGTTCCTCCCGCGCACCGCGGCGCACCTCGGCAAGCCCCGCCTGCGCGCCGAGGTCGCCGCCTTCATGGCTGAGCGGGCCCCGCGGTCGTTCTACTTCCGCGACGTCCCCGGCGAGTTCGTCGCCTGGGCCGAGCCCCGCTGGCGCGCCGCGAGCGACGTGCCGGCGTTCCTCGCCGACCTCGCCGCCCACGAGTGGCTCGACGGGGAGATCGCCAACGACCCCGCCGGCGGCGAACCACCGACCGGCCGCGAGCTCGCCCTCGACGCCCCCGTCGCCCTCGACGGCACCGCGGCGCTGCGTCGCTACGCCTTCTCCGTGCACCGCCACGACGGCGACGACGACGACACCTCGATCCTGCCCGCGACCGGGGCCGTCGCCGTGCTCGCCTACCGCGACCGCACCACCCACAAGCCGCGCTACCTCGAGCTCACCCCGCGCGCCGCCGCCGTGTGCGAGCGGCTGCTCGCCGGCCAGTCCCTGCAGTCCGCGCTCGTCGGCGCCTGCGAGGCCGTCGGCGAGCAGCTGTCCGACGAATTCCTGGCCGGCATGGCCGCGTTCCTCGCCGACCTCGGCGAGCGCGGCGTGCTGCTCGGCGCCGCGTCCGAGGCGCGTTGAGACCGAGTCGCGACGTCCGCCGGCGGATCCTGTAAAGATTGTATTAAGCGCACGCGTACGTTGCATCTGCGCGGATCGTCGCGCGCCCGGCAAACCGCGGAGAACTCGATCTTGGCGCCGATTCGGCGAGTCGCGTGGGCTCGTCCGGGACAGGTGTACGGGGCGACGTCGACGCCAAATCTCACGCTTGGCGCATAGTGGGGAGATTGTCAGCGTTCCGCCCGATCCATAGACTGCGAACCCGCCCGGTCGCTGCTCGACGAAAGCGACTCTCGAGGTCGTCACCCGCGAGCGAGGGCACCGGGCCCTCCGAGAACAGCCTTTGATGCGTGACCGCGAGTCGCTCGCGGGCGCGTCCGGAAGCGCGTGTGAGGACGCGTGAATATGCCTTTGTTGAGCCTCTGGTCTTGTTCGCCGCGCGCAACGCTCTTGCGGCTCAGCTTCGTCTGCGCCGCCCTCCTCCCCGTCCTCGCATCGGCTGCCCCGGCCGCGCTCGAGCCGACGAACCCGCCCCCGACATCATCTCCCGCGACGCCCATGGCGACGCCGCCCGCGACGACGACGCCGCCGCCCGCGACGACGCCGCCACCACCCGCGTCTGCGGCACCGTGGTCCGTGACCCTGCCCTCCTCGTCGCCGCGCTCACGCGCCGGGGTGGCCGAGACGTCGCTGAGCGCGACCCGCAGCCAGCCGTTGCCCGCCGCTGCGACGGGCGCCATCTCCGAGCCCGCCAGGCCGGAGGCCGAGGCTTCATCCGCGCCGCCGCCGCCGCCCGCGGCGGCCCCGCTCTCGACCGCCGCGACGCGCGAGACGGACCCGACGATGGCCTGCCCGTTCGGGCTCTGCGGGGCGCGGTACGGGGCGCGACGGACCGGGTTGCCGGCGCTCAGCCGGGCGGTCGGGAAGGGGACGCTCTCGATGAACCTCTACGCGGACGTGGGCTACGCCTTCGGGCCGCAGCGCAAGCACAGGTACGTCGACTACATCACCGGTGAAGAGGTCGAGGACGTCGGCCGCCGCGACTACACGAGCTATCCGCTCTACGTCAACCAGTTCGCGCTGGCGTACGCGTACGTGCAGGGGCAGTACGAGATCCCCGAGAAGCTGCGGCTGCGGCTCGCGCTGCACACCGGTCACATCGTCGAGTCGCTGTACTACGAGGAGAAGAAGTCCCTCCAGCTGATCCGGGAGGTCGCGCTCTACTACTACTTCATCCCGCAGCTGGCGGTGGAGGCGGGCATCTTCCCCTCGTACTACGGGGCGGAGATCGTGCTCAACAAGGAGAACCTCCACGCGACCCGGGCCTACATCGCCGACTTCACCCCCGACTACGAGGCCGGCGCGCGCATCCACGTCCACTTCCGCAAGGACATGACGCTACGGTTCATGGTCCTCAACGGCTGGCAGGAGATCCGCGACCAAAACGGCAGGAAGGCCTACGGCTTCGTGTTCAGCGTCAACCGGCCGGGCCAGATCGTCGGCGACTGGAACATGTACTGGGGGAACGAGGCCGGCGCCGGCCAGAAGGCGGTGTTTCGCCACTATCAGAACCTCTACTACAGGATCTGGCTCGGGAAGCGCTGGCTGGTCTTCCCCATGCTGGACCTCGTCGTGCAGAAGAACAACACGACCGACCGCTACAACGTCGTCGTCTCTCCCGCCCTCTCGCTGCGCTACGGCATCACCGACCGGGTCGGGGTCGCCCTGCGCTACGACTATCTCTACGACAAGGCCGACATCGTCCCCGAGCTGCGGACCGGCACGCCCAACGGATGGCAGAGCCACAGCGGGACCGCGACCCTCGAGTACCTGCCGCTGCCGCAGCTCACCTTCCGCGTCGAGGGCAGGTACGGCGTCAACAAGGACGCGGTGTTCCGCAACAGCACCAACACGCTCGTCCGCGACGACTGGTACGTGATCCTCAGCGGCGCCTTTCACATCTGAGGCGCGCGCCGCCGACGCGCCGGCGCCCCCCGGCCGAAGCCTTCAGCCCGCGATCGACGCGAGCGGCGACCCGAGCATCGACTCGAGCGAGTACACCGCGTCGTAGTAGGCGCGGTAGGCGTCGAGCGCCTGCTCCTGGATGCGCAGGAAGTTCTCGCGGGCCACGAACACTTCAATTAGTTCGACCTCGCCGAGCTCGAAGGCCCGCTGCAGCAGGTCGAGGTTCTCGGCGAACCGCGGCACCACCTCGCGCGAGTAGGTCCGCACGCGCTCGGCCGCGGTGTTGACCGCCTCGACGGCCCGGCGCGCGCTCATCCCCAGCGAGTACTGCAGGGCCTGCAGCTCCTGCTCGGCGATCGTCAGCTCGGAGCGGCTCTGGGCCCGCGCCGCCTGGTTGCGCTTCCAGAACGGCAGCGACATCTGCAGGGTGACGAGCCCGATGCGCGAGTCGAGCCCGCCGCCCGGCTCCTTCTCGCGGCCGGCGTAGAAGCCCAGCCATGGCTCGGGCAGGCGGTCGCGGTCGGCCGACTTGACGCGCGCCTCGCCGAGCCCGACCGCCGCCTCGCGCGCCCGCACCGCCGGGTGCTCGGCCTGCAGGCGCGCGATCAGGTCGGCGTCGTCGCGGATCTTCACCGGCAGCTCGAG
Source organism: Myxococcales bacterium (assembly GCA_016793465.1). The sequence goes on from JAEUJW010000086.1 coordinate 38,712, forward strand.
CTGCCCGACCGGCATCACCGTCTGTCCTTGCGGCCAGCCCGCGATCTCGCTGAGGTGGATGCACGCCAGCCGGAACTCGAGGTCCGCGTTGAGCTTGGCCTGCTTGGCCTGGGCCAGCTCGCCGGCGGCGATGCGCACCCGCAGGTTCGAGATCTCGCCCGCCTGGGCCCGCCGCTCGGTGATCTCGAGCAGACGCGTCGAGAACGCCACCGTGCGCGTCGCCGTGTCGGCCCGCGCCTGCGCCAGCAGGGCCATGTTGTACGCGTAGTGCACCGCCGCGTACGTCTCCCACTGCACCTGCTGCAGCTCCCGGTCGAGCAGCTCGCGGTACTTGCGGCCGGCCTTGATCCGCAGCCCGCGCTCCCCGCCGACCTCGATCGGCTGCATGAAGGTGCTCTGGATCTCGAAGTTCGAACCCTTCGGATTCACCCGCGCCCCCATGCCGACGTACAGCTGCGGGTTGTCGACCAGCAGCGGCTTGGCGCCCTCGACCGCCGCGTCGCCCAGCGTCACCCGCGAACGCGCCACCCGCACCCGCATCGCGTTGTCCCGCGCGTACTTCACCAGCGCGTCCAGCGGCAGCGCCTGCGCCCCCCGCATCAGCGTCGTGTCCGCCGCCAGAGACGTCGCCACCGCGGGACCCGTCAGCGGCACCGCGGCCGGCGGCGCCGCATCGACGAGCCGCGGCGACGGCACCGGCGGCCGCGCCTGCGCCTGCCCACCCGCCACGAACATCAGGCTCGCAACAAACAGACACACGCTGCGCGTGACCGCAGAAGCGTGAATCGAGATCGGCGCACTATTGACCGCACTGAGTCGTGGATGCATGACGCGGCTTTTTGGGCCCGCTCAAGAGGCCCTGTCGTCGGGCCGGCGAGTGTAACATCGCGACCCGCGACGACACGCGAACTTGCGGTCACCGGACCCCGCCGAACGAGGTTTCGGGCGTGAGTGTCATCTCTTGACATCCACGTGTGCTGGGGTATTGCTTACACAATCTTAACAGCCCTTTTGACGCCGCGGCGCGCCCAATTCGTGCAATCTCGCGGCCTCCCCAGCCCTCGTTTACGAGGGCGCTGCTGTCCCCGCACCACCATGTCGAACGCCCTGCAACGCCCGCTGTCCGCGGCCCTCCGGACCACACCGCGAGCTCCGCTCCTCCGCGCCGGACCAGGCCCGCACCCGCTGCTCGGCCTGCTGCTCGCGCTGGTCCTCCCGCTGCTGCTGCTGACAGGCTGCGCCGACAGCTCGGCCTCCGAGGCCGCACCGCCGCCGCCGCCCGAGCTGCCCTACTTCGACAACGGCGTCATCCGCCTGCCCGCGGCGTTCGCCGAGCGCATCGGCTTCCGCAGCGAGACCATCGCCACCCGGGAGATCGCCCCCGTCGTCCACGTCACCGGCGTGCTCGAGTTCGACGAGCAACGCATCGCCGCCGTCGGCTCCCGCATCTCCGGCCGCGTCAAAGAGGTCAGCGTCATCGAAGGCACCAAGGTCAAGGCCGGCGACGTGCTCGCCTCCCTCGACTCCGCCGAGCTCGGCAAGGCCCAGTCCGACATCTCCGCCATCCAGGCCCGCGCGACCTTCGCCCGCATGGACGAGGCCCGCAAAGAGGAGCTGCTCAAGCAAGGCATCACCTCCAAACGCGCCCTCGAGCTCGCCCGCCAGGAGTCCAGCGTCGCCGACGCCGAGCTCCGCGCCGCCATGCAGCGCGTCCAGGCCCTCGGCGGCGGCGGCAAGGGCAAGAACCTCGGCGTCACCGCCTTCGTCAGCCCGATCGAGGGCGACGTCGTCAAGGTCCACGTGTTCCGCGGCCAGGCCGTCGAGCCCAGCTACACCGCCTTCACCATCGCCGACCGCTCGACCCTGTGGGTCCGCCTGTCGGTGTTCGAGGGCGACGTCGGCAACATCCGCGTCGACGACATCGTCGAGGTGTCCTCCCAGGTTCACCCCGAGAACGTGCTCACCGGCAAGGTGACGTACATCAGCACCGTGCTCGACCCCGTGACCCGCAGCGCCGAGGTCCGCGTCATCGTCCCCAACGAGGCCGGCACCCTCCGCGTCGGCCAGGCCGTCAACGCCAGGATCCGCCCGAGCGCCGCCACCAAGCGCGGCCTCGCCGTCCCTCGCGGCGCCCTCACCCTCGTCGACGGCAAGCCGACCGTGTTCGTCGCCGTCGACGACAGCAGCATCGTCCCCAAGCCGGTCGAACTCGGCATCCAGGGCGCCGACATCGTCGAGGTCAAGAGCGGCCTCGCCGAGGGCGACCGCGTCGTCGTCGGCGAGGGGGTCTTCGCCCTCAAATCCGAACTGTTCCGCTAGCAGGAACACCAGCCAGGCCCTCGCGCTCGAGGAGCCTGCACGCCAGGGATCGCCTCATGCTCGGCTCGCTGATCGACCTGTCCATTCGCCTGCGCTACATGATGCTGGTGCTCCTGGCCCTCCTGCTGGCCGGGGGCGTGTTCGCGGCGAAGACCCTCCCCATCGACGCCATCCCCGACATCTCGGGCATCCAGGTGTCGGTGCTCACCGAGGCCCCCGGCCTCAGCGCCCTCGAGGTCGAGCGCAACGTCACCTTCCCCATGGAGAACGCCCTCAACGGCGTCCCGGGGATGACCGAGCTGCGCAGCGTCTCCCGCGCCGACATCTCCGCGATCACCATCATCTTCCGCGACGGCACCGACCCGTGGTTCGCCCGCCAATTGGTGTTCGAGCGCATGCTGCAGGCCAAGAACGACCTGCCGGAGAACATCCCGACCCCGCAGATCGCGCCGCTGTCCACCGGGCTGGGCGAGATCTTCCAGTTCGTGGTCCGCTCGGAGGTCCACTCCCGCAAGCAGCTCCGCACCCTGCTCGACTGGGAGATCGTCCCGCGCCTGCGCGGCATCCCCGGCATCGTCGAGGTCAACACCATGGGCGGCGACCTGAAGCAGTACCAGGTCGTCGTCCAGCCCGACAAGCTCGCCGCCTACAACCTCACCATCCGCGAGCTCCACGAGACGCTCGAGCGCTCGAGCACCATCGTCTCCGGCGGCTACCTCGACCGCGGCGCCGAGGCCTTCACCCTCCGCGCCGTCGGCATGTTCGGCGGCCTCGAGGACATCGGCAACGTGGTCCTCAAGACGTCCGCCGACGGCCAGCCCGTGCTCGTCAAGAACGTCGCCGACGTGCGCGACGGCGCCGCCCTCCGCCACGGCATGATCACCCACAACGGCGAGGACGAGGCCGTGACCGGCATCGTCATGATGCTGCTCGGCTCCAACAGCCGCGACGTCATCTACGCCGTCAAGGACCGCGTCGCCGAGATCCAGGCCACGCTCCCCCCCGGCGTCGTCATCGAGACGATCTACGACCGCGCCGACTTCGTCGAGCGCACCCTCTCCACGGTCATGACCAACCTGGTCGAGGGCGCCGTCGTCGTGTTCATCGTCCTCATCATCTTCCTCGGCTCCGTCCGCGGCGCGCTCGTCTGCGTGGTCGGCATCCCCGCCGCCATGAGCATCGCCCTGTTCGGCATGCACTGGGCCGATGTCACCGGCGACCTCATGTCGCTCGGCGCCATCGACTTCGGCTTCCTCGTCGACGGCCCCATCGTCGTGCTCGAGTCGCTGCTCGCCACCTACATCGGCAAGCAGCTCGCCCCCGACGAACGCGCCCACGCCTACATCAACACCATCCAGAAGGTCATCCGCCCGGTCGCGTTCGCCGTCGCCATCATCATGCTGGTGTACGTCCCGCTGCTCGGCCTCGAGGGCGTCGAGGGCCGCATGTTCCGGCCCATGGCCACCACCATGGCCTTCGCCCTGCTCGGCGCCCTGGTCTACTCGGTGCTGTTCCTCCCGGCCCTGCTGGCCGTGTTCGTGCCCCCGCTGAAGAAGGACGGCGCCCGCTGGCTGCAGCCGGTCAGCCGCATGTACGCCCGCCTGGTCCCCGGCGCCCTCAAGCTGCGCTGGCCGCTCATCCTCGGCGCCGGAGCCGCGCTCGTGCTCTCGGCCATCGCCTTCATGGCCAAGGGCGCCAACTTCGTGCCCCGCATCGACGAGGGCGACGTGGTCGTGACCATCCGCCGCGCCCCCTCGATCAACCTCGAGGAGGCCAAGCGCCTCGACCTCATCGTCCAGAAGACCCTGTTCAAGTTCCCCGAGGTCATCACCACCCTGGCCATGACCGGCCGCGCCGAGGTCGCCATCGACCCGGTCGGCAAGGACAACAACGACACGGTCGTGCGCCTGAAGCCGAAGAAGGAGTGGACCACCGCCCACGACCTCGACGGCCTCAGCGTCGCCATGAAGAACGCGCTCGAGGAGGCGGTGCCCTCGACGTTCTTCTCGATCTCCCAGCCGATCGAGGACCGCACCAACGAGATGATCAGCGGCTCGCGCGCCGACGTGCAGATCATGCTCACCGGCACCGATCTGCTCGAGCTAAAGCGCATCTCCGAGGAGATCCGCGACGTCGTGCGCACGATCGACGGCTCCGGCGACGTCCGCGTCGAGCGCGTGCTCGGCATGCCCGAGCTCACCGTCAAGCCCGACCGCGCCCGCCTGGCCCGCTACGGCGTGCGCATGGAGGACGCCCTCCTCAGCATCGAGGCCGCCCGCGTCGGCATGCCGATCGGCTGGGTCTACGAGGGCCAGCGCCGCTTCGAGACCCGCCTGCTGGTGCCCCCGCGCGCGCCCGTGCCCGAGGCCCTCGGCGACCTGCTCGTCGAGACCGTCGACGGCCACCGCGTGCCCCTGTCCGAGGTCGCGACCGTGACCGAGGCCGAGGGCCCGGCGCAGATCCGCCGCGAGAACCGCGTGCGCATCGTCCGCGTCGAGGTCAACCTCCGCGGCCGCGACCTCCTGTCGTGGGTCACCGAGGCCCAGCAGGCCGTCGACGACAAGGTCGTGCTGCCGTCCGGCTACGCCGTGCAGTGGTCGGGCCAGTTCGAGAACTTCGAGCGCGCCTCCAAGCGCCTCGCCGTGGTCGTGCCCATCGCCCTCGCCCTCATCTTCGGCATGCTCCTGTGGAACTTCGGCGACGTCCGCTACGCCGTCGCCGTGTTCGCCGTGGTCCCGTTCGCCCTCACCGGCGGCATGGTCGGCCTCATCCTCCGCGACATGGAGTTCTCGATCCCCGCCGCCGTCGGCTTCATCGCCCTCGCCGGCGTCGCCGTGCTCAACGGGGTCGTGCTCGCCACCGACGTCCGCCACGCCCTCGACGAAGGCCACCCCTTCAACGAGGGTCTAATCAAAGGGTCGGTCCACACGATGCGCGCGGTGCTCACCACCGGCGCCGTCGCGGCCCTCGGCTTCCTGCCGATGGCCCTCGCCACCGGCGCAGGCTCCGAGGTCCAGCGCCCGCTCGCCACCACCGTGGTGTTCGGCATCGGCGCCTCGACCCTCATGACCATGTTCCTGCTGCCGGCCATCCTTAAAATCATCCTCCGCCGCGAGCAACGCGAGGGCCGCGAGACCCGCGTCGAGCCCGACGAGCTCGCGCTGCGCGAGTGACCCTCCGGCACCCTCCGGCGGGCGCGGCCCGGCGATCGTCGCATCGCCCGCGGTCGCGCCCGCACCGTCGCGAGTCGCCCGCCTCGCGCTTCTTGCTTCACACCGTCCGCACGCAAATTCACCGGACCCCCCGGACGGCCGCCACACTTCCGAAACCGTTGTTTTTCGGCTAAGACAGCCCCGTGTGGTGTTGCGCCGTCGCTCTCGCCTTCGTCAGTCCGGCCATGCCGGCTACGCCTCCTCCGTCGCCCACGCCGCTGCCGCCCGCGGGCGTTGAGTCGTCGCGCTCACCCAGCCCCGCGTCCGCCCAGCCCTCCACTCAGTCGGCCGTGTCGACCACGCCCTCGCCGGCCACCTCGATGCAGGCCGCGCCCGGCGGTCCCGCGCAGCCAGCCCCCTCCTCCGCCGTGCCTGGCGGCGTGGCCACGCAGCCCGCCCCTGCCTCCGGCAGCCAGACGGTCGCGCCCACCTCGCCCGTCTCCTCCGACGCCAACCTCGACGCCCAGGACCGTCCGGTCACCCCGCCCGACACCGACCCGACGCGCTTCCACTTCTTCGGCCGCGCCACCCTCGGCACCGGCATCGGCGGCGGCGGCCGTATCGACAGGGTGTCCTACGGCGACCCCTCCGTCGACCGCAGCAGCCACGGCTACCTCGTCGAGAGCACCGGCACCGCCAACATGTGGGTGCGCGCCGTCGGCTACGCCGAGCGCCGGGCCAGGCGCGGCCGCCCGCTGTTCTTCATCCTCCCCGACCTCGCGCTGTCGTTCCACCTCGGCAGCACCCGCGCCGGGGCCGACGCCGTCGCCCGCGAGAACGGCCACGAGGTCCACCGCAGCGGCACGTACATCGGCAACTTCGGCCACCTGAACTTCACCGGCGGCATCGCCAGCGCCGGTCGCGTCGGCGCCTACTTCAAGGGCAGCGTCGGCGGGCGTTATCTGTTCGGCGGCGCCGGCCCCGAGGGCGCCTACATGATCTTCCCGTTCGGCCTCGGCGGCGGCCTGCGCGTCGGACGAAGCCCCGACTTCACGCTGCTCGTCGGCGCCAAGATCGAGGCCTTGCTCGGCACGCACGGCATCGGCGGCTCGACGCTGCTGCCCGGCGCCGACCCCGAGGCCAACGACCCGCCGAAGGTCGGCTGGAGCCGCTACACCCAGCTCGCCCCCGGCGGCGACGTCGTGCTCCAGGCCCGCACCGGCCGCAACGTCTACGTCAGCTGGCTCGGCACCGCCGACGTCACCGTCGCCGGCCGCGACTACGGCGGCCAGCGGATCTTCGGCCGCTCGACCCTCGACGTGGCGATCCCCATGACCCCCGGCCTTCGCCTCAACCTGTTCGGCATGTACAGCGGCTGGCGCGCGTCCGCGGCCCCCGACGCCGTCCAGCCGTTCGCCGCCGAGGGCCAGACCTGGTCCAACCACACCTTCTTGCTCGGCGTGGGCGTCGGCCTCTGACCTGTCCCTCCGGCCAGGTCCCACCCCAGCCCCAAAATTATTAAAAACGAAGCGCCCCGCGTCGACGACGCGAGGCGTCCGCGCTTCGGCGCGAAGATCAGGCCGGCTCGGCCGAGTCCGCAACCACCAGCGGCACGGCGATCGGCGCCGCCGCGGCCTTGACCGGCGCCAGCGGCAGCGGCGAGCGCCCGGCCGGGTCCGCCGCGTCGCGCGCGCGCCCGTCCGCGAGCACGTCCTCCGGCACCGGCCGCAGGTCCCAGACGATCCCGCACCAGCTCAGCGCCTTGAGGAAGTAGTACGCGATGTCGACCTCCCACCAGTAGAAGCCCTGCCGCGTCGAGCTCATGTAGTGGTGGTGGTTGTTGTGCCAGCCCTCGCCGAGGGTGATGAGCGCCAGCAGCCAGTTGTTGCGGCTGGTGTCCTCGGTGGCGAAGCGCCGCTTGCCGAACACGTGCGACAGCGAGTTGATGGTGAACGTCCCGTGCCACAGCAGCACCGTGCTGAGCGCGAAGCCGATGAACAGCCCCGACCAGCCGAGGAACCACCACACCGTCGCGCCCAGCACCACCGGCGGGACCACCCAGTACTTGTTGAGCCACACCAGCTCCGGGTACTTGGCGAAGTCGGCGATCCTCTTGTAGTCCGTATCCTCGGACCCGCGGTCGAGCAGCCAGCCCACGTGCGAGTACCAGAACCCGCGCTGGATCGGCGAGTGCACGTCCCACGGCAGGTCCGAGTACTTGTGGTGGTTGCGGTGATGCGCCGCCCACCACAGCGCGCCCTTCTGCGACGACGTCTGGGCCCAGAACGCCATCACGAACTGGAACCACCGACTGGTCTTGAACGTGCGGTGCGAGAAGTAGCGGTGATACGCGCTCGTCACCATCAACATGCGCAGGAAGTACAGCGCGAAGCACACCACCCAGTCGATCGGGTTGGTGCCTGTCCAGATGGCCAGCAGCGGCAGCAGGTGCAGCACGATGAAGGGAGAGAACTGCCAGTACATGTAACCGCGGCTCGGCGGCGGAAGCGGCAGATCTTTGAACCTCTCGGGGATCACGACCGGCGAGTGCATGCCTCGCCAATCTCCCCGAAACCGCCTCCCCACGCAGTCATCGCCGCGTCATCCTGCGTCACCGTTGTGTCATCGCCGGCCTGCGCAGGCCGCTGCGCAGGTCTCGCTCACGAACCACACCCACATCACCGCGGGTCAGGCACGAACTTGTAGCCCGAACCCCTCACCGACACGAAGTGCACCGGCGCCGCCGGGTCGCGCTCGAAGTGTCGCCGCAAGCGCATGATGAAATTGTCGACCATGCGCGAGTTCGGGTAGTTCGCCAGCTTCCACACCTGCTCCTGCAGCTCATGCCGCGAGATCACCCGGCCCGGGTGCTCCGCGAAGTAGCGCAGCAGGTCGAACTCGAGGCGGGTCAACTTGACCTCCTGCCCGTCCATGGTCGCCTCCTGACGCTCGCCGTCGATCTCCGCCCCGCCGAAGCGGATCGGCGCCGCGGCCGGCGCGCCGCGCCCCGCCGGCTGCTGCCGCTCCCAGCTCCTCCGCCGCAGCAGCGACCGCACCCGCGCCAGCAGCTCGCTGAGCTCGAACGGCTTGATCAAATAGTCGTCGGCGCCGACCTCGAGGCCGGTGACCCGATCCTCCGTCGAGTCCATGGCCGTCAACATCAGCACCGGCGTGAAGTTGCCGCCGTCCCGCAGCCGCCGGCACAGCTCGAAGCCCGTCGCGTCCGGCAACATCACGTCGAGGATGATCGCGTCGTAGCCCCGCTGCAGCAGCAGCTCCCCGGCCTTGCGCGCCGACGCCGCCATGTCCACCACGTAGCCCTCGAGCTCGAAGTTGAGCTTCAAACCCGCGGCCAGATGCTGCTCGTCCTCGACCACCAGGAGTCGCAATGGAACGTTGTTCATGGCGCCCTCAACCCGATCTCTGAGCCGCGGCCCGCGTGCGCGAGCGACCCGCCCGCTCGCCGACGGGCGCGCATAAACTCGGTGGATATCGCTTTGTCATGACTCGCGAGCGGGCGGGGGACTCGGAGCATATCGTCACCCGCCGAGTCGCAGGGTCTGGGCCCGCGGCCGCGCGGGCAGGGTGACCCGCATCGTCGTCCCGTGGCCCGCGCCGGGCGACAGCGCCTCGACCCGCCCGCCGAGCGAGTACACCAGCGTCGACACCACGTACAGCCCGAGCCCGGTGCCCCGCCGCGAGCGCACGTCCTCGACCGGCACGCGATAGAACCGTTCGAACACCCGGCGGATGTCCCCGCGCGGGATGCCGATGCCGCGGTCGCGCACCTCGACGACCACCCCGCCGCCCCTGGTCGTCACCGCCCGCCCGACCACCTCGACCTCGACGTCCTGCTGCGAATATTTAATAGCGTTGTCGATCAAGTTCTCGAACACGGCGGCCAGCGCGAGCTCGTCCGACGTGATCTTCAGGTCCGCCGGCACGTCGATCTTGACCACGTCCTCCGGCTGATGCGCCCGCCTGGCCACCGCCGCGGCGCAGCGCCTGATCAAACCCTCGAGCGCGACCTCCTGCAGCGGCTGCGACACCCGCTCCGCCCGCAGCCGCGTGGCCGCCAGCACGCGGTCGATGAACGCGGTCAACCGCTCGACGTCGTCGAGCATCATGCGCCGCAGCTTGACGTGCTGCGTGTCCGGCAGGTCCGGGCGGCCGAGCGTCTCGAGGCACAGCTTCAGCGCCGCCAGCGGGCTCTTCAACTCATGGGTGACCGAGTCGATGAAGCTGGTCTGGCGCCGACCCTCGCGGATCTCCCCGACCAGGAACACCGAGAACAGCACCAGCACGGTCATGATGACGACCAGCGCGACGACCCCGGTGACCAGCAGCACCGTGTTGGCCCGGATGTCCTCGGCCAGCGCCCCGCTGCGCGCGACCACCACCGTCCACGCGACCGTCAGCGCGATGCCCAGCGCCACCGACACCGACGAGAGGAAGATCGGGAGGCTGATCGACCGGGTGCCGCGCGCCGCCATCTCGGTCTCCGTTCACGACGCCGGCGCCGGCACCGGCACCGCCGCGGCGCGCGGCCCCGCCGGCCCTCGCACGCCGCCCAGCCCGGCCGGCCCGTGCGGCTGGATCGCCAGCCCCGCCTTCGCCGCCGCCCCGCCGCGCAGGTCGACCACCGCCCCAGGCGGCAGGTCGATCCACCGCGGGTTGCCCGGCCCGCGCAGGCAATAATCGACCACGTTGTCCGCCCCCGGCTCGTCGACGTCGTCGACCCCCTGCGGCGCCGTCGGCGTCGCCTCGAGCGCGACCTGCGGCCACGGAGCCGTGTCCGGCCGCGTCACCGGCGCGCTCCAGTAGACCCGCACCGCGTGGTCGTAGCCCGCGCACGTCGTCGTCGTCGCCACCGCCTCGGCCCGCACCGCGAACACCGGCCGCGACCGCGGCGACACGTCGGCCGACAGGCCCTCGAGCACGCGCCCGTCGCGGTCGTGCACGAGCCCGGTCACGGTCACGCTGATCGGCTCGAGCGGCGTCTTCTGGCTGCGCGCGTCCGACACCAGCAGCAGGGCCGTGCAGTGCTCGTCGCGCTCCTGGGCCGGCCCGAGCAGCGCCCCCACCGGGGTGACCCGCTGCCCGTCCGGCAGGGCCAGCACGAAGCGGTGCGGCGCCAGGCTGATCGCGTCGATCGGCCGCGAGAACACGAGGTACACCACCCCCGTGACCGGCAGCGCGAACTCGCGGTCGACCGCGGCCGCCGGCTGCGCGTGCGCGGTCAACAGCACCGTCGGCGCCTCGGTCGACGGCCCCGAGGCGGCCGGCGGCGGATCTGCCGACGCCCGCGTGCGCGGCCCGACCGGCCCGTAGCAGCCGCCGAGCAGCAGCGCGGCCGACAGCAGGCGGCAGGGCGGGCGGGGCAGGGGAGTCACGCGCGGCCAGGGTAGCAGCTTGCCCCGCGGGCGGGGGCATGGAATACCCGCCGCGTGCTGCACCTGGCAGAGGCAACCGACCCCTCGTGGACCGCGCGGGCGCTCGCCCACATCGACGAGATCCTCCTCGACCACGCGCACTGCGAGAAGAAAGCCGCCTCGACCGCCATCTCCCTGCTGTTCCGCTACCCCGAACACCCCGCGCTGGCCGTCCCGCTCGCCCGCCTCGCCCGCGAGGAGCTGGCCCACTTCGAAGAGGTCCTCGACGTCCTCCGCGCCCGCGGCGGCGAGTTTCGCCGCCTCACCCCCAGCCCCTACGCCGCCCGCCTCACCGCCGCCGCCCGCACCCACGAGCCCGCCCGCTTGCTCGACACCCTGCTGTGCTGCGGCCTCATCGAGGCCCGCTCGTGCGAGCGCATGTCCCTGCTCGCCGCGGCCCTCGACGACCCGACATTAAAGAAGCTCTACCGCGGCCTGCTCGCCTGCGAGGCCCGTCACTTCGACGCCTACCTCGACCTCGCCCGCGGCCTCGACCTCGTCCCCGAGCAGGAGCTCACGCTGCGCCTCCACGAGCTCGCCGCCCACGAGGCCGCCGTCCTGCGTGAAGCTCCCGGCGAGCCCCGCCTGCACGCCGCGGCCGCTCCGCTGCTACAGTCCCCCGCATGACCGCCCGCCCGTTCCGCATCCTCGGCCTCCAGCAAGTCGCGGTCGGCGGCCGCGACAAGGCCGCCCTGCGTCACCTGTGGAGCGACCTGCTCGGCCTCCCGATCTCCGGAAACTTCCGCAGCGAGCGCGAGAACGTCGACGAGGACATCGCCCACCTCGGCCACGGCGCCGCGCTCGTCGAGGTCGACCTCATGCAGCCGATCGACCCCGACGGCAAGCCCCGCGTGCACGAGCCCGCGCTCAACCATATCGGCCTGTGGGTCGACGACCTGCGCGCCGCGGTCACCTGGCTCTCGGGACAGGGAGTGCGCTTCACCCCGGGCGGCATCCGCCGCGGCGCGGCCGGCCACGACGTCTGCTTTATCCACCCCCGGGGCGACGCTGACAGCCCGCAGGGCGGCGAGGGCGTGCTGATCGAGCTGGTCCAGGCCCCGCCGGGGCTGGTCTCCGCGCCCTGAGCTACACCAGCGCCGCGTCGGTCGCCGCGGCCGCGGCGCACTGCAGGGCGATCATCGCCTCCGCCGCCGACGCGATCACCGGCCGCGAGAAGTAGAAGCCCTGCCCGAACTCGCAGCCCATCACCCGCAGCAGCTCGAGCTGCCCCGCGGTCTCGACCCCCTCGGCGATCACCTTCATGCCGAGGTTGTGGGCCAGCGTCACGATCGTCCGCACGATCTCCGCGTTCTCGCCCGACGGTCCGATGTTCGTCACGAACGACTTGTCGATCTTGAGCGCCGACATCGGGAAGCGGTGCAGGTAGCTGAGCGACGAGTAGCCGGTCCCGAAGTCGTCGACGTACGACTGCACCTGCTGGCGGTGCAGCTGCTCGAGCAGCTTCGAGGCCGCCGCCGGGTCCTCCATGATCACGCTCTCGGTGATCTCCAGCTTCAGGCTCGACGGCACCAGCGCGCTGTCGCGGAGCGCCTTGGAGATCAGCGCCGGGTGCGAGAACTGCTTGCCCGAGAGGTTGACGCTGATCGTCATGTCGCGGCACAGCGGGTACGCCATGTGCCAGCACTGCATCTGCGTGCACGCCTCGCGCAGCACCCACTCGCCGATCTCGACGATGAGCCCCGTCTCCTCCGCGCAGCCGATGAAGTCGCCCGGCAGCACCACCCCGCGGGTCGGGTGGTTCCAGCGCAGCAGCGCCTCGAACCCGGTGATGACCCCGGACTTCAGGGCGATGACCGGCTGGTAGTAGACCTCGAACTCCGCGCGGTCGATCGCCCGCCGCAGGTCGTTCTCGAGGGTCAGCAGGGCCACCGCCTCCGCGTGCATGGCCGCGTCGAACAGCTCGTAGCGCCCCTTGCCCCGCCGCTTCGCGCGGTACATCGCCGTGTCCGCGTCGCGCAGCACGTCCTCCGGCCGGTCGTACCCGGTCGCGCTCAGCGCGATGCCCACGCTGGTCGGCACGTACACGTCCTGCCCGCGCAGCGAGAACGGCTGCTTCAACAGGCTCAGCACCCGATCCGCCACGCGGATGGCGTCGCTCGCGTCGTGGATGTTCTTGAGCAGGACCGCGAACTCGTCGCCGCCGAGACGCGCGAGCGTGTCCTCGGGCCCGATGCACTCTTGCAGTCTGCGCCCGAACTCGATGAGCAGGCGGTCGCCCGCCGAGTGCCCCAGCGAGTCGTTGATATTTTTAAAGCGGTCGAGGTCGAGGCACAGCACCGCGAACATCGACTCGCCGTCCTGCTTGCAGTGGATCACCTCCATCTCGAGGCGGTCCATGAACAGCAGGCGGTTGGGCAGGCGGGTCAGCGGGTCGTGCAGGGCCTCGTGGCGCGAGCGCTCCTCGCGGTCGCGCAGGGCGATCTCCGCCCGCCGCTTGCTCGTCACGTCGCGGGCCACCACCTGCACGCCGACGACGTGGCCGTCGGGGTCGCGCATCGGCGCCACCGTCGACGCGAACCACAGCATCTGCCCGTCGTACTCGATCATCTCCTCGACGTCGACGTTGACCCCCGACTCCATCACCCGCAGGAAGCGGGCCTCGTGGGTCTCGGCCAGCTCCTCCGAGGCGAGCAGGTCGTGCATGCGCTTGCCGAGCAGCTCGTCCGCCGGCGCCCGGATCAGCTGCGACACCTGCGCGTTGGTCCGCGTGATGCGCCCTTCGCGGTCGAGGCAGAACACGTACACGTCGGTCGCCTCGACCAGCATGCGGTACTTGCTCTCGCTCTCCCGCAGCGCCCGCTCGGCCCGCTTGCGCTCGCTGACGTCGACGATCGTCACCATCACGCCGGTCGTCTCCTGGGCCGCGGGGTCCATCAGCGGCAGCGCCGTGAAGGTGGCCCAGAACATGTGCCCGTCCTTGCGCACGACCCCGAGCGTGGTCGGCTGCTGGGCCTCGAGCGTCCGCAGGCAGCGCGTCATCGGGTACTCGTCGGGCGGGCAGGGCGTGCCGTCCTCCAGCACCGCCGCGCTCTCGAGGTCGCTCACCGTCAGCTTCGAAAACTCGTCCGCCGTCAGCCCGAACATCCGCTGCGCCGGCGTGTTCGTCATGACGATCGCCCCGTCGATCGACAGCTGCACCACCCCCGTCGGCACCGCGTCGATGATCTGGCTCAGCGCCGCCGGCGTCGCCGTCGACGGCCTGCGCGTCGCCGGCGACTCCGGCGGCTCCGCCTCCGCAGGGCTCAGGTGCGCCGCCAGCCGCGGCTCCTCGGCCACCAGCTGCGACCACGCCTCCGCCAGCGCCGACTCCGTGCGCGTCGCCAGCTCCGGGTGCGTCGCGCACCACTGCCAGCGCGCCCACACGTAGCCCAGCAGCGCCGCCCAGCGGTTGTACAGGTCCGCCGGCAGCAGCCGCGCCAGCTGCTCGCGCCCCGCCTCGCAGTCCGCAGGGTCGAACATGTAGGCCAGCGTGACCGCCAGCACCGCATCGGCCAGCGCCGGCGCCGTCGGCCACTGCGTCCACGCCTCGGTGCAGCGCAGCAGCGCCTCGAGGTGGCGCTCGAAGTCCCGCCGCGGCGCGACCAGGTCCTCGAGCAGCGCGAACACCTCGAGCGCGCTGACCCCGTGGCGCACCAGCGCCGCCGCGTGTCCGACGATGCCGTACGGCACCGGACAGCGACGCATCACGCTGATGAGCAGCATCTCCTTGAAGCGCGCCGGCAGCGGGTTGTCGAGGTAGGCCGTCCGCGCGTGCAGCCACAGGCTGTCGAGCAGGTCGGGGCTGGTCAGCGCCGGTTCGAACAGCGCCGGGAAGTAGCCGAGCCGCAGCTCGAGCTGCACGCGGACCGAGGCGACCAGACGCCCCGATTTCCGGGTGTGGTCCGCCGACTCGCTCCAGGCGGAGCCGAGCTCGCCGCTGTGGGTCGTGGAGTCCGAGATCGCAGCCTCTATCGAGCGTTACAGCCGGGGCCCCACGGTGTCAATCATCGTTCCGACGCGGCGCTAGCGACGCCGCTGGCGCGCCTCCGCCCGCGTCGACTGCAGCCCCCGCACGGACCGGCGCCCTCGCGTCCAGGCGGTGACATCCCGGGAAGCGAGCCCTCGCCCCGCGACGCTGCGCGCGGGCCGGAGTCAGGCCATCGACTTCTCGCCGCTGCCCGACGGGTCGGGGTCCTCGACGAACCGCACCATCTTCGACAGCAACCGCCGCAGGTCGATGGGCTTGGTGTCGTACTCGTCGCAGCCGGCGTCGAGGGCCTTCTCGCGGTCGCCGGACATCGCGTGCGCCGTCAGGGCGATCACCGGGATCGACTGCGTCTTGGCGTCGGTCTTCAGCCGGCGCGTGGCCTCCCAGCCGTCGAGGTCGGGCAGGCTGAGGTCCATCAGGACCAGGTCGGGCAGCTCGCGCTGCGCCATGGCGATGCCCTCCTGACCGTCGGTCGCGACCAACACCTCGTAGCCCTTGCGGCGGAGCCGCCGGGACAGCATGTCGCGGCTGAGTTCGTTGTCCTCGACGATCAAGATCTTGGGCATGGCTTTTTGGCTCGCTTGCCGGGTCGGGGCGGGGGACGTGCCGGGGGGCGGGCCCATATTACGGGTTTTTTACGCGGGCGACGATCGCCCAGCCGCCCACGCAAAGAATGAGGATCTCGCCCTCGCGCGCGCCTTTAAGCCCGAGCCACCGCCGACCCACGCCGCCGTACCCGGCCCTCGGCTTCCAGCTTGCGCAGGTGAGCCTCGAGCGAGCGGGCTGCCAGCCACCACAGGTCGGGCGAGGTGTCTGCGTAGGCCGCGGCCAGCACCTCCGAGAGATCGCGCGGGTCCTCGGCGATCGCCGCCAGGATCCGGTCCTCCCGCATCTGCCGGTGCGACTTGTAGCGGCGCACGCACCCCCCGGCGTCGGCGATCACCGGCCCGTGCGCGGGCACCAGCAGCGACGGACGCGCCGCTTCGATGCGGTCCAGCGATCGCAGGTACGCGGCCATGTCGCCGCTGTCCTCGGGGTCGATGAGGATCGTGCCGACGCCGGCGACCATGTCGCCCGCGTAGGCGATGCCGGTCCGCCGCTCGTGATAAACGAGGTGTCCGGGGGCGTGTCCGGGGGTGAACAGGGCCGCGAGCGAAAAACCCGCGTCCAGCTCGATCTCTGCCCCATCGTCAAGCTCGACGTCGACCGTGAAACCGACCCGCGCCGCGGTCTCTGCGTGCGCGTAGATCTTCGCTCCGGTCCGCGCCCTCAGCTCCTCCGCGTACCCCACGTGGTCCGCGTGGTGATGCGTCAGCAGGATCGCCGCCACCTCGCCGCCCAGGCCGTCCAAAACCCGGTCCAGCTGCGCCCGCTCCTCCGCGAACGGCGTCGCCGGCTCGACGACCGCCAGGCGCCTCCGCCCCACCACCAGCGTGTTCGTCGCCGTCGCCGGCGGCAACGTCGGCGTCCGCAAGTCCAACACGCGCACCCCCTCCGCGAGCTCCTGGACGGTCGACACGCCCCCCACTCTACCATCACGCCTATACTCGACGACCATGCGCTGGCGTCCCCGTCTGCTCCCCGCAGAACCACCCGAGCTGCTCGTCTACGACGAACCGACGCCGTGCCCCTACCTCGAGGGCCGCGAGGCCCGCATGCCGCTCCGCGTCCCCACCCGCATGCTCACCCCCGCCGAGTTCGGCGACCGCCTCCGCGTCGGCGACCGCCGCCAGGGCGTCCTCCTCTATCGCACCGCCTGCCCGACCTGCAAGGCGTGCGAGCCCATCCGCATCGACGCCGACACCTTCGACCCCGACAAGACCCAGCGCCGCATCTGGCGCCGCGGCCAGGAGCGCATCTCCGTCGAGATCGGCCCACCCGAGCTCACCCGCGAGAAGGTCGACCTCTACAACCGCCACAAACGCGGCCGCGGCCTCTCCCCCGACGGCCAGGACATCGACGAGGCCGGCTACCGCGCCTTCCTCGTCGACACCTGCTGCGACTCGTTCGAACTCCGCTACCGCGTCGGCGAGCGCCTGCTCGGCGTCGCCGTGGTCGACCGCTCCGACGACGCCCTGTCCGCCGTCTACTTCTACTTCGACCCCGAGTTCGAACCCCTGTCCCCCGGCGTGTTCTCGATCCTGAAGCAGCTCGACCTCTGCAAGGCCTGGGGCCTGCGCTACCTCTACCTCGGCCTCTACATCGCCGAGTGCGCCTCGATGGCCTACAAGGCCCGCTACCTCCCCCACGAGCGCTACCTCCGCGGCCGCTGGCAGACCATGGGCTGACCCTCGCTCGATGCATACACATCGACGAGCGAAACCGCACAAATTATTAAACTGGTATGACCAGTTGACCATCGCCTGAGCTGCTGTCATGGTCCTTATTAACCGCCATGCCGCTGAAGCCCGTCGCCCGCAAATCCCTCTCCGACGCCGTCTACGACCAGCTCTCCAGCGAGATCGTGCACGGCCGCATGGAACCCGGCACGCCGCTGCCGTCGGAGCGCCACCTCTGCGACATGCTCCGCGTCAACCGCGGCGCCGTGCGAGAGGCCCTGAAGCGGCTCTCGCAGGCCGGCCTCGTCAGCATCCAGCACGGCGGCGGCGCCCGCGTCCTCAACTTCAAGCAGACCGCCAACCTCGACCTGCTGACCCGCCTCCTGTTCCACAGCGACGGCACCATCGACCTCCGCGTGGCCCGCAGCGCCATGGAGATGCGCGCCGCCATGGCCCCGGACATCGCCCGCCTGTGCGCCCGCCGCCGCGAGCCCGTCCACGCCAAGCAGCTCGGCGACCTCGTCGCCGCCATGGCGACCCGCCAGGACGACCTGCACGCCCTGCAGAGCCTGGCCCTGCAGTTCTGGGGGGTGCTCGCGCTCGGCAGCGGCAACATCGCCTACCAGCTGGTTTTTAATAGCCTGCGCGACACCTACGAGCACCTGCGCGAGCTGCTGGTCGAGGTGCTCGGCGCCGAGCTGCGTGACCTGCCCGCCTACAAGGCCATCGCCGAGGCCGTGCAACGCGGCGACGACCTGAGCGCCGCCACCGTGGCCCGCGCCCTGATGGAGCACGGCAGCAGCGCGATCTTCCAGCTCATCGCCGCGATCGAGGAGGAAGAACCCCAGGAAGGAGACACCAGTGCATAACGCCCCGAAAACCAGCCCGCCGGACCCCTCGCTGTGGACGGCCCTGCGGGTGTTCTTCAGCTTCAAGAGCCCACGCACCTTCGCGATCGTGCTGCCGCTCGCGCTCGCCGCCCGCCTGTGGCTCGGCAACTTCAGCCTGTGGGACCTGGCGATCGTGCCGCTGCTGCTGGCGATCCAGCCGTTCGCCGAGTGGCTGATCCACGTCTACATCCTCCATTTTAAACCGAAGAAGATCCTCGGCCGCGTGTTCGACCTGAACATCGCCCAGGCCCACCGCGCCCACCACCGCGACCCGTGGGTGCTCGAGCACGTGTTCATCCCCATCCAGGGCGGCTGGCTCGGGTTCTTCATGCTCGCCGGCTTCTGGTACAGCGTGATGCCGACCACCGAGCTGTTCGCCTCGATGATGCTCGCCACCATCGCCATGGCCTTCATCTACGAGTGGATCCACTACCTCACGCACACCGCCTATCGCCCGCGCACCGCCCTCTACCGCCACATGTGGCGCCACCACCGGCTCCACCACTTCAAGAATGAACACTACTGGCAGGGCGTGACCACCAACCTCGGCGACCGCATCCTCGGCACCTTCCCCGATCACACCAAGGTCCCGAACTCGCCGACCTGCCGCACCCTCGGCGTCGAGTAGCAGCCCGCGCGCGGCCGCTTGCAAGCCGCGCGCGCGACGGTCAAGCTTCGCCGGCATGCCACGCCTGCCCGCGGGGATCCACCACCTCACGCCCACCGTCCCCGTCCACGTGTTCGACGCGCCCGAGCCCGGCCCCACCGCGCTCATCCAGGCCGGCATCCACGGCGACGAGGTCGCCGGCGTGCACGCGCTACAAGAGATGCTCGAGGCCGAGGTCCGACCCGCCCGCGGCCGCCTCATCGTCATCCCCGTGATGAACCCCGCCGCCTACCGCGCCCGCGAGCGCTGCGGCAAGCCGTCCGCGTCGGGCTGGGCCGGCCTCGACCTCAACCGCTGCTTCCCCGGCGACGCCGAGGCCCCCGCGTTCGAACGCCGCCTCGCCGCCATGTACATGCAGCTCGTCCGCGACGAACGCCCCGCGCTGATGGCCACCCTCCACGAGAGCTACAAGCGCTACGACCCCAAGGTCACGCCCTCGTTCGGCCAGACCATCGTCTACGGGGTCGACCCCGCGCCGCCGGTGGTCGCCCGCCTCGTCGACCGCCTCAACCACCGCTTCAACCAACCCGGCGAGCACTGGGACCCGCAGTACTACCCGGTAGCGACGTCGTCCACCGAAGTCATCGTCGCCGAGCTGAGCTCACGGCCCTCCGGGCCCGAGAGCGGCTGCGTCGGCCTGTGCGTCGAGACGTGGATGGGCTTCGCCGAGCAGCGCCGCGTCGAGATGCAGCGCGGGGTCGTGGAGATCCTCCTCGACGAGTTCGGCCTGTTGCCCAACTCCACGGCCCTCCGGGCCTGAGTCGCGTTGACCCATCCGCGACCGCGCACGAACACCCTGCGCAGCCCGCTGCGCAGGGTGTTCGTGCGCGGTCCATCTCACAGCCGAGAACTCCAAGCCCTCCATGGCTTGCGGTACAACGATCGGGTGCAGCACGCATCCACCGTGACGGACATGGCACCCGTCGAGCGCGGCACCCTCATCCTCCCCCGCAGCCCGCTCGCCGACCACGCCGACGCCGTGTTCGAACGCGTCAGCCCCTACGACGGCGACGGCTTCAAGAACCACTGCCGCCGCCTGTTTCACTTCACCGAGATGCTGCTGATCAAGGACAGCATCGACATGCACCGCGACGTGGCCTACGCCGTCGCCATGTGCCACGACCTCGGCCTCGTCAGCCGCGACGACACCGGCCCCAACTACCTCGCCCGCAGCCGCGCCCTGTTCGACCGCGAGACCGCGGGCTTCGCCCTCGGCGAGACCTCGCGCGACGTGCTCGACCAGTGCCTCCTCTACAACCACCGCCTGCTGCCGGTGCCGAACCTCAGCTCGGAGGCCGACGCGTTCCGCCGCGCCGTGCAGATCGAACACACCCGCGGGCTCGCGCGCTTCGGCCTCGACAAGGACGCGGTCAAGGCGGTGTTCGACCGCTACCCCCGCGGCGACTTCGACCGCGTGCTCCTCGACTTCACCTGGCGGGTCCTCCGCCGCGAGCCCTGGACCCTCGTGCACGGCATTTTCTTCTGAAATTCTGTTAGAGGTGGACGCCATGTCCGCCGAGCAACCGTCCCCCGAGCTGACCCAGGAGCTCGAGGCCGCCGCCTTTCGCAGCCTGGTGGCCCACCTGCGCGAGCGCAAGGACGTGCAGAACATCGACCTGATGAACCTCGCCGGCTTCTGCCGCAACTGCCTGTCGCGCTGGTACCAGGAGGCCGCGCAGGCCCGCGGCGTCGACCTCAGCGTCGACCAGGCGCGGGAGATCGTGTACGGCATGCCGTACAGCGAGTGGAAGGCGAACCACCACAAGTGAACCGCACCGCCCTCGAGATCGCGACCCCCGGTCGCGGCCTGCACGACATCACCGCCCAGGTCCAGTCCGCCGTGCGCGCCAGCGGCGTGCAGTCGGGCCTGTGTCACCTGTTCATCCACCACACCAGCGCCTCGCTGCTCATCACCGAGAACGCCGACCCCGAGGTCCATCGCGACCTCGAGCGCTTCATGGGCCGCCTCGCGCCCGACGGCGACCCGCTGTTTCGCCACGTCGACGAGGGCCCCGACGACATGCCCGGCCACGTGCGCGCCGCCCTCACCGCCGTCAGCCTGACCGTGCCCGTCGCCGGCGGTCGCTGCGACCTCGGCACCTGGCAGGGCATCTACGTCTACGAGCACCGCCGCGCCGCCCACCGCCGCCGCGTCACCGTGACGATCACCTGAGCCATGGCCGAAGCGATCACGACCCGCGCGCCCGGCGAGCTGCGCAAGCAGCTCGCCCGGACCATGACGCGCACGATCGGCACCTACGCCCTGCTCGCCCCGGGCGACCACGTGCTCGTCGCCGTGTCCGGCGGCAAGGACAGCTACACCCTGCTCGACCTGCTGTGGCACGCCCGCAGCCGCGCCCCGTTCAAATTCGACATCACCGCCGTGCACCTCGACCAGGTCCAGCCCGGCTACGACGGCCGCCCGCTGGCCGAGTGGCTGGCGAAGTTCGGCGCCCCGTTTAAAATTCTCCGCGAGGACACCTACTCGACGGTCATCGAGCGCACGCCCGAGGGCGGTACCTACTGCGTGGTCTGCTCGCGCCTGCGTCGCGGCATCCTCTATACCGCCGCCGAGCGCCTCGGCTGCAACAAGCTGGCGCTCGGCCACCACCGCGACGACGCCCTCGAGACGTTATTGATGAACCTCTTCTACGGCGGCAAGCTGCAGGCCATGCCGGCGGGTTACACCACCGACGACGGCCGCTTCCGCGTCATCCGCCCGCTGATCGAGTGCGCCGAGGCCGACATCGCCGAGCACGCGCGCCACGCCGGCTACCCGATCTTGCCGTGCAACCTGTGCGGCTCGCAGGACGGCCTGCGCCGCGAGGCCATGGCCAAACTATTAAATGACCTCGAGCGGGGCTCGCCCAACCTGCGGGCCGTGATGCTGAGCGCGCTGAAGAACGTCAGCCCGACGCACCTGCTCGACCCGCGGCTGCACGCGGCGTTCCCGGGGCCCGAGCCGGCGACGCGGCCCACCAGCGACGCCTCGGCCTGGCCGGTCGAGCCCGACCCCGCCGCGCCGCGTCGGCTGCCCGTGCTCTCGTAGTCGACCGGGCGGGCGCTGCGGGCTCGATCAGCGCAGCGGCGTGACCGTGTCGCCTTTGATCTCGAGCGCCTCCGGGTGCCCGCCGTAGTAGGCCGCCATCCCGACGTCGATGCACCACACCTTGCCGTCGCAGTGGCTGACGATGCCCTCTTTGTGCACCGTGTGCCCGACGACCATGCGCTTGGCGCTCAAGATCCCCAGCGTCTCGTCGGCGACGGCGCAGTCGGCGGGGCCGGGGCCCTCGCAGAAGCGACGCGTCCACACCGGGCTGTCGTCGCCCTGCACGATGTCCGGGGAGATCTCGCCCTCGCCGAGCAGCCACTGCTGCACCTCCTCGTTGATCGCCTCGAGGCGGCGGGCGTGGGCCGGCAGCACGCCGCCGTGCGCGAACACCGAGTCGCCGACCACCAGCAGCGTCGGGCGAGACGCCAGCTTGCGGGCGTAGGGCCCGCCCGGGGCGAACGCGAGCAAGCGGCCACGCATCGCCGGCGGCACCCTCGCACCACGCGGGTCGGCGGCGTCGAGGCCGGGCACCTCCGCGAAGTCGAGGAACCCGCCGGCGGTCACGTAACGCAGGTCACCCGCGGCGTTCATCAGCTCGTGGTTGCCGTTGAGCACGTGCAGGGCTCCGCCCGCGGCGACGGCCTCCGTCTGCAGGCGCTCGAGCAAGTCCAAGATCTGTCGCTCGCCGTCGCCGCGATCGAGTTGGTCGCCGGTTTGCACGACCACGAGTTGCTTGCCGATCCATCGATCTTGCTCGTCGATCGCCCCCGCCAGCCGGAGCGCGGCCCGCGTCGCCTCGAGGTCGCCGTGCACGTCCCCGATCGCGACCAGCCGCGCCGGCGCGGGCAGGCGCGAGGGCACCGCCGGCGCCGGCGCCGTCGGAGGCGCGGGCTTGGCCGCAGGTCTGCTCGCGGGCGTCGTGGGCCCCGGTGCTTGTACCTGCGTCGATGTCGGCGTCGGCGCGGTCGAGCCGCTGTTGCAAGCCAGAGCCAGCAGGAGCGAGGATGCGAGGCGGGACATCGCCGGCATCCTAACACCTCACCCCTGCGAGACCGCGCTCGCCTCGCCGAGGGCCGGCGATACGCCCTCCTGCACGCTTCTCCGCGCATCTGTACGGACAAGTGACGGACAAACGTCGCACTCGCCACGACTCGTGCTGCGCATGACCACACAATATCCCGTTCGCAGGAAAATCGCGATAACGTAGGGGCAGGTCGGATCCATGACGATGTCGTCGGTGGGAAAAGGACGGATCCTGGTCGTCGACGACGAGTCGACGATGCGCCGCTTGCTCGAGAAGCTGCTGCGCATGGAGGGTTATGACGTGAGCCTCGCCAGCAGCGGCGAGCAGGCGCTGGCCGACCTGTTCAAGCACGGGGCGGACACGGTGCTGCTCGACATGCGCATGCCCGGCATGACGGGGCTCGAGGTCTGTCGGCAGATCCGCAGCCACCCGAGGACCTTGCACACGCCGGTCGTCTTCATCACCGCGGTCAACGACCGCGAGCTGCGCCGCCGCGGTATGGAGGCCGGCGCGGACGACTTCCTGAGCAAGCCGTTCGACGAGGTCGAGCTGCTGGCCCGCATCCGCAACAGCGTCCGCGTGCGCCGCTACTATGACAACTTGGAGCAGCAGCGCGAGCAGCTCGAGCAGGCGGTGCGCGAGCGGACCGCCGCGCTCGGCGAGGCGATCGCCAAGCTGACCCAGAGCCAGGCCGACCTGCGCGCCTCGCAGGAGGAGACGATCTATCGCCTGTCGCGCGCGGCCGAGTTCCGCGACGACGAGACCGGCCAGCACCTGCAGCGCATGAGCCGTTATTGCCAGCTCATCGGTCGCCGTATCGGCCTCGACGAGAGCACCTGCGAGCTGCTGCGCATCGCCAGCCCGATGCACGACGTCGGCAAGCTAGGCATACCCGACCGCATCCTATTGAAGCCGGGTCGGCTGACGCCCGAGGAGTTCGCGGTGATGAAGGGCCACGCGGAGATCGGCTATCGCATCCTCGTCGGCTCCGACGCGTCCCCCCTCAAGATGGCCGCGACGATCGCCTACACCCACCACGAGAAGTGGGACGGCAACGGCTACCCGCGCGGCCTGCGGGGCGAGGAGATCCCGCTGCACGGCCGCATCGCCGCGGTCGCCGACGTGTTCGACGCCCTGACCTCCGCCCGGCCGTACAAGCCGGCGTGGAAGCTGGAGGACGCGCTCGAGCTGATGCGCACCAACCGCGGCGCCCACTTCGACCCCAACCTCGTCGACGCGTTCTTCGACGCGTTGCCCGAGGTGCTCGAGATCCGCGCCAGGTTCGTCGACGAGGCGCCGACCCTGCGCGAGCTGCCGCTGCCGCTGACGGTTCAGTAGGCCCGGCGCAGGTCGTCGGGGTCGTTGCCGACGAGCGCCTGCTCGCGCTCGAGCTGGGCCTGGGCCTCGACGGTGGTCCGCGCCGTCGGGAACGCCAGCAGGCGGGCCGCGGGGATCGGCTCGTCCGACACCTCGCAGATGCCGTAGGTGCCCTCGCGGATGCGCTGCAGCGCCGAGTCGATGTCCCGCAGGCGGGCCTGGGCGTGCTCGGCGAGGGTGTGCTCGGTGAGCTGGGCCGCCTCGGTCGCCGCGGCGTCCTGGATGTCGCCGACGTCCGGCGTGGGCGGCTCGTCGGGGGCCACCGGCTCGGGCGGCACGATCGTGGCTCGCTCGCTCAGCAGCTTGTTGCGCAGGGTCTCGACTTGCTCGCCCGTGAGGTGGTCCATGGCCTTACGTTCATAGTCCGCGGCGCGGCGGGCGTCGAGGCCTCACCCGCGCAAACTCGGCGGCGCCGGTCAGGGGTGCAGGCTCGGCGTGACCATCGCCACCCACTGCTGCGGGCGAACGATCGTCTGCAGGCGCATGAACGACTCGCTGCGGGCGATCAGCGCGGCGCCCACGTCGCCGCCGGTCCACGCGCCGAGGCGGTGGCTGACGCAGGCCGCGTGCAACGACATGTCCGCCGATTCGAACGCGCCGATCGCCGCCTGCAGGCGGCCGATGACCGCGAGCCGCGGGCTGCGGGTGGCGACGCCCTCCATCACCCGCAGCAGGGCGACCAGCGCGCGCGCGTGCGGCGTGCCGATCTCCTCGAGGATGCGGCGCTCGCCGTCGGCGACCGCGAGCAGGTCGGTGCGCGCCCGGCCGGTGAGCGTGCGGGCCAGGGCCAGCGCCGCCTGCCCGCGCAGCCCGCTGGCGTTGATGCGCTGGCTGCGGGCGTAGAGCACGCGCGACTGCTCGTTGTAGATCCACGCGCGCTCGACCCGCTCCCACGCGCCGGCGACGTCGCCCGAGTAGAGGTCGCAGCTCACGTCGATCATCAGGGCCCGCAGGTGCACCGCCGGCAGCTCCTGCGAGATCCCGAGCTCCTGGGCGCGGCGGACCACCTCGCGGGCCGCGTCGATCTCGTCGCTGGCGATCAGCATCAGCGCCGAGTAGTACGCGGCCACGAACTCGGTCATCGAGTTGCCGGTCTCCTTGGCCTGCTGGACCAGCACCACGCTGCGGTCGGCGATCGCGCGCATCTCGCCGCGGATCTCGAGCAGGCTCATGAGCATCATCGTGCCCATGTTGCACTCCCACGACACGCCCTCGCAGTGGCGGCGCAGGTGCTCCGCGCCGAACTCGAGGTCGTGCAGCGCCTTGCTCCACCGATTGCTGATGGCCGCGACGATGCCCTCCATGATCGACGAGAAGCCGACGACGTACGGGTCCTCGCGCGTGTTGAGGTAGGCGGTGACGCGGTTGTTGAGGGTCGCGACCAGCTCGGGCTCCTGCTCGCGGTTGATGGCCCCGACGATGGCCGCGAGCCCGCGGGCGACCCGGCGCTCGTCGGCCATGCGGTGGGCGATGAGGGCGCTGGCCGCCGCGAAGTAGGCGCCGCGGACCGGGCTGTGCATCAAGAAGCCCTTGCTCGCGGCCCACAGCGTGTCGGCGGTGACCTCGGCGGCGACCGGCGCCGGGCCGAGCGGCGGGCCGTCCTCGCCGCGGGCGATCGCCCCGATCATCGCCACGAACTGGCGGTGGATCGTCTCGCTCGACTCCGGGTAGTCGACGCCGAGCTCGGACAGCAGCGCCCGCAGCACCTCGATCGCGTGCTCGGTCTCGCCGCCGACGAAGAACTGCTCGCACGACTTGCGCCACAGCGGGAAGCGCTCGACCGCCGGCGCCTGCCCGGCCGCCTTGAAGTACATCGGCGCCGCCTCCGAGCAGCGCCCGGCGTTGACGTTGGCGTCGGCGCAGGCCGCCATCAGCGACCACGAGCCCGGCGCGCAGCGCAGCGCCAGGCGGTACAGCTCGGCCGCGCGGTCGAACGCCAGCGCCATCGCGGCCGCCGACGCCGCCCGCACCGCGTGCTCGGCCGCCGCCGCCAGGTCCCCGGCCGCGTGGAGGTGGCGGGCCAGGAACTCGGGGTCGTCGCGGCCGAGCGCCACCGCGGTGTCGGCCAGCCTGCGGTGCAGCCCGACCACGCGCTCGCCGGCCACGCGCACCACGACCTCGCGCAGGCGGTCGTGCGAGCACTCGACGCTGCGCTCGCGCCCGCGCTGGCCGAGGAAGATGAGCCGCTCGGTGTGGAGCTCGCCGAGCCAGGCGTTGAAGCCCGCCGGACGGCCCTGGGCGGCCGCCAGCAGCTCGGCCGGGACCGGCTGTCCGGCGACGGCGATCAGCTCGAGCAGCGCGCGCGCCCCCGCGGCCACGCGGGTCAGCCGCGCCGCCAGCATGCCGTCGAGCGAGACGGTGCCCGCGCCGATGCGGTCGGCCCGCAGCGCGCCTGGCTCTCGGGACAGGTGCTGGACGGCCACGACGATGAGGAACGCGTTGCCGCCCGACTCCGCGGCCAGGCTCGCGGCCCACGGGTCGACCGGGAGGTTGGCGTGCTGCAGCAGCGCGCGCGCCAGGGTCTGGGCCTCGTCCGGCGAGAGCAGCCCGACGTCGAGGCGGATCACGCTCTGGTCGGGCACGATGCGCATCTGGATGCGCTCGAGCTCCCGCAGCGCCGCCCGCGAGCCCGGCCAGTCGCTGCGGTAGGCGGCCAGCAGCAGCAGCGGGGGCGGCTCCGGCGGCGCCAGCAGCTCGTCGAGCAGGCGCACGCTGTCGACGTCGGTCCAGTGGAAGTCGTCGATCGCCAGGACCAGCGGGCGGCGCAGCGCCAGCGCGTACAGCAGCCGCTTCAGCGCCGCGAACGCGCGCCGCCGCGACTCGTGCTCCACGCTCGCCGAGGCCGGCATCGCCGCCGTGCGGGCCGCGTACACCCGCGCCGCCTCCTTCACCAGCGGGATGCGCTCGAGCACCGGAAACAGCCGCGTCAGCTCGCCCGCGTGCGCGCCCAGCAGAGGCGACAGCTCGTCCGGCGGCTGCGTCAGCAGGTGGTCGGTGAGCGCGTCGATCAGGCTGTCGAACGCCTTGAACGGCACCGACTCGTGCTCGTAGCAGCGCCCGGTCAGCACCACCGCCTCGCCGCGGTCGGCCAGGTCGGCGAGGAAGCGCTGGCCCAGCGCCGTCTTGCCCGAGCCCGACACGCCGCGCAGGTACACGCTCGTCGGTCGCCCGCCGGCCGCCTCGTTGAACGCCTGCTCGAGCGCCGCCCGCTCGTTGTGCCGCCCGACCAGCGCCGCCCGCCGGCTCGGCCCCGACATGGCCCTCTGGACAGGTCCCGAGCGCCGGGCCGGCGCGCCGGTGTCGCGCGGGCGGGCGAGGTCGTGGCCCGAGTCGCCGGCCGAACCGGCGAGCAGCGAGGTCGTCACGCGGTCGCACCAGGCCAGCACGTGCGCGCCCGAGGCCCGCTCGGCCGGGTCGCGGCGGAGCAGCGCGGCGATCAGCGCCGACAGCGTCGGGTCGTCGGGGGTGAGCGCCGGCGGCGCGTCCTCGAACTGCTTGGCCAGGAAGATCTGCGAGGCGTTGCCGATGTACGGCAAGCGGCCGGTGGCCGCCTCGTACAAGATCACGCCGAGCGCGTACCAGTCGCTGGCCGCGGTCGCGAGCTGGCTGGCGCACTGCTCCGGCGCCATGTAGAGCGGCGTGCCGGCGTGCACCGGCACCTGCGAGAAGCTCGACCGCGAGATCTCCGCGACCAGCCCGAAGTCGAGGACCACCGCGCGGTCACCCGGCGTGACGATCACGTTCGACGGCTTCAGGTCGCGGTGCAGCAGGTTGTGGGCGTGCAGCGCCTGGATCGCCAGCGCGAGCTGCCGGACCAGCCCGCGGAAGCGCGACGGCTGGCGCGCCCGCATCCGCAGCGCGGTGCACACGTCGACGCCCTCGACGAACTCCATGGTGATGCACCACGTCGACGCGTGCGACACCAGCTCGTACAGCGTGACGAGGTTCGGGTGGCCGACGTCGGCCATGCTGCGGAACTCGTACTTGAAGCGGTGGAGCTCCGCGGCGCCCATGCGCAGCAGCGACTTGATGGCCACGCGCGCGCCGTTGCGGTTGTCGATCGCCTCGTAGACCATGCCCATGCCGCCGGCGCCGACCTGGCGCACGATCGTGTAGGGCCCGAACGCGCCGGACAGCGGCGGGGCGATCGCCGCGGCGGGCGTCGCTCCGTCCTCGTTCGGGTCGTGGGTCGGCCCGCTCGGCGACAGCGCCAGCGCCGTGTCGCCGATCGCCGTGTTGGCGAATTGCATGGCCATCGAGAACTTCTCCGGCTCGTCCGGGCCGCGGCGGCGGCCGTTCGAACGCTCGGACCCGGCGGGCCGTGGAGCAGGCGGAGCTGCGCTCGAGGGGGGGCGCTCGGGCATGGCTTGCCGCGCGAGGCTAACACGGGAGCAGGCCCCCATGGCTGACGCTTCGTGGTAGACCCGGGACTGTGACTGATCGACCGCGCGACTTCGACTATGACTACATCGTCGTCGGCTCCGGATTCGGCGGCAGCGTCTCGGGCCTGCGCCTGACCGAGAAGGGCTACCGCGTCCTCATGCTGGAGAAGGGCCGCGAGCTCGAGGCCGCCGACTTCCCGAAGAGCAACTGGAACTTGAAGCGCTGGCTGTGGTTCCCACGCCTCGGCTGGCGCGGGCTGTTCCAGATGACCTTCTTCCGTCATGTCACCGTCCTCTCCGGCGTCGGCGTCGGCGGCGGCTCGCTGGTCTACGCCAACACCCTGCCCATCCCCAAGAAGGCGTTCTTCGAGCAGGACAGCTGGGCCCACCTCGCCGCGTGGGAGCACGAGCTGGCCCCCCATTACGTCACTGTCCGCCGCATGCTCGGGGCGACGCAAAACCCCACCCTCACCCCGGTCGACCGCCTCATGAAGTCCGTCGCCGAGGACATGGGCAAGGAGTTCGAGAAGACCCACGTCGCCGTCTACTTCGGCGAGCCCGACAAGACCGTGCCCGACCCCTACTTCGACGGCGAGGGCCCCGAACGCACCGGCTGCAACTACTGCGGCGGCTGCATGCTCGGCTGCCGCTTCGGCAGCAAGAACACGCTCGACAAGAACTACCTGTACTTCGCGCGCAAGAAGGGCATGCAGCTGCAGGCCGACACCGAGGTCACGGCGGTGCGCGCGCTGGCCGGCGGCGGCTACCGCGTCGAGGCGCTGGTCGGGCGCTCGCTGCTGTTCCGCAAGAAGCAGGTGTTCACCGCCCGCAACGTCGT
This sequence comes from Myxococcales bacterium, assembly GCA_016793465.1. The sequence continues at coordinate 68,112 of JAEUJW010000086.1, forward strand.
GCTCGCCGGCGGCGTGCTCGGCACGGTCGAGCTGCTGCTGCGCATGCAGGCCGACCCCGACGGCCTGCCGCGCCTCAGCGACAAGCTCGGCGACACCGTGCGCACCAACTCGGAGTCGCTGATCGGCGTGGTCGGCCAGAAGCGGGACAACGACCTGTCCCGCGGCATCGCCATCGGTTCCATCATCCAGACCGACGAGCACTCGCACGTCGAGCCGGTCCGCTACCCCGCCGGTTCGAACTTCTTTAAGACGTTGATGGCCCCGCACGTGCCCGGCGAGCAGAGCCTGGTCCGCATCGCCCGCATGTTCGGCCTCGCCGTGCGCCACCCGCTCAAACTATTAAAGACGGTGCTGGTGCCCGACATGTCGAAGTACTCGATCATCCTGCTGTACATGCGCAGCGCCGAGGGCACCCTGCGCATGCGCCTCGGCCTCGGCAACGGCCTCAGCACCGGCCTCAGCACCGGCAAGGCCCCGAGCGCCTCGATCCCCGAGGCCACCGACATCGCCGAGCGCGTGGCCGAGAAGCTCGACGGCATGCCGATGTCGCTGGTCACCGAGACGGTGTTCAACGTCCCGACCACCGCGCACATCCTCGGCGGCTGCTGCATGGGCGACGGCCCGGACTCCGGCGTCATCGACCACCGCCACCGCGTGTTCGGCCACGAGGGGCTCTACGTGATCGACGGCTCGGCGGTGTCGGCCAACCCCGGCGTCAACCCGTCGCTCACCATCGCCGCGCTCGCCGAGCGGGCCATGACGTTCATCCCCGACAACGTCGAGGTCCGCTGACCTTGGCGCCGCCCGGCGGCCCCCCACGGCCTGTACGAGCCCGGAGCGCCCGAGCGGCGCGTGAGCGGGGTCATTGGTTCGTTCGGCGCGTGCGGTCCGCGGACCTGTCGACACGTCACGAGCTTGCCGCCCCGGCGAGGCCGTGCGATATGCTCCGCTCGCGCGAGGCTCTCACGCCCGCCGTCCACCCGCCGCATGATCCCCCGCTACATCCCCGCCCGGCGCCCGCCCTGGCAAGAGGTCATGGCGACTGCCGAGCGCGAGTCGTGGTTCCCGCTGTTCTACGACCGCACGATCCCCGCCGACCGCGACGAGCTCGAGGAGCTGCAGACGAGCGGCACGGTCACGCACGTGTACGACACGATCGGCATGCAGATCGGCGATTTAATCAAGACGCGGAACCCCCACCGGATGATGTTCCCGCCCGACGAGCTCGACAAGGCCGTCGAGGACAAGCTGGCCGGCGGCTCGGCGCAGGACTACGGCCGCTGGGCGTTCTTCCCGTGGGCGCGGCGCCTGGTCCACCTGCTGCCGCCGGCCGAATTCTTCGAGCTGCGCTCGGACCGCAATCGTCACAAGATCACCCGCGCCGAGCAGGCCAAGCTGGCCAAGCTGCGCGTCGGCCTGGTCGGCCTCAGCGTCGGCAACGCGGTCGCGGTGACGCTCGCGCTCGAGGGCCTGTTCGGCGAGCTGCGCCTGGCCGACTTCGACGAGCTCGACCTCTCGAACATGAACCGCATCCGCTGCGCCGTGCACGACATCGGCGTCAACAAGGCGGTGATCTGCGCCCGCCAGATCTTCGAGCAGAACCCCTACGCGAAGGTCGCGGTGTTCTGCGACGGCTTCACCCGCGAGAACCTGGTCCCGTTCATCGAGGAGGGCGGCCGCCTCAACGTCCTCATCGACGAGTGCGACAGCCTGTGGGCCAAGGTCCGCATCCGCGAGGAGGCCCGCGCCCGCAAGATCCCCGTGCTGATGGAGACCAGCGACCGCGGCCTCCTCGACATCGAGCGCTACGACAAGGAGCCCGAGCGCCCCATCCTTCACGGCCTGCTCGGCGACATGACCTCGGAGGACGTCGACAAGCTGCCCCCGCCCATGCGCATCGGCCTGGTCCTCCGCGTGGTCGGCCAGGACACCATGTCGGCCCGCGCCGCCGCCTCGATGCTCGAGCTCGGCCGCACCGTGCGCGCGTTCTCCCAGCTCGGCTCCGACGTGACCCTCGGCGGCGCCACCACCTCGATCGCGGTGCGCCGCCTGGCCCTCGACCAGCCGCTCAACTCGGGCCGCGTATACATCGACGTCAGCAAGTCCCTGGCCGACGTGAAGCCCCCGGTGGTCCCGCGCGAGCTCGACAATCGTCAGCTCGAGCGCGAGCTGACGTTCATCCGCGACATGGTGGCCTCGGCCATCCTCGCCCCGTCGATGAACAACCTCCAGCCCTGGCGGTTCGTCTACGAGCGCAACACCCTGCAGATCCACGTGGCCTCGCGCGGGCGGCCGATCGGCGACGTCGACCGCCCGTGGGCCTGGGTCGCCATCGGCGCCGCCCTCGAGAACATCCACATCGCCGCGGCCCAGCGCGGGCGCACGGTCGAGGCCGAGCTGTTCGCGGCCGGCAACCAGCCCGACCACGTGGCGACCCTGCGCTTCCCCCAGCAGGCCGGCCCGGTCGAGGCCGACCCGCTGTTCGACCAGATCCCCCGCCGCACCACCAATCGCCGGGTCGGGCAGCGCACCAACATGAGCCCGGTGCACCTCCAGGTCCTCATCGAGGCCGCCCGCTCGCGCGGGGCCAAGCTGCAGGTCTGCACCGACGCGGCCGCCATCGACTCGCTGGCCAACCTGCTCGGCGACGCCGAGCGGCGGTTCTGCCTGTCCCCCGGGCTCCACGCCGAATTCTTCGGAGATCTCCGCTGGACGTCCGACGAGGCCAGACGCACGCGCGACGGCCTCGACCTCAACACCCTCGAGCTCTCGCCCATGGACCTCGCGGCGCTCCAGCTGGCCCGCTCCCCCGAGGTCGCGCAAGTGCTGCGAATGACCGACGGCGGCGGCTCGGCCGTCGCCTCCCGCATGATCCAGGGCATCCGCTCGGCCGCCGCCGTCGCCTACCTGACCGTGCCGACGGCGCGGCCCTCCGGCTCGCGTCCGGCCGGGCCCGACCAGACCTCCACCACCTGGGTCCGCGGCGGGCGGGCGCTGCAGCAGGTCTGGCTCACCGCCTCCGCCCTCGGCCTCGCCGTCCAGCCCTGCAACAACCTCTTGCGCCTGCTCGGGCGGGTCGAGCGCTTCAACGGCGAGGGCCTGAAGAACGACGAGATCTCCGCGGTCATCGACCTCCGTGAGCGCCTCGGCCAACACTTCGTCGGCTCGCTCGCCGATGCAGACATAGCCATTCTCCGGCTGGCTCACTCCAACGACCCGCCCAGCGAACGCAGCCGCCGCCTCCAACTGGATGCAGTGCTGACGATTCCCGACAGCTCCACCCCGTGAGTTGCCGAGGGGCGTGTTAGGTACAGCGAAATAAACGTTATGGCGAATACATATTTTTCAGAACCGGCGCTTAGCGTTCTCAGGAAAATGGTTTCGCGAGAGTCCTAAGATTCTCTTCAGGTTTGCCGCGTAGTCCGCGCCGTCGCCTGTAACTGGATGAAATTGCTGGGCTATTCGTGCGAGCGCAGACGCCGACGGTGGTCGTCACTTGCCCACTCGTCATAGTTTTTTGCGTAGGCAACGATCCGTCGACCACCATCTCGTCGCTGTCAGGTCGACGGTCAGGAAAAGTCTTGACAAAATCGCGCATGGCTTTCATCGTGACTCGGCGACCATTCGGCGAGCACGCATGCCTTCGTTCCGCCCGGCGGATCTCCAGTTCTAACTACCAAGAGGCCAATCCAATGCTCCGAATCCGACTCCTCAATACTGACACTGATTTGGAGCAGATCGAAGAGTTTCATCATAGACAGGCGGAATGTTACACCGGTTTCGCCGTGGGAAAGGCGGCCAAACGGGCGCCTACCGAGGACAACATCCGTTTCGTGGTCGCGGAGACGATGACCGGAAAGATGGTCGGCGGGGCCCGATTCCACCTGCGGACGCGCAATCAGCCGCTCCCCATCGAACGCGCGTTGCCCGGTGATCGCCGCATTCATCAGGCGGTGCGCACCCGCGAGGGCGGCAACGTCGCCGAGTACGCCGGCCTGTGGGCGCTCCCCGAGGGCCGCGGCACCGGCCTCAGCGCGGTGCTGATCAGCACCACGGTGGCCGCCTCGGCGATGTTCAACGTGCGCTGCGGCCTCGGCTTCACCCACCATCACCTCGTGTTCTGGACGCCCATCGGCTTTCAGGTCGACGAGGGCCTCGGTTTCTTCGCCTACCCCGATCCGCGCTATCAATCGTACGTGCTGTGGATCGACCCGATGACGCTGTCCCACGCCACCGAGGCGATGCGCCACGGCATCAACATGATCCGCAGCATGCTCTCGCAGGACCGCGGCTTCGTGTGGGACTCCGAGCTGGGCGGCGAGTTCGACCTCCAGCTGCGCTCGATCGTCGGCGGAGTGCCCTACAGCCTGACCGAGAACCCCCGCATTGCCCTCGCGCTGTGAGGCCCGCGCCGCCGACCGCGGCCCCGCCCGTCACTCGGGCGGGAGCGACAGCTTGACCCGCAGCGCCCGGATCTCCTTCTGGATCGCGTCGTGGTCGGGCTTCGGGACCTCGAGGTACTCGAGCGCTGCGGGGATCTGAATCGTGCTGAAGGCCTTGATGTTGGGGTTGAACCAGCTCAGCGCCGTGACGATGCCGCGGGCGACGCGGCTGAGCGTGACCACCGCCGTCTTGCCCTTGAACCGCTCGCGGTCGAGGGCGTGCTCCATCTGCTCGCGCTGCAGCGAGTTGGGGCCCCCGCCCTCGGAGATCACCAGGACGGCGCGGATGGTCGGGGCCCAGGTGCGCACATCGCGTATGTACTCCTCCCACTCATCGTCGGCCGGAGCGTCCTTGGAATGGACCAAGATCACGACCTGCCGCTTCCAAAACTGATAGGCGAGGGTGCGCTTCATGTGGCCCGAGGGCGCGATGATACCACGGCCTGCTCGGAGATCCACCACGGACCCGGGCGCGCGACCGGCGCAGGGGCGAAATCGCCTATGGGGTGGAGTTGGTGCTTCGGGCCGGGCAAGTGTTGACGAGCACGATTGAAGATACAAGGCTGGACGGATGAGCAGACGTCGAGGCTCCGACTGTCGTGAGATTCGTTCTCGCACGATTGAATGTGCACCCAATGCCGCGGGGATCACATTCGCTCGGGCGAACGGCGCGTCGGTCTCATGACGCGTTGAATCCTGCATCATGGTTGGTTATAAGGCGGAGATAATCACCCGGTCGGTGTTCTCTGGTTAGGATTGGCAGGGGCAAGTTCGCGCGGTCTCGATCGCGCGCGGTGAGGGAGACGCAAGAATGGCGGATGCACAGAATAACTTCAGGGCGATTTTGGATGAGCTGTCCATTCTATGCGTGACGCATCACCACGGCGGCGAGATGTGGCGGCCGCGAATGTTCCGACCCGCCGACCCCGACGAGGCGCAGGGCCTGGTCGACCTGCTGCGCAACAGCGGTGAGATCGTGGTCTACGACACGCTGGGGGCGCAATTGCGGGAGTTGGTCGAGACGCGCAACCCCGGCGCCAAGCTCGACCGGCGGGACATGGCCCGGCTGATCGAGGCCGAGCTCGGCGGGGTGCCGCCGATCCAATACGGAGTGTGGGTATATTATCCGTGGTCGCGGCGCCTGGTACATATGCTCGATCGCGCCGAATTCGTCGAGCTGCGGACGAATCGCAATCGCTACAAGATCACCGCGGAGGAGCAGCAGATCCTCATGACAAAGAGGATCGGGATCGTCGGATTGTCGGTCGGGCAATCGGTGGCGCTGACCCTGGCGATGGAGCGCAGCATGGGCGAGGTGCGCCTCGCGGACTTCGACACCCTCGGCCTGTCCAACCTCAACCGCCTGCGCGCCGGGGTCCACAGCCTCGGGGTGCCGAAGGTCTACCTGACCGCCCGGGAGATCGCGGAGATCGACCCGTTCATCGTCGTCAAGTGCTACCCCGACGGCGTCGCCCAGGACACCATCGACGACTTCCTGCTGTCGGGCGGGCCGCTCGACCTCCTGATCGACGAGTGCGACAGCCTCGACATCAAGGTCTGGCTGCGCCACCACGCCCGCAACCTCAAGATCCCCGTGCTGATGGAGACCAGCGACCGCTGTCTCGTCGACGTCGAGCGCTACGACCTCGAGCCCGAGCGCCCGATCTTCCACGGCCTCGTCGGCGACCTCCACCCCGAGCAGCTCGGCGGGCTGTCGAACAACGACAAGGTCCCCTATGTCCTGCAGATCATCGGCGAGCCGACGATCTCCGACCGCGCCCGGGCGTCGATGCTCGAGGTCGGCAGCAGCATCAAGACCTGGCCGCAGCTCGCCTCGGCCGTGACCATGGGCGGCGGCATCGCGGCCGACGTCGCCAGGCGCATGAACCTCGGCTACCTCCGCGACTCCGGCCGCTTCTGGGTCGACATCGAGAAGCTCATCCCCGACGTGCCCAAGCCGGAGCCGCCGCGGACCGTGCGCACGCCGCCGCGGCCGCTCGAGCACGAGACGATGCTCGCGCTCGCCGCCAGCGTCCCGCCGCCGGCGGCGCCGGTCGTCACGCTGTCTCCGCAGCAGCGCGACGCGCTGGTCGGCGCGGCGCTGCTGGCCCCCTCGGGCGGCAACTGTCAGCCGTGGCGCTGGCTGGCCGAGGGCACGCGCCTGCACCTGTTCCACGACCGGGTGCGCTCGACGTCGCTGGCCGACTACGCGAGCAACGGAGCGATGGTCGCGTTCGGGGCCGCCAGCGAGAACATGGTGCTCGCGGCCCACGCCGAGGGGCTCGAGGTGAGCCTCGATCTGTTCCCCGCGGGCGAGGCGTCCGACCTGGTCGCCAGCTTCGCGTTCCACGAGCGCGACACGCCGGAGGTCGAGCCGCACTGGCGCGACCGCCTGAGCGCGCACATCGGCGGGCGTCACACCAACCGCAAGGTGGCGCGCCACCGCCTCGACCCCGCGGCGATCCAGGAGATGATCGAGGCGGCCCGCTCGGTCGGCGCCGAGCTCGAGTTCCTCGAGGCGGACAACGAGCTGGCGGCGCTCGGGCGCATCGTCGGCGCGGCCGACCGCGTGCGCCTGCTCAACGAGGACTACAACCGCGAGATGATGGCCGAGCTGCGCTGGACGCCCGAGGAGGCGATGGCCACCCGCGACGGCCTGGCCCTCGACACCCTCGAGCTGAGCCGCATCGACCGCGCCGGCGTCGAGATGAGCCGCTCGATCTCCACGCTGCGCTACCTCCGGGCGTGGGGCGGCGGTCAGGGCATCGCCAAGGCGGGCATGCAGGCCATCATGAACAGCGGCGCCGTCGGCCTGGTGACCATGCCGCGCGCCGGTCAGCGCGACTACTTCGTCGGCGGCCGCGCCGTCGAGCGCATGTGGCTGGTCGCGCAGTCGCACGGGCTCGCCATCCAGCCGATGACCATCATCTGCTACATGTTCGCCCGCGTGCTGAGGGGCGGCGGCGAGGGCCTCGACCCGGCGTCGATCGAGGAGATCAAGCGCCTGCGCGCGCCGTATCGCCGGCTGTTCTCGGTGCAGGACGACACGGCCGAGGTGCTGCTGTTCCGCATCTCGCGCGCCGAGCCGGCGTCGGCGCGGTCGCTCCGGCGCGGCCTCGCCGACATGCTGGTGATCGCCTGAGCGGTCAGCTGAACCGGTCGAGCGGGAAGCGGTAGATCTTGAACGGCAGGTTCGGGGCCTGGCGCATGTGCGCGACGCGGAGCACGTCGCTCTTGATCACGTAGAGCTCGTCGTCGGCGATGGTCGCGGTGGTGAGGCCGGGCTCGGGGGCGAGCGCGCGCTTGACCACGCCCTCGCTGTAGTCCGCGGCGGTGAACGTGATCTGCTGGACCCCGCCGTTGTGGATCACGTAGAGCTTGTCCTTGAGGAAGATGAGGCCGTCGGCGCCGGGGAAGTCGGGGTCCTGCTCCACGGTGAACGGGTCGCCGGACAGCGCGACCTCGCGGACGCGCCCGGGGGCCCGCCGCGGCAGCAAGAACAGGCGCGACGGCGAGGTGAACCCGCCGATGATCGACTCGCCGTCGGGCGTGATGGCGATGCCGTTGAGGCCCATGCGGCCCATGGCGGCCAGCATCTGGTCGTCGCGCACGAAGTCGCCGGCGCTGCCGTCCCGCAGGTCGATGCGATAGATGACCGGCTGGAACGAGTCGGTGACGTAGGCCACGCCGTCGGCGTCGAGGCACACGTCGTTGCAGATACCGCCGCGTGAGAGCGTGAAGGTGTGGAGCAGCGCGCCGCTGTCGACGTCGAGGACGATCACGGCGCCGGTCATCGACTGCAGCTCCGACGCGCACACCCACAGGAGCCGCCGCTGCTCGTCGACCTTCGCCCCCGAGTACTGTGAGGGTCCGCCTTGCGAGGTGTAGAACACCTGCTCTTCGCCGGTCGCGGCGTCGATCCGCGTGATCTGCCCGCTGAAGAGGCCGGTCGCGAAGAACCGCCGCGTCTTGGAGTCGAAGGCGACGCCCTCGGGGAGGGACATCGGACTACCCAACGTGTATTCATCGCGGATCTCTGGCATACGTCTCCCCTCGGCGACACCTTCACCCGGCGTCGCGCAGCGTCGAGCAACGTCGCGCAGCGCCGCGAGTGGGCGCCCTATCATCGAATGTTTACCCAGGGGGGTCAAGCGTCGGCGCATGCGCGCGCTGGCACGCATCGCCGCGGACGGGTTCTCCTGGGGCAGGAGAGCCGTTTTAGGGGCCACATGTGGGCGGCGCCTCGCGGATGACGAGGTTCCGCTGGCACTCCGAGGTCATCGCGGGTGCATCGCCGCCGCGGCCTCAGGGCGAGCACTGCGTGCACGCGTCGGCGGCGACGCGGCAGTCCTCGTCGGCGCGGCGGCATACGTCGGCGTAGCGGGCATCGCCGGGGTGACGGGCGGCGAGGTCGCAGATCTTGCCCTCGAGGTCGCAGGTCGAGTCGGCGAGGTCGCACAGCTCGGCGCAGCGGCCGCGGTCGTCCTCGTCGCGTTCGCTGGCCGAGGCGGCGTCGCCCTTGGCTTCGGGCCTGGGCTCGGCGCGCGGCGCGGTGCCTCCGACGTCGGCCCGGGGCGCCGGGGCCGGGGCGGACGGCGGTGTTGCAGACGTCGCCCCGGGCTTGCTGCCGCCGGACGGGCGCGTCCGCTTGGCCTTGTCCGGCGCCGGGCGAGGCGCCGACTTGGCCTGCTTGTCCTCGGCGGCGCGGGCCGGGTCGCTGCCGGCGCCGGGCCAGCCCGACGGCGGCGGGGCGAAGCGGGAGGGCGCCTCGGCCTCGTTCGGCAGCTCCTCGCGGGCCGCGATGCGCACGCCCATCGAGCGCAGGCGGGACTCGTTGGCCGCGAGCTGCTGCTCGTAGGCGGCGAGCGCGTCGTCGAGTTCGGCGAGCTCCTCGTCGGCGGGCGGGGCGGGGGCCGCGTAGGGGGTCTGGGCCCGGCCGGCGGCGGCGGGCTCGGCCGGACGCTCCGCGGTCTCGGAGGGCATCGCGGCGCACGCCGAGGCGAGGAGTAGGAGCAGCAGCGACGATTCAGGGGTCGGAGCAGCCATGGCAAGCCTCGGTGGAGATCTGGCAGTCCGCGGTGGCCCGCTCGCAGGCGGACAGGTAGCGCGGGTCGTCGGGGTGACGCGGCACGAGGCCGCAGATCTGATCCTGCAGCGAGCAGATCGCCGCGGAGATCTCGCAGACCTGCATGCAACGCCCGCCCTGCGCCTCGGGTTTGGCCGGGCTCATGTCGGTCGGCGCGTCGGCGACGGCGACCGGCGCGGTGGTCGGCTGCGGCGGGCTGGTCGGCGTCGCCGGGCCGGCCGCGTCCTCGCTGCCCGCGAGCGCCTCCTTCTTGGCGAGCTGGCGCGCGTCCGGCACGGCGATACCGGCCGAGCGCAGCTGGCCCTCGCGCGCGGCGAGCTGCTGCTCGAGGCCGGCGATGTCGTCGACGCCGTCGAGGTCGGCGCCGCCGCGGTGGTCGGGCTGCGACTCGGGGGCGGCGGTGTGGTCGGCCCGCTTGGCGCAGGCGATCGTCGACATGGCCAGGAGGACATGTCCGATCCACCAGATTGTCGGGCGACGGGTCACGGCGCGGCTCCGGCGAGGGCCTGCTGCAGCAGGCCGCGGTTCATGGTCAGCGCCTCGTCGTAGGCGGTCAGGGCGGCGTCGTCGTCGCCGCGCTTCTCGGCGACCTCGCCGCGCAGGGCGACCAGGCGGGCGGTGAAGGCGTTGACCTGCAGCGACGTGTAGTCGTCGCCGAGGCCCTCGCGCACCAATTCGTCGAGCTGCGCGGGCGTGCGGGCGTCGACCTCGGGGTGGTCGAGGCGCAGGCGGACCAGGCGGCCGTAGACGTCGTGGCGCAGCTGCTCGGCGGCCTCGCCGGCGACGGCGCGGGTCGGCCAGTCCTGCTTGCGCACCGACTCGAGGGTGGCGATGGCGCCGGCGTAGTCCTTCTTGCCGAGCAGGACGTCGACCTTCTTGTGCTCGACCTCGAGGTCCTGGGCGAGCGCGACGAGCACCGCGGGGTTCGGCGGCGGCGCGAGGCGACCGGCCTGGGCCAGGCCGACGAGCATGAGGCAGGCGCCGAGCATGAGGCCGGCGAGCAGGGACAACACGGACGAGGTGCGGCGGGTCATGGCGTGCCTCCGGTCGCCTGCTTCAACAGCTCGGCGCGCAGGGTGCCGCGGTCGGAGTCGACGCGGTCGTCGAGGTCGCGGCGGGCGTCGGCCTCGAGCTGCTTGAACTGCGAGGCGAGGGCCTGGGCCGGGGTCTTGCGGGCGGCCGCGGCCATCTGTTCGGGGTCGGGGTCGGCGTCGCCGCGCAGCACGACGACCAGCAGCGCCGCGGTCGCGGCGACCGGTGCGAGGCCCCACAGCCACTTGCGCCGCCACCACGGCACCGGCGCGATCGCCGGGGCGATCTGCGCCGACCACACGCGGTCGAAGTCCGGCGCGGCCAGCGGCTCGACCGCCCGCGCGTGGCGCAGCAAGTGGACGATCGCCAGCTCGGCCTCCACCGAGCCCGCGCCGCCGTCCTCGGCCTGTCCGGCCCGCAGCTCGTCCTCCCAGTGCGGGCCCAACACGGCGCCGGGGCGGTCCGCTTCGGTCTCTGGCGTTTGCTCAAGGTTGCGCGACATGGGGACCCCCGATGAGGTTCGCGGCCTGAACGCAGGTCAGGGCGCGCGGCTTACAAGGTCGTGAATATGGGCGGGTCATAGCTCGGTGGCGACCATCAGCCCCTGCTTCTCGCAGGCGGCGCGAAAGCTCTTGCAGGCGCGGAACAGCAGCACGTCCAGGGTGCCGACCTTCACGTCGAGGACGACGGCGCACTCCTCGCGGCTCTTGTCCTCCAGCAGGCGCAGGCGCAGCACCTGCGCGTAACGCGGGTTGAGGTCGGACAGCACGGCCTCGATGCGCACGCGCAGGGCGCCGCGCTGGAGCTCCTCCTCGGCCGGGTTCCTGGCCTCGGACGAGCCGGCGGTGCCGAGGTGCTCCTCGAAGGCGCCGCGCAGGCGCTGGCGGCGACCCGAGGCGCGCAGCAGGTCGCGGGCCTTGTTCTTGGCCAGGGTCTTCAGCCAGGGGTAGAGGCCGCCCTCGTGCCAGGTGAACGTAGAGAGGTGCTTGTAGGCGGCGAGGAAGGTCTCGCGCAGGCAGTCGTGGGCGTCGTCGCGGTCGCCGAGCATCGGCACCAGCACGTAGGAGAACAGGGTCGGCGCGTAGGCGCGGTAGATCTGCTCGAAGGCCTTGCGGTCGCCGGCCGCGGCCTTGGCCACCACGGCCTTCTCGTCGGGCATCGGTTCGCGGCGACCCACGGGCCGGAGGGTATCGCGCTTGTCGGCCCTCGTGGTGCGGTATAAGCCGGCCCGCGTGCCCCGGCTCGACCTGCTCATCGCCCACAACCTCGGCCTGTCGCGGGGGGTCGTGACCCGGCTGTGCCGCGCCCGGCGGGTCGCCGCCCCGGACGGCACCCCGCTGACCGACCCCGGCCTGCAGGTCGCGCCGTCCGAGCTCCCGCGCGACGTGACCATCGACGCGCGCCTGCACACGCTGCACGTGCGCTACCACCTGCTGCAGCACAAGCCGGTCGGGTTCGTCACCGCGCTGCGGGACGACCGCCACGCCACGGCCTACGAGCTGCTGCGCGAGGCCCCGCTGCAGCGCGACCTGCGGGCCGTCGGGCGCCTCGACCTCGAGACCTCGGGCCTCCTGTTGTGGACCACCGAGGGCACCCTGCTGCACAAGATCACGCACCCGCGCTACGCCGTGCCGCGGGTCTACCAGGCGGCGCTGTCGGGGCCGTGGCGGGCGCCGCCGCCGGACTTCGCGCTCGAGGACGGCCACCGCCCGGAGATCCTCGAGCTGCGCTCGCTGGCCGCCGACGAGGTCCACCCCGGCCTGCACGTGCCCGCGGGCGCGACGCTGGCGAGCATCACGATCACCGGCGGCAAGTTCCACGAGGTCCGGCGCATCTTCGTGGCCCTCGGCGCCGAGGTCGTCGGCCTGTGCCGCGTCGCTTACGGCCCGCTGGTGCTGCCGCGCGACCTGCCCGCCGGGCGGCACGTCGCGGTCGACCTGCACGCCGTGTTCTCCGGCCTGCACCCGCGGCCCAGACAGGCGGGCGAGCCGGCGGAGGAGGCCGTCGAGGTTGCCGACTGACCTGTCCCCGGGGACAGCCCTGCGGATCGCCCAGCGGATCGCCTGCACCGCCGTCGAGGGCCCGCACCTGCGCTACGCGCTGTGGGTCCAGGGCTGCTCGCTGCGCTGCCCGGGCTGCTGCAACCCGGAGATGTTCGCCGCCGACGGCGGCGAGGTGCGCACGGTCGACGCGCTGGTCGCGGAGATCCTGGCGGCGCGGGCGCTGCACGGGCTCGAGGGCCTCACCGTGCTCGGCGGGGAGCCGCTCGAACAGCTGTCCGGGCTGACCGCGCTGTGCCGGCGGGTGCGGGCGGCGGGGCTCGGCGTGCTCGTGTTCAGCGGCTACACGCTCGCCGAGGTCCGCGCGCTGGCCGGCGGCGCAGCGTTGCTCGCCAGCGTCGACACCCTGGTCGACGGTCGGTTCGTCGCCGGCGAGCGCGAGCCCGCCGACGGGCGGCGCGTGGTCGGCTCGCGCAACCAGGCGCTCGTCCACTGCACCGACCGCTACGCCGACCCGGCGCTGTGGCGCGGGCCGCCGCGGCTGGAGCTGCAGGTCGGGCCGAGCGGCGAGCTGTCCGCCCACGGCGACCCCGACCTCGCGCGGCGGCTCGTCCGCGGCTGGTCGGGCGCGCCGTGAGCGCACCCCGCGCGGTTTCATTGTGGTGACAGCGAACGCCGGAACGCGGCCTTGAAACCGCATATGGCTGTGTTATAGGCTGAATCCTCATTCACTTTGATGAAGGGCGACCAGCGCCCCGGAGCAGTGCCATGGCCGAGCAAGCGCGTTACGACAATCATTTCTCCCGCCCCGAGGACGTCGAGGAGTTCATCAGTGTGCTCGAGCGGTTCGAACGCGGAGAGCTCGGCGCCGAGGAGTTCCGCCAGTTTCGGCTGACGCGCGGCGTGTACGGGCAGCGGCAGATGGACGTCAACATGCTGCGCACCAAGTTCCCCGGCGGGATCATGAGCGCCGCGCAGCTGCGGGCCAGCGCCAACATCGCCAGGCAGTACGCGCGCCACGGCATCGGCCACGTGACCACGCGCCAGAACCTGCAGTTTCACTTCGTCAAGCTGGAGAACATGCCGAAGGCGATGGCCGAGCTCGACGCGGCCGGCTCGACCACCATCGAGGCCTGCGGCAACACCGTGCGCAACGTGACCGGCTGCCCGTTCGCCGGCGTGAGCCCGACCGAGGCGTTCGACGTGACGCCGTACACCCACGCGATCGTGCGCATGTGTCTGCGCGCGCCGTGGGCCAACGATCTGCCGCGTAAATTTAAAATGGCGGTCGAGGGCTGCAGCCACGAGGACCACGCGCAGACGGCGATCAACGACGTCGGCCTGCGCGCGAAGATCCAGGACGGCGTCCGCGGCTTCGAGATGTTCGTGGCCGGCGGCCTCAGCACCAGCCCGCGCCCGGGCTATCGCCTGCACGCGTTCATCCCGGCCGAAGAAGTGCTGGCCCGCGTCGAGGCGACGATCCGCCTGTTCGGGCGCCTCGGCAACCGCAAGAACCGGGCCCGCGCGCGCCTGAAGTACGTCATGAAGACGCTCGGCGAGGAGGGCTTCGTCGCCGCGTACAACGAGGAGGTCGCGGCGATCTCCGCCGAGGGTCGCCTGAAGCAGTCGATCGACCTGCCGCCCGACGAGACGGCGCCGAAGGCCGACCCGCGCGTGCTCGCCGGCCCGCGCGTGGCCGACGACGACCCGACCTACAAGCAGTGGCTGCGCACCGTCGACCCGCAGAAGCAGCCCGGCTTCGCCGCCGTGACAATTAAACTCGAGCGCGGCGACGTGACCGCCGCGCAGTTCGACCAGCTCGCCGAGCTCGTCGAGGTGTTCTCGGACGGCACCCTGCGCACCGCCAACAACCAGAATTTAATTCTGCGCTGGGTCCGCAGCGAGGCGCTGCCCCACCTGTTCGCCCGCTTGCAGGAGATCGGGCTGGCCGAGCTGGGGTCGAACACGATCCTCGACGTGGTCAGCTGCCCCGGCGCCGACAGCTGCAACCTCGCGGTCACCGCGAGCATGAGCCTGGCCAAGCACCTCACACGCTATCTCAAGAATCCGGGCAGGTCGGCGGACAGCGTCGAGGCGGCGCGCTCGGCCGACATTAAAATCTCCGGGTGCCCGAACTCGTGCGGGCAGCACCACGTGGCGGCGATCGGCTTCCACGGGACCGTGCGGCACGCCGGCGACGGGCGGCAGATCCCCGAGTACCAGCTGCACCTCGGCGGCGGGTTCGACGAGGACGGCGTGCAGTTCGGGCGGCACATCGTCAAGATCCCGGCGCAGCGGGCCGGCGAGGCCCTGCTCGCGCTGCTCGACCTCTACCGCGACGAGCGCGAGGACGGCGAGGACGCGCGCGCGTTCTTCCGCCGCGTGACCAAGGAAGAAGTCGCGGCCGCCCTCGGGCCGCACCTCATCGGCATGAACTTCGACGGCCTGCGCGAGCAGGACCTGTTCGACCTCGGCCACGAGGAGCGCTTTGATGTGGCGATCGGTCGGGGCGAGTGCGCGGCCTGAGCTGAGTGCTTCGAAGTGAAGAAGGGCTCCGCGTGCGGGGCCCTTCTAATTTGCTTCACACGTGGTCGCTCGACCGAGGCGAGCGCGCGGCCTCTGCTGGTCCGCAGGAGAACTGCGAGGCCCCGGTGCGGGCCCTCAATTCGCTTTACGCGTGGGCGCTCGACCGGGAGAGGCGGGCCTCGGTTGAGGATTTTTAGAAGAAATAAAAAGGCCCCGGGTGCGGGGCCCTTTTATTTTGACGGCGATCAGCCGCGGGCCGACAGGTACACCTTGCCCTTCGAGAGGGCGTAGGTGACCTTCATCGTGCGCAGCAGGGACATGTTGATGTAGCCGCCGAGCTCGAAGCTCGAGCCGTTGACGATCTGCCCGAGCGCCGCGTCCGGCGGCGTGCCGGTGAGGACCAGGCCGCCGACGCCGCCCTTCAGCGGGGTGTTCCCGACGGTGACCTTGTCGACGTAGACCATCTTGAGGCCGGCGTTGGGGTCGTCGAGCTGCTCGAGCTCGCGGGGCAGGTGGCCGCTCTTCAAGAACTCCTTGCGTGCGACCGCGAGGGACGAGCCGTACGAGCCGCCGAACCAGGCGTAGAACTTAAACTCGGAGCCGTCGATCGAGACCGTGGTCGCCGGGGCGATCAGGAGGTGCATGTCGATCATCAGCAGCGGGGCCTCGGACGCGCCGGCGGGGGCGGCCGCGGGGGCGGCGGCCTCGAGCTGGAGGGTGGCCGACGGGAAGTCGAAGGTGATCGCGCCGATCTTGTTCATGGCCTGGCGGCCGAGCACCACGCCGGGCACCTCGCCGACGTTGTAGGGCGAGAGGTCGTCGACGATCGCGGGGATGTTGGTGAGCTTCAGGTCGCCGAACTTGATCTCGGGGATCAGCACGACCGAGGTCTCGGCGGCCGCGCCGGCCGGGGTGATCTTGCCGAGCTCCGCGAGTTTGAGCTGGTCGGCCAGCGCCTTGTGGATGCGGGCCTCCTCGCGCAGCTCGAAGAACACGATGCGGGTGAACTCCTTGCCGACGGTGCCGCCCGAGTGTTTGAGGCCCTGAGCGGGGTCGATCTGCAGGTCGGAGGTGCCCTTGGCGCCCTCGACTTTGATCAGCTCGCCCTTGCCCTCGAGCGGGCGCATGAACGCGGCGAGGCTCAGCAGCAGCGGGCGGACCGGGTTCTCCTGCTCGACCTGCTTGAACAGCTGGTCGAGGGTCTTGACTGAATTGCCGGCGTCGGCGAGGGCGTAGTAGCTCCACAGCTTGCACAGCAGCGGGTCGAGCTGGTTGGGCTCGCCGGCGAGGATCTTGTCCTGCAGCTCGATGGCGGCGAGGTGGTCGCCGGCGGCCTGGTAGTTGCGGCCGAGGCCGACGGCGGCGCCGAAGTTCTTGCCGTCGAGCTCGAGGGCCTCCTTGTAGGCCTTGGTCGAGGCTTCGAAGTCGCCCGCGCGCCAGTTGGCGGCGCCGAGCACGGCGAAGGCCTCGGCGTTGTTGGGCTCGGCCTCGAGCGCCCGCTTGGCGCGGTCCATGGCGGACTTCCAGCGGCCCTTGGCGAGGTCCTCGTTGGCGAGGCCGGTGAGGGTGCGCGCCTTGGCGTCCTTTTGCGCCTGGGTCCGCTTCTTCTCGGCCTCCTCGACGGTGAGGCCCTTGCCGCCCGGGCTCTTGGTGTCGCCCTTCTTGCCGCAGGCAGAGGTGGCGAGGGTGAGGACGAGCAGGGCGAGGACGCGGGTGTTGAACGACATGAGCGAGCGGGGAGCATACCCGCCCGCCCGTCGGCTTCGCAATAGAAGCGATCCGCCGGGAATCGGACCTCAGGCGGGGTCTGGGGGGTCGGGGACGCGGCGGCGGGCGGCGCGGGCGAGCAGCCAGGCGCCGGGCAGGGCGAGGGCGAGGGCGCCGAGCAGGCCGAGGATATAGGAGACGGCGACGAAGCTCGAGCCGGGGCCCTGGAGATCGTCCACAGGCAGGAACAGGGCGAGGGCGAGGGCCCCGCCGACCTGATAGCTGCCGACCTGGGCCGGTCCGCCGGGCAGTTGGATGCTGAGGCCGACGATCGCGACCACGGCGGCGGCCTCGGCCAGCCCGAGCCCCAGGCCGCAGGCGTGCAGCACCAGCCACGACTGCAGGACCGTGAGGGCCCAGTAGACCAGCGACCACAGGACCAGCGGGAGGCCGCTCTGCGGGCGCCCGAGCTCGCGCAGGGTGGCGGCGAGGTCGACGGTGAAGCGGGCCAGGCGCTCGGGCAGGACGGCGATGAGGCGCGCGAGCCAGGCCCGCGGGGTGACGGCGAGCAGGGCGAGGCCGATGAGCATGGCGACGAACACCAGGCCCATGCCGCGACCGACCCGCAGGGTGTCGACCGAGCTGTCCGCAAAGCCAGGTGCGAGGTGGGTCGCCTGGTCGAGGCCGACGAGCAGCAGGGCGACGACGAGGAGGCCGTCGACGACGCGCTCGCCGGCCACGCCGGCGACGGCCTCGGGCAGGCCGACGCCGGGCACGTCGGCGCGGGCCAGCAGGATCGGGCGGGTCAGCTCGCCGAGGCGCAGCGGCAGCAGCATGATCACGAGGTTGGCCACGAGGCCGCTGCCGTAGAGCAGGTCGCGCGGCACGCGGGCGCGCGGGTCGCCGGTGGCCGCGCGCACGCGCGGGTCGAGGGCGTAGCGCAGGCGCAGCGAGCGGGCGAGGCTGTAGGGCACGTGCAGCGCGGCGGCGGCGGCGAGCAGGCCGGGGCGCGGGAGGCTGAACGCGGCGGGCCACAGCGGCACGCGCTGGGCCGCGAGCCACAGCAGGACGGCGGCGCCGGCCAGAGACGCGAGCCACAACAATGCGGCGCGGCGAGGCGAGGCGGTCACGTGGCGGGCACCTTACACGAGGCGCGCCGCGGGCGACACCTCGAGGGGGCGCGGCGCGGACGGGCGGTGGATCGACGCGGCGCGAGAGATCCCGCATGGACGCGTCGTGGCACGTAGTGCGACGAGGCCCCGTCGATCCTGGCGTGGATCGGCGGGACCTCGTCGCGGCCCGAGCGTACGAGAGGCCGCGCCGGGGCGAGCGGCGTGGCCTCGTGCGCGTGGTCCTTGGATCAGGCGGCGCGGACGGCCGGGGTCGGCTTCAGCGAGACCTGCAGGTTGCCGTCCTCGTCCGGGGCGGCGTCGGCGACCACGTTGGAGCCGGCGCGCAGCTTGCCGGCGAGGATCTCGCTGGCGAGCGGGTCGAGCAGGGTCTGCTGCAACAGGCGCTTCAGCGGGCGGGCGCCGAACACCGGGTCGTAGCCGCGATCCGCGAGCAGCTCGCGGGCGCGGGGGGCCAGCTCGAGGGTGATGTCGCGGTTGGCCAGGCGCTGGCGCACGCGACCGAGCTGGATGTCGAGGATCTGCGCCATGTCCTCGCGGCGCAGCGGGTGGAAGTAGAGGATCCCGTCGAGGCGATTCAAAAATTCGGGGCGGAAGTGCTTGCGCAGCACCGCCTCGCGGGCGGCCTCGAGCTGCTTCGGCGGGAGGTCCTGGGCGAGCAGGTCGCTGCCGATGTTGCTCGTCATCAGGATGATCGTGTTTTTAAAGTCGACCACGTGGCCCTGGCTGTCGGTCAGGCGCCCGTCGTCGAGCACCTGCAACAACAAGTTGAAGACCTCGGGGTGGGCCTTCTCGATCTCGTCGAGCAGGACCACGGAGTAGGGCCGGCGGCGCACGGCTTCGGTGAGCTGGCCGCCCTCCTCGTGGCCGACGTAGCCCGGGGGCGAGCCGATCAGCCGCGAGACCGAGAACTTCTCCATGTACTCGGACATGTCGATGCGGATCACGTGGCGTTCGTCGTCGAACAGGAACTCGGCGAGCGCCTTGGCCAGCTCGGTCTTGCCGACGCCGGTCGGGCCGAGGAAAAGGAAGCTGCCGATCGGGCGCATGGGGTCGGCGAGGCCGGCGCGCGACTGACGGACCGCCGCGGCCACGCGGGCGACCGCCTCGGTCTGGCCGACGACCCGCTTGCCGAGGTTCTGCTCCATCTGCAACAGGCGCTCCTGCTCGGTCTCCAGCATCTTGCTGACGGGGATGCCGGTCCAGCGCGAGACGACGCCGGCGATGTCCTCCTCGGTGACGGCCTCGCGCAGGAAGCTCTGGTCGGACTTCTGGGCCTCCTCGACCTTCTTGCGCAGGTCCTCGCGCTGCTGCTCGAGCGCGCGGAGGGTCCCGTAGGTGAGCTCGGCGGCCCGCTGGTAGTCGGCGGACTGCTGGGCGCGGGCGGCCTCGGCCTTGATGTGCTCGACCTGCTCGCTCAGCTGTTTGATCTCGTTGATGCGGTCGCGCTCGTTCTGCCAGCGCGTGCGCAGGGCGGTGGCCTCCTCGCGCAGGGCGGCGAGCTCGCCGGCGACCTGGTCGAGGCGGGTCTTGGTCGCGGGGCTCTTGTCCTCGCGGAGCAGCGCCTGGCGTTCGATCTCGAGGCGGGTGATCTTGCGCTCGCGCTCGTCGATCGGCAGCGGCACGCTCTCGACCTCCATCTTCAGGCGGGCCGCGGCCTCGTCGACGAGGTCGATCGCCTTGTCGGGGAGGAAGCGGTTCTGGATGTAGCGGTGGCTGAGGCGGGCGGCCGCGACGATCGCCGCGTCCATGATGCGGATCCCGTGGTGGGCCTCGAACTTGTCGCGGATGCCGCGCAGGATCGAGATCGTGTCCTCGACCGAGGGCTCGTCGATCATCACCGGCTGGAAGCGGCGCTCGAGCGCCTTGTCCTTCTCGATGTGCTTGCGGTACTCGTCGAGCGTGGTGGCGCCGATGCAGCGCAGCTCGCCGCGGGCGAGCGCGGGCTTCAGCATGTTGGCGGCGTCCTGGGCGCCCTCGGCCTTGCCGGCGCCGACGAGGGTGTGCAGCTCGTCGATGAACAGCACGATCTTGCCGTCGGCCGCGGCGACCTCCTTCAGCACCGACTTCAGGCGCTCCTCGAACTCGCCGCGGTACTTGGCCCCGGCGACGAGGGCGGCGAGGTCGAGCTGCAGCAGGCGGCGGTCCTTCAGCGACTCGGGCACGTCGCCGGCGGCGATGCGCAGGGCGATGCCCTCGGCGATCGCGGTCTTGCCGACGCCGGGGTCGCCGATCAGCACGGGGTTGTTCTTGGTGCGGCGCGAGAGCACCTGGATCGCGCGGCGGATCTCGAGGTCGCGGCCGATGACCGGGTCGAGCTTCGACTGGCGCGCGGCCTGGGTGAGGTCGCGACAGTACTTGGCGAGCGCCTCGTACTTGTCCTCGGCCTGGTCGTCCTGCACGGTCTGGGTCCCGCGGATCTCGGCGAGGGCCGACAGCAGCAGCTCGCGGTTGCCGCCGAGCTTGCTCAGCACCTCGGCCGCGCGCACCTTGGCCTTGACGGCCTTGGGGTTGAAGCAGGCGAGGATGAGGTGCTCGCTGCTGACGAACTTGTCGTGCAGGGTCTCGGCCTCGCCGGCGGCGATGTCGAGGAGCTCACGGACCTCGCGCGAGGGGGTGGGCTCGCCGCCGGTCATGCGCGGCTGGCGGGCGAGTTCGGCCTGCACGGCGCGCGAGGCGGCGGCGCCGTGGATGCCGGTGCGCTCGAGCAGGGGCCCTGCGAGCCCGCCGTCCTGCTGCAACGCCGCCATGAGCAGGTGCAGGCTGGTGAGCTCGGGGTGGCCGAGCTCCTTGGTCATCGCCTGGGCGTGGGCGATGGCTTGGCGGGTCTTGACGGTCGCGGTCTCGGGGTTGAAGACGGCCATGGTGGTGGGTCCTTGGTTCGCCCCACAGACTGGGCACGATCTTGCAGGTGGCAAGCCGGCCATGTTCGAGGAACACCAGGTCGGGCGAGCGCCCCGGTTGCGCCGCGGGTACAGAGCGGGCAGTGTTGCGTCGTGCCACGCCTCACGGGTCTGTTCGCCGCGTTCGTCTCGTTGACAGCTTGTCAGGGCCCCGCGCCGTCCGCAGGCGCCGCCGGCGAGGCGAGCAAAGCTGACCCCAAGGCCAGCCCGGACGCGTCGAAGCCCGCGCCGTCGGTCGGCGCCGCGCCGGGGGTCCAGGCCGACGGAGAGGTCGTGTCGGCGGTGCACTGGTTCGAGGGCGAGGTGGAGGCGGCGCTGGCGGCCGCGAAGGCGCAGGACAAGCGGGTGCTGCTCGACGTCGGCGCGTACTGGTGCCCGCCGTGCCAGAAGCTCGACGAGGAGGTGTTCGTCCGGCCGGAGGTCGGCGAGGCGATCGACCGCGGGTACGTGGCGGTGCACGTCGACGCCGAGAAGGGCGAGGGCCCGGACGTGGTGGCGCGCTACCGGGTGCAGGCGTATCCGACGCTGCTCGTGCTCGAGGCCAGCGGGCTCGAGAAGGGCCGGCTGGTCGACGCGCTGGGGCCGGCGGAGCTGCTCGCGGGGCTCGAGAAGATCGCGGCCGGCGGCGACGCGCTGGCCGAGCTCGAGGCGGCGGTGGCGGCCAAGCCCGACGACCTCGAGGCGCGCTACCGGCTCGGCAACGCCTACGCGCTGGCGGCCAGGCGGTCCGAGGCCGACGCCGCGTTCACGGCGGTGATCGCCGGCGACTCCGACAACGCCAAGGGGCTGGCGGCCAAGGCGATGTCCGACCGCGCGGCGTTCCTCCTGGCCAAGCAGGACGGCAAGCCCGAGGACGCGATCGCCCTGTATCGCGAGCTGCAACAGAAGTTCCCCAGGTCGAAGGAGAGCCTGCGGGCGTACCGGCAGATCGGTCGCGAGCTGCACAAGCTCGGGCGCGACGACGAGGCGGTCGCCAGCCTCGAGGCGATGATCGCGACGGCGCCCGACGACGTCGACCTGAAGGCCAGCTACGGGTGGTTCGCGTTCCGCGAGCGCTGCCGGCCCGAGGCGGGGCTTCGGGCGGTCGAGGCGGGGCTCGCGGCGGCGCCGAAGAACGCGGAGCTGCATTGGTTGCGCGCGGAGCTGAAGCACCAGCTCGGCGACGCAGCGGGTGCGCTGGCCAGCATCCGCGAGGCGGCGGCGATCGAGCCGGAGTCGGCGTTCTTCAAGCGCCAGGTCCGTCGCTTCGCGGCGGCGCCGACGGCGGAGCGGGCGGGAGGTGCATGATGGTGTTGGCGAGCAACCTGGTCGCAGGGACAGCTGCGCTCGCGGTCGCGCTGGCCCGTCCGGCAGACCCGCCGCCGCTGAGTCCTGACACCGAGATCCCCGGTGGTTACCTCGATTCGGAAGATCTCCGCGGGAGCGAGCCCGACGACGGGCACAACAAGATCACGCTCGGCAGCATCCTCTTTTCGCTCGGCGCACTGCGGATGGGGGCCGGCGTGGTCCAGGTCGTGACGGCGCTGCCCGATCATTGCGCGCAGGTGTACGGCAAGTCGACGACCAGCAACACCTGCTCGGGGCTGCAGATCTACGGCGCCGTCGGCACGGCGTTCGGCGGGTTGATGCTCGCCGCCGGGGTGGGGATTTTGGCGAAGGGCCTGTTCTTGCGGCACAAGCACCGCGTGTGGAAAGAAGAGCGCGGGCTCTCGCTGGGCCCGTGGCTCGGACCCAACCAGCAGGGCGTCGCGTTCGGGTTCCGCTTCTGAAGCCCTCGTGTCGGGGCCACGCGTGTCGTTGCGGTCAGGTGTCCGCAGTGTGGACGTTTGCACGCGGGGCGCGCAGCGCTCCGCGCGGTCCGGCCGTGCAGAACTGCTCGCGGGTTCCTGATGCATCGCCGCGGGCAGGCGGATATAGTGGGGCCCTGGGCCTGTCGGCGCCCGCCTGTGTCACAACCATCCACGGCCATCCGGGCCTGAGGATCTCACCAAGCCTTCACCAAGAGGCCATCCGGGCCTGATACGCAAGGGACTACCAGCTTATGCAGCGCAGCGCATGTCTACTGACCTTCCTGACGCTCCTCGTCGGCGCGTGCGGCGACGACAAGGGCGGCGACGACACGACCACCAACACGACGCCGAGCACCATGTCCGGCATCTCGGGCATGACGAGCCTGACCACCATGACCACGCCGTCGACGGCGACCGAGACCCCGACGTCGGACGCGTCGGCGGAGAGCACCGCCGGCGAGTCGTCGTCGGAGCCGACGGGCGGCATGAGCAGCACGACGTTCGACCCGAACGACTGCGGCGAGGCGATGATCAATATCCCGATCGTGACACCGAGCGTCATGCTGGTGCTCGACAAGTCGGGCTCGATGGTGGCGGACCCGGGCGGCTACTGGGACCACGACAACGACCCGGCCACGCCGACGCAGACGCGGTGGAAGAGCCTTTTTGCGACGGTGGACTTCATCGTCAACAACTTCAACAACTCGATGAACCTCGGCATGAACCTGTTCCCGTCGAAGTCGGCCAAGGCCGACTACAGCGAGGCGGCGTGCCCGGTCAACGACAACGTCGAGGTGCCGATCGCGCCGACCAACGCGGCGGCGATCCTCGCGGCCATGCCGGCGGCCGACGACACCTCGATCAAGGGCGGCACGCCCTCGGCGAAGGGCATCACGGCGGCGCTCAACGAGCTGCTGAAGGTCCAGGACGACCAGCCGAAGTTCATGGTGCTGGTGACCGACGGCGCGGCCAACTGTCAGGTCGGCGCGCCCGACACGACCACGCTGTTCGAGGTCTACGACGAGAACCTGGCGACCGTGGTCGCCGACGCGTTCGCCCAGGGCATCCCGACCTACGTCATCGGCATCGGCATCCAGGACATGACGACCGGCACGGCGAAGGACGGCAACCCGGACTCGACCAACCCGTTCCAGCGGCTCAACGAGGTCGCGGACGCGGGCGGCGTGCCGCGGGCCGGCGACGTCAAGTTCTACGACACGCAGAACCAGATCGAGCTGCAGGACGCGCTCAACGACATCTCGATGCAGATCCTGAGCTGCGACCCGATCCTCCTCGACCCGCCGCCGAAGTACTGGGAGTACGTCGAGGTCGCGGTCGACGGCACGCCGTACGGCAGCGGCATGATGCAGGTGACCGACTGCATGACCGAGAGCGGCTGGCAGTACACCGACGAGACCCACACGGCGATCCGCCTGTGCGGCGAGGCCTGCGAGAAGTTCCAGACCACGGGCGCCCTCGACGCCCAGTACCGCTGCCCGAACTCGGGCTAGCGGCCGCGTGACGGGCCCGCCGCGGCCCGTCACGAGGTTCGTCCACGCGTTCCAGTCCAACAACGCGCGAGGCCGCCGGAAGGCGGTTTCGCGCGTTTCTCGCGCCCGTCGCCGGCCCCTCAGCCGACCGGCTCGTAGGCCTCGCAGGCCGAGACGACGTCGTCGAGGATGTCGACGAAGGTCAACGGGATGTCGCCCTCGCACAGGTCCTGGAAGTGGCCGCGCTCGCGGAACGAGCGGACGATCGAGGCGATGCGCCGGCCGGGCGCGGCGTAGCCGTAGACGCCCTTGCAGGTGGTCTCGGGCGCCTCGAAGGTGCCCATGCCGCCGGCGATGGCGAGCACGACGACGCGGCTCAGGTCGCCGTCGACGGCCTCGAGGATGCGCCCGCGGATGTCGACCATGCGCGCGAGGTGGGCGTCGTCGGTGTCCTCGTCGGTGAGGATGACGGCGAACAGCAGCGAGTCGTCGCGCAGGAAGCCGGCGTTGACCGGGTCGTGCAGGGCCTCGGCGAGGTTGTAGACGGTGACCTCCTCGTTGAGGTCGTCGTCGGTGGCGGCGATGCAGGCGAAGGCGTCGGCGAAGCCGGGCGCGGGGGCGACGATGTGGCGCTGGCCGGGCGGGACGTCGCAGGCGGTCGCGGGGCCCTCGGGGACCGCGGGGAAGTCGCTGTGGGTGTGCAGCTGGGTGAAGCCCTCGTTGCTCGAGACGACGCCGACGTGGAAGTCCTCGACGTCGGTGAGCTCGGCGAGCAGGGCGTCGGTGAACTCGGCGAACACGCCGGGCATGCCGTCGGTGCCGCGCAGGGCGTCCTGCTCGGTGTCCATGCTGAGCGAGCCGTCGATGGCGAACAGCACGTCGATGCGCTCGCAGCCCTTCGGCGGGTCGGGGTCGAACGGCGGCTCGTAGTCGAAGTCCTCGCAGGTGCGCAGGGCCAGCGGCGTCCAGTCGGGCAGGGCCTGGTAGAGCTCGACCTGCGAGCGCTCGTAGTGGCGGGAGTTCCCGCTGAGGGCGAGGCCGAAGATCTCGAGGCGGCCGGCCGCGTCGCCGAAGGTGAGGGCGGCGACCCTGCGGCGGTCGCCGTCGCCGACGTAGCGCAGGTAGGCCTCGGCCGCGGTGCCGGGCTGGGCGTACATGTTGTTCTGCACGTCGTCGCTGGCGGCGGCGATGACCGCGAGGGCGGTCGCGCCGGGACCGGGCCAGTCGTCCAGCGCGAGCATGGGGAACAGCAGGCCCGAGAAGTAGAAGTTGCCCTCGTCGAGGGTGCCGACGTAGTCGCCGAGCTCGGTGAGCACGCAGTCGAAGGCGTCGGCGGCCCCGGGCTCGACCTGGCCGCCCTGCCCGTAGACGAGGATCGGGTCGCCCGCGGGGTTGCCGAGCGGGAGCAGGCAGTCGGTGGGCGGCATCAGCTCGGTGCCGACGTTGGCGACCACGCGGACGCGCGCGCCTGTCCCTTCGACCAGGTCGGCGAAGAACTCGTGGAAGGCGGCGCGGGTGGTCGGGCCGTAGATGTTCAGCGCGGGGTGGACGACCAGCGAGACGTCGATCTGCGGGCAGAAGGTGGCGGCGGGCGGCTCGCCGGTGGTGCCGGTCGCGTCGGCGCCGCTGGTCGGCACGGCGGAGGTGGTGTCGGTGGCGGCGCCGCCGGACGGCTGGTCGGTGCCGGTGCCGGTGCCGGCGGTCGGCGTCGGAGAGGTGGTGGCGCCGTCGATCGTCGCGGACCCGCCGTCGCTGCAGGCCAGCAGCGCGGCGGTCAGGGCGAGCGCTCGGCGGGGCGGCACGTCGTCCATGCTTACGCGAGCCGGCGCGCGCTGACCAGTGGTTGACCGCGTTCGAGTTGGGCTATGTTCCGGGCGTGCTCTCTGCGCCGCTCGAGGCCCTCATCGAACGCTTGCCCAAGGCGGAGCTGCACGTGCACCTCGAGGGCAGCATCCCGCCGGAGCTGGCGCTCGAGCTGGCGGCGCGGCACGGGCAGACGCTGCCGGGCATGGCCGCCGGGGCCGAGGGGCTGCGCGGGCACTACAGGTTCGCGGACTTCGGCGAGTTCGTGCGCATGTACCTGGCGATCTCCCGCTGCCTGGTCGACGCCCGCGACTTCTGCGACATCACGCTGGCGCTGGCGAAGTCGCTGGCGGCGCAGCGGGTGGTCCACGCCGAGGTGACGTTCACGCCGATGACCCACGTGGTCCACGGGGTGCGGCCCGAGGCGATGCTCGCGGGGCTCGCGGAGGGCCGGGGGCGCGCGCGCGCGGAGCACGGCGTCGAGCTGGCGTGGGTCTTCGACATCGTGCGCTCGAAGCTCGACCAGGCCGAACCCACGCTCGAGCTGGCCCTGCGCGGGCAGAAGGACGGAGTGATCGGGCTCGGGTTCACCGGGCCGGAGGCGCAGGCCTGGCCGCTCGCGCCGTTCGCCCCGACGTTCGCGCGGGCGCGGGCGAACGGGCTGCGCTCGCTGCCCCACGCGGGCGAGATGTCCGGCCCGCAGAGCATCCGCGAGGCGCTCGACCTCCTCGGCGCCGAGCGCATCGGCCACGGCGTGCGCGCGGTCGACGACCCGGCGCTGATGGAGCGCCTGGCGCGGGACCAGGTGCCGCTCGAGGTGTGCCCGACCAGCAACCTGGGGATCGGGCTCTATCCCACGCTGGCGGCCCATCCGCTGCCGAAGCTGCTGTCCGGGGGGATCGCGCTGTCGCTGGCGAGCGACGACCCGCCGATGTTCTCGACGTCGCTGAACGAGGAGTTTCGCCGCTGCGCCGCGGCGTTCGGGTGGAACGCCGCGCAGGTGCGCGCGCTCGCGGCGGCGTCGGTGCGGCACAGCTTCATGCCCGAGGCGGACAAGCTGACGGTGCTGGAGGAGCAGTCGCGGGTGGCCGCGGAGATCCTCGGGAACTCCACGGACCTGCGGGACTGATAAGCTGCGGCGGTGTTCACACCCCGTCGTCGCCGCTCCACCGCTTTGTTCTTCGCCGCCGCGCTGACGGCGTGTCCGCCGCCGAAGGGCGACGAGGTCGGGGCGACCGCGGGCCAGGGCGAGGGCGGCGTGGTCGGGCAGCCCGACGGCGGCAAGCCGGTGCAGACGGTCAAGGAGCCGCTGCCGCCGCTGCGCACGGGCACGCGGGGCGTCGGCGAGGCGCGCGCGCTGAGCGGCAGGATCGCCGCGGTCGGCAGCGACAAGACCCATCAGTACCTCGAGCTGTCGTTCGCGGTGTCGGGCGACGAGGTCGGCTACGACTACGACCGCATGCACGTCGAGGCCGGCGACGGCGCGCTCGGGGTGGTCACCGCGGGCATCGGCAGCAGCGACGTGCGCGTGCTGGTGCGCCGGGAGCTCCGCAGCGGCGGCGGACCGCCGGGGGGCGACGTCAGCGGGGCGCTGTACGCCAAGCGCTGGAACGACGGCGTCAACGTGTGGATCAAGCTGCCGTTCGTGGCCACCGACCTGAAGTCGGCGAGCGACGACAAGGAGCTGGCCAAGAAGTGGGTCGAGGCGATGGCGCGCGAGCTCGGCGACAGCTGGTCGTCGCCGCATCCGTGGTACGCGTTCGCGGCCGGGCGCCTGTGGGCGATCCTCCCCGAGGGGCTGAAGGCCGGGGCGGGGCCCGCCGGGTTCGACGGGCGCGAGCGCGTGCGTACGGATCTGTCGAAGCTGATGGACACGACCACCGGCGTGCTGTCGATGCAGGAGGCGCTGCAGCACGACCGCGGGCTGCGGCTGCGCGGCGACCGGCAGCAGGAGGAGCGCACCATCCCGGTCAAGGAGCTGCGGGTGCCGCCGCTCGACGCCCACCCGTTCGCGGCGATGCAGGCCAAGCTGACCAACCCCAACGGCGGCACGGCCGAGCCGATGGCGGCGGCGGTGCCGGCGGAGTTCTGGTACGCGCGGGTCGACGACATCCGCCTGCTGTTGCGCCTGCTCGACGAGGCGGACACGTGGATCACGCCGCTCGTGCAGATCCTCCAGACCAACCCGGAGGACCGCTTCCTGGCCGACCGCTACCAGCGACAGCTCGGGCTGCGGCGCACCGAGCTGGCCAAGCTGTTCGGGCACACGGTGGTCGGCGAGGTCGCGATCACCGGCAGCGACGCGTACCTGCGCGAGGGCAGCGACGTGACGATGATTTTTAAAATTCGTCAGCAGGCGATCTTCGACCAGGAGCTCGGCAAGCACCTCGCGGCCTACAAGGCGGAGATCCCCGGACTGGTCACGACCACGCGCGACTACAACGGCGTGACGATCACCGAGAGCCGAGATCCCGGCGGCACCGTGCGTCAGCAGCGCGCGCAGGTCGGCGACCTCGCGCTGGTGTCGAACAGCCCGAAGGCGGCGGAGAGGGTGCTCGACGCGATGGCCGGGCGCGCGCCGCGGCTCGGCGACGAGCCCGACATGCGCTACATGCTGGCCCGCGACCCGGGGGCCCACCAGGCGCTGGCGTTCCTCAGCGACAAGTTCATCGCCGCGGTGATCGGGCCGCAGCAGAAGGTGCTGGCGGCGCGGCGGCAGCAGGCGCTGGCCGAGCTGATGACGCCGGGCAACGCGGCGCTGCTGTACGGCTGGCTCAATGGGCGGGCGCCGGCGTCGACCGATGAGCTGGTGGCCAGCGGCCTGCTGGCGGCGGAGGAGCTGAAGCACGCGGACGGGGCGGCGATCGCGTTCACGCCGGGGGGCGCGGCGAGCTCGTCGTGGGGCAAGCCGGCCGCGTTGACGCCGCTCATCGACCTGCCGCCGGTGACGACCGTGAGCGCGGCGGAGAAGGAGGCGTACGAGCAGTTCGGCGACGGCTACCAGCGCTACTGGAAGCAGTTCATCGACCCGGTGGCGATCCGCCTCGATATTAAAGACACGGCCGAAGGCGCCACCGCCGACGTCGACGTGCGCATCCTGCCGCTGATCTCGGCCACCGATTACAGCGAGATCGAGGAGGTCGTCGGGGCCACGCGCGTGCACGTGCAACAGACCGACAACGGCCTGCTCGGCGTGTGGGCGGTCGGCGCGGACGCGCGGCTGCGCCGCGACCTCGACGGCATGATGCGGGCGATCAGCGGCAAGAGCGACATCGGGCTCGGCTGGCTCGGCAGCTGGGTGGCGGTCGGGCTCGAGGACAGGGCGGCGCTGGTCGAGCTGCTGTCGAAGTTCGACGACACCGTGCAGCTGGCCAACCCCAAGCCGAAGGGCAACGAGTTCGAGGACACCGACCTGTGGCGGCGGATCGGCAAGTTCCCGGTCTATGCGGCGGCGGAGGTCAAGAACCCGGCGGCGCTGGTGGCGACGCTGACGGGCATCCGGACCATGGTCAACGAGGTGGCGCCGGGCATGGTCGAGTGGGGCGAGGCGGCGCGTCACCGCGACCTGCCGATCGTTCGCATCGGCATCGGCAAGTCGGCGCCGATGCTGCCGAACCGCGACATCGCCGAGGCGGTGGCGCTGCACTACGTGCAGACGGGCTCGGCGATCGTGCTGGCGCTCGACGTGCCGACGCTGCAGGCGGTCATCGACCGCATGCTCGACGGCAAGCTGCCGAAGGGCGAGGAGAACGGCTCGTCGCAGTTCGTGTTCGAGGGCCACTCGGGGGTCGGCGCGCCGCTGTGGACCGCGCTGCTGTGGATGATCCAGGGCCAGGCCAACGGCGCCCAGCGCAGCGCCCGGCGCTCGGCCGAGATCTTGCTGATGGGCGACCCGGCGACCCGCGGCGACGCGAAGGTGTTCGTGCAGCGCGGGCTCGACTACTTCGGGTTCACGCCGGTCACCGCGCACGGCACCACCGACTTCGTGCTCGGGCCCGGCGGCGCCGGCGACCCGCTGCTCGGCAGCAACCTCGCGCCAGTGTTCGTCGACCTGCCGATCCCCGGCTCGCCCGTCGACCGCCTGATGCAGCGGCTCACGCGCGTGCGCGGCGAGGTGTCGTTCGACAAGGAGCCCGACCCGGCGGGGCCCAACGCGCGCAGCCTGCACACCCGCTTCTCGCTGCACCTCGGGCCGGAGAAGTAGGCCTACCGCGTCAACGCGTCAACGTCGGCCAGGTCCTTGGGCGACGACTGGCTCGCTTGTTGGCGAGCAGGTCGTCACACTCGTCACGAACGCGGTCCGGTCCATCCGCATGCATGAGCTCCAGGATGGCCCCGTTGAGGCGGGGTTCAAGGCGGGACGGGGCCGAGGAGGTGCAGGAACTCCATGTGGAGTTCGGCGCCGACGGCGAGCAGCTGACGGCGCAGCTCGTCGTCGTCCTCGATGACGAGCTGCACGCGGTCGTGTTCGGGGAGGGCGTGCGGGCGCATGCCGGCGAGCAGCGGGCGGGCGAGGCCCGGGCGGAGCACGCGGAACGGGAAGGCGCCGGGGAATTGGGGGGCGAAGCAGGCGAGGCCGAGCGGCGAGTGCGGAGCGGCGGGGTCGCGGAGGCGGAGGTTGACGCGCCGCGGGTCGGCGCGCATGCCGGCGAGCTGGCCGCGCGGCAATTTAAAGATCGTCTCGAGGGCGTCGTCGTCGGCCGGGTCGATGGGACATGTTTTAAAGGATATGTCGGAGTCGGGCAGGCGATCGACGGTGGACCAGGTCAGGCGGACGGCGGCGGAGCGGTGGGCGACGCGCATGCCGACGCGGTGGTAGAGGGCGAGGGCGGCGGCGTTGTCCGGCTTGACGTTGAGGCGCCAGCGGGTGCAGCTGGCGGCGCGCAGGCGTTCGGCGACGGCGGACATCATGCGGAGGCCGAGGCCGCGGGCGCGGTGCTCGGGGTGGACGATGACGTGGCGGACGTAGCCCTCGCTGGCGAGGATCTGGAAGTAGACGTAGCCGACGACAGCGCCCGCGAGCTCGAACACCAGCGTCTGCGGGGCCATGTGCAGGGTCCAGGCGTCGGCGTCGAGCGGGGCCTCGTCGACGCCGAGCTCGGGGAACAGCGCGAGGTAGGCGGTGAAGTCGTCCGGCCGCGCGGCGCGGGCGACGATCGCGTCAGAGCTCGCGGCCTTCGACATGGACGATCGATCCGGTGGTGAGGGCGTTGCTCGGGCTGGCGAGGAACAGGATCGTCTCGGCGATCTCGGCCGGCTTGGCCCACTTGTCGTGGTCGGCGTCGGGCATGGCGGCGCGGTTGGCCGGCGTGTCGATCAGCGAGGGCGCCACCGCGTTGACGAGGATGTGCTCGCCGCGCAGCTCGTTGGCCAGGGCCTGGGTCAGGGCGACCACGGCGGCCTTGGCCATGGCGTAGGCGGCGAGGCCGGGGGCCGGGTGCAGCGCGCCGCGCGAGGCGACGTTGACGATGCGCCCGCCCTCGTCGCTGCCGCTCGCGCGCATCTTCTTGACGGCCTCGCGGCAGCACAGCAGGGCGGTGACGCAGTTCATCTCGAACTGGGCGCGGGCGGTCTGCGCGGTGGTGTCGCCGAGCTTGGCCCACACGAAGCCGCCGGCGAGGTGGACCGAGGCCCACAGGTCGGGCAGGTCGGCGTAGAGCGAGGCGACGGCGCGCTCGTCGGTGAGCTCGACGCGCGGGAGGTAGCGGACGCCGGGCAGGCCGCGCGGGCCGGGGCCGTCGTCGATGCAGGGCACGATGCAGGTGGCGCCGGCGGCGACGAAGCGGGAGACGACGGGGGTGCCGAGGGCGCCTGCGCCGCCGGTGATGACGACGTGGCGGCCGGTGAGGTCGAGGGTGGCGTGGGGCATGGGCGTCCGGGGGCGCGAGCTTACGCCAGACGCGGAGGGCCGGAAAGCGTCAGCCGCGGTCGAGGCTGGATCGAGGCCTGCGATGTGCGTGCGTCGCAGCGGCTGCGGCGGGCGTGCAGATGACTGCGCGGGGAGCTCGTGGTTCGCCGAGGTCGGCTCACTTCGCGGCGGCCACGAACTTCTTCGTCATGTACCACTCGATCATGTCGAGCTCGGCCTTGTCGGCCTTGAGACCGTTGTCGTCGATCATGCGCTTGATGACGTCGGTGACGTCGGCGGCGGTCTTCGGCGGGGCCTTGTCGACGTCGGAGAGCTCGTGGCACTGGGCGCAGATCGTCTCGTAGGTGCGCTCGGCCTTCTTCTCGTCGATCGGGGCCGGGGCCGCGGCGGGATCGCCGGAGCTGGGGGTGGCCATGGCGTCGCGGGCCTTCTGCTTCTCTTCCTCTTCCTGGCGGCGCTCGCGGGCGGATTTTTGTAGCTCGCGGGAGATGGCGATCAGGTAGGCCGAGGCCTGCCACTGTTCGAACTCGGTGATCGGCTCGCTGAAGGCGGGCTTGATGGCCATGCGCTCGACGGTGTTGACCCAATCCGACGGCGAGCGCGGGCGGGTCAGCACGGTTTTTAAGTCGTGGCAGACCACGCACTTGGTGATGAGCACGCGGCGACCGGCTTGCAGGGCCTCGACGGTCGAGAGCTGGTCGATCGGCGCCTCGGCGGGGAGGCCGGCGGTCGGCAGCAGCTTGGCGACGCGGGCCCGGTTCTCGTCGCTGTAGGCGTCGCCGCCGTCGGCGGCCTGGCTGGCGAGCACCATCTCGCGGAAGGCGTGCGGCATCGACAGGCCGGACAGGATGATCGTGAAGGTGAGGAGCAGGGTGCCGAGCACGGGCATCCACTCCTCGAGGTGGCGATAGAAGCGGAGGATCGCCAGTTTGATTAACAGGACGATGCCGATGCCCATGCCGAACATCATGTGGGCGACCGTGCGGGCCGGCATCTCGACCTGGTACGCCCACATGCGCGGCACCATCTCCGACATCATCACGATGTAGAGGAGGAGGTAGAGGTAGCCGAGCACCCGGTGCGTGCGCATCAACGACGGCGGGGCGGCGCTCGTCAGGGTCTTCTTGTCGAAGGGAAAACCCCACAGGTAGTACATCAGGAACACGGCGGCGATCCCGAGGACCAGGAACAGGATGCCGAGCGATGCGCTGAGGACGACGTCCATGGGTGGGCTCCCGACTGGCCCATGATATGCGATTGTCGCGGCGGCGGCGCGCTCGCTTTCAATTCGCGGCGAGCGGGGCGGCGGCGAGGGCGTGCAGGAGCACCGCAGCGGCTGCGGCCACGCCCAGCGAGTCGACGTCGCGGGCGATGGGGATGGTGACCTCGAGGTCTGCGGCGGCGCAGACGGCCGCGGGGAGGCCCTCGCCCTCGTTGCCGACGCAGATGACGAGGCGCGCCGGGCGGCCGACGCCGGCGACCGGGCGGGCGCGGGGGCCGAGGGTGGCGGCGTAGACGGCGGCGCCGCGGGCCTGCAGGTGGAGGACGGCGGCGGGCAGGTCGGCGGCGACGGCCAGGGGCTGCGCGAACACGTGGCCCATGGCGCCGCGGATGGCCCGGCGGTCGAGCGGGTCGGCGCCGCGGTGGTCGAGCACGACGAGGTCGACGGCGAAGGCGCGCGCGCTGCGGACGATCGACCCGAGGTTGGCGGGGTCGGCCAGGCCCTGGACGAGCAGCACGGTCCAGGTCGGGCGCGCGAGGATCGCCGCGAGGTCGACGGCGACCGGGTGGATCGGACATGTGCTTTCGGGCAGGTCGCCGGTCAGCGCGGGCGGGCGGCGGGCGCAGGCGATCACGCCGCGGTGGAGGTCGAAGCCGACGACGCCGCGCAGGAGCGCGTGGTCGCAGGCGTAGACCGGGCAGCGCGCGGGGGCGTCGGCGAGGATGCGCCCGAGGTGCGCCGGGGTGCCGAGCACCGCGAGGGTGGTGAAGTCGCTGGCGAGCAGGCGGGCCACGGCGAGCTCGCTCTCGACGTAGAACGGGGCGCGGCGCGCGGGGTCGCGGCGCGCGGAGATGTCGCGGAAGAGGTCGAGCCGCGGGTCGTGCGGGTCGTCGACGGAGAGCCAGGGCGTCACGCGGCGAGGGTGCAGCGCGCGGCGGCGCGGGTCAATGCGGGCGCGGACGGAGCGGTCGGCCGCGGCGGGCTCGACGACTCGGCGGCTCGGGGCGCGCGGACGGAGCGGTTGGCCGCGGCGGGCTCGACGAGCTCGGGGCGCGACCCCGGCGACGGCGCGGTCGACTGCGGCGGGCTCGACGAGCTCGGGGCGCGACCCGGGCGACGGCGCGTGCGAGGGGAGCCGCTCCCCGACGTCCAGGAGCGCGGGCTGTCGTCGTCGCGGTCAACGCGGGGGCTGGGGGTCTTGCCAGTGGCGCAGCCAGGTCACGCGGGCGGCGGTGGCGGGTAGGGCGTGGCCGCCGAGCAGGGTGATGCTGGCGGGGTACAGCCAGGCGGGGCCGCGGCGGGCGGCGGCGAGGCAGGCGCGGAGGTCGGGGTGTTCGCGGCCGACGAGCAGCTGGCCGCGGGTGCCTCCGACAATCTGCGGGGCGGCTCGCCCGGCGCACAGGTGGATCGTCTCGGGGGCGCCGGGGCCTCCGCGGAGGATCGCCCGCAGGCCGACGAGCAGGTCGCGCTCGTCGTCGCCGAGGGAAGACTCGGGGAGCGGGGCGCCGGGGCCGAGGTGCAGCAGGCGTGCGATCGCCTGACCAGCGCCGCGCAGGCCGCGACGGATGGTGTTGCGCAGGCGGCCGCCGACCTCGGCGCGCGGCGGCGGGGCCCGGAAGCGCAGGCCGAACAGCTCGGTCAGCGCGCTGCGCTCGGCGGCGTCGAGGCGCAGCACCGGGGCCTCGGGCAGGGCGAAGTCCTCGGGGTCCTGCTCGGGGTAGAGGGCGAGCACCACCGGCGGCTGGTTGCGCTCGGCCTGCGGCAGCTCGGCGAGGCTGAGCCAGCAGGCGGGGCGCGTGCGCGGGGTCTGGGGGTCGATCGGCGTCCAGCACGGCAGCATGCGCACGTGCATGAGCTCGGCGAGGCGTCGGCGCGTGCGTACGGCCTGCAGCAGCAGCACGAGCACGCGGGTCTGCGTCGAGACGCTGTCGATCTCCGGCAGCTTCCTGGCGACCTGCATGAGCAGGCCGACGCCGAGGTCGGCGATCGGTCCGAGGTAGGGGTTCATGGCGGCGCGCAGGTCGGCCGCGGTGGCGCTGAGGCCGACGAGCGCGCTGACCTCGACGATCGCGTCGAAGCACGGCACCGACGACATGCCGAGGTGGGTCGCGACCACGCCGCCGTGCAGCAGCCACACGCGGGCGTGCTCGCCGTGGCGGGCGACGGCGAGGTGGCCGGTCAGGCGCGCGGGCTCGCTGCGCGGGCCGAGGTTGAAGCGCTCGCTGGCGAGGTAGCCCTGCAGGCCGGTGTTGATCGGCTGGCCGCCCTCGCTGACGTCGCCGGGGGCGAAGCGGGCGACGTCGCGGAGCCAGGCGCGGGCGCGGGCGGCGTCGAGGTCGGGG
The DNA here is from genome assembly GCA_016793465.1 of Myxococcales bacterium. Next base: position 103,455 of record JAEUJW010000086.1, read on the forward strand.
CTGCGGACGGAGATCTCGCTGCCGCGGGCGCCGCCGGGGTCCGCTGCCTCGACGAGCTCGGCGCGGCTGGCTCTGGCGGTCCAGGTCAGGCGGCGCAGCTTGCCGCCGCCGCGGGCGACGACCTCGATGTGGGTCGCGCCGATGCCGGCGAGCGCGAGCAGGGCGAGGCCTCCGGCGGCCTCGAGCGCGAGCAGGGCGCGGTGGCGGCGCTCGGACGGCGCGGCGGCGTCGAGCATGACGGCGAGCTCGGCCAGGCGCTCGTGGGCCAGCGGCGGGCCGTCGTCGCGCACGGTGCAGGCGCCGCGGGCGAGCTCGACGCGCACGCCGCCGGCGCCCTCGCGGATGGCCCGGCGCACCAGCTCGGCCGGCAGCTGCCACGGGCCCTGCAGCTGGGCCACGGTCAGCTTGCGCAGCTCGGCGTCGATGTCGATGCGCAGCAGCTGCTTCAGGTCGACGGCGACGGCGTTGCTGGGTGGCGTTTGGGACATGGTGATCGGGACAGGTTCGTAAGGTCAGGTCAGACGGCGGCCTCGTGCACGGCGGCGCGGGCGGCGGCGTGCAGCAGCCCGGCGCGGCGGTCGGCGGGGAGGTCGAGGCGGTCGGCGAGGTAGTCGAGGGCGGCGAACACGGCGGCGCGCGGGCGGGTCGCGAGCGCGGCGGAGGCGTCGCGCATCCACGGGTTGTCGGCGCTGACGGCGACGACGCGACGGCCGCGCCAGGGCGAGCCGCGCAGGCGCAGGGGGGCGAGGTCGAGGCTGCGGACTTCTTCGGCGAAGCCGGGGCCGGCGACGACGACGAGGCGCTCGCCGGCGGCGCGCAGGGCGGCGTTGACGGCGTCGAGCAGGGGGCCGGCGGCGGTGTCGGCGAGCAGGGTGTCCCAGGGGTCGAGGTCGACGGCGCCGAGGGCGTCGGCGACGGCGCGGGCCTCGGCGACGCTGTCCTCGAGGACATGTGCGCCGCCGGCGACGGCGCGGCGGGCGAGGTCGCAGCCGGTGCGGGTGCGGTAGAGGTGGCCCTTGCCGGCGAGCGCGCGGGCGGCGTCGAGGGACAGCGCGCGGCCGCCGGCGGTCGGCACGAGCGGGCGCTGGAACACGTCGGGGACCGAGCGGAAGGCCTCGGGCTGCTGCAGGGCGCCTTGCAGCAGGCGCGAGAGGTCGTGGCCGGCCTCGAGGGCGACCTCGCGGCGGGTGCGGCGGAGCAGCAGCATGACGAGGCCGAGGCCGGCGAGCGCCAGCAGGGCGAGCGAGCCGCGGGCCAGCCACTGGCGGAGCCACGGCGCGGCGGGCGTGCGCGCGGGGGGGAGCGCCTCGGGGGCCTCGCTCGGCGCCGGCGCGGCCGCGGGGGCGACCGCAGCGGCGCCGGGGTCGACGCTCTCGCCGGGGCTGGTGGGCTCGCCGGGGCCGGACTTCGTGGGGCCGGACTGCGTGGGGCCCGACTCGCTCGGGGCGGTCGCGGGCTCGCCGGAGTCGGACGAGGGGGCCTCCGCGGGCGTGCTGACCGCAGGGACAGGTACGGTGCCGGGGGTGAACGCGCGCGGGCGGTCGCTCGCGCTGGCGTCGGCGATCTCCCACGGTCCGTCGCCGACGCGGAACTCGGCCCACGCGTGCAGCCACGAGTTGGCGCGGCCGCGCTGGCCGACGAACCCGATGGCCATGCGCGCGGGCACGCCGGCCTCGCGCAGCAGGGCCACGAGCAGGGCGTTCTGCAGGTCGCAGTCGCCGGCGCCGATCTTCAACGTGCGGTCGAGGAAGTGGAGATCGGCGAGCGCGGGGTCCTGGTGGGCGAGGGCGACGTCGGGGTCGTTGCTGTAGCGCACGCGCTGGCGGGTGAGCTCGACCAGCGGGGCGACGCGGTCGCTCTGCGAGCGGGTGCGCAGGGCCGCGGCGGCGGCGCGCAGGTCGGCGGGGAGGCGGGCGCCGCGGGCCGGCGTCGGGGTGCGGCGCAGGGGGATCGCCGGCACGGTGACGTAGCGGAGCACCGCCCGGGTCGCCGTCGGCAGCACGAGCGCCGGCTCGTCGTGCTGGGTGGCGACGAGCGCCTGCGGGACGTCGTCGAGTCGCACGCTGGCCGCGTCGACGCGGTGGCCGGTCGGCGCGGGCAGGCGGAGCAGGCCGGGGGCCGACTCGACGACCAGCTGCACGGCCGTGCACTTAATATTCTCGCCGCGGCAGGCGGTGCCGATGTACGGGCCGCGCGAGGTGGGGGCGATCGCCGCGGCGTCGCCGGCGTGCTCGAGGTCGTCGAGGATCAGCGCGGCGAAGTAGTGGTCCTCCTCGGCGGGCGCGTAGGTCAGCTCGATCGGCACGCCGCTGCCGCTCAGCACGTCGACCTGCGGGCCGCGGTAGAGCCGGCCGAGGTCGGTGTAGCGCGGCGAGGGCTCGGACGGCGTGCCGACCACGAGGCCGCCCTCGCCGCCGGTGAGGAACGCGAGGTCGGCGCGCAGGCGGGCGAACACGTGGTCGCCCCACAGGGTCCAGGCGACCGCGAGGGCCGTGAGCGCGCCGAAGCCGGCGGCGATGGCCGTGCGGAAGGCCAGCGAGTCGCGCAGGCGCCGGCGCAGGAACAGGCCGAGGCGGCGCCACCAGGCCAGCGGGCGCACGGCGTCGAGCTGGCGGGTGATGAGCCGGCCGAGCTCGCGCTCGGCGAGGCGGACCAATTTCAATAGGGCCCGGTTCTCGCGGGCGTCGGAGCGCGAGAGCAGCAGCTCGAGGGCCTCGCTCTCGAGCAGGGCCTGCGGGGCGAGGCGACCGGGCAGCTCGGTGAACTGCACGCGGCTGCGTCCGGTGTGGCGCCCGCCGCCGGCGGTGAAGTCGGCGAGCGAGGCCGCGGCGCGCACGCGCAGGCCGCGGGAGAACAGCTCGACGCGGGCGGCGTTGCCGAGGCCGACGACGCCGCGCACCGAGCCGCGGCGGAACGCGGCGCTGGGGGCCGGGAGCTCGAACTTGGCGTTGATCGGCTTGCCGTTGACGGTGACCAGCAGGGGGCGGTCGGGCTGGTCGCGGGTGCAGAGGAAGCGGGCGTTCTGCCAGGCGGCCTCGAACACGCGGCGCTCGAGCTCGCCGTCGGGGGCGGGCCGCTCGAGCACGACCTCGGTGCCGGGGCCGCCCATGTCGGGCACGCGCTGCACGGCGGACTCGAGGTCGCCGGTGATCTCGAGCTCCCAGCTGTCCGTGGGGCCCTGTCCCGAACGACCTGTCTCTCCGGACACCCGCGGACGCGAGCGGATGGTGATGCGCGCGGGCTCGAAGCGGAGGATCGACCAGAAGCCGACGCCGAAGCGGCCGACCTGGTCGCGCCGCTGCTCCTTGCTCGAGGCGTAGAGCGCGAACAGGTAGCGGCGGGCGTGCTCGTAGCTCATGCCCTCGCCGTCGTCGCGGCAGTGCAGGCGCCAGCGGCCGCCCTCGCTGCGGGCGGTGAAGGCGACGGCGGTGGCCCCGGCGTCGCGGGCGTTCTGCAGCAGCTCCCGCACGAACACCCAGGGGTCGGGGCCGTAGCGGTCGGCCTCGGCGCGCGCGCGGGCGCGGAAGTCCAGGCCCGCGGGGCCGTGACGCGAGTCGCCCTGGGCGTCGTCAGCCATGGCGCTGTCTCGCTGGCCGCTGCACGAAGGCCATCAATATACCGGGTGGACGGCGGGCCGCACGACAGGACAGCGGCGGTCACCCGTCCTGCGGGGCGGGGCTCTTTTCGGGGCCGGAGGGGCTGTGGAGCTTCAGGAGCAGGTGCGCGCTGGCGACCGCGATCGGCCGGGAGCGGTCGTCCTGCCAGGCCTCGACGCGGACGTTGGCGACGCGGCGACCCTGGCGGGTGAGGATCCCGCGGGCCCAGGTGTCCTGGGCCCGGCCGGGGCGGAGGTAGTCGACGGTCAAGGTGATGGTCTTCGGCAGCACGATCGCCTCGGTCTCCCACATGAGCTGGAAGATCGCCGTCGACTCGAGCAGGGCGGCGAGCACGCCGCCGTGGATCGCCGGCAGCATGGGGTTGCCGATCAGGTGCTCGCCGAAGCGCAGCGCGCCGAGCAGTTCGCCGGCGACGTGGACCATCGAGATGCCCATGAAGCGCGAGTAGGGGATCGCGTCGACCAGGCGGGCGATGTCCCCGGAGGCCCTGGCGGAGGCGACCAGCCCGGCGAGCCTGTCGGTCGGCTCGTCGGTCACGGCGCGTCCTCGGTCCTGCCCAGGCTCACGCGCGTGCCGAGCATGAAGGTGCCGGTCGCGGTGGCGATCGGGTCGTCCTCGCTGTCGTGGTAGGCGACGGCGCGGACGAACGCGACGCTGCGGGTGACCTTGTAGCAGTGCGCGTGCAGCAAGATGTCGCGCCGCGGGGTGCCGAGCTTGACGTAGTCGATGCGGAGGTCGAGCGTGGCGATCGTCATCGGCCGCGGCAGGGCCTGGAACACGGCCGAGCCGCAGGCCGCGTCCATGGCGGCGGAGATCGCCCCGCCGTGGAGCACGCCGGTCTCGGGGTTGCCGACCAGCCTCTCGGAGTACGGCAGGCGGTAGGTGACGCGGGCCCGCTCGAACGCGAGGATCTCGAGGCCGAGCGCGCGGTTGTGCGGGACGGCCTGCTCGAAGCGGCGGTTGAGCTCGACGAGCTCCTTGTGGGCCTCGTCCGTCACTCGGCGGCCCCGGCCGTGACCGTGATCTCGAGCTCGACCTTGGGGTTGAGGCCGGGCACCTCGGTGTCGGCGATCAGCAGGTAGGCGATCGTGCCGCCGGTCGCCTCGGTGGCGGCCGGGACGACGACCGCGAACGCGAGCTCGATCGTCTCGCCAGGCTTCAATACGCGGTGGTCCATCGGGAACACCTGCTCGGCGACGTGCGACCAGAACTGGCGCTCGGGTCGCTCGGGGGCGGTGTACACCACCCGCACCTCCTCGAGCCGCACGTGCACGTCCTCGACCGGGGCGTCGTACTGCCCGCCGGTGAGGACGACGGTGCCGCGGACGGCGTCGCCGCGGCGCACCGGCGTGTTCACGTCGCGCAGCTCGATGCTCGGCTGCCCGACGCCGACGATGCCCTTCAACCTGTCGATGATCTCCATGGCGCCTCTCGTCCCGCCGAAGCTATCACGAAATTTTCTCTGAGATTTTTTCGCGGTCGGTTCCGAGCGCCAGGGGGCCGCGGTCCTGGCGGCGACCCCGCCCCGGGTGTAGAAGCGATGCTGCCATGCGTGCCGCACTCCCCGCCTCGCTGACCCTCTGCCTCGCCCTCGCCTCGTGCGGGAAGCCCAAGACGGACACCTCGCCGCCCGAACCACAGGGCCCGGGCAGCGACTCCTGCGCGGTGTACATCGAGAAGGTCACCTCGGGGGTGCGCTGCCAGGCGATCGACGACTCGCACTGCTCGTGCGAGCTCGTCGACGCCGCCGCCGCGACGCCGGCCCCCGCCGACGCGACGCCGCCGCCGACGGACACCGCGCCGCCGACCGACCCGACGCCGCAGCCGAGCGGCAACTCGGCGACCCTCGCGTTCGCGCCTGGCCCGGCCAACACGACCGTCAAGTGCGTGAGCGGGCCGTGCCCGGTGAGCACGGCGGAGGTGATCACGCGGCCGTACCCGCCGATCGCCGCGGCCCTGGGCGGCACGCAGATCCAGCTCGAGTTCAGCGCGCCCGAGTACAAGACCGTGGTCAACAGCTATACGCTGGTCCCGGGCACCAACCAGATCGCGTTCACGCTCGAGAAGGACAAGATCGTGCTGCCCGACACGGCGACGTTCGTGTTCCAGAACGCCCCGCAGGGCGCGACGGTCGAGTGCGTGAGCGGGCCCTGCCCCGACAAGAAGACGCACCCGGCCGACACCACGTTCCCGGCGATCAAGCTCGACAAGGACGACCAGACCCTGCTGCTCCGCTTCAACGCGCCGGGCTACCGCACGGCCATGAGCTCGTTCCAGATCTCCCGCGGGCCCAACATCATCCCGGTGCTGATGGAGCGGCGGCCGGCCGGGAAGTAGCGCGCGGCGCCGGATTGCAGGCGCGGGCGAAGCGGCTATCGTGCCGTCCGTGAGCGCGCCCGAGGAAGAACTGCGGCGGAAGATCGCCGACGCCGGCTACACGCCGGGACGCGGCGACCTGCCGCGGGTCGTCGAATGTCTGCTCGTCACCGACGACGAGCACGTGCTGCGCGACGTGGAGCGGGCGCTGCTGCGGGCGGGCGCGGCCGCCGGTCCGCCGGTGCTGGCGCGGCTGGCCGGGGCGCCGGGGCCGGCGCGCGCTCGCCTGACGCGGGTGCTGGGGCGGCTCGCGGTCGGGGACCCGTCGCTGCGCGGGCCGCTGCTGGCGCGGCTCGACGACGACGACGTGAAGACGCGGCGCAACGCGGTGGTGGCGCTCGGCAAGCTGCACGGGGCCGGGGCCGAGGTCGACGCGGAGATCTCCGCGGCCCTGCTGGCGCGCGCGCGCCAGGAGACGCGGCCCGAGCTGCTGCGCAGCTTCGCCGAGGCGCTCGGCAAGGCGGGCGGACCCGCGGCGCAGGAGTGGCTGGCGGGGCTCGAGTCGGCGGACCCGGAGCTGCAGCGCCTGCGCGGCCGGGCGCAGCTGATGTTGCAGCGCAGCCTCAGCCGCGGGGTCAACGCGGCGGACATCGACGTGGACGCGGTGGCGAGCGCGCCGCGCGAGCTGCTGGCGACCTGTCGACCTGGCCTCGAGGACATCCTCGCCGGGGAGCTCGACCCGCGCTGGCAGGCGCGGTCGATCGGCGCGGGGCGGGTGACGCTGACCACGGCCGGCCCGCTGGCGGCGATCGTCAAGGCGCGCACGCTGCTGACGATCGGCTTCCCGCTGCCGCTGCGCCGGCTGGCGCCGGACGAATTGGTCCCGGCGCTCGTCGAGGTGCTGGCCGGTCCGGAGGCGGGCGAGATCTTCGCGACATGGACGAAGGGACAGGTCCGCTACAGGCTCGCGTGGGCGCGCGGGGGCCATCGCCGGGCGGTCGTCTGGCAGGTCGCCGAGGCGCTCACGAAGGCTTGCCCTGAATTGGTGAACGATCCGACGGCGAGCGGGTGGGAGGTGATCGTCGACGACGCCGGCGGCGCGCTGCGGGTCGAGCTGCGGCCGCGCTGGAAGGACGAACGGTTCAATTATCGGGTCGGGGACGTGCCGGCGGCGTCGCACCCGACGCTGGCCGCGGCGCTGGCCCGCATGGCCGGGGTGCGGGCCGACGACGTGGTCTGGGACCCGTTCGTGGGCTCGGGGCTCGAGCTGGTCGAGCGCGGGCTGCTCGGGCCGTACGCGCGGCTGCACGGGAGCGACGTCGACGCGCGGGCGCTGGCGATCGCCGGCGCCAACCTGACGGCGGCGGGGCTCGAGCGCCACGAGCTGGTCGAGGGCGACGCGACCGTGTACGCGCCGGCGCGGCCGACTTTGATAATTACGAACCCGCCGATGGGCCGTCGCGTCCACCGCGGGGACGTGTCGCCGCTGCTGACGAGCTTCGTCGAGCACGCGGGCGCGGTGCTGCGACCGGGCGGGCGCATGGTGTGGATCTCCCCGCTGCCCCGCGCGACCCGAGGCCCGGCCGTCGAGGCCGGCCTCCGCTGCCGCCGGACTCAGCCCGTCGACATGGGCGGGTTCACGGGGCAGCTCGAGGAGTGGATCAAGCCGGGGAGATGAAGAGTGCCCAGGGGCGGAATCGAACCACCGACACGCGGATTTTCAGTCCGCTGCTCTACCGACTGAGCTACCTAGGCATTATAGATAAACATGGTCATTTAATTGCTTGCTGTTGCCTTATAATCAAAAATAATAACAGTGTCCAGCGTAATTTTCTGTTTTATTGAGATGTTTAAACCTTATTTCTTGGTGGGTTAGATTTAGATATAACAGTTGCAAAAAAGCAACAGTAATTAGAAAAAGACGTATTTATTCACCTAATTCACGTAAAAATATTTTTTGTGTAAATAAAATCAATTATAACTTTGCCTGTTAACAATGTAATTATAAGGAACGCCAGATGTTGTTGGTGAATAGGACTTTGTTGCTCAGCTTGTTAATGTCTTTAGCTTTTTTAAGTGCTTCATGTGCAATCCGCCCAAATGACCCTGATGAACTTGCCGATTTTTTGGAAACCAATGACCCATTAGAGCCATTTAATAGAAAAGTTTTTACCTTCAATCAGGCTGTTGATGAAAATTTTCTTGTTCCTCTAGCCAAAGGGTACAGGTTTATTATGCCTGCCGAATTTAGACAATCAATTCGCCATTTTACTAACAATCTGCGTGAACCATATAATTTTGCTAATAACTTGTTACAATTGTCACCCGATACCCCAAAAACCTTGGCCCGTTTCTTTATAAATTCAACCATTGGTTTTTTTGGATTGCTTGATGTGGCATCTGAGCTAGGGCTGGAATATGATGAAGAAGATTTTGGACAAACCCTAGCGGTATGGGGTGTTCCTGAAGGGCCGTATTTGGTTTTACCGTTTCTGGGTTCTTCAAATCCACGTGATGCTTTTGGTACAATTGTTGGTATTGTGTCAGACCCAGTAAGTATTGCTTTGGGTGGTGCAGGGTTACAAATTATTAATTACAGTTTAACTGGGTTAAGTGTTATTGGATTGCGCGAAGCTTTTCTCGACCCTCTAGAACAAATAAAAGCCAATTCGCTTGACTATTATGCTACAATGCGCAGTCTCTATCGTCAGCGTCGTGAAAAACAAATTCACGACTTCGATCCAGCAGATCGTGTTATTAAACCGATATGGCGCGACCAATACGATCATCGCTAAATTCAAAAAATATTTATTTTTTTATCAATAAAATATATTATGAACAGAAATTAACCTTTTATGAAATACGATTATCGGCTTAAAACTTAACGATAAATTGGTTTATTCATCAAGATTAACAAGAATTATTAGCACAACTTATGTATAATCTATAAAACACCCTTAGTAAAACAAGCCAAGAAAGACAAAACCGATGCACATTCTGCTTATTGAAGACGATGATAAAACCGCACAATATATCCGTGAGAATGTAACAGCTCAAGGACACCTGGTTGATTGGAGTGTTCACGGAGCCGAAGGACTGAATCGTGCCTTACAATGTTCATATGATGTGTTAATTGTTGATCGTATGTTACCTGGCATGGATGGCTTGGAAATAATTCGCCGCTTGCGTGAAGCAAAAAAACAGACACCAATTTTGGTGTTGAGTGCTTTAAGTCTTGTTGACGATCGTGTAGCGGGTTTGCGTAGTGGTGGGGATGATTATCTGACAAAACCATTTGCTATCAGCGAGTTGTTAGCCCGCCTTGAAGTGCTGGGTAAAAGAGGACAGCAACATGTTGTAACTACTTTTGTGATCGATAACCTTACTATTGATTTATTAAACCGTAAGGTAGTGCGTGGTAACAAGCTTATCGATTTATTGCCCCGTGAATTTTCACTTCTAGAGTTTTTAGCTAAACACCAAGGTCAGGTTGTTACCAGGTCTATGTTACTTGAAACAGTATGGGGATACCATTTTGATCCGCAAACCAATATTGTCGATGTCCATGTAAGCAGGTTGCGGCAAAAAATCGATAAAGACTTTAGCCCAGCTTTAATTCATACAGTTCGTGGTGTTGGGTATATGATTAGTGTTATTTCAGTGGCCCAGGTGCATGGTTAATCCTGGGAAACAGAACTTACTTAAGAATAGTGCCTATAGATTAACATTCTTTTATGCAATAGTTTTTTTCATTACAACTTTAGCTGGAATGACCGCACTTTATTTGGTTGCATCGGCATTAATGAAGCAAGAAAGCAATGATAAACTTATTGCTGAAGCTAATAGTTTAACCGATTTTTATAACCAATGGGGGTCAATAGCTTTATCTGTTGAGATTACGGAACGGATACAGCCAAACAGGGGCGGAGATATTCTATATTTATTGGTAAATCTTTGGAAACAGCCATTGGCAGGTAATATTACCGAGTGGCCTGTGGAACAGATTGAGGATGAAAGCTGGATTTATTTTAAAACCGATACTTTCGATAGATCAGCAATATCGGTACGGGCTATAAAAGTTCTGTTGCTGAGTGATTTAACTTTATTGGTTGGGCTTAATACAGAACAGGAAGAGAAATTTCAAAACAAATTTGTGCAAGCAATTATTATTGTTTTAACACTGGTTTTTGTTATCGGGGGCGTTGGCGGTGCAATTGTTACCCGTAAAATTCACCGTCGTATTGATACAATTAATAGGTCTGCACTCAAAATTATGATTGGCGATATTCGCCATCGCATTCCCTTGAATGGTTCAAACGATGAATTTGATAGATTATCGCAAACCCTGAACCTTATGCTTGGAGAAATTGAACGTCTGATGAATGCTATACGTGATGTTACACGAAATATTGCCCATGATCTACGCCGCCCGCTGACACATTTGCGTAATTATCTTGAAAAGGCACAAAAAGAATTTCTACACGATACAAAAAATTACCATTTAATCGAGCATGCAATTGCAGAAGCAGATGTATTATTAACAACCTTTAAATCTATTTTATCAATTGCTGAAATCGAGTCTGGGGCATCGCGGCATGCTTTTGTTCAAATTAATTTGGCACAGTTATTAGAGGATGGCATCGAGCTTTACATGCCGCTTATGGAAGAAAAACATCTAACTGTTACCAAAGAGATAGCCAAACCAGCTTCATATTATGGACATCCACATTTGTTATTCCAAACAATCTGCAACTTAATTGATAATGCAATTAAATACACACCTGAATACGGAAAAATAGCAATAACTTTAGAACAAAAATCAACATGGTTGCTGCTAACTATTGCCGATAATGGTCCGGGAATACCAGAGCACGAAAGGGAACGGGTTTTTGAACCTTTTGTCAGACTAGATGATAGTAGGACAACAAGTGGTAGTGGGCTTGGATTAAGTTTAGTTGCTGCAGTTGTTAAACTACATGATGCCAAAATTATTCTTAAGGATAACAATCCTGGCTTAAGGGTTGATATTTTATTGCCTATCTAAGATGTAAAGGCCTTTCTGAATCGTTCATAATTTTCCGATGTTATAAGACCTAGGCGAAGCCAGCGTGGATATGTAGAAAAAGCACGCACATAAATTCCACAATTAGCCAGTTTACGGTATATGCTTAAAGCATCATCCTGTTCGATAAGACAAAATAATGCTACGCCACGTATTGGATGCAGGCCTAATTCAAGCAAAAAATTATCCATGGATATTGCTTCAATGGTTAATTGCTGCCGCATTCTATTTTGCCAAGCATGATCCAATAAAAAAGACTGAACTGTTTTTAGAATATAATTCCCAATCGGCCATGGGTGCATGATAAGACGCAGTTGGTCCAAAATAGGATGACAGCCAAGCATAAAACCTACTCTTAATCCCGCTAGCCCAAAAAATTTACCAACTGACCTAATTATAATCAGGCCTTGTTCTGTTGCTGATGGTGCTAAACTTATTTGGGGTGTAGTATCGGCGAATGCTTCATCGACAATCAACGCTCCACCCCGTTGATGTAATAAGTTTGCCAATTTAAGCAGATCAGAACTATGATGAACTCGTCCATCAGGATTATTAGGATTAACCACAACAGCATATGTACATGGACTGTCAGCAATTTCATGCAGATTATGGCATTTAGTTAATTGAAAGCCAGCGTTAAGAAAGGCTTGTGCATGACCCTCATAGGTAGGGTACATGATAGCAATTTTTTTCGGTTCTGGTAGTATAAGTGCTAAACAATTAACAAGCATTTGGCTGCCTGGGCCTATAATTATTTTTGTTTTGTCAGGAACGCAGTAATAGATTCTTGCCGCATCTATAACTCCCTCAAGCTGCACGCGCGTTGGTAGAAAATGCCAATCATCTTTTTGTATTTGAAGAATGGGGTAAGAGTACGGGTTTATTCCTGTCGATAAATCAAGCCACTTATCAATTGGAATACCAAATTTTTGGCTTGCCCATGCCAAATCACCACCGTGATTATCAATAATAGCTTTTATATAAGCTGTGAGTTGTTGCATAAGGTATATTCTAAACTGGTGATTGACGTTTGATAAACTGCATGATCAAATTTATTGTGTTTTACGAAGACAATTCAAATAGTTTTTTATAAAAAGGGTTATCTTGCAATATAATACACGCATGACTTTGGTGATGGGCGGACGTCGTTCGGGCAAAAGCGCATTCGCAGAAAATTTGGTTTCCAAATCTGGTTCTAATTATTGTATTTACATAGCAACAGCACCACATATGCCAGATGATCATGAAATGCTGTTTCGAATTGCTGAACATCGACAACGCCGACCAAGCACATGGCGTACAATAGAAGAAAGCTATGACATACCAAAGATATTATCTGAAAACAGTGATCCAAAAGCAATTATTTTGATCGATTGTCTCAGTTTATGGGTTAGCAATTTGCTATTATCGCAATATAGTATCGAAAAAAAAACATCTGAATTGCTTGAAGCAACAGTAGGACATCCCTCAAAAATTATTTTTGTAAGCAGCGAAGTAGGGCTTAGTGTTGTTCCCGATAATCCATTATCACGAAAGTATGCCGATTGTTTAGGTGCTCTTAATCAACAAATTGCCAAAAGTTCCGCCGATGTTTTTCTTGTTATCGCTGGAATAGCCCACCCAATAAAAAGTTCAAAATGAACCAGCTAGGAAATGTTATTCATGCAAAAAATTCCCGTAACGATTATCACCGGTTTTTTAGGTGCTGGAAAAACCACATTGTTACAATATATGCTACAGCATAATCAAAAACGTCGTTTGGCATTAATTATAAATGAATTTGGTAAAACCGGTATTGACGGCGAACTAATCCAAGCTTGCCAAAATAAGTTATGTACCACGGACGATATTATTGAACTGGCCAATGGTTGTATTTGCTGTACCGTTGCTGATGATTTTATAC
>JAEUJW010000035.1 GCA_016793465.1 Myxococcales bacterium
TCGGAATTTTTGGGCTGCTCGGCTGCGGGCTCGTCATCGGTATGGCCGTCACCACGGTCCAGGGCTGCGACGACGTGGGCAACATCGCCGAGCAGTGCGGGCTCGTCTGCGACGAGATGGCCTTCATCGACGGCAAGGCCAACATCTCCGGCACCGCCAGCATCGACGCCTTCTTCGGCGCCACCCTCGACTTCACCGGCGCCACCGCCAAGGTCTCCGCCGACATCCAGGCCGAGCTCGACGCCCTCTACGCCCTCGTCGGCGTCGAGGCCGGCGGCGACTTCCAGGCCGGCCTGCAGGCCAAGCTCTCCGCCTGGGTCGACGGCGGCCTCACCATCGACGCCCAGCCCCCGCGCTGCGAGGCCAACCTCGACGTCTCCGTCAAGGCCGCCGCCGAGTGCGACGTCGAGGCCAAGCCCGGCATGATCTCCGCCAGCTGCGAGGGCTCCTGCAAGGTCTCCGCCGACGTCCAGGCCGACTGCCAGGCCATGGGCAACCTCACCTGCCGCGGCACCGCCCCGGGCCTCAAGTGCGAGGGCTCCTGCTCCGGCGGCTGCCAGCTCGAGGCCGCCGCCGCCTGCGACGGCACCTGCCGCGGCCAGTGCAACGGCATGGACTTCGAGGGCACCTGCGACGGCATGTGCCAGGGCGAGTGCGAGGTCAAGGCCGGCGCCAAGTGCGAGGGCTCCTGCACCGGTCAGTGCGAGTACACCGCCCCCATGGGCGGCTGCGACGCCTCCGCCGAGGCCCGCTGCGACGTCTCCGGCATGGCCGAGGCCAAGTGCGAGGGCTCCTGCGAGGGCAAGGCCACGCCCCCCGAGGTCTCCGCCGAGTGCGAGGCCTCCGTCGACGCCAAGGCCGAGGCCTCCGTCCAGTGCTACCCGCCCTCCCTCACCGTCGGCTTCAAGCTCAAGGCCGGCGTCGAGGGTGACGTCAACGCCAAGGCCGAGTTCACCGCCTTCATCAACAACTTCAAGCTCCGCTTCTCCGCCCTCCTCGCCGCCCTCGCCCGCGCCGAGGGTCTCATCGAGGTCGGCGGCACCCTCGGCAACGCCGGCGTCACCGCCATCACCGACGCCGCCGGCCAGATCTCCGCCGACGGCGACTTCAAGGCCAAGTTCGGCGCCG
>JAEUJW010000087.1 GCA_016793465.1 Myxococcales bacterium
GTCCGCGCCGCCGTCGGCCTCCGCGCCGCCTCCCTCCGCCGCCCGCGCGCCGATGACCGAGGCCGGCACACGACGCCTCCCCCTCCTCGCGATCAGCGCGCTGGTGGGCGCCCTCGCGCTCGGCGCCTTCGCGGCCCTTGAGCTGAGCGGCGCCCTGCTGCCTCCGCCCGCTGCGCCGGTCGACACACCCAAGACCGACGCGCGGGTGGACCCGCGGCCCGCGCTGGAGGCTCCGCCGACCGACGAGGCCGCCCCCGACCCCGCAACGGACGAAGCCGCGCAGGCCTCGGCGCCGGCCGACGAGGACGCCGGGTTGTGGACCGATGACGGCGAGCCGCCCGCCCCGGTGGAGCCCGCCTTGCGCACGCCGCCCCAAGCCCGGCCGCCCCCCGGACCGACGACCCCGCCGATGGGCGCGCGGCCGCAGCGCCCGCACCTCCGGCCACCGCCGGGCGGTCCCGGCGCCACCCCTGCCCTCAGCCCGGCGCTGCGCCGACCCCGCGCCCTGCCGCGCGAGGCACCCGCCCCCGGCTGAGCGCGGGGGCCCGCTCAGCGCCGAGCGACCCCGAAGCTGAGGTCATCTTCCCCGGCCACAGCGACGTAGACGTTGTCTTCGTTGTCGACCCACACGGCCACGCTGCGGGCGGGGAAGTCGACCGCGAGGGGGAAGAGCTCCCAGCCGCCGGTCGGGTCACCCCAGGCGATGTAGGCGTCGCCGGCCGCGTCGGCGTAGCCGATGACCAGCTCGGGCGTGGCGCTCGCCGCGGTCGAGGGCACCACCGCCGCGTTCACCGACACCGGGTCGGCCATCTCGGTCTCGGTCGAGGGCGCGCTCGCCGTCGGCCCGAGCACCTGGATGGCGTCGACCGTGTCGCTGGCCGCCACCAGCCAGCGGCCAGCCGGGTCACGGGGCAGAGAGACGTCCAGCGCGTTGATCGAGAAGAGCGCGCCGGGCGTGGGGCTGGTCCAGCCGCTGCCCGGGGTGAAGCTCGAGCGGCGCAGGCCGCCGGCCTCGACCGTGTGCAAGGTGACCGCTGCGCCGCCATAGGCGTCGACCGCGCAGAGATCGGTCGCCGCGCCGGTCCACTCCACCGACTCGGTGAGCTGGCCGAGCCGCAGGCTGTCGCGGCTCGCCACGATGGCGTGGGCGAGGCCACCGGTGTCCTCGCAGCCGACGGCGACGGCGTCACCGCTGCTGTTCACGCTGACCCGCACGTCATCAAAAAGGCTGGGCGTGCCCACCGCGCTGTCGATGGCGTCAGCGGCCACCCGGGCCCGCCGGTCGGTCTCGTAGCCCGCGAGGCGCAGGCGGCGGTCACCGTCGAGCTCCAGGCCATAGGCGACGAGCAGGCGCGCGCCGTCGACCACAAAATCGTGGCGCGGGGCGAGGCTGCGCGCGGCGTCAGCGCTGGGGCTACGGACCACGGGCACCACCTGGGTGATGCCCGCCTCAGGGGCGGTGAGGTCGACGCCAAATGCGACCACCGCATCAAAGAGGGCCTCTTCGCCGCGGGCTTGGCTGAGCACGACGTCCTCGGCGCTGACCGTGAACCAGACCGTGCTCGTGCTCGCGTCGACCCGCAGCTCGCCGATGCCCGCCCAGGCCACGCTGTCGAGCACGGGTGACCACGCCTCGAGGCCGCCCATCACGAAGGTGCTGTCACCGCCGTCACAGTCGGAGTCGACGCCGTCACCCAGCACCTCGCGGGCGCCGGGCGCGACCGCCGGATCGGTGTCGTCGCAGTCGTCGACGCCGCCCACTGCCATGTCGGCGAGCACGCCGTCGCCGTCTTGGTCGAAGTTGACCGTGCCAGGCTCACAGTCCTCGTCGACCGCCGTGTAATAGTCCTCGGCCGCGCCGGTGAACACGTTCGGGTCGGCGTCATCGCAGTCGCCGCCGGGCAGCCCACCCGAGCCATCGACATAGAGCGTCGGCCGGCCCGCCCGCTCGGGCTCGACCTGGCCGTCGCCGTCCTGGTCGTAGTCATCATTGCCCGAGCAGTCCTCGTCGACGCCCGAGTACCAGGTGTCGACCGCGGCGGGGCTGATGCGGTCGTCATCGTCGTCGCAGTCACCGCTGGGCAGCCCGCCCGAGCCCTCGAGGTTGGCCGTCGCCAAGCCCTCGTAGGCGGGCGAGACGAAGCCGTCGCCGTCCATGTCGTAGTCGTCGCGGCCGTCGCAGTCGGTGTCGGCCCCGTCGTACCAAACATCGGCCGCGCCCGGGCGGGTCTCGGCGTTGGCGTCGTCGCAGTCACCCCCCGGCAGGTTGCCCGAGGACGCGATGCCATCCGTCTTGACCCCCGCGTTCGCCGCCCCCACAAAACCGTCGGCGTCGGCGTCAAAATCGTCGTCTTGACCGCAGTTGGCGTCAATCCCGTCGTACCAGGTCTCGACGGCGTCGGGGTTGATCGTGGCGTCGCCGTCGTCGCAGTCTTCGGTGGCGGCGTAGCCGTCGGCGTCGTCGTCGACCTGGCCGAGCTTGGCCTGCAGGTCGGCCGGCGAGACCCAGGTGCAGCCGCTGAGGCCGAGCGCGAGCAAGCAGGCCCGCGCGGGCGAGCGGGCGGGCGCGCGCCGGGCGGCGCGGGCGAGGGGGTGATCGACCGACATGAGCTCCTCCGCTGCGCAGGGTAGCACGCCCCTCCCCATGCAGCCGCGCCGCAACCCGAGAGCGACGTCAGGGAGGGCACCCCCTCCACCCGCTCAGCGCAGGCGGGTGCGCGCGCTCGCCGGGGGGATGCGCAGGGTGTCTGCCTCGAAGAGCGCGTCGGCCTTCGGCGCGGCCTCGTGCACGGCCCGCTGGAGATCGGCCAGGGCGACCCAGCCCAGCGCCACGTCGGGCCGGACCAAGAGGGCGCCGGGCGACTCCAGGGCCAGCAGCGGCGCGAGGCGGGTCGGGCCGAAGACCCGGTCCTCGGCGAGCACGAACCACCGCCGAGACTCGCCGTCCGCCGCGGCGCGGGCGGCGACCTCCTCCACCGCGCGGAGGTACACGGCCCGCTCCTCGGGGCTCCACTTGCCGTCGCCGTCCTGATCCCAGCTGCGCAGCAGGGCGGCGTCGCGCGCGACCCGCTCGCGGGCCTCCGCCTCCTCCTCGAGCTCGGCGCGAATCTGGCTGAGGCGCTGGGCCAAGCCCTCCTGCCCCGCCGCGCGCACCCGCTCGACCTCGTCCTGCAGGCGGGCGGTCAGCCGGGCCTCCCGCCACCGGCTCGGCAGCAAGCCCAGGCGCGAGAGCAGCGCCGGGGTCAACAAAAAGGCGCCGGGCAGCGGGATGGCGAAGCTGGCCGAGGCGACGATGCCCGCGGGCACCAACCGAAGCAGGTCGAGGAGCTGATCGCGCAGCTGGTCCTCCTCCTCGGGGCTGAGCGGCGGGCCGCCCGAGGCCCGGCGTTGGAGCAGGCGCCAGGCGTCCCGGCTCTCCTGCCACTCGCCGAGCACCCGGGCCCACTGGCTGCGGGCGAGCTGCGAGGCCTGCGCGCCCAAGCGGCCCGCCAAGGACGGGGGGCGCTCGAGCGCGGCGGCTTCGGCGTGCAGGAGCATCAGCTCCTCATGCGGGAGGCCGAGGCGCTCGAGCTCAAAAGCGAGGCGGGCGAGACGAGAGGCGGCCACGGCGAGCTCCGAAGGGGCCTACTTGGTGACCGGCTCGCCGTGCACGTCGCGCTGCTCCACGGCCGGCGCCGCGCCGAGGGCCGCGGTGACCGCCGCCTCGACCGGCGCGCGCACCTTGCTCAGATCACCGACCACCACGATGTGTACACCACGGCTGAGCAGGCCCTTGGCCACGCCGTCGACCTGGGCCTCGGGCACGGCCAGCGCGGCCCGCAGGTCGGTGGCCAGCGCGTCGGGCGCGCGGCCGTTGAGCGCGAGGTCGGCCAAGGCGTCGGCCACCGCGCCGCGGGTGCCTGCGGCCTCGATCTCGTCGGTGCGCACCGCGCCCTGGGCCTTGCGCAGCTCACCCTCGTCGACGCCGGCGGCAAAACGGGTCAGCTCACGCAGCAGGTCTTCGAGGGCCGGGCCGGTCTTGTCGAGGAAAACATTGGTGGCGACGACCACGCGGCCGCTGTGCGGCCGGCTCTCGAGCGCGGCGCGGGCCCCGTAGGTGTAGCCCTTCTCTTCGCGCAGCAGGCGGTTGAGGCGGCTGGTGAAGGTGCCGCCGAGCACGACGGCGCCGAGCTCGGTCGCCGCCCGGTCGGGATCGCCGAGGCTGGGCCCGGGCAGCAGCACCCGCAGCACCGTTTGCGCGGCGCCCGGGTTGTCGACCAGGGTGAGCCGGGGCGCGCCGGGCGCGGGCGGCGGGCTGACCGCGGCCGGGGCTGCAGGTGCCACCGGGGCGCGGGCCGCCCAGCCCCCGAGGTGCCGGTCGAGGATGGCCCGCAGCGCCTCGGCCTCGACGGCGCCCGAGGTGATCAAGGTGGCGCCGGAGGGCTGGGCCCGGGCCGCCCAGCTCGCCTGGAGCGTCGCCGGGTCCATGGCCTTGACCGCCGCCTCGGTGCCATCGGTCGGCCGGCCCATCGGGCTCAAACCACCGTACCAGACACGATCCCCGACCTGGGCCGCGACCACACGGGGCTCGTCGGCCTCTTGGGTGAGCTGGGCGACGCGCTCCTCGACGAGCAGGCTGACCGCGGGCGCGTCAAAACGGGGCCGGAGCAGCACATCGGCGAGCAGGCCCACCGCGAGGTCGAGCTTGTCGGCTTGGCAGTCGACGTGCACCACCGTGCCGAGCTTGCTGGTGGCCACGTCGATCTCAATGGCGTGCAGCGCGGCAAAAGCAGCGAAGGCGGCGGCGTCACGCTCGCCCGCACCGCGCAGGGCCGCGGCGTCGGCCATCGAGGCGAGGCCGGGGCGCTCGGCCGGGTCGGTGACCGCGCCGCCGGGCAGCACGAGGCGCAGGCTCACCAGGGGGAGGCCGGGCCGCGGCGCGACCCAGAGCGCGCTGCCCGCCGGCCCAGCGAGGACGGCCGGAGCCGCCGGCAAAAACTCGACCTCGGCCGAGAGCGCCGGGGGGATGGCGGGGATGTTGCCACCGGCCGGCTGCTTGGGGCAGGCGGTCAGCAGCGCGGCGAGGAGCAGGGCGGGGCGAAGGGCGCGGCTCATCTCAGTTCCCCCCCGCGGCGGCGGGCTCGGGCAGCACGCGCACAACCGCGCGCCGCTCGACGTTGAGGGTGGCGGCGGCCGCCTTGACCGCCGCGGCGTCGACGGCCTTGTAGGCGGCGAGGTGCGTGGCGAGGAAGTCGGGGCGGCCCACGTGGTAGTGGTAGCGGTTGAGCATGGTCGCGCGGTCCTGCAGCGACTCGAGGCCCTGGAGCATCGACAGGGCGCGCTGGTTGCGCGTGCGCTCGAGCTCATCCGCGGTCGGGCCCTCGGTGGCGAGGCGCTGGATCTCGGCCATCACGGCGTCTTCGACCGGCTGGAGCGCGCCGCCTTCTGCGGGCAGGGCCTCGATCATGAAGATGCCGCTGTGCAGCTGGCCATACTGGGCGGCGCTGACCTCGGTGGCCAAACGTTTGTCTTCAACCAAAACCCGGTGCAGGCGGCTGGCCCGACCCGCGCCGAGGATGTCGGCGACGAACTCCATCGCCGCGTCGCCCTCTTTCAGCGCCGCCGGGCTGTGCCAGACGAGCATGGTCTTGGGGAGATCGACCTGGTCATGCACCTCGACCAGCGCCTTCTGCGGCTTGTCGGGGGCCGGCGCGGGCAAGCGCGCGGGCAGCGGACGGTTCTCGAGGCCGCCGAAGAGCTGCTCGATCTGCGGCTTGATCTGGGCGGGCTCGAAGTCACCGGCCACGACCAAGCTGGCGTTATTGGGGACATACCAGCGGTTGAAGAAGGAGACGACGTCGTCGACCGAGGCCGCCTCGAGGTCGGCGTGGCTGCCGATGACCGAGTGCGCGTAGGGGTGACCCGGGGGGTAGAGCAGCTCAGGCAAGACCAGCCAGCCTTCACCGTAGGGGGCGTCCTCGTAGCTCTGGCGCCGCTCGTTGCGGACCACGTCGCGCTGCTTGTCGACCTTCTCTTTGGTCATCGCGCCGTCGAGGCCGTCCATGCGGTCGGCCTCCATCCATAAGAACAGGGGCAGGATGTGGGCCGGGCCGACGTCGAAGTAGTCGGTGGCGTCTTCGCTGGTCCAGGCGTTGTTCCAGCCGCCGACGGCCTCCATCTTCTCGTCGAAGCCGGCCCCGGGCAGGCGGGTCGTGCCCATGAACATCAGGTGCTCGAAGAGGTGGGCGAAGCCGGTGCGGCCGACCACCTCGTCTTTGGCCCCGACCCCGTACCAGATGTTGACCACCACCTGGGGCAGGGCGCGGTCAGGCATCAGGATGACGTTCATGCCGTTCTTGAGGCTGTACTGCTCAAACTGCACGTCTTGGGCGGCGGCCGGCGCGGAGAGGCTGAGCGCCGCGACGGCGGCCCACACACAGCGGGCACGGGGGAGGAGGTGCGACACGGGCGCTCCTGCACACAGAAGGGGGCCGGGCGCGGAGGCTGCGCCGGCGGACAGCGCGGCATATCCCGGGCGGGCGCGCGGGCCGCGCGCGGAGTGCCCTTGGGAACGCCCCCTCCCGCGCTGCTCCACGTGGACACGGCGACCGAGTGGCGCGGCGGCCAGCAGCTGCTGCTCCGCCTCGCCCGCGAGCAAGGCGCGCGAGGGCTCGATCTCGCGGTCGCCTGCCCTCCCGACGGCCGCCTGTGGGCTGAGCTCGGCCGGCTCGGGCTGCGCCGGGTCCCCATCGGGCGCGGCGCCCACCCGCTGACCGCCCTGCGCCTCGCGGCGGTCGGCGCCCGCCTCCACATCGCCCACACCAGCCACGCGCACGGCCACTGTGCCCTGCTGCGCGCCCCTCTGGTCGTGCACCGCTGGGTCGACCACCCGGTGCAGGTGGGCTGGAAGTACCGCCGCCCCGCAGCCTTCGCCGCGTGCAGCCGCGCCGTGGCCGCCATTTTGGAGGAGGCGGGCTGTCAGGGGGTGCACTTTGTGCCCGGCGGCGCCGACCCCCTGCCGGCGGCCCCGCCCGCGGCCGACGCCCCCGAGGTGCTCGCCCTGGGCGCCGCGGTGCCCGACAAGGGCCATGATCTGCTCGCCGGCGCCGCGGCCCGGATGGCCGGCCTGCGCTTCGCCGCCGCAGGCCCCGGGACGGGGGTGGGCCCAAGCTACCAAGGCGCGCTGCGCGGCCTCGGCCAGCGCGAAGACGTCGCCGCCCTGCTCGCTGGTGCGCGTTGCCTCGCCCAGCCCAGCCGGCGCGAAGGCCTCGGGATCAGCGTGGTGCAGGCCATGATGGCCGGGGTGCCGGTGGTGGCCAGCCGCGTGGGCGGCCTGCCTGAGCTCATCGGCACCGATGGGATCTTGGTCGACCCGACCGATCCCGCCGACCTGGACGCGGGCATCGAGGCGGCCCTCCGCATTGACCCCGCCGTGCGCGCCCGTGCGCGGGCGCGGGCCCTGCGGGACTGGTCGACGACGGCGATGGTCCACGCCGCGAACGCGCTGTACGCCAATGTCCTCGGCGAACCGCTGCCGCTGGCGGGCCCGGCGCGCTGAGCGGTCAGGGGCAGCCGCCCATGCCCCGCGCAAGCCGGGGGAGGCTCAGCCCGCCCCGTCGCCCCGCACCGGTGCTGCGGGCTCGATCCACAGCCCGCCGTGGCGGAGGCGGAGGGCGCGCCCATCGGGGAGGACCAGCCGCTGGCCGCCGCCCTCCCACCGCAGCACCGCCTCGAGCGCCGCGGCCCCGGGCAGGGGCGGGCCCAAAAATGCGCGCAGGACGCGCCCCTGCAGCGCCGGGTGCAGCGCGCGCAGGCCGCCCATGGGCAGCGGCCCGGTCGCCTCGGGGCGCAGCTCGTGGAGGGAGCGCTCAGCGAGGAGATCGAGCAACGCGTCATCCTGGGCGAGCAAGCGGGCCGAGCGGGCCAGCGCGCGCACGGGGCCCCGGCCCAGGGTGGCGGCGAGCAGGGCGCGGAGGCGACCCCGCTCAGACGTGGGGTTGCTCGGGTCCTCTGCCCAGCGCAGGCCGCGCAGCGCGGCGAAGGCCCGCAGGTCGGCGCGCTCCTCGTCGATGAGCGGGTGGACGAAGGGGCCGGCGACCGGTCGGAGCCCGGCCAGCCCGCGGGCGCCCGCCCCCGCGAACAGCCGCTGGAGCACCGTCTCGGCTTGATCGTCGGCGTGGTGCCCGGTGGCCACCATCGCGCCGGGGCCGGCCGCCTCGACCAGGGCGGCGCGGCGGGCGGCGCGGGCGCGGGCGGCGAGATCGGGCCCCGCCGCGAGCACCAGCCGCAGCGAACAGAAAGGCAAGCCGAGCGCGCCGGCCAGCGCGCCGACCGCCGCGACCTCGTCGGCCGCCGCGGGGCGCAGGCCGTGATCGACGCTGAGCACACGCAGCGCAGCGCCGTGGGCCCCGCGGGTCTCGGCCAAGGCGAGCAGCAGCGCGCTGCTGTCCAGCCCGCCCGAGCAGGCGACCGCCACGGCCGCGCCGGGCGCCCACAGCCGCTCGCGGCGCACCACCTCGAGCACCCGCTCAGGCAGGCGCTCGGGCGCGCGCGCGCCGCGGGGGCTCAGGCCGGCCCCGGCCCCGCGGCCAGCTCGCGCGGGTTGAGGCTGGGCGGCCAGGCGTCGCCGGGGTGGGCCCGCACGCGGCGCTCGGCCCCGCAGGCCCGACACTTGTGGAGGATGACGCGCACACCGCCGCTCTCGAGCAGCAGCGCCACCGGGTCGAGCAGCCCGCCGCAGCCCGCGGCGCGGTCACCGGGCACCACGTCGACGTGCAGGCTGCGCAAGCAGCGCGGGCAGTGGTCGCGGACGGGCGCGCCGCCCGGGGGCACCGCCGCGCCGCAGTGGCCGCAGGTGAAGGCCTCGTCGCGGTGGATGGGGTTGGTGCGCACCTGGGCGCCGGCCGCGCGGTCGAGCAAGGCGCGCACCAGCCGCTTGCCGGGGACCAGCGCGGGATCGGCCTCGCTGTCGTCGTCTTCGTCGTGGCCTAGCCCGAGGCCCCGCGCCTCGAGCAAGCGGAGGGCGGCGGCGCGCAGCGCTGGCTCGGCGTCGAGCTGCGCGCCCAGCTGCTTGATCTCACCGCGGCTCTGCACGCGGCGCAGCGCGGCCTCAAGGGTAGCGGCGGGCGTGGCGGCGGGCGTGGGCGGCGAAGCGACAGGGCGGCGGGCCATGGCGGACGCGTATCCAGCGCGGGGACCCGGCGGACACGCTGGGCCGACGCGCGCCGCCGAAGCGGGCTACCCCTGCCCGGCCGCGCAGGCGCCCCCCTCACCTCTCGGTGCGCGCATGAGCTCCCGGACCCCTCGCCCCCTGCTCGCCCTCGCGCTCTCTGCGGCCCTCGGCCCGGCGCAGGCCCTGGCGCTGACCCCTGAGGACAAGCAGGCCATCATCCAGATCGAGGCGCAGCGTCTGCCGGTCGCCGCCCTCGACAGCTTCCTGACCCACGCCGACCCTGCGACCCGCGCGCGGGCGGTGCGCGCGCTCGGGCGCCAGCGCGCGCCCGAGGCGCTTGAGCGGCTGCGCGCCGCGGCCGCCGACCCCTCGCCCCAGCTGCGGGCCGAGGCCGCCTTCGCCCTCGGCCTGACCCCGGGCTCAGAGCGCGACCTGATTGACCTGCTGGACCACGATCCCGTGCCTGCTGTCCGCGCGGCCGCCGCCGAGGCCCTCGGCCAAGCGGGCAGCCCCGCGGCGGTGCCGTCGCTGCTCGCCGCGCTGAAGACCCGGGGCGAGTTGATGCGGCCGGCGCCCGTGCCCCCGGCGGCCAGCCGCGCGCTCGGGCGCATGGCCGCCCGCGGGGTGCCCCTCGACAGCACCGCGGTCATCGAGGGCCTGCTCAGCGAGCTGCGCCGCACCGACGCCCCGAGCCGGCGGGCGGCGGCTTTTGCCTTGGCCCGCATCAAGCCGCGCGGCCTGAGCCCCGAGCTGCAGCGGGCGGTCAGCGACGCGGCCCTGCGCGAGCCCGACGCCGACGCCCAGGCCAACCTCGTCCGGGTCGTCGGCGGGCTCGGCGGGGCCCTGCCCAGCAGCGCGACCGCGCGCCTACAAGACGAGGTGCTCAGCCGCGCGGTGGTCGATCCCGACGTGGGTGTGCGGGTGGCCGCGGCGCGCGCCTCGGGGGCAGCGGGCTGGCCGGGGGTGGCCAAGCTGCTCACCGACCCGAACCCGGCGGTGCGCCTCGAGGCGATCGCCGCGGTGGGTCAGGTCAAGTCGCTCGACCGCGAGCGCCTGCTCCGCCCCCTGATTGACGCCGGCGACGACATTCGCGACGAGGAGGAGCTCGCCACTGTCCGTGCGCTGCGCGTGGTCGAGGCGGCCGCCGCCCTCGACGCGCTGGGCGCCTCGGGCCTGCTGTCGAGCAGCCTCCCCTGGATCGACCCGGCCCGCCCGATTCGGATCCGCGAGGCGGCCCTCCGCCACACCAAAGACGTCGGCGTCCTGCGCACGCTGGCGCTCGACGACGGCGACGGCCCGGTGCGGGTGGCGGCGGCCGCACGTTTGGTGGCCCTCGAGCCCAAGAAGGCCGAGCTCATGCCCCTGCTCGGCGCCTTCGACACGATGGTGGCCGCGGTCGCCCTCGACCACCTCGCCGAGAAGCTCAGCGCCGAGGACGAGGCGCGCCTGATCAAGCTCGTGCAGGACAACACCGAGCCCGACCTCATCGCCGCGGGTAGCAAGGCGTTGGTGCGCCTGTATGGCGGTGAGAAGCCCCTGGTGAAGAAGCCGGCAGCCGGTGCGGCCGAGCTGCTGCCCAAGCTGCACGCCAGCGGCGCGGCGCCGGTCCGCGCGCAGGGGCGGGCGCTGGCCGCGGCGCTGGGGGCCAAGGCGCCCCCCTCCTGGCACGGCCTGGTCTCGGCCCCAGTCGGGGAGGTCGAGCAGCTGCGCAGCGCGCGGATCATCACCTCGGTCGGGGAGATCGTGGTGGAGCTCTACCCAGACGAGGCGCCGGTCACCGTCTGGACCTGGGGGCGCCTCGCCGAGACCGGCTGGTTCAACGGGATGCGCTTCCACCGGGTCGTGCCCGAGTTCGTCGTGCAAGGCGGAGACCCGCGGGGCGACGGCAGCGGCGGCCCCGGCTGGACCTTGCCCGACGAGCTCAGCCCGACGCCCTACGCCGAGGGCGTGCTGGGAATGGCGCTGGCCGGGCCCGACACAGGCGGCAGCCAGTGGTTCGTGACCTTGTCGCCCCAGCCCCACCTCGACGGCAACTACACCGCCTTCGGCAAGGTGGTCAGCGGGATGCACGTGCTGCACCGCATCGTGCCCGGCGACCGCATCGAGCGGGTCATCGTCGAGCGCACGCCGCCCCCCGCCGGCTGAGCCCGCGGGCGGTGCGCCGGGCCTCAGCCCTGCGGCGCCTCGTCGCCCGCCTCTGCGCCGCCGGCCCCCTCGGGTGCACCCGGGCCCGCTTCCTCGGGGCTCTGCGCTTTGCTGGGCGGAGCCTTGGCCGGCTTCGTTGGGGTCGCGCCCGCCTTCTTGGGCAGCTTGCCCGTGGTCGGATCAACCTTTTGGAGGAAGGTCAAGATCCGCAGCAGGTCACTGTCGTCGTAGCGCTCGCCGAAGCCGGGCATCTCGCCGCGCCCGCGGGCCAAGACCTCGACCGCCGCGGGCTCGGCGCGCACCTGCCCGGCCAGGCGGGGCGCGGGCTTGCGGGTCGCCTGGGCCAGCGGGCCGTCGCCCAGCGCGTCGGCGCCGTGGCAGACCGCGCAGGCCTCGGCGTAGAGCTTGGCGCCGCGCTCTTCGGGGGCTGGGTGCTTGGTGGGCTGGCCGGCCCACAGCGCGCTGGGCGCGACAACGAGGAGCAGCAGGCCAAGGCGGAGGGAGCGCAGCACGGGCACCTCGCGGCGGAGCTCGGGGCAAAACGAACAGGGCCCCGTCCGCGTGGACGAGGCCCTGAAGTGGCGGGATGGACGGGACTCGAACCCGCGGCCTCTGGCGTGACAGGCCAGCGTTCTAACCGGCTGAACTACCATCCCACAAAGAGGGGGAGCTGTGAAAGTGGCGGGATGGACGGGACTCGAACCCGCGGCCTCTGGCGTGACAGGCCAGCGTTCTAACCGGCTGAACTACCATCCCACAACCCACCATCGCTGGTGGCACAACACCCCTCAAATTGATGAAGTAGGCGGAACAGGGCTCGAACCTGCGACCCGCAGCTTGTAAGGCTGCCGCTCTCCCGACTGAGCTATCCGCCCAAATCGAAGGGCCCGTTCCCCGCGCCCAACTCAACGACACTCAAGCGAATCCGGCCTGCGCCGGCTTCCCCCGCCTTCTATTGGAAGCCGCCCCGACCGTCAAGGCGAGGTCGGTGGACTTTTGTCGGGCTCGACGACCCGCCAGCTTGGTGGCTGGGCCTCGCCGAGCGCGGGCGCCACGCCGCCCGGCCAGAGCAGGGCCAGGGGCAGCAGCTCGTCCATGTGGCCGACCGCGTGCAGCTCAAGCCCGGCCCGCAAGGCGGCGGGCAGCTCGCGCTGCTCGGGCGCGTTGCGGCGCGGGAAGGCCGCGGCGCGGCAGCCCGCCCTGCGCGCGGCCATCAGCTTGTCGCGCAGCCCACCAATGGGGAAAATCTCGCCGCGCAGGCTGATCTCGCCGGTCATCGCCAGGTCGGGCCGGGTCGGCACGCCGAGCAGCGCGCTCAGCATGGCCGTGCACATCGCCACACCCGCGCTCGGGCCGTCGGTCTTGAGCCCGTTGCCCGGGTAGTGCACGTGCAGGTCGACCTGCTCGTGGAAGTGCGCGGGCAGCCCCAAGGCGCCGGCGCGGGCCCGCAGGTAGCTGAGCGCGGCCTCGGCGCTCTCTTTGAGCCAGTCGCCGAGCCGCCCGGTGAGGATGAGCCGGCCCTTTCCGGGCAGCGCGACGACCTCGATGTCGAGCAGCTCGCCGCCCCAGGGGGTGACGGCGAGGCCATGCACGAGGCCCACCCGCGGCTGGCCGTCGACCGCGGCCCGCGGCGCCCGGGGTGGCCCGAGCAGGCGCTCGACCCGCGCTCCGTCGATGCGCAGCCGGGCCGGGGCGCCGGCCTCGCCCAGGCGCCGGGCGGCCTTGCGCAGCAGCGTGGCCACGTGCCGGTCGAGCCCGCGCACCCCCGCCTCGCGCGTGTAGTCGCGGATGAGGCGGTCGACCGCCGAGGGCGCCACCAGCACCTGCTGCGCGCTGACGCCGTTCTGCTCGCGCTGCCGGGGGATGAGGTAACGCCGAGTGATGAAGCGCTTCTCGGCCTCGGTGTAGCCGCCGAGGTGCAGCACCTCGAGGCGGTCTTGCAGCGGCGCCGGGATGCCGCCGAGCTCATTCGCCGTGCAGATGAACATGACCTTGCTGAGGTCATAGTCGAGGTCAAGGTAATGATCGCAGAAGGCTTGGTTCTGCTCAGGGTCGAGGACCTCGAGCAGGGCCGCGCTCGGGTCGCCCCGAAAGTCGGTCGACATCTTGTCGATCTCGTCGAGCAAGAAGACCGGGTCCGAGGTGCCCGAGCGGCGGAGCCCGGCCATGAGCTTGCCGGGCAAGGCGCCGATGTAGGTGCGCCGGTGGCCGCGGATCTCGGCCTCGTCGCGCACGCCGCCCAGCGCCTGGCGCACGAAGGGGCGGCGCATGGCGCGGGCGATCGAGCGGGCCAGCGAGGTCTTGCCCACGCCGGGCGGGCCGACCAAGCAGAGCACCGCGCCCGGGGGCCGGCCGACCCGCTGGCTCACGGCGATGTGCTCCAGCACACGATCTTTGACCTTGCGCAGGCCGTGGTGGTCCTCGTCGAGGCAGCGGCGGGCCCAGGACAGGTCGAGGGGCGCGGTCGACCAAGACTGCCAGGGCAAGGCGAGCACGGCGTCGATCCAGGTGCGGATGACCGTCGCCTCGGCGCTCATCGGGCTCATCACCCGCAGCTTGCGCAGCTCACGCTCCACCCGCTCTTGGGCTTGGGGGCTCAGGGCTTTGGCGGCCACCCGGGCCTCGAGCTCGGCCAGCTCGGCCCGGAACTCGTCGCGCTCACCGCCCCCGGCGGCGGGGCCGGCCTCGGCGGGCGGGGGCTCCTCAGCCCCGCGCTCGAGCTGCTTGCGCACGCGCGACTTGATCTTGCGCTCGACCTGCAGCACGTCAATCTCGCCGCGCAGGAAGCGCAGCACCCGCTGGATGCGGCTAGCCGGATCGGTGTCCTCGAGCAGGGCGACCCGCTCCTCTTGGTGCAGGGGCGCGTGGCCGGCCAGCGCGTCGACGAGGCGGCTCGGCTGGTCGATCGCCTCGATGGCCAGCACCATCTCGGGGGCCACGCCGCGGTGCAGGCGGGCGTAGGCGGCGAAGACCTCTTTGAGCTCGGCGGCCATCGCGCTGAGATCGACGTCAGGCGCGAGCACCCGGTCCATCGCCGGGGCGCAGCGGGCGTCGACCCGCTCGACCCGATCCCACCACTCGACGATCCGGGCCCGAAAAAGGCCCTCGACATGGACCTTTAGGCTCTCATCGGGCAGGGTCAGCAGGGAGAGCACCCGGGCGACCACCCCGACGGGGTAGACGTCGCCCAAGGTCGGCTCGGCGACCGCAGCCGAGCGCTGGGTGACCAAGAGCACCCGCCGGTCGCCTGCCCAGGCCGCCTGCAGCGCGGCGCGTGTGCGCGGCCGACCGATCACGAGGGGCGCGGCCATGTGCGGGAAGACGAGCAGGTCCCGCAGGGGGAGGACCGGGAGGTTGAGCGGCAGCTCAGGCGGGGTCGAGGCGGGCGGAGCGGGCAACGGGGGCTCCCGCGGCAGGGGGCTCGGCGCCGCGACCGGGCGCGGAGGCGTCGGCCCCCGCGCGCGTGGGGGTGTGGGTGCGGAGCGCGGCGGGGTTCACCCTGGGCGACGCGCCCTCAGGCCCACTCGGCGCCGCTCTCGTAGACCAGGATGGGGTCTTTGCGGCGCTCGACCACCTCTTCCGAGATGATGCACTCGCGGATGTTGTCGCGCGAAGGGAGGTCGTACATCACGTCGAGCATGATCTCCTCCATGATGGCGCGCAGGCCGCGGGCGCCGGTGTTCCGGCGGAGCGCCTCGCGGGCGATGGCGGCCAGCGCGCCGTCGGTGAACTTCAGCGCCACGTCCTCCATCTGGAAGAGCTTCTGGTACTGCTTGATCAGCGCGTTCTTGGGCTCGACCAAGATCCGCACCAGCGCCGGCTCGTCGAGCTCATCCAGCGTGGCGAGCATGGGCAGGCGGCCGACAAACTCGGGGATCATGCCGAAGCTGAGCAGATCCTCGGGCTCGACCATCGCCAGCAGCTCACCCTTGGTGTAGCGGCCCTTGCGCTCGCGCCCCTTCTGCCCAAAGCCCATGCCCGCCTTGTTCACGCGCGACTCGACGATCTTGTCGAGGCCGACGAAGGCGCCGCCGCAGATGAACAAGATGTTGGTCGTGTCGATCTGCAGGAACTCTTGCTGGGGGTGCTTGCGGCCGCCCTTGGGGGGCACGTTGGCCACCGTGCCCTCGATGATCTTGAGCAGGGCCTGCTGCACGCCCTCGCCCGACACGTCGCGGGTGATGCTCGGGTTCTCACCTTTGCGGGCGATCTTGTCGATCTCATCGACGTAGATGATGCCCTCCATGGTGCGCTCGACGTTGTAGTCGGCGGCCTGGAACAGCGAGAGGATGATGTTCTCGACGTCCTCGCCGACGTAGCCGGCCTCGGTCAGGCTGGTGGCGTCGGCGATGGCGAACGGCACGTCGAGGATGCGCGCCAGGGTCTGCGCCATCAGCGTCTTGCCGGAGCCGGTCGGGCCGAGCAGGAGGATGTTGCTCTTCTGCAGCTCGGGCTCGTCAGGCAGCTTCTTGGCGTTGATGCGCTTGTAGTGGTTGTAGACCGCGACCGCGATGGTCTTCTTGGCGAGCTCCTGGCCGACGATGTAGTCGTCGAGGATCTTGCGGATGTCCTTCGGCTTCGGGACCTTGGCCCCGACGTCCGCCCGCTCCTCCTTCTGGACCTCCTCCGCCAGGATGTCGTTGCACAGCGAGATGCACTCGTCGCAGATGTACACCGAGGGCCCGGCGATCAGCTTCTTGACCTCTTTTTGGCTCTTTCCGCAGAACGAGCAGCTCAGGTTGCCTTGGTTGTCGCGCTTCGAGCTCATAAGGTTACCTCGAGGGGTTCGGCGGCTGGTCCTTGCGCGAGCGAGTCAGGACCTCGTCGATGAGGCCGTAGGACTTCGCCGTGTAGGGATCCATGAAGTAGTCCCGGTCGGTGTCGCGCTGGATCTCTTCCACCGACTTGCCGGTGTGGTCGGCCATGATCTTGTTGAGCAGGGCCTTCAGCCGCTGGATCTCCTGGTGCTGGATCTCGATGTCGGTCGCCTTGCCCTCGGCGCCGCCCGACGGCTGGTGGATCATGATGCGGGCGTTGGGCAGCGCGTGGCGCTTGCCCTTGGCCCCGCCGGCCAGCAGGAGCGCGCCCATCGAGGCCGCCTGCCCGAGGCAGTAGGTCGTCACGTCCGGGCGGACGATCTGCATAGTGTCGTAGATCGCCAGGCCCGCGGTCACCACGCCGCCCGGCGAGTTGATGTACATCGTGATGTCCTTGTCCGGGTCCTCCGACTCCAAGAACAGCAGCTGGGCGATGATGACGTTGGCGACCTGGTCGTTGACCGGCGTGCCGAGGAACACGATGCGGTCCTTCAGCAGTCGGCTGTAGATGTCCCACGAGCGTTCGCCGCGGTGCGTCTGCTCGATGACGAAGGGGATGTTGGCGGTCGGACTCACGGGCTCATCTCGATGGGGCATGCGTACGCTCGCGCTCGGGCTATGGTGACTGGCATGGACCGGCGATGCAAGGGGTGGCAGGCGCGCCACGGGCCTCCGTGCGCGCTGGGCCACGGTCGCACGCCGAGGGTGTTCACCGTGGTCTTACCACGCCGATCCGCCGATCTGCCGGCGAGCGCGGCGGTCGATGCGGCCCGTCGGCGCGCGACGTGAAGCGCAACACGGCCCTGGAGGCCGTGCTGCGAGAGGTTCCCGGAGGGACCGGCGCCGGGGCTCACGCCGCCGGTCATGAAGGGTCGTTCAGGCGGAGGCTGCCGTGAAGTTACGTCGCAGCGTCGCCGCCGGTGGCGGACTCGGCGCTGGCGTCGGCTTCGGGCTTCGGGTCCGGCGCTTCGGTGACCTCGGACTTGCTCATCAGCAGGTCGAGAATCTTCTCCTCCCGGATCTGCGCGCGCAGTAGCAGCAGCTGGTTATTCTTCTCCATCGTCGCCCGCAGGCGGTCGACGTTCTGGCCGCGCTCCTTGGCGAGCTCGCCGAGCTCCTTGTCGACCTCGGCCTCGTCGACGACGACGTTCTCGGCCTTGCCGATCGCGTCGAGCAGGAGGAACGCCTTGACGTTGAACTGCGCCTGCGGCCGCATCTGCGAGGCGACCTGCTGCTCGCTCATGCCGGTCTGCTGGAGCTTGATGCCCTGCTGCTGCAGCTGGCGCTTGAACAGGTCGACCTGCGCGGCGACCTCGCGGGCGACCAGCGAGGGGGCGACCTCGAACGGGTTGCGCTCGAGCAGCGCCTCGACGAGGCGCTTGCGGGCGTCGCGTTCGGCCTCGTTCTGGTCCTCTTCGCGGACCTGGTCGCGGAACTTGGTCTTCAGCTCCTCGAGCGACTCGGCCTCGCAGTCGCGGGCGAACTCGTCGTCGAGGGCGGGCACGTGCTTCTCCTGCACGTTGCGGAAGCCGAGGCTCAGCTTGGCCTCTTGCCCGCGGAACTCCGGTCGGATGCGCTCCTGCGGCGGGAGGTAGCTGACCTGACGGGTCGAGCCGACCGCCGAGGTCTGCAGGTCCTCGAGCGTCTTCGAGATGCCGGGCAGGTACTCGCCCTGGCCCGCGCCGATCTCGATCTTGATGTCCTTGCCCGAGACCTTCTGGTTGCCGAGCGTGCCGTCGATGTCGACGGTCCACACGTCACCGGCCTGGGTCTGGCGCTCGCTCTCGATGGGCTTCAGGACGGTGAGCTCGTCCTGCTTGGCCTTCAGCATCGACTCGACCTTGGCCTCGTCGGCCACGGCCGGGCGCCGACGGACCGGCACGCCGGTGTAGTCCTTCGGCTGCAGGTCGGGCGGGACCTCGAAGCGGGCCGCATACTTAAAGGCCTCGCCGCGGTTGACGGAGGTGCCCTCCTCGAGGACCGGCTGGGTCAGCGGGACCTTCTCGTGGCGGGTGACCGCGGTCTGGAAGGTCTCCTGGACGATGTCGCGGGCGAGCTCCTCGCGGACGCCCTTGCCGAACAACTTCTCGACCATGGCCGGCGGGACCTTGCCGGGGCGGAAGCCGGGCAGGCGGGCCTTGCCCTGCAGCTCGCGCAGCTTCTGGTTGAACCGCGGCGAGATCTCCTCCCACGGGATTTGCACACGCACGCGGCACTCGACCGCACTGATCCTCTCGAGCTGAGTTTCCATGGCAGAGATGTTCCGAACCCCGCAGGGACTTTTCGGGCTCGCGTTCGTAACAGACGGGCGCGGACGGCACAAGTCCGCGGGTCACCGGCGCTCCGGCGCGCAGGAGTGCCGGTTTTGGCGCCGGCCTCGCCACCACAGCGGTCGCGTCGCCCTGTTACCCTGGGCGACCGATGTCGCCGGGTCGTGACAACCCGCACTCGCAGGCGGCTCTCCACGCCGGGCTGCCGATCGGCCTCGGCCTGGCCGCCGCCGCCGTGCTCGTGGCGACCTCGCCGCTGCCCGCCGTGGTCCATGCGCCCGCGCCGTTCGCCGCGGCCTCGCCGGTCCACGACCTCGCCGCCCCGCCGTGGTGGACCAGCGCCGAGAACCCCGCGGTGATCGCCGCGGCCAGCTGGCCGTGGGACGCGCTGGCCCTGCTCGTCCCCGTCGGCGAGCGCGGGGTCCGCGGCGAATTCCTGGCCCTGGCGCTGGTGCTCGCGCTCGCCGCAGCGGCCGGGCTGCTGGCGTTCCGCCTGTACCGCGGGACAGGTCGCCTCGCCGCCACCGTGGTCGCGGTGCCGCTGACCGCCGCGCTGCTGCTCGCGTGGCTGCACGGGCGCGGGGCGGCGCTGGCGTCGGCGAGCCCGGCGCTGGGCTTCGGCGCGCTCGCCGTGCTCGGCCTGGCCGCCGTGATCGGCGCGCGCGTCCGCGGGCGCGGGCTCGGGCTGGCGACCGGGCTGCGCGCGGGGATCGTCACCGCGGCGGCGGCGCTGGTCTGGCCGAGCGCGGGGCTCGGGCTCGCGGCCCTGCTGCTGGCCTGCGGGGTCTGGCAGGCGCGGCCGGGGCCGATCTCGCGGGCGCTGGCGGTGCTGTGCGCGGGCCCGGCCGCGCTCGCGGCGTGGTTCTTAGGACAGGGCGTTTCGGACATGTCCTGCACGACATGTACATCGGGACAGGATTTCCCGGCCACGTTCAGCCAGATCTCGCGGCTCGCCGGGCCGGCGCTGCTGCACCCGGCGCTGGCACTGCTGGTGCTGCTGGTCGTGCCGCTGCGCTGGCGGGGCGGCGCGCTGCTGCTGGCGGTCGCGGCCGCGGCGATCGCCGGCGGGATCTTGCCGGTCGCGCTGGCGCTGCTCGCGGTCGCGGCGTGCGGGTGGATCTGGCTGGCCGGCGGCGTGCGCGGGGCTGGCGAGGCGAGGCCGGTCCGCGCGTGGCTGGCGCGGCTCGCGGTGGCCGCGGCCAGCTTCGCAGTGCTCGCGCTCGCGGCCGGCGCGGCGGGGCCCCGGGTCGACGCGCCGATCGCCGCGCGACGGCCCGAGCGCTCGCTGCTCGCGGTGGTCCAGCGCGGGCTGGTCGCCCCCGGCGACGTGCTGCTCGCCCACGACCCCTGGCTCGTGCACGCGCTGGCGGCGGCCCGGCGCGACGAGGGCGTGCGCCCCGACATCGTCGTGCTCGCGGCCGGCGACCTCGACTCCGCGCGGCGCGGCGAGCTGATGGCGAGCTGGCAGCGCGAGGGCAGACGTGTCCTTTCGGACAGCTTCAGCGACGGCGGGCGCTGGCAGGCGGCGTGGCTGCTCGACAGCGGGCCGCTGTTCTGGCTGGTCGGCCTCGCCGACCTCGGTGAGCGCGAGTTCACCGACCTCCACGCCCACACGCCCGAACTCGCCGACCCGCAGCTCGCGCCGGCCGAGCGCGCGCGCTGGGAGCGGCTGCACCTCGAGCGCGTGCGCCACCGCCGGGCGCTCGGTCGCCACGACGCCGCGGCCCTGGCCCTGCCGGTCGACGAGGACACCCGCGCGGAGGTCGCCCAGCGCATCCACCTGGCCGAGCTCAGCCGCTTGCCGGCGATCGAAGGCAGCGAGCTCGGGCCGGCGCCGTGGTCGGCCGCGTCGCAGCCCGCGAGCAGCCTGGCCGAGGCGGGTGACCTCCTGTGCGCGCTCGGCGACGGCGAGGCGGGCGCGGGCTTCCTCGAGCGAGCGGCCGCCCGCGGGGTCCCCGAGGCCTTCGCGGCGCTGGCCCGCTGGTACCTCCGCGCCGGCGAGGAGGCGGCCGCCCGCGAGACCCTGGCCGTGATGGCCGACCCCTCGCTGCGCCCGCAGCTGCTCGCGGTCTGTCGCTGGCTGCTCGCCCGCGCCCGCGCCGACCGCTCGGCGGAGCTGCTCCGCGACCTCGCCCACGCGCCGGGCCACGCGCCCGAGGAGCTCGCCACGCGCCTCGCCGTGCTGCGCGGGCTGTCCGCGCCGCCGACTCGCGAGTAACGGCCTTCCTCTTTACAGCGGAACGGTCACGCGCTGCGCTGCGTGCTCGCGTCGGCGCTCGAGCCGACGACCCGCGAGTCACGACCATCCTCTCGCCTCACGGCGGAGAGCTCGCGCGCAGCGCCGCGGTCTCGCGTCGGCGCTCGAGCCGCCGACCCGCGAGTCACGACCATCCTCACGCTTCACGGCGGAGAGCTCACGCGCAGCGCCGCGGTCTCGCGTCGGCGCTCAGCCGCCGAGTTCGGCGAGCCGCTCGTCGCGGTCGCGGTAACCCGGCGTGACCTGCTGCAGCACCTCGACCGCGCGCGCGTCGTCGCCGGTGGTCTGGAACAGCACGCCGAGCTCGTAGCGGGCCTCGCTGCGCTCGTCGTCGTCGGCGGCGTGTTCGATCGCCGTCTCGAGGTCGGCGACCGCCCGCGCGTTGTCTCCGCGCTGGGCGCGGAGGCTCGCCATCATGATGCGGGCCCGCGAGGTCCAGCGCGGGTCCTTCGCGGCCAGTTCGAACTGCGCGAGGGCGTCGTCGTCGAGGCCCATCTCGCGGTAGGCGGTGCCGAGGTCGAAGAACGTCTGGGCGTCCGCCCCATCCTCGAGGTCGGCCTTGGCGCGGGTGGGCTGGGTCGCCTTGCCGATCGTCCGCGAGGCCGGCTCGCTGAAGATCGAGGCCAGGAAGTCGTCGTCGTCCTCTTCCTCGAGCCGCTGGACCGTCGCCGGCGCGACCGCCGGGGCCGCCCGCGTGGCCGGCAGATCCTCGACGACCACCGGCGCGCTCGCCGACTCGAGCTTGGCCCCTGCCGCGAAGCGGTCCGCGAACTCCGCCAGCGCCGGATGACCCGGGAAGCGCCGCTGCAGCTCGAGGTAGGCGAACTGCGCGTCGTCGTCGAACCGACCCGAGATGAAGAACCGCAGCTCCTCGACCTCATCGGTGATGTCCGGGTAGTCGATCGGCGCCGACTTGCCCTCGGCCGCCTCGCCGTCGAGCAGCACCGCGTCGATCGCCATCATCGCGGTGTCACCGGCGTCGGGCTTCTTGTCGGCCTGCTCGACCGCCGCGGGCTTCTCCGCCGCGGGCTCGGCTTGCTCGACCGCAGCAGGCCGCTCGTCGGCCTTCTCCGCCGCGGGCTGCTCGGCCGCTCGCTCGTCGACCGCCGCGGGCGCCTCGTCGGCGCTCTCGCTCGGCGCGGCCTCCGACACGGGCGCCGCGCCCGCGGGCGCCTCCGTCGCGATGTTCTCCGCAGCAGGCGTCTCGGTCTCGGGTGTCTCGGCGGCGATCTCCTTCACGGACGGCTCGGCCGCGGTGGTCTCGGGCTCGGTCACCTCGGCAGCAGGTCGCTCCGCCGCGATCTTCTCGGGCTCGGTCTCCTCGGCGGCTGGTTGCTCCGCCTCGAGCTTCTCACCCTCGATCTTCGCCGCTGGCTCCTCGCCCTCGGCCTTGTCGCCCTCGCCCGCCGGCTCGACGCGCGTCGTGGCCTCGTCGGTCGCCTCGGTCCTCTCGGGCTCGCCGGACTTCTCCTCGGCGATCGCCTCCGCTGACTCCGGCTTCGCCGCGTCCTCGGCCTTCGCCGCGACGTCGGCTTCGGTCTGCTCCGGCTTCGCCGCCTCGCCGGTGGCCGCCTGGCTCGCCGGCGCGACGACTTCGGCCTGCTCGGCCGCCGCCGCTTCGGGCTTCGCCGCCTCCGGCTCGCGCGGCTCGACGTGTTCGTACTTCGCCTCGCTCGCGGGCTGCTCGAGCACCTCGGGCTTCGCCGGCGCCTGCTCCTCGACGGTCGCCTCGGCGTCCGCCGGCTTCTCCGGGCTCGGCGGCGCGGGGCGGGCCGGCGGGGCGCGCCTCGGCGCGGGCGGTCGCTTGGACGGCGGCGGCGCGGGGCGGGTCGGCGGCGCCTTGACCTCGACGACATCCTCGACCTCGACCATCTCCTCGGCGTCGAGCATCTCGATCACCCCGGAGTCGTCGGGCTGGATCTCCTCGTCCTCGCGGTCGCTGCTCGGCGCCGGCGCGCGGATCGGCTCGGGCTTCGGCGACGACTTCAAGAATTTTTTGGAGAGCTCGGGCCGCTTGGCCGGCTTGATCGCCTCGGGCTTCTTCTCCGCCGGGGCCGGCTTCGCCTCGGCCTCGACCTTGTCCGGCTCACCGGCGGTCGCCTCGTCCTCGGGCTTGTCGTCGGTCTTCACCGCCGGCGGCCGCTTGAACACCGGCAGCGGCGTCTTCTCGCCGAAGCGTGCGCCCAGCGGCGCGCGCGGCAGCGGCGTCTTCTCGCTGAAGCGCGTCGCCAGCGGGGAGATCGGCAGCGGCGTCGGCTCCGCCCTGGGCGTCACCGGGGGCAGGTCGCTCGCCGGCTTCGGGGTGGTCACCGCCTCGAGCGACGACAGCGAGCCCGGACGCGGGCGCGCCCCGGACGTATCCTCGCCTGGCTTTTCGGACGTGTCCGATCGGTCCTGTCCTTCGGGACCGGTATTCGCCTCGGTCGGTGTCTCCGCGACATCCGCCGCGGCCTTCTCCTCGGCCGCCTTCGCCGCGGACGCAGCCTGCTCTGCAGCGCTGTCCGCCGCGGCCTTCTCCTCGGCGATGCGATCCGCCGCGGCCTTCTCCTCGGCGACGTGATCCGCCGCGGCCTTCTCCTCCGCCGCGCGATCCGCCGCGGCCTTCTCCTCCGCCGCGCGGTCCGCCGCGGCCTTCTCCTCCGCAGCGCGATCCGCCGCGACCTTCGCCTCCGCCGCGGCCTGCTCGGCAGCCGCCTTGTCGGCCGCCTCCTTGTCTTCGTCCGCCTTCCTGGCCGCCGCTCGCTCCTCGGTCTTCGTGCGGGGCTTCACCGCCGCGGCCGCGGCCGCCTCGTGGGCGGCCGCTTCGTCGCGCGCGGCGGCTTCGCCGAGCGCGAGCGTCGGGTCCGGCGTGCGTTCGTTCTCCCCGTCGAGCTTGACGTGCAGCCCCTTCAGCAGGGACGCGGCCTCGTCGCTCGGCTGGCCGTTCGAGTCGATGGCGGCGAGCACCATCTCGGCTCTGGTGTGGTCGGGCGCGAGCTTCTGGGCGCGGGCCAGGTAGTCGCGCGCGAGCCGGATGTTCTGCCCGCTGACGAGCTGGGCCAGGCGGACGTACGCGTCGGCGGCCTCGGGCCCGCGCTGGAGCTCGCTGAGGATCTGCGCCTGCAGCTCGAGCGCGGGGGTGTGGTTGGCGTCGCGCAGGAACACCAGGTCGAGGTGGCCGAGCGCGTGCTCGTACATCTTGTACTTGACGTAGACGCGCGCCTCGAGGAGCACCTTCTCGACGTCGCCGACGTTGTCCTCAAGGACCTCAGCGGCTCCGGGCGCCACGTTGGCGCCCACGGGAGCGAAAGGGCGGGAGGGTACCTCCTCGACCTTGCGTTCTTCATCTTCGACCACGTCGACATCGAGGTCGAGGTCCTTGTCTTCTTCCTCGACGACGTCGACGTCGAGGCTGATGTCCTCATCCCTGTCCTTCGGATCCACCGGGAGCGCGGCGATCTCCGCCTCGACCTCGCCGATGATCTTCTTGATGTCCTCGGCGTTCTCGGGGCTCCACGCCAGCGCCTTGCGCAGCACGCGGGCCGCCGTCTCCTTGGCCTTGCGCCCGCCCTTGCGCTGCTCGCGGGCCAGCTCCATCACCACGCTGACCGCCTTGTCGACCTTGCCGATGGCGACGAACGTGTCGCCGAGCAGCTCGAGGCCCTCGGCGTCGGCCGGGGCGGCCCGCAGCAGCGCGTTCAACTTGACGAGGGCCCGCCGGTTCTCGCCCTGCTTCAGGTAGATCTGCGCGAGCGAGCGGAGGACCGGCAGGTCGTCCTCCTTGTGATAGATGAGGCGCTCGGCCACGCGGATGTAGTCGTCGGTCCGGCGGTCGGCGAGCAGGCGCTCCGCGGCCAGCCTGAAGTGCTCGACCGCCTGCGCGACCATCCCCTCACGCGAGTACAGCTCGGCCAGGCGCAGGCGCTTGCCGACGGCCCCGGGCTCGAGCTCCGCGACCATGCGGAAGCCCTCGAGGCCCTCGGCGATCTGGCCCGACTGGAAGTACGCCTGGGCCACGAACTCGTAGGCCGCGACGGCGTCGTTGATGCGCCCGAGGCCGTTGTAGATGCTGGCGATGCGGCTCTGCACGTCGAGCCGGTTGGCGTCGAGCGCGAGCACCTTGCGGTAGACCGCGATGGCCTTCTGGCCCTCGTTGGCGTCGGCGTAGTGCTTGCCGACGTGGATGTAGCGCTCGATCGCCCCGGCCTTGTCGCCGGCGTTGGCCAGCGCCTCGGCCAGCAGCAGCCACGAGCGCAGGTCGGCCGGGTCGGCCTCGATGATCGTGACGTACTCTTTGGCCGCACGGTCGTGCTGCCCCTTCGCCGCGAACTTCGCGGCCGCCGTCATCGCCTTTTCCCGGTTGAACGCCACCCGCGCTGCTCAGCCTTTCTGGATCTCGGTGCCCTCGATGGACTAAGCCGAATCGCCGTCGCTCTCGGCCTGGATCGCCTCCGGGTCGACGGAGGCCTCGAGGAAGTGGGTATCGTATTTACCACTGACAAAGGCCGGTTGCTTCAGCAACCAGCGGTGCAGGGGCAGGTTGGTGGAGATCCCTTCGATCACGCATTCGCCCAGGGCCCGCCGCATGCGCTGGATGGCCCGGGGGCGGTCGGGGGCGTGCACGATGATCTTGGCGACCATCGAGTCGTAGTGGGGCGAAACCGTGTACCCCTGGTAGCAGTGGCTGTCGACCCGGACGCCGAAGCCACCCGGGAAGTGCAGAGCGGAGATCGTCCCCGGCCGCGGCATCCACGAGACCGGGTCCTCGGCGTTGATCCGGCACTCGATCGCGTGGCCCCGCGGACGAAACACGCCGTCGGGGCCGTCGCCGCCCCGCGTCATGGTCGCCAGGTGTCCGAGCGGCTCGCCGCAGGCCAGCCGGATCTGCTCCTGC
The DNA here is from genome assembly GCA_016793465.1 of Myxococcales bacterium. Next base: position 25,514 of record JAEUJW010000087.1, read on the forward strand.
ACGAGGTCGAGGCCGGTGATCATCTCGGTCACGCAGTGCTCGACCTGCACCCGCGTGTTCATTTCCATGAAGTAGAAGCGGTCGCCATCGAGCAGAAATTCAACCGTGCCGAGCGAGTGATACCCGATCGCCTTGCCGGCGGCGACGGCCGCGGCGCACATCTGCTGGCGCAGCTCGTCGCTCAAAGCCGAGCACGGCGCCTCCTCGATCACCTTCTGGTGACGCCGCTGGACCGAGCACTCGCGCTCGAGCAGGTGCACGCAGTCGCCGAACTTGTCGGCGACGATCTGCACCTCGACGTGCCGCGGGCTCGTCACGTAGCGCTCGAGGTACATGTCGCCGCAGCCGAACGCCTTGAAGGCCTCGACCTGGGCCGTGTCGAGCGTCTGCGGCAGCGACTTGATGTCGCGGACGATCTTCATGCCGCGCCCGCCGCCGCCCGCCGACGCCTTCAAAATTACCGGCAGGCCGATGCGCTCGGCGGCGGCGACGGCCTCGGCCGCCGACTGCAGCACGCCGGTGCCCGGCAGCACCGGCACGCCCGAGGCCTCCATCTTCTGGCGCGCCTTGACCTTGTCGCCCATGACCTCCATGTGGATGGGGTCGGGGCCGATGAAGGTCATGCCGCACTTTTGCACGACCTCGGCGAACTCGGCCCGCTCCGCCAGGAAGCCGTAGCCGGGGTGGACCGCGTCGGCGCCGGTCAGCTCGGCGGCGGCGATGATGTGCTTGATGTTGAGGTAGCTCTGCGCCGCCTGGCCCGGGCCGATGCACACCGCCTCGTCGGCGAAGCGCACGTGCAGCGCGTGCTCGTCGGCCGTCGAGTAGACCGCGACGGTCTTCAGACCGAGCTCGCGGCACGCGCGGATGATCCGCAGGGCGATCTCCCCGCGGTTGGCGACCAGGACCTTGCGGATCTCGACGGTCACAGCTTGCGCACCCGGAACAGCCGCGTCCCGTACTCGACCGGCTGGGCGTTCTCGATGAGCACCGCCTCGATCACGCACGGGAACTCGGCCTCGAGCTCGTTGAACAGCTTCATGGCCTCGACGATGCACAGCGTCTGGCCGCGCTCGACCTTCTTGCCGACCTCGGCGAACGGCGGCGAGTCCGGGTTGGTCGAGCGGTAGAACGTGCCGACGAACGGCGAGGTGATGAACGTCTCCGCGGCCGCGGGCGCGGCGGCGGGGGCCGGCTGCGCGGCCGCGGGCGTCGGCGCGGCGGGCGGCGGGGCGGCCTGGCCCGCGGCGGGCGCCGGCTGCCACTCGCCGGCGGGTCGCGCCGGGAAGTCGCTGCGGCGCAGCAGCACCCGCTGGTCGCCGTTCTCGATCTCGAGCTCGTCGAGTTCGAACTGTCGAAAGACCTTGGCGAGCTCGCGGATGTACCGCAAGTCCGGCAAGCCCTGGTTGTCCCGTGGATCGGACATCGATGCTCCGTGGTTCACTTCGCGGTCTCGACTGCCGTCAGCCGCCCGGACAGGTACCGCAGGGCCAGGAGATAGGAGTCGTGGCCCAGGCCCATGATGATCCCGGCACATGCTACGCCAGTCACCGATTCGTGGCGAAAAGATTCTCGCCGGTAGAGGTTGCTCAGGTGCACCTCGACCACAGGGATGCTCACGGCCCGCAGCGCGTCGTGGATCGCCACGCTCGTATGGGTGTATCCCGCGGGGTTGATGACGATGCCGTCCTGCGCGGACAGCTGACCGGGGCGGGCCGACTGCACCCATTCGAGGATCTCGGACTCGCTGTTCGACTGCCGGATCGTCAGCGTGACCCCGAGTCGATCGGCCAGCGCCTGCAGCGACGCGTCGAGCTCGGCGAGCGTGCCGGCGCCGTAGATGCCCGGCTCGCGCTCACCGAGCAAATTCAGGTTCGGGCCGTGGATTACCAGGACCCGAACCGACCGCTTCGCGTCGGCCTGAGGCGACTCGCTCACAGGTTGGCGAGCAGATCGTTGGACGCCGTGCGCAGCACCCAGCGGCCCTTGCCGAAGTTGCTGTTGTCGGCCATCAGCACGACCGCGAAGTAACCTTCGGACAGGAAGCGAGCGAGCAGCGTGCCGCGCTCCGCCTTCACGGTGATGTCGGACACCGCCCCGAGATCGAGGGCCCGCGAGGCCTTCAGGATCTCGATGAACTCGGTGGAGACGTTCTCGATGTCCCCGAACTGGTCGTCACCCACGTACTTCTCCACGGCATAGCCGTCGAGGCCCATGAGCACGGCGGCCTTGGCGCCGGGAATCTTGTCGACGATGGACTTGAGGGTGTCTCCGATCATGGTCTCCAGCCGGGCGCTAGGGGTTCGCGCCGGTGCAGGTTGGCAGACCGCCGCTGTCCTGGCAAGACACTTGACCTCGTTCGCCTGCGCCCTCCGCGCAAAAAGCACCGCGCTCGCCGCTTCACGGTGCGCGCGGCGAGGGGCCCGCGACGAGCCCCCCTCGGCTTCACGAGTCTGCGACCGGCGCCGGCCCGGACGGCCGCTGCCGCAACAATCCCATGATCTCACGCAGCGGCAGGGTCAGCACGAACGGCTCGCCGACGCGGGCGAGCGCGACATAGCTGGCCGTGCCCGCGGCGCGCTTCTTGTCGAGGAGGATCGCCTTCTCGACCGCCGCCCCGCGCTCGCCGGTCAACCATTCGTCGAGATCCGTCGGCAAGCGCAAGCGGGTCAGCGCCGCGGTCACGAGCTGCTCGAGGCCCGCCTCCGCGACCGCCTTGCGCTCCGAGATCCGCGCCGCCGCCCGCAGCCCGAGCGCGACCGCCTCGCCGTGCGGCACCGTGTAGTTCGACGCGGCCTCGATCGCGTGCCCGACCGTGTGCCCGAGGTTGAGCAGCACCCGCCCCTTGCCCGCCTCGCCCTGCTCCCACGGGTCACGCCCGACGCAGGCGGCCTTCAAGCCGACCGACGTCGCCACCAGCGGGGCGATGACGTCGAAGTTGCGGGCGTGGATCGCGTCGGCCGCCGCCAGCATGTCGGTCAGGTGGTCCGGCGAGAACAGCAGCGCGTGCTTCACCATCTCGGCGAGGCCCTGCACGAACTCGCGGTCCGCGAGGGTGGCCAGCAGCTCGGGGTCGACGAGCACGAACAGCGGGAAGTGGAACGCCCCGACCATGTTCTTGCCCGCCGGGAGGTCGACCGCGACCTTACCGCCGACCGAGGCGTCGACCTGCGCGAGCAAGGTCGTCGGGCACTGGACGACGGGGATCCCCCGCATGAACAGCGCCGCCGCCATGCCGGAGAGATCTCCGATCACCCCGCCGCCGAGCGCGACCACGGCGTCGCGTCGACCCATGCCGCCGCCGATCATCGCGTCGAGCGCGGTGAGCAGCGTCGGCATGGTCTTGTAGGCCTCGCCCGCGGGCACGACGATCGGCAGCACCGTGAACCCGGCCGCCTCGAGGTTGTGCTGGATCGCCGCGCCGTGGTGGGCGAACACCATCTGGTCCGAGACGAGCGCCACCGTGGCCCCCGGCGCGCCGAGCCGCTGCTGCAGCTCGGTGCCCAGCCGCGACGCCGCCCCGCGGCCGATCAACACCGGATAGCTGCGGCTCTCCGCCGGCACGTGGACGTCGAGGACCAGCGGTCGTGGTCGCTTCGCCTTGCCTGGGCTGGACTCCGTCATGTGCAAACCTCGAGCGCCGCTCGCAGCTTGTGGACAGCATCTTGCGGCGATCCCTCCGCGTCGACAACCACATCTGCTTCTTCATAGGCAGACCGACGCTGCGTCCAGACCTCGAGCAGACGCGCCCGCAGTTCGTGTCCACTCAGCGCGGCGACCAGCGGCCGCGCGCGCCCTTCGTCCGCGGACAACCGTTCGGCCAGCACTTCTGGCGCCACCCGCAGCAGCGCCACGCGCCCGACGCTCCGCATCATCGCGCGGTTGTGCGGGTCGATGACCACACCCCCGCCGGTCGCGACCACGACGCTGCGGCGCACGAACCCCGGCTCGGCGATCAGCGAGGCGAGGGCCTCGCGCTCCTGCCGGCGAAACTGCGCCTCGCCGCGAGCGAACAGCGCGGCGATCGGCGCCCCGAAGATGCGGGCGATCCGCGTGTCGAGGTCGACCCACGTCGCGCCCCACGCGGCCGCCAGCAGCGGCGCCGCCGTCGACTTGCCCGCGCCCATCATGCCGGTGAGGAACACCGGCCGCCCCGGCCCGCTCAAGCCCCCTCCTGCGCGCCGGTCGGCGCGGCCAGCCGGGCCACGCGGATCACCAGCCGCCACACCAGCGTGTCCGCGTCGGCCCGGACCTCGCGCAGGTCGACCGCGACGATCTGCGGCAGCGCCAGCGCCCGCTCGACGAACCCGTGCAGCGCCGCCCAGCCGCCGCGCGCCTCGACCTCGACCGGCGCCCACACCAGCTCGGGCCCGCCCGGCCGCGCCGTGTCCCGCACCTCGACCTCGTCGGACCGCGGGCGCCACTGCTCGATCACCAGCCCCGACGCCTCCGCCAGCGCCGGCAGCTCGAGCAGCAGCGCGTCCTCGTGGCGCCCGTCGCCGCCGGGGATGCCGGCCAGCGCCGCCGCGAGCGCCGCCTCGTCGGCCTCCTGCTGGACCACGTACCGGCGGACCTCCTCGCGCCGCGCGTGGCGGGCGTCGAGGGCGGCCTGCGCCGCCGCCAGCTCGTTGTTCGCCGACTGCCACTCGTCCTCGGCCGTGGTGTAGAACACCGCGTACCACACGCCCGCGGCCACGCTCGCGACCAGCAGCCAGACCAGGAACGTCTGCAGCGGCGTGAGAGGGAACGAGCGGGCGGTCATGCGCGGTCACTCCCGGGCGGTCACGACGAGGTGGAACGACAGCTCGCCTGCGGGCCCGCGAGCGTACTCCGCCGGCGCGACCGCGGCGACGCCCGGGTGGTCCTTCAGCCGGCGCAGCAGAGCGGTGAGCGCCGCGACGTCGCGGGCCGTCCCGACCACGCGCCAGCGGCGGTCGTCCGCGGCCTGCAGCTCGCGCAGGCGGACCGCCGGCTCGGCCTCGCCGGCGAACGGCGAGGCGCCTGGATCGCCCGCGACGGCCCCGGCCACCGCCGCCAGCCACGGCGTCGGCGAGCGCCGCCCGCCCTGCAGCCGCGACAGCGCCTCCTGGCGGGCCCGCAGCTGCTCCTGGCGCAGCGCCAGCGCCGACTCGCCGGTCTCGAGCCGGTCGCGCTCGGCCTGCAGGTCCAGGGCCCGGGCGCGGCGCTCGGCCACTTCGTCCTCGGTCGCGTCGATCCACAGGTAGCCGACGCTGATCAGCACGGCCCAGCCGAGGCTCATCGCGCCCAGGATCACGCCCTCGCGGACCGGCTGCCGCCGACGGCGCCGCCTTGCCGCGGCCGGCAACAGGTTGACGCGGATCACGGCGAGTCGCCCTCCGCGCGCAGGGCCAGGCCGAACGCCACCGCCGCGATCGGTGCGCAGGTCCGCAGCGCCGCCAGGTCGACGCGCCGCGGGTCGACCTGCACGCGCGCGAACGGGTCGAGCAGGGCCACCGGCAGGCGCGAGCGCTCGGCCAGCGCCGGGCGCAGCGAGGGCACCAGCGCCGACCCGCCGGCGAGCACGATGCGCGCCGGCGAGTTGTCGTTGACCGACCCGAGGAAGAACATCAGCGAGCGGTGGACCTCGGCCGCGATCGCCTCGGACACCTGGTGCATCGTGCGCTCGAACAGCAGCGGGTCGTCGGGCGGCTGCTCGCCGCGCTTGATGCGTTCGGCCTCCTCCTCGCCGAGCCCGAAGCTGCGCGCCAGCGCGTCGGTGTATGAGTGCCCGCCGGAGCTGAGGTCACGCCCGTAGGCCGGCATCCCCTCGACGATGATGCAGATCGTCGAGGCCGTGGCGCCGACGTTGACGACCGCGAGCGTCTCGCCCTGGGTCAGCCCCAGGCTGGCCTCGACGCAGTTTTGCAGGGTGAACGCGGTCGCGTCGACGACCACCGGCCGCAGGCCCGCGTCCTGCACGACCCGCGTGTACTGCCCGACGAGGTCCTTCTTGGCCACGACCAGCAGGACCTCGACCTCGCCGGTCATGGGGTTTTGCCGGAGCGGCGTGTGGTCGATGAGCACGTCGTCACGCGAGCGCGGGGCCACGATCTGCCGCGCCTCCCACTCGACCTGCTGGGCGAACGCCGCCGGTTCGAGCCGCGGGACGCTGATCCGCTTGACGATCACCCCGTTGCCGGTGACCGCCAGGGCCACGTCGCGCCCGCGAGGCCCCGTGCGCGCCACCAGCTCGCGCAGCGCCGCGACCACCCGCTCGGGCTGGGCCACCGCGCCGTCGACGATCGCGCGAGCCGGCACCGGCTGCACCCCGAAGCGCTCCAGCGCGTGCCCGTTGCGGCCGGGACGCAGCTGCACGAGCTTGATCGCGGTCGAGCCGATGTCGAGCCCGATGCAGTGTCTCGCCATGGGGCCTTTGGCCTCGGAGCGTCAGCCCTGGTCGATGTCCGGGCCGAACACCTGCTCGCGCGCCGACGGGCTCAGCCCCAGCGCCTCGAGGATCTTCCGCTTCGTGTCCATGCGGCACGGCATGCCGGCCTCGACGCGGTCGATCGTCAGCGGGCTGACGCCGGCCCGTCGCGCGAGTTCGGCCTTGCTCATCATCGCCGCCTGCCGCAGCTTGCGGACGTTGTTGGGCTGGATCGGACCCTTCTCCGCCTTGCCCTCGCCGCCGCCCGCCTTCTTGCCGCGCTTGCTCGGCTCCTTCACCTCCGACTTGTCGGGCTTCGGCGCCTCGACCACCGTGACCGAAGGAGCAGGACTTGAAGGAGTGGATGAAGAAGCCTCGCCGCTCGCGACGCGCTCGCCGCCCGCGTTCGCCGCTGTTACGGCGTCAGGCGGGGTCATCGGCTGGTTGGAGGTCGCGGTCATCGGCACGGCCACTCGCAATGGGTCCTACACATTCTCGGCCCGGGCAAGGCCTTCGTCAACGACATCACCCTGCCTCAGATATATGTAAGTGAGTGTTAGTGATATGGATTTGATAGGTCATTGGTGTGAATTGAGCGGCCGCGTCGACCGCGCAGCCGGTCCTGACGTCACCGCTTAAGCCTTTGAATTGGCTACAAAAATTTGACTTGTCCCAGGGCCCCGCGGGGCCCCGCTCCGGCGCCCGCGGGGAGCGCCCCTCGAAGTGATCGCCGGGCCGGTTTTTCGCCCGATTCCGCGCCTGCGATCCCGCGGACGAGATCTCTCGAATTCGCGGCCGCAGCGCCCCAAATTCCCCCATCCATCCGGTGATAACGTGGTCCGGTGCCTCCGGTGCCGGTCGAAGCACGCGCCAGCGTCGCCCTCGGCGACGGACCGCGGCGCGTCCTGCTGCTCCACGGCCTCACCGGCACGCCCGCCGAGGTCCGCCCGATCGCCGACGCCTTGCACGCCGGCGGCTTCGCCGTGCGAGCCCCGCTGCTCGCCGGTCACGACGACCCCGAGCGCCTCGCCGCCGCGTCCTGGCGCGACTGGTACGCGTCCGCCGAGGAGGTCCTGCTGCAGCTCGCCGCCGACGGACCGATCGCCGTGGTCGGCTTCTCGATGGGCGCCCTGCTCGCGCTGCGCCTGGCTGCGGTCCAGCGGCCGCACGTCGCCGGCGTCGCCTCGATCTCGGTGTTCCTCGAGCTGCCCGCCTGGCAGGCCGCGCTCGCCCGCGGCCTGGCGGCGCTCCACCGCGACTACCGGCGGTTCGTCGGCCACTTCCCCAAGCGCGCCGTCGACGTGCGGATCTTCGCCCGGGGTCAGCAGAGCCCGAGCCTGCGCGTGTTCCCCTACGCCGCGATCGCCGGCCTCGCCGACCTCCAGCGCGACGTCCGGGCCCGCCTCGCCCACATCACCGCCCCGCTCTTGCTCCTCCACGGCCGCTACGACCACACCGCCCCGCCCGCCGACAGCGAGCGCGTGGCCCAGGCCGTGTCCGCGAGCAGCGTGCGCCGCGTCGTGCTGCCGCGGTCGTTCCACATCGTCGGCGACGACCTCGACCGCGACGAGGTCTGCCGCGAGGTCGTCGGTTTCGCCCGCGCGGCGCTCGGTGGTAGCGTCGGCCCGCATGACCGACCTCATCCTCGCGGTTGACCAGGGCACCACCGGCACCACCTGTCTGCTCGTCGACGCCGACCTCCGGGTGGTCGCGCGCGCCACCCGCGAATTCCCGCAGCACTTCCCCCAGCCCGGCTGGGTCGAGCACGACCCCGAGGAGCTGTGGCGGTCGGTCCTCGCGACCATCGCCGACGTGCTGCCCGCCGCCGCCGGGCGCCGCGTCGCCGCCATCGGCATCACCAACCAGCGCGAGACCAGCCTCGTGTGGGAGCGCAGCACCGGCGCACCGATCCACCGCGCCCTCGTCTGGCAGGACCGCCGCACCGCCGGCGTCTGCGAGGCCCTGAAGTCCGGCGGCCACGAGCCCCTGGTCCGCGCCCGCACCGGCCTCGTGCTCGACCCCTACTTCTCCGCGACCAAGCTCGCCTGGGTCCTCGACCAGGTGCCCGGCGCGCGCGCCCGCACCGGCGAGCTCGCCGCCGGCACCATCGACACCTTCCTCGTGTGGCGCCTGTCCGGCGGCCAGGCCCACGTCACCGAACCCAGCAACGCCTCCCGCACCCTGCTGTGGCCGCTCGCCGGCGGCGGCTGGGACCCCGAGCTCTGCGAGCTCCTGCGCGTGCCCGCCGCCATCCTCCCCGAGGTCCTGCCGTGCACCGCCCGCTTCGCCACCACCCGCGGCGTGCCCGGCCTGCCCGACGGCACGCCGATCCACGGCATCGCCGGCGACCAGCAGGCCGCCCTGTTCGGCCAGGCCTGCTTCGCCGTCGGCGAGGCCAAGTGCACCTACGGCACCGGCGCCTTCGTCATGCTCAACACCGGCGAGCGCCCGGTCCCCTCGCAGCACGGCCTGCTCACCACCGTCGGCTGGCAGCTCGGCGAGCGCACCACCTACTGCCTCGAGGGCAGCGCCTTCATGGCCGGCGCGGTCGTGCAGTGGCTGCGCGACGGCCTCGGCATCATCACCAAAGCCTCGGAGATCGAGGCCCTCGCCCGCAGCGTCGACGACAGCGGCGGCGTCACCCTCGTGCCCGCCCACGCCGGGCTCGGCGCCCCGCACTGGCGCCCCTATGCCCGCGGGCTCATCACCGGCCTGACGCGCGGGACCACCCGCGCCCACCTGGCCCGCGCGGCCCTCGAGGGCATCGCCCTGCAGATCGCCGACCTCCTGCACGCGATGTCGGCCGACACCGGCGCCCCGCTCCGCGTGCTCCGCGTCGACGGCGGCGCCGCCGCCAACGACCTCCTCATGCAGATGCAAGCCGACTTCCTCGGCGTCCCGCTCGCGCGCCCGACCATGCTCGAGGCCACCGCCCTCGGCGCCATCTCCCTCGCCGGCCTCGGCGTCGGCCTCTGGCGCGACACCGAAGCCCTCGCCCGCGCCTGGCAAGAGGACCGCAGCTTCCACCCGACCGCCTCCACCCCCCAGCGCGACCAGCTCCGCCGCGCCTGGGACCGCGCCGTCGCCCTCGCCTGACCCGAAATCCGCCCCGCGCGCCCACCCGCGCCCCAGCCTCCCCGCGACCACACCCACGAGCTCACCAGCGGGCGCCGCGCCTCAGCCCTCGACCAGCGCCGCCCGCTCGACCAACAAGAACGCGTCGAACACCGCCCCCCGCGCGTCCGGCGACGGCACGCCCTCTCCCTCGCCGACCCACACCCCGAGCGACCCGCCGTACACCAGCCACGCCACCCCCGACCCGCTGTCCTCGACCGCACACGCGAACGCCGGCCCCACCACCACCTCGCCGTCGACCGCACCCAGCCCGCGTACGGCTCGCGCCCCCTCGCCCTCGAGGTCGACCGCCACCACCCGCACCGGCTCACCGATGCGTTTAAAAATTCGCTGCACCGGCTCCGCGTAGCGGTCGTCGTCGACCTCGACGAACAGGTTGATCTCCCCCAGCGGCCCGTTCATCCCCGCGGTATCGCACGCCGCCGCCCGCCCGTCACCTCGACTCCGACGCCTCACCTCGTCGGCGCCGCCTCAATCCCCGCGTCGCGGCATCACCCGCCGCCGCCCGCTCGTCACCAGCACCTGCGGCAGGTCGACCGGCGCCCACTGCTCGACCGCGTACAGCCCGAACCCCAGCCACGCCTGCGCCCGCAGTTCCGCCGCCCCTCGCGGCCCGCGTCGCCGCCGCCGCAGCAGCAATTTCTTGAAAATTTGCCACGGCCGCAGCCCGGGCGCGTGGCCCAGCTCGATCACCAGCCCGCCAGGCACCACCGTCGCGGCCGCCCGCCCGACCTCCTCCACGACCTCCGCGTCGCCGAGCACCTGCGTGGCCACCAGCGCGTCCACTTCATCCACCGATCGCCCCCACCCGCGGGCCGCCGCCAGCGCGAGCACCGGACCGCCGAGCTCCGCCCGCACGCCCCGCCCGATCACCACCGCCACCCGCGGCGCGTCGCGCAACACGTGCACCAGCCACTCGTCGAGCGGCGGCCCCGGCAATTGCTCTGCCCCGCGCACCGGCCCCCTCTACCACGCGCATGACCGCTAGAGTACGCGCGTGCAGCTCGGCGCCCCGACCACGCACCCGCTCGCGCCCAAGATCGCCGCGCTCCACCACCTCCACGCCGCCGGCCTCCCGGTCCCGGACGGCGTCGTCCTCCGCGACCCCGACGACCGCGACCGCGCCGCCTGGTCCGCCGTCGCCACCTTATTAAAAATCGGCCCGGTCATCGTCCGCACCGCCCTGTTCGCCGAGGACACGACGACGACCGCCGCCGCCGGCCTCGGCGCCTCGATCGCCGGCTGCGTCGACGAGCCCGCGGTCCACCGCGCCCTCGCCCGGATCCGCCAGAACCTCGCCGACCCCTGGCTGCAGGCCCACCTCGGCCCCGACCCTCGCGCCCAGGTCCTCATCCAGCGCCACATCGAGGGCCCCTGGCTCGCCGTCATCGCCCAGGCCCTCGTCCGCCACGCCGAGCTCCACCCGACCCACCACCACGAACCTCCCCGCCCCCCCGAACCTCCTCGCAACCCCGCCCCCGAACCGCCTCGCTCTCCCGAACCTCCTCGCAACCCCGCCACCGAACCGCCTCGCCCTCCCGAACCGCCTCGCAACCCCGTCACCGAAACTCCGCCCACCCTCGACCTCGCCCCCGAACCTCACGACCTCGCCTCCGAACCACTCGCCGCCGGCACGACCCCCTTCCTCGCCGGCCCGCTCGACCTCCTCCCCGACGACCTCCGCGCGGCGATCGTCCCTGTGTGCGAGCGCGTGACCGCGGCCCTGCCCCCGACCCCGCACGGCCTCGACCTCGAGCTCGCGGCCGACACGAACGGCGCCGTCTGGATCGTTCAGGCGCGCCCGCTCACGCGCCCCCTGCACCCCGACTGGCCCGCGTTCGAAGCCGCCGCCGCGCGCTCGCTCGGCGCCCCGCTGTCACGCGCCCTCCCCGGCCTGTGGACCCTCGACGCCGAGCACAACCCCGCCCCGCTCTCCCCGGCCCACGCCGGCCTCGTCCGCCTCCTCGCCGCCGCGCGCCCCGACCTCGTCACCGCCCGCGTGCTCGCCGGATGGCTCTACGAGCCCACCCGCACCCGACCCACCGCCGACACGCCCATCGACCCTCCTCCCGCCGCCCCCCGACCCCACGGCCTCCACCCCCTCGACTCTCACCCCGAAACCTCCTCACCGCACGACATCCACTCTCACCCCCTCGACTCTCATCCCGCCCCAACCTCACCGCACAATATCCACTCTCACCCCCTCGACTCTCATCCCGCCCCCACCGCGCTTCACACCACCGACCTCACCCCCGAAGCCGCCCTCGCCGCCCTGCGGACCCGTCACATCCCCGCCGCCCGCGCCTGGCTCGCCGCCTGGGACCTCGACCTCGCCCGCGCCGACCGCGACGCCCTCGTCACCCTGCTCCCCCGCGCCTGCGATCACCTGCTCGAGATCCTCGCCACCTACGCGACCCTCCGCCCCGCCGGCAGGTCCTCCGCGCCCGCCCCCCCGCACGCGACCCCGCTGTGCCTGCACGACCGCGAGGACCACCTCGACGTCCTGCCCGCCGCCTGGGACATCGCCGCCCCCGCGCTCTCCGACCTGTCCCTTCCGACCTTTCCCAAAGTACCTGTCCCAACGACCACCCCCGACCCCGCCGACGTCCCCGCCCTCCTGCGCGAGCTCGACGACCACCTGTTCGCCCTCGGACTCGCCCCGCTGCGCCGCCTCTACCTGCGCGCCGGCGCCCTCCTCGAGCTCGGCGACGACGTCTTCCTGCTCCCCCCCGAGGCCCTCGCCGCCGCCCTCCGCCGCGCAGACGGCCTCACGGACCTCGGCGAGCGCCGGGCCGCCCACACCCGCGAGGCCGAGCTCTACCCGCCGCTCCAATTATTAAACGGCCTGCCCGTCCCGCCCGCCGCACGCACCTACCTGCAGGGCCTCGCCATCGGCCCGCCCGCGAGCGGCCCGCTGCACCCGCGCCGCGACCTCGCCGACCTGCTCGCCGACCCGCTCCCGCCGGGCGCCGTGCTCGCGATCCCCGCCCTGACGGCCCAGGCCGCCGTCGCCCTCCACGCCCTGGAGATCCGCGCCGTCTGCTGCGAGCACGGCGGCGCCATGAGCCACGCCGCCCTCATGGCCCGCGAGCTCGGCCTGTCCGCCCTGATCGGCTGCCGCGGCTGCACCGGCCTCGCCCCCGGCACGCGCGTGCACCTCGACACCCGCACCGGCCGCCTGCGCCCCGCCGACTGATCGCCGCCCGCGAGCCCGCCGCGCTCGACCGCCCACCGCCGCCGATCGTCCCGCCCCCCGATCCCGCGAGCGAACTCCACCCACCGCCGCCGATCGTCCCGCCCCCCGATCGCCGCGAGCGAACTCCTCGCGCCCGCCCACCGCCGCCGATCGTCCCGCCCCCCGATCGCCCGCGAGCGGACTCCGCCGATCGTCCCGCCGCCCGCGCGTCGCCGGCTCGGATCAGATCACGTCTTCGGACAGGTTCTCGTCGCGCGCCCGCGGCGTGCGTCGCCCGCTCGTCGCCGCCGCCGCCGGCCGCTCCTGCGGCGTCGCCTTGCGCGCCGGGGCCTCCGAAGCCTGGGCGATCTCCGCCGGCGTGATCCCGGCGTTCACCCGCGCGCGCAGCTCCTTGCCCACCTTGAAGAACGGCAGCCGCTTCGGCGCCACGTGGACCGCGTCGCCGGTGCGCGGGTTACGACCCTCGTAGCTCTTGTACTGGCGCACCGTGAAGCTGCCGAACCCGCGGATCTCGATGCCCTCGCCGCGGCGGAGCGCGCCGATCATCGCGTCGAAGATCGTGGTGACCACCAGCTCGGCGCGGCCCTTGGTCAACTTCGCCGTATCGGCCATGCGTTCGATGAGTTCGGATTTGGTCACGGCAGATCCCCGCGGAGGGGGCCGATGGTAGGCCGAAAAACCGAGAGATCTCAAGCACTCCCCGCCGGATCGCCGGGCCTTCGGTCCCACGGCCCCGCACGGGCGAACAGCCGCCAATTGAGCTCCGCCAGGCCCAGCCCCGCCTGCGCCGCCAGCCACCCGTAGGCCTGCCGCACCCGCACGCGCGATCCCCCCGTCGCCGCCAGCAGCGCCGCGTCCGGCCAGCGCGCCCCCGACTCCTCATCTCCCCGCAACCAGCCGACGAACGCCTCCAGCTGCTCGCCGCGCCCGCCCCGCGACCTCCAGCGGCGCACGTCGCCCAGGAGCAGGTGCAGGTCGGACCACAGCACCACCGCCTCGTGCCCGTCCGCCCGCCACTCGGCCCGCGCGCGCTCCGGACCCGCCGCGCCCGCCGCGGCCCACAGCCCCCGCTCCGCGCGGCGCGCCGGGCCGGCCAGCTGCGACTCTCGCAGGCAGCCCGGCCAGCGCAGCGCCGCCGCCCGCAGCGCCGCGTCCTGCTCGGCGCCCGCGGGCAAGCCCTCGAGCACCGCCAGCGCCGCGTACTTCTCGGCCATCGCCGCGCAGGCCGACCGGACGAACGGCCGCCGCCAGTACGCGAGTCGCCAACCCTCGAGGTCCGCCGGCAGCAAGGCGACAGTGTAACCCCTCGCCAAGCAGAGCCACTCCGGTATGCTGGACCGGTTCCGCCGCCATGGAGCGCAAGCTACCCGCACTGAGCCCGGCCGCCTCGGGGACCTTCGACGCACCCGCCGAAGTCGCCGCCGCCGACGCGCGCCCGGTCGAGTACCTCAGCGCGGCCGAGCAGATCATGCTCTCGCAGGCGCGGGCCGGCGATCGTCGGGCCCTGCGCGACTTCTACGACGCCCACCAGGCCCAGGTCCGCGGCCACCTGTACCGCCTGCTCGGCCCCGACTCGGAGATCGACGACCTCGTGCAGACGATCTTCGCCCGGGCCTTCGCCGCCCTCGCGACCTTCAAGGCCAACTCGACGCTGACGACCTGGCTTTATCGCATCACCACCAACACCACCCACAACCTGCTGCGCCACCGCTTCCGTCGCAACCGCGTCAAGGCGGCCTTCGGGTGGTGGCTCAGCGGTCGCTCCGCCCACCTGCAGGACAGCCACGCCGGCGTGCGCGACGAGGCCCTGCGCCTCCTTCAGCACCTCGCGCCGGACCTCCGCGAGGTGTTCGTCTTCTACCACTACGAGGGCCTCACGCTGCAGGAGATCGCCCAGATCCTCGACAAGCCGCTGTCGACCGTCGGCGACCGCCTCGCCCGCGCCCGCAAGCGCCTCCACGAACTCGCCACCGCATGATCGACCACGACGACAACCAGGCACAGCCGACTCCGCGGTCCTCCGGGGCCGAGGAGAGCTCCGCCTCGATCAGCCGCTACGGCTGCCTCGAGTGCCAGGAGGACGCCGAGCTCGCGCTTGGAGATCGCCTGCACCCCAACGCCGAGGTGCAGTACCTGACCCACCTGCGCTCGTGCTCGCGCTGTCGTCGTCGTCACAACCTGCTCGAGGCCGTCTACCGCGGGCCCGACCCCGCCGCCTCCGGCATCGGCGTGTCGGCCAGCGACCGCGAGTTCTCGGCGATCCTCCGCCGCGTGCCCGGCGAGCAGCCGCAGCCGTGGCACCAGCGCGCCGCCCAGGCCTCCGGCGTCGTCGTGCTCGCGGCCGCCGCCGTCGCCCTCGCCATCCCGCTCGCCCTCCCCGACCGCGACGACCGCCCCGCCGACGAGGCCAGCGCCGGCGTGTCCGCCGCGCTCGCGCCCCCCGCCGGCGAGCCCGCCCCCGCCGACGCCGTCGAGCCCGAGCCCGTGTTCGCCCCGCACAAGGCCCGCGTCGACTACGGCCGCGTCGTCGCCGGCAGCGGCCTGCTCTCGGCCCGCGGCGACGGCCCGCCTGTCCTCACGGACACCTTCACCGTCGGCACCCGCTTCGCCGTCGACCCCGCGCAGTCGCTGCAGGTCGGCTTCCTCGGCCGCATCCTCGCCAACTTCGAGCCGGGCACCGACATCGAGTGGACCGTCGCCAGCCCGACCACCTTCGACCTCGCCCTCGAGCGCGGCGTGATCGCCGTCCGCTACGAGCGCGAGCCCGGCGACCCCGTCCTCAACATCCACACGCCCTCCGCCCTCGTCCGCGTGGTCGGCACCGTGTTCACCGTCGAGGTCGACGCCGAGGGCCACACCGACGTCGCCGTGCTCCGCGGCAAGGTCGAGGTCCGCAGCCCCGAGGACCACGCCGTCGTCGCCGAGGTCCAGGCCGGCTACCGCTTCGACCTCGAGCGCGGCACCTACGCCGACGTCGGCCGCCACGACGTCCGCGTCGCCATGCCCCTGTCCGCCGAGAGCCCGCAGCTCGCGGCGCGCCTCACGGCCGGCGCCCGCCGCGACGACGAGCCCTCCGCCGACGGCACGATCCCCGCCAGCTGGGTCGTGCCCGGCCTGTCCGATGAGCCAGCCATGCGCCGCCTCGAGTACGTGATGGCCC
Organism: Myxococcales bacterium; assembly: GCA_016793465.1. The sequence continues at coordinate 41,393 of JAEUJW010000087.1, forward strand.
GCGGCTCGATCACCGCCCTCACGCTCATGCACGAGCCGCCGACGATCGTCCGCCCGCTGCGCGCCGCCCACGCCGGCGCGCCGGCCAAGGACGACGGCCAGTCGCTGGTCGACAAGCTCGTCGACGACACCGGCGCCTCGCGCCGCCAGCAGAGCCTCGCCGCCCTCGCCCGCTGCAAGAGCCTCTACGAGTCGCCGCACACCCGCTACCTGTCGGCGCGCTGCTTCACCGACTTCATGGCGGAGCACGGCGACAACGCCGACGTGGTCGAGGGCCACCTGCTGATCGGCATCCTCCGCATGGACTACGCCAACGACTACCCGGCGGCCAAGCTGGCGTTCGAACGCTTCCTCGAGCGCGCCCCGAGCCACCCCGACGCCGAGCTCGCCCGCTACCGCCTGTGGCTGGCGAACACCGAGCACGGCGTGATCCAGGACGCGATCGACTGCGGCCGCGAGTACCTGCGCCGCTACCCGACCGGCAAGTACGCCGGCAAGATCCTCCAGCGCTTCCCCAAGCTGGTGTCCGAGCTCGCCGCGCGCCCGGGTTGAACCGCGCGCTCCGCCGCCCCGCGAGCCATCACGCGCCCCGCACAGCCGTCACGCGTCCGGCGATGTGTGGCCTGTTGACCCGACGTCCGAGCGCGTGACCAATCGTTTTCGCCCGCCACGCCGGCCCTCCCGGCCTGCTAGGTAACCCGTCCCCGGTTTTGTATAGTCGGCCCGCGACCCGAGGCTCGCGTGGGATTTTTTACGGCCATCATCGACTTCTTCCGCCGGGTGTTCGGGCTGTCGCGCGAGCCGGTCCCGTCCCTCGGCTCCGGCAAGACGGCCGGTCCGGCCGCCCCCGAGCTCGACGAGGAGGAGGACGAGGCCGCCGCCGACGTCGACGACTCCACCCGCGACGGCCAGGCCAACCTCGAGGACGAGTGGGCCGACATCCAGGTGTTCGTCGCCCGCTGCGAGGCCGAGAGCATCGACCTCGCCGGCCTCGACATCGACGACCCCGACACCTTCTGGGCCCGTCAGGTGCGCATCGAGGAGGGCGAGTCGAGCGGCAAGGGCCGCCTGCACAGCGTCGTCTCGGCCGGCTTCCGCAGCCTCGAGCACTGGGAGCAGGTCAGCCGCTACTACCAGGCCAAGTGGTCGCAGCTGTCGCGCCGCCCGACCGGCGAGGCGGAGATCCGCCCGCGCGACGAGTTCACCGCCGCCGCCCTGCGCGCCCGCTCGCGCCGCCGCTGAGTCGGCGCAGAACCGCACCGCGAGAGCTTGCTTGTGCACGTACCAGCCGTCGCGGCGGGTGTGTTACCAAGTGATCATGCCCAAGAAGATCTTCATCGGCGGCCTGAGCGCCACCACCACCAACGCCTCGCTCACCACCAACTTCGCCCCGTTCGGCACGATCGTCACCGCGGCCATCAACTACGACGGCAACGGCGCGCCGCTCGGCACCGGCAGCGTCGAGTACACCACCGACCAGGCCGGCACCGACGCGATCGCCGCCAAGAACGGCAGCGTGCTCGACGGCAACCGCATCTCCGTCGCGGCCCGCTGACCCCACGCTCGTCGGTGCACGTTCGACCTGTCCTTTGGGACACAGACGACATCGACGCACACCGTGATCGAGAGCAGTGATCCGACCTGGACACACTGCCGCCGAAGCGGGTTTGTTATACTGCCGGGCCGTTCGTTCGGAGCTCGTTCATGGCAAACATCGTCCCGGTAAAGGCAGATCTGTCTGCGAAGACATTCATCGTCGCAGGCGGCAGCGGAGGCATAGGCAAGGAGATCTCGCGTAACCTCGCCGCGATGGGGGCCACGGTGATCGTCGCCGGCCCGGCGCTCGACCGGGCCGACGCGGCGCGGGCCGAGATCGCCGCGGCCACCCAGAGCCTGCGGGTCCTGGCCATGAAGCTGGACTACAGCCACCGCCTCTCGATCAAGGAGTTCTTCGACACCTTCAACGAGCGCCACGAGAAGGTCGACGCCGTCATCCACGCGTCCGGCTGGTGGTCCCCGGACCGCGAGCAGACCGAGGACGCCATCGAGAAGACCTGGATGATCAACGTGCTCGGCCCGCACATCCTCAACCGCTTGATGACCGACAAGCTGAAGCTGAGCCCGCCGACCCGCATCATCCACCTCGCCTGCCACGCCGCCGGCGACCTCGACATCGAGGACACCGAGTTCGACCGCCGCCGCTTCGACGGCTGGACCGCCTTCCGCCAGAGCCAGCAGGCCATCCGCATGCTCGCGTGGGCCCTCGCCCCGCGCATGACGATCCACGGCATCAACGTCCACGTCTGCATCCCCGGCAACAACGTCCGCACCGGCCTCCACCGCAACGCCCGCGGCTTCGCCCGCCTGCGCAAGGACCTCGCCGCCCGGTTCTTCGGCACGTCCGCCGCCGCCGCCGCCGACGGCCCGCTGTGGCTGGCCGCCGCCCCCGACATCGGCGCCGCCGGCAAGCTGTGGCTCGGCCGCAAGGAGAGCGACCGCAAGTTCCGCGACGCCGCCAAGACCCAGCTGCTGTGGGACTACGTCGAGCGCCAGGCCAACGGCCTGATGTCCAAGCCCGGCCTCGGCCAGTCCGGCCTGTTCCGCCTCCCCGGGACCTGAAGCGGGTTAACATGCGCGCGTGATCGTCGACCTCACCCCCGCCCGTCCCGAGCTGCTCGAGCAGGCCGCCGAGCTGCTCGTCGACCGCATGCCCGAGGGCTGGCCGACGCTCGCCGAGGCCCGCGACCACCTGCGCGACATGCTCGACCCGGCCCGCATCGTCCGCGGGTTCGTGCGCGGCCGTCACCTGCTCGGCTGGGTCGGCGGCCTCGAGCACTACCCGAACCACATCTGGGAGCTGCACCCGCTGGTCGTCCACCGCGACCACGAGCGCCGCGGCGTCGGCCGCGCCCTCGTCGAGGACCTCGAGGCCCGCGTGCTCGCCCTCGGCATCCACACCCTGTTCGTCGGCACCGACGACGAGCTCGGCCAGACCTCGCTCGGCGGCGTCGACCTCTACCCCGACGTGCTCGCCCACCTCGCCCGCCTGCAGGACACCGGCGGCCACCCGTTCGGCTTCTACCGCCGCCTCGGCTACAGCGTGATCGGCGTGATGCCCGACGCCAACGGCCTCGGCAAGCCCGACATCCTCATGGCTCGTCGCCTGACTACTCGAGCAGATCCTGGCGCACGAGGATGATCTCGAGCTGCGACGCCGTGTGCGCCGCGAGCGTGCTGGCCGACAGCGAGCGCAGCAGCACCTCCTGGGCCGCCCGCGGCTCCTCGTTGCCCGGGGCGGTCCGCACGTACGTCCCGTCCGACTGCAGCTCCCACGCCTGCGCGTTGTCGGCGAGGTACGTCATCAGCCCCTCGTGGACCACGCGCGCGCGCAGGCTCGCGTCCTCGATCGGGAACGCCGTCTCGACGCGGCGCAGCAGGTTGCGCGACATCCAGTCCGCCGAGCCGCAGTAGACCTGCTCCTGCCCCCCGTTCAGGAAGTAGTACACGCGGTGGTGCTCGAGGAACCGCCCGACGATCGAGCGCACGCGGACGTTCTCCGAGACCCCCGGCACGCCCGGCCGCAGGCAGCAGATCCCGCGCACGATCAGGTCGACCGACACCCCCGCCTGCGAGGCCCGGTACAGCGCCTCGATGATCCGCGTCTCCGTCAGCGCGTTGACCTTGGCGACGATCCGCGCCGGCAGCCCCTGGCGCGCGTGCTCGGCCTCGCGCTCGATCATCGCCACCGTGCGGTCCATCAGCGTGAACGGCGACATCAGCAGCTTGCCGAACTGCGCCGGCTGGCCCAGCCCCGTCAGCTGCATGAACACGTTGTGCACGTCCTTGCCGATCTGCTCGTCGCCGGTCAGGTAGCTGAAGTCGCAGTAGAACTGCGTCGTCACCGAGTGGTAGTTGCCGGTCCCGAGGTGCACGTAGCGGCGCAGGCGCCCGTCCTCGCGGCGCACGATCAGCAGCACCTTCGCGTGCGTCTTGTAGTTGACGATGCCGTAGACCACCGTCACCCCGGCCTGCTGCAGCCGCGTCGCCAGGCCGATGTTCGCCGCCTCGTCGAAGCGCGCGCGCAGCTCGACCACCGCCGTGACCTCCTTGCCCGCGCGCGCCGCCTCGAGCAGCGCCTCGGCCATCGGCGAGTCCGCGCCGGTGCGGTACAGCGTCTGCTTGATCGCCAGCACGTTGGGGTCCGCGGCCGCCTGGCGCACCATCTCGAGCACCAGCGAGAACGACTCGTAGGGGTGGTGCAGCAGGATGTCCCCGCGCCGCAGCTCGGCGAAGATGTCGCCGTCGCTGCGCGCCCGCTTGGGCCCCGGGATGAACGCCGGGAACTTCAGGTCCGGCCGCTTGATCACCTCGTACAGCGTCGCCAGTCGGTGCAGGTTGACCGGCCCGTCGACGCGGTAGAGGTCGTCCTGGTGGAGCCCGAACTTCTGCAGCAGGAAGTCCGACATCTCCGGCGGGCAGGTCTCGGCCACCTCGAGGCGCACCGCGTCGCCGAAGTTCCGCGCCCGCAGCTCGCCCTTCAGCGCATTTAACAGGTCCTCGACGTCCTCCTCCTGCACCCACATCTCGCTGTCGCGGGTGACGCGGAACTGGTAGCAGCCGATCACGTCCATCCCGGGGAACAGCTTGCGGACGAACGTCGTCACGATCGAGGCCAGGAACGCGAACCCGTGCGGGCACTCGGCGACCTCGGGCGGGAGGAACACCAGGCGCGGCAGGCTCCGCGGGATCTGCACCACCGCGATGCCGCTGTCGCGCCCGAACGCGTCGGACCCCTGCAGGGCCACGATCACGTTGAGGTTCTTGTTCTGGATGTTGGGGAACGGGTGCGACGGGTCGAGCCCGATCGGCGTCAGCACCGGCAGGATCTCGCGGTCGAAGTAGGCCTCGAGCCAGTCCGACTGGTCGGGCGTCCACGTGTTTAATTTCAACAGCCGGATGCCCTCGAGCGCCAGCGCCGGGAGGATCTGCTCCTGAAGGATCTGGTACTGCTCCTTGACCAGGCGCTGGGCCAGCGCCTTGATCTCGCGCACCGTGTCCTGCGGGCTGCGCCCGTCCGGGCCGGCCTGCGGCAGGCCGAACCCGACCTGCTCCTTCACGCTCGCCACCCGGATCTCGTAGAACTCGTCGAGGTTGGTGCTGAAGATCGTCAGGAACCGCAGCCGCTCGAGCAGCGGCAGCCGCGAGTCCTTGGCCTGCTCGAGCACCCGCCGGTTGAACTCGAGCTGGCTCAGCTCCCGGTTGATGTACAGGCTCGGGAGCTTCAGGTCGGTGACCGCGGTCATCGCCCCATCCTTATCGCGACCCCAGCCGCCGCAACAACTTCGGCGCCACCAGGGCCTGCAGCGTCATCGCCCCCGGCCGCAGCTCACCCGCGAGCGCCGCGAACCCACCCTTCTTGAAGCAGAACCGCTCGCCGCGGTCCGCGTCGCCCGCCACCAGCCACGCCACCAGCGAGCCCAGGTGCGGCTCGTGACCCACCACCGCGACCCGCTCGCCCTCGAGGTGCGCCAGCATCTCCTCGTCCGGCGCCTTCGCCAGGTCCGGCAGCGCCACCATCCCCCCGTCCAGCAGCGGCCGCATCAGCTCCGCCGTCTGCACCGCCCGCAGCAGCGGGCTGTGGTACAGCCGGTCGAACCGCCACCCGAGCCCCCGCGCCCCCCGCACCGCCTTCTCGAAGCGCTCGCGCCCCTTCGCGGTCAGCGGGCGCGTCGCGTCCGGCCGCTCCGGGCTCGGGTCGGCGGCGATGGCGTGGCGGACGACGTAGAGCTGCATGGGCGTGGCCTGGCCGTGACGGCCGCCGCGAGTGTGCCCCAACTCGGCCGGCGCGGGCGCGCAGAATGCCACGCACCGGCGGCCGCAGGTCGCCGGCTTGCTGGTGCGCCTGGCCCGCTGATACACTCCGGCCGCTTTTTGCGGCTTATGCGCAGCGCGAGAGATTACGGATGCCGACGACCCCCGAGCAGGTGAACCCGCCGCAAAACCCTCAGGATCCGTCGCTCCGGCCCTCCGCGCCGGAACCGGACCCGATCCCGAAGACCCGCATCGAGCGGGCGATCCAGGCCTTCTTCCAGAACGCCTGGCAGTGGGGCCTGCTGTACCTCCTGATCGCCAGCGCCTTCGGCCTCGCCCTGTGGCCGCTGAGCGACATCGAGGCGATCCGCTACATCGTCAAGAACGACCTGACCGTCCCGCAGCGCTACCAGGTCCTGCTCGCGGTCACGATCTCGATCGTCCTCACCACCGCCGGCTACCTCCTGGTCTGGCTGCGCAACCGCCGGCAGGAGCCCGGCCTCGGCGTCGTCGAGTCGTTCCGCCGGACCAACCGCGTCGCCTACATCCTCCTGCTGCTGCCGATGATCGCCGCCCTCGCGGTCGTCCGCATCGAGACCAAGCACCCCAACTTCACCGGCTTCCTGCTCGTCCTCATCACCGCGATCTTCATGCCCTGGCTGTACGCCCGGCTGAGGCGCTGGATCCCCGCCGACAACGAGCCCTTCCAGCCCGCGAGGCGCCCCGGGCTCGCGCGCGGCCTCTTCATCGCCACCCTGCTCGGCTACACCGGCCTGATCGGCGCCTACACGCTGATCGACCACCGCAACCTCGGGACCGCGATCTACGACCTCGGCATCTACGACAACCTGGTCTGGCAGACCGCCCACGGCAACTTCCTCGACTGCACTTTAATTAAGGGCGGCAACCACATCTCGGCGCACTTCGACCCGATCCTCGCGCTGGTCGCCCTCATCTACAGCCTCTACCAGCACGCTGAGACCCTGCTGGTGCTGCAGACCGTGTGGCTCGCCAGCGGCATGATCCCGCTGTACCTGCTGGCCAAGCGGCGCCTGCACAACGAGTGGTTCGCCGCCATCCTCACGCTGATCTACGCGCTCTACCCGGCGCTGCACGGCGTGAACATGTTCGACTTCCACTCGCTCGCGCTGATCGTCCCCAACCTCATCTGGGCGGTGTACCTGCTCGACACCGGCGGCTACAAGCGCTACTGGCTGGTCCTCGCGCTGCTGCTGATCACCCGCGAGGACATCAGCCTGCTGGCCTGCTTCATCGGCGCCTACGCGATCCTGTCCGGGCGCACGCGCACCGGCCTCGCAACCATCTTCGTCTCGGCCGTCTACCTCACGCTCGTCAAGCTGTTCGCGATGGCCGACTCGAGCCTGCTGATGGCCTCGAAGGCCTCCTACTCGTACGTCTACTACTACGACGACATGATCCCCCACTCGAAGGAGGGGGTCCGCGGACTCGTCATCACCACCCTGGTCAACCCGCTCTACGCCCTCCAGGTCGCCTTCAAGGAGGAGAAGCTGCTCTTCTTCCTCCACCTGCTCCTCCCGCTGCTGTGCCTCCCGTTCGCCGCCGGCCGCAAGCTCATCCTCAGCGTCTACGGGCTTATCTTCATCGGCCTGGCCTCGCGCAAGCACGTCTTCTCGCTGCACTTCCAGTACTCCGCCCTGCTGTTCCCCATGCTGTTCGCCGCCGTGCCCGACGGCCTCGTGCGCGTGGTCGACAGCAGGCGCCTGCGGGCCCTCGGCCTCGAGCGCGGCCGCCTGGCCTGGACCCTCGTGCTCGGCATGCTCGCCTCGACCCTCACCACCTCGATCAAGTACGGCGTCGTGTTCCCCAACGCCGCCTTCAAGACCGGCTGGAACCGCCTCGTCCGCATCCCGACCCAGGACATGCGCGACCGCTACGCCCGCGTGCTCGAGATCGTCGAGCGCGTCGGCCCCGACGCGGCCCTCTCGCTCACCAGCGAGGTCGGCCCCCACCTGTCCAACCGCCGCAAGGCCTACCACTGGCCGACCGTCAACGACGCCGACTACCTCGTCCTCGGGGTGCGCAACTTCAAGAAGGAGGACGAGAAGAAGCTGAAGCGCCTGAAGGACAAGAAGCAGTTCCGCCTGATCGACGAGGCCCACGGCATCGCCCTCTACGAGCGCATCGAGGAGGGCGACGTCGACGCCGAGGACGAGGACGACAAGGCCAAGTCCCAGCGCAGCAAGTCGACCACCCGCCCCCCGCGGCCCGCGGTCGGCAAGACCAGCACCACGCCGACGACCGGGAGCACCACCCCGCCGAGCACCACCACGCCCGCGACCGCGACCCCCGCGACCGCGAGCACCGCCACCCCCACCACCGGGTCCGGCACCCCGCCCGCCAAGTCGACGACCGGCGCCAAATCTTCCGGCAAGACCACGCCGGCCAAGACCCCGGCCGCCCCGCCGCCGGCCAAGACCCCGACGACGGGCACGCCGAGCGCAAAGCCGCCGATCTGAGCCCCGTTACTTCAGGCGCCCGGCAGATCTGACGCCGGCCCCGTGAGAGCCCGTTCACACCTCGTTGCTTGACGCTCCCGGACCGCGACATTAGCTTTCCCGGACCGAGCGCGTCGCCGTACGGGCGCCGGGCTCGCAAACCAGCCATGTCCAAGCAACCCGACCAGGCCCCGTCCGTCCCCGCCCTCCCTCGCGGTCTCACCCGCCGCTCCCTCGTGGTCGCGCTGGCCGCGAGCGTCGCCCTCGGCGGCGTGACCGCCTGCGGCGCGCCCGGCAACGACCGCTGGGTCGTCACCGAGAACACCACCGTCGAGATCGACTGGGACGCCATCAACCAGGCCTACCGCGACGCCGAGGGCCCCGAGGACTTCGAGCAGAAGGTCAACGAGATCTACACAGGCGACGAGATCATCAGCATCTCGGTGCGCGACGCCGACGACAAGTCGCAGGTCGTCACCGGCTTCTTCGACAAGGACGGCGACGGCAAGGTCAGCGAGCCCGAGAAGATCTTCACGATCCAGCGCGACCTCGTCGGCGCCGACAAGGCGCAGTACCAGATCGCCGGCTACGGCCCCTACCACGGCTACCACTCGCCCATGTGGGACATCGCCAGCGGCATGATGATGGGCATGTTCCTCTCGAGCATGTTCAGCCCCGGCTACCGGCCGATGTACGTCACCCCGTACACCACCAGCCCCGCGCGTCAGGCCGCCCTCTCGCAGCACCGCAGCTCGTACCGCGCCGCCAACCCCGGCAAGTTCGCCAAGTCGTCGTCCGGCCGCTCCTACGGCAACCGCGGCGGCGCCTGGGGCTCCGGCGGCTCGGGCCGGCGCCGCTCGGGCGGCAGCTTCGGCGTGCGCCGCCCCGCCGCCCGCCGCGTCGTCGGCCTGGTCTGATCAGCAATTAAAGGCCATGCCGTTCACGCTCGAGGACCTCCCGTTCGACGAGCAAGCGGCGTGGCCCCTGCTCGGCCTCGACCCCGAGCGCCGCGACCCCCTGCCCGACCGCGACCACGAGGGCTTCGGCTGGTGTCGCCTCGACAGCCTCCTGCTCGAGACCACCGCCGAGGCCCGCGTCACCCGCGTCGAGCGCCCCCTGCTGCTCGCGCTCCACACCCGCGAGCACCCCGAGCGCCTGGGCGACGACCTCGAGCTCGAGTTCATCCTGCACGACGCCGACGGCCCGTTCCACGCCGTCGCGCGCCTCTCGGAGTTCATGCGCCGCCGCCTCCCGCCATTATTGGAAAAATTAAACCCGCGACCGGGCGCCGTCGTGCTCGCGCTGTGCAACCCGCACGCGACCGCGCTCCCGCGCCCCGCCGCGCTCGGCGACCTGCCGCTGTACTACGGCCGCGGCGACGTGACCGCCTTCATGCAGCGCCGCCCCGGCGCGCGCCAGTGGACCCCCGCGACCGTCGACATCATCCTCTCCGCCGACAGCTGGACCTGCACCTGACCGCGAGCCCACCATGCCGATCTCCGAGTCCCAGAAGCTCACCTACGCCGGCATCTACACCCTCAAAAAGCTCGACCTCAAGCCCGCCGACGGCGGCGTGCAGATCCCCGTGCTGCTCGACGGGATCTACAGCCCGCTCGAGCCCGTGCTCGAGCAGCTGGTCATGCAGGGCCTGCTGCAGATCGACCGCAAGGCCCAGCGCTACAGCCTGACCAGGGCCGGCTCTGCCCACCTCGGCGGCCTCATCGACGAGGCCGAGGGCATCATCGACGAGTTCGACGAGTGGGAGACCGCCGACATGGTCGCCGAGCTGCGCGCCCGCAACCTCGACCCCCTGCGCGCCCGCTTCCTGTGGGGCTGGTACCAGGGCGAGTTCGACGACGTCGTGCTGTTCCAGCAGCGCCGCGGCGTCGACCCCGTCGAGCGCGAGTGGCCGCTCTACGTCACCAGCGACGAGTTCTACGACGACCTCGAGCGCGACCTCGACGACGGCGACGACGACGACGCCAACTGACGAAGCCCGACCAGCGCGGTCGGGCCTCGCCACGACGGTCCAGAGCGAGCCGCGAGGCGAGCGAGGACCCGCGAGCCCGGAGGGCTCAGTGCAGCCACTCTTTCTGGCGCGCCCGCTCTTGCAGCGCGTGCACCGTGTCGTTGGTGTAGTCGCCGATGATCTCCCGCACCACGCTCTTGGCCAGGTTGCGGGCGGCCAGCTCGCGCATCTTGCCGACGAAGTCCGCCGGCGCCGCGATCACCAGGCGGTCGAAGGCCCGGCGGTGCTGCGCCGCGGACAGCCGCTCGATCACCTGGCGCACGAACTTGCCGTCTTGTTCGTCCTGCGTCCCGTTCGTCTCGACCAGCAGGTCGCGCTTGCCCGACGACGTGCTCGCCCCGCTGCGCCGCGCCTCCGCGCGCCGGCCCCCCGGGTGCTCGATGGTCTCGACCGGCGTGAGCGTCGGCCTCAGCCGCGTCCCTCCGACTTCGAACAGCTGGGCCTGACTGCGGTCCGCGACGATGAACCAGGTAGCTTCCATTCCGTACCTCCTCGGATCTTCGATCATGGAACAGGCTCCTCGGCCTCACAACGCCTTGCGGGCGGCGCATGGCCGTGGGGTCCGTTCGGCCTCGTACGGGTCAACCAGGCCTCGCTCGCGGCTATTCCCGGTCAGACCGTCGTTCCGCGGAATCGATTGATCACCTTGTAATTTCAATTACCAATATTTCAGGCATTGAAACTGCCAGTGGGTGATGGCCTCCCCGCGGTCGTGGACGGGAACCCCCGGGGCTCACGGGAGATCGCACCCGCCCGTCCGCACCGGGTTTTGCACCCTCGCCTTCGGCGCGAAATCGCCACCTCGACCTCCACGAGCAAAACTGCAGCTTTTTCCCGAAATAGCCGCCCGAAACGCCGTCCCGGGCGTGGCCAGAACCCCCCGAAAAGGGTATCCTCCCGCCCCCTTCGCCGCGCCGATCGCGGCTCAGCAAAGCCCTACAAGCGACTTTCAGGCCCGAAGGGCCGTGAAGACAAATATGGCAGGCGAGCAAAAAATCGGGATCAACATCGAAGACGAGATGCGTAGCTCCTTCCTGGACTACGCGATGAGCGTGATCATCAGTCGCGCCCTGCCCGACGTGCGCGACGGCCTGAAGCCGGTCCATCGCCGCATCCTGTACGCGATGGACCAGCTGCGCAACACCCACGCGCAGCCCTACAAGAAGTCCGCGCGCGTCGTCGGCGACGTCATCGGCAAGTACCACCCGCACGGCGACTCCGCGGTCTACGACGCGCTGGTGCGCCTCGCCCAGGACTTCGCCATGCGCTACCTGCTGGTCGACGGTCAGGGCAACTTCGGCAGCGTCGACGGCGACATGCCCGCGGCCATGCGCTACACCGAGGTGCGCATGACCAAGTTGACGAGCGAGCTGCTCGCCGACCTGGAGAAGGACACCGTCGACTGGACCCCGAACTACGACGAGAAGGAGCTCGAGCCGCAGGTCCTCCCGACCAAGATCCCCAACCTGCTGCTCAACGGCGCGGTCGGCATCGCGGTCGGCATGGCGACCAACATCCCGCCGCACAACCTCCGCGAGCTGCTCGCCGCCTGCCTCGCGCTGATCGACGACCCGACGATCGGCGCGCGCGAGCTGCTGCAGCACGTGCGCGGCCCCGACTTCCCCACCGGCGGTTTGATCATCGGCCACGCCGGCATCCGCCAGGCCTACCTGACCGGCCGCGGCAGCATCACCCTGCGCGCCCGCTGCGAGATCGAGGAGGAGAAGGGTCGCGAGGCCATCGTCGTCACCGAGATCCCCTACCAGGTCAACAAGGTCAAGCTCATCTCGCACATCGCCGAGCTCGTGCGCGAGAAGAAGATCGAGGGCATCAGCGACATCCAGGACTACAGCGACCGCACCGGCATGCGCATCTGGATCCAGATCAAGCGCGACGCCGCGGCCCAGGTCGTCCTCAACTCGCTGTTCAAACAGAGCGACCTGCAGATCAGCTTCGGCGTCAACATGATCGCGATCGCCAACGGCCGCCCCGCCGTGCTGAGCCTGCGCGACTGCCTCGAGCACTTCCTCGACCACCGCCGCACCGTCGTCACCCGCCGCTCGCGCCACGAGCTACAAAAAGCGCTCGAGCGCCGCGAGATCGTCGAGGGCCTCGGCGTAGCGATCGACGCCATCGACCGCATCATCGCCATCATCCGCGCCGCCCGCGACCCCGAGGTCGCCCGCGCCAACCTGTGCGCCGAGCCGCTGCACGGCTTCGCCGGCTTCCTCGAGCGCTGCGACCGCCCAGCCGCCGAGGTCGAGGCCGCCCGCGGCAAGCCGTACCACCTGACCAGCCGCCAGGCCAAGGCGATCCTCGACATGCGCCTGCAGCGGCTCACCGGCCTCGAGCGCGAGAAGGTCGAGTCCGAGTTCAAGGAGCTCTGCGCCCTCATCACCTACCTCGAGTCGATCCTCGCCGACCCCAAGCTGCTCATGCAGGTCATCCGCGACGAGATCAAGGCCATCGACTCCGAGTACGGCGACCCCCGCCGCACCGAGATCGTCGAGGACGACGGCGAGATCGAGCCCATCGACCTCGTCGCCGACGAGTCGATGATCGTCATGCTGACCAGCAACGGCTACATCAAGCGCCTGCCGAGCGTCGAGTACCGCGTGCAGGGCCGCGGCGGCGTCGGCGTCAAGGGCGGCGTCGGCCGCGACGCCACCGACTTCGTCACCGAGCTGTTCGAGGCCAGCGCCCACTCCTACGTCCTCCTGTTCACCAACACCGGCCGGATGTTCCGCATGCGGGTGTTCGAGCTGCCGCAGGGCCGCCGCGACTCGGCCGGCAAGGCGCTCGTCAACTTCCTCGACCTCCGCGAGGGCGAGCGCGTGCTCGGCATGGTCCCCTACCGCGAGGAGGACGTGGAGGACGGCGAGCACTACATCGTGATGTGCTCGGCCCAGGGCTACATCAAGCGCACCAAGCTCGACGAGTTCTCCAACATCCGCTCGACCGGCATCATCGCCGCGACGATCGAGGAGGACGACCAGCTGATCGACGCCCGCCTGACCAACGGCAAGCAGCACATCATGCTGACGTCGTCGAAGGGCATGTCGATCCGCTTCGAGGAGGCCGACGTGCGCCCGATGGGCCGCACCGCCCGCGGCGTGCGCGGCATGGACCTGCGCACCGGCGACGCCGTGGTCGGCATGACCATCCTGGCCCCCGACTCGGAGGCCGCGATCCTGACGATGTGCGCCCAGGGCTACGGCAAGCGCACCGCCGCCAGCGACTACAAGGTCCAGAACCGCGGCGGCCTCGGCATCATCACGATCAAGGTGTCGAGCCGCAACGGCCCGGTGGTCGGCTCGCTCGCCGTCGAACCCGACGACCAGATCATGCTCGTCACCAGCCGCGGCAAGGTCATCCGCACCCGCGTGTCGGAGATCTCCGAGGTCGGCCGCAACACCCAGGGCGTACGCGTCATCCGCACCGGCGAGGACGAGCGCGTCGTCGCCATCGAGCGCCTCGTCGACCAGGACGACGCCGAGGACGACGCGACCGCCGCCGCCGACCCCTCGCCCGCCGACGCCGAACCCGAGGACGCCGCCGACGCCGAGCCCGACGCCGACGATGGCGACGCCTGACCGCCCCCGGAGACCCCGTCATGTCCGACCTGAAGTGGCCCCAACTCCCCGGTGACGGCCGCGCCGGCGCGCGCAGCAAGGCCCTGTTCGCGGCCGCCCAGGCCGTCATCCCCGGCGGCGTCAACAGCCCCGTGCGGGCCTTTAAAAGTGTCGGCGGCGACCCGCCGTTCATCCGCGCCGCCCGCGGCGCCCACCTGCTCACCGAGGACGGCGCCCTGCTCGTCGACTACGTCGGCACCTGGGGCCCGGCGATCCTCGGCCACGCCCACCCCGCCGTCATCGAGGCCGTCACCCGCGCGGCCCGGGACGGCCTCAGCTTCGGCGCCTGCACGGCCGCCGAGGTCGAGTTCGCCGAGCTGCTGTGCAGCCTGGTGCCCTCGCTGCGCGGCGGCCTGGTCCGCCTGGTCTCGAGCGGCACCGAAGCGACCATGTCCGCGCTGCGCCTCGCCCGCGGCTACACCGGCCGCAGCAAAATTATTAAGGCGGACGGCGGCTACCACGGCCACGCCGACATGCTGCTGGTCGCCGCCGGCTCAGGCGCCGCGACCCTCGGCATCCCCGGCTCCGCCGGCGTGCCCGCCGACACCGTCCACGACACGCTCACCGTGCCCTTTAATGATTCGGACGCGGTCGCCCGCGCGTTCGCCGAGCACAAGGACCAGATCGCCGCGGTGATCATCGAGCCGGTGGCCGGCAACATGGGCTGCGTGCCCCCGCGCCCCGGCTACCTCGAGGCCCTGCGCGAGCAGTGCACCGCCCACGGCGCCGTGCTGATCTTCGACGAGGTCATGACCGGCTTCCGCGTGGCCCTCGGCGGCGCCCAGGCCCGCTACGGCGTCACCCCGGACGTGACCTGCCTCGGCAAGATCGTCGGCGGCGGCATGCCCTGCGCGGCCTACGGCGGCCGCGCCGACATCATGCGGACGATCGCCCCGCTCGGCCCGGTCTACCAGGCCGGCACCCTCAGCGGGAACCCTGTCGCCGTGGCCGCGGGCCTCACGACATTAAAGATCCTCGCCCGCGAGGACCCCTACCCCGCGCTCGAGCGGGCCTCCGCCGCGCTCGCCGACGGCCTCGCCGCGCTCGCGGCCCGTCACGGCGTCGCGGTCGTCAACAACCGCGTCGGCGCCATGTTCACCGGGTTCTTCCACCCCGGCCCGGCCGTCGACGACTACGACGACGCCAAGCGCAGCGACACCGCCGCCTTCGGCCTGTTCCACCGCGAGATGCTGGCCCGCGGCGTCTACCTCGCGCCGTCGCAGTTCGAGGCCGGCTTCGTGTCGATCGCCCACGACGCCGCGGTCGTCGCCCACACGCTCGCCGCCGCCGACGAGGCCCTCGCCTGCGTCGCCCGCGGAGTTTAATTATTAAAATGCCCGACGATCAGCCCAGGCGCGCGCCGATCGTCGAGCGGGCGAAGTGGTTCCAGATGACCGAGGCCGCCTCGGTCGGCATCGAGATCGCCGCGGCCGTCGGCGTCGGCGCGCTCGGCGGCCTGTGGCTGCAGAACAACGTGACCCACTGGGCGCCCTGGACGCTCTACATCGGGCTCAGCATCGGCCTCGGCGCGGCCGTCCTCGCCATCATCCGCACGGCCCGCAACTTCACCCGCGTGATCGAGGCCGAGGAGGCCGCCGAACGCGAGAAGGCCGCGCAAGCTCACGAATCTCACGAGCCAACGGACGAGCCGCCCGACGCGAGCTCCACGCCCGCGGGGAGATCCTCCTCGACCTCGCGTGACGAGGGTCCGCCGCCATGACCGCCGCGAGCGACGACCTGTCGCATCCCGCCGCGATCCGCCGCTGGACCTGGCGGATCTGCTTGTGGACGCTCACACTTGCGGTGGCCGCCGCAACCCTCGCCGCGGCCCTCCACGGCCCCGAACAGGCCCTCTCCGTCCTCCTCGGAGCGGCCCTCGGCGCCCTCAACTTCCTTGCCCTCGCCCGCGCCGCCCTCCGCTTCCTCGGCGACTCTCGGCCCGCCACGGCCGACCCCGACGCGGCCCCTCCTGTCCGCTCCGCTCCGCTCCTCGCCACGCTCCGCTGGCCAGCCACCGCCCTTGCGACGGCTGCCATCCTCTGGTACATGCCCGGCCGACCCGAGGGGCTGGTCGCGGGTGTCCTCATCGCCCTCGTTGCCCTCGCCGTCACTGCCCTGCAACTGCAACCCGCCGACGAACCACCGGAACGCTGACCCATGGGTGACCACGACAACTGGTACACGCTCCTGATGCCCGAATTCTGGGCCCAGTTGGAGGGCAGCGCCGCCGAGCACCTCGCCCGCGAGTCGCGGTTCATGATGTTCCAGGGGACCCACTTCACCCTGGTCCACGTCGCCGGCGCGCTGCTCAGCTTCCTCTTCATCCTCATCCTCGCCAGCCGCTACCGCGCCAGCACCAAGGACGCCTCGCGGGGCGTGGTGCCGCCGCGCCGCTTCGGCCTGGCCGCGATGACGGACATGTTCGTCGGCGCGGTCTACAACCTCTCGGTGGACGTGATGGGCGAGAAGAACGCCAAGCGCTTCCTCCCGCTCACCGGCACGCTGGCGCTGTTCATCTTCATCAGCAACATCCAGGGCCTCATCCCCGGGATGACCCCGCCGACCGACACCCTGAAGACCAACCTGGTGTTCGCGGTGCTGGTCTTCCTGGTCTACAACGTGGCCGGCGTGCTCTCGAACGGGATGGGCTACCTGGCCCACTTCCTCGGCCCGAAGATCGGCGGCTTCCCCTGGCTGTTCCCGCTGTTCCTGCCGATCGAGATCGTCAGCCACCTGGCGCGCCCGGTCTCGCTGTCGCTGCGCCTCACCGGCAACATCGTCGCCGACCACAAGGTCGTGGCGGTGGTCGCCATGATGGTGCCCCTGCTCGTCCCGCTGCCCTTCTTGCTGCTGGGTACCGTGGTCGCCATCGTCCAGACCCTCGTCTTCACCCTGCTCACCATCATCTACATCGGCCTCGCGGTCGAGCACGCCGAAGAGCACTAACGTTTCGCCATCAGGCCGGAGAACAACCCCATGACCCGCAATCTCGTCAAAGTCGTCCCCTTCCTCGTCGCCCTCCTGGTCCCCGCGATCGCCCTCGCCGCCCCCGGCGCCGGCGCGGAGACCAACGGTGGTGAGCGCTCCGTCTACGGTTTCGCCATGGCGGTCGCCATCGGCCTCGCCGCCCTCGGCGGCGGCATGGGTCAGGGCCGCGCCGTCGCTGCCGCCCTCGAGGGCATCTGCCGCAACCCGAACTCGGCCGGCAAGGTCCTCGTCCCCATGCTCCTCGGCCTCGCCTTCATCGAGTCCCTGGTGATCTTCGCCCTCATCATCGCCTTCACCATCGGCGGCTACATCGCCCCGACCATCGGCGGCGCCTAGTCCTCTCGCTCTCCGCGAGCCCTGAAGACGAGCTCTGAGATACGGAGCTCCCCGAACCCGGGGAGGTCTCCGTATCTCTTTTTGTGTTCGTCACTTTTTGAGATTCAAAGCGCCGACCTGTCCACGAGGACAGGCCGGCGCTTTGGATCTTCTCGCGCGAGCTCAGCCGTGCTCGGCGAGCCAGCGCTCGGCGTCGATCGCCGCCATGCAGCCGGTGCCGGCCGCGGTGACGGCCTGGCGGTAGACCTTGTCGGCCACGTCGCCGCAGGCGAACACGCCGGGCACGCGGGTGGCCGTCGAGCCCGGGACGACGCGCAGGTAGCCGGCCTCGTCCATGTCGAGCTGATTATTGAAGATCGGGCTGTTGGGCTGGTGGCCGATCGCCAGGAACACGCCGGTGACCGCGAGGTCCTCGGTGGCGCCGGTGACGGTGTCGCGCAGGCGCACGCCGGTGACCCTGTCGCCGCCGAGCACGTCGATGGTCTCGCGGTTCCAGTGCACGGTGATCTTCGGGTTGGCGAGCACGCGGTCCTGCATGATCTTGCTGGCGCGGAACGAGTCGCGGCGGTGCACCAGGTGCACGCTGCGGCACATGCGGGTGAGGAAGCTGGCCTCCTCCATGGCCGTGTCGCCGCCGCCGATCACGACGACGTCCTGGTCGCGGTAGAACGCGCCGTCGCAGGTCGCGCAGGCCGTCACGCCGCCGCCGCTGAGGCGCAGGCGCTGCTCGTTCGGCAGGCCGAGCCACTTCGCCGAGGCGCCGGTGGCGATGATCAGCGTGTCGCCGGTGTAGATCGCCGAGTCGCCGGTAATTTTAAAGGGCCGCTGCGACAGGTCGGCCTCCATGCCGAGGTCGTAGTGCAGCACGGTGCCGAAGCGCTCGGCTTGCAGGCGAAACTCCTCCATCATGTCGGGCCCCGAGACGCCCTTGGGGAAGCCGGGGTAGTTCTCGACGTCCGTGGTCGTGGTCAGCTGGCCGCCGGGTTCGGGCCCGCAGACCATGATCGGCGCGAGGTTGGCGCGAGCGGCGTAGATCGCCGCCGTATAGCCGGCCGGGCCGGCGCCGAGGATGAGGACCTTGCTGTGGATCGTCTCGAGCATGCGGACGGGGAGGATACGCAGCCCGTCCGCCCCCCGGCAAGCGTCGCGGTCCGCCGCGCGCGTGGCGTGCGGCCGGGCGGTCGTGCGGCCCACGGCCCCGCGGGCGCGCGCCCGACACGCCCGTCACGCCCCGCGAGATCCCTCTCGACCTCGACCTGTCAGACATCGACTCCGCCCGCCTGGCCCTCGCCGACCTCTCCATTGCAGCAGCAAGCGTCGGGGGTGTTCACCGACTTGAACCGCTGCAGCGGATGGCGCCCTAATGCGGCATGCATACCCCCCGCCTGTCTTGCCTGTTCATCCTCGCCGCCGCGGCCGCCTGCGGCGACGACGGCCCCGCGCAGACCACCACGACCACCACCCCGCTCACCACCGGCCTGACCCCCGGACCCGTCACCGACTCGAACGACACCGCGCCGACCAGCACCGGCGACTCGAGCGGCGTGACCGGCAACGAGGGCGGCAACACCGACGCGCTGACGAGCACGACCGCGAACACGACGACCTCCTCGACCGGCCCCGCTTCGAGCAGCGAGGGCGGCGAGTCGACCGGCAGCACCACCGCCGTGTCCGCGACCGCGTCGACCTCCGGCGAGTCGACGCAGGCATGCGTGTGCACCCCCGGCGAGACCGACGGCTGCGACCCGGGCGGCGGCGTGCTGGTGTGCACCGACGACTGCCTCGGCTACGCGCCCGAGCCGTGCGCGCCGGGCCAGAGCTGCAAGGACGGCGTGTGCTCGGCGGGCGTGTGTTCGCCGGGCTTCAAGCAGTGCGTGGACCCGGACTCGTACGAGCAGTGCAACGGCGAGGGCAGCGGCTACGACCCCCCGGTCGCGTGCGCGCCGGAGGAGGGCTGCTTCGGCGGCGTGTGTACCAACCTGTGCTCGGTCGCCGAGGCGACGCCGAGCTCGGTGGGCTGCTCGTTCTTCGGGGCGCGCCAGGACAACTACGACTACGCGGACATCGACTCGCTGGTGGTCGGCAACACCTCGAAGACCAAGACCGCGAAGGTCCAGCTGTACTTCACGGCCGACGGCACCAACGTCGAGGCGCCGCAGGGCGCCGCCGTCGACGTGATGCCCGGCAAGACGGCCGAGTTCAAGATGAACAACCAGCCGTTCAAGAAGGTCTCGGGCCTGCGCAAGGGCGGGGTCTACCGCGTGCAGAGCAGCATCCCCGTGGTCGCCTACCAGCACTCGCCGATCAAGGCCCAGGCGACCAACGACTCGTCGATGCTGCTGCCCGAGCACGCGTTGAAGATGGACCACGTGATCGCCTCGTACCGCGACACCGTCAACGGCGAGGACCGGCCCAGCTACTTCAACGTGATCGCCACCGCCGACGGCACCACCGTGAAGTGGACCCCGCCGGTTGCGACCGTGGCCGGCGCCGGCGTGCCGGCGGTCGCGGCCAACACGACCGGCATGGTGGTGATGAACCGCTTCGACATGCTGCAGGTCCGCGTGGCCAACGACCAGGACATCTCGGGCGCGCTCGTCAACGCCGACAAGCCGGTGTGGGTGGTGGGCGGGGTCAACTGCGCGTTCATCCCGGCCAACCAGTTCGCCTGCGACCACTGCGAGGAGGCGATCCTCCCGCTCGACTACTGGGGGAAGGAGTACGTCGGCGCGCACTCGCCGAAGCGCGGCAGCGAGAAGCACTACTGGCGCATCTACGGCGGCGAGGACGGCACCGTCGTGACCGCCACGCCGGCCGTGCCCGGCAGCCCGGTGAACGTCAACAAGGGCCAGTGGAAGGAGCTCGTGCTGAACAACTCGATCAGCACGATCTTCACCTCCGACAAGCCGTTCTTGGCCGTGCAGTACCTCGAGAGCCAGTTCGGCGGCGCCGGCACCGGCGACCCCGCGATGTACCAGATGATCCCCGTCGAGCAGTTCCTCGACAGCTACACCTTCGTCACCGGCGTCGGCTACACCAACCACTACGTGCAGGTCATCCGCGCCAAGGGCAACCCCGACGTGCTCGTCGACGGCGCCGTGGTCGGCGGCTACTACGCGGTCGGCGACTACGAGGTGTCCGACTGGGTGATCGGCGAGGGCTCGCACACCGCCGAGAGCGCCGCGCCGTTCGGCATCGTCAGCGTCGGCTACACCGGCGTGACGTCGTACGCCTACCCGGGCGGCCTGAAGCTCGAGGTCATCAACCCGCAGTGAGGGCGTGACGACGCGACACGGGCCCCGGCGCGCGCTCGGGGCCCGTCCGCGTCACGCCGATCAGCGGCGCTCGATCACCGACTGGTGGGTCGCGCCGTTGCGGTCGACCTTCACCTCGACGCGGTTGTTGTCCTTGGCGAGCGCGCGGGCCACGTCCTGCGGGTCGCGCACCGGCTCGCCGTTGACCGAGGTGATGCGGTCGCCCGGCTGCAGCCCGAGGTCGGCCGCCAGCGAGCCCGGACGCACGCTGCGCACGCCGAGCGCGTCACCGTCGCGCTCGGCCTCGACGCCGAGGCGCGGCTGGCCGTCGGGGAACAGGCCGCCGCCCTGCGATCCGCCGCCGTTGCCGCGGCCGCGGCCCATGCGCGCGAGCTCCTCGTCGCTCGGCAGCTTGCCGACGGTCGCCTTCACCTCGATCGGCTTGCCTTTGCGCACCACCTTCAGGTTGGCCACCGTGCCGGGCTTCAGGTCCGCGACGCGGCCGCGGAGGTCGGCGAAGCTCTCGACGTTGTGGCTGTCGACGCCGACGATGCGGTCGCCGTTCTGCAGGCCCGCGCGGGCGGCGGGCGTGCCGGACACGACCTCGCCGACGAGCGCGCCGGACTCGGGCGTGGCGCCGACGGCCGGCTCGATGTCGCGGCCGGAGATGCCGAGCCAGCCGCGCACGACCTTGCCGGTCGACTTCAGCTGCGGGATCACCTGCTTGGCCTGGTCGATGGGCACCGCGAAGCCGAGCCCGCGGCCGACCGCGTTGATCGCCGTGTTGATGCCGATGACCTCGCCGTTGAGGTTGAACAGCGGCCCGCCCGAGCTGCCGGGGGCGATCGACGCGTCGGTCTGCAGGAAGTCGATGTAGCTGTTCTGGTAGAGCCCGAGGCTGCCGCGGCCCTTGGCCGAGACGATGCCGGTGGTCGCGCTCTGCTCGAGGCCCATCGGCGAGCCGATGGCGATGACCCAGTCGCCGACCGCCATCGCCGAGGACGAGCCGAGCGTGGCCGGCTTCAGGCCGCTGGCGCCCTGCAGCTGGATGACCGCGATGTCGGTGAGAGGGTCGGTGCCGAGCACCTTGGCCGCGAACAGGCGCCCGTCGGCGAGCTTGACCTCGAGCTTCTCGGCGTTGTCGACGACGTGGTGGTTGGTCACGACGAGCCCGTCGCTCGAGAGGATCACCCCGGAGCCGATGCCCTCGCGCGGCTGCTGCGGGCCGAGGTCGAGGAACGGCAGCATGCGCGGGTCGATGCCCTGGAGGTCGAGCGCGCGCGAGGCCTTGCCGTGCGCGCGCACGTTGACGACCGAGGGGCCGATCTCCTTGACGAGCGGGGCCAGGCTGCGCCGCGGGTCGAAGTTCGCGGAGGCCGCCACCACCGGGGCGCCGGTGCCTTCGCGCCACAGCGTCTCGCCGGCGGCCTCGGCCTGGCCGATGCAGCTCACCGCGGACGCGCCGGCGCCGAGCGCCGACATTCCGAAGAACACGAGCAGGGCTTGGGGGGTGCGGAGCCGTCGGGTGCGGATCGTCTTGGTCATGTCGACCTCAACAGCACGCCCCCGTCGGGTATTCCCGCCCCCTGCGCCGGAGCCTCTACTCGTCCGGCTCGGGCTCCTTGAAGCCCATGCGGTAGAGCTCGGCGTACACGCCGCCGCGGGCCAGCAGCGCCTCGTGCGGCCCCTGCTCGACGATCTGCCCGTCCTGCATGACGAGGATCTTGTCGGCCTTGCGCACCGTGCTCAGGCGATGGGCGATGACCAGCACGCTGCGCCCGCGCAGCAGCTCCTCGATCGCCGCCTGCACCTTGTGCTCCGTCATGCTGTCGACGCTCGCCGTCGCCTCGTCGAGGATGAGCAGCGTCGGCGAGCGCGCCGCCACCCGCGCGAACGCCAGCAGCTGCGCCTCGCCCGCCGACAGGTTGCGCCCGCGCTCCCCGACCACGAACTCCAGGCCCCCGCGCTGGCTGAGGAACTCGGCCTGCACCGTGCGCAGCGCCGCCTCGATGCGCTCCGGGTGCTCGGCCAGCGCCGGGTCGCCGAGGCTGACGTTGAAGGCCACGTCGTCGTTGAACAGGAACACGTCCTGCTGGACCATCAGCATGTGGCTGCGCAGGGTGTCGGGCGCCACGTCGCGCACCTCGACCTCGCCGCCGGGCGTCTGCAGGCCCACGCGCCCGCTGTAGCCGTCGTAGGTGCGCGTCAGCACGCGCCCGAGGCTGGTCTTGCCCGAGCCGGTGCGCCCGACCACCGCCACCACCTCGCCGGGCGCGATGTCGAAGGAGATGCCTTTGAGAATCTCCGGCCCGTCCTGGCGGTAGCGGAAGTGCAGGTCGCGGACGCTGACGCCGCCGCTGAAGTCTTTGATCGGGTCGGCCTCGCCGGGCGCGGCGCGGCGCTCGACCGGCTCGTCGAGCAGCGCGTAGATCCGCTCGAGCGAGGCCACCGCCCGCTGGATCGTCGCCAGCTTGCCCGAGAACTCGCGGATCGGCACGAACACCCGCTGCAGGTAGTCGATGAACGCGAACAGCAGCCCGAGCGTGACGCCCGTCTCGGCCGCGGTCCTGGGGAACAGCTCGGGCGCCGCGAAGTAGATCAGCAGGGCCACGCACATGGCCGAGATGCCGTCCATGATGGCGAACAGCGAGGCGTCGTACCAGTTGGCCAGCTTGACCGCGCGCAGGAAGCGGGTGCCGAGGCGCTCGTACTCCTGCACCGTGGCCTGCTCGCGCCCGTACAGCTGGACCACCGTGGTGCCCGCCAGCTGCTCGGCGAGGTAGCCGCTCTGCACGCTCTGGGCCTTGCGGATCTCGAGCTGCAGCGCGCGCAGGCGGCTCGAGAACCACCGCACCAGCACCGTCAGCACCGGCGCGACCGCCAGCGAGATCAGCGTCAGCCGCACGTCGAGCCAGAACATCGCCGCGACGATCGAGAGGATCACCGCGACGTCGGTGACGATCGTGAACACCCCGAACGCCAGCGTCTCGCTGAGCGCCTCGACGTCGCTGGTGCTGCGCGACAGCAGGCTGCCGATCGGCGTCCTGTCGTAGAAGCGGGCCGGCAGGCGCAGCACGTGGCGGAAGATGCCGCGCCGCAGGTCGTTGATCGTCACGTTCCCGGCCCGCTGCATGGCGTAGACCTGGACCGCCGAGGCGAAGAACTCCGCCATCACCGCCCCGAGGAACAGCATGGCCGTGAAGCGCAGCCCGAGCGCGTCGCCCCCGGCGATGTCGACGTCGATCGCCTGTTTGACTAATAGCGGCCGCAGGGCGCTGACGGCGGCGACCACCGGGATCATCAGCAGGCCCAGCCACAGCCACCGCCGGTGCGGTCGCACGTAGATCCAGAAGCGCCGCAGCGCGGGCCACGTGCCCAGCGGCTTCGCGGGCGCGGACGGCTTGGCGTCAGTCACGGGCGGCCTCCTGGTGCGCGTGGGTCTCGGCGTAGTGCCCGCCGTGGGCGAGCAGCGACGCGTGCGTGCCGCGCTCGACGACCTTGCCGTCGGCCAGCACGAGGATCTCGTCGGCGTGCTCGAGCACGCTGGTGCGGTGCGACACGATCACCGTGGTCGGCGGCAGGCGGTCGCCGCCGCCGCCGTCGTGCAGGCCGCGGATCGCCGCGACCAGCTTGATCTCGGTGCCCTGGTCGACCGCGCTGAGCACGTCGTCGAGCAGCAGCAGCGCCGGGCGGCGGTACAGCGCGCGGGCCAGGGCCGTGCGCTGGCGCTGCCCGCCCGACAGCGTCACCCCGCGCTCGCCGACCACCGTGTCGAGCCCCTCGGGCAGCGCCCGCACGTCGTCGCGCAGGCAGGCCGCGGCCAGCACCTGGTCGAGCAGCGGGTCGGGCTCGACCGGCGCCGCCCTGCGCGCGCCGCTCTTGTCGGCCTCGCCGTCGTCGCTGCGCACGTGCCCGGTGCGCTCGCCCCTCAGGCGGATGTTGTCGCGCAGCGTGGTCGAGAACAGGAACGGGTCCTGCGGCACCACGGCCATGGCGCCGCGCAGCTGGCCGAGCGGCACCGCGGTGATGTCGACCCCGTCGACGAACGCCGTGCCCGCCGGCGGCGTGTACACGCGGGCCAGCAGATTAATCAACGTGGTCTTGCCGGCGCCGGTGCGGCCGAAGATGCCGAGCGTCTGACCCGGCTTCAAGGCCACGTCGATGTCCGCGAGCGACGGCTTGTCGGCGCCCGGATACGTGAAGTGCAGCCCGCGCAGGGTCAGCTCCGGCGGCCGCTTGACGTCCAGCGCCGCCGCGACCGGCGGCAGGTCCGGCGCGGTGCGCATGACCTCGTCGACGCGGGCGATGGCGATGAACCCGCGGGAGATCGACGCGAGCACCCACGCGAGCGCCATGAGCAGCCCGACCAGCGAGATCAGCAGGGTAGTGAACGTGGCGATCGCCCCGACCTGCAGCTGCCCGGCGATCACCCGGTCGCCGCCGATCCACAGCACCAGCGCGGTGCCCACCAGCCCCGAGAGCCCGAGCACCGGCATCGAGAACGCCCGCATCGACGCCAGCCGCAGCTGCAGGTCGAGGTACGGCTGGTTGCGGGCCTCGAAGCGGCGGACCAGCGCCTCCTCGGCGACGTGCGCGCGCGCGGTGCCGATGCCCGCGTAGGCCTCGAGCATGTTGTCGGACAGCTTGCCGAGCTGTTCGAACGAGGTGCGGATCATCGCGTAGAAGCTGCGGACCACGTGCATGGTGTAGGCCCCGCCGACGGCGATCGGCAGCATGCACCACAGCGTCAGCCACGGGTCGGTCACCCACATCTGGCCGATGTGCATGGGGAACGCGACCAGCACGTTGAGCACCTGCAGGCCGGCGAACCCGACCAGCAGGCGGATCGACATGGTGTCGTTGGTCGCCAGGCTGACCAGCTCGCCGACCTTGCGTTTGAGGAAGAACGGCCGCTGCATGGCCAGCAGGTGGCCGAACAGGTCGACCGCCACGCGGAACTCGACCTCGCGCCCCGGGTTGAAGAACAGCACCCGCGACAGCGTGCGCACCACCACCACGGCGACGGCCCAGCCCATCAGCTCGAGCGCGATCGCCTGGCCCGCGGCGAGCCCCGCGCCGCTCGGGCCCAGCGCGTCGAGGGCCTGCCCGATCATCGTCGGGATGCGGACCACCGCGTAGTTGGTGAGCAGCAGCATCACCAACCCCAGCGCGTACTGCGGCGTATTGCGCCGCACGTAGCGGTTGAAGAATCGCAGGGCGAGGTTCACGAGGGGGGAAGGCCGGGCGTTGTAGCACGGGCGAAATTGCCGTCGCCAGCGCCAACGCCACGGTTCATGAAGGCTTCTTTATCGCCGACGCTTAAACTTAAAAGAGCTCGGGCCAGGCCGGCGAGCGCCGGTCTGGCCCGGGTGGCTCCGCGGGTCAGACCCTCGGAGCCGCCGAGCATCCGCTCACGGGGTGGGAGCGGCCGGGGCGTCGCCCTCGGGCGCCTCGGGAGCAGCCGCGTCACCCGCGGGCGCCTCGGGGGCCGCCGGGGTCTCGGGGGTCGCCGGCGTCTCGGGCTTGGCGGTATCGGGGTTGGCGGTGTCGGGGGCGGACTTGTTGCAAGCCATGGTCCCGACGGACAGCGCAGCGAACACAAACGCGATGGTGGCCTTCTTCATGAACGTTCTCCTGGACGACACCCCAGTTCAGGCCCGTAGAGCCATTTAGCCCGGTCGGGAACCCCTTCGAGGGGTAGTCGAAGTGTCAGCCTCCGCGGATACCGCGTTTCGGCGCGGATTGCTAGCTCCGCGCGTGCACGCCAGGCCGAGAATTGGCCCGTCCACGCGCCGATAGACCAAGTTTGGCGGCTTTGTGGCCTTCCGTCCCCGTAAATTCTCGGCGGTCGGCGGGGGAGATCTCCCGGACAGGCTCCCTTGAACAGAGTCTCAGCGTGCGAATGCACGCGCACCCGCTGTTTTGCCGCAGGCGGCTCACAACCGTGACGTCGGGTCGGCCGCGAGCTCGTCCTCTTCGAGCTCGTCGTCGTGGTCGATCTCGTCGAGCGCCGCGTCGGCCGCCGCCAGGCTGGCGCGCAGCTCGGCGACCAGCGCGGCGAAGCGAGCCTGGCCGGCGACATCCCCGCCGAGGTCGTTGAGCAGATCTTCCCACTGGCGAAACGTGCGCTCGACGAGCGCCTGCGTGCGCCCGTCGTCGGCCTCGCGGCGCAGGGCCCGGTGCTGCTCGGTGAGGTTGGCGGCCTGCCGCGCCCGCTGCTCGCGCCAGCGGCGGTACGCGCGCTGCGGGTCGCTCGAGCGGGCCCAGCGCTTGGCCGAGCGCTCGATGTCCGCGACGCTCCGGCCCATCCCGCGGACCAGCGCCCGGTAGGCCGCGAGGTTGGCCTTCACGTGCACCCGGGCCCCGTGCTCGCGGGTCAGCGCCTTCTCCGCCGCGAGGTCGTCGTCCTTGAAGCCGGCCTTGCGCCGGGCCTCGGCCAGCTCCTCGGGCGTCATCGCCGGCGGGCTCGCGACCGGGGCCGCCGCGGTCTGCGGCCGCGGCTCCGGCGGCGCCTCGCAGGCGACCACCAGAGCGAGTGGGATGAACCGACGCGGCATGACGCCCGCCGCGTTTTAGTACAAATCCCCGGCGCCCGGGACCGTCCGCCCCGGTGCTACACTGCCGCGCCCATGTCGGCCGACGTCCTCGAGGTCCTGCGCGCCGCGGCCGACGTGCTGTCCGGCGCCCGCCCCGGGCCCGCCGCCCTGGCCACCGTGGTCGAGCGCACCGGCTCGGCCCCGCAGGTCGTCGGCGCCCGCCTGCTGCTGGCGGCCGACGGCGGCATGGTCGGCACCATCGGCGGCGGCGCGATCGAGGCCCAGGCGCTCGCCGCCTGCCGCAGCACCCTGCGCAGCGGCAAGCCGCAGATCCTCAAGGCTCACCTCGTCCGCGACCTGGGCATGTGCTGCGGCGGCACCATGGAGGTCTTCGTGGAGTATCTCGCGACCCAGGCCCGGCTCGTGCTCATCGGCGGCGGCCACGTCGCCCAGGCGGTCGCCCCGCTGGCCCTCGGGGTCGGCTTCCGGGTGGTCGTGATCGACGACCGCGAGGACATGCTGGCCCACCCCGCGTTCGTCCCCGCGACCCGCCACGCCGCCGACGTCGACGAGCTGGAGGCCGTGCTGCCCGACGCCGACGCCCGCGACTACCTGGTGATCGCCACCCGCGACCACGCCCGCGACGAGCAGGCCCTCGCCGCCCTGCTGCGGCGCCCGCACCGCTACCTCGGCATGATCGGCAGCCGCCGCAAGGTCCACGCCGTGCTCGCGCGCATCTTGCGGCGCGAGCAGGAGCTCGGCCGGCCCGCGCTCGACCTCAGCCGCCTGCGCGCGCCCATCGGCCTCGCGCTCGGCGGACGCACCCCCGCAGAGATCGCCGTCTCGATCGTCGCCGAGCTCCTGGCCGATCGCCACGGGGGCACCGGGGAGGCCATGAACATTGTTCCACAGGCATTTTTGCGCCTCGAGGAGCGCTCGCCCGCGGGCGAGGGATGACCGGTTACACTCGCCCGCGATGCCTTCCCTCCGCACCCCGCTCGCCGGCGTGGCCGCCGCGCTGCTCCTGCTGTCCCCGCTCGCCTGCAACAAGAAGAGCACCACCCCTCCGGCCGTGACCGTCGTCGACGACGACGGAGCCGGAGGCGGCGGCGGCAGCGGCGTCATCGCCGAGGCGGCCCAGCCGGGCAAGGGTCCGCGCCCCGAGGGCAACCCGGTGCGCGTGCAGGCCAGCGTCTCGGGCCTCGGCGACGTGCTGGCGCTCGTCAAGCAGGCGACCACCGCCTGGACCCCCAAGGACCCGCTCGACGCCGCCGCCTACATCCAGGCCATGCTGCTGCAGCTCGGCTACGGACCTGGCCTTTGGGCCAGCCTCGATCTCGCCGGCGTGATGGCCGTCGACACCAGCTTCTTCGCCCAGAACCCGACCGCCGACCTGCGCCTGATCGGCAGCGTGGCGGCGACCAACCCCAAGGGCGTGATGGAGGCGATGCCGTCGGGGCAGCGGCCGCAGCCGCTGGGCAACGGCCTGTGGGAGCTGGTCCAGGGCGACGTGCGCGTGCTCCTGCGCGAGCAGGCCAAGTCCCTCGAGTTCGCGCTCAGCGAGGCCGACCTGGCCCGCGCCGGCGGCCTCGCCGGCGAGGTGCGCGGGCGCAGGATCCAGGTCCGCGGCACCGACCTCCCGCCCGGCCTGCTGTCGGGCGACCTCGTGCCCGGCCTCCCGCGCGGCCTGCGGCGCCAGGTCAGCGCCGTGCTCGGCGAGGCCACCAGCGCCGCCGTGTCGATCGACGCCGGCACCGATCGCGACCTGCTGGTCGAGGTCTCGGCGGCCGCCCCGTTCGAGCGCCTCGGCCTCGGCCCGCTCGGTCCGGCGCGCAGCAAGCCGACCGCGCTCGAGGGCCGCCTGCCCGGCTCGCCGGTGTTCGTCGTGGCCATCCCGCTCGGCAACCCCGAGCTCCTGCACAAGGCCGTCGACAGCGGCGTCAAGGCCGCCGAGGGCGCCGGCCTGGCCGGCGGCCCGTTCGAGGCCCCCGTGCGCGCGGCCGCCAGGTCGGCCCACACCCTGCTCGACCAGCTGCGCGACGACGTCGTGTTCGCGCTGTACCTCTCGCCGAAGGGCGAGGCCGCCGTGCTCGTCGCCGCCGACGTCAAGGACGACGCGGCCGCCCGCGCCGCCTCGCGCGAGCTGCTCGAGGCCGTCAAGACCGCGGTCACCGGCTTCAACAGCCTGGCCGGCAACAACAAGGACGCGACCTTCGGCGTCGCCGTCAAGGCCGACGCCGTCAAGGCCGGCGCCGCCAGGGCCGACCTGCTCACCCTGTCCGCCCCCAAGAACCTCGCCAAGGACGTCGAGGACGCCCAGGCCTTCCTCACCAGGAAGCTCGAGCTCGAGGTCGTCACCGCCGCGTCCGGCAACACCGCGCTGATGGCCGTCGGCGCCGGCGCCCGCGACCTCGCCGCCGCCCTCGGCGCGCCGAAGCAGAGCCTCGGCCCCCACCCCGGCCTCGCCCTCGCCCGCAGCGCCAGCCAGGGCTGCCACTTCTGCGTCGCCGTCGACCCCGGCGGCCTCGCCCGCTTCGGCGTCGCCGTCGACGCCGACATGCGCGCCGACAAGACCTACGCGAAGGACATCGAGGCCGGCGCCGCCACCGTCACCCGCCTCGGCGGCGCCCTCGGCATCGGCCTGCGCCTCGAGCCGAAGCAGGGCTCGCTGGCCGCCGGCCTCAGCAAGAGCCTGCTCGTGCTCTCGCCCGCCGACGCCGCCCAGGTCAGCAAGCTGTTCGAGTCGGTGACCGCCAAGCAGGCCGCCCCCGAGGACAAGCCGCTCGGCGGCGGCAGCTCGCGCCCGAAGGAAGACAAGCCGCTCGGCGGCGGCAGGGCCGGCTGACCTTGCCCACGCACGACGGCGGCCGCGTCGCGCCGGCCGCACCGCGACGCTCCGCCCGACCTCACCGCGTCGACGCATGCGGGGCCGAGGCTCGCACGCCGGTGCCCGCATGATCGCCGCCGTCGTGCTCGCCGCCGGCGCCTCGACCCGCATGGGCCGGCCCAAGCAGCTCCTGCTGCACCGCGGCCGCAGCTTCGTGCGCTGCGCCGTCGACCTCGCCGCCGGCTGCCAGCCGATCGTCGTCGTCGACGGCGCGGTCGACCTCTCCGCGCTCGACCTCGGCCCGGTCGTACGCGTGCACAATCCCACCTGGCCCGAAGGACAGCTCAGCAGCCTACGCCGCGCCCTCGCCGCGCTGCCCGCGGCCGTCACCGGCCTGCTCGTCCTCACCGTCGACCGCCCGCACATCGAGCCCGCCACCGTCACCGCCCTGCTCGCCGCCTTTAATAATTATCCGGACGACATCTGGCAGCCGGCGCACGCGGGCCGGCGCGGCCACCCGATCGTCTACCCCGCGGCCCTGCTGCCGGCCCTGCGCGACCTCCCGCGCGACGCCAGCCCGCGCGACCTCCTCGAACGTCACCCCCGGCTGCGCCGCCAGCTCGCGGTCGACGACCCCGCCGTGCTCGACAACCTCGACAGCCCCGCCGACCTCGTTCGCTTGCCGTGAGCGTTGCCGCGCGTGATAGCCTGCGGGCCATGACGCGCACCCTCCTCGTGCTCCTCGGCGCCGCGCTCGCCTGCGGCGAGTCCGGTCGAGACACCTCCGCGACCGCCGCCACCGGCGTGACGACGGCCCCCGCGACCGCCACCGCCACCGAAGCCGCCAGCGAAGCTCCGACCGGCGGCACCGGCGACATCTCGACCACGCTCGACGGCACCGGCGTCGACACCGGCGCGTCGGTCGGCACCACCGAGGCGGTGAAGTTCGACATCGGCTCGGCCGAGACCGGCGGCACCACCACCGGCGGCATGGACGGCTGCACGAAGATCGACTTCCTGTTCGTGATCGACAACTCCGCGAGCATGGAGGACAACCAGGCCGCGCTGATCGCCAGCTTCCCCGGCTTCATCGCCGCGATCGAGGCCAACCTGACCGCGACCAGCGACTTCCACATCATGGTCGTCGACACCGACGACGACGGCCGCTGCAAGCAGCCCTGCGACCCGAGCAACCCCGACGTCCCCGAGTTCTGCATCGACGACGGCGTCGACGCCTGCAACGCCCAGCTCACCCCCTGCGACACCACCCGCGGCGCCGGCGTCGTCCACCCGGTCGGCACCTTCGCCTCCAACAAGGTCTGCCCGATCGCCGGCGGCAACCGCTACATGACCCAGGCCGAGCCCGACCTCGCCTCCACCTTCGCCTGCGTCGCCACCGTCGGCACCGCCGGCAACCCCTCCGAGCGCCCCATGAACGGCATGGTCGAGGCCCTCGGCAGCGTCATCAACGACCCCGGCGGCTGCAACGCCGGCTTCCTCCGCGACGACGCCATCCTCGTCATCACCTTCATCAGCGACGACCCCAACAAGTCCGACATGGGCCAGCCCGACGACTGGTACGAGGCCGTCGTCGCCGCCAAGAACGGCGACCCCTCCGCCGTCGCCGTCGCCGGCCTCATCCCCGTGCTCGACGACCTCAGCTGCATCGGCGACGGCAACATCCAGGGCTCCCACTGGCGCGCGTTCGTCGAGCTGTGGGGCGACCACGGCATCATGGGCACCGTCTGCGCCGCCGACTACGCCCCGTTCTTCGCCGAAGCCGTCGACATCATCGACAACACCTGCGACAACTTCGTCCCCCCGGTCTAGCCGACGCGACGCGTCACGGGCTGAAGCGACCGACCCACGCGTCGCGCCCGTCGATCCCCTCGTCGACCCCGCCCGCCGCCACGATCGTCCCGTCGGGCGCCTCGCGCACGCAGCGGAGCTGGCTCGTCAGCGCCCCGGCGTTGGCCACCAGCGTCGTCCAGCGCGCGCTGCCGTCGGCGCCGAGCCGCCGCACCCGCGGCCGCTGCACCGCCGCCGCCACCTCGGCCCCGGCCAGCAGCACCTCGCCCGTGCCCGTCAGCCCGACCCCGTAACACAGCGCCCCCGCGCCCTCCGCCCCGCCCTCGCGCTCGGTCCACACCATCAGCCCGTCGGCGTCGTACTTGCGGGCGAAGCTCAGCGACGCCGGCATCGTCGCCTTCTCGACCCCGCACACCACGACCCCGCCGTCGACCGTCGCCCCCGCCCCGTAGAAGATGTCGTCGAGGCTCGCGGCGCCGTTGTACTTGCGCTCCCACAGCAGGTTGCCGTCGGCGTCGTAGCGGGCGAGCCACGCGTTCGCCCCCTCGAGCTCGACGTTCTCGTCGCCGGCCACGTAGATGTACCCGTCGCTCGTCACGGCGATCGCCCGCCCGTTGTCGGCCTTGCCGGCCGCGCCCGCGTGGGTCCGCGTCCACAGCGTCGTGCCCGCCGGGTCGTACTTGCGCAGCCAGACGTCGAGCCCCTGCCCCTCGACCGCGTGCGACCCGGCCACCAGCAGGTCACCCGCCGCCGTCAGCGTCGCCGCGTAGACCACGTCGGTCCCGCTCGTCGCCCCGTTGTAGCCGCGGGTCCACACCGGCGCGCCGTCGGCCGCGAGCTTGCGCACCCACACGTCGTTGCCCTGCAGCTCGACGTTCTCGTAGCCGGCCACGTACGCCAGCTGGGCCGCGTCGACCACCACCGCCTGCCCGCGATCCCGCAGCCCGGCCAGCCCCGCGTGGCTGTGCGTCCACGCCACCGCCCCCTCCGCGGTGTAGCTGCGCGCCCACACGTCGTCGTCGGTCTTGCTCTGGCCCATGTAACCGGCGAGGTAGATCGAACCGAACTCGTCGACCGCGCAGCCCAGCGCCTCGTCGGTCAGCTTGGCCGCCCCGCCCGACCGCTCCGACCACAGCAGCACCCCCGACGGCCGACAGTCGCTGTTGCAGCCGTCGCCCTCGACCGAGTTGCCGTCGTCGCACGCCTCGCCGACGTCGACCGCCGCGTCCCCGCACAGCCCCGCCGGCCCGCCCGAGCTCCCGCCCGAGCTGTCGTCCGCGAGCCCCGTGCTCGTCGACCCGCCGCTCGACGAGGTCTCCCCGCTCGACGACTCGCCGCCGCTCGTCGGCGTCGGCCCGCTCGTCGCGCCCGTCGACGTCGACGAGCCGTCGGCCGCCTCCGTCGAGACCGCCGCGCTCGTCGTCTCGACCGCGCCGCCGGACGAGCCCTCCGTCATCGCCGCCGACCCATCGCCGCGGCTGTCGTCCGCCGCCCCGCCGGCGCAGCCCGCCAGGGCCACGACCACGATCCCCCACGCCCGTCCCCGCGCCCGCATCGAGCCATCCTACTCGCCGCCGACCCTCGCGGGGCCCCCCCGCCGCCGGGATCTGACCGATCTCGCCGCTTGGTCGCCTCCGCGCCGCTCGGCTACCCTCCGCGGCGATGGACCTCTCGCGCATCGCCGCCCTCCACCCGACCTTCGACCCCGAGCCCCGCCTCCTCACCCTCGAGCTCGATCACGGCAAGGCCAACGAGATCGGCAGCGTCCAGCTCGACGCCCTCGACGCACTCGCCGACCTGCTCGAGACCGACGACAGCATCGCCTCGCTGTGCACCACCAGCCGGCGCGTCAGCAGCAAGGGCACCCCCATCTTCATCGCCGGCGCCAACGTCAGCGAGCGCGTCGGCTGGCCCGACGAACGCGTGCGGGCCCACGTCGTGCGCCAGCGCGAGCTCATGCGCCGCCTGCGACACGCGCCGGTGTTCACCACCGTGATCTCGCACGGCATGACGCTCGGCTGGGGCACCGAGTACCTGCTGACCGCAGACTATTGTCTGGCGACCCCGACCGCCCGCTTCGCCCTGCCCGAGACCGGCCTCGGCATCCTGCCGGGGGCCCGCGGCACCGCCGAGCTCGCCCTGCTCGTCGGACCCGCCCACGCGCTGCGCCTCGGCTGCACCGGCGAGGAGATCGACAGCGACGAGGCCCTGCGCATCGGCCTCGTGCACGAGCGCGTCGCCGACGTCGACGCCGGCCTGGAGCGCGCCCGCAAGCTCGCCCGCAAGCTCGCGACCCGCTCGCCCACCGCCGTCGCCGCGTACAAGCGCGGCCTGCTCGCCGCGCTCGGCCAGCCCGAAGCCACGCGCCTCGCCGTCGAGGCCGCGGCCTACGATCACTGCATCACCACCGGCGAGGCCGCGATCGGCCGCGCTGCGTTCAGCGCAGGCCGCGCGGACAGCCCGCCTGCGTGGGGACCCCGACGCTGATCCGACGCCGCCGCTGTCACCCCCCGCGACCCACCGATCCTCCGCGAACCCCCCGCGCGCGAACCCGTCCCGGGGCCTCCCGCAGCGCCGCCACACCGTGAGGATTGGAGGCCCCGGTGGCCACATTTCGCCCCTCTGGGGCCGGCCGTGTGGAATACTCGGCAGTCGCCTTCGGGCGGGCCAGCGCGGTCCCGTTGTCGCCGCGTGCGTTCGCCGTTACAGTCCCGCCCCGCCGCCGTTTGAGTGCCTCATGACCCTTCCCGATGCGCACAACAAGCCCATGGCAGGGGACGCACCGGGTGAGCCACCACTGCCCGACAAGATCGCCGGCCGCTACCTCGTCCGCGGCCTGCTCGGACGCGGCGGCTTCGGCGCCGTCTACGAGGCCTACGACGAGCTCGAGGACCGACCCGTCGCCCTGAAGGTCATCCGCCGCGACGCCAGCCTCGACCCGCCCGGCTCGCGCTCGAGCGAGGCCCCGGCCTCCTCCGTCCTCCACGGCCACAGCCCCAACACCAGCCGCCACGTCGACTCCCTGCGCCGTCAGCCCGTCACCCGCAGCTTCGGCAACACGCAGGGCGTGCCCGGCGACGACGTGACCAAGGCCTTCATGGCCGAGTTTCGCCTGCTCACGCAGCTGCACCACCCCAACCTCGCCGCGGTCTACGACTTCGGCCGCTGCGACAACGACGGCGTGTACTTCACGCAGGAGCTGCTGAGCGGCCAGACCCTGCACGACTTCCTGCGCGGCGCCCCGCGCGAGACCGTGGTCGAGATCTTCGTCCAGCTGACCCGCGCCCTCGACTACATCCACGCCCTCGGGTTCGTCCACGAGGACATCAAGCCCAGCAACGTCATCGTCTGCCAGCCCGACAGCGACGGCGGCCAGCCCCAGGCCAAGCTCATCGACTTCGGCCTCGCCCGCCTGTTCCGCGCCCCCAAGGTCAGCGGCGACCCCGACGACCCCGACAACATCAAGGTCCTCGGCACCCCCGGCTTCTCCGCCCCCGAGAAGCTGCGCGGCGAACCCACCGACAGCCGCAGCGACATCTACTCGCTCGCCGCCACCATCTACACCGCCGTCCGCGGCGTGCGACCGTTCCCCTCGCGCACCTTCAAGGAGGCGCTGCGCAACCAGCTCGACTGGCGCCCCGAGCTCGCCGGCGCCCTGCTGCAGCCCTGCGGCCCCGTCGTCGCCGAGCTCATCGGCCGCATGCTGAGCCCCGACCCCGGCGCCCGCCCGCACAGCGCCCGCAGCATCGTGCTCGAGCTGCTGCGCCGCGAGTCGACCCACATCCGCGACCGCCAGCGCACCGCGCAGGACCGCCGCGAGTTCGCCCGCGTGCTGGTCGAGCACCTCCCATTCGTCGACCGCGCCGACTACCTCGACATCCTCCTGCGCCGCGCCTTCGACGTGCTGCGCCCCGAGAACACCCGCACCGGCCAGCGCGGCCGCGTCATCCGCACGATCCTCGTCGAGGCCCCCGAGGGCATGGGCAAGAGCCGCCTCATGGCCGAGCTCCGCCGCGAGATCCAGCTCGGCGACGGCGTGTTCGTCGAGGGCAGCTGCTGGACCGGCGAGGGCGAGGGCCTCGGCCCGTTCGCCCCGATCGTCCTGCAGCTCGCGACCGCGCTCGGCGAGCGCAGCGAGACCGTCAAGCAGTACGCCGAGCTCGTCCGCTCCGCCCGCGAGCGCAGCGACGACACCTCGGTCGCCGGCCAGATCACCGAGTTTCTAATTAGAGCCGCCGGCGAGCACCCGTTCGTGCTCTGCCTCGCCGACCTCGCCCGCGGCTCGGAGCTCACGCGCTCGATCTTCGAACAGCTCGTCCGCGCGATCGACCACAACGAGACCCGCATCCTCCTGTGCGTCACCACCGAGCCGCAGCCCAAGATCAAACCGGTGCTGCAGGGCCTCAGCCGCGACCAGGTCGCCGAGCTCTTTAATTTACGCCCGTTCCAGCCGCGCGAGATGCTCGAGATCCTCCGCGGCATCCTCGGCGACGCCCCGGCCCTGAAGGACCTCGTGACGATGCTCGACAAGCTCACCGGCGGCCACCCGCTGAGCTTCCGCGAGACCCTGCGCGTGCTGATCGAGGAGGCGATCCTCGTCCGCGACAACGACACCTGGGTGCTGCGCTCGGCCTCCGTCGCCGCCGAGCAGCTACATAAAACGCTGGCCCAGCGCTCCGAGGCCCGCCTCGACAGCCTCGGCGTGTCGGCCTGGGAGATCGTCAGCATCCTCTACCTGATCGAGGCCCCGATCGACGAGGAGCAGCTCACCAACCTCGCCGACCTCCGCCGCGAACGCTTCCGCCGCACCATCGACCGCCTCGAGGGCGAGGGCCTGATCCTGTGCTCGGCGATCTCCGGCAAGGCCCAGATCGCCCTGGCCCACGCGTCCGTCCGCGAGGCCGTGCGCATCCGCTACGAGGGCTCGCTCAACGAGACCCGCGCCGACCTGGCCGACCGCATCGGCGAGCTCGAGACCAAAGAGCCCGCCCTCGTGTTCCTCCGCGCCCGCCTGCTCGACGACGCCGCCGAGACCCTCGAGGCCGTCGGCGAGCTCGAGAAGGCCGCCGAGGCCCTGTTCGCCGCCAACCAGCCCCACCTCGCCGCCCAGGTGCTAGAGCGCATCATCCTCCGCCTGCGCCGGCACGGCCGCGTCGCCGGCCTGCCGCGCATGCTGAAGGCGATGCTCAACCTGGTCGAGCGCGCCCCCGGCGCGCTCAACGACCCCCGCCGCGAGGCCACCCACCTGCAGTCCGGCGTGCTGGTCGCCGAGCTGCTCGGCGACCACCGCGCGCAGGCCCTGTTCTGGCTCGGCCTCGTCGACCGCTACATGCTCGACGGCACCACCGACCCCGAGAGCGCGCTCAACAAGCTGCAGCAGGCCGCCACCGCCGCCAAGCAGGCCCGCGACCGTATCCTCGAGCTGCGCATCGCCAACCGCCGCGCGGAGATCCTGCTCGGCGCCGGCGAGATCGAGCAGGCCGTGCGCTGCTCCAAGGAGGCGATGGAGATCGTCGACCTCCCCGACGTCCAGGACATCCACGCCTGTCACATCATCGGCACCCGCCTGCGCTGCCTCTCGCTCGCCGGCCAGCTCGCCGAGGCCCGCCGCCTGCACGACGGCTCCAAGACCCTCGCCGCCCGCGTGCCCGCCCTCCAGCGCCAGAGCTACATCAGCGGCATCGCCTACCTGTCCGTGCTCGGCAACGAGCCCGAGCGCGCCATCCCCGAGACCCGCGAGGCGATCGAGCAGCTGCGCGGCGCCAACATCACCCGCGTGCTCATCAACCCGCTGCACAACATCGGCGACCTGCTGCTGCGCACCGGCGACCTCCAGGGCGCCCACGACGCCTTCAAGGAGGCCCTGCGCCTCTCGGGCCTGCACGGCTTCACCTTCCAGATCCACCTCAACCGCGGCTTCTTGGGCTACACCCTGGCGCGCATGGGCGAGGTCGAGGAGGGCGCCGCGATGCTGGCCGAGGCCCGCCACGGCGTGGCCCAGATCCAGATCGAACAGTTCGGCCAGCAGCAGCTGCGCCTGCTCGACGCCGAGGTCGCCCACATGCTCGGCCAGAGCCCCCGCGCCCGCCGCGAGCTCGAGGAGATGCTCGCCGACTTCCAGTCGACCAGCGAGCTCTCGCTGGCCCAGTGGGCCCAGGACGCCCTCAGCCGCATCGAGCGCGACCGCGGCACCGCCTTCATCGAGACCCCCGACGAACCCGAGTCCCAGACCGCCTCGCCCGACGAGGAGACCGTCCGCACCAAGCCGCTGCGGTAGCAGAGCCTGAACCGACCCCATGAGCGACTCGCAGATCCACGACGATCTCGCCGACATGGTCGGCTCCGTGCTCGCGAACACCTACCGCCTCGACGCCCTCATCGGCGAGGGCGGCATGGGCGCCGTGTTCAAGGGCCGCGACGTGTTCAAGGGCCGCGACGTCGCCATCAAGGTGCTCCACCCCGACTTCAGCCGCGACGTCGAGCTCAGCAAGCGGTTCGAACGCGAGGCCAAGAGCGCCCAGCGCCTGAGCCACCCCAACTGCATCCAGATCATCGAGTTCGGCGAGACCCAGGCCGGCATGAAGTACCTGGTCATGCAGCTGCTCGAGGGCACCGAGCTGCAAAACATCGTCGACGGCGCCGTCGAGCCGTCCCGCGCCGTCGAGCTCATCCTGCAGGTGCTCCGCGGCCTCGAGCACGCGCACTCGCAGGGCGTGGTCCACCGCGACCTGAAGCCGCAGAACATCTTCGTCACCCGCGAAGCCGACGGCAGCCAAGTACTCAAACTCGTCGACTTCGGCATCGCCAAGATCGTCGCCGGCGACGGCGCGCACGAGCAGATGACCCGCGCCGGCATGGTCTTCGGCACCCCGCAGTACATGAGCCCGGAGCAGGCGCTCGGCCTCGACATCGACCCGCGCGCCGACCTCTACGCGGTCGGCATCCTGCTCTACCAGCTCGTCACCGGCAGGCTCCCGTTCAACAGCGACGACCCCGTCGCGCTGATCCGCATGCAGGTCAGCACCGAGCCGCCGCAGCTGCCGCACTCGGTGCCCAACGAGCTCGCCGCCGTGATCATGCGCCTGCTCGCCAAGCAGAAGGAGCAGCGCTTCCCCGACGCTCGCACCGTGCGCATCGCCCTCGAGCGCTGGCGCGACGCCGTCGCCCCCAGGAACGCCAGGAACGGCGCCGACCCCCTGCTCGACGTGGTCCACACCGGCGGCACCGACCTCTCCGGCCTCGTGTCGGTGGCCAAGCCGCTGCCCGACGCCCTGCGCCCGCGCCCCATGACCCTCGTCGAGTCGATGCTCGACGAGCACACGCTGCGCCGACGCCCGTGGTTCCGCGCCCTCGTCGCCGTGCTCGCCCTCGGCGTCGTCGGCTCGCTCGTGTACTTCGTCGCGCTCCGCGACCCCGCGACCACGTCCGAGCCGGTCAAGGACGACGGCAAGACCACCGCCGAGGCCAAGCAGCCCGAGCCCAAACAACCCGAGCCGCCCAGGCAGCCCGAGCCCGCTCCGCCCGCGCGCGGACCGTCCGCCGAGGAGCTCGCCGCCATCGACGAGCTCGTCACCCAGAACAAGCTCGACGAGGCCGCCAAGCGCCTCGCCGACGCCCACGCCAAGTTCCCCGACAACGCCGAGGTCCGCTGGCGCGAGGCCAGCGTGCAGGCCCAGCGCGGCGGCGACCCGGCCGCGGCGATCGCCCTGTACGCCGAGGCCCTGAAGCTCGACGAGGAGCTGGCCCACAACCTCGGCTTCCACGCCCAGGTCGACGGCCTGCTCCGCCGCAAGCCGGTCTCCGACGCCGCCATCGACCTCGCCGTCGCCCTCGGTCCGCAAGGCCGCAGCGTGCTCGCCCACTACATCAACGACGTCGACAACTGGGCCACCCTCGC
The DNA here is from genome assembly GCA_016793465.1 of Myxococcales bacterium. The sequence goes on from JAEUJW010000087.1 coordinate 80,988, forward strand.
CCAGCGCCAGGAGATCCGCGACGCCCTCGGCGCCGGCGCCCCCGAGGTCGACAAAATCTTAAACACGCGACGCGACCTCGAGCAGGTCGCCCAGTCGCCGACCCCCTGCCAGACCATGAAGGCCGCGCTGTCCGCCGCCCAGGCCGAGCCGAAGAAAGAGCTCGTGCCGGCCCTCCAGGCCGCCGCTCCGCCCGCGCCCAAACCGACCGCCGACGACGCCGAGAAGGCCGCCTGCAAGGGGCTCGCGCCGCTGCTCGCCACCGTCCGCACCGGCCACGCCCAGGCCTTCCCCGAGGCGTTCCCGCAACCGAAGAAAAAGAAAAAGAAGCGCCGCCGCTAGCGCTCAGACGAACAGCTCGTCCGCGGTCCGCGCGACGGCATCGACCCGCCTGCCTCAGTGCCGCGTGAGCTCGTAGCGCAGCGCACCGGTCTCGCGGTCGAGCACCCGCAGGCCGTTCATGCTCTGGTGCACATACAGCCGGTCCTGGACCGGGAACAGCGCATCGACCGAGGCGTGGAACTCCCCGGGCAGCTCGACATCCCACAGACGGCGGCCATCCACGACCGCGAAGGCCGCGACCCGCGACACGCCGGCCAGCTCATAGGAGACGAACGCGGTCTGTGCATCGGCAGACGAGATCCCGTCGTTCGACATCCTGGCACGCAGCGGATCGGACACCGGGACCTCGGCCGACCACACGAGGCGTTCGCCCTGCAAGACCGCGATCATCGGCACGCTCGTGCCCGATCGTCGGTCGCCGAGCACGACTCGGAGCTCCGGCGTCACCCGGAGCGCCGCTTCGGGGTCCATGCCGATGCGGCGGAGCTCCGGCTGGTCATCGAGCCGGCGATAAGCGGCTGACCTCAGGTCCTCGCTGCGCGACCACCTGTCGCGCACCACCGCCGGGAGCGTGGCCTCGCCGCGGGTGCACTGCTTCGGTGCCGGCGTCGCCGCGCGCCCATCCGCGATGTCGAAGGCGTGCAGCTTGTCGTCGATCGTCTTGATCACCACACGTCCATCGCCGCCGTCGCATACCATCTCCGCGCGCTCGCCGAGCGCCACGGACCACGACACCGTCTCCTCCCCGAACCTGAAACTGCGGGCCGTGCCGCTGTTGTCGACCATGACGATGTGCTCGCCCACCACGCCGAGCTCGCCGCCGTCTCCCAGTTTCAAGCCCGCGAAGATCGGCGAGATCCACATGCGCTGCCCGGTCCGCCCGTCGAACGCGACGATCCGCAGCCCGGCATCGCTGTCGACCCAGCCGAACACGTCGAGCATGCCGTCCGCGCCGAAGTCGGCGAAGTGCGGCCGGCTCGCGCCCCAGCGCGCCGACTCGCGCTCGGCCAGCGCGATCGCCTCGCCGACCGGCGGCGCATGGATCTGCGGCGCCTCGCTCGGCACGGCCGGCTCCGCCGGAGACCCGGCCGCGCGGGCCTCCTCCGCGGCCCTGTACGCTTTCAGAAAATTGTCGCAGCCCGCCAGGGCCGCCAGACAAAGGACGGTCACACCAATGCGTCTCAACATGTGTGACCAACCATGATCGCCTGTCCAACCCGCGACCACGATTTTTAATAATTTTGCCTGTGCAACGCGTTCAGCGGGCCTTCACGCCGCCACCACTCTCACCGGCGAATTCTTGAGCCCGAACTCATGGCAGGAAGCGTATCGGACCTCACCAAATCTGCCGTTCATCCGCCTCTTGGTCTCGCCAGCTTCACCTGCGGCGCGTGGATCGCCCGGATCACGCCGATGGCCGCCAGCGCCGCGACGCAGCTCGCGACCTCGCCGACCATCTGGACCTGCGCCGCCGTGATCAGGTCGCCGACGTTCTTCGAGTTGAACATCGCCGCCGCCAGCCGAAACAGCACGACGCGCGCGACGAAGCAGCCCCACCACAACAGAAACAATCCCGGCGGGCTCTCCCCCACGCGCACGCCCGAGGGGATCATCGTCACGTTCCAGATCTTCCGCAGGCCCGCGTACGGCTTGTAGAGGTTGGCGATCGGGATGAACCACCAAGCCACCGTCCAGGTCGGCGTGTCGCGGATCAGCGCCGGCACGATCGACCGCGCCGTGCGGCTGGCCCCGGCCACCCACGCGAGGAAGCAGATCCCCGTGGCGACGTAGAGGACGAGGTCGACGAGCCCCGCCAGCTGCAACCACCGCGCTCTGGTCGAAAGTACGGTCGGGTCGAAGTCGCTGCGCCCGCCGCTCTGCAGCGCCTCGACGTAGCTCCACTCGATCCACAGCGACACCAGCGCGACCACCACGGCGAGCCCGAGCCCGACCGTCGCCGCCCGCGCCCAGGTCGTCGCCGGCGCCACGACCCCCGCGCGCGCGACCGCGACGGCGGGAGCAGGCGGCGCCACGTCGGCGCTCGGCGGCTCGTACGGGTTCCACTCCGGCGGCATGCGAAACCACAGGTATCGCGCCCGTCCGGGCCGGACAAGCCCCTCAGCGGACCTTCAATTCGAAGCCCATGCCCTGCAGCTTGTCTGCCTCTTCGGCCAGGTCGGCCTGGGTCAGCGGGTGGCCCTCGATCCAGTCGGCGGGGAAGCCGAGCTCGAGCGCGGACTTGCGAGCGGTCACCGTGAACGGCGGCAGCGGGCGCGGGCTGCGGCTGCGCGCCAGGCGGACGGCCAGGCGCAGCAGCAAGCACAGGCGCAGCGCCGACTCGAACTCGGCCGCGGGCAGCACGGAGAACACCTCGCGGGTCAGCTTCTTGCGCTGGCCGAGCAGCATGGCCGCGAGCAGGTCCTGGTCGGCGCGCGAGAACCCGGGCATGTCGGAGTTGGCGACCAGGTACGCGCTGTGGCGGTGGTAGCCCGAATACGCGATCGCCATGCCGATCTCGTGCAGGCGCGCGGCCCAGCCGAGCAGCTGGCGCCCGTGCGTGAGGTCGATGGCCCAGCCGGCCGCGACCTGCTCGAGGCACTGCAGCGCGAGGCGCTCGACGCGGGCGGCCTGGTCCATGTCGACGTGGTAGCGCTGGCAGAACTGGCGGATCGTCCCGTCGCGCACGTCCTCGTGGCGGATGCGCCCGAGCAGGTCGTACAGGAGCCCCTCGCGCATCGACCCCGGGGTCACCGTCATCTGCTCGATGCCGAGGCCCTCGAACAGCGACAGCAGGATCGCCACCCCGCCGGGCAGCACCGGCGCGCGGTCGGCCTGGACCCCGGGGATCGCCGCCACCTTGCCGAGCGAGCCGGCCGCGATCAACGCCTTCTTCAGCTGCCGCAGCCCCGCGAGCGTGATCCCGCGGTCGCTCCAGCCGTGCTGGCGCAGCAACGCGTCGACCGCGAGGATCGTGCCCGAGCTGCCGACGCACGAGTCCCAGCCCGACTCGAGGTAGCGCCGCTCGATCGGCTCGAGTTTGAGTCGGGCCGCGATCTCGGCCCGCCTAAAATCCTCGCCGCGGATCTTGCCGTCGGGGAAGAACCGCAGGCTGTAGACCACGCAGCCCATGCTGAGGCTGTCGGTGCGCAGCGGCTCGAAGCGCTCGCCGAGCACGCACTCCGTGCTGCCGCCGCCGATGTCGATCACGAGCCGCCGCCCGCGGTCCTCGGCCACGCTGTGCGACACCCCGAGGTAGATGAGCCGCGCCTCCTCGGTGCCGGCGATCACCTCGATCGGGTGACCGAGCGCCGCCTGGGCCGCCGGCAGGAACTCGCGCACGTTCTCGGCCTGGCGCAGCGCCGAGGTGCCGACCGCGCGCACGCGGTCGAGCGGGAGCTCGCGCAGCCGCTGGCCGAAGCGCTCGAGGCAGGCCACGGCCCGCGCCTGCGCCTTCTCGGTCAGGCGCCGCCCCTCGTCGAGCCCCGCCGCCAGCGCGACGCGCTCGCGCAGGCGGTCGACGGTGTGGAAGTGCGTGTCGTCGACGACCCGCGCCACCACCATGTGAAAGCTGTTCGACCCGAGGTCGACCGCGGCGACGCTCTCGCTGTTCGACATGGCGGAGCTTCAGCCTACGCCTTCTCGGGGTCGGCCGGCGCGCTCGCCTCGGCCGCGTCCTCGGCGGCCGGGGCCTCGTGGGCCTCGCCGGTCGCGGTGTACGCGGGCGCGGCGACCTCGCTGGCCTCGCTGTCCTCGCCGGCCGACGCCGCGACGGCCGCGGCGTAGTCGGAGATCGCGCGCGCCAGCGCGGGGGCCGGACCTGGCCGAATAGACAGGTCGAGATCCGCGTCGGCAGCGCCGTACTTGCGCCACTTCAGCTCGAGGGTCAGGCGCTGGCGCTTGCCCTTCGAGCGGGCCGACAGCTCGAGCCCGAGGACCTCGCGCGGCCCGAGCACGAGCGACTCCTCGCCGTGGCGGACCTCGACGGACCCGCCCCGCAGCGCCGCGACCAGCGCCTCGAGCGTCTCGATCACGCGCGGCAGCGGGGTCACCCCCTCGACCTCGATCAGCCGCGACGCCGGCTTGGGCTTGCGCTGCTTCACGGTCGACTTGCTGGGCCGCTCGGCGGCTTCGGGCTTGGCTTTCTCGCGGGCGTGCTTCATCGCTGGGGCTCCGGGCCCGCATGGTGCCACGGCCCGGGCCAGGCGGACAGACCCGCCGGCCGGACGGCGCGCCGCGGCCCTCGCGTGACGCCAGACCGGCCCCCCGGAGGTCCTGGGCGGGGGTCCACGGGGACGCGGTTTCGTGCCAAGCTAGCGGCCATGTCCGGCGCCCAACGCTCCCAGACCGACCTCGAAGTGCTGCAGAGCAGCCACCGCGGCAAGTTCATCTCGCTCGGCCTCGTGCTGGTGGTCGGCGCGGGGGTGTGGTGGTGGTCGCACCGCGACAAGCCGATCGGCCAGCGCGAGCAGGCGGACCGCGTGCTCGTGGTCACCCAGACGGCGTGGCGCTACAAGCCGTACCTCGAGAGCTGGGGCTTCACCGCGCAGGAGGGCCGCGCCCAGACCATGGAGGACGAGGCCAGGGAGAAGATGCCCGACCTCACCGTCAGCGGTCCGGCGGCGATCTTGAAGCTCGCCGACTGGGCCGGCTACGGCTACGTCGTGTTCGAGAACCCCAGGAGCATCGACTTCTCCGGCCTCGACATCGCCGGCGGCCTGCCGACCTTCGAGCCCTGGCACCGCTTCGCGGTCGTCAGCGCCGGCGACTACGCCTTCCCGCACAAGCTGACGGTCAACGCCAAGCCCTCGGAGGTGCTGCGCGGCCCGGACCTCGACCTGCTGTCCGCGCTGTTCCAGCAGGAGCCGCTGCTCGCCGGCACCCTGCGCGACGACCCCAAGAACCCCGCCGAAGTGTTGATCCTCAAAACCACGCTGAGCGAGGCGCTGGCGCGCCACGACGACGTCAAGGCCGCCGAGAGCCTGGTCGCCCGCATCGGCGAGAAGGCCCGCGCGCTGCTCGTCGACAAGGAGCAGGGCGAGCCCAAGCCGGCGCTGCTCGGGGGGATCCACGAGAGCCTCAACGCGATCGCTCTGGCCGACGGCAGCACGCTCGTGCTCTCGCGCAAGATCCACTTCTCGAGCGGGGGCTACAACGCCGACCTCGACCTCGACAAGAACTGGGAGTTCTCATATTTGCCAGCCGGCGCCGAACCAGGCAGCGAGCGCGTGCCGTGTCCCAGCCTGCTCGGCGGCACCCTCGAGGAGACCGGTCGACGGCCCAACTTCCGCTTCGCGCCCGGCGGCGACGTCGTGCTCGTGCACGTCGACGGCGCCTCGCAGCTGTGGAAGCTCGACGCCGCCGCCAAGGAGCCGTGCACGTTCGTCCACCTCGGCGACGTGACGATCCCGCTCGTCCGCGGCGAGGACCCCGGCGAGCCCCACGCCAGCGGCAAGGTCGCGCGCGTGCGCAACGACGGCCCCGACGGCGTGCTCGCGGTCGTCAAGCCCAGGGAGGAGGTCCCGCTCGAGCTGGCCCGCAGCCCCAGGGTCCGCTTCCACATGCCGGCCTGGCTCGACGCCGACTGGCTCGCCGCCCCGGGCTACCCCGCGTTCGACGAGGACGGCGACGCCGCCCCGGCCCCCGCGGGCGTGTTCATCGCCAGCCCCAGCCACCCCGACGTGCTGCTGCGCCTCGACGCCACCGCCCTCGACGCCTCGATGGACGTCCACCAGGTCGCGCCCGCGCCCGACGGCCCCAATGGCCCGCGCCTGCTCGTCACCGCCTCCTCGGAGGCCCGCGGCCAGCGGCTGTTCCGCGTCGACGCGCCGAGGCCGTGGGCCGAGCTGTTCACCGCCGCCGAGGCCGCCGCCGGCAAGAAGCCGCAGGCCGTGGTCGACGGCACCGAGCCGTGGGTGCTCTCGCTCGACGCCGCCGGCCTGACCGCGACGGCGCTGACGAGCGAGGGCTGGGTGTCCGACCCGGTCGCCGCGCGCGACGGCAGCAGCGTGGTGTTCCAGGTCAGCAACATCGACAACGGGATCGCCGACGCCGACAGCCGCAAGGAGATCGGCATCACCGGCCTCAACACCCCGGGCCCGCTGAAGCTCATGACCCGCAACGGCCTCGAGGACCACACGCCGATGTTCTCCGCCGACAGCAAGACCGTCGTGTTCCGCACCCGCTTCCCGTTCGAGAAGACCGACTGGACCCTGACCACCGCGCGCAGCCTGCCCGCGAAATGACCTGATCGTCCCACCGACACGAGGCTCGCGGCGCTCGTCGCGGGCCTCTCGTCTCGCTCCCAGGGGCCCGCGCACCCCGGCTCCGAGGGCACGCGCACGCCGACGGGTGGAATAACCGTCGCCACCCGCGCGTGCCAACCTGCAGCCCGCGGCTGCGCCGAGTGGGTCCCGTGGAACTGTCCCATGGGACAGCTCCACTCCGGCGCGGCCACGCCCTGGGCGCGGGGCGTCGCGGGCCACCGTTCACCGCCGGAGGTCTCCCCGTGTCATCGCATCGTCCACCGTCGCGCTCGCCGCAGCGCGTCCGCTCCCTCGTCCTCGCCACCGGCCTCGCCGCGCTGGCGGTCCTCGGCCAGGCCATGCTCGTCACACCCGCACCGGGCGCGCTGCAGCAGGCCGGCACCTTCGTGCTCGCCGCCTTCGGCCTGTTGCTGCTCGGCAGCCTGCTGACCCGCCTGCGCGGCCTGTGGCACACCCACCTGCGCTCGGGGTTCGTCCGCGTCGGCGCCGCCCTGTGGTCGTGGACCGGCCGCGTGTGGCCGCGCTCCGCCGCCGACGCCAAGGACGGCCCCGGCCTCGGCGCCGGCGAGCGCATCGCGCTGATCGCCGGCCTGGTGCTGAGCGCCCTCGACGTCGCCCTCACCACCCTGCTGCTGCGCGACGTGTTCCCCGAGCCGCCGTACCGCTTCGAGCTGTTCGGCCTGCTGTCCGAGACCGCCAGCGAGTGGTCGTTCTACGTGGTCGTGGCCCTGTTCAAGACGCTGCTCGAGGTGTGGTTCGGCGTGTTCGACCGCATCCGCAGCGCCGCCGCCGGCCCGAGCGCGCTGCGGTGGTTCGTGCTCGGCGGGGCCTCGGCCTTCGACGCCGCCCTCGCCGCCGCGCGCGGCATGCTGCTCGCCGAGCAGGGCATGGGCGGCTCGGCCGTGATGGTCTCTAACATCGTGTTCGTCGGCTTCGGCGTCGCCGTGCCGTGGGTCGCCGCGCACACCGGCGGCCTGCTGGTCGCCGGCATGGACGGCTTCCTCGCCCGCATCGGCCTGCTGCGCTGGCTCGCCGCCCTGCCGCGCATGCTGCTGCTCGTGGCCCTGTGGCTCGCCGTCATCGCCGTCAGCCTGCCGGCGCTCGCGCTCGTGCTCGGCGTCGGCGCGCTCGCGCTGGTGTGGTTCGCCCTCGACGACGTCATCGCCACGATCCTCGGCCACGACGACAGCGGCCCGCTCGCCCCGGCCCTCCCCGTCGAGGTCGTGCAGCTGACCCGCGACTCCGACGAACCACCCTCGCAGCCCCCGCTCGCGCTGCCCCGCGTGCAGGTCGGAGGTGCCCCGTGAGCGCCGCCCACGCCCTCTCCGCCCTCGCCGGCCTCGCCGTGGTCGCCGCCGCCCTCGGCGGCATGATGGCCTGGCAGTCGAGCTCCGACTCCGAGGCCCGCAGCGCCGCCGAGGCCCGCGGCGAGTGGCGCCCGCCCTGCGCCGCCCGCCTCGGCCCCGCCTACGCCGCCGTCGCCCCCCGGGTGAGCGAGCAGCCCGGCCCCCCGCGCACGCTGCTGTTCGGCGTCGACCGCAGCCCGTCGAACCTCGAGCTGTCCGACGAGCAGATGGACGCCGTCACCGCCCACGCCGCCGCGGCCCCCGCCGACGTCGGCGTCGGCGTGCTCCTCATCTCCGACCGCAGCGAGCGCTCGTCGACCCCCGACATGCCGTTCGAACCGGCGACCCCGCCGCGCAGCCACGCCCCGGGCGACCTCCCGTGCGCCCCCGACTGCGCCGCCGACAGCCTCTTTAAAAAGAAGTGCCTCGAGCAGATCGACGCGGCCCAGCGCTCCCGCGTCGCCACCCTCGACGCCGAGGAGGACGCCCGCCGCACCGACCTGCAGGAGCGACGCGCCGAGCGCGTCCGCAGCTGGCGCGAGCAGGTCCGCGCCTGGGTGCCGAAGCCCGGCACCTCGCTGCTCGGGTTCTGGACCAAGGTCGCCGACCTCCCGGTCGTGCGCCGCACCCCCGAGCGCGTTACCGTGGTCGTCTACTCCGACCTCGAGGAGGCCCGCACCGGCGACCGCAAGAAGATCGAAAAATTCCACCGCGACTACAAAAATCGCGGCGCCTGCCCCGAGGTCGACTGGCTCCCGCAGGGCCTCGGCGGCCTCGACGTGGTGCTCGTGCAGACGATCCGCGACGGCATCGACGCCGACGCCTGGGGCGGCCGCTGGGAGGCCCTGCTCACCTGCGCCGGCGCCCACGTCCGCCGCCACCGCTACACCCCGGCGATCCCCATCACCGAGCTGCTCGGCGACGATGACCAGCCTCCGCTGGTCGCCGCGGCTCACTGAGCCGGGCGCAGCACGCCGATGCCGCGCAACCACTCGAGCATGTCGTCCGGCCAGGTGTGCATCTGCGGCATGCCTGGCCGCTGCGCCATGCCGACCCCGTGGCGCCCGTCGTCATAGATGTGCAGCTCCGCCGGCCGCCCCCTGGCCGCCATCGCCTCGTAGAACAGCTCGCTGTTGCGCGGGTCGACCTTCTTGTCGCGCCGCGTGGTGACGATGAACGCCGGCGGGCTGTTGACGCCGACCAGCTTGTCGATCGACAGCTTGTCGGTCATCCCGAGCAGCCGCCGGTCCTGCCCGAGCAGGTTGTCCTTGCTGCGCTGGTGGGCCCACGCGTCGTCGAGCGTGACGACCGGATAGACCATGACCACGAAGTCCGGGCGACAGCTGACCCGCGCCAGCGGGTCGACGGCGTCCGCGTCGCCCTCGGCCTCGCAGGTGCTGCCGACCCAGCCCGCCATGTGCCCGCCGGCCGAGAAGCCCATCATGCCGATGCGCCGCGGGTCGACGCCGAGCTCCGCCGCCTGCGCCCGCACCGTCCGCACCGCCCGCTGCCCGTCGGCCAGGAACTCGCGGTGGTGATAGTCGTCGTTGCCCACGCGGTAGCGCAGCACGATCGCCGCGATCCCCCGCTCGACCAGCCACCGCGCCGCCGGGAACGCCTCGACCCGCAGCCCGCCCGTGTGCGCGTAGCTCCCGCCCGGCGCGACCACCATGGCCACGCCGGTCGCCCTGTCCGGCGGCGGCAGGTAGTACCACAGCTCCGGACGGTCGCCCTTGCCCTCACCCCTGGCCCCCGGCGCGCCGGTCGGCCACAGCAGCGCGTTACGGTCGGCGTCGTGGCCCATGCAACCGGCCGACGCGAGCGCGAGGAGGAGGACGAGTCGTCGCAAGCGCACCGACTGTCCGCAATCTCCCCGCCAATTTCCAGCCCCAAGCGACGAGCGTACGCGTCGCCGCGTGCGGGGCGTCAACGGTTCGGCAGCCCGGCCACGCGATCGACCCCCACCATCGCCTTGACGCCCACGCCGGTCCGCGCCGGCAGCCCGGTCACCCGATCGACCGCGACGCCCGCGGCCGAAGGCTCGCCCTGGTGCCCCGACAACTTGGCCAGCGTGCGCTCGAGCGTGAACACCAGCGTGCGCTCCTCGGCCAGCTCGGGGTCGCTGGTCTGGCGCAGCGTCGACGCCAGCGCGTGGACAATTTGATAGGCCTTCTCCTGATCGTTGCTCTCGTGGTGCAGCGTCGCCGCGCTGGCCAGGCTGGTCGCCTGCTCGACGAGCACCCGCCCGCGCGTGAGCCCCACGCTCGCCCTGTCGGCGGCCACCAGCGTGAGGTCGACGCTGGCCTGGACCCGCTTGCCGGTGCGCTCGAGGTACCCGAGCTGGACACCCGCGACCGGACCACCGACCGCGGCCCGCGTCTCCGGCATGCCCGGCCTGGTGTCCGAGGCGAGGGCGACGTAGATCGCGCCCTTCTTGCGGCTGAGGAAGATCGTCTCGACGGCCATGGAGATCTTCCCGCCGTCCTCCCACTTCAAGGCCTTGCCGGGGATGCCGTACACGCCGGCGATCTTCAGCCCCGCCGCCGGCTGGACGGTCAACCGCATGTCGTACGCCAGCTCGGTCACCATGGTGTCGAACTCTTGTTCGAAGCGCCTCTGCATCTCGCCCACGTCGGAGAAGAAGAACAGGTTGCCCCCGCGCACGCTGCTGATCGCCGTGGCCAGCTCGGCCCCGAACTGCACGCCGACGCCGATCGTCGTCATGCCGATGCCCGCCCGCGAGCCGTCGCGGGCCATGCCCATGAAGCTGTTCGCGTCGGTCGAGCCGACGTTCGGCCGCTCGTCGGTGAACAGCATCACCCGCGTCGACCCGGCGAAGCTGTGACTGCGCGCCAGGCGGAACCCGACCGCCAGGCCCTCCTCCATGTTCGTCGAGCCCGCGCTCGCGATCCCGCGGATCGCCCGCACGATCGCCCCGCGCTCGCGCACCGCCGTCGGAATTAAATATACGTGCGAGCGATCGCCGTAGAGCACGATCGACAGCTCATCGTCCGCGTTCATCTGCGACACGACTTTAATCAGACTCTCTTTGACCAGTTCGAGGGGCTGCCCCGACATCGAGCCGGACTTGTCGATCACGGCCACGAGGTGCAGCGGCGCTCGTTTAAAGGTCCGCGGGTCGAGGTTCGACGAGAAGCCGAGCTGGGCGAGGTAGCGGACCTCCGGCTGGACCATCAGCCCCGCCGGCATGGCCTCGCCGACGGTGCACAGCAGCTGCCCGCAGCGCTTGCCCGCGGCCACCGGCAGGTCGTGCTCGCTAAACAGCCCCTCCGGCGTGAACGTGTTCGGGTGCGGGATCTCCCCCGCCTGCACGCGGTCGCGGAAGTAGCCGATGTCCTGCGCCCCGCCGGGCGTCGCGCCCATGTCCGGGGCCATCAGCTCGCCGGCGACGGTGTCCATGGCGAAGTCGTAGACCGTCCCGGAGTACGGCGACGGCGCGGCGATCGGCGCCCGCTCCTTGTCCTCGCGCTCGGGCGGGCTCTCGCCCGCGGACACGTCGGGACCCAGCAGGGCGGCGAACAGGGCGAGGCCGGAGGCGAGGCGGAGCGACGATCGATGCGACATGCACGGGCTGGCACGCACGAGCTCGGTCGCCGATCTAGGCGATGTTCGTCTGTCCCCGAGGACAGCCGACCCCGACCGTCGTCCGGCCCCTCGCGCCCCCTGACGGCGCGGCCGCAGGGCTCGCCTTCGCCCGGTAGAACGCGTCACCGCCGGGGAAAGCTGGCCGCCGACCGCCGATCTGTGATTTGATGGCGGGACGTGGGGGCGTTCGGCCCCGCGTGCCTTTCGGAGACCCCCTTATGCGCCTTCGCTTACCCGTACTCCTCCTCGCGCTGGCCGCCTGCGGCCCCGGCGGACAGGACACCGAGGCCGGCACCGACTCGAGCGACACCGGCTCCGTCTCGATGTCCTCGAGCCCCAGCGACCCGTCCACCGCGACCCTGCCGACGACGCTCGACCCGACCACCGCGACCACCGTCCCGCCCGACCCCACCACCGCCACCACCGTCCCGCCCGACCCCACCACCACCGGCCCCGACCCCACGACGATCCAGCCGACCACCGCCACCACGACCACCGACCCGACCTTCACCACCGACCCGAGCAGCTTCACCGTCTCCTCGCTCCCCCCGCCCGACACCAGCTTCAGCGACAGCTCGGCCTCTGACACCGAGGTCTTCATCTTCCCCGTCGACGTCGCGTCCCCCGGCGAGTGCAGCACCTTCGAGGAGGACTGCCCCCCGGGCTCGAAGTGCATGCCGTTCGCGTCCGGCAACTCGGGCACCTGGAACAGCACCAAGTGCGTGCCCGTCGTGCAGGACCCCGCCGGGCCCGGCGAGCCCTGCTTCGTCGAGGAGAGCGGCGTGTCCGGCGTCGACAACTGCGACTTCCACGCGATGTGCTTCTTCGTCGACCAGGCCACCCTGCAGGGCCGCTGCGTCGCCATGTGCAGCGGCAGCCCGCAGGACCCGGTGTGCCCGCCCGAGTCGCAGTGCATCATCGCCAACGACGGCGTGCTCACGGTGTGCCTGCCGACCTGCGACCCGCTCGACATCGCCTCCTGCAACCCGGGCGAGGTCTGCGTGTTCAGCACCGACGCCTTCCTCTGCGTGTCCGACGTCAGCCAGGACGACGGCGACTTCCCCGACGGCTGCGAGTTCCTCAACGAGTGCGACCCCGGCTTCGCCTGCGTCGCCCCCTCGCTGGTCCCGCAGTGCGGACAGGACGAGTCCGGCTGCTGCTCGCCCTACTGCGACCTCGGCCAGCCGAACCTGTGCCCGCCCGGCCTGGCATGCGCCCCGTGGTTCGACCAGGGCCAGGCCCCGCCGGGCCTCGAGGACGTCGGCGTGTGCGCCGACCCCTGAGCCCGCGGCGGCCCGACTCGCGCAGCCGCGCCTCGACCTCGGCGACCAGCGCCGCGCGCCGACCCTCGAGCCCTCAGCGGCCCGACTCGCGCAGCCACGCCTCGATCTCGGCGACCAGCGCCGCCGACCCTCGAGCCCTCAGCGGCCCGACTCGCGCAGCCACGCCTCGATCTCGGCGACCAGCGCCGCGCGCCCCGGGTCGGCCCGCACGGCCGCGAGCGCGTCGGCGGCCAGGCTCTGGGCCCGCAGCCGCCGCGCCAGCGCGTCGGGGCCCGAGCGGGCCGCCAGCGCCTGCGCGAGCAAGAAGCGGGTCTCGTGGATCGTCGCCGCCGGCGGCGACACGGCCGTCTGGGCGGTCTGCGAGGCCTCGAGCAGGACCTCGGCCGCGATCGGGTCGGCCCCGCCGATGTACGCGCGCGCCAGCGTGTGGGTCGCGCGCACGACGTCGGGGTGATCCTCGTCGTGGCTGCGCCGGAAGATCTGCCGGGCCCGCGAGGCCAGGGCGATCGCGTCGGCCATGCGCCGATCTTCGCGGGCGATCTGCGCCAGGTCGAGCAGCGTGCCGGCCAGCGCCTGATCCTCGAACCCGTCGTTCTTCTCGTGGATCGCCACCGCCTTCTCGAGCAGCGCCCGCGCCTCGTCGGGCCGCCCGCGGCTCAGCGCGAGCCGCCCCATGTGCACGTGGATCGCCACCATGGCCGGGTTGTCCTGCTCGTACAGCGCCTGCTGGATCGTCAGCGCCCGCTGGTAGTGGCCCGACGCGACCTCGGGCTTGCCCTGGCGCGCCGCGATCGCCCCCAGGTCGATCAGCAGCGCCGCCACCCGCACGTGCTCGCGCCCGTAGATGCGCTCCAGCAGCCCCAGCGCCTCCTCGTAGTAGACCTCGGCGAGGCCGTCGTGCGCCTCGGCCTGCTCGACCCGCCCGAGGTTGATCAGCGCCTCGGCGCGGTCGGCCGCGCTGCACACTCCGAGGCCGTCGCAGATCGTCAGCGCCTGCTCGAACAGCCCGCGCGCCCGCGCCGTCTGGCCCTGCGCCGCGGCCGCGCGCCCGAGGTGCCCGAGCGCCTCGGCCACGCGCGGGTGCCCGCGGCCCTGCGTCGCCTCGCGGATCTCCAGCACGCGCATGTAGTTGGCCTCCGCCGCCGCCAGCTCGCCGCGCCGCAGCTGCATGCCCGCGAGGTCGTCGAGCGCCGTCGCGACCTGCGGGTGCTCCTCCGGGAACGTCTTGCGCGCCAGCTCGAGCGCCCGCGAGTACGCGAGGTAGGCCGTCGGCAGGTCGCCGCGACCCTCCAGCAGGTGCCCGAGGTAGCCGAGCCGCACCACCTCACCGGCGTCGTCGCCGACCCGCCGCAGCGCCGCCGCCGCGAACTCCGCGTACAGCATGCCCTCCGCGTGGCGCTCCTGGTCGACGCCCACCACCCGCGCCAGCTCGGTGAACGCCATCGCCACCACCTCGTCGTTGCGGCTCTCCTCGCCGAGCGTCGCCGCCTCGCGCAGCTCCGCCTCGCCCAGCCGCGACGCGCTCATGCGGCTGCGCAGCAGCCCCTGCCAGTAGAGCGCCTCGGCCAGCAGCGGCGCGTGGCCCAGCGCCCGCGCGTCGCTCACCGCGGCGCCCGCGAGCTCGAGCCCCGTCGCCGTCTGTCCGGTCTGCTCGAGCGCCTCGACCTCGGCCAGGCGCACGTCGAGCGCCGCCGCCCCGTTGGCCAGCCCCGGCGGCGGCGGCGGCGCGGCCCGGGCCAGCAGCGCCTCGATGTCGTGGCACGCGGCCACCGGCCGCAGCTGCGCGACCGCCTGGGCGGCGTGGTCGACCACGGCTCCGTCGGCGCGGGCCAGCAGCTCGACCAGCGCGCCGAGCTCCTGGCGGCGGTGCTCGAGGCACAGCGTGCGCGCGTCGAGCTGCGGCGCCGGCAACGGGTCGCGCGCGGCCTGGCACAGCGCGACCCGCTGGCGCGTCCACTGCTGCGCGTGCTCCTCGAGCCCCGCGTCGACGACCGCCCAGGTCGCCTCGGCGTACGGCCGACCCGACGCGCGGAACGCCGACTGCACGCGCTCGCGGTGCGCCGCGCTCCACACGTCGGCGAGGCGGTCGGCCACGCGGGCGCACGGGTCCTCCTGCGCGCCGACCAGCGCCCACCCGAGCGCCGCGCTGACCAGCAGGACGCCCGCCGCGAGCAGCAGCGCCGGCTTGCGGCTGCGGTCGCGCTCAAGCTCCGCGAGCAGCGACTCCATGGTCGGGTAGCGCCGCGCCGGGTCCGGCGACATCCCACGGACGATCACCTTGTGCAGCCACGCCGGCACGTTGTGCTGCTTCGGCGGCGAGCGGATCTCCCCCGCCCGCTTGGCGTCGCGGATCTTGCTCGGCGACTCGCCCGTGAACGGACGCTTGCGGTACAGCGCCTCGTACAGCGCGGCGCAGAAGCTGAACTGATCGCTGCGCGCGTCGGCCACCTGGTCGTACTGCTCCGGCGCCATGTACATCGGCGTGCCGACCAGCGCGCCCGCGGCCGTCAGGTTGGTCGAGTCGTCGTCCTCGCTGTGCACGCTGTCGCTGTCGCTCAGCCCCGACGCCGCCGGACCGTCCTGCGGCGGCAGCGACGACCTCGCCCGCACCCGCCGCAGCCGCGACGCCGAGCGCGACACCTCCTCCGAGCGCCCGTGCTCCTCGCTCGACGACTGCAGCACCGACCGCGCGCTCGAGCCCGGCCGCTCGCTCGTCGGCACCGTGTCGGCGTGGTCGGGCTGCGGCGTGCGAAGCACCATGCTCGCCGAGCTCTGGCGGAACGCCGCCTCGCGCGTCTCCTGCACCACCCCGAAGTCGAACACCCGCACCCGCTCGACCCGCCCCGCCCTGTCCTCCGACACCATCACGTTGTCGGGCTTGAA
>JAEUJW010000032.1 GCA_016793465.1 Myxococcales bacterium
TCACGATCGGCTTCTACATCGCCGACATGACCGACACGATCTGGACGACCACCGCCCTGATCGACAACTTCCGCTGGGACTGCGAGGGCTGCGTGCCCAGCGAGGTCGACGACTGCGGCGTGCAGGAGCCGCAGTGAGCGCGCGCGGGTCGCGGGCCTCGCCCGGCGACCCGCGGTGAAGCCTCGCCGGCGCTGGCGCCGGCACCCGGACACGGCCGCCGCGCACCCCGCGGCGGCCGTGTTCGCGTGTGGTCTCTGGCCCCCCGGACGCGCGTAGCACCGCCCAGGAGCCCGTGGGACGAATTTCCCGGACAGCGGGCGCGAATGTGCGACCATGCCGCGAGTGGAGACCTCCTCATGAATGACCTGCGAATGCGAACCGCCACTGGAACCCTGTTTGTCGGCCTGTGTACGGCCGCGCTCGTCGCCTGCGGCGGCGACGGCAACGAGACCGCCTCCGCCAGCGACACGCAGGCGCAGACGGACACGTTCCCCCAGACGAGCGAGGGGCCCGACGAGAACTCGAACACCAACCAGTCCGACTCGGACGACACCCCGACGACGGCCGACGACACCGGCGGGGTGAGCAACACCGGGATGACGGCGCCGACCACGGGCACGACCGGCGACACCACGGTCAGCGACACCACGGCGAGCGACACCGAGGTGACGACCGAGCCCTCGACCGACACGTCGATGGACACCGAGACGACCGCGCCGATGCCGGTGTGCGGCAACGGCGTCGTCGAGGGCGGCGAGCCGTGCGACGACGGCAACCAGGACCCGGGCGACGGCTGCGAGCCCGACTGCACGACCACGCAGATCTGCGGCAACGGCACCATCGAGCCGCCCGAGGTGTGCGACGACGGCAACACCGACGACGGCGACGACTGCAGCGCCGACTGCATGACGGCCACCGACCCGCAGATCTGCGGCGACGGCACCGTGCAGGACCCCGAGGTGTGCGACGACGGCAACACCGACAACGGCGACGGCTGCGAGTCCGACTGCACGCCGACCCCGCCCGAGTGCGGCAACGGCGTGCTCGAGATGGGCGAGCAGTGCGACGACGGCAACGAGGTCGACGGCGGCATGAGCGACTTCTGCAAGAACGACTGCACCGTGTTCGTGCCGCCGTCGTGCCAGGCCCCGGCGATGTACAGCGTCTGCGACGACGCGCTCAACCCGGCCAACAAGAACGACAAGACCCAGGCCCACAAGGCCATGGGCATCTGCAACGACCAGCCGGCCAACTCGATCCAGATCACGGACTTCCAGTTCTCCGCCCCGGACAACGCCTCGTGGACGATCGCCAAGGGCTTCGGCACCTACACGTACGATCACGACATGGACCCGGCGACCCCGCAGAAGCTGCTGTACAGCCCGCGGGAGGGCGACTCGTTCCTCATGATCAGCACCGGCACGATCACCGCGCCGAACAACCAGGGCATCGTGCTCCAGGGCGGCAACACCCAGAAGGCCGTCGGCACCAACAACAACCCCGACAACCCCAACACCCTGCCGGCGCCGCTGACCCAGCAGGTCGGCAGCAACAACGGCGCGGGCGGGACCCCGTTCATCGGCTGCGACGGCGTCAAGGACTGCTCCGACACGCTCGCGGCGCAGTGGCAGATCGGCCAGAACGACCCCAACGACTTCCTGTTCTTCAGCTTCAAGACCACGGTGCCGGCCGGCACCTACGGCTACAAGTTCGACTTCGTGTACTGCTCGGCGGAGTGGCCGGAGTGGGTCGACTTCCCGTACAACGACCTGCTGATCGCCTGGCAGACCGACCCGACGCCGGACAACCCGAACGCCGACCCGCCGGTCGACGCGTACACCGGCAACGTCACCTTCATCCCCAACCCGAACAACCAGATGCAGGGCCTGCCGCTGACGGTGACGGCGCTCGACCCGTACCTCGGCGGCCCGGGCTACAGCGGCAACGAGCCGCAGCTGGCCGGCACCGGCTTCGCCCAGAGCGCGTGCTCCGACTGGTTCACGGCCAAGGGCGGCGTGCAGCCCGGCGCCAACATCACGATCGGCTTCTACATCGCCGACATGACCGACACGATCTGGACGACCACCGCCCTGATCGACAACTTCCGCTGGGACTGCGAGGGCTGCGTGCCCAGCGAGGTCGACGACTGCGGCGTGCAGGAGCCGCAGTGAG
>JAEUJW010000024.1 GCA_016793465.1 Myxococcales bacterium
GGCAGGGTGAGCGACCCGTCGTGATCGAGGCCGCCGAGCCCGAGGATGCGTTCGGGCGACCTCCGGCGGGCCCAGCTGCCCCGCGGCGGCGACGGAATCTGCGTCGTCCCGTGAGCGGCGGCGCGGGTGGCCGATCGCGTCAACGTCGGCGGCGGCGCAGCACCAGGCCGGCGAGGGCGAACAGGCCGAAGCCGAGGCCGCCGCCGGCGTCGCAGCTCGCGCAGCCCGAGCTCGCGGGCGGGGGCGGCACGGCGATCACGGGCGGGCCGGGGTCGAGCGGCGCCGCGGTGCCCGGCTCGGCTTGCGGGTCGGGCTGCGCGCTGTCGAGGGCGCGTGGATACGGGTCGACCTTGACGGGGTCGCCGGGGAGCGCGGTCTCGTCGGCGAGCTCTTTCTTCAGGAAGCTGCGCAGCGGTTGATCGCGGGCGACGAACGCGAGGTCGCGGGCGGCGATCGCCGGCGGCTCGCCGCCGCCGGGAGGACCGCCCCAGATGCCGCGCTGGGGGTTGCGGCACTTGATCGGGCCGGTCCACGGGTGGCGGATGATGAAGCGGGCCTGGAAGTTGTTCTGGCTGGTGACGGTCGCGCCGCGCTCGTTGGACTCGGGGCCGCCGGTCTCGCGGCCGCCGACGATCGGCGGGCCGGCGCGGAACACGAGGTCCTCGCCGAGGTTCTCGGCGCCGTAGCGGGCGTGCAGGCGGGTCAGCACGTACTCGCCGGGGTTCGGCGAGGGGTTGGGCACGGGGCTCACGTCGGCGCCGAGCACGGTCAGCTCGCTGGGGTCGAGCGGCGGGACCGGGCACGGGTCGCAGTTGTTGGCCTGCCACGCGTACTCGGTGACGATCGCGCCGGGGTGGCGCTCGAGCACGCGGTCGAACATCGACGCGTAGAAGGCGGGGAAGTCGTGGCGGGTGCTGTCGGCGACCTCGATGTTGGTCGGGATGGCCGCGTTGCGGTAGTTGGCGAGCTCGTAGCGGTCGCCCTTGGCGAGAATGTGGACGATCAGGTCCTGCTTGCCCGAGG
>JAEUJW010000028.1 GCA_016793465.1 Myxococcales bacterium
GCACGCCGCCGCCGCTCCTCTTCTTCCGCGACCCCGCCGCGAGCGGCGGCGCGTCGCCCCCGTGCACGCCGCCGCCGCCCGCTTTCCTCCGCGCCCGCGAGCCGCCCTCCGCCCCGGCCGCGGTTTTCCGTATCATCGCAGCAGCCCCGTGACCGCCGTCGACGCCCACCTCGCCTACACGCGACCCGCCGACGTGTACGTCGACGCCGACCGCCTGCGCGCCCGCACCCTCGCCCCCGAGGCCAACGGCGCGCCTCGGTCCTACGACCTCCGCCCCTGCCGCGTGCTCGACTGCTCGGCCCCCGGCGGCCTCCGCCCCGACCTCCGCGAGCACGGCTTCGCCCACGCCGACCTCTCGCACCTGCCGCAGCTTCAGGCCCTGCTCGCCCGCATCCACCGCGCCGGCCGCGTGACCCCCGACGTCGCGTCGCAGCTCCGACGCGCGCTCACGGGCCGCAGCCTGCGGCTGTCGGGCGGCGACGACCTCCGCCTCCTGTTCATCGCCCCCGAGGGTTTAATTATTCGCCGCGCGGGCCCCAACGGCCTGCAGGTCCACGCGGGGACCGCCCGCCGCCACATCCACCACGACGCGGCCACCGAGGTCCACGCCGATCAGGACGTCGACGGCACGCCGCTGCGACAGATCCTCCGCGGCGCGGCCCCCTCGCTGTTCCACCACGACTCGCCCGACCGCGCCAATCGTCACTCGCGCCTGCACCTCGTCAACCTCTGGATCCCGCTGTCCCAGGTCACCCGCCCGCTCGCGCTGATGGACCGCCGCACCCTCGACCGCCGCAACCACCAGCTCCGCTACGGCCTGCCCGTCGACGATTTCTTGAACCGCCGCGAGGACATGCGCGTCAACGACATCTGGACCTTTTTGTATGATCAGTCCCAACAATGGTACTTCAGCTCGACCCTCGACTCGCGCACGGCCTACGTGTTCGAGACGCTGAGCACCCCGCACGGCTCGTTCATCCTCCCCGGTGAGGCCCGCGCGGAGTCCCGCCACCGCCGGCTGTCCGCCGCGATCGCGGCCATCCACCGCCGCGACCCCGCAGCCCTCGATCGCGCCCTCGAACCCGCCGACGACGGCTCCGCCGGCGAACCCGCGACCGCGCCGCTGCGCCGCGCCATCGCCGACATGGACGCCGTCCTCGCCACCGCCCGCGCCCACGCCCACGCGCTCGCCCGCGGCGAGGGTGCCCTCGGCTGGTGCACCCGCGCCGCCGCAGCCGCCGACGTCGTCGTCCGCACATCGCTCGAGATGCGTGCCGTCGGCCTCCGCACCTGACGCCCCGCCAGCGCCCTCCACATGTCGCACCCGGCGAGCAGGCAGCGTGTCCGGACAGCTGTCTCCCGCCACACGCGTCGCGCCCGCGGCCGCAGAGCGCCCCGCCGCCCGGCCTCTGTGCCCCCGATCATTGTGCACCTACAGATCTTATGTTAGTCGTGGAATGGTGAAAGTACTGGTAGCGGACGATGAACCGGTCGGGCGCGAGTTGCTCGCGTCCGTGCTGCGGGGTGTGGGACACGAGTGCGTCCTGGCGCGCGACGGGCACGAGGCCTGGGACATCCTGCAGGCGCCGGACGCCCCCCAGGTCCTCTTCCTCGACTGGATGATGCCCGGCATCGACGGCATCGAGATCTGCCGCCGCATCCGCGAACACAGAGGCGCGGACTACAAATACATCGCCATCGTCAGCGCCCGCAACCGCCAGCAGGACATCGTATACGGGTTCGAATCCGGCGCGGACGAGTTCGTCACCAAGCCTTACATGTCCGAGGACATCCTGGCCCGCATCCGCGTCGCCGAGCGGCTCATGCGATCTGTCTCCATGTACTCGGGGCTCCCGCGGGCCATCGCCGAGGCCTGCGAGAGCGCGAGCGGGGACGTCATCGTCCGCACCGACAACCGCGTCGGTCGCATCCTGTTTCACGAGGGCCGCATCGCCTGGGCCCACATCTCCGACCAGCCCGGCTCGCTGCACGCGATCCTCGCCGACGAGCCCGGCATCACCCGCGACGACGTGAAGGCCGTGCTCGACGAGTCACGCGCCTCCAGGCAGAACTTCACCGACGTGCTCGTCGCCTGGGACCTGCTGACGCCCGCCCGCCTGCGCGAGCTGCTGCGCGACTGGATCCGCGCCAAGGTCGCCACCATCGCCGCGTTCCCGGCCCCGGTCGTGCTGTTCTCCCCCGAGAAGCGCGCCGCCACCGGCGGGCTCCTGTTCGAACCCTCGGAGATCCTGCCCGCCGAGCTCTCGACCGCGCTCGACAGCCGGCTGCTCACCGCCGCGAACGGCCCGCACGCCCTCGGCGCCCTCGCCCAGCCCCGCCCGGTCGTCGAGGCGGCCGGCCTCGCCGACAGCCTCGACCGCGCCCTCACGATCGCCGGGGCCCACTCCGTCGCCGTGTTCGACCTGAAGAGCGGCCGCTGCCTCGGCCGACGCGGCGCCGACCTCGACCTCGACCTCGTGTGGAGTCAGCTGCGCATCGCCACCCAGGGCACCCTCGGCGACGACTTCGAGGACCTGCTGATCACCACCCGCGGCGCGTCGCACCTCGTGCGCTGGTACACGCGCACGCCGCCGCGGCTGGTGTTCCTCACGGTCGACCGCTCCGTCCCGCTCGGCCTGGCCAGGCACGCGCTGGCCCGCTGCATGCCCGCCGAGGTGTAGAGCCCTACGCCTTGATCTTCCGCATCTCCGGGTCGTACATCGGCTTAATTGAAACCACCGCCGGGATCCTCCGCCCGGCCACGTCGACCTCCCAGCTGCCCGCGTCGAGGTACCTCTGGTCGATCGGCTCGCCCGCCTCGATCATCGCCAGCCCGACCGCCCCGCCGAGCGTGTGCCCGTACGACGCCGCCCGGATGTACCCCACCGGCCGCCCGTCGCGATGCACGATCTCCGCGTGGAACATCATCGGCTCCGGATCTTTCAATAGTACTTGCACGATCCGCCGCGTCAGCGGGCCCTTCGCCTTCCTCGCCAGCAGCGCCTCGCGGCCGAGGAACCCGCCCGGCTTCTTGAAGTCGACCGCGAAGCCGAGGCCCGCCTCGAGCGGCGAATCGGTGTTGTCGATGTCGTGCCCGTAATCGCGGTAGCCCTTCTCCATGCGCAGGCTCGCCAGCGCCTTCAGCCCCGCGTGCCGCAGCCCGAGCGGCTCGCCGGCGGCGACGATGCGGTCGTACACCTGCAGCGCCATCTCGGTCGGGATGTACAGCTCGTAGCCCAGCTCGCCGAGGTACGTGATGCGCACGCACAGCGCGCGCGCGTAGCCGACGTCGATCTCCTGCGCGTGGCGGAACGGGAACGCCTCGTTCGACATGTCCGCCGTGGTGATCGCCTGCAGCAGCTCGCGCGCCCGCGGACCCTGCACGTTGATCTGCGCGTGGCCCGAGGTCACGTCGGTCACGAACGCGTGCGCGTCGCGCGGGAAGTGCCGGCGCATCCACGCCTCGACGTGGCGGTGCGCCGTGTCCGACGCCACCACCCAGTAGCGCTCGTCGTCCAGCTTGGTCACCGTCAGGTCGGCCTCGAGCGTGCCGCCCTCGTTCATCCACTGCGTATACGTGATCCGCCCGGCCTCGCCGTCGACCGCGTTGCCCGAGAGATGGTCGAGCAGCCGCCCGGCGTCGCGCCCCTGCACCAGGAACTTGGCCATGAACGACATGTCCATGACGATGACCCCGCTGCGCGTCGCCTCGTGCTCGGCCTGCCACCACGGGAACCACTGCTGGCGCTCCCACGACAGCTGCTCCGGCCCCGGCGTCACGCCCGGCGGCGCGTACCAGTCGGCCCCCTCCCACCCGCTCACGTCGCGGAAGAACGCCCCGCGCTCGGCCAGGCGCTGGTGGATCGGCGACAGCTTGACCATGCGCGCCGTCTGCATCGAGCGCGTCGGATAATGACACTGGTACACCATGCCCAGCGACTCGACCGTGCGCGTGCGCCGGTACTCCGGGTTGGCCTGGTACGTGTGCAGGCGATCGATATTAAAACCGGTCACGTCGACGTCGGGCCGGCCGTGGATCACCCAGTGCGCGACCACCCGCCCGAGCCCGCCTCCGGTCAAGATCCCGATCGAGTTGAGCCCCGCCGCCACGAAGTAATTCTTGACCTCGGGCGCCTCGCCGACGATCGGCTGCAGGTCCGGCGTGAAGCTCTCCGGCCCGCAGAAGAATTTTTTGACGCCGGTCTCCATCAAGATCGGCACCCGCGACATCGCCCGCTCGACGTACGGCCCCATGCGGTCCCAGTCGGGCGCCAGGTCGCCGAAGGAGAAGTCCTCCGGGACCCCACCGACCCGCCACGGCGCGCACTTCGGCTCGAACAGCCCGACCATCATCCCGCCGACCTCCTCGCGGTAATAGCCGTACGACCCCGGATCCTCGAGCACCGGCCAGCTCGACGAGATCCCCGCAATCTTCTCAGTAATTAAATAGTAGTGCTCGGCCGCCTGGTTGGGGATGTTGACCCCGGACTTGGCCCCCAGCTGCCGCGCCCACATCCCCGCGCAGTTCACAACATACTCGCACTCGATGCTCCCATACGCGGTCTCGACCCCCGCGACGGCCCCCCGCTTAATTAAAACCCCCTTGACGGGGCAGTTCTCGATCACGCGGGCGCCCATCAGCCTGGCGCCCTTGGCCAGGGCCATGGTCGCGTCGACCGGGTTGGCCTTGCCGTCCTCCTTCACGTAAAAGCCGGCGAGGATGTCGTCGACGCGGGCCAGGGGGAACAGCGCCTCGACCTCCCTCGCCGAGATCTCGTGTACGTCGATGCCGCAGTGACGATTGAACGCGGACACCCGGCGGTACTCCTCGAGCCGGTCGCGGTCCGCCGCGACCTCGATGAAGCCGACCGGGTTGAAGCCCGTCGACACCCCGGTCTCCGCCTCGAGCCGCGCGTAGAGGTCCCGGGTGTACTTGCGCATCTCGGTCGACGTCTCCGACGTCGAGCCGAACGTCACCATCAGCCCCGCCGCGTGCCAGGTCGTGCCCGAGGTCAGGCGGTCGCGCTCGAGCAGCACGACGTCCTTCCACCCCATCTGGGCCAGGTGGTACGCGACCGAACAGCCGATCACGCCGCCGCCGATGACGACGACGCGGGCACGCTGCGGCAAGTCTTGGGAGATCATGGCGCGCGAATATAACGAATCCGCGCGCGCCCTGTCGACCGCCCCGCAGACCCCCTCCAGGCGCCCTCCAGGCCGCGGACCGCCACCGCCGTCGCCCCGGCCTCGGCGCGAGCGAGCCGTCGCCGACCTCGCGCCGGCCGCCGATCGTTTAATAATTTCGCCGCGATCGTGTCAGTCGTCGGGGATGACGCCCGGCGAGTCGCGGCGGAGGACCAGCCACGGGAACTCGCGCTTCATCTCCGTCGGCTCGGCGCGCTCGACCAGCCAGGCGCGCACGATCGCCGCGAACGCCGGGCGGTCGACCACCATCGTCTCGGCGATCGTGAAGTCGTCCCACACCAGCGTCGCGTCGGGGTGCGGGTTCTTGCCGTAGAACGCCAGCTGGATCGAGCGGTCGTTGCCGTCGAAGCGCAGGCGGTGGCGGTCCTCGCCGGCGTGGATCGCCTGCGCCACCACCCGCGCGCCCATCGCCGGGTCCGACGCCATCACCAGCTCCTGCAGCTCCGCGAACGCCCGCCGGGCCGCGTCGATGAACGGCCAGCGCGCGCACACCTCGGCCCCGGACGCCCCCGCGAGCCACATCCTCGCCACCTCGACGGTCTCCGAGCGCGAGCCCGTGCGCCCCCACATCGCCTCGCCGTCGCCCTCGAGCCCGACGCAGAACTCAGCGTCGCGCCCGCTGTGGCACTGCACCCGGCAGCGGCGCGCCGCGCTGGCCGCCTCGCACCACCAGTCGAGCCCGGCGCCCGCGAGCCGCACCGTCACCCGCGGGCGGTGCAACCAGAACGTCGACGCCAGCCGGCGATGCATGGCCTGCGCGAGCTCGTCGGGCGGGTGCGTGCGCATGCGGCGAGCGAGGGTATCCGGCCCTCGCCGCCGCCTGCAACCATCTTCACCGCCTCAGCCCGGCTCGAGGATGAACGGGTAGGTGACCACGACCGAGCTCCCGGTCGGCTTGGGGAACGTCCAGCGCAGCACCGCCTTGCTGATGCACGCGGGCACCGCCGCGTCCTTCATCGTGCTCTCCCAGACCTTGGCGGCCATCACCTCGCCGCGCGAGCCGATCATCCACTGGATCGACACCCGCCCCTTGGCGTTGGGGTCGCGCGCGAGCGCCTGGTTGTAGCAGTGGCGGACCTCGTTGATGTGCGCGCGGACGACCCGGCGGATGATGTCCTTGTCGAGCGCGCCCTGGACCTCCGCCTTGGCCTGCCGCACCGTCGGCACCCGCGTCCCGCGCCCGCCGAAGCCCGCGCCCGCCCCGCGCCCGTAGCCGCTGCCCGCGCCGACCGCGTACGCCCCGCCGTAACCGCCGCCGCCGCGGCCCGTGCCGATCAGCCCGAAGTTGCCGAGCCCGAGCGCGCCCTCGCCGTAGGCCGAGTTCTCGACCCCGAGCGGCAGCTCGAGCGGCACCTCGACCGTCTTCAGCGTGCCGTCCTTCTGCTTCTCCTGGCGCGTCTCGACCGCGACGAAGCTGGTGTAGCGCGTCATCACCCGGTGCTTGATCGCCGTCTCGGTGATCTTCTTGGCCGTCGCCTCGTCGGGCTCCGGCTGGCTGTTGTACGGGTAGCCCATCATCGCGTCGACCTGCTGGCGCGCCCACATCGCCATCAGGCCGTTGTGCTCGGTGCCCGCGCGCAGGTCGACCTTGATCGGCACCTCGATCGGCGCCCCGCCGAGCTTGCCCCGCAGCTTGACCGTGCCCGCCCGCGGCGCCCCGTCGAAGCGCCCGTACACGACCACCGGCTGGCCTGCGAACAGGTCGGGCAGCGCGCCCGGCAGCACGTCCGCGACCGGCAGCCCGCCCCAGTCGACCTCGATGTCGGTCAGCACCGGCCGCCCGATGTAGCCGTAGAACCGCTCGACCACCGCCTCCGGCGACTCGCCCGGGCCCACGTACGTGACCGCCCCGCGGCCCATGCGGCTCATCCCGTCGAGCAGGTAGTGGTTCACGCTGCTGCCGACCCCGAGCCCGAACAGCCGCGCACCCGCGCGACGCCTGTCGATCTCCTCGAAGATCTGGACCTCGTTGCCGATGTACCCGTCGGTCAGGAACAGCACCATGCGCATGCGGTTGGGCTCGATCGGGCGGTCGAGCGCCGCCTTGATCCCCTGCATCATCTCGGTCCCGCCGCCGCTCTGCATGCTCGTCAGGAACTCGACCCCGCGCTGGCGGTTCTCCGGCGTGTTCTTCAGCGGCTCCGGCGCGAGCTGGCTGGTGTCGCCCGCGAACCGCAAGATCTGAAAGGTGTCCTCCGGGCCCATGCCCTCGAGCGCCTTCTTCACCGCCGCCACCGCCGTGTCCATCGGCGCCCCGCTCATCGAGCCCGAGGTGTCGAGCGCGAACACCAGCTCGCGCGGCCGCGCCTTGTCGAGCGCGAACGCCTGCGGCGGCTCGATCGTCAGCGTGAAGTAGCCGCCGTCCCCCGTCTTCTGCGCCATGATCTGCGCCCGCGGCTCGAGCCCCGCCAGCTGCCACGACAGGTCGAAGTCGCGGTTCGGCCGCGCCATCCCCTTCGCCAGCTCGAGCCGCGTGGTGGCCCCGGCCGCCTCGACCGTCAGCGCGTGGTACTTCGACCTCAGCTCGGTGACCGGGATGCTCGACTCGATCGCCACCTGGACGTCGACCTTCGAGCAGCTCACCACCCCCTTCGCCAGCCCCGGCGAGGCGATCGCCGCCGCGTCCTTCACCGCGCCGCCCGCGGGCACGTAGCGCGGCCCCACGGTGATCGGCAGGACCAGCGAGTAGCGCCCGTCCTCGCGGCGCAGCGGCTGCACGAGGTGCATCTCGACCTCGATCGTGCCGCCCGGCGGGATGTTGGCGACCGCCTGGGCGAACAAGTTGGGCCGGTTCTGCTCGAGCAGCGCCGCGCTCTGGCCGGCGTCGCGGGCCTCCTCGTAGGTCTTGCGCGCGTCGTCGCGGGACTTCATCACCCCGCGGATCTCCCGCCCGTCGACCCGGATCCAGTAGTCGTCGACCGCCGCGTCGGCGGGCAGCGGGAAGTTGTAGAGCGCCTCGAGGCGGTCCGGCAGCGGGTTGTGGAACACCTGCGTCACCGAGGTCTCGGCCATCGTGCCGACCACCACCGTGTCGTACCGCGTCTCGCGCAGCGGCAGCCCCAGCCACGCGTCGCCCTTGCGGATCGCCATGCGCCCCTGCGACACCTCGCCCGCCGGGTCGATCGGCGCCGCTTCTTCGGCCGCGGCCCTGTCGTCGCAGCGATCGCCGTCGTCGACCGGCACCTCCGAGCGCACCGTCTCGCCCTGGACCGGCCGCCGCGACGCCCGCGGCGCCGCGTCGAGCTCCACCGCCGTGATCTCGTCCATGTCCTCCGGCGCGGTGAGGGCGTCGTCCGGGTCGCCGATCGGCGTACAGGCGAACAGGCCGCAGAGGAGGGGGACGCAGGCGGATACACGCAGATCGGGCATTGGGGCCTCGCAGGCTGGGATGCGCGACAGACAGCCCGCGGCCGCCGAGGTTCCATACATTCTTCGCGGGCCGCTTCATTCGCCGACAGGGCTCGCTCACGCGCCCCACCCAGGCGAGCGCCGCCGGCCCGCCAGATCGGCTACCGTGCCTCGACATGACCGGCCGCGCGCACATCCGGCTCAACAGCGTCGACATCGAGTGGGACCTCCATCGCGGCGACCTCTCCTTCTTCGGCCTCGACTCCGTCCTGTTCTGGACCAACCCGTCGATGTACCACCTGCTGTGCCCGCTGGTGGACGAGCTCGGCGCCGACCTGTTCCGCCTGCTCGTCGCCCACGGCTCGAGCCTCGGCACCGACGCCGACTACGACGTGATGGTCACCACCCTCGGCCCCGACTTCGTGTCCGGCTTCCTGGCCTGGGGTGACGCCGTCGCCACCGCCGGCTGGGGCCGCTTCGAGGTGCTCCGCTTCGACCCCGAGTCCGCCCGCGCCCACGTGCGCGTGCACCACCCGTGGGAGCTGAAGATGCAGCAGGGCAGCGCCACCCGCTGGGGCTGCCCGTTCATCCAGGGCAAGATCATCGGCATCTTCTCGCACGCGTTCCACCGCTCGTGCTGGGCCGACGAGTCCCTGCACGAGGACGACCCCGAGCGCGTATACCTCGACCTCAAGGTCTACCCGTCCGAGCGCCGCCTCGACGAGGAGCTCGAGGTCCTCCGCCGCGCCCGCCTGGTCGCCCGCGAGGGCGAGCTGCTGGGCCGCATCGACGCCGCCACCCGCGAGCTGCGCAGCAAGCTCGAGCTCATCGAGCACCAGCGCGCCCTCATCGCCCGCCTCACCTACCCGATCCTCGAGGTCTGGGACGGCGTGTTCGTGGCCGTGCTGATCGGCGAGCTCCACGACGCCGCCATGGCCGACCTCGGCGACGCGCTGCTCCGCCGCGTGCAGTCCGCGCGCGCCCGCCACGTCGTCCTCGACTGCACCGGCGTGCCCGGCTTCGGCCCGCGACAGACGTCCGCGATCACCCGCCTCGCCGCCGCCCTCCGCCTGCTCGGCGCCCGCCCGCTGCTCGTCGGCCTGTCGACAGAGGCCGCCGCCGCCCTCGCCTCCGAGCCCGCCGCCCTCGCCGGCGTCCCGACCCTGCGCAGCCTCGCCGACGCCCTCCAGAGCGTGCTCGCCGACCGCCCCGCCCGCTGAACCCGACTACTTGCCGTGCCCGGCGAGGGTCGCGAGCGGCACCTCCTCGGGCGTGCGGTCGGACAGCCAGCGCAGGAACACCGCGGGGTCTTCGGGCGTCGGGTCGGTCCACAGCTCGATGTCCCCGCGCTCGCCCACGCTGGCGAACGTCCGTCGCCCGTCCCACGCCCACGGGTCGCCGCCGATGCCGAGCCGCTGCACCCCGCCCGACGCCAGGTCGGCGAAGCACGCGGTGTCCGGCGACGCGTCGCTGCGCCCGGCGCCGACCAGCGCGACGCGGCCCGGCTCGCTCGCCAGCGCGAACCCGCGGAGCTCGCCGGCGCAGGGCGGCACGCGGTGGATCGCCCCGCTCGGCAGGTGCCACAGGTGCGTGTGGTCGCGGCCGAGGACCACCACCGCGTCGCCCGACGCGTCGCGCAGCACGTCGCGCACTCCGTCGTCCTCGTACAGCACGTGCGGCGTCGGCCCGCCCTCCGCTCCGTCCCACGCCACCTCCCAGACGACGAAGCCCGCGATCACCTCCTCGCCCGCCCGCTCGAGCGCCGCCGCCAGCCGCGTGCGCGTGCTGTCCGCGTCGTGCGCGACCGCCTGCCAGCGGTGATCGGCGCCGCCGAGCTCGATCGCCTCGCGCCGCAGCTGCGAGCCCTCGACCCGCCACAGCTGCGGGCGCCCGCGGCGACCGGCGAGCGCCAGGTGCAGCCCGTCCGGGCTCAGCGACGCCAGGTGGACCTCGGAGATCCGCGGCGACGCCCACAGCTGCTCGCCCGCGCGCGTCAGCGCCTGGATCGACGAGCCGTCGCTGTCCCGCGACCACTGCAGCACCCCGCCGTCGGCCAGCCCGCGCGCCGCGATCACGCTGTGCGGCCCGCCGAGCAGCGGCAGGTCGCGCTCGACCGGCGGGTCCTGCACGAGGTCCCAGGAGATCAGGCGCGGCCGCCCGTCGGCCACGACCAGCGCTCCGTCGTCGCTGGCGAAGAACAGCGACTCGATCGCCGGCCCGGCCGCGCGCAGGATCTCGCGGTCGCCGCTGTCCGCGTGCCACAGCTCGATCCCGCCGTTGTCGGTCACCCCCGCGATCCAGCGCCCGCCCGGCGACCACACGAGGCGCCCGAGGCGGTTGCCCACGCTCGTCAGCCCGCGGGTCCGTCGCGCCCGCGCGTCCCAGATCTCCACCCCGCGCGCGTGGCCCAGCGCCGCGTAGCGCCCGCTCGCGTCGAGGTCGACCGCCTGCGCCGGCGCCTCGCTGGTCAGGCGGCGATCGGGCGCGTCCTCGTGGTGCAGCGTCGCCACCCCGCGCGGGCCGACGTCGAGCCGCGTGCGCGCGCCGGCGCGGATCGCCACGACATCGGGGACCGGGCTGGTCGTCAGGCGCTCGCCCTCGACGATCCACACCTGCCCGCCGCGATCCGCCGCCACGCTGTACAGCACCCCCGCGTCGTCGAAGCGCAGCTCGCGGACCGCCGCGCCCAGCTTGCCGAGCTCGCGGCGGCCGCCGGCCGCGACGTCCCACAAGCTCACCGCGCCGTCCTCCGCGCCGGTCGCGAGCGTGAGCCCGTCGTTCGTCCACGCGATCGCCCCGACCGCCGCCGCCTGCCGCTCGTAGCCGCGGACCGGCGCCCCCGCCCACGTGTGCACCTGCACGCGCCCGTCGTCCGCGCCGATCACCAGCGTCTCGCCGTCCGGCGCCAGCGCCACCGACCGCACCGGCCCCGCCTCGCCCGCGAGGCGGTGGACCGCGTCGGCGGCCGCGTCCCACAGCAGCACCTCGCCGTCGGCCAGCGCCGCCACCCGCACGCCCGGCCGCGGCCCCGACGCCCCGGCCGCCGCCGCCGCCGACAGCCCCGCGATCGCCGCCCGGTGCTCGAACCCCGCCACCACCTCGCCCGTGCGCGCGCGCAGCTCGACCCGCCCCTTCGTATCGCCGACCACCACCCAGCGCTCGCGCTCCACGAACATCAGCGCGGTCACCGGCGCCGGCGTCGACCACACCACCTCCGGCACCCCGCGCGTCAGCGCCTCCGCCGCCACCCCGCGGGCGGCCGCCCACCCGCCGCCGTCGAGCCGCAGCCGCTTCAACGCCGCCAGTGCGTCGGTCGGCGAGACCTCGAGCCGCGCCCGCGCCGCCTCGACCACCCAGCTGTTGAAGTGCTCCGCCGCCGACCGCCCGCGGTCGCGGAGCAGCTCCGCCTCGAGCAGCTCGGCCCGGCGGTGGTCGAAGTCCGCGCGCGCGCGGGCCCCCTGGTCGCGCAGGCTCTGGCGCGAGTCGGCTGTCCGAAGGGCCAGCACCAGCCCCACGATCACCGCCCCGACCACCGCCACCGCCCCCGCGACCGCCGCGTAGCGCCGCGGGTCGCGGCCGAGCGCCCGCAGCAGCGCCTCCATGTCCTGGAAGCGCTCGCGCGCGTCGATCTTCAGCCCGCGGTGGACCGCCCGCCGCACCCACGACGGCACCTTGATGAACGACGGCGGCGGGCTGATGCGCCCCTCGAACAGCGCCGTCGAGATCTCGATCAACGTCGCGCCCGCGTACGGCCGCGTGCCGTACAGCGCCTCGAACAGCGCCACCGCGAACGCGAACACGTCGGTGCGCACGTCGACCGTCTCGCCGCGGTGCTGCTCCGGGCTCATGTACGCCGGCGTCCCGACCAGCGCCCCCGTGACCGTCAGGTCCGCGACCGGCGCGGCCGCCGACGGCCGGTGGACCGCCGCCGCGGCGTCGCGGAACGCCAGCCCGAAGTCCAGCACCCGCGGCTCCCCGTCGCGCGTCACCAGCACGTTGTCGGGCTTGAAGTCGCGGTGCACGAGCCCCGCCCGGTGCGCCGCCGCCAGCCCGCGACCGGCGGCCTGATACACGCGCAGGATGTCCCGCCAGCCGCGCGCCTGCTCGAACTGCCAGGTCCGCAGCGTCACGCCGTCGACGAACTCCATGGCCACGTAGACCTCGTTGTCGAACGGCCCGACCTCATACACCGTGACGATGTTGGGGTGACGCAGCCGGGCCAGCGCCTGGGCCTCGCGCACCAGCCGGGCCTGCGCCTCGCCGCCGCTCGACTCGGTGTACGCCGGGCGCACCAGCTTGATCGCGACCTTGCGGTCGAGCTGCGGATCGTAGGCCGCGAACACCACGCCCATCCCGCCCTCGCCGAGCGGCTCGATCACCAGGTAGCGCCCGATCTTCGCCGGCGCCTCGCGCCGCGGCGGCGGCGCCCGCGGCGGCGAGTCGGGGCCCACGCCCGAGCCCGCCAGCGTCTCCTCGCGCCCGCTGATCGGCCCCTCGGGCTCCGCCCCCCGGCTCTGCGACGCCGGCCCTCGCGGCCGCGCCGACCCCGGCCGCTCGCTCGCCAGCAGCGTGTCCTCGACGTGGACCGGCACCGCGTTGAGCGCCTCCGCGTACGAGCTCGGCCCGCCCGACCCCGCGCGGGAGCTCGACGACGTCGCCCTGTCCGCGACCGGCGGGCTGTCCTCACGCTCGCTCACCGGCACAGCATAACCAACCCACGGGGGCCGCGAAGCCGCCCGAATTCGACCGCCCGCGCGCGCCGTGACCGCCCCGACGACCTGTCCCGAAGGACAGCAAGCACGATCCGGCCTCGCACGCCCGACGGTCGCACGACGAGGCGACGCGGCCCGCTCGTCGTCGCCGTCGATCGCCGCCGTCCGCACGGCTCCGACCGGCGTCACGCCGCCGCACCGCCGCGCGACGCCACGAGCAGCGCCCGCACGGGCCCGGCGCCGCGTCCTCGCGACACCGGATCCGACCCTCGCGAACACCACGTCACGCGGCTCCGATCGCCGCACGATCGCCGAAATTTTTGGTACTTGTGACCGGCCTCCCATGGCCTGGCGGCGCCGCCGACGCGCCTTTTGGCGCCTCCGGCTCACCGCCGTTCGCCGCCGTTCGCCGCCGGGATCGGCGATTTTCGCCCCGGACGGCCGTTCGCGTCGCCCGTGCCGCTCGCGGCGATCGCGGCAATCACGGCTCCAGCCGGCGATTGCCGGCCTCCCGCGGCACCCGGCGCGCGATTGACATGCGTGTAGTCGAGTGAGACAGTCTGCGCGAATGCGCCCCTGCCTGAGCCGCGTGCTCTCGTGCATCGCCCTCCTCGCGCCCGCGTGCAGCGGCGTCGACGGAGATCACGAGAGCACGACATTGCCCGGCTCAGGATCGAGCGACCCGCCACACGCCACGCACGCGGCCGATCACGGCGACTCCGCCGACCCCACGCCGCCGGCCCCCGATGAGTCCTCGAGCAGCGACGAAGGCACCTCCGAGCCCGGCACGTCGACCACCGACGCGACTCCGAGTCTCTGCCAGTCCCCATCCGTCCCCACCGCCACCGTCGAGCCCAACCCCGCCTGCGACGTCCCCCTGCAGGTCGGCGGCTTCGACCCCGTCGTCGAGTGGAAGTGGGGCGCCTCCGACTTCTGCGGCCCCGCCGTCGCCGGCCACGCCGTCGACACCAACGACTCCGGCGCCCTCGACCCCGACGACCTCCCCGTCGTGTTCCTCTACCAGCAGAAGTCCGTCGTCGCCCTGTGGGGCGACGGCAGCGGCGTCGCCTGGCAAGCGCCCGGCAACTACGGCGAGAAGGGCGGCGGCCTGGCCCTCGGCGACCTCGAGGGCGACGGCTGGACCGACATCGTCACCGCCGACGCCTTCACCGTGTGCGCCCTCGACGGCCGCGACGGCAGCCAGAAGTGGTGCAACCCCGACCTCGTCGACCACCTCGAGCCCCACGGCTACAGCTTCCCCGCCCTCGCCGACATGGACGGCGACGGCAGCGTCGAGGTCGTCGTCGGCGCCGTCATCCTCGACAGCAAGGGCAAGCAGCTCGGCATCGGCACGCCCGGCAAGGGCGCGACCCCCTGGTACAACGACCCCGACCCCGCCAACGGCTACGGCGCCCTCTCGGCCGTGGTCGACCTCGACGGCGACGGCGTGCAGGAGGTCGTCACCGGCAGCGCCGCCTACGACATCGACGGCAACCCGATCTGGCAAAACGGCGGCGCCGACGGGTTCGTCGCCGTCGCCGACTTCGACCTCGACGGCGAGGGCGAGATCGTCAAGACCAGCGGCACCCAGGTCATCGGCATGGAGTCCGACGGCGCCGAGGTGTGGGGCCCGATCAACTACGCCGGCAACCTCGGCGTGCCGGCCATCGACGACCTCGACGGCGACGGCGCCCCGGAGATCGTGATCGGCGCGCAGCTCGAGCTCGTCGCCCTCGAGTGGGGCGGCGAGCAGATGTGGGTCGCCCCGATCTCCGACGAGAGCGGCTCCGCCGGCCCCGTGCTGTTCGACTTCGAACGCGACGGCTGGCCCGAGGTCCTCTACGCCGACGAGGTCGCCGTGCGGTTCTTCTCCGGCCTCGACGGCTCGCTCAAGTACTTCAGCGACAAGCACGCCAGCACCACCGTGTTCGAGACCCCGATCGTCGCCGACGTCGACGGCGACGACCAGGTCGAGATCGTGCTCGGCCACTGCACCGCCGACCTCGAGATCGGC
Source organism: Myxococcales bacterium (assembly GCA_016793465.1). The sequence continues at coordinate 15,280 of JAEUJW010000028.1, forward strand.
GCCATCACCGTCTACGGCGACGCCGCCGAGTCCTGGCCCCCCGGGCGCAAGGTCTGGAACCAGCACACGTATCACATCAGCAACGTCCAGGAGCTCGGCCGCATCCCCGCCGCCTATCACAGCAACTGGCACGACGACCAGCGCTTCAACAGCTTCCGCTCGGCCGACGTCGGCCAGCGCCCCGGCGAGTTCCTCGACCTCGCCGTCGAGATCCTCGACGTCTGCGAGGCCGACTGCCGCGCCGACGGCGGCTTCACCCTCGCCGCCCGCGTCCGCAACGCCGGCACCGTCGACGCCCCCGCCGGCCTCGCCGTCACCCTCCGCTCCGGCCCCGGCGGCCCCGTCGTCGCCACCCAGACCACCCGCGACCCCGTCCTCCACGGCACCACCGGCGAAATCGTCACGTTCGTCGCGCTCGCCGACGACCTCCACGGCGAACCCCCGGTCGTCACCGTCGACGACGGCCTCGCCGGCGTCGGTACGCTGTTCGAGTGCGACGAGCAGAACAACTCCGCCGCCTGGCACAAGCCCGTCTGCGCGATCCCGTGAGCTTCTCCGCCGGCCCGCGACGTGCGAGCCTGCCGCCCATGAACGACGACCTGGGCGACCGCATGAAGGGTTACGAGATGGCCGAGGCCGGACGGCGCTGCATGCCGCGCCTGCCGATCCTCGCGCGCATCGACGGCCGCGGCTTCTCCAAGTTCACCAGCGACATGCAGCGCCCCTACGACCGGCGCCTGTCCGACCTCATGGTCGACACCGTCAAGTACCTGGTGCGCGAGACCAACGCCGTGTGCGGCTACACCCAGTCCGACGAGATCTCGCTGTGCTGGTACACCGCCAGCCTCGACTCCCAGGTCGTGTTCGACGGCCGGATCAGCAAGATGACCTCGGTCCTCGCCGCCCTCACCACCGTCTATTTCAATAGGCGCCTGCCCGACTTCCTGCCGGCGTCGTACGGCGACCGCCTGCCCCACTTCGACGCCCGCGTGTGGAACGTGCCGACCCTCGACGAGGCCGCCAACACGTTCCTCTGGCGCGAGTTCGACGCCACCAAGAACTCGGTCTCCATGGCCGCCCGCGCCCACTTCAGCCACAAACAGCTCGACGGCAAGCACGGCGGCGAGATGCAGGCCATGCTCCGCGACAAGGGCGTCGAGTGGAACGACTTCCCGGCGTTCTTCAAGCGCGGCACCTACGTCCAGCGCCGCAAGACCTCGCGCCGCTTCACCACCGACGAGCTCGAGAAGCTGCCCCCGAAGCACGCCGCCCACACCAACCCCGACCTCGTGGTCGAGCGCACCGACTACGCCGCCCTCGAGCTGCCCCCGCTCGGCACCATCAAGAATCGCGTCGAGGTCATCTTCGAGGGCGCCGAGCCCGTCGTCGCCGACCCCGCGACCTGACCGCCGACAGGCGGGCGCCCGTCGACCCCCGCCCGCTCACGGCTGCTTCGCCCTCCGCACATACGTGCCCGCCCGATAATCCAGCGCATCGAGCAGTTCGTCGGCGTACGCCCGCCGCCGGGCCACCTTGCGATAGAACACCTCGCCCTGCGGATCGACGATATAGATCGCGTGCAGCGAGAGCTCCCGCTGGTCCGGGTTGATCAATCCGAACCTGCCGATGATCTCCTGCCCGGGGTCCGCCAGCAGCGCGAACGGGATGTTCTTGTCATTCGCCCACGGCACCGTGTGCTCGGGCTCGTCGACGCTGATCCCCACCACCGTCGCCCCCCGCCTCTCGAACTCGCCCGCGAAGTCGCGCAGGTCCCCGACCTGCGTATTGCAAGCGGGTCACCAGAACCCGCGATAAAACACGATCACCACCGGACCCTTCGCCCGCGCCTCCTTGAGCGTCCACGTCCCCCCGCGCGCGTTCGGCAGCTCGAAGTCCGCGATCGTGTCGCCCAGCTGCGGCGCCTCCGGGGCATATTTAAACGCCCCGTACGCGTTGCGCGTGATCGCCACCAGCGGCCCGTCCGACCCCGACCTGTACATCGGCGGCGGCGCCCCCGGCCGCGTCACGTCCCGCGGATCCGCGGCCGCCGCCTCCCCCGGCGCCGCCGTCCCCTGCACCCCGGCCGGTCGACACGCCAGCGCCCCCGCGATCACGAGCCAGTGAACCCGCATGCCCCACCATACCAGCCGCGCCCGGCAATTCCCATGATGGGCACGGCGCGGTCCGTATCGTCACACTTTCGAACGAACGGTCGCCGTCCGTCGCCGACGCTACGGCGCGAAGTCACCACGCGTGAGCGCCGCGCGGACGTCGTCCGGAGTGAGGCCCGCGTCGAGCTGCGACTTGACCCACCGGGCCTGCGCCGCCGTCTCCGCCGGCCACACGAACCCGACCCCGCGCCGCCCGCGATGCACCTTACGCCCAGGCGGCAGCAAGCCCAGGCGAGCCCAGCGACGAACGGTGTCCTCGGAGACCTGGATGCTGTCCGCGATCTCCCGCGTCGTCGACACGCGGCGGAGTATATCGGCCCCCTCGCCGTTCACTCTGTAGAATGCCGGAAATCTCCGCGCTGTAACGCCGCGACGATCTCCGCGAACGTCAGCCCCTCATCGATGTGCGCCCGGACCCACCGCGCCTGCTCCGGCGCATGCGCAGGCCAGCGTGCCGACCGGGCCCGCACCCCACCGGTGATGACCCGGTAAGCCGGCAGCAGCCCGATCTTCGACCACCGCAGCACAGTCTTCGTGCCCACATCGGCTGCGGCGGCGACCTGCTCGGTCGTCACCCAGGGGACCTCTTTCGCGCCGGGGGCCACGCGGCGCGGAGTCTACCCCTGCAGCCGAAAAACGAACCTGTGCACCATATAAACCATGATATCTATGTGTACCATGATGACCATGAGCCCAAATGAAGACGCCAGAACATGCCTTCGCCCCGTCTGGCCGCCGTCTGGGCCCGTCTTGCCGCGCTTGCACACCCCTCCGCAGGAGCCTCCTCGCCATGAGCACCGACCCTGACATCAAGCTCCCCGACCTCGCTTCACCCGGCATTCCACCGAATTTTCGTGACCGCATCGCCGACGCCCTGCGGACCGTCGATCCAGCCGTGCTCGACGCCGCCGAGCAGGAGTGTCGCGGCGCCTGGCCCGACCTCGACGCTTACGTGCGGACTCAGCTCGCCGAGCATTTGCCGTCGCACATGGCCTGGCTGCTCGACTGCTGCGACCCGGCAAAAATTCGGGCCGGCTACGAGAACGGCGCCGTGTTCCTCTGGACCGTCCCGCTGCCCGACGGGGGCGTCCTCCTATTCGAATCGCAGCACGATCACCAGCGCCGCCGGACACGCGGCTGATCCGGTCATCGCTTGCGCGGGCGCCTCGTCGGCGCCTCGCTCGCGCCGCGGCACAGCGTCGCCAGCTGGCCCAGCGCCCAGCGATGCGCCGGGCCGAGCGCCGTATCGCTGCGGTGGATCGCCGCCAGGTGCAGCGTATGTTCGTCTTCTCCCCAGGCCTCGGGACGCAGGCGCACCAGGCGGCCGCGCTGCAGGTCGGCCGCGATCATCGGCGCCGGCAGGTTGCCCCACCCGAGGCCCGCGCGCAGCAGCGCGTGCTTGGTGTGCAGGTCGGCCACCCGCCACGTGCGCGGCGACAGCACCGCCTGGTCCGGCACCCCCGTGTCGCCGCGCTCCGACAGCACGATCTGCACGTGCTCGCTCAGCAGATTCGTCGACGGTCGGCGGCGGCCGCGGGCCAGCGGGTGTCCGGCCGCGACCACCGGCAGCATGCGCACCGGCGCCAGGGCCACGCGCTCGAGCCCGGGCAGCACGCCGATCGGCGCCGTCACGCCCAGCGTCGCCGCCCCGGCCAGCACCCGCGCCGACACGGCCGACATCGTCTGCGAGTCGACGCGCAGGGCCACCGTCGGGAACGCCGCCGCGAACGCGCGGCAGAACTCGACCAGCGCCGTCAGCGGGAACAACGCGTCGACGCACAGCGACAGCTCCGCCTCGACGCCCTGGGCCAGCCCGGCCGCCAGCTGGCGCAGCGCGTCGACCTCCCCGCACACCCGCCGGGCCGCGACCACCACCCCGCGCCCCGCCTCGGTCAGCCTGGGGATCCGCGTCGAGCGGTCGAACACCGCCACCTCGAGCTGCGCCTCGAGGTTGGCCATCGCCTGGCTGACCGCCGACTGCACGCGCCGCAGCCGGCGCGCCGCCGCCGAGAAGCTGCCGGCCTCCACGACCGCCAGGAGCACGCGCAGCTGGTCGAGGGTGAGCGCGTCGAGCATCGTCGGTCCATCTCCCGAGGTGATGGAAGCTATCACTCTTTGGCCGATTCTCAAGATACCTCCGCGGCCGCATGCTCTCCCCATGCTCACCACGCGCCCGGCCCACGCCCGCGGCCACGCCGACCACGGCTGGCTCGACTCCCACCACACCTTCTCGTTCGCCGACTACTACGACCCCGCGCACATGGGCTTTCGCGGCCTGCGCGTGATCAACGAGGACCGCGTGCAGCCCGGCCGCGGCTTCGGCACCCACCCGCACCGCGACATGGAGATCCTGTCCTACGTCCTCGACGGCGCGCTGGCCCACCGCGACTCGATGGGCACCGGCTCGGAGATCCGCCCCGGCGACGTGCAGCGCATGAGCGCCGGCACCGGCGTGACCCACAGCGAGTTCAACGCCTCGCAGACCGAGCCGGTGCACTTCCTGCAGATCTGGATCGTGCCGCGCCGCCACGGGATAAAGCCCGGCTACCAGCAAAAGAGCTTCCCCCGCGAGACCCGCGACGGCGCCCTCAAGCTCGTCGCATCGAGCGACGGCCGCGACGGCAGCCTCACGATCCACGCCGACGTCGCCGTCCACGCCGGGCTGCTGACCGCCGGCCAGAGCGACGCTGTCCCGCTCGCCCCCGGCCGCCACGCCTACGTCCACGTCGCCCGCGGCCGCGTCCGCGTCAACGGCGTCGACCTCGGCCCCGGCGACGGCGCCGCCCTGTCCCAAGAGACAGCCGTCGAGGTCACCGGCGTCGACGCCGGCGAGGTCCTCGTGTTCGACCTCGCCTGAGCGCGGCGCGGCCGGTACCCCGAGCCGCGCGCGCCGACACCGACGTCCGCGGACAGGCGTGACACGTGCCCCGCGCACGTTCTGCCGGTCACGTGTCAATGTGGAGTCGCGACACCACTGGCGAGGTGCACGGACCACGAGCATCGAGGCCCGCGCTATCCCCGCGGGAGATTCGCTGCATCCGACGGAGCTCGCCGCAGGGGTCATGTGAAGCGGTGCACAATCCGGCCCCGACGCTGTCTGCGACTCGCTTACGCGGCGCGCAGGCGCCGATCGGGCCGGGGCGCTCCGCATGTGGACACTGTCGACGCCCACCCGACTCCGCTGCTAAGAAAGCACGATGGCCACGCCGAAGATCCTTGTGGTCGATGACGACCCCTGGACGCAGCGGGTCGTCATCACCGCCTTACGCGAGCACAGTCCACATATCGTGACCGCCAACGACGGCGCGACGGCACTCGAGGTCGCCATCGACGACCCCCCCGACCTCGTGATCTCCGACGTCGTCATGCCCGAGATGAGCGGCTGGACCCTCGTCTGCAAGCTGCGCGCGCACCCCCGCCTCGCGCTCGTCCCGTTCATCTTCCTCACCGCGCTCGACTCGGCCGAGGACAAGCTGCACGGCTTCCGCCTCGGCGCCGACGACTACCTGCAAAAGCCGTTCGTCCCCGAGGAGCTCGCGCTGCGCGTCGCCAGCGTGCTGCGCCGCCGCCAGGCCACGCAGGCCCGCACCCCCGTGGACCTGCATCTGCTCGGCCCGCAAGGCGGCTTCGGCGGCAAGCTCGACGACATCGGCATCGCCTCGCTGCTCGTGCTCTTCGAGCTCGAGCGCAAGACCGGGGTGCTCACATTCCGCCAGCCCGCCAGCGGCGAGCGCGGCCGCGTCGTCCTGCGCGACGGTCGGGTCCACGCCGCATACATCCACGGCGGCCCGGTGCTCACCCACGCCGAGGCCGTTTATTACATGCTCGGCTGGTCCAGCGGCTCGTTCGACTTCCAGGCCACGCCGGTCGAGTCCGACAACGAGATCGGCGCCACGACCTCCGAGCTGCTCCTCGAGGGCGCCCGCCGCCTCGGCCGCGAGGCGCCCGCCGACCCCGACCCCGAAACGCGCTGACCGCGGTCCGCCGCGGACCCGATCGAGTTCGCGCCCGGCGTCGTCGGCATATCGCGACTCTTTCGCGTTGATCTGCCCGCCCCCCGCGGAGATCCTCGTCGATACATGGAAACCCTGGGCAAGGACGGTCGCTACGAATTGCGCGCCCCGATCGGCCAGGGCACGCTCGCCGCGACCTTCGAGGCGTTCGACGCCCGTCGCCGCGTCCCGGTGATCATCGAGCGCTTCGCCGCGTCCGCCGACCTCACCGCCTACGCCGAGGTCGTCGCGGCGCTGAAGCGGGCCGACGTCGCCGGCGTGGCCGCGCCGCAAGAGCTGGTGCTCACCCGCGACCCCGCGCCGTTCGCCGTCCACGCCGCCACGCCCGGCGAGTCGCTCGAGTCCGCGTTGCGCGAGGGGGCCCTGCAGTGGGCCCGCGCCGCCGCGATCGTCGCGGGCTGCGCGAACGTCCTCGCGGCCGTCGCCCGCGCGACCGGCCACACCCACCGCGCGCTCGTCCCCGCCGACATCTGGCTGACCGCCGACGGCGCCCCGCGCGTCCTCGGCTTCGGCCGCGCCGCCCTCGGCCCCGGCGAGCCGGTCCGCCGCGGCCGCCTGTCCTGCGAGTACCGCGCCCCCGAGCAGCTCGTCGACTCGCCGGGCGACGCGCGCTCCGACGTGTTCACGCTCGCCGTCCTGCTCGTCGAGCTGACGACCGGCGTCCACCCGTTCTCCGGCACGACCGCGTTCCAGGCCGCCCACAAGCTGACCCGGACCCCGCCCGACCTCGCCGAGCTGACGCGCGGCATGCCCGCGACGATCGCCCGCGACGTCGCCGCCCTCGTCCGCCGCGCGCTGGCAGGCGACCCCGACGAGCGCCCGCGCGACGCCGCCGCGCTCGCCGAACGCCTCGAGTACTACCGCCCCCTCGCCGGCGCCCCGGCGCCCCACCGGCCCGCGCCGCCCGTCGCCTCGCCGACGCCGGTCGAGCCGCCGCGCCACGTCGAGGACCCGACCACGGTCCTGCAGCTGCCGAACATGCGGCACCTGTTCCCGCGCCGACCCGCCGCCGACCCGCCGCCACCCGCCGCCAGCGAACCCTCCGCGGCCCCCGAGCCCGCCCCGAGCCCGCCCGCCGCGCCCGCCCCGCCGCGCCCGCACACACCTGTCCCTCAGGCCAGGCTCGCCCCGCCTCCGGAGGCCCCGGACCTCGCGACCCTCGAGCTGCCGGTCCACAAGGACCCCCCGCCGCCGGCGACCGCGACGCCGCGCCCGGCCCTCTCGTCACCTGTCCGCAAGGACACCTTCACACCCGGCCCGCCGCCGGCGACCGCGACGCCGCGCCCGGCCCTCCCGTCACCTGTCCGCAAGGACACCTTCACACCCGGCTCGCCCGCGAGCGACCTCTCCGACATCACCGAGCGCGACATCCGACCCGCCGACGAGGCCGCCACCGTCGCGCACGTACGCCTGCCCCGCTTCGACCCCTCCGCGCTGAACTCCGACGATCTGGCGACCATCGCCGTCCCGCGCGGCCTGCACTTCGCCCTCCGCGCGCCCGCCGAGACCACCCTGCTGCTGCCCGAGGCCCGGCCCGCGGCGGACGGCCTGCCCGCCGGGGCCCGACCCGGTCCGCTCGTCTCGGCGCGCGTCAAGCTGCTCATCGGCCTCAACGTGCTGTGCGTGCTGGTCCTGCTGGTCCTCGTGATCGCCGTGCTGTGAGCCGCTCCGCCCGCCTCACAGCGCGGCGAGCTCGCGGCGCTGACGTCGGCCCGGCGCGGTCGGCTCGAGCGCCGGACCCCGCCCGGGCGGACACCCGAGCTGCAGCCCGAGCAGGTGCGCCGCCCGCCGCCGCATCGGCCCCTCGCGCAGCGCCGCACGCAGCGCATCCGCATCTCGCGGCCGCCCGTCGACGCGGCGCTGCTCGCCCGCGAAGTCGCCCCGCCGGCGCCGCCACCACTTCAACACCGCCATCGCGTCGGGCAGCGGCAGGTCGTCCTCGGGCCGATGCACGAGCGCCTCGTCCTCCGGCGCGACCGCGGTGAGGTGCTCGTCCTCGAGGTTCACCCCCGTGACCGCCGCGACCACCTCGCCGGCCAGGCGCGCGCAGGCCCCGTCCTCGAGCCACGGCACCGCCAGCTCGACCGCCTCGCCCGTGCCGAGGAACCCCAGCGCCCACAACGCCGACCTGCGCAGCGCCGCGCCGTCGACCGCGGCCGCCAGCAGCGGACGATCCGCCGGCTCCCCGCGCAGCGCCAGCAGCAGCAGCGCCCGCCCCGCGTCGGCGTCCCCCGCCGCCGCCAGCTCCCGCGCCACGCCCCACGCCTGCGGCAGGTCGAGCAGCGCGCCGCTCGTCATGCCCGCGTCGCGCAGCTCCGGATCGTCGCTCGCCAGCGCCGCCAGCACGTCCTTGCGAAACCGCAGCCCCTCGGTCAATCGCGGCACCACCCTCAGCCCCAGCACGCGCTCGACCGTCCGCCCCGGGCCCGCGCCGCCGAAGATCGCGCGCGCGACGTCCGGCAGCGCCTCCCCGTGATACGCCAGCACGCGCGCCGCCGTGTAGCGCAGGTCCGCGTCCTCGTCGGCGAGCAGCGGCCCGAGCCGCGCGGCCAGCGGCCCCGAATCGCAGCACTCGAGCGCGCGCGCCAGCTCCGGCCGCTGCGGCGGGAGCTCGCGCAGCCCGGCCAGCACCGCCGCGAGCCCCGCCTCGCCCGGCGCGTGCAGCAGGGCCAGCGCCGCCGCCCGCACGCGCGTCGGCTCGGCGTCGACGTCGGCCAGCGTCGGCAGCAGCAGCCGCTCGACCACCCGCGGCCCGTTGACCACCAGCCCGTCGACGTGCGCCAGCAGCCGCGCCTCCGGCCCCTCCTCGACCTCGCTGAGCACGTAATTGGGGGCGACCAGGCTGGCCTCCCACTGCTCCCACAGGAACTCGGCCTCGTCGAGGTGCTCCTCGACGATATCCCACAATGGTTCGCTCGCCGCGTCGATCATGACGATACTCAGTTGATCTGCACCGATCCGCCCTTGATGCGGTTGGTCCCCTTCGCGCGGGTCTCGACGTACGCCCCGCGGATGACCAGCTTCCCGTTCTTCTTCAGCGAGATCGACGCCTCGCCGCAGCGCAGCTCGACCTCCTCCTCGCCGGTCAGCACCACCCGCTTGCCGTCGATCGTCGCCGCCCGCGGCGGCGCCGCCGTCGTCTCCACCAGCCCCACGATCAGCGGCAGGCCCGCGTCCCCGCGCTCGAACAGCAGCGCGCACGCCCGCCGGCCCGCCGCGGCCGCCGCCAGCGTGGCCGCGTCGAGCGCGACCAGCAGGCGCGCCGCCGTCGGCCCGCCCGTGTTGCCCGGGAAGTCGACCGTCGGCCCGCGCTCCGCCTCGAAGCCGACGACGTGGCCGATGATCACCCCCGGCAGGGCCGGCGTCGCCGCGGGTTCGAATGGGACGACTGTGCGTTGTTTGTGCGAACGTGTTGCCATATCTCTCCCCTGCCCGCCCTAGTTGAGCTTGATCTTCGAGCCCTTGACGACCACTTCGCCGCTGGCCTTGATGTTGAGCTTGTCGCCCTGAATGGTGATATCGCCGTTCTTCTTGATCGTCACGGTCGCGCCGCCGACCTGGATGGTCAGCTTGTCGGCGACCACCACCTCGGCCTTCTTGCCGACGCCGACCTGCAGGTCCTTGCCCGCGGTCAGGTTCATCTTCTGGCCGGCCGACAGCATCACGTTGGCCCCAGCCGACGCGCTGACGTTGGCCCCCGCGTTGATGCTGCGGGTCCCGCCGACGGTCTCCGAGCTGTCGGTGCCGACCATCACGATCTTGGCCAGCCCGATCTCCTCCGCCTTGGCCAGCCCGATCGACTCGTTCATCGCCGCCCCGACGGTGACCTGATACACCGCCCCGATCGTCAGCGTCTTGGCCGCGCCGACGCTCTCGGCGCTGGCGATCGCCACCGTCTCGCTGCGGTTGGCCCCGACGGCGAAGCTCGCGTTCGCGCCGACGCTCTCGTCGAGGTTCGCCCCCACCGCGATCGACATGTTGGCGCCGATCTGCTCGCTATGGTTCGACCCGACCGTGATCGACTTGTCGACCCCGACCGACTCGCTCTGGTTGTTGCCGACCGACTTGCTGCGGTCGTTGCCGACGCGCAGCGTCTCGTCGTGGCCGACCGCCTGGTTCTTGTCGTTCTCGACGGCGATCGTCCAGTCCTTCTGGGCGTGCAGGAACACCTCCTCGCCGCCCTTCTGGTCCTCGAAGCGCAGCTCGTTCGAGCCGCCGCCGCCCGGGCTCGAGTCCGACTTGATCGTGCTCGCCGTCTTCTTGTCCGGCAGCGGGTACGGCGGCTGGTTGTTGCCGTGGTACACCCGGCCCGTGACGATCGGCCGGTCCGCGTCGCCCTCGATGAAGTCCACGATCACCTCGTGGCCGATCCGCGGGATCCACATCGCCCCCCAGCCCTGACCCGCCCACAGCTGGCTCACCCGCACCCAGCACGAGCTGTTCTCGTCGCGCTTGCCCTTGCGGTCCCAGTGGAACTGCACCTTCACCCGCCCGTGCTCGTCGGTGTGCACCTCCTCGCCCGCCGGCCCGACCACGATCGCCGTCTGCACGCCCCGCATCTCCGGGCGCAGCGGCCACTCCGCCGGGCGATAGACCACGTCCGCCGGGATGCACTCGAACGTGTTGCCGTACCGCGAGTCCATGCCCGCCCCGCTCAGCTCGAGCGCCTGCGGCTGCTCCCCGCGGTGCCGCGCCGACAGCACCACGTACCTGCGCTGCACGTCGTCGCGCAGCCCCCCGGCGCTGGCGCTCAGCTCGAACGTGTGCCCCGGGGTCAGCCGCGGGCACACGCCCTCGCCCTCGCCGCGGCGCTGCAGCGCCTGGAACGCCTGCAGCCGCAGCTTCGCGGCCCGCTGCGCCTGCGCCGGCGCGTCGTAGCGGCCGGGGAACTCGTAGACCTCGAGGTCGCCCGCGCCGGCGCTCGCCTGGCCCTCGAGGCTGTCGTCGGGCGTGGCGAAGTTGAAGTCGCGCACCGTGAACTTGCCGGGCGTGAGCTGCTGCGTGCTGCGAAAGCTGCGCACCACGTCCCTGTCGGCCGCGGACTCCTCGTCGTTGAACACCACCACCTCGTCGCCGGGGATCTTGGCGTACGCGGCGGTGCCGTCGCCGATCACCAGCACGTGCCCGTCGGCGGCGTGCTCGAAGAAGTGGAACATGCCGTCCTCGGCCAGCAGCCGGCGCACGAAGTCCCAGTCGGTCTCGCGGTACTGCACGCAATAACCCCGGGCCGGCGGCGGCTCGGCGAGCGCGAAGCGCCAGCCGCTCGCCGGCACCCCGGCCCCCTTCAGCACCTCCTCGACGATCGCCCGCGTGTCCCTGTCCTGAAAGATCCGGCAGTCGCGGCGGTGCAGCAGCGGCCACACCTGCGGGACCACGCGCGCGTGATAGAGCCCGACTCGCTCGTCCTGGCGGCCCTGGCTGGCGCTGTGGACGATGCCGTGGACATACCGCCCCGGGTCCTCGTCGTGCACTCCGAGCAGCGTCAGCAGCGCCGGCTTGCGCAGCAGCCCCGCGAGGTCGAGCTCCCGGTCGGCGCAGGCGAAGTCGACCTCGAGCTCGAAGAGCCCGCACATCGACTCCACCAGCTCGAAGCGGACCACGTGCAGCCTGTCCTGCACGCCCGCGACCTCGAATAGAAAACACGCACTGTTCTTTGCAGGCGTAGGCATGGATGGATCCGGGCAGTCTATCGACTGCACTGTGGCGGTACAAGCGAGCGACGATCCCGGGCGCCCGCTGTACGACGTTTCGATCACAAATCGTGCGAGTGTAGATTCGCCCGCCGACGGGATTGCGCCCGCGCGGTTTCACCAGCGACTGTATGCGCGCGGGGCGATCCCCTCGATCGAGCCTTCTCTTTCAGGGCACCTGGGGGTACCCTGCCACGGGAGTATCTGGATGGAAGATCGACGTCACACCGAGCCGTATAAGAGCGCGCGGCCGAGCGGCGCGCCGGGCCCTGTCGATATCGAGACGACGATCAAACACCCGCTCCCGCGCAGCGAGGCGGACGAGCGCCTGCGCGGGTTATCGATCGACGGCCGCTATCAGGTCGGAACTTGCATCGGCGCCGGCGGGATGTCCCGGGTCTACGCCGGGGTCCACAGCCAGACCGGCGTGCGCGTGGCGATCAAGCTGATCGACCCCGCCCTGTCGCGCGAGCCCTCGACCAAGCAGCGCATCCTCAGCGAGACCCGGGCGATGATGGAGCTGCAGAGCAACCACATCGTCCGCGCGCACGACGTCGGCGTCGTCCCCGGCGGGCAGCTCTACGTGGTGATGGAGTTCCTCGACGGCGAGAACCTCGACGCCCTGCTCGAGCGCGAGGGCCCGCTGCCGTGGCCGCGCGTGGCCGCCATCGGCGCGCAGATATGCAGCGGGCTGACCGCGGCCCACCGCAACCACTACATCCACCGCGATATCAAGCCGCAGAACCTGATCCGCGTGGCGGTCGAGGGCGAGCCCGAGCTCATCAAGATCATCGACTTCGGCGTCGCCCGCGAGGTCCGCGTCGAGGCCGGGCCGACCGAGCAGGGCGTCTTACCCGGCACCCCCGAATATATGGCGCCGGAGCTGGTCAAGCAGCAGGAGGTCCGCGCCAATGTACGCACCGACCTCTACGCCCTCGGCGTCACACTGTATAAACTATTGACCGGGCGCCTGCCGTTCCAGGGCGCCACATATATGGAGACCCTGCGCCGCCACGTCGGCGAGCCGCTGACCCCGCCCAGCGTCGCCGCGCCCGGCCGCGGCATCCCGCCGGAGGCCGACGCCATCCTCGGCAAGCTGCTGGCCAAGGACCCCGCCGCGCGGTACGCCGACGCCAGGGAGCTGTCCGCCGCGCTGCGCCCCGACCGGCGCACGCCGTCGCCCGCCGAGGCGGTCGAGCCGCCCCCGCCTGGCCCGCGCGTCGCGGTCCCCCTGCCCTCGCCGCCTCCGCCGACCGCGCCGCTCGCCGGCGAGTCCGCGGCCACCCACCCCAGCTTCACCCCGAGCGAGATCACCGAACCACCGCGCCCGCATCACCGCCGCATCGATCGCAGGTTCGTGACGACCCGCGTCGGCACATTGACGGTCGCCGTCGCGCTGTTCACCGGCGGCACGTTCGCCGTCCGCCCGCACGCCGCCGAGCCCGCGACCAGGCTCGCCGCGGCCACGCCTCCCGCCAGCAAGGCTCCCCCCGTCGCGCAGCCCGAGGCCGGCGCGTCCGCGACACCCGAGTCCGCCGCGTCCGCGACACCCGAGTCCGCCGCGCCGTCGCCGACGCCCGCGCCCGCGACCCCGCCGGCCGACGTCGCCGCGGACGTCGCCGCCGACGCGCCGCCGCCTGCCGATCCCACGCCGGCCGAAGATCCGCCCGTGCTGCTGTCCGAGGCGCCGATCGACCCCGAGGCCCCGCCCGCGCCGGTCGCTCCGCCCGAGCCCGACGATCCGGCGCCCTCGTCGGCGTCGATCGAGCCGAGCTTCGACTACAACGACACCCGCAAGCTGATCGCCGAGCAGCACGCGTTCCTCCGCAACGAGTGCATGACCAAGAAGGCGAAGAAGCCGCTCGCTCGCCTGCGGTTCCGCGTCGACGTGCGCCCCAACGGCCGCCCGCTCGTCAGCGTGTTCTCGGGCGAGAAGGACGTCCGCAGCTGCGTGCGCGGCCTGTTCGTGTTCCCGCTCGACACCACCCCGAACGGCGCCGCATTCGAATACAGCCTGGCCCCCAGCGGCAACGGCGCCCTGAAGCCCGTGCCGGTCGACCCGGAGAAGGTGAAGCCGGCATGACCACGCCCACCGCCTCCTCGTTCGACCTGCGCCGCTTCGCGGCCGGCGTCGGCCTCGTCACCAGCATGCTCGGCGTCGGCGTCGGCGCCTATCTGACGCTCTTAAAATTCAAGATGACCTACACGCCGTGCCTGAGCCCGACCGGCGGCTGCCAGGTCGGCAGCCTGAGCTGCGGCGCGGCCCTGCAGTCGGACGCATCGACCCTGCTGGGCCTCCCGCTCAGCCTGTGGGGCTCCGCCTTCTACTTCGCGACCGCCGTGCTGTGCGCGAGCCTCGTCGTGCGCCGCCGCGGCTTCGGCGGGACCGCGGCCCACGTGCTGCTGCTGTTCGCGTGGTTCGGCGTGATCGTCAGCGTCGCGCTCGCGGCCTATACCGGGCTCGTGTTGAGCTCGCCGTGCCCGTACTGCCTCACGCTCTACGCGATCAGCGGCCTCTTGCTGGCGACCGCGTGGATCGCCAGCAAGCCCCCGGACGCCCCCCCGACCAGCTACCGCGAGCTCTGGCGCGAGCAGCCGGCCGACGCGGCCCACTGCCTGTTCGTCGCCCTGCTCGTGCTCGTCTGCGGCGCGGGCGTCCAGTCGATGACGTACCACGGCCTGCGCAACGGCGTCGACGCCCAGGTCGGCTGCCCCAGGCCGAGCGAGCCGCTGCCGCGCTCCGCCATCAAGTTCGGCGCCAGGGACCCCGCCGCGGTCGTCGCCGTGTTCCTCGACATGTCGTGCAGCGCGTGCCGCCGCGAGTTTCGCACGCTGGCCACGGCGATCAGCAGCGGCAAGTTCTCGGTGCCGGTCCAGCTGTGGGTCTACCACACGCCGCGCCAGGCCTGCGACATCGACGCCTTCCCCGGCGGCTACCGCAAGGCCGCGGATCAGGCCCGCAACGCCGACGCCTGCCTCGCCGCCCGCGCCGTCGAGTGCATGGAGAAGCTGCGCGAGGGCGAGGGCTTCTGGCTGATCGGCGGGCTCTTCACCCTGCAGGACGCGCTCGACCCCGACACGCCGCTGTTCACCGCCGAGAAGATCGGCGACCGCGCCGTCGACCGCGGCCTCGACATCGACCCCGACGACCCCGACAACGCGCTCTACCGCTGCATCAACAGCGACCGCGCGGTCCTCGAGCGGATCACCGCCCACCAGAAGTTCGCCGAGGACGACAAGTTCAAGATCCCGACCGTGGCGATCTACCGCGCGGCGGGCGGCGCCCTCGACCTCGCCCGCAAGCCGCTGTTCGCCGACGCCGACACCCCGATCGAGATCCTCTTCAATTACGCCGCGCAGCAGGCCGCGGAGGAGCCGGCCAGATGACGCGACAGAGCCGCATCGATCCGACCGTCGCCCTGCTCGTCATCCTCACCGGCATGATGACCCTGGTCATCCTCGCGGTGATCTACATCGTCGCCTTCGCCGACTCCGACCCGGACGCCGCCTACGCCCCGCCGGGCGCCGAGCTCGTGGCCCAACCCGACGGCCCGCCGACCTGCGACGCCTCGAGCCTCGAGACCATGTCGTGCCCGCCCGGGCACTACTGCAACATCGACACCTGCGTGAAGATCGAGCGCGACCCCGAGTGCGGCGAGGGCGAGAGCTGCCGCGAGTGCGACTGCCGGTCCGGCCTCGTGTGCCACCACAACACCTGCATGGACCCGAAGATGGTCGAGGAGGTCCCGCTCATCTGCCAGGAGGACGAGAACCTCAGCAAGGCGGTCAAGCGGCTGGTCGCGCTGTGCAAGACCCGCAAGGCCGACCCCGGCAAGATCGTCTCGACCGCGTCGTGCTCGATCGAGGAGTGGGAGGAGCTCGCGCTGAAGGACAAGGACTTCGACCTCATGCTCGCGGCCTTCCCCAACCGCTTCGCCGTGCACTTCCCGCTCGGCCGCCCGAGCGCCGCCGCGCGCGACTGGCCGCGCCCCGCCGACCGCGAGTTCGTGCTCGACAAGCTCCACGCCTATCAACAGGTGCTGCGCGAGGCCAAGCAGCTGTTCGTGATCGGCCGGGCCAGCCCCGACGGCGACCCCAAGACCAACCACCTGCTCGCCCTGGCGCGCATGAACCTCGTCAGCGACCTCATCGACAAGGTCGTGCACGAGGGCAAGTCTCCGACCGAGCGCGCCCAGCGGCCGATCCACTCGCGCTCGTTCACCCTGCCGACGTCCCGCCCGATCCGCCCCGAGAAGTACGACGAGGTCTACCTGAAGAACCCGCCCGGCTCCCAGGCCCTCGGCCTCGACCCGCTGATCGCCTGGGACGCGAAGTCCCTGAAGGACCTGCGCGACAAGCTCGACGACGGCGACCTGCTCCGCGAGGTCGGCAGCCCCGAGTACGCCAGGCTGTTGAACGCGATCAACCGCGTCGTGCTCGTCATCCCGATCCCATGCACCGGCGACGAGTACGAGCAGCGTCGCAACGACCTCGACAAGGCGGCCGCCGCCGCCGCAGGAGCAGCGCCATGAGTCCGCAGGCCGCCCGCATGTTCGCGCTCGGGACCGGCTTCATCGCCGTCGTCGCCGTGTGCGTCGCCACCCTCATGGGCATGCGTCTCCACAAGACCCGCGCCGCCGTGTCCGCCCTGCAGGGCGCCGAAGGCTGCCTGCAGCCGGCCGCCCCTGCGAGGTCCCCGTGACCACCCCGCCGCCCGCCGACAGCACCCCGTCGGCCAGGATGTACGTGTGGTGGTCGCTCATCAACCTGTTCCTCGCGGTCATGGCGATCGGCGTGACGCTGTGGGCCTTCGTGAAGGAGCGGGACCTCCGCGGCGAGCTTGCGCGGCTGACCGCCGCCAGGGCCTGCGCGCCCAAGGTCCTGGTGTCGGCGACCCCGCCGATCGTCGACGACACCGCCGTGCCGGCCCCGCCGCAGGACCAGGCCAAGTCCGGCTACATCGGCCGCTCCGGCACGGCGATCGACCAGGCCATGGTGCTCGAGCTCGAGGCGCTGCGCGAGGCCAGGCCCGACAGCCCGATCGAGAAGGTCCGCCTCGGCTCGCAGCAGGTCCTGCCCTCCCGCACGATCCACGTCGTCAACCTGTGGGCCACCTGGTGTAACCCGTGCCTCGAGGAGCTGCCCGACTTCAAAGCGATGTTCGCCCGCCGCCCCGACTGGGGCGACCGCGTCCGGTTCGTCCCGATCATGCTGAAGGACGCCGCCTCGCCCGAGATGGCCTACCGCGACAAGGTCATGCCGCCGGCCCCGTTCAAGCTCGCCGACCGCGGCATGGACGACCCGCTCGCGCAGATCCTCACCGCCGACGAACAGCGCACACTTTTTAAAGGCAACCTCCCCGTCACCCTCGTGCTCGACTGCAACCGCCGCGTCCGCTGGGCCCAGTTCGAACAGCTCCAGGGCGGCCATTTCAAAGAGCTCGAGGCCTACATCGACCGCTTCATCGAGGAGATCGACGACAAGTCCCCCGGCGCCTGGTGCTCGCAGGTGTGGCCCGGCAACGGCCGCTGCGAGGGCAACGAGAGCACCGCGAAGAACCACAGCCTGGCCGACTGCGGCCCGCTGAAGAAGACCAGCGGCGACGGCCCCGAGACCCCGCTCCCGCCCGACCTCGTCCCGCTCCCCTCCCCCACCTGCCCCGAAGGCAGCGACCTGCTCCCCGACGGCCGCTGCAAGCCCAGGCTGCGCGGCGTCACCAAGGTGAACAAACCGAAGACGCCCGCCCTGGCCACCTGCGGCAACGGCAAGTGCAACGCCGGCGAGGACAATGTCAATTGCTGCGAGGACTGCGCCTGCGAGGCCCCGCTGGTCTGCAAACAGATGGGCGACGGCCCGAAGCGCTGCCTGCTCCCGGGCCTACAGAAGAAGTGAAGCCCGCCTCATGGGTGGTCTTCGATGCAGTAGAGCGGATTTGGACTGGAGCAGTTGGAGTCTGAATATACCGTCCACTCGATAGGCGCCGCCGGTATCGTATACCCCGTCGCCCCCTTGAATCCACCCCCACTGGTGCCCCAGTTCGTGCAATGTTTATTGACGAACAGCGCTACACCATCCCCATCGGTATTGGACCAGGGGACAACGTCCTGTATGCCGTCCAACTCGTCCTCGGTCATATCGATAGGATGATCGAGGCTGCCATCCGCCAGGTCTCCCCACCCGTCCGCGACCTTGGTGCCATCGACGAGCTCATAGATCCCCGTAAACCCGTTGACGCTGGCATCGAAACGGGTCGAGGGGCTGCCCGTGGGATCGCTCAGCCAGGCCTTGAACGGCCCAGTCAAGCCCGCTCCCATGGCGACATCTGTGCACTTGACGTCAGCGCCACCGAGCCCCCCGAGGTTGCCTGGATAAGCGGTCGACGACACGAACACCACGCGCCGCGGGAGCTTGCAGTCGTCACCGCAGGCCGCGTCGGGCTGGTTCATGTCGTCGCACTCCTCGACGCCGCTCTGGACGAACCCGTCGCCGCAACTGGCAGGCACGCAGCCGTCGACACACGCATCCGTGTTGTCGCCGTTCCCGTCGTCGCACGCCTCGTCCCCCTCCGGCACCCCGTCGCCGCACACGGGATCGCAGTCGTCCGGGCAGCTGCCGAAGTCCTCCCCGGGGTCGCACGTCCCGTCGCCGCACGACGGCCCGGTCGTCACGCTCGTGGTCTCGCTCGACGTGCTCGACGTGTCGGTGAGCGTCCCGGTCTCGGTCGACCCGGCCGTCGTCTCGGCCGTCGTGCCCGTCTCGCTCATGCTCATGCTCATGCTCATGCCGCCCGACGAGCTCTCGCTGCTGCCGGTGTCGAGCTGCGTGGTGCTCGACGCGCTCGACTCGCCGCCGGTCGTCTCGGTCGGCGCAGCCGCGTAGTCGTCTTCAGTGGGCTGCCAGACGAACACCCCGCAGCCGGAGGCAGGCACGGAGAGCACGATGAGGGCGGCGGGAACGAGCCGGCGGCGCATGACGGACCTGAGCATCGCCCCGGACGCGCGAGGTGACAAGGGGCGACTTGCCCGCCGCGGCCGTCTGGCCCTGCGCGTGGCTCCGGGTATATCATGCGGCCGCCAAGGAAGCCGATGCAGCTCGCCATCACCACCCTCGCTCCGCTCCTGTCTCTGGTGGTCGTCGGCGCGACGCCGAAGATCGCCGCCGCGGCGCCGCTCGCGAGCTGGGGAGCCGCGCTGCGCGCCCAGACCGCGCCGGCCGCCGGCTCGCGGGAGGAGCGCGCCGCGACCGCAGCGGCCTACTACGAGCAGAACCGGACCGTCGAGGCCGCCCTCGGGTTCGAGGGGCTGTGGCGCGACTACCCCGACCAGCCCGACTACCTGTTCAACGCCGCCGCCAGCCGCTTCGCCGCCGGCCACTTCGCGCACGCCATCGCCCGCACCGACGAGTACCTCGCGCTGGCGACGACCCGCGGCGCCGAGCGTCAGGCCGCCGAGGCGCAGCGACGAGCCGCCGTCGTGCAGACCGGCGCCGCCGCGGTGACGGTCAAGCTCGGCGGGTCGAGCGACGCGCTGGAGATCGTCGCCCAGTTCGTCACGCGAGACTCGAGCGACATCCGCCCCGAGCTCGTCTTCACGGCCGCCCCGCAGAGCGCGAAGACTCTGCAGCTCGACCCCGGCGTGTGGATGGTGCGCGCCCGGGCCGCCGGTCACACCCCCGCCGAACAGCAGATCGAGGTGACCAGGGGCCAGACGACGCCCGTCAGCCTCGAGCTCGCCCTTGCCCCCGCGGACGGCCCCGACCCCGTCGTCGACGACCGACCCCGCGCCCCTCGCGAGGTCCCGCAGTCGGTCCGCCGGCGCATGAGCATCGGCTTCGGGGTGGCCGGCGGAGTGATCGCCGCGGCCGGCATCGGCGTCGTCGCCCTCGGCAGCGCGGAGATCGCCAAGGCCCGCGACTGCACGGAGGGCCGGCGCGCCTGCGGCGACGCCCTCGGCGCCGGCGTGGATCACCGCGGCGCCGGCTTCACCGTGCTCGGCGCCGGCCTCGGCCTGCTCGCCGGCGGCCTCCCGTGGCTGAGCAGCAGCGCCGATACCCGCAAGAAGGTCTGGATCGCCGAGGCCGCGATCGGCGGCGCCGCCGCGGTCGGCGGCATCGCCGTGCTCGCCGCGACGAGCGGCACCTTCATCGAGAGCGTCGCCGCCGGCGACCTCACCGCCAAGGCCCCGACCAACGTCGCCGGCACCATGATGTTCGGCGTCGGCGCCGGCGCCGTCATCAGCGCCGTCACCGGCCTCCTCGTCCAGCGCCACCACCTGCGCCGCGCCGCCACCGTCGGCGCCTCCGCGGCGCGCGGCCAGTTCGGCCTCACGCTCTCCGGCCGTTTTTAATTAATTGTAATTGCGGCGGCTCGGGGCGCCGCGAAACCGTGGAGCCGCGAAATGGCGCCTGTCCGCGGACATTGTTATCTCGAGCGCAAGACACTCTCGTAAGATACGAGCGGAAGACTACCGCGCCGGGCGAGACGCGCGAGGACCGGCCTTGGCGCCCGTGTTTGCCTGCGAGCCGCCCCTCGCCTCGACCACGAGCAATGTGACGATCGCCAGCAGCCCTGCGATCATCAACCCGGCGAGGATAAGCGGCTTGATCGCGGGTCTGCTCGCCGGAGTCGCCGCGGCCACCTCCACCGGTTCGCCGGGCGGCGCCGCCGCGCGCGTCACGCCCGCCTCGGGCGACACGCTGGTGCCGATGCTCGCGTTCGGCGGCGTCGCGGCGCCGCTGCGTGACGCCGACGACGAGCTCGCCGCGCCGCTGCGTGACGCCGACAGGCTCGCGGCCGCCCCGCGGGACATCGACGTCGCCTCGGCGCCGCGCGCGGTCGACGGCGTGGTCTCCGCGCGCGAAGCTCCCGGGTTGGTGGACTCCGCCTCGGCGCGCCCGGTGACCGGGGCCGTCGAGGTCAGGCTCGGCGGAGTGGACTCGCTCGGGCCCTCGTTCGTCTGGGTCGGCCGCAGCGTCGAGCGGATCGCCGCCGCCAGCTCGCCGATGTTCGCGTAGCGCCTGTCGACCTCGATCTCCATCGCCCGCATCACGATCGCCTCGACCTCGGGCGGGATCTCGCGCCCGCGGGGGCGTGTGCGCGGCGGTTCGGGGCGCTCGCGGGCCGTCGCGTAGAGCGCGGCGAGCACGTCCTTGCGGTGCTTCTCGAACGGCAGCTCGCCGCACAGGCACTGGTACATCATCACTCCGAGCGAGAAGATGTCGGCGCGCCCGTCGATGGTGTTCTCGGGCCGGCGCTCGATGATCTCCGGCGCCGCGTAGTGCGGCGTGCCCACGAACATGCCGTCCTGCGTCAGCGGCGTCTCGATCGAGTCCGCCGACACGCCCGAGCTCTGGACCTTGGCGATGCCGAAGTCGAGCACCTTGATGTGCCACGGTTCGTCGTCCAGCTCGGTGCAGAAGCAATTGCTCGGCTTCATGTCGCGGTGCACGATCTTGTGCTTGTGGGCCGCCTGCAAGGCCCGGCAGATCTGCAGGACGATCGGGGCCAGGCGCGGCCAGGTGAACACCTGCCCCGCGGCGAACATCTCGCTGATGATCTCCGACAGCGGCTTGCCGGTCAGCAGCTCCATCACCAGGTAGACCTGGCCGTCGTCCGAGCGCGCGGGCGGCTCGACCAGCTGGATCACGTTGGGGTGGCGGATCACCGAGATCGCCTGCCCCTCTTTAATGAACCGCGAGATCGTCGCCTGGCTCAGCGCCGCCGCCGGCTTCAGCACCTTGATCGCGACCTCGTGGTCCGGCGCGCCGTCGACGTGGGCGAGGTAGACGTTGGCCATGCCGCCCCACCCGAGCCGCCGCGTCAGGCGATACTTGCCGAACAGGCGCCCGACGTTGGGGTCGACCGGCTCGGAGCCCTCGGCGAGCGGCTCCGGCGTATTGTCGCGCTGGATCACCGACTGCAGATCGACCTGCGACCACCTCGGGCGCCCGGCCAGCTCCTCCTGCGGTCCCGACATGTCCGCCGATGGTACCGCATCCGCCGCGGCGCGAATCCTCGATCGTGGCGCTCGCTATCGACCGACGCGTCGGCGGCCCGGCGCGCGCCCGCGCGGCGAATGTTTCTACTGGACGAACTTGACATCATCAACTCTCATTGTAAACCTTGCCGCGTTCGACAACCCCGCACGGGAGACCGCCCTTCATGACAGCCTGGACCTTCGACGACATCCCTGACCAGACCGGCCGCACCGCCATCGTCACCGGCGCCAACACCGGCATCGGCCGCGAGACCGCGCGCATGCTGGCGCTGCGCGGCGCCGACGTGGTGCTCGCCTGCCGCAACCGCGACAAGGCCCAGGCCGCCGCCGACGCGATCGCCGGCGAGAAGCCGCGCGGGCAGGTCAGCGTGGCCGCGCTCGACCTGTCGGACCTCACCTCGGTCGCGGCCTTCGCCGCCGACTTCACCGCCCGCCACGACCGCCTCGACCTCCTGATCAACAACGCCGGCGTGATGGTCCCCCCGCTCGGGCGCACCGCCCAGGGCTTCGAGCTGCAGCTCGGCACCAACCACCTCGGCCACTTCGCCCTCACCGCCCACCTGCTGCCGCTGGTCCAGCGCACCGCGGGCTCGCGGGTCGTCACCGTCTCGAGCACCGCCCAGAACCTCGGCGTCATCGACTTCGACGACCTCCAGTGGGAGCGCCGCGCCTACTCCGACTGGCGGGCCTACGGCCAGAGCAAGCTCGCCAACACCCTGTTCTTCCTCGAGCTGCACCGCCGCCTCGGCGCCGCCGGCTCGCACGTGCGCTCGACCGCCGCCCACCCCGGCTGGACCGCGACCGACCTCCAGCGCACCGCCGGCATCACCCGCATGTTGAACCCGCTGTTCGCCATGAAGCCCGCCGACGGCGCCCTGCCCACCCTGCGCGCCGCCACCGACCCGGGCGCCGCCAGCGGCTCGTACTGGGGGCCCTCGCGGTTCTTCGAGCTCAGCGGCCCGCCGAAGCCGGCGAAGATCCCCCGCCGCGCCCGCGACGAGGCCGTCGCCGAGCGCCTGTGGACCACCAGCGAGCGCCTCACCGGCGTCACCTTCCCCCTTGCCCCGGCCGCGGGCCAGCGGGCAGCCTGAGGGCCCATGGTCGAGCCCCCCGAAGCGAACGCCCGCCGCGTCGCCATCCTCGAGGCCGCCACCGGCGTGTTCCTGCGCTACGGCTTCAAGAAGACGTCGATGGACGACCTGGCCCGCGCGGCCGGGCTCTCGCGACAGGGGCTCTACCTCCACTTCCCGACCAAGGACGCGCTGTTCAAGGCGGCCGTGCAGCACCTCGTCGACGACAGTCGCTCGCAGGCGCGGGCCGCCCTCGCCGGCAGCGGCGACGAGCCGGTCGAGGCCCGCCTGCTCGCCGCCTTCGAGGCGATGCACGGCCACATGATCGGCCAGCCCGGCGGCGAGCACATGGCCGAGCTGCTGGCGACGACCCTGCAGGTCCTCGGCCCGGTGTACGCCGAGATGGAGGAGGGCTTCATCGCCGACGTCGCCCGCACCCTCCGCGCCGCCGGCCTCGCCGCGGCCTGGAAGGACGCCGGGGTGTCGGCCAAGGACCTCGCCGAGCACCTCTACGCCGCCTCCTGCGGCGTCAAGCACCGCGTGGCGACCGCGGCCGAGTACCGCGAGCACATGCGGGTCGCCGTGCGGATCGTCTGCCGCCGCGGACAAACCGGCACCACGTGACGTATCGCCGCCGGCCGGCTCGTCGCGGCCGCAGCAATAAGATTGTTCCGCGCCGCCGCGGATGTTAGTCGCCGATCGTGCGCCGCCCCCTGCTCGCCCCCCTCACCCTCGTCGTCCTCGCCGGCTGCCCCGCGGATCCGCCGATCTCCGGGGGCTCCGACGACAGCCAGGGCGACACCGCCGCGACCTCCGCGACGGCCCCGACCGGCAGCGCCCCGACCGACACCGGCGACACCGGCGACACCGGCGACACCACCGGCGAGCCGCCCGCGCTCGACCTCTACGGGTTCGTCGGCGGCTGCTACAGCGTGCGCAGCGGCGCCGCCTACCTCGCGGCCGCCGGCGACGGCTTCGCCTTCACCGCCGACCAGGCCGGCGCCGCCCGCTTCACCATGCAGGCCGCCGACCTCGCGACCTACCTGTTCTACGACCAGGACGGCGGCTACCTCGTGTCCGACGACGGCCCGCTGCTGCGGAGGACCACCCTCGAGTCGGACGTCACCCTCATCGACGACGCGTACATCTCCGGCGCCGAGTGGATCCTCGAGCCCGGCGAGGCCGACCCGTTCCACTATCAGCTGCGAAACCGCCGCAACGACGCCCTGCTCGGCCTCGACGGCCTCGGCGCCGCCGCCCCCGTCGACTTCGAGCCCGCGTCGGACTGCAAGCCGTACCCCGAGCTCAGCCTCGACGCCACCGGCGAGGTCAAGCAGACCAAGTTCGACGACGGCGACCTCTACGGCATCGTCGACACCCACTCGCACGTGCACTCGAACTACGCCTTCGGCGGCGGCGGCCTGTTCCACGGCGGCGCCTACCACCGCCTCGGCGTCCCCCACGCCCTGCCCGACTGCTCGATCTCCCACGGCGAGATGGGCCGCAAGGACTTCTTCGGCTACATCTTCGACCAGTCCGGCAACGACCAGGCCGACATCGCCAGCCTGCTGCCCGACCTCATCGCCAAGGAGCTCTCGGTCGACAACCACGCGACCGCCGGCTGGCCCGAGTTCACCGAGTGGCCCGACGGCCCGCGCCGCTCGACCCACCAGACCCAGTACTGGCTGTGGTTGAAGCGGGCCTACCTCGCCGGCCTGCGCCTCGAGGTGCTGCACGCGACGACCAACGCGATCATCTGCGACTTCATGATCGGCGAGGGCATCCAGGACAGCCGCTACTCGTGCGACGACATGACCGCGGTCGACCGCATCATCGACGAGTCGTACGCCATGGAGCGCTACATCGACGCCCAGTCGGGCGGCCCGGGGCTCGGGTGGTTCCGCATCGTGCACACCCCGGCCGAGGCCCGTGAGGTCATCGCCGCCGGCAAGCTGGCGGTCGTGCTCGGCATCGAGACCAGCAACCTGTTCGACTGCAAGATCACCCCGAAGGACGGCGACCCGGCCTGCGACGAGGCCTACGTCGAGTCGCAGCTCGATCATTATTACGACCTCGGCGTGCGCGCGATCTTCCCGGTCCACAAGTACGACAACAAGTTCACGCCCGGCGACGGCGACCGCGCCTTCATCGAGCTCGGCAACGTCGCCAACAGCGGCCACTGGTCCAACTTCACGCTCGACTGCCCCGACCCGCAGGTCGGCGGGTTCGACCAGGGCGACGTCAACTTCGGCGGCCTCAACATGCCGCGCGACGTGTTCGACTCGCCGGCGCCGATCGACAACGCCGGCTTCGCCGACGCGCCGCTCAACACCATCGGCATGTACCTCGCGCAGATCAGCGAGCCCCCGCTGGTCGGCCCCTACTGCCAGAACGCCACGCTCACCCCGCTCGGCGAGCACATGCTGGCCGAGATGATGCGGCGCGGCATGATGATCGAGGTCGACCACTTCCCGCAGTGGTCGTACGTGCGGGCCTACGAGCTGCTCGAGGCCGCCGACTACCCGCCGATCGGCAGCCACGGCCGCAACAACGACGGCAAGCTCTACGCGCTCGGCGGCGTCTCGACCACCGGCTTCGGCCGCTGCCGCGGCGAGCAGCCCGGCGCCACCGTGCAGGGCTTCGTCGACAAGATCCAGTTCATCATGGACAACGGCGGCTACCCCGCCGAGGGCTTCGGCTTCGACCTCAACGGCTTCGCCGGCGCCCGCGGCCCGCGCTTCGCCGAGGGCGACGAGGCCTGCCCGACCCCGCAGCAGGACCCGATCACCTACCCGTTCACCTCCTACGCCGGCGACATCGAGCTCAGCGAGCCGAAGATCGGCGAGCGCACGCTCGACTTCAACACCGAGGGCCTCGTGCACATCGGCCTGCTGCCCGAGCTCATCGAGGACGCGCGCCGCGACGCCGTCGACCCCGCCGACCTCGAGCCGCTGTTCCGCTCGGCCGAGGGCTACATTCGCATGTGGGAGCTCGCCGAACAGCGGGCCGGCGAGCTCGGCGGCTGACCAGGGCGGCCCGGGCGTGACGCCCGTCACCGACCGCGACACCGCTGCCCCGGGTCTCGCTCCAGGCCCCGACCGGGCCTGCCAACAACGTCCGACGTCCCGCGAATCCCCAACGATCTCAAGGTGGCACGCTCCTGGCTATAGGGGCTCCGCCATGATGAACCGCGCCGCCCTGAAGCTCCTCTCCGCCCTCTCCCTCCTCGTCGTCACCGCCTGTGACACCGACAAGAACGACGGCAAGAACGACGAGCTCGTCGGCGAGACCGAGGACGAGACCGAGACCGACGCGGCCACCGAAGTCCCCACCACCGGCGAGCCCACCGGCGAGTCCACCGGCGGCGAAGAGGACAGCGAGGGCACCACCGGCGCCCCCGAGCTGCCCTGCGACGCCGAGCACTACACCACCAACCGCCCGTGCGGCGAGGGCGGCCTGCAGTTCTGCACGTACACCGACGAGGCCGTGTTCGCGTGGGGCCAGTGCGTGACCTCGCCGGTGTGCGTGCCCGAGCCCGAGGAGCAGTTCGACTGTCAGGGCTGCGCGGTCGACCCCGCCGGCGTGCCCTACGAGTTCGACGCCTGCGGCAGCGACGAGAGCACCACCCCGCTCGTGCTGAGCTTCGACGGCGCCGCGGTCGGCTACGCCAGCGCCGGTCGGACCTTCGACCTCGGCCGCTGCGCCGCCACCGACTGGCCGACCTCCGCGACCCCGTGGCTCGCGCTCGACCGCGACGGCTCCGGCGCGATCGACGGCGGCCACGAGCTGTTCGGCTCGGCCACCCGCCTGCGCGGCGGCGCCCTCGCCGACAACGGCTTCGCCGCCCTGCGCGAGCTCGACGCCGACGGCGACGGCCGCCTGACCGCCGCCGACCCCGGCTTCGCCGCCCTCGTGCTGTGGACCGACGACGACGGCGACCGCCGCTCGACCGGCCTCGAGCTCCAGCCGCTCGCCGCCCACGGCCTCGTCAGCATCGACCTCGCCTACGCCAGCGACCGCCGCTGCGACGCCCGCGGCAACTGCGAGGTCGAGCGCGCCGGCTTCACCTTCGCCGACGAGCTCGGTCGCACCCGCACCGGCGAGGTCGTCGACGTGCACCTCGCCTGCCAGTGAGCGGACGCGTCCGACGCCGCCCGCGTTGCCGGCCGTCCCTCGCCCTCTTACCCTCGTGCGGTGCTCCCCGCGGCCCCGCTGCCCGCGCTCGACCTGAGCGGCCTGAGTCGCCTCGACGCGCCGCTGCCCCGAACGGTCCTCGACGTCGTCGTCGAGGGCTTCGATCGGGTCGGCGCGTACGGCCGCGGCCGCCTGGAGAGCGTCGACGACGACGCCGATCGCCCCGGCACGTTCACCTGCGTCACCGACCGCGGCGAGCAGCGCTACCCGCTCCGCAAGGCCCGCGACGCCTGGCCCCTCGCGGTCGAGCGCGGCCTCGTGCCCGCCGCCTGGCGCGACGACCCGCGCCGCTGCTTCCCCGATCAGGAGCTCGTGTTCTTCTGCGCGGACTGCAACGGCATGGGCGCGACCGGCTACAACTACGACGATCCGTGCGCCGCCTGCGACGGCCGTGGCAACCAGATGAGGCGCGGCCGCGTCGCCCTGCCCACCGCGATCGCCGACGCCGCGTGGATGCTCGCCGACCCCGACCTCGTCGAGCGCGCCGAGGCCCTCGCCCGCGAGGCCGTGCGTCGCCTCGGCGCCCGCTCACGCCTGTCGCGGGTCGAGCGCGTGCAGTGGGGCCGCGTGCGCCCGGGCAAGCCGCTCGGCACCGTGCCCGTGGTCGTCGCCAGCCCGATCTGGGACCACTGCCGCGTGCCCGAGTGGGACTGGCCGCAGATGAAGGGCCCCGCCTTCGCGGCCGCCGCGTGGTGGCCGACGGCCCGCGAGCTCCCCGAGCTCACCCGTGAGATCCTCTGCTTCGACGTCGGCATGGCCTGGACCCACCACGCCGCGCACATCGAGGACTCGCCCTTCGACCCGCTGCTCCGCCTGTGGGAGCTCGGCGTGATGATGGAGGAGCTGACCCCCGACGCCGTCGTGCTCGAGCGCGTCCACCACCGCCACATCCGCAGCTGGCGCGGCCACGTCCCCTACGCCTGACGTTCTCTGCGCGTGCACCCGCAAGCGTTGCCGCGGCTCGCCGCGCCCCCGCGGCCCGATCCACCGCCGACGGATCACGCGCAAAGCAGGCAAATTTCTTGGAGCCGCCCCGCCGTTCTCGCCGCTTGCACGCGCGATGTTCCGGCGTACACCGATATGGTGAGAGGTGTGGTCTGCGCCACACGAAAGTCCCATGGCATTCACCATCCACTTCCAACTGGGCCCCACCCACGAGACCAGCGAACCGACGGAGAGCACCGCCAGTCGAGGCGACGCCCCGTCCGCCGACGACGTCATCCCCCTCGACGTCGACGACCTGCAGCCCGCGACGCTCGAAGACCCGCCTGCGCTGTAGCTCGTGCACGGCGCGGTCCTGGTCGGCCGACACAGATCGGAGCCCGCAGGCGACGTCCGGGTCCGCCGCCCCCTGGCGCCGGCTGCCACGCCTCTCCGCCGCCGTCCGCGCTCAATACGCCCCGCGGTCCCACTGGCCCTGCAGCGAGCGCGGCGCCTGCTCGACGTCGCTGGTGACGGTCCCGTACTCCGGCAGCCCGAACACGTTGATGCCCGCGCCGACGCCCTGCCCGCCGGGCTTCAGGTGAAAGTCGCCGGCGTCGGCGTCGACGAACACCGACGCCGGCGTGGCCGCGCCGCTGGTGTCGTCGCCCATGGTCACCAGCGGCGGCGGCAGGATCGCGTTGTTCTGGAAGCCGAACGTCAGGTTGCCCTCGCTCGTCGAGATCTGGACCCCGACGTCGCCGACCTCGACCGCCGACGCCCCGTTGTCGGCCGAGAACACGATGTTGTTGGTCAGCTTCCAGTCCATCAGCACGGCCGGGTCGGCGTACGACGAGACGCCGCCGCCGCTCGACAGGATGGTGTTGTTGGTCAGCGTCAGGTCCATGTCGCCCACGCCGCAGCTGTAGAAGCTGAGCGCCGCGCCGCCGCCGGGGCCCGTCTTCTCGATCACGTTGTTGCGCAGCAGCAGCGACACCGCCTCGGGGAAGCAGCTCCCGTAGCCGCCGACCGCGTCGGTCGCCCCGCCGCCGCCGTCCTGGCAGATGCGGTTGGCGTCGAGCACCCCGACGCCCGCGTGCAGCGCCTGGTTGCCGTACTCGATCGCGCTGACCACGAACGTCTGCGGCGCGCTCGCCCGCACGTAGATGTCGTTGCAGCGCAGCACCGTCACCCCGCTCGGGCACGCGCTGGCGATGATGCCGTAGAAGTTCAAGATGTCGGGGTCGCCGGCCTCGGTCGCCAGCATCTCGATGTAGTTGCGCACGAGCGTGCCCGCGGCCACGAAGTGGTGGCCGTAGCTCCACGCGTCGGCCTGCAGCGGGTTGGCGATCATTCGAAACCCGCCGAACACGGCGTTGTTGTGGTCGAGCGTGAGCCGCCCGTAGAACTCGGTCGCGTGGGCGTCCGGGTCCCAGTCGGTGAAGGTGGCGTCGAACCCGCCCTTCACCGTCAAGCCCTTGCCGATGTACACGCTCGACGACGGGTACTTGCCCGCCGCCACCCGCAGCGTGCTGCCGTCCGGCGCCGACGCGACCGCGTGGCACAGCGTGGCCCACGCCGTCTCGGGCGTCGTGCCGTCGTTGCCGTCGTCGCCGCCGTCCGCGCTCAGGTGGAACACCGGACCGGGCTCGGGGATCGGGCATGGCAGGCTCGCCGCCGGCGGGAACTGCTGCCTGCAGCCCGACACCAGCGGCACCGCCTCGGGGATCGCCAGCTCGGAGCACGCGCCCCCGCCGCCGAGGCAGCTGCCCGCGGCGCACACGTCACCGCCGTCGGCCACCCCGTCGCAGTCGTTGTCGATCCCGTCGCACACCTCCGTCGTCGGCAGCGCGCAGCCGCCGACGCAGCCGACGCCCTCGACGCACTCGACCTCGCACACCTCCTCCACCGGCACCTCGCCCTTGCACAGGATCGACACGTCCCCGTCGCAGAAGATGCCGTCCTCCTCGCAGATCGTCCCGGTCGACGTCGACTCCTCGCCGCTCGAGCTGCCCGTCTCGCCCGTCGTCGTCGTCCCCGACCCCGTCGTCGTCGAGCCCGTCTCGCCCGTCGTCGGGTCGAGCCCGCCGGTGGTCGTCCCCGACGTCGTCGTGCCCAGCGTCATGCCCTCCGACACGCCCGACGTCGACGTCGTCCCGCCCGTCGTCGGCGCCGCCCCGGTCGACGGCTCGCCGCCGCTCCCGCTCGAAGACGACGCCGAGGCGGAGCCCTCCGCGGTCCCCACCTCCTCGTCGCCGCACGCGGCCAGCGCCGCCACCACGATCGTCCCGAGGGCCCGTGAAACATCGACAAAGCGAGGCATCGGACCATCCTACTGCCCCGCTCCGCGGGCGTACATGCGCCATTGAGCGCGCCGCCGGGCCCCGCTCAGGTCATCGGGTGGCGCCGGCGCGCCTCTTCGAGCTCCTCGTCGTTGGTCAGGTGCAGGCGCAGCGGCGTGATCGACACGTAGCCGTGCTCGACGGCCCAGCGGTCGGTGTCCTCCTCGGTCTCCTCGACCGGCACCACCGTGAACCAGTAGTGCGTGCGCCCGTACGGGTCCTTGCTCGGCACCACCTTGCCGTCGTAGTGCCGCACCGACTGCCGGGTCCAGCGCATCCCCAGCGGCGCCGCCGGCAGGTTGACGTTGACCAGCGTCAGCCGCGGGTCGGGCAGCAGCAGCTTCAACACCCGGTCGACCCACGGCCGCAGCGCCGCGAAGTCCGGCTCGCTGTCGGTCGTCGGCGTGCTGAAGGCGATGCCCCGCACCCCGAACAGCGCCGCCTGCTTGGCCGCCGCCAGCGTGCCCGAGTGCCACAGCGCGTTCCCGAGGTTGGTGCCGAGGTTGACGCCCGACAGCACCACGTCGACGTGCTCCCAGTGGTGGATGCCCAGGGCCACACAATCGGCCGGCGTGCCGTTGACCCGAAAGGCCGTCACGCCGCTCGTGAACGCCGCCAGCGGCGTGGGCTTGTACAGCAGCGGACGCGACGCGGTGATCGAGTGGCTGGCCGACGACATCTCGACGTCCGGCGCGACCACACGGACCTCCCCGAACTCCGCCGCCGCCTGCGCGAGCGCCGCAATACCGGGACTGTAGATACCGTCGTCGTTGGCGATCAGGATACGCATGGCAACTCCGCGGTCAGGATACTCAAACAGGCCCACCGAGCTATGGATGCCGGGCGCCGAACGTGCGCAGCTTATGCGGATACTCCTGATCTTCAACCCCGGCGCGGGACCGCAGGACGAGCCCAGCGAGGCCACGCTCCTGCAGCTCATCCGCGACGCCGGCCACGACGTCTCCCTGTGCGCGCACGACGACCACGACGGCATCGCCGACTGCAGCGACGGCCACGACCTCGTGGCCATCGCCGGCGGCGACGGCACCGCCGGACGCATCGCCCGGCGCCTGCACGGCGCCGCCGTGCCGGTCACCTTCATCCCGACCGGCACCGCCAACAACATCGCCCGGTCGCTCGCGCTCGCCCACCGCACGCCCGCCGAACTGATCGCCGGCTGGGCCGAGGCGGAGGTCCGCCGGCTCGACCTCGGCGTCATCGAGGGGCCGATGGGCGCGCGCACCTTCATCGAGGGCGTCGGCGCCGGCCTGTTCACCCGCACGATGCTCGAGATCGACGCCTTTAAATATCTCGCCGACCTCAGCACCCCGGAGGAGAAGATCGCCGAGGCGCTGGCGATCTTGACCGACCGCCTGCGCACGTTCAGGACCCGACACATGAACATGCGCCTCGACGGCGAGGACATCTCGGGCGAGTACCTGATGGTCGAGGCCATGAACATCCAGTTCGTCGGCCCCAACCTCTACGTCGCCCCCGTCTCCG
This sequence comes from Myxococcales bacterium, assembly GCA_016793465.1. The sequence goes on from JAEUJW010000028.1 coordinate 47,179, forward strand.
ACCCGGACGACGGCCTGCTGGACATCGTGCTCGTCGGCGAGCAGCAGCGCCGCGACCTGCTGGCGTACCTCGCGAGCTGGCGGCGGGGCGACCTGCTCGCGCCCCGCCTGCCGACCCGCCGCGGCAAGCACCTGCAGATCGAGTGGCTCGGCAGCACCCTGCACATCGACGACGAGCCCTGGCCGCCCGAGGGCGAGGGCGAGTACGCGGTGCCCTCGACCATCGACATACGCGTGCACGAGCACGCGCTCCAGGTGCTCGTCCCCCGCTGAGCGCCGGCCGGGCCGCGCTCAGCCGGCGACCTTGCGGCCGACGATGAGGCCCGCGATCAGCATGACCGCGAAGATGCCGATGAAGACGAAGAACAGGATCTGGGCGATGCCCGACGCCGTCTGCGAGATGCCGGTGAACCCGAACAGAGCCGCGACCAGAGAGATGATGAGGAAGATGAACGCCCAACGAAGCATGGTGGCCTCCTTCCCGAGTCTTTGACCCCCGACCGCGCCCCGCGCCAGCGCGCGACGGGAGCAGAACTTGCGCCCGCTCCCGCCGTTGTGGCGCGCCCCCTCGCGGCGCCGGTCTACAGGCCCGCCGCGCGCTCGGTCGCCGTCCCGGTCCACCACGTCGGCGGCGCCCCGACCGCGAGGTCGTGCGCCTCGAACCACCGCTCGATCCACAGCTTCACCATGCCGTCGCGGAGCTCGAACCACCGCCCGCGCTCGGCCGGCGCCGCGTGCAGCGCCTCCCTGAACCTGCGCAGCGGCTTGGCGCTCCGCAGCGCCCGCTGCAGGTCGTAGCGCAGCCGCTCGCCCTGCACGCCCTCGACGAACCGCTCCATCCACTCGAGCTCGGTGTGCGCGTCGAGGTGGTCGATCTCGAGGTAGCGCGACGGGTCGCCGTCGATGCGCTCGCGCTCCCCCGGGTCGTCCTCGAACGGGCCCGTCACGCACACCTCGCCCGTCGCCGTATCGTAGTAGGAGCGGTTCTCCCGGTCCGGACATTCGATCGCGACCTCGAAATCCTCCCACACCGGACGCGGAGCATCGGGGGAAATTCGCATGGCCACGGCACGATGCGCGAACTCGCGCGATATGTCAAGACACGCGACTTATGTGGTCACTTGCGCGAGCCATCGAGGCGATATGCACACATCATTCGCGCATGCACGCCCGCAGCGAGCGCTTGGCCCGGTACAGCAGCGTGGCCACGTGGGCCGCGGAGATCCCGAGCGTGCGGGCCACGTCGTCGCCCGAGCGCTCCTCGAGCATGCGCAGCGTCACCACCGCCCGCTGGGTGTCGCACAGCTCGAGCACGCAGGCCCGCAGGCGCACGTGCTCCTCGGCCTGGGCGATCAGCGCGTCGCTCGACGGCGCGTCCTCGATCAGCGGCAGCTCCTCGAGCGGTCGGTGCGGCAGCGCCAGGAAGTGCCGGCGCCGGCGGTTGCGCGCCAGGTTGCGGACGATCGTCGCCAGCAGCGCGCCCCACCCGCTCGCGTCGTCCGTCACCTCGCCGCGGCGCGCCATGCCGAGCAGGCTCGCGCAGCCCTCCTGCACGCAGTCGACGGCCTCCTCCGGCCCCAGCCCCTCGCCGCGGGCCAGCGCCGCCAGCGAGCCGCGCCCCTGCCGCATCACCGTCGAGAGGCTGTCCAGGAGGTCGGGTGCGTCGCTGGCGGGCATGGCAGGGCTATCAAGGTGTCGAGCCGCCAGGATATGACAGGGAGATTTTTCCTGTCATGCCGCCCCGCCCCGGCACCTGACCCGGGCATGAGCAACCTGATCTCCGTCGCGGGCGACGCCTTCACCTCCGAGGTCCTGGCCGCCGACGTCCCCGTGCTCGTCGAATTCGTGGCCTCCTGGTGCGGCCCCTGCCGCGTCCAGAAGCCCCTCCTGGTCGAACTCGCCCGCGAGACCGCCGGCCGTTGCAAGGTCTGCGTCGTCGACGTCGAGGTGAACCCGGCGATCGCCGTCCGCTACCGCGTGCACTCCGCGCCGACCCTCATGGTCTTTCGCCGCGGCGAGCCCGTCGCCCTGCGCGTCGGCCTGACCCGCCTGCCCGCCCTGCGCGAGATGCTCGACCTCGGGGCCCGCCCCGCGGCCACGCGCGCCTGACTCACCGCGCCCGCGGCACCACCTCGATCACGACGATCTCCGGCCGGCACAGGAACCGCAGCCGCGGCGCGTACCCGCGTTCCATCCCCACCCCGCGCGACACCACCAGCGTGCGCCCGCCGGCCAGCTCCGTCACGCCCGCGGCCCACGCCCGCGGCACCCGCGACAGCGTGAGCAGCGGCCCTACCCCCGGCAGCTGCACCTGCCCGCCGTGCGTGTGCCCGGCGACCAGCAGGTCGGCGTCGATCTGCCCGAGCGCGAAGTCCGGCGCGTGCCCGACCACCACGTGAAACGGCGCCGCCCGCTCGACCTTCTGCCGCGTGTCGAACGACCCCGACAGATCCAGCCCGGTCACCGCGATCCCGTCCCTCACCTCGGTCCCCGTCCGTTCGAACATCGTCACCGGCAAATCTTTAAAGATCGCCGGCCACGACGGCCCGTCGACGTTGCCCGGCACCGCGAACGCTCCGAGCGGCGCGCCGAACCCGAGCTCGCGCATGTACGCGTTGAGCTGGTCGCGCGCCGCCGCGTACGCCGGCCCCTCCCACTGCTGGATGTAGTCGCCCGGCAGCAGCAGCATGTCGGGCCGCTCCGCCATCGCCGCGGCCAGCGCGCGCCGCTCGTGCTCGCCGAACGCCTCGAGCTGCAGGTCCGAGACCACCACGATCCGCAGCGGCCGCGGCGCCGTCTCGCTCTCGATCGTCACCCGCGACACCGTCAGCGCGGACGGCTCGACGAAGAACGCGTCGACCCCGACCGCCAGGCCCACCGCCCCCACGACCGCGAACACCAGCGCGGCGCCCCGCGCCGTCCGCCACAGCACCAGCGTCAGGGCCAGCGCTACCCACACCGTGTGCACGAAGATCGCGTGGCTCATCAGGCGCATCACCCCGAACCCGTCCTCGCCGAGCAGCACCGCCAGCGCCGCCGCGACGCCCAGCGCCCCGACGATCCCCGGCACCGGCGCCCGCCCGCGCCGCCGCGCCCACACGACCAGCGCCGCCCCGATCGCCAGCATCACCCCGTTGAACATCGCCGTGATCACGCCGGTCCTCCCGAGCACACGCCAACGCCGCCAGCACCTCCGTCATTCCCGCCGCCGCCGCCTCGCACGCCCCGAGGTCCCCGGGCGGCCGCGTCAGGCCGCAGCGGCAGGGCGACAGGGCGAGGACAGCGACGATCGCGGCGCGGCGGAGCGTCCCCGCGAACGTGCGTCCGCCCCGCGCCGCGCGGACACTGCGGGCCGGCGCCCCACCACCGCGGCGTCACGGCAAGCCCGCCTCGATCGCCGCCAGCCGCCCGCGCAGCGCCTCCGCGGGCTCGAGGTCCAGCAGCGACCTCACCAGGTCCGCCGCCCAGCGCGCGTCGGTCGCCACCGTGCGCTCGCCCTCCTCGGCGATGCGCTCCGCGTCGGCCAGCCAGCGCTCGAGCGCCGCGACCCCCTCCTCGAGCTCGTCCTGGTCGACCGCCCGGCTGGCCACCGTCAGCGGGTGCTCCAGCTCCGGCGACGCCGGATAGTAGCCGCGCATCGCCTGCCAGTAGCCGTCGACGTCCTCCTGCGAGCACAGCGGCTGGCCCGCGTCGACGAGCACCGCCAGCGTCGACGCGGCGTTCGCCCGCCCGCTCGCCTCGACGTACGCGATCGTCTCCGCCACCCCCGCCCCGAACAGCAGCTCGCGCGCCAGCCCGCACTCGGTGTCGAAGTTCGCCGCCTTGGCCCGCGCCAGCCGCCAGATGTCCTCCGGCGCGCGCATCAGCCCGACCAGATAACACGCCAGCGCCAGCGACTCCGTCAGCCCCTGCAGCTCGCTGTCCTCGTGCCACAGCACCTCCTGCTCGAGCAGGAAGCGCAAGAGGCCCGCGTCCTCGGGCCGGCGGTCGTACTGCAGCGCCTGCAGCACCGCCTCGCGCGCCGACTCGTTGCGGTCGAGCTGGTCGTCGTGCTCGTCGCGCTCCTCGGCGTAGGCCACCGTCTCCCACGCCGAGGGATCGTCACGCAACCTCGCCAGCTGCTCGCGGCTCCTGCGGAACATATTTAAAGAATATCCTACCCGTGCGCCGTGCTAGCGTGCGCGCCCTCGTGGTGACGATCCTCCACCGCGACGACGCCCTCGTCGCCGTCGACAAACCCGCCGGCCTCGCCGTCCACCGCGGCTGGGCCGACGACGAGGACGTGCTCCTCCAGCGCGTCCGCGACGCCGTCGGCGCCTGGGTCTACCCCGTCCACCGCCTCGACCGCGGCGCCAGCGGCGTCATCCTGTTCGCCCTCTCCTCGGCGCACGCCGCCGCCCTGCAGGCGCAGTGGACCGCCGGCGCGGTGAGCAAGAAGTACCTGGCGATCGTGCGCGGCGCCCCGCCCGACGCGGCCGTCATCGACCACCCGATCCCCCGCAGCGAGGACGGCCCGCGCGTCCCGGCCGTCACCGCGATCCGCACGCTCCACCGCGCCGGCCGCTACGCCGTCGTCGCCGCCGCCCCGCGCACCGGTCGCCTCCACCAGATCCGCCGCCATTTGAAGCACATCAGCTGCCCGCTGATCGGCGACGTCCGCTACGGCAAGGGCGAGCACAACCGGCTGTTCCGCGAGCGCCACGACCTCCACCGCCTCGCCCTCCACGCCCGCGTCCTCCGCCTCGCCCACCCGACCACCGGCGAACCTTTGATCGTTTCGGCCCCCGTCCCCGACGACCTCGCCCGCGCGTTCGCCGGGCTCGACGCTCCGCCCGCGCTCCTCGACGATCGACTCGACGATCTGTGCTGACCTGTCAGTGGCCGATGTACCCGTCCGGGATGTCGTCGCCCACGCACGCGAAGAAGTCCGGCTTGCCCCGCCGCGATCGCCACCAGCCGCGCCAGGTCGTCCGGTCGCGCGGGAGCGCCGCCACCGCTCGCTTCATCGCCGTCCCCTCTCGCCCGCGATCATACCAGCCGCGGCAGCAGGTCCTCCGCCCGCCCCAGCACCTCCTCGTCGAAGTCCGGGTGGCGCGGCGACATCGCCTCGCGGTTGACCGAGATCGTCCGCGCCCCCGCGTACTTGGCCGAGCGCACGAAGTTCGCCGCCGGCGTCACGGTCCCCGACGTGCCCACCGCGACGAACAGGTCGCAGTCCCGCAGCGCCCGCTTGCAGCGCCACTCCGGCTCGACCGGCATCGGCTCGTCGAACAGCACCACGTCGGCCCGCATCGGCGCCCCGCAGCGCCCGCACGCGGGGCACTCCGCGGTCGTCATCGCCGCCGTCTCACCGCACTCCGCGCTGCAGCGCGCCCGCGCCAGCGAGCCGTGCAGCTCGACCACCGCCCGGCTGCCCGCTCGCTGGTGCAGCCCGTCGACGTTCTGCGTGATCACCAGCAGCGACTGCCCGGTGCCCAGCCGCGCCTCGAGCCGCGCGAGGGCCACGTGCGCCGCGTTCGGCTCGGCCGCCGCGACCGCCCGCGCCGCCTCCGCGTGAAACGCCCACACCCGCCGCGGGTCGGCCCGCAGCGCCGCCGCCGAGGACAGCGCCGCGACGTCGACCTCCGCCCACAGCCCGCCGGGCCCGCGATACGGCCGCAGCCCCGACGCCACCGAGATCCCCGCGCCGGTCAACACCACGATATTGCGATAGCGATCCCACGCGATCTCCGGCAGGTCCACGCCACCAACGTACGGCAATTCCCGCCGCGCGTGAACCGCCTCAGTAGCGCCAGCTCGTGGTGTCGGCCCCCTCCGGGGCCGTGCGCAGGAAGCGGTCGACGAGCAGCGGGATGAAGCGCGCGTGGTACGTCATGCGCGACTCGAAGTTGGGGCGATCCGGGTCGCCGCTCCAGCAGTGCCCGTGCCCGTGCCCATAATTAAAAACCGCGTCCGCCGGCGGGTCCAGCCGCGCCACCCGCTCCTCGAACAGCCGCACCGCGCGCTCGAGGAAGAAGTTGTCCATGTCGCCGGTGTTGACCCACAGCTTGCCGCGCAGCTTCGGCGCCAGCCGCTGCCAGTCGCGGGTGACGATGTGCCCGAGGTCGTAGTGATCGCGCCAGTGGGCCGCCACCGCGTGGTCGATCTGCCCGGTCTGCTTGTCGAAGATGCGGCGCGGATACCCGTCCTCGCCGACCGGCGAATACACCGCCTCCCAGATGTCGAACTGCTGCCCCGAGCGCGAGCGCGTGCCGAGCGCGAACTCGTGGCGGTTGTCCTGCTCGACCGTGCTGCGCAGCGTCCCGTCGGCCTCGCGCGCCCCGATGCGCGGGCTGCTCCGGAGCTGTCCGCGGGTGTAGTACGCGTTGTCGTCGTCGTAGATATCGACGGTCACGTAGGCGCGGAAGTCGATCGGGTCCGGGCAGTTGCCGATCGCCCCGTTGTACTCGTCCGGATAGAAGATCTGGGCCGCCAGCGCCTCCCACCCGCCGGTCGACCCGCCGTACATGCCCCGCGCCCACGCCCCGAGCCCGCGGAACTCCCTCTCGATGTGCGGGATCAACTCGTGGGTGATCGCGTCTCCGTACGGCCCGAGGTTCTCCGAGTTCACCGCGTAGGAATCGTCATAGTACGGGTTGGCGTGCTCGAGCTGGATCAAGATCACCCGGGGGAACTCGCCCGTCCATTGCTCGTAGAATTCGTGGCTCGCCTCCTGCACGAGCCGCTCGTACCCGTATTTTTTGCAATCTGTGCCGTGCCCGTTCGGACACTCGCGGCGCAGGCCCTCGCGGTCGACCGGCGGCAGCTCGGCGTCGGCCGGCGTCTCCCGCCAGCCCGCCAGCTCGCGGGCGAAGTGCGAGTGGTAGATGATCAGCGGGTAGCGGGCGTCCGGGCGCTCGTGCCAGCCCTGCGGCAGCAGCACCCGCGCCCCGAGTTTGATCGGGCGCCCCCAGAACTTCGTCAGCCGCGGGCTCTCGATCTCCACGTGCCGCAGCAGCCTGGTCTCGACCACCGGCGGCAGCGGAGGGATCTGCCGGTCGACCTCGATCTCGAGGTTTAATAATGATCGGTCTTCGCCAATTTTAATAGTTCGTGGGGTCGACAGCAGGTTGCCGGGCGCCTGCGCCCACTACTGGCCCTCGCCGCGGTCCATCGGCAATTGCACGGTCTTTCCGTCGGCCCGATTGAACGTCTCGTAGCGGTGCAGCAGGGCCTGCACCGTGTATTCGCCGGGGGGCAGCGCCTTCAAGTCGGGCAGCGGATATCCGTGCACCTCGCCGGACAGCTCGACCGTCTGCCCGGGCGCCCAGCCCTCGACGTCCATGCCGAACACCTGCGCGGTGCGGTCGTCCCCGCTGACCTGAAAGCGCGGCTCGCTGGCCCCGTCGCGCGTCAGCAGGACCAGGAGGCGCCCCTGCAGCGGTCCTTCGGCGAGGCCCGCCCGCACGCGCACGGCCACCCGCGGCGCCGCCTCCGGCGCGGTCGTCACGGCCGGCGAGGCCCGCGGCGCCGGCGGTGCGGGCTGGCAGGTGAGCAGGGAGAGCGAGACCAGCGACGCGGCGCGCATGCCAGCGACCATAACACCGCGCGATCCAGCGCGAGCCCGCGAACGCGGCCGCCTCGCGGGTGTCTCGCCGCCGGCTCAGCGGCGGGGATACGTCGTTCCGACGGTCGGCCGCGACGCAGGGCACCGCTCATCCGCGCGGACGGTCGGCGCCTGCGAAACTCGCCGCACACCATACAAATGACCACAAGTCACCCCGAATCAGCGCCGTCCCGCAATGCATACGACGGCGTGCAGGGGCGTGCGCTCCGCCTCACGGTCGCGTGCACGCGGTGTGGTATGCTGCCGCCCCAGGCCGTTCGCCCCGCGTCGTGAGCGAGGGCGGGTGGTGTCACGTCACGTCATGAAGAAGGCGGAACATAACGGCCCCGATGATGCCCACAGGCTGTGGCACATGGCCATCGACTCGACCGCGCCGGCCCATCCGCCGCGGGCGCCGGCGGCCGCCGCGACCCCGGCGACGCCGCCGGTGGCCCCCGGCACGCGCGTGCACAACTACGTGGTCGAGCAGCTGATCGGCGAGGGCGGCATGGGCGCGGTGTGGCGGGTCAAGCAGCGCATGCTGAAGGTCCCGCGGGCGATGAAGGTGCTGAAGGTCGGGACCGCCAGCGTCGACCGCTTCGAGGAGGAGATGGAGATGCTGGCGATGGTCACCCACGACAACGTCGTCAAGGTGATCGACAGCGGCGTCTTGCCCGACGGCTCGCTGTTCTACGTGATGGAGCACGTCGAGGGCCGCAGCCTCGAGGCCGACATCGCCAAGCACAAGGGCCGGCGCCCGCAGTGGGAGTACGTCCGCGACATCATCCTGCAGATCTGCGACGGCCTGGCGGCGATCCACGACCGCGGCATCATCCACCGCGACATGAAGCCGGCCAACTGCATGCTCTCGCCCGGCGTCAACGAGGTCGTGCACGTCAAGATCGTCGACCTCGGCATCGCCCGCCGCAGCTCGGTGATGCGCCCCGGCAGCACCTCCGACGGCATGTTCATCGGCAGCGCCGCCTACGCCTCGCCCGAGCAGGCCGCCGGCGAGACGACCACGCTGACCTACGGCAGCGACGTGTACAGCGTCGGCATCATCCTCTACGAGCTGCTCACCGGCGTCATCCCCCACGTCGCCGACGCCCCGACCGACCGCGCCGCCATGCTGCGCCGCCGCGTGGTCGGCACGCTGCCGCCGCTGCCGAGCCTGCACGTGCGCCCCGGCACCATCCCCCCGGAGATCGACGAGATCATCGTGCGCTGCCTGCAGCCCGACCCGCGCGACCGCTTCCAGTCGATCTCCGAGCTCGCCGAGGCCATCCGCCAGACCCCCGACCTGCCGCGTCAGCTCCGCAAGACCCGCCCCTCGCAGTCGCTCACCTCGGTCGCCGCCGACATCCTGCCGTCCGACTCGTCCGCCTCGCTGGCGATGGCCGCCCAGTCGGGCTCGGGCCTGCGCGTCATCCCGTCGGCGCAGGAGACCTCGGGCGTGCGCAGCGTGCCCTCGTCGTCGGGCTCGGGCATGCGCGTGCTCCCGCAGGAGCTCGCCGCCAGGGCCTCCGCGTCGGGCCAGTCGAGCAGCCACCTGACGCCGCTGCCGCCCTCGCAGTCGTCGCCGGGCGCGCCGATCTCCGCGCCCGCGCTCGACAGCTCCACGCTCATCGCCGACCGCCCGCGCCGCCGGCCGACCCGCCTGCTGCTGCTCGGCGGCGGCGCGGCCGTCGTCGCGGTCGCCGCCGCCGCGCTGGCGATCCCCGGCCTGCGCGCCCGCCTGTTCGGCGAGTCGATCGACATCATCGGCGCCGACGAGCGCGAGCCCGCCGAGTTCGCCCGCGCCCGCACCGCGATCCAGCGCCTCGGCCTGCAGGAGGCCGCGGACGTGCAGTCCGTCCTGCAGCGCTACGCCGCCGACCGCGAGCAGACGCCCGGGCACGTCGCCACCGCCCGGCTGCTCGAGGCCGAGCTCGTGCTCATGCGGGCGATCGCCTGCCAGATCGCCGTCGCCCTCGACCCCATCCCCGGCGCCGCCGCGGCGTACGTGCAGACCGACCCCGCCCGGGCCGCCGAGCTGCTCGCGCAGGTCCCTCGCGACCACACGCCCGTGCCCCAGGCCCGCGTGCGCGCGCTGCTCCGCCTGGCCCGCGGCGAGAGCGTCGACACCCCCGTCGACCCCGACCTCTCGACCAGCGACCGCGACGAGCTGCTCGCCCTCGCCGGCGCCGCCCCGCTGTGGCGCAAGGGCCACGCCGTGCCCGCCGACCTCATCCCGCCGCTGCAGCGCCTGCGCACCCCCTCGACGCTGGTCCGCTCGGCCCTCGCCCTCGGCCTGTGGCGCGCCGGCGAGGACTCGCAGGCCCACCGCCTCCTGCTCGCCACCCTCAAGATGGCCAGCGACCAGCCCGCCGCCCGCGCCACCTTCGACGCGCTCCTGCGCAGCCACGACGGCGACGCCATCCCCGCGCCGCCTGTCCCCGAGGACAGCCATCCAGCGCCGCCCGCCGCCGTCGACCCGGTCCAGCCCGCCGCCCCCAAGGCCGGCCCGCCCCGGCCCATCGCCGAGAAGTTCGCGTCGATCGACGAGCAGGTCGAGGCCGGCTGCCAGCGCGTCCGCAAGGGCGACCACCGCAGCGGCGTGAAGGTGCTGATGGACGCGCTCAACCATGGCGCCGAGTTCGAGTCCAACTTCGACCTGTGCGTCTGCCTCGGCGAGGGCTTCGCCCGCCAGCGCGCCCACGACGTGTCGCTGCAGTGGTTTCGCCGCGCGCTGCGCCTCGACCCCGTGCACCCCGGCGCCCTCGCCGGTGCCGCCCGCGCCGCCGACCTGCTCGGCCGCGAGGAGCGGGCCCTCGAGCTCTACCGCCGCCTCCTCGAGGTCGACCCCAGGAACGCCGCCGCCCAGGCCTACGTCGACAAGCACTACGCGCCTCCGAGCCCCGAAGAAAACGGCCCCTTCCTCCCCGTCGAGGAGCCGAGCAAGGCGCCGTAGTCGCCCCCGCGCGCCGAACGTCCCGCATCGCGGGCTGTCTCGACGTCACGCGCCGCTGTGTCCTGCGGCGACGGCGGACGACGGCAGCCACGACGGCCGCACCGACGCCGCGCGCGGCGAAGGCTCACCCCGCCGTCGAACAACGAGCGGCGCGCCGCCGCGGTCGACGCGCGGGGCACCACGTCGCTTCAGACCGCACGACCGGCCGCGCCGAGCTTCCAGCGCACGCGGGCCAGGGTCAGCGGGACCACGGCCCCGGACAGCCTGGCGTCCTTGCGCAGCGCCCGACCGGCCTCGCGCAGCGTGGCGCCCGAGCCGATGAAGTCGTCGAGCAGCAGCACGTCGCCGCTCGGCCGCGCGGACGAGCCGACGCCCATGCGGCCGTCGACGTTCTCGCGGCGCTGGTCGTTGTTGCGGAGCTCGGCCTGGCGCGCGTTCGGCTGCTTGTGCCACACCAGCAGGTCGGGCAGCGTCGGCACGCCGAGCGCCTCGCCGACGATCGCCAGGGCCTCGTCGCGTTGCCGCCAGTCGCGGCTCGGCACCGCCGCCGCCGCGCGCACGTCGTGGCGCTGCGCCAGCGCCCGCGCCTGCCGGGCCAGCAGGTCGGCCAGCGCCGGGTCGAGCGGGACGTCCTGCTCGCGCCGCGCGAACAGCCCGCGGTGCAGCTCGCCGCCGAGCTCCGCGTCGAGCAGCGCGAGGCCCTCGGCCATGAGCGGGCGGGCGCTCGCGGCGATCGGCGAGGGCCGGGCCGCCAGCCAGCCCTGCGCGTGCGCCAGCCCGGACGCCAGGTCGACCGCCGAGCGCTGCCGCTTGCACAGCGAGCAGCGTCCGCACGCCGTCGCCTCGCGGTCGCCGAGCGCCCGCCGCAGGCACGCCATCAGGCAGTCCGGCTCCTGCCGACCGTAGGCGAGCATGGCCGCCAGCTCGCGCTGGCGCACGCTCTGCTGGTTCCTGTAGCGCGACAGGTCGGGCGCGTCGGACCGCGCGAGGCGCTCGTAGACCTGCTTGCCGTCGGCGCTGCGCTTGCGCAAAAAGCCCTGCTCGACCAGCTCGGCGACCACCACGGTGACGCGTGTCGGGTGCAGGCCGCTGCGGATCTTCAGCGCGGTCAGCCCGAGCGGCCCGTCGTCGAGCGCCGCGAGCACATTATTAAAGTCCTCGGGGTGCGGCTGGGCCGAGTCGATGAAGTGCTCCTGGATGCGGCTGTCCTCGGCGTCGAACAGCAGGATGCCGCGCGCGGGCTGGCCGTCGCGGCCGGCGCGCCCGACCTCCTGATAGTACGCCGTCACCGACCCGGGCACGTCGACGTGCACCACGTAGCGCAGGTCCGACTTGTCGATGCCCATGCCGAGCGCGTTGGTCGCGGCGATGGCCGGGTGCTGGCCGGCGAGGAACTCGTCCTGCAGCGCCCGCTTGCGCTCCGGCTCGAGGCCCGCGTGATAGGCGGCGGCCGCCACCCCGCGGTGGCGCAGGTACTCGGCGACGAGCTCGGTGTGCTCGCGCGTCGCGCAGTACAGCAGGCCCGGGGCCGGCAGGCGCGGCACGACCTGCGCGAGGTAGGCCAGCTTGGCCGCCATCCCGTGCAGCCCGACGACCGCGAGCTGGAGGTTCGGGCGGTCCATGCCGCTGCGATGGACCCGCAGCGGCCCGCCGAGCCCCGCCATCTGCTCGCGGATGTCGGCCTCGACCCGCTCGTCGGCGGTCGCCGTCAGCCCGAGCACGCGCAGCTGCGGGTGGCGCTCGCGCAGCGCCCGCAGCAGGTGAACGATCTGCCGGTACGCCGGGCGAAAGTCGTGGCCCCACGTCGAGATGCAGTGCGCCTCGTCGACCACCACCAGGCGGACCGGCAGGTCCGCGAGGGCCGCGAAGCGGTCGACGTGGTCGAGGTGCTCCGGCGACACGAACAGCAGCCGCAGCGCGCCCTCGGCCGCCGCCGCCGCGGTCGCCGCGTTCTCCTCGTCCGACTGGTCGCTGTTCACGCTGCCCGCCGGCAGCCCGAAGCGGTCGTTGAGGTGGCCGAGCTGGTCGCGCATCAGCGCCAGCAGCGGCGAGATCACCAGCGTGACGCCCCCGAGCAGCGCGGCCGGCAGCTGGTACAGCAGGCTCTTGCCGTAGCCGGTCGGCTGGATGCACAGCAAGCTCCCGCCGGCCAGGATCGCCTCGACGCTCTCGCGCTGGCCGGGGCGGAACTCGGCGAAGCCGAAGCGCTCGGCGAGCGCACGATCGATCTCGGCGGGCGTGAATTGCACGCGGGGATACCTAACACCCCGCGCGGCGCCCGGCCACCGCGCCCTCTACGGCGTCGGCGCCGCGTCCTGGGCGCACAGCAGGCGGCAGGTCGCGCGGTCGTCCTCGCCGCGGTTCCCCTGGCGGCACTCGTCGACGCAGGTGGTCAGCCGGTCGAGCACCGCGGGCGCCACGTCCGCGGGCCGGCACCCGGCGCGGCAGGCCTCCGCCGCGACCGCGTCGGCCGGGTCGCAGCGCCCGAGGCAGCTCGCGGTCGACGCCAGCGCGGGCGGCTTGCCGGGGTTCGGGGTCACCTTGGCGGCCTCCGAGCAGTTGAGGCGGCAGGTCGCCTGGTCGGTCTCGCTGAGCTTGCGGTCGTTGCAGGTGTCGAAGCACGCCGCCAGCGCGGTCCGCCCCTCCTCGGTGGCCAGCGGATCACAGCCGCCGAGCAGCGCGAGCAACGACAGCAGGGACGTTCGGGAGATTGTCATGCCTGGGCGATGAGCAAGCCGCGTGCCACACCTCCGCGGAGGTGCGGCGCCTCGCCCGTGGCCCCCACCATGCAAGCCCTGCAGGGCCCTGCAAGCCGCACCGGCGACCTCGCTCACGCGGCGCTCGCAAACCCGGGACGACGCGACGCGCGAGCGGCTGGCACACGCCTTGCTCTTCATCTCCTCGACTTCGACTTGAAGCGAAGGAGGGAATTGCCATGCTCGCCGTGACCAAGCTGATCATCTCTTCCGAGGGCCTCGCAACGATCATTCTCTGCTGGGCGCTCGGCGCCGGCCTCATCGTCTCGCTCGCCCTGCTCAACCGCCGCCGCATCCGCTCGCAGGACCATTAGCCCCCCGGTCCGGCGAGCGCCCGCGCGTCGCGTCCACGGCTCCCGTCGCCCGGGGGCCGTCTCCATTTAAGGCGCCTGAAAGAGGAGGAGCCGGACGCGTCGCGCCCGGCTCCTCCTCTTTCGGTCACATCCCCGGCTCGGACCAGCGGGCGTCGCCGCGGGCCTTGCCGCGCAGGATCTTGTAGATCGCCACCAGCATGGCGAACACGCCGAGCCACAACAGGCCCATCACCACGAACGCGGCCAGGTCGATCCAGCGCACGCTCGCCTCGGCGAGCATCGTCTCGTTCATTCCCATCATCATGGCGCTCACCCTTCCTTCCTCCGCTTCTCCGCGGACTTGTCCCACTTCGCCTTGCGGCCCTTGGCCCACGGCTTGTACGCCCCCTCCGGCAGCGGGGGCAGGCCGTGGCGCGCGCGCACCGTGTCGCTGAGCTGCGCCTCCGGCTCGCTCGCGCAGCTCGTGGTGTGCAGCCGGACCTCCTTGGCGTGCTTGGCGAGCTGGACCTCGGGCAGGTAATACCCGCCGCGCGCCACCTCGTCGGGCCCGGGGATCCGGTAGCTCACCTTGTACAGCACGACCTTCTGCGGGGCGACGCCGCCGTGCTGCAGCGCCCACTCGCGGCAGTGGTAGCGGCCGTACCACTTCTGGTACCAGTCGCCCTTGCCCGCCTCGCCGCCGCTCATGCGCCGGTTCATCTTGTAGATGCGGTCGTTGAAGATCCACGGCACCGGCTTGTGGCCCGCGGCGTACATGTCCGTGCGCATGTCGTGGACCCCGCCCTCGGCGTCGGTCACCAGCACCTTCAAGAACACGTTGTGACGCGGCGGGTTGGGCGCGAACATCGACCAGCCCTGGGCCGTGTGCGTGCGCGTCAGCCACAGGCGGAACGGCGCCTGCGCGGCCCCGCGGAAGGTCTTCAGGCACTGCTTGTCCGGCATGCACCACACCGCGACCGCGGTGATGTGATAGACGACCAGCGAGCCGACGAGGAAGCGACCCCACGGGCCGTAGGCCCACGGGTGGCTCGCCATCGCGGGGTCGTCGCGCCGGCCCCCGCGGCGCCAGCCGACCCACGCGCCGACGAACAGCGCGACGAGCCCGCCCGCGGCGGCCACGCGCGCCCCGGGCAGGCCGTTGCCCGCGAGCACGACGCCGACGACGCCGGCGGACAGCGCGACGAGCATGGCGGCGACCGGCAGGCGGGCCGCGTCGTGGCGCAGGTGCGGCAGCCGCGGGTCCTCGGCGGGGATCGGCCCGCGCCCCGCCTGCACGTCCGCGGGGATGCCCGGCACTCCGAGCCGCGCGAGCATGCGGCCGATCACCCGCAGCATCCCGGCCAGCTCGGCGCCGTTGAGGAACACCATGTATGTCAGCAGCATGATCGGCGCGAACATGCCGATGTTCATCAGCACCAGCAGGTGCCCGTGGAACAGGATGCCCACGGTGAGGAACACCCGGCGCCCGAGGAACCACCCGCAGAACCACTCGAGGTCGAGCACGTACTCGCGGCCGCCGACCCGCACGCGGAACGGGCGCTCGCGCAGGCGGTGCCACAACCACCCGAACCCGCCGAGCAGCGCCAGCCAGCCGACCGCGAACAGCCACTGCACGGTCAGAAGGCTCGGCTTGCCGGCGCCCTCGCGGTAGTGCACCGGGAACGCCACCTCCGACACGACCAGCGCAAGCAGCCCGAGCGTCAGCCATAGCCCGCGGATCAGCCAGGTGCGGGCCGCGCTGTAGGCCGGCAGGCGCTCGCGCAGCGCCCAGCGGGTCACCAGCCCGACGATCACCAGCGGGAACGCGGCCTGCCACACGTGGACCACCCACGTCATCAGGCGAAACAGGTTGGTCCCGAACACCGCCGACAGGTACTGCGGCGGCACGCGGTAGAAGTGGTCGAGGTTGAGCGCGTAGTACAGGCTGTCGCCGCGCATCCACACGTCGCCGTTCTTGGCGCAGCCGCCGTACACGTAGATCGTCGCGATCTGCAGCATCATGAGCAGGCGCGGCCAGGCCGGCACGCGGCGGTAGATCGCCTCGAGCCCGCGCGGGTGCTCCGGCGACGGCGGCGCGCCCGCGCCGTCGCCCGGCCCGCCGGGCAGGCTCAGCCGGCCCTCGCGGGCCAGCCGGCGGCAGCGCAGCCAGTTGTCGACGCTGTACGCCTTGCCGCACTGCGAGAGCACCAGATAGAAGAAGATGCAGCTGTAGACGAGGTCGGTGCCCTCCATGAACAGCGGGTTGCGCAGGGTGATGCTGTGCATCCCGAACCAGCTGAGCACGCCCATCAGCCGCGTGCGCCAGCCGAACATGAACGCCGTCGTCACCGCCGCGAACGCCCAGAAGTGCAGCCAGAACGCCGTCGGCGAGTCCCAGAACCACAGCAGCGAGAACTTCGGCCCCTTCAAAAATTCGCCGACGGCGCGCGCGTCGAAGAACCCGGCCGCCTCGCCGACGCCGTCGCCGTAGCCGACGAACTGCTCGCGGGCCAGCAGCTCGCGGGCGGTGTCGGTCGAGAAGATGCCCTCGTCGGTGAACAGGAACGTGAAGTGGTCCCACAGCCCGCCGACGTTCATCAGCACCCAGGCGGCGAACAGCACGCGGAACAGCCCGAGCGCGCGCGGGTCCTCGGTGCGCAGCCACAGCCGGCGCCAGCGGTCGGCCTGGGCGACGCCGAGGAGCACCACGACGACGGCGCAGGCCAGCAGCAGCCAGCCGATGGTGGGTGAGAGGGCGACGGCCTCCTCGTTGACGAGCGGCGCGTCGGTGAGGACGAGTCCCAGTAAATTATTAAAGGAGCCGATCATCGTAATCACAGTACCTTCAGGTTCGACGGGCGCGCCCCGCGGGGGGCGACGTCAGGATGTTTCGCAGCTCACGCAAATGTTCGAATCACGTGCAATCCGTGCACGTGCGCGGCGGCCGGTCAGCGCCGGCCGTAGGCGTGCATACGATATTGAATGGTGCGCACGCTGAGATCGAGGATCTCCGCGGCCCGCGACGTCGAGCCCTCGACGGCGTCGACGGTCGCCAGGATCGCGTGGCGTTCGATCTCCGCCATCGTCGACCCGGGGATGCGCACCCCGCCCTGCACGTCGGGCGCCTCCTCGAACGGCAGGTCGACGCTGTCGATCGTGCTGCCCCTGCAGAGCACCACCGCCCGCTCGACCGCGTTCTCCAGCTCGCGCACGTTGCCCGGCCAGCGGTGCAGCAGCAGCTTCTGCCGCGCTCGCTCGCTGAAGCCCTTGATGCGCACGTGGTTCTCCTCGCAGAAGCGCCTCAGGAAGTGCTCGGCGAGCATGAGGGCGTCGCGGCCGCGCAGGCGCAGCGGCGGCATCTCGATGTGCACGACGTTGAGCCGGTAGTAGAGGTCCTCGCGGAACTTGCCCTCGCGGACCGCCTGCGCCAGGTCGCGGTTGGTCGCGGCGATCAGCCGCACGTCGACCTTGACCGCCTCGCCGCTGCCGACCCGCTCGAACGTCCGCTCCTGCAGCACGCGCAGCAGCTTGACCTGCAGCGACGGCGAGATCTCGCCGATCTCGTCGAGGAACAGGGTGCCGCCGTCGGCCTGTTCGAACCGCCCGATGCGCTTGCGGTCGGCGCCGGTGAACGAGCCCTTCTCGTGGCCGAACAGCTCGCTCTCCAGCAGGCTCTCGGCCAGCGCGGCGCAGTGCAGGGTCACGAACGGCGCGGCCGCCCGCGGGCCGAGCGCGTGGATCGTGCGCGCGAGCTCCCCCTTGCCGGTCCCGCTCTCGCCGGTGATGAGCACCGTCGCCCGGGTGCCCGCGACCTGACGCGACACCTCGTACACCTTCTGCATCGCCGCGCTCGCGCCCTGCAGCCCGCGCAGGCCGCTGCCGTCGCGGTCGCGGATCTGCATGCGCAGGTTCTCCGCCTCGCTCCGCAGCTCGCGCCGCTCCATCGCCCGCTCGATCGCCACCACCAGCTCGTCGAGCTCGAGCGGCTTGGTCAGGTAGTCCTCGGCCCCGGCCCGCATCGCCGCGACCGCCGAGCTCACCTCGCCGAACGCCGTCGCCACGATCACCGGCACGTCGCGGTCCTGCTCGCGCAGCTTCTTCAACAGCTCGATGCCGTCCATGCGCGGCATCTTCAGGTCGGTGACCACCACGTCGGGCGCGAACTCCCCGGCGGCCCGCAGCGCCGCCTCGCCGTCCGCCTCGCACTGCACGCGGTAGTCCTTGCGGCGCAGCAGCCGCTCGAGGCCCTGGCGCGCGCTCGCCTCGTCGTCGACGACGAGGATGCGGCCGCGTGGTTCTTGGACTTCAGGCATCGTGACTCCCTTCGAGGGTGGCGCGCGCGGTGTGTGGCCCGGCGACCGGCAGGACGGCGCGGAAGACGGTGCGGCCGGGCGCGCTGTCGACGTCGATCGACCCGCCGTGATCGGTGACGATGCGGTGGGTGATGGACAGGCCGAGCCCGGTGCCGTGCGACTTGGTCGAGAAGAACGCGTCGAAGATCGGAGTGCCGCCGGGGATGCCCGGGCCGTCGTCCTCGACCTCGAGGGTGACCGTCCGCGGCTGGCGGCGGGCGCGGAGCACCACCGTGCCGCCCCTCTCGAGCGCCTCGACGGCGTTCTGCGCGAGGTTGAGGAGCACCTGCTCGAGCTTGGCGCGGTCGGCCTGCAGCTCGATCGCCGCGGGCGGCGCGTCGGTCGTGAGGCGCACGCCGCGGGTCTCGGCCTGGGCCCCGAGGATCTGCACGACCCGGTCGAACAGCGCCTGGATCTCGACCGGCCTGACCTGCAGCGGCCGCGGGCGGGCGAAGTCGAGGAACTCGGCGACCAGCTCGCCGAGCCGCTTGATCTCGTCGCGCACCACGTAAACCGTCTCGAGCAGGTCGCTGGACGCGCCGCTATCGCGCAGGGCCAGGTCGAGGTACGTGATGTGCAGCTGCGCCCCGTTGAGCGGGTTGCGGATCTCGTGGGCCAGGCCGGCGGCGAGCGTGCCGATCGCGGCGAGCCGCTCCTGCTGCTTGGTCCGGTCGTGGCGCGCGCGCTCCTCGGTGGTGTCGAGGCCCAGGGCGAACACCGACACCACGTCGCCGTCGGCCGGCGCGTGGGTGAAGCGCCAGCGGATGCTGCGCGGCGGACCCGCGCGCGGGCGCAGCGTCGTCTCGATCGGCGCGTCCGCCGGCGGCGGTCGGTCCGCGTCGCCGGCCCTGAAGGCGGCGAACAGCTCGCGGATGCGGGCGCCGTCGGGCTCCGCGTCGATGCCGAGGGCGTCGACGAGGTCCTGGCCCAGCACCTCGTCGCGGGTGAGGCCGGTGACCCGCTCGGCCTCGCGGTTGAACAGCTGGATCGCGCCGCGGTCGTCGAGCCCGACGATCAGCACGCGCGCGAGCTCGACGGCGTTGACGTAGCGGTGCTGCGTCTGCGCCAGCGAGCGCCCGAGCGCCTCCTTCTCGTGGCGCTCGGCCTGCTGCAGGCGGGCGATCGAGTCGTCGCGGTAGCTGTCGAGCATGATCGCCAGCTCGAGGTCCAGCAGGCGGCAGATCGAGCGGACCGCCCGCAGCCCCTCCGCCCCCGAGGCCTCGGCGATGTCGATCAGCGACAGCCGGATCAGCGCCATGGCCGTCAGCATGTAGCGCTGCGGCAGCCCGACCTTCAGGTGCATCCGGCCGATCGCCGTGGTCTCGGCGTAGTACGCCTCGTCGTAGGTCCCGCCGAACACGCGGCCCAGCCAGCGGACCAGCGAGCGCTGCAGCCGGGCGATCTGCGCCTCGCCGGTGAACACCGCGTGGGCCTCCTCGTGCAGGCGGACGCGGTCGTAGAACTCCTGGGCGATGCGCCCGAAGTGCGGCGTGGCGACCGCGCGGAAGGCCGCCAGCCGGGCCCCGTCCTCGGCGGTGAACCGCACGTAGCGCTTCAGCTCGGCGAAGCGGGTCTCGTGGTCCGTGCCGCTCATCCCCGCCTCACGCCAGCCGGCCGCTCTCGACGCCCCGCAGCGCCTCGACGAGCGCGGGCACGTCGAGCGGCTTGATGAAGACCTGCGGCGCCGGCCCGGGGTCCTCGAGCCGCCGCGCGAGCTCGGGGTAGGCGGTGACGATGAAGATCGCGGTGTCGGGGCTGTGGTCGCGGGCCAGGCGCGCGACCGTGACGCCGTCGATCTGCGGCATGCGCAGGTCGGTCAGCAGCACGTCGGGCGCCGGGTCGCACGCCAGCCGCTGCAGCCCCGACAGGCCGCCGGGGCAGACCTCGACGGCGAAGCCCTCGCGCCGCAGGAGCCCCGCGAGCATGCGACCCGAACGCTCGTCGTCCTCGACGAGCAGGATCTGCAAACAGGGCTTCGGAGTCGGAGCACGACCGGCGGGTGCGAGCATGAGAACCTTCTCAGCAAACTCCGTACCAGCGCCACGCTCCTGTCGGCTCAACTATCACGCCGCGCTCGACCCGTCCACGACTTGCCGGGCCATGCACGCTTTGCACCCCCCTGGCTCACGTCCCCGCGTGCCCGCAGCGCGCCGACGGTGGCACGCGGCTTGCTCCTACCCCCCGTCTTCACTAAAAGGGACCGCCATGTACAAGCACATCCTCGCCGCCCTCGATGGTTCTCCGCGCGCGCCCCGGGTCCTCCGCGAGGCCGCCGAGCTGGCCGCCCGCACCGGCGCCACGCTCCACCTCTGCCGCGCCGTGACCGTCCCGCACGGCATGCCGACCGACGCATTCTTCTACACGGGCGAGGTGCTCGAGGCCCGGCTGGTCGAGCACGGCCTGCGCGAGCTCGGCGCCCTCGTCGAGGGTCTGCACCCGACGCACACGCCGATCGTGTGGGGCCAGCGCGTGTGTCGGCTCGGGACCCCGGGCCAGCTCGTCGTCGACCTCGCCGCCGAGCTCGGGGCCGACCTCGTGGTGCTCGGCAGCCACGGCTACGGCCTGATCGACCGCCTGCTCGGGACCACCGCGGCGCGCATCGTCAACCACGCGCCGTGCAACGTGCTCGTCGTGCGCGAGCGCCCGGCGGCGGCCCAGCAGGCCTAGCCGATCGGCAGCTCCTCGCGGGCGAGGCGGTAGTTCTGCGGGGTCGCCCCGGCGTTGCCGACCGCGTTGGCGATGGTGAACGGGCCGACGCGGCCGAGGAACATCGCCAGGGTGAGGACGAGCTTGCCGGCGGCCGTCAGCGAGGCGGTGATGCCGGTCGACAGCCCGACGGTCGCCAGCGCCGAGACGGCCTCGAAGGCCAGGCGGATGAACGGCTGGTCCTCGGTCAGCGTGAGCAGCACGACGACGGCCAGCAGGATCCCGCTCATCATCACCAGCACCGCGATCGCCTTGCGCAGCGCCCCGGGCGTCAGCGCGCGGTCGGCCAGCTCGGGCTCTCGCCCGCGCAGCTCGCCGCGCAGGGTCGCGACCACGGCCGCGAGCGTGGTCGTCTTGACCCCGCCGGCGGTCGACATCGGCGAGCCGCCGATGAACATCAGCACGCACATCAGCAGCAGCGAGGCGTCCCGCATGGCCCCGATGTCGACGGTGTTGAAGCCGGCCGAGCGCGTGTTGACCGAGGCGAACAGCGCCGCGAGCGCGCGCCGGCCGACCCCGAGCTCGGCCGCCGGCGCCAGCGAGCGCGAGAACTCGAGCACGAACACCACCAGCGCACCGCCGACGATCAACATCAGCGACGTCCACGCGACCACCCGGGTCGCCAGCGACAGCCGCAGCGGCGCCGGCGCGGACGGGCGGAACACCCGCACCACCCGCTGCCAGCCGTGGCGCACCAGCTCCATCGTCACCGGGAAGCCGAGCCCGCCGAGCACGACCAGCGACATGATCACCAGCTGGACCCCGAAGTCGCCGGCGAACGGCGCCATGTTGCCGGGGAACAGCGAGAAGCCGGCGTTGCAGAACGCGGTGATCGCGTGGAACGTCGCCATCCACAGCGCCGAGGCCTCGCCGAGGCGCGGGTCGCCGGCGAACAGCGACCACAGCAGCACGATGCCGATCGCCTCGACCACGAGCGTGCCGGCGAGCACGCCGACGACCACGCTGCGCAGGTCGGCGATGGTGCGCGCGTCGAGCATCGCCGCGTAGCGCAGCTGGCTCTGCAGCGAGGTGTTGTTGCCGAACGCCAGGGCGAGCGCCGCGATCGTCATGATGCCGACGCCGCCGAGCTGCACGCCGGCGAGGATCACCCCGTGGCCGAACACGGTGTAGGTGGCGGCGACGTCGTTGACCGTCAGCCCGGTCACGCACACGGCGCTCGCCATGGTGAACAGCGAGTCGATGTACGAGACGTGGCCGATGTCGGTCACCGCCAGCGGCAGGGTCAGGAGCAGGCTGCCGAGCACGATCAGCGCGGCGAAGCTGCTGGCCAGCATCAGCGCCGGCCGCTGCACGAGCTTTAATAACGCCCGGCCGCTGCGCTCGGGGGCGACGACCAGGGCCGCGGCGACCCCGGCCATGACCGTGAACACGAGGTCGTAGGTCTCGGCCGACGCGACCTGCCGGGCGGTCGCCTCGCCGCTGAACTGGACCGCGAGCACGAAGGCCCGCGCGACCAGGAACCCGAGCAGCCCGGCGATCAGCGCGACCTCGAAGCGCAGCACCGCCGCGAAGCCGCCGGTCTTGCGGTGCACGGCGACCGTCTGGCGCACGAGCTCGCCGATCGCCAGGGTCACGAACGCCATGCCGAGGACCACCGGCAGCCCCGTCCACGGCGACGCGGCCGTGATGTCGAGCGCGACGATCCCCAGCGCGAGCGCGAGGATCAGCCAGTTGCCGACGGACACGTCGCGAGCTTATCCCGCCGCTCGCCCGGCGATCCACCCCCGCGATCCGCTGGCGCCGGGGCCCGCGTTCGTGGCAGCGTGCGGCCGTGCCCGGGCATGCCGCCGAGTTCCGCGAGGACCCCCTGCCGACGATCCTCGCCCACGTCCGGGCCCGCCTCGCCGCCGGCGACGACGCCGTCGAGCTCGAGGTCCTCGACCCCGACCACGGCCGCGGCCGCCACGCGGGCGAGCTCGTCGCGCTCGCCGGCGAGACCTGGCGGCACCGCCCGTGGCGCGTGTGGGTCGACCTCGCCGGGCGCCTCGGCCTGCGCCTGTGCACCCCCCGGCCCGCGGCGCCGCCCCGCGTCCGCGTCCGCCTCGAGCGCCTCGCCGACGGCGCGCGCGAGCAGGTCGCCGACCCGACCGAGAAGTACGGCGCCGCCTCGAGCTTCGCCCGCATCGCAAAACACGAGGACCCCGACTTCGTGCTCGACCTCGCCGACGCGGTCGAGCGCGCCGGCCTCGCCCCGTCGGCACGCGTGCTCGAGCTCGGCTGCAACCGCGGCGACACCCTGGCCCTGCTCGCCGACCTGGTCCCGGGCCTGGCGACGCGCGGCGAGCTCGTCGGCGTCGACCACAGCCGCAGCGCCCTGGGGCACGCGCGCGCCCGCTTCCCCGGGGCGAACGCCCGCTTCCTCGCCGCCGACCTGGCCGACCTCGAGTCGCTCGCGCTCGGCGCGTTCGACCTCGTGCTCGCCATCGACACCCTGCAGTCGAGCGGCCTCGACGACCGCGCCCTGCTGCGCCGGCTGGTCCAGCACCACCTCGCGCCGCGCGGCAGCGTCGTGCTCGGCCTGCCGAACTGCCGCTACCGCGACGGCGAGCAGCTGCACGGCGCCCGCATGCTCAACTACAGCCAGCCCGAGCTCGGCCTGCTCGTCAAGGACGCCGCGTTCTACCGCAAGTACCTGCAGCAGCACGGGCGCACGGTCCACGTCACCGGCCACCACGAGCTGCTGATCACCGCCGTGCCGATCGGCGGCTGAGGCGGGGCACGACCGCGCCCGTGAAAAATTCTCGGGTTGAGGCAGGCCCGCCGTTCGCGGGAACATCCCGGGCGAAGCGCGCCGCGGAGGGCCGCGGCGCCGTCGGAGACACCATGAACAAGTCGATGCTTTTCCTGTCGGTGGTCGCGCTGGTCGCCTGTGACGTCGAGGAGACCGAGACGCGCGTGGGTGAGGGGTATGTCGGGGTCGGTCTCGCGATCGACGACGAGGGCGAGGGCGCCGACGCGGCGCTGGCGCTCGACGAGCTGAGCGACGCGGTCGACCCGGCGGCGGCCGGCTACTGCGACAGCGTGAGCACCTGGGACTCGACGTGGGCCAGCTTCGAGACCCAGGTCATCACCCTCGTCAATCAGAAGCGGGCCGCCGGGGCCAGCTGCGGCGGCACGGTCAAGCCCAAGGTCGGCCCGGTGGTCCTCAACACCAAGCTGCGCTGCGCGGCCCGCAAGCACTCGAAGGACATGGGCGTCAACGACTTCACCAGCCACACCGGGTCCAACGGGTTGTCGCCGTGGGACCGCATCGTCGCCGCCGGCTACAAGTACTCGACCGCCGCCGAGAACATCGCCTGGGGCTACACCACGCCGAAGGCGGTGGTCGACGGCTGGATGGCCAGCAAGGGCCACTGCCTCAACATCATGAACGGCGCGCTCACCCAGCTCGGCGTCGGCTACTACAAGTCGAGCAAGAGCTGGAAGCACTACTGGACGCAGGACTTCGGCAAGCCGCTGTAGCGCCGGCGACCTCGACTTGCGTTAACCTCGGACGCGTGCGCGTCCTGTTCGTCGAGGATCACCAGGAGTTCGCCAGGACCGTCGCCGCCGAGTTCCTCGGCGCGCACGAGGTCACCTTCGCGGCGGACGTGCGGGCCGGCAAGCTGCTGCTGTCGGCCCGCGAGTTCGACGTGCTGCTCGTCGACCACGACCTGCCGGACGGCGTGGGCACCGAGGTCGTCGCGCACGCGCTGGCGATCGGGCGCCCGATCGACATCGTCGCGGTGTCCTCGCACGACGCGGGCAACGCGGCGCTCGTGCGCGCGGGGGCGCGGGCGAGCTGCCCGAAGCGGCTGTTCCACACGATCGCCGCGGTGCTCGCGGGCTGACGTCCGTCGATCGTGCGCCCGCTCGTCGCAGGGCGTCAGCGACGGCCGGCGATGTCCCACTGCAGGCCGAGCTCGAGGCCCGCGCCGAGCTCGACGCCGCCGAGGCGAAACACGGGCCGGGCGTCGTCGACGAGGCGCACCGCGGCGCCTGCCGCGGTCGCGCTGACGCCGAGCTCGAGGCGCAGGCCGGCGTGCAGGCGCGACCGCGGGCCGAGGCGCGCGCGCAGGCCGGGCGTGACCCGGGCGAGGCCGCCGAGCAGCGGCGCGCCCCGACCGTCCGACCACCACGACTCGACGGTGAAGCCGACCTGCGCGCGGACGATGAAGCGGCCGCGGGTCACGCCGTAGCCGCCGAGCAGGGCGCCGCGCAGGCGCGTCAGGCGATAGTCGCCGGCCCGCGCGTCGAGCACCCGCACCTCGGCGCCGGCCAGGGCGCCCCGCCGCGCGCGCAGCTCGAGGCCCACCGCGACCGCGACGCCGAGCGACCTCGCCGGGCTCGGTCGCCCGACCCCGAACATCGACTGCGTCGCCGCGACCGGCCCGAGCTCGAGCCGCGGAGGCTCCGGCGTGGCACTCGCGGGCCGACGATCGTCGGAGGTCTTCGGCGGCGCCGACGGCCCCGCCGACCCGCGGACGACCGACGGAGCCGGCGAAACCGGCTGCGCCGACGGCCCCGCCTCGCGGACGACCGACGGAGCCGGCGCGACCGGCTGCGGCCCGATCGCCGGCTGCGACGCCGCGACGACGAGCACGGGCGTCGGCTGGCGCACGGCGAGCGCGGCCAGCCAGTGGGCGATGACGGCGGCGACGGTGCGCTCGGGCGCCGCGCCCTCGACCGCGAGCGTGCGCCGCACGACCCGCCCGTCCGCGAGCGTGGCGGTCAGCTCGAGCGCGTCGCCGCTGCTCACGACGTGCACGCGCACGTCGCCCGGCCGGAGCGGAGATCCTCGTCCGCCGCCGGGCGTCACCCGCATGCGCGGCAGTCGCAGCCGCAAGGCCGACACGAGCTCCGCCGGGTCGAGCCCGTCGGCCGCGACCACGAGCGCGCCGTCATCGGCGGCCGGGGCCGCGACGGCGGCGAGGCATGCCATGAACGGTCCGCGCGCGATCATCCGGGCCCCTCGCCGCGCCGCGAGGAGCCTCGACGTCCGAGGTGCGCGCGCAGGCCGATCAACCGCCGGTCGTCTCCTCTTCGCAGCCCGTCGAGGCGCCGTCGGTGTCGACGAGGCAGCCACCGTCGCCCGAGGAGCTGTCGCCCGTCCCGTAGCCCGTGGTGCCGCCGCCGCTCGAGGTCGTGCCCCACCCGCCCGACGTCGTGCCCCACCCGCCCGACGTCGTGTCCCACCCGCCCGACGTGCCCCACCCGCCCGACGTCGTGTCCCACCCGCCCGACGTGTTCCACCCGCCCGACGTCGTGCCCCACCCGCCCGACGTCGTGTCCCACCCGCCCGACGTCGTGCCCCACCCGCCCGACGTCGTGAGCTCGTCGTACCAGCCGGAGGAGTCGTGGCCGTCGTTCGCGCCGGTCGACGCGTCGCCCCCGTCCTCCGTGGCATCCGCCTCGCCGGCGCTGTCGCTGCCGATCTCGATGTTGACGGTCGTACATCCGCCGAGCACCAGCACCGCGAAGATCCCCGTCAACCCACGCATGGTCGCTGCAATTCCACTGGTCATCACATCACCCCTCGCCCGCCGCTCGGGCCCTTTTAATGAGGGGAGTAACGTCCGGACCGGCTTTCATTACAGCGTCGTCGCAGTCTGCTCGACCCGTCAGACGGCACAGGTCGGCCCGCGCGTCCTCGGCGAACACACCGCGGGGAAATCTCTTCAGATATCGGCGCCACAATTCAGCCAGGGCGACGTCGTCGCCGGCCTGGCGGATCAGCACGCCGAGGTCGCCGTAGGCCGCTTCGATCACGCGCCGCGGGGCCTCGGATCGCGTCAACCTCGTCAGCAGCTCGCGCGCATAATTAATATCTCCGCGGCGCCACGCGGCGTCGGCGGCGCGATCGAGGCGGTGATACTCCGGCTCGACCGGCGCGGCCTCGACGATCGCTGCGACCTGCGCCTCGACCACCGGCGCCGCGTCCTCCGGGGTGCACACGAGATCGACGCCTGCCTCGTCCGCGCTCGGCTCGTCGGCGGCGGGACCCGGCGAGCCGCGAGGGCGGCGCGGCGCGGCCTCGACGACCGGCGCGCTCTCCCGCGTCTCGGCGCTCGCGGGGGCGCCGGCGACGAACTGCACCGCGTCGCCCGGGCCCGGCGCCGCGTCGCGTCGCGCCTGACGCACGGCGGTGCCGATGGCCACGCCGACGAGCAGCGCCGCCGCCAGCCCGAGCACGAGGCCCAGCCGCGGACGCACGCGCGGGCCCGGGTCCGCCGGTCTGGCGCCGGCGAGCGCGACCACCGGCGCGTAGCCGGCGGCCTCGCGGGCGGCGCTCGCCGGCGTGACCGCGGGGTCGAGGCGATGGGCCCGCGCCATCATCTCGCCGAAGTCACGCACCCGGCCGCCGCGCTGCTGCGGCGCGGCGAGCTCGCGGTCGACCTCGGCGAGGAAGCGCTCGAGCGGATCTTCGGGCCCGCGGACCAGCCTCATGGCACACCTCGCCCGTCCGCGTCGAGCCAGCCGAGGCGCGTCAGCTCCTTGCGCACCAGCTCGCGCGCGCGGTGGACCCGCACCGCCACGTTGTTGCTCGAGATGCCCAGGACCTCCGCCGCCTCGGCCGTCGACAGCTGCTCGAGCTCGCGGACCACGAACGCCTCGCGCAGGTTCTCGGGCAGCCCGAGCAGCACGCCGAACAGCACCTCCGAGCGGCGCCGCCGCAGGTGCCCGCGCTCGACCGGGTCGCGCGGGGTCAGCTCGGCCAGCGGCCGCAGGTGCTCCTCGGCGCGGCGCCGGGCCTGCCGCCCGCGCAGGTAGTTGCGGGCCATGTTGAGGGCCACGCCGACCAGCCAGGCGGCGAACGACGAGCGGCCGTCGAACGTGCCGACGATCGTCACGGCCCGCGCGAAGCACTCCTGCGTGAGGTCCTCGGCCACGGCCGCGTCGCTCACGAAGAAGTACAGGCGCCGATACACGCGGTCGTAGTGCTGCTGATACAGCTGCGACCACGCGGCCACCTCGCCCGCGCGCGCCCGCAGCACCAGCGGCTCGATGCCGGGGCTCGCACGCTGTGCGCGAGCGGGCGTGTGCGGTCGTTCGTGCGCCATCCGGGCCGGACGCTAGTAACCCGGGCGCCGCCAAACATTACAGCCCCGCGTGGGCGGCGCGAAATCACGCCGGGCAGGCCCGGGCGCCGAACGCGTGGCTTTTAAAAATATATGTGCACACCACATATCGCAGCCCGCGAGCTCGGCCCGCACCGCGACGCGCCGCGCAATCTCGGCGCTGGTTCGCGCGACCGCCCATGCCATAAGCCGGCGGAGTGTACGTACGACGCGGCACCCCGTACCCCCTCGGAGCCACCTGGGACGGCCACTCGGGCGTCAACTTTGCGCTCTACAGCGAGCACGCGACCGGCGTGGAGCTGTGCCTGGTCGGCCGCGGCGGGCAAGAGACGCGGATCGCCATGCGCGAGCGGACCGCCTTCGTGTGGCACTGCCACGTCGCCGGGGTCGGCCCCGGGCAGCTCTACGGCTACCGCGTGGACGGCCCGTGGCGTCCGGAGGCCGGCCTGCGCTTCAACCCGCGCAACCGCCTGACCGACCCCTACGCCAAGGCCTTCGGCGGGGTGACCCGCTGGACCGCCGGCTGCTTCGCCCACGACCCCGAGCGCCCGGGCGACGACCGCGACCTCGCGATCAACCCCCGCGACAGCCGCGGCGTGCCGCTCGGCGTCGTCATCGACCCCGGCTTCGACTGGCAAGGCGACCGCCCGCCCGGGCTCCCGCTCCACCGGGTGATCCTCTACGAGACCCACGTCAAGGGCCTCACCATGCGCCACCCAGACGTCCCGCCGGCGCTGCGCGGCACCTTCGCGGGCGTCGCCAGCGAGCCGATCGTGCGCCACCTGACCGAGCTCGGCGTCGACGCGGTCGAGCTGCTGCCGGTCCACCAGTTCGTCGACGACAGGCACCTGCAGGACCGCGGCCTGCACAACTACTGGGGCTACAACACCATCGGGTTCTTCGCCCCCGACGTCCGCTACCGCAGCGGCGACGAGCTGGCCGCCGAGGTCCGCCAGTTCAAGGAGATGGTCCGCACGCTCCACCGCGCCGGCATCGAGGTCATCCTCGACGTCGTCTACAACCACACCGCCGAGGGCAACCACCACGGGCCCACCTTCAGCTTCCGCGGCATCGACAACCCGACCTACTACCGCCTCGTCCCCGACGCCCCGCGCTTCTATTACGACTACACCGGCACCGGCAACACGCTCAACGTGCGCCACCCGCAGACGCTGCAGCTCATCATGGACTCGCTGCGCTACTGGGTGCTCGAGATGCACGTCGACGGGTTTCGCTTCGACCTGGCGTCGGCGCTGGCCCGCGGCCTCTACGACGTCGACCAGCTGTCGAGCTTCTTCACCATCATCCACCAGGACCCGGTGCTCAGCCAGGTCAAGCTGATCGCCGAGCCGTGGGACCTCGGCGCGGGCGGCTACCAGGTCGGCAACTTCCCGGTGCGCTGGGCCGAGTGGAACGGCCGCTACCGCGACACCATGCGCGCCTTCTGGCGCGGCGACGGCGGCGTCGTCGGCGAGCTCGGCCACCGCCTGAGCGGCAGCAGCGACCTCTACGAGAGCGACGGCCGGCGGCCCTACTCGAGCATCAACTTCATCACCTGCCACGACGGCTTCACCCTGGCCGACCTCGTCGCCTACGACCGCAAGCACAACGAGGCCAACGGCGAGGACAACCGCGACGGCGCCGAGCACAACCTCTCGTGGAACTGCGGCGTCGAGGGCCCGACCGACGACCCCGAGGTGCTGGCGCTGCGCCGCCGCCAGCAGCGCAACCTGCTGGCGACGCTGCTGCTGTCGCAGGGCACGCCGATGCTCGGCGGCGGCGACGAGATCGGGCGCACCCAGGGCGGCAACAACAACGCCTACTGCCAGGACAACCCGATCTCCTGGTACGACTGGCAGCTGGGCGACGAGCAGAAGGCCCTGCTCGCGTTCACCCGCAAGCTGATCCGCACCTACCGCGCCCACCCGGCCCTGCAGCGCGCCAAGTTCTTCAAGGGCCGGAGGATCCGCGGCGCCGACGTCCACGACATCCTGTGGTTTCGCCCCGACGGCGCCCTCATGAGCGACGACGACTGGCGGAGCCCCGCGACCCGCGGCCTCGCCATGTTCCTCGCCGGCCAGGGCGTCGACGACCTCGACGACGACGACCGACCGATCCGCGACGACGACCTCATGCTCGTGCTCAACGCCGGCGCCGCGCCCGTCGAGTTCGTGCTGCCCGCGTTCCCCCGCGGCACCTTCGCCTGGGAGGTCGTGATCGACACCGGCGACGACGACGCCAGCGGCGTGCTCGCCGGCGGCGAGGCCACGCTCGTGCCGCCGCGCACGCTGAAGCTGCTGCGCGGCGTCGCCGTCGACGCCGCCTTCCCCAGCCTCGGAGCGCTCGTCGGCGCCGACGGCGTCAGCTTCCGCGTGTGGGCCAGCGGGGTCGCCGAGGCCGCCGTCGTGCTCTACGAGCGCGGCCCCGACGGCCCCGTCGAGGTCGCGCGCCACGGCCTCGACGACCGCGGCGGCGGCCTGTTCGAGGCGACCGTGCCCGGGCTCGCTCCGGGCGCGCTGTACCGCTTCCGGGTCGGCGCCCAGGAGCTGCCCGACCCCTACGCGCGCCGCCTGCCCTTCGGCGTGCACGGCCCGGCCGAGGTGGTCGCGCCGGCGCGCCTCGAGCGCGGCGAGTGGCGCCCGCGCCCGCTGTCCGGGTGCGCGATCTACGAGCTCCACATCGGCACCTTCACCCCCGAGGGGACCTTCGCCGCGGCCACCGCGAGGCTCGCCGAGCTCGCCGACCTCGGCGTCACCGCCATCGAGCTCCTGCCGGTCTCGAGCTTCGCGGGCGCGCGCGGCTGGGGCTACGACGGCGTGGCCCACTTCGCCCCGCACGCCGCCTACGGCAGCCCCGACGAGCTGCGGGCGCTCGTCGCCGAGGCCCACCGCCTCGGCATGAACGCCCTCCTCGACGTCGTCTACAACCACTTCGGGCCCGAGGGCAATTACCTCGGCAGCTACAGCCCCGGCTACTTCGCCCGCGACATCGTCACCCCGTGGGGTCAGGGCCTCAACTTCGCGGCCCCGGCGACGCGGCGGTTCGTGATCGACAACGCCCTCTACTGGCTCGACGAGTTCGGGTTCGACGGCCTGCGCCTCGACGCCACCCACGCGATCCACGACCGCTCCGAGCGCACGATCCTGCAGGAGCTCGCCGCCGAGGTCCGCGCCCGCGGCCGCGGCGAGGTCCTGATCGCCGAGGACGAGACCAACCACCCCGACCTCGTGCTCGCCACCGGCCTCGACGCCCTGTGGGCCGACGACTTCCACCACATCCTGCACACCATCCTCACCGGCGAGCGCGACAGCTTCTACGAGGTGTACCCGCCGTCGCTGGCCGCCCTGGCCCGCTGCATCGAGCGCGGCTTCCTGTTCGAGGGCGAGGTCTGGCGCCCCAACGGCCGCCCGCGCGGCGGACCGAGCGACCGCCTGCCCGCCTCCGCCTTCGTGCTGTGCCTGCAGAACCACGACCAGGTCGGCAACCGCGCGTTCGGCGAGCGCCTCCACCACATCGCCAGCCTCGCCGACTACGCCGCCGCCTCGATGCTGCTGCTGTTCCTGCCCATGACCCCGCTGCTGTGGATGGGCCAGGAGTGGGCCGCAAGCAGCCCCTGGCAGTACTTCACCGACCACCCGCCCGCGCTCGGCGAGCTCGTCACCGCCGGCCGCCGCGCCGAGTTCTCGGGCTTCCCCGCGTTCCGCGACGAGGCCCGCCGCGAGGCCATCCCCGACCCCCAGGCCGAGTCGACCTTCCTGGCCTCGAAGCTGCGCTGGGACGAGCGCGAGCGGCCGCCCCACGCCGACGTGCTCGCGCTCTACCGGGCGCTGCTGCGGCTGCGCCGCGACGACCCGGTGCTCGCGCGGGCCGACCGCCGGCACCTGTCCGTCGAGACAGACGGCGCCCACCTGCGGGTGCGCCGCTGGACCGACGCCGGCGAGCGCCTGCTCGTCGTCGACTTCTCGCCCGAGGCCGCCGCCCCCGACCCGCGCGCCCCGGAGCCGCGCTGGTCGCTCGTGCTCGACTCCGGCGGGCCCGGCCTGCCGCCGCCGCGGGCCGCCCTCTACGCCGCCGGCCCGCCGCCATGACCCCCGCCTCGACCTACCGCCTGCAGCTCCACGCCGGCTTCGGCTTCGCCGCGGCCGCGGAGATCTCCGACTACCTCGACGACCTCGGCGTCGACGCCGTCTACACCTCGCCGTACCTGCAGGCCCAGCGCGGCAGCACCCACGGCTACGACGTCGTCGACCACGCGCGCATCGGCTCCGAGCTCGGCGGCGCCGCGGCCCACGCCGCCTGGATCGCCGGCCTGCGCGCCCGCGGCATCGGCCACGTGCTCGACCTCGTGCCCAACCACATGGGCATCGGCAGCGGCGAGAACGCCTGGTGGAACGACCTGCTCGAGGCCGGCCCGGCCTCGCCGTACGACCGCCACTTCGACGTCACCTGGGACCCGCCCAAGGCCGGCATGCGCGGCAAGCTGCTGCTGCCGGTGCTCGGGCGGCAGTTCGGCGAGGCGCTCGAGGCCGGCGAGCTCGCCGTCGTGCGCGACGGCGGCGCCTTCTTCGTCGCCTACTACGAGCGCCGCTTCCCCCTGGCGATCAAGAGCCTGCCGATGATCCTCGGGCCTGCGCTCGCGCGCGCCGGTCTGCCGGACGACGACCACGCGCCGGCCGAGCTGCACAGCCTGCTGGCGGCGATCGCCCACCTGCCCGGCGAGTCCGACACCCCGCCCGACGCGCGCGAGGCCCGGGCCCGCGAGAAGGACGTGATCAAGCGCCGGCTCGCGCGCCTGCTGGCCGACGAACCGGCGCTCGCCGCCGCCGTCGACGCCACCCTCGCCGAGCTCGCCGGACGCGTCGGCGACCCGCGCAGCTTCGACGCGCTCGAGGCGCTGCTGCAGGCCCAGGTCTACCGCCTCAGCTCCTGGCGGGTCGCCACCGAGGAGATCAACTACCGCCGGTTCTTCGACGTCAACGACCTCGCCGCCGTCAAGATGGAGGACCCCGCGGTGTTCGCCGCGGCCCACGCGCTGGTGCTCGACCTGGTGGCCGCCGGCGACGTCACCGGCCTGCGCCTCGACCACACCGACGGCCTCTACGACCCCGCCGCCTACTTCGCCGCCCTGCAGGCCGAGCTCCGCGCGCGCCGCCCCGACGACCCGCCCTGGCTGGTGATCGAGAAGATCCTCGCGCCCGGCGAGCAGCTGCCCGCGGGCTGGGACGTCGACGGCACCACCGGCTACGACTTCCTCGGCGTCGTCAACGGCCTGTGGCTCGCGCCCGAGGGCGGGCCGCGGCTGACCGACTTCTACCGCCGGTTCGTCGCCGCCCCGCGCGGCTGGCCCGCGGTCGCCCGCGACGGCCGGCGCACCGTCCTGCGCGGCGCCCTGACCAGCGAGATCCACATGCTCGCGCACCGCCTCGAGCGCATCGCCGGCGCCGACCGCCGCAGCCGCGACTTCACCCTCGCCAGCCTGACCGCCGCGATCGTCGCCTGCATCGCCGCCTTCCCGGTCTATCGCACCTACGTCCGCCCCGACGGCAGCTGCAGCCCCGAAGACGCGGCCCGCGTGGCCCACGCGCTCCGCCGGGCCCGCCGGGCCAGCGACGTCGACGCCAGCGTGCTCGAGTTCCTCGAGCACGCCCTGCTGCTGCGCCGCCTCCCCGACGACCCGGACGCCCGCGCCGCGCGCGTCGACTTCGCCATGCGGTTCGCCCAGATCACCGGCCCCGTCAACGCCAAGGGCGTCGAGGACACCGCGTTCTACCGCTACCACCGCATGGCGTGCCTCAACGAGGTCGGCGGCGACCCGGGCGCGTTCGGCACCGACGTCGCGGCGTTCCACGCCCACAACCGCGAGCAGCAGCGCCGCTTCCCGCGGACCATGACGACCACCTCGACCCACGACACCAAGCGCGGCGAGGACCTGCGCGCCCGCCTCGCCGTGCTCTCGGAGATCCCCGACACCTGGCGCCGCGCCGTGTCGGCGTGGGACCGCATGGCCCGCCTGCGCCGCACCGCGATCGACGGCGCGCTCGCCCCCTCGCGCGGCGACACCTACCTGTTCTATCAGACCGTCGTCGGCGCGTACCCGCTCGAGCGCGCGGGCGACGAGCTCGCCGAGGACTTCCGCGAGCGCCTGGTCGCCTACATGGCCAAGGCCACCAGGGAGGCCAAGCAGCAGACCAGCTGGCTGCGCCCCGACGCCGCCTACGACGCCGCCGTCGAGCGGTTCGTGCGCGAGATGCTCGGCCACCCGCCGTTCGTCGCCCAGGCCCGCGCCGTCGCCGAGGCGATCGCCAGCCACGGCCTCGTCAACGGCCTGGCCCAGCTGTGCCTGAAGCTCGCCGCCCCCGGCGTGCCCGACATCTACCAGGGCAGCGAGCTGCTCAACTTCTCGCTCGTCGACCCCGACAACCGGCGCCCCGTCGACTACGCGCTGCGCCGCCGCCTGCTCGCCGGGCTCGCGCACGCCGCCCCCGGCGACCTGCTCGCCAGCCCGCACGACGGCCGCCTCAAGCTGCTCGTCACCCGCCGCGGCCTCGGCCACCGCCGGGCCCACCGTGACTTCTACCTGAGCGCCGACTACGAGCCGCTGGCCGGCGACCGCCACCTCGTCGCGTTCCGCCGCCGCCTCGGCGCCCGCGAGCTCGTGTGCGTGGTCCCGCGGCTGACCTACACGCTGACCGGCGGGCGCCGGCCCTGGCCGCTCGCCGACGCCTGGGCCGAGCAGGAGCTCGACCTCGGCGACCCCGCGCCGCGCGTCGACCTGCTGACCGGCGCCGTCCACTCCGCCGCCCGCCTCCGCCTCGCCGAGGTGTTCGCCGCCCTGCCCGTCGCGCTGCTGTGGCGCGCCGACCCGTGACCCCGCAACCGCCGAGAGCCGCACCACCATGACGACCGCAGACCCCTCGCCGACCGTCCGCCGCCGCATCCCCGCGCACAGCGGCGTGGCCTTCACCATCCGCCGCGGCCAGCTGCTGCGCGTCGTCGACCCGCTCGGCCTCCAGGTCTGCGACCTCTACAGCGTCGCCGCCGACGACCCGCGCGAGCACCTCAGCTCCGGCCGCAGCATCGACTACGCCGACACCCTCTACCTGACGACCGGCCACGTGCTCTACAGCAACCGCGAGCGCGCCATGTGGACGATCGGCCGCGACGACGTCGGCCGCCACGACCTCGTGCTCACCCCGTGCAGCCCGGAGATGTTCCGCCGCCTGCGCGGCGACGACGGCACCCACCCGAGCTGCTACGAGAACCTGCGCGTCCCCCTGGCCGCCCACGGCGTGGCCGCCGACAGCATCGGCTCGACCTTCAATATCTTCATGGACGTGCGCTTCGACCCCGAGACCGGCAAGATGACGATCGCCCCGCCGGCCAGCGCCGCCGGCGACATGATCGAGCTGCGCGCCGAGCTCGACATGATCGTCGGCCTGACCGCCTGCTCGAGCGAGGTCACCAACGCCGGCAGCCTGAAGCCGATCGACTTCGAGGTCGTCGACGCCTGAGGGCCCGCGCGCGCCGCCTCACGCCGCCGCGGGTTCGTCCTCGACCGGCGCCCCGGAGTACGCGCCGCCGAGGCCGGAGAACAGCTGCTCGAGCGCCTGCGGGGCCCGCTTGCGCCAGTCGCGCTCGCTGTGCGCGCCGTACGGGTCCGGGTACCACAGCAGGTCCTCGTCCTCGGTGTAGCCGCGCTGCTTCAGGTGCTCGGCCAGGCGCGAGGCGTCGGCCAGCATGTTGCCCTCGTGGGCGCCGGCGTCGAGGTAGATGCGCGAGGTCCACGGCCGCTGCCAGCGCTGCAGCTCGTCGAAGATGCGGTAGCCGGCGAACCACAGCGACGGCGACATCGCCAGCGCCGCGCCGAACACGTCGGGCCGGCGGAAGTGGGCGTAGAGCCCGGCGAGCCCGCCCATCGACGAGCCGCCGATCGCCGTGCTGGCGACGTCGTCGCGCACCGGGAACTCGCCGCGGATCCGCGGCGCCAGCTCGCGGGCGATCCAGCGGACCATGTGGTCGGCCTCGCCGCGGCTCTCGTCGCAGGCGAACGGCGACAGCTCGTGCACCCGGTCCTCGCCGCCGTGGTCGACGCCGACGATCACCGGCGCGCGCTTGCCCGCCGCGTGCAGGTCGTGCACCGCGTGGTGCAGGTACCAGCCGCCGGAGAACGACGGCGCGTCGTGGAACACGTTCTGCCCGTCGAACAGGTAGAGCACCGGCAGCGGCTCGCTGGTGCGCTCGTCCGGCAGGTAGACGCGAACGTACCGCTCGCCCCTGAGGCCCGGGATCGTGAACGGGCCGAGCTTGTAAATCACGTGAGTGGCCATTGAAATCTCGCTCCGTCGCGCCACGCGTCCCGCGTCCCGCGTCCTGCGCAGGCGCCGGCCGGGGACCGTGCGCGCCGCGAAGCATGGGGCGAAACTTCGGATCGGCAAAAGCGATCGCCGCGCGATTCGTGCGCGCCACCTCCGCCGCCGCTGCTGCCCGCCGCGGGCGGCCGCGGGCTGGACCATCGCCCGGGGTCGCGTATGCCTTGCATGGCGCCACGACCGCGAGGCAACCACCATGCAACACGACGACGACACCGCCCGAGCGAGCCTCGCCGGCACCGGCAGCCCCGGACTCGACGACGTCCTCGGCGGCGGCCTGACCGCGAACCGCCTCTACCTCATCGAGGGCGACCCGGGCACCGGCAAGACCACGCTCGGGCTGCAGTTCCTGCTCGCCGGCGTCGCCGCGGGCGAGACCGCGGTCTACGTCAGCCTGTCCGAGACCCGCGACGAGCTCGAGGCCGTCGCGCAGTCGCACGGCTGGTCGCTGGCGGGCATCACAGTCAGCGAGCTCGCGCCGTCCGAGGAGGCCCTGACGGCCGACGCCGAGAACACCCTGTTCCACCCGTCCGAGCTCGAGCTCGGCGAGACCACGCGCACGGTGCTCCGCGACGTCGAGCGGGTCAAGCCGCGCCGCGTGGTCATCGACTCGCTGTCGGAGCTGCGGCTGCTGGCCGCCAACCCGCTGCGCTACCGCCGGCAGATCCTCGCGCTGAAGCAGTTCTTCGTCGGCCGCCGCTGCACCGTCGTGCTGCTCGACGACCGCACCTCGACCGTCAGCGACCTCCAGCTGCAGAGCATCGCCCACGGGGTCCTCAGCCTCGAGCGCCGCTCGCCCGAGTACGGGGTGATGCAGCGCCGCCTGCAGGTGCTGAAGATGCGCGGCAAGCCGTTCCGCGCCGGCTACCACGACTACAAGATCGTCCGCGGCGGCCTGCGCGTGTTCCCCCGGCTGATCGCCGCCGAGCACCACGACCCCTACCCCCCCGAGTCGATGAAGAGCGGCCTGCCGGGCCTCGACGAGCTGCTCGGCGGCGGGCTCGACCGCGGCACCAGCACCCTGCTCGTCGGCCCGGCCGGCTCCGGCAAGTCGAGCCTCACCGCCCAGTACGCCGCCGCCGCCGCCGCCCGCGGCGAGCGGGCCGCGTTCTTCCTGTTCGACGAGGGCCGCGCGACGTTCATGACCCGCGCCGCCGCGCTCGGGCTCGACGTCGTCGCCCCGCTGGCGTCCGGCCTGATGACGATCGACCAGATCGACCCCGGCGCCATCTCCCCCGGCGAGTTCGTGCAGCTGGTCCGCCAGGCCGTCGAGGAGGGCGCCCGCGTCATCGTCATCGACAGCCTCAACGGCTACCTCAACGCCACCCCCGAGGCCCGCTTCCTCGCCATCCAGCTGCACGAGCTGCTCATGTACCTCGGCCAGCGCGGGGTGCTGACGCTCCTGGTCATGGCCCAGCACGGCCTCATCGGCGCCATGGACACCCCCGCCGACGCCAGCTACCTCGCCGACACCATCGTGCTGCTGCGGTTCTTCGAGGCCCAGGGCCGGGTCCGCCAGGCCATCTCGGTGCTGAAGAAGCGCAGCGGCAACCACGAGCGCACCATCCGCGAGATCGAGCTGCGGACCGGCGGCATCCGCATCGGCGAGCCGCTCGCCGCGTTCCAGGGCGTGCTCACCGGCGTGCCGCGCTACGTCGGCAAGACCCTGCCCATCGACGAACCACTGCCCGATGTCCCCGCCTGACCTGCCACACCGCGAGCACCGCGTGCTCGTGCTCGCCCCGACCGGCCGCGACGCGTCCAACAGCGTCGCCGTGCTCGCCAGGGCGGACATCGAGTGCACGGCCTGCCGCAGCATCGCCGACCTGTGCGCCGAGATCGGCGCGGGCGCGGCGGTCGTGCTGCTGACCGAGGAGTCGCTCGCGCTCGACAGGACCGGCGCGCTCGCCGAGGTGATCGCCCGCCAGCCCTCGTGGTCCGACCTGCCGGTGGTGGTCCTGACCCGCGGCGGCCCCGAGTCGCCGGTCGCCACCCGGGCGATCGCCACCCTCGGCAACGTCATCCTGCTCGAGCGGCCCATCCGCATCTTCACCCTCGTCAGCGCGACCCGCACCGCCCTGCGCGCCCGGCGGAAGCAGTACCAGCTGCGCGCCCAGGTCGCCCAGCTGCGCCGCGCCGACACCCTGAAGGACGAGTTCCTGGCCACCCTCGCCCACGAGCTGCGCAACCCCCTCGCCCCGATCCGCAGCGGCCTGCAGGTGCTGCGCCTCGGGCCCACCGACGCCGTCGCCGCCCGCACGCGCGAGGTGATGGAGCGGCAGGTCGCGCACATGGTCCGCCTGCTCGACGACCTGCTCGACGTCTCGCGCATCAGCCGCGGCAAGCTCGAGCTGCAGCGCGCCCCGGTCGAGCTGCGCGCCGTCGTCGACAGCGCGCTCGAGACCTGCCGCCCGCTCGTCGACGCCGCCCGCCACACGCTGACCGTCGACCTGCCGGCCGCGCCGGTGCTGCTGTACGCCGACCTGACCCGCCTGTCCCAGGTCGTCAGCAACGTCCTGATCAACGCCGCCCGCTACACGCCGGACGGCGGACACATCGCCCTGCGCGCCCGCTGCGAGGGCCGCGAGGTGGTCGTGGCGGTCAGCGACAACGGCGTCGGGATCCCCGCGGCGCTGCACGAC
The DNA here is from genome assembly GCA_016793465.1 of Myxococcales bacterium. The sequence goes on from JAEUJW010000028.1 coordinate 85,910, forward strand.
CAGGTGTTCGAGATGTTCGCCCAGATCGACCACGGCGGCGGCCCCGCGCAGCGCGGGCTCGGCATCGGCCTCGCGCTGGTCAAGCGCCTGCTCGAGCTGCACGGCGGGTCGATCGGCCTGACCAGCCCGGGCCCCGGGCGCGGCAGCACGTTCACCCTGCGCCTCCCGCTCGCCGACGCCGACGCCCCCCGCCCCGCTCCCGACCGGTCCCCGAGCGAACGCGCCGGCGCCCGCCTGCGCGTGCTCGTCGTCGACGACAACACCGACGCCGCCCACACCCTGGCGACCATGCTCACCCTCGTCGGCCACGAGGCCCGCACCGCCCACGACGGCCCCGCGGGCCTCGCGGCCGCCCGCGAGCTTCGCCCCGACGTCGTCCTCCTCGACATCGGCATGCCCGGCATGGACGGCTACCAGGTCGCCGAGCGCCTGCAGGCCGACGCGCGCCCGCCCGTGATCGTCGCCCTGACCGGGTGGGGCTCCGCGCGCGACCACCAGCGCAGCAAGCAGGCCGGCTTCGCCGACCACCTGACCAAGCCGGTCGACGCCGACCGCCTGCTCGCGCTGCTCGACCGCCTGCGCTGAGCGCGTGCCGGCCCGCGCACAAACATCGCCCCGCGCGGGCGCCGGCCCGCTGGTCTCGGTGTATCGTCGCCGCGCGAGGCCGATGACCTTCCCGTTCGACAACACCTACGCCCGCCTGCCCGAGCGCTTCTACACCCGCGTCCCGCCCACCCCGGTCCGCGACCCGCAGGTCATCGCGGTCAACCGCCCGCTCGCGGCCCTGCTCGGCCTCGACGCCGATCTGCTGGCGTCGCCCGAGGGCGCGCGCGTGCTCGCCGGCAACCTCGTGCCGGCCGGCGCCGAGCCGATCGCCCTGGCCTACGCCGGGCACCAGTTCGGCCACTTCGCCGGCCAGCTCGGCGACGGCCGGGCGATCCTCCTCGGCGAGCTCGTCGGCGCCGACGGCCGCCGCCGCGACATCCAGCTGAAGGGCTCGGGCCGCACCCCCTACTCGCGCGGCGGCGACGGAAGGGCCGCCCTCGGCCCCGTGCTCCGCGAGTACATCGTCAGCGAGGCCATGCACGCCCTCGGCGTGCCGACCACCCGCACGCTCGCCGCCGTGACCACCGGCGAGCCGGTCCGCCGCGAGACCCTGCTGCCCGGCGCCGTGCTCACCCGCGTCGCCGCCAGCCACCTGCGCGTCGGCACCTTCGAGTACCTCGCCATGCGCCGCGACGAGGAGGGCATCCGGCTGCTCACAGCCTACGCCCTCCGGCGCCACTACCCCGACGCGCGCGGAGCCCCCGGCGGCGAGGCCCTCGCCCTGCTCGCGCAGGTCGTCGGCGCCCAGGCCGAGCTCGTGGCCCGCTGGCTCGGCCTCGGCTTCGTGCACGGGGTGATGAACACCGACAACACCGCGATCTCCGGCGAGACCATCGACTACGGCCCGTGCGCCTTCCTCGACGAGTACCACCCCGGCAAGACCTTCAGCTCGATCGACCACCAGGGCCGCTACGCGTTCGCCAACCAGCCGCGCATCGCCCTGTGGAACCTGACCCGCCTCGCCGAGACCCTGCTGCCCGCCATCGACCCCGACCGCGACCGCGCGGTCGCCCTCGCCAGCGAGCAGCTCGAGGCCTTCTCCGGGCGCTTCTCCGCCGCCCACGAAACAATCCTGCGCGCCAAGCTCGGCCTCGCCGGCTCCGAGCCCGCGGACCTCGAGCTGCTCGCCGACCTGTTCGAACGCATGACCGCCGACGAGGTCGACCACACCCTGTTCTTCCGCCGCCTGTGCGCCGCCGCCGAGGACCCTTCGCACGACCCCAATCTCGCCGCGCTGTTCATCAAAGACCCCGACGCCTACGCGCCCTGGGCCGCGGCGTGGCGCGCCCGCCTGCAGCGCGACCCGACGTCCCCCGCCGACCGCGCCGCCGCCATGCGCCGCGTCAACCCGGCCTTCATCCCCCGCAACCACCGCATCGAGCAGATCATCGCCGCCGCCGTCACCGCCGGCGACTACGCCCCCTTCGAGACGTTTAATAAGATCCTCGCCCGCCCCTACGACGACCAGCCCGAGCACGCCGACTGGGCCGCCCCGCCGCTCCCCGAACAGCGCGTCTGCGAGACCTTCTGCGGCACCTGACGCGGACCCGTGACCTGGCCCGAAGACCAGGCGCTTGACGGCGCCGCGCACGGCGGTGCGCCGTGAGGCGCGGGCGCGCGCTGTTATGCGGCTGTTAGGATCCCCCGGCGTCGGCGCGGCACTCCCGGAGCATGCGAAGCGCAGACGTGCTGGTGGTCGTGCTGGTCGCTCCCGGGTGCGTGGGGGGCGGCGGGCGCGAGTTGGGAGCGGCGACGACGGGTGACGCGAGCGGGTCGAGCGCGACCGGGGCGGTCGAACCGACGGGCGCCCCGGGCGAGGCCGATACAGCGGCGGGCGAGGCGACGAGCGAGGCGGGGTCGATGGCCGTCGAGCTGGTGGTCGAGGGCGTGGAGCCGACGCTGGTGGACCCCGCGGGCGGGTCGCTGCTGGTGGTGCGCGGGGCCGGGTTCGCCGGGGGCGTGACGGTCCAGATCGGCGGGCTCGCGGCCGCGGCGGAGGTCGTGGCGGACGACGAGCTGCGGGTGGTCAGCCCGCCGCTCGCGGACGTGACGACGGCCGACGTCGAGGTCGCGCGCGACGGGCAGGCCGCGACGTGGAGCGCGCTCGAGGTGTGGAGCCCGACCGCGATCGCGGGCGCGCGGGTGTTCGACGCGGCCCACGCCGTGAGCGCCGGCGACGAGGAGGTGACCTACGAGTGGCAGCGGCTGACCGCGAGCATCGGCGACGACTGGCGGGTCCGCGACGGCAACACGTTGACGTGGCTGCCGTCGCGCGGGCGCTTCATCATGGTCGGCGGGTGGAACGGCGAGCTGGTGCCGGACGGCTTCAGCACCGTGGGGCCCGACGCCTACCCGCCGGAGAGCACCAGCGACGAGGTGTGGTCGTCGGCCGACGGCGTGACGTGGACGCTCGACCTGCCGCACCTGCACGGGCAGTTCGAACGGCGCCACAGCCACAACACCGTGCTGTGGCAGGACAAGCTGTGGATGATCGGCGGCGATCATCACCAGGGGTTTTACAACCATGATGTCGTGTCGAGCGCGGACGGGCTGACGTGGACGGTCGAGCTCGGGCCGGGCACGACGGAGCCGCCGTGGAGCGAGCGGGCGCTGCAGATCTCCGGGGTCTACGACGGCAAGCTGTGGACCGGCGGCGGGCAGGAGGTCACCGGCGAGGTCGAGACGCAGGTGCTGCACAACGACGTGTGGAGCAGCGAGGACGGCGTGAACTGGCAGCAGGTCGCCGCCGACGCGCCGGCCAGCGACACGCGCTGGCGCGGGTGCGGCGCGGTCGACGGGTTCGTCGAGTTCAAGGGGCGCATGTGGCTGGTCGGGTGCGCGCGCCACCGCGACGACGCCGCCGGCCACGAGGTCTACGCGGAGGTGTGGTCGACGACCGACGGCGCGACGTGGACGCGGCACGCGGACCCGCCGTGGACCGGCAAGATCTGGCACAACGTCGTGGTCTGGCAGGGGCACCTCTGGGCGCTGTTCGGGTTCACCTACGGCGACCCCGCCCACGGGCTGCCGGTCGGCAACGCCGGCGAGGCCTGGTACTCGGCCGACGGCGAGACCTGGAAGGCGCTGCCGTTCGACCTGCCCGTGCCGGGCTCGCACGCGCAGGGCGTGGCCGTCACCGACGACGCGCTGGTCTACGCCGGCGGCAACTACTCGTTCGGCTTCGGCGCCGGGCTCGACAGGTCGGCGTGGCGGCTGGTGCCGGTCCGCGGCGCGGCCGTCGACGCGTGGGCCGACCGCGGCGGGCTCGGGCTGGAGGTCACGCGCCCGCCCGGCGCCGCGGCGCCGCTCCTGGTGGCCGACGCGTTCGGGGCCGGGCGCCCGGGGCTGCACTTCGACGGCTCGACGGCGATCCTGACGCTCAGCGAGGACGGCGTGGAGGTCACGGACCCGGCGACCGCGGGCTACTCGCTGTTCTGGGTCGCGCGCACGCCGTACTCGCCGCCGCCGTACGGGTGGATCGAGGCGTTCAATCCGGCGAGCACGGTGGTCGGCGGGACCTACCCGCCGAGCGCGTCCGCGGGCTTCACCGACGGCGCGCTCAGCTACGTCCACCGCAGCGACGCGCTCGACGAGAACATGGCGCCGATCTGGGAGGTCGTGCACGTCGGCGCGGGGCTGCAGGCGCAGGCGGACGGCGTGCACACGGTCGGCCTCACGCACGCGCAGGACGGCGCGCTGACCGCGTACATCGACGGCGCGAGCGAGCCTGCGGGCAGCCTCGCGTTCGCCGACGGCAAGGGCTGGAGCCGCCTCGGCGGCGGGCTCGACGGGCCCGGCGAGGGCCCGATCAACCGCTTCGCGGGCTCGCTGGGGGCCGTGGTGATCGTGCCCGACGTCGTCGACGCGGCCGACGCGTCGCGCCTGCACGCGTGGGCCCGCGGCCGCTTCGGCGCGCCGTGAACCCGTCACGACCCGAGCTCGGCACGAGACCGCGGCACGAGACCGCGGCACGAGACCGCGGCACGAGACCGCGTCCCTCGTGCGACGAGCTCGTGGGCCCCTCGCCCGGGGCGGCCCGCTCACGAATCGGCGCCCCGCGCCGGTCAGGCGCGCGCCCGACGGACCGACCGACCGCGGCCGCGTCGCGCCGCGCCGTCACGGGTCCGACAGCACGACGTGGACCTTCGACAGCGAGTTCCCGTCCTGGTAGGCGCGGACCACCATCATGTCGTCGATCCCGTCCTCGTTGAGGTCGCCGACCGCCACGTCCGTGGCCGCGACGCTGCCGACGACCGTCACGCCGTCGAAGAACAGCCCGGTCCCGTCGCCGCGGAAGACCTGGAGGATCTGGTTGCCGTCCGTGAAGGTCAGCACGTCGGGGATGTCGTTGCCGTCGAAGTTGCCCATGAAGGCGGTCTCCTGCGGCCAGTCGTCGATCTCGAAGGTGTACAGCATGTCCTCGAGCCACGTCGGCGTGCCGTGGCGGACCTGCAGCAGCCCGCTGTTGGGCAGCGCCCGGACCGAGAGCACATCGACGTAGTCGTCCTCGCCGAGGTGACCGGCCCACACCCAGTAGTCGGCCGAGATCCCGCTCGTCGCCGGGTCGAGCGCGAACTTCGCCGCGCCGTCGCCGTACAGCACCTGGAACACCGACCCGTTGCCGGTGCCGCGGCCGATCCAGATGTCGAGGTTGCCGTCGCGGTCGAAGTCGACGAACCCGCACTGGACCGCCCCGTACGTCGGGTCGACCGGGTACGTGATCATCGGCCCGAAGTTGCCGCCGGCGAGGCCGCGGCGAAAGCCGACCGACTTCGACGCCTGGGTCCCGCACACCGTCAGGTCGAGCCGCCCGTCGGCGTCGACGTCGCCGAGGTCGAGCCTCCGGCCGACCGCCGAGTCGTAGGCCGCCAGCGCGGTCAGCTTGCCGGTCCCGTCGCCGAGCGCGACCTGGATGTCCCCCGTGTCGGAGTTCGGCCCGATCACGTCGAGGTGCCCGTCGAGGTTGAGGTCGACCACGCGGCTCGGGTCGAGCTTCAGGTTCAAGTTCGTCGTCCACGCGCCGAGGTCGAACGTGCCGTCGCCGCCGCCCGGCCACACGTCGATCTGGGTCTTCGACGCCCTCGCGCCGATGAAGTCGAGGTGCCCGTCCTCGTTCAGGTCGCCGAGCGCGAGCGCGCGGTAGCTGTCGTACTTCGACACCTCGGCGATCGGCGCGTAGCACAGCATGCCCGGGACCACGACCGCGTCACCGCACGCCGCGCTGTTCGTGCACTTCGACGCGTCGTGCGCGCAGCCCGGCGTGCACTGCAGGGCGCCGTACTGGAACCCGAAGTCGTCGCACGTCTTGCCCCCGAGGTCCGCCCCGTCGCACGCCTCGTCGCCCTCCGCGGCCCCGTCGCCGCACACCGGCCCGCCGCCGGTCGAGCTGCCCTCGCCGGCGCTGCTCGTGCCGCTGTTCGTGCCGCCGTCGCCCGTCGAGCTGCTCTCGCCGGCGCTGACGCTGACGCCGCCCTCGCTGCTCGTGTCGGCGCTGTCGCTGACCCCGGCCGAGGTCCCCGACGCCGTCTCGCTCGTCGACGCGCTGCTCGCCGTCTCGCTGGCGCTCGCCGACGTCGCCCCCGCGCTGGTCCCGTCGTCCGTGGCGCTCGCGGCGCTCGTCGCCCCGCTGCCGGCCGACGCGCTGGCGGTGTCCGTCCCGTTCAGTCCCCCGGTCACTCCGTCGTCGGCGCACACGCCCGCGACGCACTCGAGCCCCGACAGGCACAGCCCGTCGTCCGTGCACGGACAGCCCGCGAACCCGACCATGCACGCCCCGGTCCCGGTCGAGCCGCCGCCGGCGGTGTTGCCGTCGCTGACCGCCGCGGTGCTGTCGCCGCACCCCACCCCGAGCAGGACCCACGCGAACCATGTCTGACGCACCATCGTCGCAGGCTACCAGAAACCGGCCCCGCGCAGGGCGCCGCGGAGACGACGACGACGACGACCCCGACCGCCTCGAGCCCTCGCCGAGCATCAGCCGCCGCGACTCTTGCAGGTGCACGCGCCTCTGATACTGCGGCGGGCCGATCGTCGTCCCGCGCTCGCAGTGCCGGCTTGCGCCCCCGGATGTGTGCGCGCTCGCGTGCACGGGCCCATGCGGCGGTCGCGACCGCCGTGGGTGCGAGACGAGACGATCCGGCCGAATCCGACGGACACGCGCCGTCCTCGCGGCTCGACGCGCCGACCGCCAGCACCCGCTCGCGAGGCTCGAGCGGCGACCCCGCCTCCCCGCCGTCAGGCGTGATCCACCTGATCCCTCGGGCCGCATCTGGTTCATCCAGTCGCCGGTCTGGAGGCCGGACGCGAACGCTCTCTCACTGCTCGAAACAATAGAGGCGATACGTATTATTACACTTCCGCTGCTTGCCATCGTAATTCGTCCACCATTTATTGGCCTTCCACGACTCCCAGTCGACCTCGGGCTCGTGCGGCAGATGGCTGAGCCCGATGAGCGCGTAGAGCTCCGACCATTCGCTCTCCCAGCCGCCGCAGAAGTCGTCCGGAACATGCGGCGTCCCGTCGACAGCGGTACCGGTCCAAACAGGGGAGGGGGGAATCGGCGCGCCGAATTCATCGACGCGAATACCGTCGATCGGCCCATCGTTGGCCAGGTCCGTCAGACTGTCGGCGACAGGATCGCCGGTCCGCAACACGTAGGCCTTGGCGGGCAGCAAGGTGAAGCGGGTAATCGGGCTCTCCGCGCCTGCGGACAGCCAGGCTTTGTAGGTCTCGTGCCGCGGGAGGTCACCCGCAGCGGCGCGGGCCTGACAGATCTCGTCGGCGGTGTCGAGCCCCCCGAGGTTGCCGCTCAGGAGGATGCTGGTGGCGAAGACCACGCGCGCATCCCAGACGCAGCCGATCCCGCACGACGCCTTGCCGCCCGAGCTCATGCCGTCACCGTTGGCCGCCCCCTCGTCGCACAGCTCATCGGGGATCTGAACGATCCCGTCGCCACAGAACCCGTTCGACGTGCAGGCCGGGCTGCAGCCGTTGTGGTCGTCACCGTTGTCTTCGCCTTCGTCGCACTCCTCGACGCCCTCGTGTACGAGGCCGTCTCCGCACTCCGCGGTCTTACAATCCAACGTGCAGGCTCCGTCGTCGCGATTGGCCGGGCCCGCGTCGCACTCCTCGCCGGGGTCGACATGAGCGTCACCACAGACCGGCTCGTATCCTGGACCCGTCGTTTCGAGACCGGTTTCACTGACGACAGTCGTGGTCGCGGTGACAGACCCAGTCATACTTTGTGGTGACTCCCCTGTCTCTGTCGTCGGAGCTGACGAAGTGATCTCCGGGTACTGGCCGGTGCCGGAGCTCGCCTCGCCGCCGGACGTCTCGCGCCCCGGCACCTCGGCGGGAGCACACGCCGTCACCAGCCAAGCCGGCAGACCTCTGAAGCACAGGCCGAACGCGCGCATGTCCATAAACCCTGGGTTCCCTTCGTGACTCACGGCTGCTCGATGCAGTAGAGGGAGATCATCTCGATGCAGCCCGCGGAGTTGTGGCTCTCGCCTATCACATGCAACCACTCGCTATCCACATCAGGGCTCGAGCCGATGTAACCGTCCATCAGGGCCGAGCTGGACATCCAGTCGTCGCAGTGTTCCGCATCCGGGACCGCCACACCGCCGGGGAGCGTGCCGGTCCATACCGAGGTGTTCAGCGTCTCGCTCTTCTCGGTCACGTTGACCGGGTTGACCAGCGTCTCGTTCATCAGCGCCTGCCAGCCGTGAGCCACGGGCAGACCGTTGACCAGTCGGTACCACCCGCGTGCGTGATGCAGGCGCTCAGCGGCGCTGACGGTGCTGTCGCTGAGCAGCGCGCGGTAGCTGAGCCAGCGCGGCAAGCCGGCGTTGCCTGCCTTGTTGGTGCACCGCGAGTCGGCCCCCTTCAGCCCGCTGACCGCTCCGTTAAAGTCATGCCCAGACGAGACGAAGATGGTCCAGGCGCGAGCGCAGGCGTTGTCGCACTCGTCGACATCGTCGACATTGCCGTCGTCGCACTCCTCATCGCCCTCGACCACCCCGTCGCCGCACACCGTCGGCGGCGACCCGGTCGAGGAGCTCCCGCCGGGCTCGCTGGTCTCGTGCGGACTCGCCGGGCCGTTTGTGCTCGACTCGCTCGCGCTCGTCTCGCCCGCGTCCGACGTACCGCCGCTCGACGAACTGACCAGGCCGCTCGCCCAACTGTCCGAGCCGCTCGACGAGCCTACGCCGGAGCTGCTCGACCCCGTCGAGGTCGCGGGCTGTATGTCCATATGAAACTCCGCGTGGATCCGCTCGAGCTCGCATCCCCCGAGCAGCAGGAGCGCGAGGGCATGACTTATACGGTTGCAGCCCATGGTCTCAAAACCTCCCCTGCAACGAGAAACCCCACGCCGACGGCGAGCCAGCAGGCACGAGCCGCACGCGGCGGGCCCGGGACGAGCCGGCGAGCACCGTGACACCGGCCAGCAACAGCGCGGCGCCAGCCGATCCCGTCACGATAGCGGCGGTGCGCGCATCCCTCGCAGCCACGTATCGGCGCAGCTCCTCGGCGGCCTCCTCGTCGCTCATGAGCCAACGATCGAGGGCGTCGAGGCGGCGAAAGCGGCTCGTATAGATGACTGTCGCCACCACGCTGCCGATCGCCGCGAGCACGCCTGCGCCGAGCAACACCCCGCCGACACGCCGCAGCCGACGAGCCCGCGGCTCGCTCCGATCGGCTGGGCGCAGCGGCGGAGGGCCGACCGCGGCCGCCGCGACGACCGGCGGAGGCCGCGGAGCCGTCGCGCGAAATGGCGGCGGCGCCGGTTCTTCACACGTCCGCCCCGCGAGCTGCGCATCGAGTGATCGCAGCGCATCGTCGACCCCGGCCGTGTCGTCGGCGGCCACGGCCCGTCCCAGCGCTGCCAACAGCTCGTCGCGGTGGCGCTGCAAGATCTTCCTCAGACGACACAGGTGCGCCGGATCTCCGGTCGCGTCATAGCGACGCAGCAGGGCCCCACGCAGCGAACCGAGCACCTTGCCGCGCTCGGAGCGATAGCGCAGCGGATCGGCCAGCGCAGCGTACGCCTGCTCGAGCTCGGCTACACCGGCCTCGTACTGCCCGACAAGGATGAGCGCCGCCCCGCGGTTGTTGTGCTCCCGAGCCGCCTGCGGCATGCCGACCGCGGCCGACGGCGCCGCCGCGATGAGGACGACCACGAGTATCGACGCCGTGATCACGGGCTCTCCCTCCTGAAGCGATAGATGTGTTCGTGAGCGGACGGCCCCGCGGGATCGAAGCGAAGGCCAGCGAGCGCCCGCCCGACGCAATCCGCGAGCAGAGGGCTGTCAGGGTCACCTGGGATGCTCGCGGCGGCGACCCGCCCGTCGGCGCGGAGGACCACACGCACCTTCAGTCTCGCGGCCTCCGGGTCGCCATACGTTCGCAGGCAACGGCGCACCGCGCCGGCAGCGTTGGGCAGACGGGAGAACGGCGGACGACGCGCCCGAGCCGCGGGCTCAGCCGACCGGGCATCGGCTAGCTCAGTCTCAACCGACGAGCACACCTGTTCGGGCGGCTCCTCGGGCCATGCTTCCTCGCAGTAGGCATCGCCCTCGCCGAGCTCATCCGCCGAGCGTTCGTCGGGCCTCGCAGCTTCGTCGACCGCAACCGTCGGTGGGAGTTCGACCCCACACGCCCGCTCGACCGGGCCGATCCAAAGCCGCTCAGCCACCAACGCGGACACCACCGCCGCGCCGCAATAAGTCCACGGATGTATCCGCGGCGCCGGCTTCGGCGCCGACGTCTCGGTCAGGCATGCCGCCAACACCGCCGCGAAAGCGGCCATCGATGGGTGGCGCCGTGCCGGCTGCTTGGCGACGGCGTCATACACCGCCTCGACGAGCGCTCGCGGCAGACCACGAGCCACGAGCCGCGGCGGCGGCTCGTAGATGTGGCGCGTCATCGCCTCGATCGCGTTGCCGCCGGTCGACAGGGGAAACAGGTGCTCACCGCTGATGAGGCGGTACAGCGTGACTCCCATGGAATACACGTCCGAGCGCGGTGTGATCGGATCGCCGCAGGCCTGCTCCGGGGCCATATAGGCCGCGGTCCCGAGGATCATGCCGGACTGCGTCCAGCGCTGCCCCTTGCCTTCGACATCGACGTGCTTGACGATCCCGAAGTCGAGCACCATCGGCACCTCCGAGCCGTCGCGGCGGTGGTGAAGGAACAGATTCTCGGGCTTCAAATCGCGGTGGACGAGGCCGGCCTCGTGGGCCGCGTGCAGCGCCGCCATCGGCGGCAGGAGCAACTCGATCGCGCGCCGCCACGCGATCCGCCCGCCCGGGGCCAGCCGCAACTCTTCGGCCAGGCTGTGGCCGCGGAGCATATCCGCCACGAGGTACGGCGCCTCGCCCGCGAACCCCATGTCGGTGATGCGCAGCAGGTGCGGATGATCGACCGCACACGTGGCCCTGGCTTCACGCAGGACCCGCTGCTTCATGGCTTCGTTGACGCGCCTCAGCTTCAGGACCTTGACCGCAACGTCGCGGTGGAACAGCTCGTCCCAGGCGTGAAACACGTCGGCCATGCCGCCGCTGCCGATGTGCGCGAGGATCTGATAGCGCTCCCGCAGACACTCGCCGACGCGGAACGCGTGGATCGTGGAGGTGACCTCGTCGCTGTCGGGCGTTCGCGGGTTCGAATCGCAGGACACATCCTCTCGCTCTCTCGCCGGGCGGCGGCGCATCGTTCGATGGTTGAGAACAATGAATGCGACGACACCATCATGTCGGTCGACCGTCGTCAACCGCCTCCATCACCCGTATTGAGCCCATAAGCGAAATTTCCTGTGATTGCTAATACATATTTTACAATGAAACATTGTTCTCTTTCGATGCATCACGCTCACCGGATTTGACGGCATCATTCCCATGTATCGCTCGTCGTCACGTCGGTCCGGTCGAGCTCGTGCGCGTGAGGTCGTCGCGGCGAGCGGCTCGAGCGGGCTCGACCGCATCACGCGCCGCCGACCCGCCTCGCCTGTCCGGTGCGGATGCGCCCGGACCACCACGCCGACGTGGCTGCGTGAACCCACGGACGCGCCGTCGCTGCGGCGGCGCGCCCTCGGTAAAACTCCCCTGGCGACGCTGGAGCTGTCGGCCGCGCGGGTGATAGCGTGGCGAGATGACGCGCGGCTTGTGGGTGTGGGCGGTGGTCGGCGCGTGCGCGCTCGGCTGCACGCAGGGCGACGGCAGCACGGGGTCCGAGGCCAGCACCGGCGACGCGCCGGGCACCGGCACGGGCCCGGGCGGGAGCGGCGACGTCCCGACCTCGAGCGGCGCCGTCCCGACCTCGAGCGGCGACCCCGACGACACCGGCGCCACCGGCGACACCGGCGAGCCGCCCGACCCGCCCGAGCCCTCGGGCAACGCGCTCGACCAGGGCAAGCTGTTCACCTGCGCCGGCGAGCCGGCCATGCCGCCGGCCGACATCCGCCTGCTCGACCGCCGCGAGTGGACCCGCGACGTCGGCAGCTGGGACAGCTCCGACCTCTCGAAGAACCCGCTGTACGCGCGCGCCGACCACCGCTACTCGACCTACAGCGAGGGCGAGGAGCTCGACGCCAGCGTGCTCGGGCTCTACCTCGACGTCGTCGGCGGCGCCGGCGAGGCCTGGACCATCGGCAAGTACGCCGGCGGCCGCCTGCGCACGGTGTGGGAGGACCCCGAGACCCAGTGCTTCGTCGTCGACGCCGCGCCGTCGCCCGAGTGCCTCGGCTACTTCGTGCGCCGCTACCTCGAGCGCGGCGCCCTCTACCGCCCGGCCACCGACGCGCAGGTCGACGCCCTGCGCGCGTTCGCCGAGACCGCGCTGCAGGCCGAGGCCGACCCGGCCGAGCGGCCCATGACCATCAACCGCATCGCCGCCGCCGCGTGGATGACGACCGCCGCGCTGCACCGCCCCGAGCTCGGCGCCGGCGCCCCCGACGAGCACGGCCGCCTGCGCCTGTCCGACTGGGAGCTCGCGCAGTCGATCGCCTACGCCCTCTCGGGCGCCCCCGCCGGCGCGCCGAGCGTCAACCGCAGCTTCAACGACGGCTTCTCCAAGGGCGACGTCGACGGCGACCTCGGCGGGCTGTTCGACGCCGCCGCCGACGGCACCATCCACGACCCCGCGGTGGTCGGCGCGCTCGTCCGCGAGTACCTCGGCGGCGTCGACGAGGAGCGCCGCGACCTCGTGCTCGACCCCAGAGACGGCCGCTACTGGGAGACCCACTCCGAGTACTGGATGGCCCTCGGCGTGCGCCAGTTCTTCCGCGAGTGGCTCGGCTACGGCGAGCTCGCGGCCCGGCCGCCCAAGGTCGAGGTCTCGGCCACCTCGGGCTGGGCCGGCAGCATCGTCGAGCTCAGCTACCAGAACCAGGTCTCGGGCATCTACGGCTACGAGAGCGGCCTCGTCTACCAGCTCGACGACACGATCGCCCGCGTGCTCGCCGGCGACGCCGACGTGTTCCGCCGGCTCATGACGACCCGCGACTTCTACACGCCCGGCACCGCCGGCTACCAGGAGGGCGAGTCGTCGGTGTGGAAGTCGACCGCCGAGGCCAGCCGCGTGTACAACGTCTCCGGCGTCACCGACCTGACCCGCGAGGCCCGCTGGAAGCAGCTGCCGGCCGGCGAGCGCAGCGGCGTGCTGACCCACCCGGCCTGGCTCGGCGCCCACTCGCTGTCGTTCGAGAACGACCCCAACCTCGTGCACCGCGGCAAGTGGATCCGCAACAGCCTGCTGTGCCAGGACCTGCCCGACCTCCCGCTGACCGTCAACGCCATGCTGAGCGAGGCGTCGAAGAGCCAGTCGGCGCGCCAGCGGATCTCCGAGCAGCTCGACGCCGACCCCTACTGCGCCGGCTGCCACCAGCTCATGAACCCGCTCGGCTACCCGTTCGAGATCTACAACCACGCCGGCTTCCTCCGCGTCGAGGACCACGGCGGCCCGCCCGACGGCTCGAGCGATCTCGTGCTCATGCCGTCGCCCGAGCTCGCCGGCCCGGTCAAGGACGCGGTCGAGCTGTCCGCACGCCTCGGCGACTCGCCCTACGCCAAGCGCTGCTTCATCCGCCAGACCTTCCGCTACTTCGCCGGCCGCGAGGAGACCTACGCCGACGCCTGCACCATGGCCGCCATGGAGACCGCCTACGACGACAGCGACGGCTCGTTCGCCGAGCTGCTGACCGCCCTGTTCACCAGCGACAGCTTCCAGACCCGCGTGCCCGACTGAGGAAGGACCCGCCCCATGTTCACCCGCCGCAACTTCCTCACCGCCTCGAGCCTGCTCACCGCGACCGCCGCGCTCGGCGGCGCCGGCCTCACCAGCCGCCCGCTGCGCGCCGGCCCCGGCGACCCCCGCCGCGTCGTCATCTTCGTCGAGGGCAACGGCGTGCGCCCGGCCTGCATGTTCGACCCGCTGACCCGCCAGGCCCTCGAGGACATCGCCGGCCAGCCGATCGCCTCCAACCGCGACTACAAGCACGACGACCCCGTGGTCACGCCGGCCGCCCCGCTGGACCAGGCCCGCTCGCTCGGCGCGCTGCTCGGCGGTCAGGGCGAGCTCTCGCTGGTCGACCGCGCCGCCACGGTGTTCGGCCTGTCGGCGACCTACCTCGGCGGCGGCCACTCGACCGACCACGGGGCGCTCAGCGCCGCCAAGACGTCGGGCGGCCCGGCCGCGCCGACCATCGAGTCGGCGCTCGCCCAGATCCCCGAGCTCCGCGGCACCGCCCCGTTCGACGTCGTCCGCCTCGGCGTCGGCGAGTCGACCGCACCGCTGCAATACGCCACCTGCGCGTTCGACAAGGGCAAGCCCGCGCCGATGCTCATCGACCCGCGCTCGACGTTCGCCTCGCTGTTCGGCTCGGTCGCCGGCGGCGTGGTCGGCAGCGACTTCCAGGCCCGCAAACAGTTGCTCGGCTTCGCCATCGAGGACGCCGACCGCGAGCTCATGACGTTCACCGGCTCGTCGCGCGGCCGCGCCAAGATCGAGACGCTGCACGCCTCGCTGCTGGCGATCGACGCCCGCAACGACCAGATCGCCGGCATGAAGGACGCCCTGCTCGCGGTCAAGCCGCCCGACCCCGGCTCGCAGGACCCCGACCCCTACGCCGCCGTCGACCCGCTCGACCGTCTAAAAATTCAGGTCGACATCGCCACCGGCGCCCTCATCGCCGGCCTCACCAACATCATGGTCATCGGCATCGGCTGCGGCAGCTACTACTGGGCCAGCCAGTACCCCAGCCTGCAGGCGTTCTACCCCGGCGGCCAGGTCATCGCCGGCCACGACCTGCGCCACAGCTACGGCGACCCCGCCTACGAGACCCTGCACGAGGTCACCAACCGCGGCGTCGGCGAGATGGCCCGCATGGCCCGCGCCCTCGCCGCGCGCCCCGAGCCCGGCGGCACCATGCTCGACAACACGATCCTCGTGTACATGCCCGACAACGGCGAGCAGCACCACTCGAACAGCGAGGAGTGGGCCACGCTGCTGCTCGGCGGCAACAACCTCGGCTTCAAGACCGACGGCCGCAGCGTCGCCTACCCCCGCGCCGGCCACGCCAACAATCGTCAGACGTCGAACCTGTTTAATTCCTTATTACACGCCGCCGGCATGCCCACCGACGACTTCGGCCACAACGACCCCGCCACCCGCGTCGCCCCCGGACCGCTCGCGGAGCTCTGGGGCTGACACGCCAACACGGAGCGGCCACCCGCGCACGCGCATTTACGTCGAGCGAGCACCTCTTGCCGCCCCCCCCGCACAGCCGACGCGCCGCCGTCGCTTGACGCATCTGGCAACCCATTCGACCCTGCCACCATGTCGAAGGCCGCCGCCGTCGCCCGCGCCCTTTCACTGCTCGGCAAGCGCCACCTCGTGCTCGCCATCCACGACGCCAGCTTCCCCGGCGCCTTCGGCGAGGACCTCGGCCGCGGCTCGCCCTACGGCCGCGGCGGCCGCTACTTCCTCGAATTCATCGCCGGCCTCGGCTTCACCGGCGTGCAGTTCGGCCCCCAGGGCCAGACCACCGCCGGCAACCCGTCCCCCTACGACTCGACGATCTTCGCCCGCAACCCGCTGTCCATCGACCTGTTAAACCTCAGCGAAGATCCGCAGTGGGCCGGCATCCTCCGCCCCGAGGCCGTCGCCAGCCTCGTGCGCGCGCCCGGCAAGCACGCCGCCCACTCCGAGGTCCACGCCGGCTTCACCGCCGCCCTCGCCGAGGCCGCCGCCAACCTCGCCCGCGGCCCCGCCCACGACCCCCGCGCCGCCGCCCTGCGCGAGCGCGTGGCCGGCTTCGCCGCCGAGCACCGCCCCTGGCTCACCCACGCCGCCCTGTTCCACGCCCTCGCCGCCGAGCACGGCGACGACTGGCGCGGCTGGCCCGCCGAGCTGCGCGACCTCTCGCTCGACGTCCCCGGCGACCTGCTCGCCGCCCTCCTGCGCGACCACGCCGCCGCCATCGCCGCCTACGCCGCCGTCCAGACCATCGCCCACCACCAGCACAACGCCCTCCGCAACTACGCACATTCGCTCGAGCTTACGCTGTTCGGAGACCTGCAGATCGGCCTGGCCCACTCCGACGTGTGGGCCCGCCGCCACCTGTTCCTCTCCGACTACCGCATGGGCGCCCCGCCCAGCCGCACCAACCCCGCCGGCCAGCCCTGGAATTACGCCGTCCTCGACCCCCATCAATATCTGCACAACGGCACCCCGGGCCCCGCCGCCCGCTTCCTGCAGGCCCGCGTCGACAAGCTGCTGGCCGAGTTCGACGGCCTGCGCATCGACCACCCGCACGGCCTGGTGTGCCCCTGGGTCTACCGCGCCGACCGCGAGCCGCTGCCCGCGGTGCAGTCCGGGGCCCGATTGTTCGAGAGCCCCGACCTGCCCGACCACCCCGAGCTCGCCGCCCACGCGATCGCCCGCCGCGACCAGCTGAGCCTGAATCCGGCGACCCCGCGCCACGCCGACGAGTGGGTGCGCAGCCTCGACGACGCCCAGGTCGACCGCTACGCGATCCTCATCGACGTCATCCTCGCCGCCTCCGCGGCCCACGGCCGCGACCGCCGCGACGTGCTCTGCGAGGTGCTCAGCACCCAGCCCTACCCCCTGCGCCGCGTCATGCAGCGCCACGACCTCGGCCGCTTCCGCGTGACCCAGAAGGCCAGCCTCAGCGACCCCCACGACGTCTACCGCAGCGAGAACGCCGCCCCCGCCGACTGGATCATGGTCGGCAACCACGACACCCCGACGATCTGGGAGCTCGTGCACCAGACCTGGCCGGCCGACGGCAGCCTGCAGGCCCGCGCCGAGCGCCTCGCCCACCGCCTCGCCCCCGAGGACCACTCGGTCCCGGCCTTCGCGCGCGATCTCGCGGCCGACCCTCGCCGACTCGCCCAGGCCATGTTCGCCGACATCTTCGCCAGCCCCGCGCAGAACGTGCAGATCTTCCACGCCGACCTGCTCGGCGAACAGGCCCGCTACAACCTCCCCGGCACCGTCGACGCCGCCAACTGGTCGCTCCGCGTCGACCCCGACTACGCCCGCCGCTACCCCGCCCTCCGCCGCGAACGCGCCGCCCTCGACCTGCCCGCCGCGCTCGCCATGGCCCTGCGCCGCCGCGGCCAGCCGCACACGCCCGAGCGCGCCCGGACCCTCGACGAGCTCGACGCGCTCGCGTCCGCGTAGAACCCCCCGCGAAAAACCTGCCGCACGCTTGCCCCCGGTCCGCACTCCCCACACGCAAGCAAAGCCCCGATCATCAGCGCCGCCCGGCCGACCGAGGAGAGCAGGCATGAGCAACGACCCGCTTTGGTACAAGGACGCGATCATCTACCAGATCCACGTCAAGTCGTACTGCGACAGCAATCGCAACGGCTTCGGCGACTTCGCCGGCCTGATCCAAAAGCTCGACTACATCCAGTCGCTCGGCGTCACCGCGCTGTGGCTGCTGCCGTTCTACCCCTCGCCCCTGCGCGACGACGGCTACGACATCGCCGACTACAAGGCCATCAACCCGCAGTACGGCAACCTCGACGACTTCCAGCGCTTCCTCGAGGAGGCCCACCGCCGCCACCTGAAGGTCATCACCGAGCTCGTCATCAACCACACGTCCGACCAGCACCCGTGGTTCCAGCGCGCCCGCAAGGCCCCCGCCGGCTCGCCCGAGCGCGACTGGTACGTGTGGAGCGACACCGCCGAGCGCTACAAGGACGCCCGCATCATCTTCACCGACACCGAGCAGTCCAACTGGACCTGGGACCCGGTCGCCGGCCAATTCTTCTGGCACCGATTCTTCAGCCACCAGCCCGACCTCAACTTCGACAACCCCGCCGTCGTCGAGGCCGTGCTCGACGTCATGCGCTTCTGGCTGGCCATGGGCGTCGACGGCATGCGCCTCGACGCCGTCCCGTACCTCATCGAGCGCGACGGCACCAGCTGCGAGAACCTGCCCGGCACCCACGCGATCCTCAAACAGATCCGCAAGGCCCTCGACGGCGAGTTCCAGAACCGCCTCCTGCTCGCCGAGGCCAACCAGTGGCCGCCCGACGTCGTGCCCTACTTCGGCGACGGCACCGACGAGTGCCACATGGCCTTCCACTTCCCGCTGATGCCGCGCATGTACATCGCCTCGCGCCGCGAGGACCGCACGCCGATCGTCGAGATCATGGCGCGCACCCCGGAGATCCCGCAGCAGTGCCAGTGGGCCATCTTCCTGCGCAACCACGACGAGCTGACCCTCGAGATGGTCACCGACGAGGAGCGCGACTACATGTACAACGAGTACGCCCGCGACCCGCGCATGCGCATCAACGTCGGCATCCGCCGGCGCCTGGCCCCGCTGATGGACAACAGCCGCCGCCAGATCGAGCTGATGAACGCGCTGCTGATGTCGATGCCCGGCACCCCGATCGTCTATTACGGCGACGAGATCGGCATGGGCGACAACGTCTACCTCGGCGACCGCAACGGCGTGCGCACCCCCATGCAGTGGAGCGGCGAGAAGAACGCCGGCTTCTCGCAGGGCGACAGCGCCGCCCTCTACGCCCCGCTCATCGCCGACTATCCGTACAGCTACCACGCCGTCAACGTCGAGGCCCAGGAGCGCTTCCCCAGCTCGCTCCTGCACTGGATGCGCGACCTGATCCGCGCGCGCAAGCAATACAGGGCGTTCGGCCGCGGCAGCTGGGAGGCCATGCCCGCCGCCAACAAGCGCGTGCTGGTGTTCATCCGCCAGCACGAGGGCCAGACCATCCTCTGCGTCAACAACCTCTCGAAGCACACGCAGTACACCGAGGTCGACCTCTCGCGCTTCGCCGGCTGCTCCCCCATCGAGCTGTTCAGCGAGGGGCCGTTCCCGCCGATCACCGAGCGGCCCTACCTGTTCACCCTCCCGCCGCACACCTTCCTGTGGTTCCGCCTGCTCCGCTCCGACAAGGCCCAGGAGATGCAGATCCCGTGACCGACCTCCTCCGCGCCGTCGACCAGGCCAGCCTCGTCCGCTTCTTGATCAGACAGCGGTGGTTCTCCGCCCGCGAGGCCGACATCGCCTCCGCCTCGCTCCACGCGGTCACCCCCCTGCCCGACGCCGACGCCGCCCTCGCCTGCGTCCGCGTCGAGCTCACCGACCGGTCCGTCGCCGAATATCAGGTCCCCCTCGCCGTCCGCGACCATCGCCCCGACGACGACCGCTCGACCCTCGCCCGCGTCGGCGCCAGAGCCGTGGTCGACGCCCTCGCCGACCCCGAGTTCCTCCGCCGCATCTCCCGCGCATTTAATAATAGTAGTAATAATAATAATCGTGAGACCTTCGCCGGCGCCGAGGCGGTGTGGACATTCACCGCCCTCGGCGAGCTCCCCGACCTCGACCCCCCGCGCCCCGTCACCGGCGAACAGAGCAACTCCTCGGTCGTGCTCGGCGAGCGCGCCATCTTAAAATTCTATCGCCGCCTCGCCGCCGGTGAACACCCCGACGTCGAGGTCGCCCGCGCCCTCGCCACCCGCACCAGCTTCCGCGGCACCCCCCCGCTCCTCGGCGTCGCCCACCTGGAGCCCCGGCCGTCCGCGGCCCACCTGTCCCATACGCCAGCCGACCTGTCCCCGGAGCCAGATCGCACCGTCGTCGCCGCGCTGTATCGATACATCCCCGACGCCGACGACGGCTGGGTGCACGTGCTCGCCCGCCTGCGCGCCGACGGCGACCCCGGCCCCGACCTGTCGGCCCTCGGCGCCGTCACCCGCGACCTCCACGTCGCGCTCGCCAGCATCACCGACGACCCCGCCTTCGCCCCCGAGCCGACCGCCGCCGCCGACCTCGAGCGCTGGCAGGACGCCACCGTCGCCCGCGTGCGCGCCGCCCTGGCCCGCCTGTCCGAGCGCCGCGCCACCCTCCCGGTCGCCCTCGCGGCCATGACGCAGCGGGTGCTCGCCCGCGCCGACGAGCTCGTCGCCCGCGTGCGCGTCGCCCTCGACCCCGATGGCGTCGGCCCGAAGATCCGCCACCACGGCGATTACCACCTCGGCCAGACCCTCCACACCCCCGACGGCTGGCGGATCCTCGACTTCGAGGGCGAGCCCACCCGTCCGCTCGCCGAGCGCAGGCTCAAGCACCACCCCCTGCGCGACGTCGCCGGCATGCTGCGCTCCCTCGCCTACGCCGCCGCCGTCGCCGGCATCCCCGCCGCCGAGCCGCGCATGCGCGCCGCCTTCCTCGCCGGCTACGACCCCACCCTGCTCGACGACCCCCGCCGCGCCGACCTCCTCGCCCTCTTCACCAGCGAGAAGCTGTTCTACGAGCTGGACTACGAGCTCGGCCACCGCCCCGACTGGGTCCGCATCCCCCTCGCCGCCATCGCCGCCCTGCTCCCCGCCGACCCCGCGTGACGAGCAGGCCCACGAGCGAGACCGCCGCCCTCGCGTGACACGCGGACGAGACCACCGCCCCACCGCGGCTCGCATCCCCTCGCTGCCATCCTCCGCCGACCTCGCGTGAGCGGCCGACGTCGAATGTTCACGGCGTACGACTCATCTCTTCGTGCTCCATGCTCGCGACCGTGAGCAGCAGGGCGACCGCCGCCGCGATCTCGGCCTGCGCGGCCGCGTCCTCGCGATCGTCCGGATCTCCGCACCCACGCAGCGCCGTCAACGAGCGGACCGCCGCCGTCAGCTGCGCCAGGCTCTCGCGCCGATGCTCGCGCTCGTGGCTGTCGCCGATCTCGAGCACGCGGATCGGCTCGTCCCGCGCCATGTCCTCGACGACGCGGCGCAGCGACGCGTCCACCAGCGCCGTCGTGTCCACGTCGCGGGCCCGCGCGCTCAGGCTCGCCTGCGCCGGCACCGCGACCGCGGGCCCACGCAGCGCGGCCCACACCCGCCCGAACTCGCGGGTCGGCGCCGACGCTCGCGCGTCCACCAGCCGATCCACCAGCGCCAGCCGCCCCGCGGAGTCGTGCGTGACGAGCAGCTGCAGCCGCTCGTCGAGCGTCAGCCCGTCGAGCTGAGCCGCCAGGAGGTCCGCGAAGTGACCCGGGTCGTCGAGCCCCGCCAGCCTGGCCCCTACCGCCGCGTCGATCGCCAGCCCCGCCGCGGCCACGCGCGTGCGCACGCGCGCGAGCTGGGCCCGCTGCAGCGGCTCGGCCGGCACATGCGCGTCAAGCACGCGCATCCCGACACGCATCAACGCCGCGGCCGCGACCGGCGCCTCACCGATCAACCCGACCCGGGCCAGCCCGCGCGCCCGCACCCCGAGCAGCTGCCCACTCTTGATCACCACCTCTTCGACCACCGCCGCGCACCCGACCGGCATCAACCGCGCCGCCGACGCGGGCGCGTCCTCGACGTCCCGCGGCATGAACGCCGCGAACGTGAACGGCTCCTCGCTGTCCCGAGCCGCCCGCGCCAGCGCAGCGTCCGCCGCGGTGACGACGGCGAGGAAGGCCGTCCCCTCCGGCAACAGCGCCGGATAACGCACGACCAGGACAGGCAGGTGCTCGATCACCGCCGGGACGTAGCACACCGCGCCCACGCGAGCGAACCGCCGGGCCCACCGCGTCGCCGCGGAGACCCGTCACGTCGCGTCGCCGCGCCGGCGAAGCCCGCCCGCCCCGGCCTCAAGCCGCCGACTTCCCGTCCTCCGCAGCCCTGACCGCCGCCGTCACCCGCTCGACCAGCCGCTCGTCCTCGGCCCCCTGCAGCAGCGACTGCACGTACGCGGGGAGCCCGCCGCTGTCGTAGAGCTGCTGCCGCATCTTCGGATCCGGGTGATCGCGCCGCAGGCGCTCGGTGATGCGCTCGACCTGCTCGGACTCGCTGGGCTCGGACATCCCGGCTGCATAGCAGACCCCCGAGCCCCGGGCGCCCCCAGCGACCCTGCATCTTCTACCGCCCCCGGGCCTCACCGCGGACCACCCGGCCGACTCTCGAGCACGAGGACCCCGAATCCTCGACCGACCGATCTGGCCGACCCGACCACGTGGACCAGCTCCGTCGCCGTCAGGACTACGGCCTCGTCGGACCGATCGCCACATCGTCGATGAACGCCCGGGTGATAGTGCCTCTGCCTGCTCGAGCGCGCCGAGCCGCCGGCCCGATCGCACGAGTCTCCTCGCCCTCCGGTTGCGCTTCGTCGCCGGACGTCGGACCCTGCGCGCGCCATGAAGCAAGCCACCGCCAGGAGCGCCGCCAACTGGCGCCGCCTCTACGCCATGCCGGTCGCCAGCGTCTATCCCGCCTACGTCACCAAGGCGGAGGCGAAGGGCCGCACCCGGGCCGAGGTCGACCAGATCTTCCGCTGGCTCACCGGCCACAGCCAGGCTTCGCTCGAGGAGCAGCTGGCCGAGCAGACCAGCCTCGAAGACTTTTTTAACAGGGCCCCCCAATTAAACCCGTCGCGCGCCTTGATCACCGGCGTCGTCTGCGGCGTGCGCGTCGAGGACATCGACGAGCCGCTCATGCGGGAGATCCGCTACCTCGACAAGCTCGTCGACGAACTCGCCAGGGGCAAGCCCATGGCCAAGATCCTGCGCCAGGGCCAGCCGTCCGCCTGAGGCACCAACATCGACGACACTCATGAGCAGCGGCTCGCCCCTCCGCCGCCCGCGACCGGCCGCGACGTCACCTGGCAAAATTCATGGGGGTCGTCAGCGCTCCGCCGGGTGACGCCGGCGCGTCACACTCCGCGATCGTCGACGCACCTCTGCCCCTCGAGTGTTGGGGGGGGGGGGGCGCCCGGGCCCGCGCGGGGCACAACAAACCCCCCCCCACCCCCCCCCCCCCCCCCCCCCCCCGGGGGGCCCCCCC
>JAEUJW010000041.1 GCA_016793465.1 Myxococcales bacterium
GTGGATGTACTTCAGCAGGCCGAGCACGTGCTTCGACACCTGGATCTTGAGCTGGCCGCCCTTCGTGTCGGGCAGGTCCAGGAACGCGTGCTGCCAGTTCACCATCTCCCACTTCAGCAGCACGATCTCGTTGCGGCGGCGGCCCGTCAGCGCGAGCAGGTCGAACGCCCACACGGTGGCGATGTGCAGGTGGCCCTTGCGGCCCGCGGGGATCTTGAGGCCCGCGTCGATCACCGCCTGAACCCGCTGCCGCTCGTCCGGCGACAGGAAGCGCTCGCGCTTCTTCAGCGGGAAGCGCTCGATACCGAAAGCCGGGTTGCGCAGGTCCTCGATCTCGAGGTCCTTGTAGATCCACGTGAACAGGCTGCTGATCGTGCCGAGCACGCTGTTGGCCGCGGCCTTGGTCTCGCTCAGCGACGCGTGTAGCGCGTTGATCTCGGAGCGCTTGATGCTGCGGAAGTCCCGCTCGCCGAAGGTCGGCTTGTCCGTCGTCGGCTTGCCCACCGTCTCGTTGTCCGCAGTCGGCTTGTCCTCGATCTCTTTGTACGGGAGGATCACGTCGCGGAGGTTCTGACGGTACCTCTCGGCGGTGCCGGGCTTGAGCCTCACGTCAACGTGCACGCGGATGAAGCGCTCGGCCAGCGATCGGAGCGTCTCGATCTGAGATCGCGCTGGTTCCACCCGTTCCACAGGGGCGCGTGTGCCCGCTGTCGTCGCGCTCGTCGTCGCTCCGTCGCTCGCGTCCGCGGCGACGTTCGCGAGCATGATCGCGGCCTGCCGCCGCGCCTCCTCGATCGTCAGCACCGGACCGAGCAGGCCGATCTTCTTGCGGTGATCCTTGCCAGCCACCCGGTACCGCACGAGCGCGACCTTCTTCCCCGTGGGCAGAACGCGGAGGATGAACCCCGGCAATGCATCACAGGTGACTTCATACATCTTCGCGCGAGGCTTGCACTCGCGCACGAACGCAGCGTTGATCATGACCCTACCTCCTACCCCCGAGTATCGAGACAAATTCGAGCCAAGCTAGCGGCCTTTGGGCCCTGTCCGAAAGTACACAATATCGCGTATACGACCGCGCAGCGCGGGATCACGACACGCGTATGGAATTGGTGATATCGTGCGCGTGCCCGTTTCGTGGGGGCCCTGCGCCGCCTGGCTCCGCGGTCGGACGTCCGCCGCGGGGTACGAACGTCGGGGCGATCACCTCAGACGGTTCGAACGGTGCCGCCGTCGATGACGAGCTCGGCGCCATGGATCGCGGCGGCGCGGTCCGAGGCGACGTAGGCGATGAGGTCGGCGACCTCGTGGGGTTCGGCCGGACGCCCGATCGGGATCCCGCCCAGGCTGTCGAGGACGAGCTGGCGCGCCTCCTCGAGCGTGCCGCCGTTGGCGGCCTGCAGACGATTCAGCAGGTCGACGGACGACTCGGTCATGATCCAGCCGGGGGAGACGACGTTGACCCGCACGCCCTTCGGCCCCAGCTCCTTGGAGAGGGACTTGCTGTACGTCCTGAGCGCGGCCTTGGCGGCGGCGTAGGCGGTGGTCGACTCGGGGAGCGGCAGGACCGCCTGGATGGAGGTGACATGCACCACCGCGCCGGCGCCCCGTTCGATCATCTGCGGGACCAGGAGTCGATCGAGGCGCACCGCGGCCAGGAGGTTCAGGTTCAGCTCGGCGAGCCAGTGCTCGTCGGTCAGGGCGACGAATCCGCCGCCCGGCGAGGACGAGCCGCCGATCACGTGGGCGAGGATGTCGACGCCGCCCATTCGCTCGAGCGCCGCCCTGGCGAGGAGCTCCCCGCCCTCGGCCGTCGTCAGGTCCGCCTGGACGAACAGGACGTCGTCGATGGGCTCCGCGGCTCCGCGGGCGGCGGTGATCACCCGGGCGCCGCCGGCCCGGAAGCGCTCGACGGTGGCGCGGCCCGCACCCCTGGTGCCGCCGCTGACGAGCACACGCTTCCCCGCGAACTCGGTCGGATCGAACTTGATGCTCATGGCGTGATCTCCAGGGCCTTGATGGCGTCGTCCGCGAGCGAGAAGCGGTAGGTGAAGCGGAGCGGGCTGCCCTTGAAGTCGCCGTGCGCCGGGCCTTCGACCACGACCTGGCCCTCCTCGTGGCGGACGGTGTCCGGCGTGAAGACGGCCCTGGCGCCGACGACCGCCACTTCGAGCAAGGTCCGCAGCTCGGCGTGGCCCTCGTGACGGCGTCCGTTGTCCAGGACGAGGGCGTCGGCGGCGAACGGCTTCAACATGCCGTCGACATCGAGCCGCGCGTTCGCTTCGACGTATTCGGCGATGGGCTTGGGTAGTGCTGGTGTCATGGAGCGACAATCTGGACCCCTGACGTCGACCGAACAAGCGGGATAATCTCGGATGAGACATCCCGATCTTCGGGACAATCGCCATGACCGACACGAGCCTGCTCGACCTCGCCGCCGTCCTCGCCATCGCCCGGTGTCGCTCCTTCCGCGCCGCCGCGCTCGAGCTCGGCAGATCGACGACCGCCCTCAGCAGCGCCATCGCCAGGCTCGAGGCGAGCCTGGGCGTGCGCCTCTTCAACCGCACCACGCGGAGCGTCTCGCTGAGCGACGCGGGCCGGGCGTTCGTCGAGCAGACGGGGCCTGCGCTCGAGGTCATCCGTCAGGCGATGGCGACCGCTCGGGCGCAACGAGCGACGCCCGCGGGTACGCTGCGCATCAACACGTTCGCCACCGCGGCGCGCGCGATCCTCTCGCCGCTGGTGCTCACGTTCGTGGGTCGGTACCCCGAGGTGCACGTCGACATCGTCACCGAGGGCAAGCTCGTCGACATCGTCGCCCAGGGGTTCGACCTCGGCGTGCGACCGGCGGACCTCGTGCCGGCCGACATGATCGCGGTGCCCCTCGGCCGTCCCGAACGCCACGTGATCGTGGGCTCGACCGCCTACCTGACCGCGCACCCCGCTCCGCGCACGCCCGCCGAGCTCGCCGCCCACCGCTGCGTCCGCGGGCGCTTGCCCGGCGGGGCGCTGCTGCGCTGGGAGCTGCGGCGGGGGCGTAAGGTCGTCCACGTCGACGTGCAGGGGCCGCTGACGCTGGACGAGGCGAGCGTCGCCAGGATGGCCGTGCTCGCGGGCGTCGGCCTGGGGTACTTCATGGAGGCCGACGTGCGCGCAGATATCGACGCAGGGCGGCTCCTGCGCGTGCTGGACAGCTGGACGCCGGAGCTGCCGGGGCTCTGCCTGTACTACCCGAGTCGGCGCAACGCCTCGGCCGCGCTGCGGGCGTTCGTGGCGCTGGCGCGGGAGCTCGCCGCGGAGCGGCCGCACGGACGCGCCGCGCCGCCGGCCTAGCCTGCGAGCGGCGGCGTCGCTCAGAAGGCCTGGACGACGCCGGCGACCTCGGGGTGCTCGTCGTCGCCGATGTCGTCGGTGTTCGCGTAGCCGAGGCGTCCGCCCTGTCCGCGGCCCCAGCAGCGGACCTCGCCGGTGGCCATGAGGGCGCAGGTGTGATCGCCGCCGGCGCTGACGCGGACGGCGGGGCCGCCGAGCTCGATCGGCGGGACGGACAGCGGCAGCTCGTCGTCGCCGATGGTGTCGGTGTGGCCGAGGCCGAGCTGTCCGTACTCGTTGTCGCCCCAGCAGCGGACCGCGCCGCCCTGCAGCACGGCGCACGCGTGCTGGCCGCCGGCGTCGACGTCGATCGCCGGGGCGCCGAGGGGGATCGGCCCCGCGTCGGGGCTCTCGTCGTCGCCGAGCTCCTCGAGGTCGCCGCGGCCGAGCTGGCCGAGCTCGTTGGCGCCGAAGCAGTGCACGTCGGCGCCGGCCCGCCGGATGCAGGTGTAGCGGTCGCCCGACGAGAGGTCGTCGATGTCGGTGAACACGACCGGCGGGTGGTCGGCGGGGACGTCGTCGTAGCCGATGTTGGACTGGTTGCCGAGGCCGAGCTGGCCCTGGTTGGCGGTGCCCCAGCACTTGATCTGCTTGGTGGTGAGCAGGGCGCACACGAAGCCGGAGCCGGTCGAGGTCAGCACGGCGGTGCCGCCGAGGTCGACCGGGGGCACGACGGTCGGGTGTTCGTTGTCGCCGATGTTGACGCTGCTCATCGTGCCAAGGCCGAGCTGGTACTGGCTGTTGACGCCCCAGCAGCGGACGAGGCCGCCGACGAGGACCGCGCAGGTGTGGCCGTGGAAGGTCGCGACGTCGGTGGCGAGGCCGGCGAGCATGACGTTCGGGGCGTCGGCGGGGTGCTCGTCGTCGCCGACCTGCTGGGTGTTGCCGAGGCCGAGCCGGCCGTTGTGCGCGGCGCCCCAGCAGCGCACGCCGCCGCCCTGGAGGACGACGCAGTTGTGGTTGGCGCCGACCGCGAGGTCGATCGCGGGGGCGCCGAGCTGGATCGGCGGGAAGGAGTTCGGGTGCTCGTCGTCGCCGATCGGCTGCGCGTTGCCGGGGATGCCGAGCTGGGAGTAGACGCCGCTGCCCCAGCAGCGGACCGCGCCGCTGGTGAGCATGATGCAGGTCGTGAGGGTGGAGGTCTCGAGCAGGGCGACGCCGTCGGCGGTGCAGGCGCCGGTGCAGCCGTCGGCGTCGTTCCGGTTGGCGTCGTCGCAGGCCTCGACGCCCTGGTGGACGTGGCCGTCGCCGCAGGTGGCGACCGCGCAGCCGGCGACGCATCCGTCGCTGTCGCTCGCGTTGCCGTCGTCGCAGGCCTCGACGCCGAGCTGGACGTGGCCGTCGCCGCAGACCGCGGCGGCGCAGGCGTTGGTGCAGGCGTCGCTGTTGCTCGCGTTGCCGTCGTCGCAGGCCTCGCCCAGGCTCGCCTGCACGAAGCCGTCGCCGCAGGTCGGGGCCTGGCAGAGGTCGGTGCAGCCGTCGTCGTTGTCGCCGTCGGCGCCGTCGTCGCACGCCTCGCCGGGGTCGAGCGCGCCGTCTCCGCAGTCCTCGAGCGCGCAGGCGGACGAGCAGCCGTCGCCGGACATCACGTCGCCGTCGTCGCAGGCCTCGCCGGGGCCCTTGTCGCCGTCGCCGCAGACGTTGAGCAGGCAGTCGGCGTTGCAGGCCTTGCCGGGGCCGTTTTCGGCGCCGTCGTCGCACGCCTCGCGCGGGCCGACGACGCCGTCGCCGCACGAGCCGGGGAGCGCGGGGGCGCAGGTGCCGGCGACGCACGCGAGGTCGTCGTCGCATTGTTCGCGGGGGGCGCACGGGCACCCGTCGGCGCCGTCAGGGCAGGGGCCCCGGGTGGTCTCGGCGGTGTCGGCGGTGTCGGTGGTGTCGGTGGCGCCGGTGCTCGCGTCGCCGGTGGCGCCGGTGCTCGCGTCGCCGGTGGTGCCGGTGGACTCGTCGAGGCTCGTGGTCGGGGCGCCGGTGTCGGTCATCGGCGCGGGGCCGGTGCTCGCGCCGCTGGACGAACCGCTGGCCGAGTCGCCGGTGGCGACGGGGTCGCCGCACGCGATCAGCGTCGCCGCGGACAGGGAGACGAGCACGCACGGGCGGGGGAGCATCGACCGAGCCTGCCAGCATCGCGGCGACGAGCCAACGACGTCGCCGTCGCATCCGGACCACGTGTCGGTCCCGGGGACCTTCACCCAGGGGCCGAACGACGACCCGCTGCGCGCCGGCCTCGCGGGGCGACGACCTCCCGACCGTGAAGCTCGGCTCCGGCGAGACCGCGCTCGCCGTCTCCGCCGCGATGACCGCGCCCGCCGGGGACGGCCGCCGAACGCCGGTCGGACGCGCGGGCCGACGCCGCCGGGCACGGGTGGGCACAGCGCATCTGGCATCCTGCGGCGATGGACAGCGTCGACCCCAGGGACCGCAAGCTCCGCCGCATCCACCGCGTCTACGAGGAGCACCTCGAGAAGTGGCGGCCGCTCGTCAAGGCGAGCGGGTCGCTCCAGCCGATCCACGTGCTCGTCTACCGCCTGCCCCACGCGGACTACTGGATCGTGCTCGACGGGACCCACCGCACCCAGGCCGCGCTCGAGGAGAACGTCGCCTCGATCCCCGCGCGCGAGGTCTCGTGGGTCGAGGCCGCCTCCGAGGCGGCCAGCCTCGGCCACAGCCTCGAGCTCCTCGTCCAGCACGCGATCCCGTTCCGCCCCCGCGAATACGGGTTCTCGCCCTACTGAGCGGCGGCCTGCTTGTCGCGGTCCGGGACCCGCGCTAAAGGCTCCGCCGCCTCACCATGACCGCACGAACCGTCCTCATCTCGGGCGCGAGCGTCGCCGGACCGGCCCTCGCCTACTGGCTCGCGCGTCGCGGGCTCCACCCGGTGGTGATCGAGCGCGCCGACGGCCTGCGGCTCGGCGGGCAGAACGTCGACATCCGCGGCGCCGGCCGCGAGGTCGCGCGGCGGATGGGCATCGAGGGCGACATCCGGGCCGCGTCGACCGGCGAGCGGGGCCTGCGCTTCGTCGACGACGCGGGCCGTACCTGCGCCGAGTTCCCGGCCGGCACGGCGGACGCGGACAGCTTCACGGCCGAGCTCGAGATCCTGCGCGGCGACCTCGCCCGCATCCTGGTCGAGCGCTCGCGCCCGCACGCCGAGTACATCTTCGGCGACGTGATCACCGGCCTGCGCGACGAGGGCGACGCGATCACCGCGACCTTCGCCCGCGGCGCCCCCCGCGAGTTCGACCTCGTGATCGCGGCCGACGGCGTGCGCTCGACCACCCGCGCCCTCGTCTTCGGCGACGAGCCCGAGGTCCGCGAGCTCGGCCTCCACATGACCTACATGACGATCCCCAGGGCCCCGTCCGACGACGCCTGGTGGCGCTGGTACAACGCCCCCGGCGGGCGCGCCGTCACCCTGCGCCCCGACAACGTCGGCACCACCCGGGCCACCCTGACCTTCATGTTCGAGCCGCCCGGCCTCGAACGGCTCGCGCCCGCCGAGCAGCGCGAGGCCCTCCGCCGCGTGTTCGCCGGCGCCGGGTGGCAGGCCCCGCGGGTGCTCGCGGCCCTCGACGCCGCCGCCGACCTGTACCTCGACGCGACCGCGCAGGTGCGGGCGCCCCGCTGGTCGCGCGGCCGCTTCGCGCTCGTCGGCGACGCTGCCTACTGCCCCTCGCCGATCACCGGCATGGGCACGAGCCTCGCGCTCGTCGGCGCCTACGTGCTCGCGGGGGAGCTCGCCCGCCACGCGCACCACGGCGACGCGTTCGCCGCCTACGAGCGCGTGCTCCGGCCCTACGTCGAGCGGGCCCAGCGGCTCCCGCCCGGAGCGCCGCGGCTGGCCCACCCGAAGACGCGGACCGGCGTCGCCGCCCTGCGCCTCGGCCTGCGGCTCGCCGCCCTGGCGAGCCGCCTCGCCGCCCGGGTGACCCTGGCGTCCTCGGAGCGCTTCGAACTGCCCGACTACCCCGAGCCCCCGCCGCGCTGACGTCGGGGCGCGCGCGTCAGCGGCGCGCCGCGAGCTCCAGGCGCCGCTCCGCCAGCCACGCGTGGGCCTCGTCGGTGGTGGCGAAGAACCGCAGCGGGTTGTCGATGTCGCGGTTGAGCAGCGCCACGGCGCGGGCGATGAGGGAGCCGAGCGCGCGGAAGCGGAAGCTCGCGCCGACGATCGCCGTGCCGCGCAGCGACTTGGCCGTCTCGCCGTTCTCCGACATGGCCCGCCGCGCGTCCGACGAGACCGACTTCAGCTGCGACACCTCGAGGAGCATCAGGAAGTGCGGCAGCCCCTGCTGGAGCGTCTTCACGTGGAGCTGGCCCGTACGCACGTGCCCGACGTGCAGATCGCCGACGTACCGGGCGACGATCGTGTCCGGCGGCTCCCACGCGTGGAAAATGCCCTCTTCACTCGCAGCCGACATCGACAAGCCGGGGCTCATGGTGCCCCGCGCAGCGTCGGCCGGTCAAGCGCCGCCGGGGCAGACGGCGCGCTCGCGCGCGTGCAGACGGACGCGGAGGCAGGCCCCGCTGAGCTGCGACGCGGGCGTGCGGTCGGGCCGACGCCAGGCCAGGCGTCGCGGGCGTGCAGCGGCGTGCCGAAGGCGGACACCGTCGGCGGCCTCGGGTGACGTGCTCAGCGCGCGACGACCGCAAGGCTCAGGTTCGTGAAGTCGCTGTGGGCGCAGCCGTAGCCGCGGCCGATCCCGGCGTCGAACACGAAGATGTCGAGGAGCGGGTCGTCGCCGAGGACTCCGGCGTTGCCGGAGGCGACCGTCGTCGCCAGCTCACCGCGGCGAAGCGTCAGGTTCGCAGGGTGATACACGCCGCCACAATTCGCGTCCGTGGGCGAGCAGGACTGCTCCGCCATCTCGAGCTCGACCGGCGCGGTCAGCCACGGATCGGGGACGCCGTCGCGCCGCGAGTAGATCGCGATCGGTCGGGCGTTCGCGTCGGCCAGCGACCACGCGGAGGTCCGTGCACAGCCCGATCGACGCCCAGATCTCGGTCTCGAGGGTTCGCGCCGCGCATGCGACCTCGGGCGGCCCGCCAGTCGGCTGTTCACCGGTCGACGCGGTGGTCCCGTCGGTGGTCCCGCCGGTCTCGGTGGCGGCGACATCGTCACCACATGTCGCCGTGGCGATGCACCCGAACAATAAGACAGGTAGGCGAGGCATCGTCGAATGATACCGACGAGGAGTCCTCGACGTCGCCGCCCTCGCGGAGCTCGGGTGATGTCGCTTCGCCACGGTCCACCTCCTCCGTGCGGCATCGGGTCGCAGTACGATCCGGGTGACAGTGTGTCGCAGGCCGCACGGACGAGCTCGTATTGATAAAATGACCCGGCGCTCGCAGGCCAGGCCGATTCAGGCCGAGGGACGCGCAATTCCCTTTCCTTCGCCTGCGAGCGCGCCTTGTCCATCCCGCGGCTCGGCGAGACAGCCCGCGACGGTGACTCGCTCACCGCGGCGGCGGGGCGACGACCGGGTCGCCGCAGGCTGTGCAGCGGGCCGGCGAGCGTCGATCGCGTCGGCGATCAAGTCGCCGCCGGGGCGGGCCGGGTCGAAGCCGGTGGCCAACAGCGCCCGGTCGGCAGCGAGAGGCGAGCGCGTGCCGCTCACGTGGGGCGGCACGACCTCACCGTGGCCAGCGGGCGAGGACAGGAGCGACTTCCGCTTCGTGCGAATATGCCCTAAATGGCCCTCTCAGGCGGCAAAAATGCCCGATCTGTGCGACAGGCGGTCGCATGCTCGCGGTCTTAAATCGAGGCCCGAGGCAGGCGGGTCGTTTGCGGAAAACCCTGCCGGAATTGGCACTGCCTCGGGCACCTCCGCGTATCGCAGGTCTCGCGCTCCTCCGGATTGCGACCCGCTGTCACAGATGTCTCGGCGACGGCGCGCAGTGGAGCGCTGGCGTCGAGCGTCACGACCACGGACGACGAGGTCGCCCGCAGCGTCGGTCCGTGAATGCTCTTGCACAGGTGACTCGGGGCTACGCGTCGCGGAGGAGGATGGATCGACCCTCGCGTGACCTCGAACACACGTCCTTTCGTCATCAGCCCGCCCGCGCCTGGGGGTACAGTTCCCCGGGGCTTTCGCCCCACGAACCCAGTACTGAGGACTTCTTGTCATGAGTAGAACCCTGCTTGCTTCTCTTGGGGCGTTCGCCCTGTTCATGCCCGCGTGCGGCGACGACGGCGGCGGTGAGGACGGCTCGACGACCAACCCGTCGACCACCACCCCGATGACGACCACCGATCCGTCGACCGGCGAGGTGCCGACCACCGGCGACGTGCCGACCACCGGCGAGATGACCACCGGTGACACCGCGTGCACCGTCGACATCTGCATGACCTACGGCGCCGCGGTGCCCAAGGTCTCCAGCGACATCACCGATCAGGCCGCGGCCGATCCGATGTTCATGGCGGACTTCGCCCCGCTCGTCGCCGAGGGTCCGGCCGCCGTGCAGGCGTTCAAGGACAGCCTCGCCGCCTTCATCTCCGACGCCTACGGCTGCACCGCGGGCGCCTACACCGGGCCGTCGATGGAGGCCGCCCACGCCGGACTCGGCATCACCCAGAGCGAGTACGACGCGTTCATCGGCCTGATCGCCGGTGTGCTCGCGAGCAACGGCGTGCCGGACGCCGACATCCAGAACTGCTTCGCCCCGCCGCTGGTCGACCCGGCGTTCGCCTCCACCATCATCGGGAAGTGACATGAGCCCGCGTCCGGTGCTTCGCCGTCTCTTGCAGGCGCTCAAGGTGAGCGTCGCCCTCGTCGTGCTCGGCGTGGCCGTCATCGGCTTCGCCCACACCGAGCGCGGCCGGCCCTTGCTGCGCTACATCCCGGGGATGGGCGCCTGCCCGCTCGGGTACGCCGAGATGACGGCAGACGACCGGGCGCGGGTGCGGGGTGAGCTGCTCGCCCCGCTCGCCGGCGAGCGAGCCGCGACGTCACATCGCGTCCTCGCGTTCGAGCTCGGCCGCACGACCACCGACGAGGTGACGGCCTGGGCGACAGCCCACGCCGTCGCCTGCGCTCCGGGCCGCAAGACCGGGCTCCGCTGCACGGCGGTGCCGGCCGGCGCGCTCGACCAGGTCGCGGGCTTCGACGAGCTCTCGTTCGAGTTCGCGGCGGATGGCCGTCTGGTGGGGCTCACCGGCTCCGCGAGCCTCACCGACGCGACGCGGGTCGCCGACTACGTGGCGGCGCGCGATGTCACGATGCGCAGCCAGCTGGGGGAGCCGATCGAGCGCCGCGGCGACGCGCGTCCCGAGGCGCTTCGAGGCCCGCTCGCTCAGATCTCGCGGGAGTATCGTTCCAGCGACATGCGCGCGAAGGTCACGGCGACGGACATCGGCCAGGGCCGATTCACGGTCCGCGAATTCCACCAGCTCATCGTCGCCGGCTGATCGCCGTGAGCGTCGCGCGAGCCCGAGTCGCGCAGCGGACCGACCGACGAGCGCGCGACAGGCTGTCGCCACGCCGATCGCTGTGACACCCGGTCGCACAGCCCATCGGACGCCCCGACTCTGACAGAGTTGGGCGGATGAAGCGGGGTAAGGAGGATGCGTCGCTCCCGGAGCACGCGGTCATGCTGCTTTCCTTCATCGTGCTGGCCGTGGTCGTATTCCTCGTGCTCGTGCGAGTGGGCCGACCGGACCTCGTCGCCGACGAACCGACGAACGAGCCCGCGAGCTCGAGGTGAACCCGGGGCGACTCGACGCTCGACGGGCCGTGGGCGCTGGAGGCCGCCGTCTCGCGCGCCGGGCAGGTCGGTCGCTCCGCAGGCGCGTGGGCGTCGCGGATTTGACCATACGCGCAGCTCGGTTCGCGGGGGCGCGTGCGACTCATTGCCGCGTCGAACGTCTCCACCTGGCGCGTGAGCGGCGCGGCTGAGAGGCTGGTCGCATGTCCCGGGTTCGAAGGTCCATGCTCCTGCTCCCCCTGTTCTCGATCGGTCCGGCGAACCCGGCGGCCGCGGCGACGGACGCCCCCGCGACGATCTTCGGCCGGGAGGTCGCGCCCGCGCGCCCGCTCGACGAGGCGGAGCGCGAGGAGCGGCGCCGGCGATTCGAGGCGATGCTGGAGGAGAAGGGGCTCGAGCGTCACGGCGACGTCGTCGGCCCGTCGCGGCTGTTCGCGCCGTCCTCGCCGGTCCCCGCGACGCAGGAGGAGTGGAGCTACCCGCCGCACCGCGCGACCATCTTCCTCAACTTCTTCGGCGGCGACATGTCGAACGGGACCAACTCCGCGCTGATGGAGTCGACGTGCATCCCGGGCGGCAAGTTCGCCTACCCCGGGTTCTCCGGCACGGAGGCCCAGGCGCTCGCGATCATCGAGACCTTCGAGTCGCTGCTCGAGCCCTACGGCGTGCGCATCGCCTACGAGAAGGCGCCGCCGCCGGAGCTGCCGTACGCGATGGTCATGATGGGCGGGACGCCGGACCTCATCGGCCTGCCGAACGGGGTGCTCGGGGTGTCGTGCAGCAGCGACTGCGGCGATCGCTGGTGGCGCGACACGACCCTGGCGTTCACAGCCGCGGCGTCGCCGAACCAGACCAACACCCTGTCGACGACCGCGCTGCACGAGGCCGCGCACGCGTTCGGCCTCGGGCACATCGACAAGGCCCAGAGCTCGCCGTTCGTCATGCACCCGTACGTCGACAACTCGCCGAAGGTGTGGGGCGACGAGTGCGAGGAGTACAACGCGGCGACCGGCGGCATCAACTGTCAGTCGACCCACGACTACTGGTGCGCGGGCGGCTCCCAGAACACCCACGCCGAGCTCATGGCCTACTTCGGCGCGAACGGGCCCGACACCGTGCCGCCGGTCGTCGAGATCCTCGCGCCCGAGGACGGGACGGAGCTCGCGGTCGGCGCGAACGTCTCGCTCGAGGTCGCGGTCACCGACGATCACGAGGGCGCCGGCTGGAAGCTCATGATCTACAAGGACGACGTGTTCGTGCAGGAGCAGCCGACGTTCGACTTCCAGAGCGAGTGGTACCTGTCCGGCCTGCCGAAGGGCGTCTACCGCCTGCGCGTCCAGGCGCTCGACCACGACCGCAACGTCGGCGCCGACGAGGTGACGCTGTACGTGGGCATGGAGGCGCCCGCGTCGACCTCGAGCTCGGGCGAGGAGCCGACCACCGGCGGCGCGGCGGACGAGACCGGCGCGCCGCCCACTGGCTCCGGCGACGACGACGCGAGCTCGGGCGGCGCCTCGGGCCTGTCGACCACCGACGCGCCGTCGCAGGAGGGCGACGACGGCTGCTCGTGCTTCACGGGCGCGGGCGCGGCCCCGCCGCTCGCGTGGCTGGTCCTGCTGGTCGGCCTGAGCCGCCGCCGCCGCCGCTGAGCGTGTCACCGGCGAGCCGCCGACGCCGGCGGCCGCTGCCGTGCGTGCGCGACGGCGAGGGCCCGGACGGCGGCGCTCGTGCCGTCTCGTGGGGGGTGATGGCGCGGTTCAGTAGTGTTGCTTGGTCTTGCGGGCGGCGTCGCGGTCGCGTTCGCGGGTGCGGTCCTTGGACTTGCGGGCCTTGCGGGCGGCCCTGGAGGCGCCTTTTTCGTCGCCCTTGAGGGAGGCGAGGGGCCACAGGGTGTACTGCACGCGGGCGAGGCCGGCGGCGACGACGGCGGCGATGACCTCCTCGGAGGACTTGTAGCACTGGCCGGACTCGTCGAGCGGGACCTCGCCGTCGAGGTTCACGAGGATGCCGTCGCGGCGGTACTGCTCGTTGACCTTGTGCTGGTCGAGCTGGCGGATGGCCTCGCTGCGGGACAGGCGGCGGCCGGCGCCGTGGTTGACCGAGTAGCCGCTGCGGGCGGCGCCGGGCTCGGGCATGAGGATGTAGCTGTAGTCGCGGTTGGAGCCGGGGATGAGCACGGGGTGGCCGGTGTCCTGCCACAGGGTGCCGCGCAGGGCGGGGTGGCCGGCGGGCAAGGCCCGCGTGGCGCCCTTGCGGTGGACCCACACCGGGCCGAACTCGGGGTGGTCCTCGGCCTGCACGAGGTTGTGGCTGATCTCGTAGATCAGCTCGAGGTCCCGCTTGAAGACCTTGTTGAAGGCCTCGGCGATCTGCTCGAAGATGACGAGGCGGTTGAGGATCGCGAAGTTGCCGCCGGCGGCGACGGCGTTCAGGTAGTCGCCGAAGTGCTGCGACTCGGGGGTGAAGTAGCCGAGGTCGATGTCGCTGACCTCGCCGCCGAGGCCGGCGCGCTCGGCCTTGGCCATCTCGAAGTAGTTGGTGGCGAGGCCGTGGCCGAACCCGCGGGAGCCGGTGTGCACCTGCACGAACAGGGTGCCGGTCTCCTCGCAGCGCTGCAGCTCGATGAAGTGGTTGCCGCCGCCGAGCGAGCCGAGCTGGTCGAGGCCGCGCTCGGGGCTGCCCTTGCCGCCCCACGGCACGCTCCATGCGTCGTCGACGGGGATGCGGTGGCGCTCGGCCCGGCTGCGGTCGAAGCTGGCGCCGTACCTGGCGACGTAGTGCTCGGCGCCGCCGCGGACGAGCTCCTGGAAGGCGGTCTGCGACAGCTTGCCGAGCTTCACGCTGGTGCCGCCGGGGCCGAGGCTGACGCGCCGGGTGACCTCGCGGTTGAAGGCGAGCTTGCGGTCGGGGGTGGCGAGCTCGGCGGGCACGTCGCTGCGCGCGCTCATCATGCCGCAGCCGATGTCGAAGCCGACCGGGCCCATGGCGACCGAGCCGCCCGCGCGGTCGGTGAGGATGACGCAGCCGACCGGCACGCCGTAGCCGTAGTGCACGTCGGGCGTGACGGCGACCAGCTTGACCCCGGGGAAGCGGGTCGCGTTGACGATCTGGCGGTACAGCGTCGGCTCCGACTCGGTGAGCAGCTTCTGGGTGACGAACAGGCGCACGGGCACGCCGCGGGTGTCGTCGGTCTCGAGGCTGAAGTAGCCGTCGCTCGACCAGACGGCGCGGGTCTTCCAGTCGCTCTCGTGCACCAGGGGGGCTGCTTTGGCCATGGTGCGGGCGAGTATAGCGGGCCGGCCGCGGCGGCCGGCGGGGGCGGAGCGGCAGAAACAGCGGACGGAGGCCGCGGCGCGGGGGCCGGCCGCGAGGGGCTGGATGGGCCGGGCGCGGGGGTGATAGACCGGCGGTCGCATGCGAGACCGCGTTCTCATCCACAACGGACCCGACGAGCTCGAGCTGACGGCGGACGAGCTGGCGCGGCTGTTTGCGCGCCCGCAGGAGCTGTGGGGCAACCTCGAGATCTCGGTGCTGTCCGCGCGGGGCTACGCGGCGATCGGCTGGACCGGGTTCACCGACGATCAGCCGGCGGTGGGGCAGGGCTTCCTCGTGCGTCACGCGGGCGAGAGCCCGCTCGGCGCGCAGGACAGCCCCGAGGCGGTCGACGTGCTCGACGGCGGCAGCGAGCGCATGACCGTGGCCGCGCGCCACCTGCTCTGCGAGCGCGACGTCGCCTGGCTGGCCTGGCAGCTCGGCGACGGCGTGCGTCCGCCGCGCTGGCCCGACGGACGCCCGCTGGTGTGGAGCGACCCGACGATCGACGAGGCCCCGTGGCGCCGGCTCGGGCGGCTCGAGGAGCCGTACGACGAGCGGCTGGTGACGCTCTCGTACACGGCGGTGCCGGACGCCGCGGAGGAGGTCGAGCCCGAGCCGGCGTGGATCGGCCAGTACGCGCTCGAGCTGGCCGGGCGGGCGCTGACCGACGACGAGGCCGGGGCGCTGCCGCGGACGGCGCTGTGGTCGGTGCTGCGTCACCTGCACGGGGTGGCCGACGCGCGCTGGCTGGCGCTGCTGGCGGCCCACCCGATGCCGTGGCTGGCGTCGCTGAGCGTGACCTGCGACGAGCTCGACGGGCTGGCGGAGGCCGTGCGGGCCCAGCCGCGGCTGGCCGAGCTGCTGGTGTACGCGCGCTGCGCGGCGCTGCCGGCGATCGCGTCGACGAGCCTCGAGGAGCTGCTGCTCGAGGGCATGGACGGCGCGGTGATCGACGAGTTCCTGGGCGGCTCGCGGCTGCCGGCGCTGCGGGTGCTGGCGATCTTCAGCGACGCGCTGGCGGGGCCGCTCGACCTCTCGCGGCTCGGCGAGCGGGTCGTCGTGCACGTCGAGTGTCACGCGACGGACGAGCTCGCGCTGCTGCGTCACGCGGCCGGCGCCCCCACGCTGGCGCTCGAGCTGGCGGCGGAGCACACGGCCGAGGCGCTGGTCGCGGCCCTCGCGGCGCGGGCCGGGCGGGCCACGTGGGTGTCGTCGCTGTGGGCGCCGGCCGAGGAGGCGGCCCGCCTGGCCGCGGCGCGGGGCGTGCGGCTGTACGTGCGCTGAGCCGGCGCCTCGCGCTCAGCGGAGGTCGTCGACGGCGGCGCCGAGGCGCTCGGCGTGGCGGACGAGGGCGCGCTGCCAGGCGGGGCGGTCGAGGGCGCGGCGGTAGTAGGCGGCGAGCCGCGGGTAGGGGGTCATGAGGTCGGTCTTGCGGGCCTCACGCAGCACGGTGGCGAGCAGCAGGTCGGCGACCGTGAACTCGTCGCAGGCGATCCACGCGCGGCCCGCGAGCCAGCGCTCGAGGTTCTTGAAGTGGCGGTGGGCCTCGGCGCGCAGCTCGTCGCGCCGTTTGTCGTATGCGGGGGTGGGGGCGGAGAACTCGAGCAGCAGGAGCTCGAGCAGCGGGCGCTCGACGGTGGTGACGGCGGCGAAGCACCACTGGCTGACGCGGTGCCGGC
Source organism: Myxococcales bacterium (assembly GCA_016793465.1). Next base: position 16,068 of record JAEUJW010000041.1, read on the forward strand.
CGGCGACGTCGGCGGGGATCAGCTTGCCCGCCTTCTCGGCGAGGTAGAGCAGGATGGCCCCCGACTCGGCGAGCACGAGGCCGTCGTCGTCGATCACCGGGACCTGACGAAAGCAGCTGATGCGCCCGTAGGCCTCGCCGTCGAGCTCGCCGCCGGTGTGGTCGAGGCCGTGCACGCGGTAGTCGAGGCCGGTCTCCTCGAGCGCCCAGGCCACCCGCAGGTCGCGGGTCTCGCCGATCACCGCCGGGTGTACACGTCCGAATCCGTAGAGTGTGATCATGGTCGGTCTCCTGCGCGCACCATAGTGGAACGGGCCGTTCAGTCAAACCGGTCGGCTTGCGCGCGGGCGCCGGCCGGGGTCATGCTCGCGGGGCATGAGCCCGGACGCCGACCTCGTCGAGCGCTGGCGCGGCGGAGACCGCGAGGCCTGCGCGCTGCTGTTCGACCGCTACTACGCGAACCTGGTCCGGTTCTTCCGCAGCAAGCTGCCCGAGGCCGCTGACGACCTCGTGCAGCGCACCTTCCTGCGCTGCTTCGAGGGGCTGGCGCGGCTGGCCGAGGCCCGGGCGTTCCGCGCGTACCTGTTCGGCGTGGCCTGCAACACGCTGCGCGAGCACTGCCGCGGGCTGCGCCGCGAGCACGACCGGCTGGTGTTCACCAGCGTCAGCGCCCACGACCTCGACCCGAGCGCGAGCGCGGCGATCGGGCGGCGGCAGGAGCAGCGGCTGCTGCTCGAGGCGCTGCGCAGGATCCCGCTCGCGGATCAGATCCTGCTCGAGCTGCGCTACTGGGAGCAGCTGCCGGGCCAGGAGATCGCCGAGATCGTCGAGGCGCCGCTCGGCACCGTGAAGGCCGGCCTGCACCGGGCCCGGCGGCGGCTCGAGGAGCAGCTCGCGGCGCTGACTCGCGAGCCGGCCGCGCTGCAGGCCACGGCGTCGGACCTCGAGCGCTGGGCCGAGGCGGTGCGGCGGGCCCTCGACGCGCGCATGGCCGCGGACTGAAGCGGGCCTCACGGCGAAGCGCCGCAGGCCACCGCGTCGGACCTCGAGCGCCGGGCCGAGGCGGCGCGGCGGGCCCTCGACGCGCGCGTGGCCGCGGGCTGAAGCGGGCCTCACGGCGAAGCGCCGAAGCGCCAGGCCGGCGGCGGCAGCTCGCGCGAGGCGCCGACGGCGGGCAGCGCGAGCGGGGCGGGGGCGCCGTCGGTCCAGGCCAGCCAAACGAGGGCGCCGGCGTCGAGCGGGTCGTCGCCGCGGAGCTCGACGGCCTGCGGGCGACCGTCGTCCGCGACCGCGAGCACGGTGATCACCACGCCGGGCAGCGCGGCGCGGTCGCCGACGTGCATCGGTCGATCGGCGGCGCGGAACGTGCGGTCGCCGGGGGCCGCCGACCAGCCGCCCGCGGGTCGCAGGACCAGCGCGCGGGCGTCGGTCCGCTCGAGCGTGAGCGCGCCGGAGCCGGCGTACAGCACGTGCACGCCGGCGGCGCCGCGGAGCGTCGGGGCGTACAGCGTGAACACGTCGCCGGGCGCCTGGACGAGCAGCACGGGGCGCGTCTCGCCCGGGTCCGGCAGGGCCTGGGCGGCGCGGGCGATCGTCGCGTGCAGGGCCGCGGGCGCGAGCATGCGCGGGCCGACGAGCAGCGCCGCGAGCAGTCCGTGCACCAGCAACCACGCCCACGCGAGCGCGCGCAGCGGGCGGCCGGGGCGCGGCTCGGCGTGCAGCCGCGAGATCGTCGCGGCGACCAGGCCGGCGGCGCCGAGGCCGACGAGCAGCAGGTTGCGATCGCCGGGCAGCGCGCCGGCCGCGGGCAGCGTCGCCAGGACCATGCCGAGGGCCCAGAAGCGGACGGCCGCGCTGGCGCGCAGCAGCGGGCGGAGGATCCACGCGCCGACGACGAGGCCGAGCCACGCGAGCGCGGCGGCGGGCCGCAGCGCGCCGGGCACGAACGGCAGCAGCTCGACGATCCCCGGCGGCCCGAGCTGGGCCGTCAGCAGCAGCGGCGCGTGGACCAGCGCGGCGCCGACGAACCCGAGCGGGTCGTCGCCGGGGTCGATGTACATGCCGCAGCCGGCGGCGCCGTGGCCGAGCAGGCGGTAGGCCGCGGACCACGCGGCGGTGACGACGAGGTACGGCGCGAGCGGGAGCAGGCGGGCGCGCCAGCCCGGGGCGGCGAGCGTGCACGCGTGGGCCAGCAGGTAGGCGAGGGCGCCGAGGGCCGACTCCGAGGCGAGCAGGCCGAGCGCGAGCGCGGCCGGGCCGATCCACGCGCCGGGGGTCCAGCCGTCGGCGCGCCAGCGCAGGTGGGCGAGGATCGCGGCGGCGGCGAAGGTCGCGGCGATCAGCCCGTGACGCGCGGCGATCCAGCCGACGCTGGCCGCGTGGGCGTCGTCGACGACGAACAGCAGCAGCGCGAGCCCGGCGACCCACGGGGCCTCGCCGCCGCGCCGCGTGGTCGCGCGGTAGATCCCGGCGGCGGCGGCGGCCAGCAGCGCCGACCACAGCGCGCTGTGCAGGTGCATCCACCACGGCGCGCCGGACACCCGCAGGTCGAGGGCCAGCAGCGCCGAGGCGAGCGGGCGCATGAAGCGGACCCGCAGGTCGTCGGCGGTCCACCAGGGGAACGCGCCGCTGGCCCGCCCGGCGGCGACCTGCTCGGGGCCGCCGGCGATGAAGTCGTAGGCCGACGCGAGGCCGCGGCCGTCGGTCGTCAGCTGTTCGCGGAGCAGCAGGTCGTCGAGCGCGAGGCCGCCGGCGAGCGCGGGCAGGGCGAGCAGCGCGGCCAGCAGCGGCAGCACGACGAGCGCGCGCGGGCTGGCGAGCCAGCCGCGGACGCGGGTGAGACGGGCGACGGAGGGTGGGGCCATGCCCGGGGGTGACCGGCGCGGCCCCGCGGTTGCGCGGGCACACTGCGAACAAACTCACGGGTCCCGTACACTGTCGGCGCCCGATGGCGGCCGACGATCCGCACACCCGCGAGCCCGCGGCGTTCGAGCCTGCCCCGGACGATCCGCTGGCGCGGGCGCTGGCGTGGCGGCGCCTGGCGGCCGCGCTGTTCGCGGGCGCCGATCCGCCGCCGCCGCGGCTCGGCGCGTTCGAGGTCGTCGACGTGCTCGGCCGCGGGGCGATGGGCACGGTCTACCTCGCCCGCGACGCGGCGCTCGCCCGCGAGGTCGCGATCAAGGTGCTGCACGCGCGCGACCCCGCGGCCCGCGAGCGCACGATCCGCGAGGCCCGGGCGCTCGCCCGCGTCGCCCACCCGTCGCTCGTCGCCGTGCACGCGATCGGCGAGCACGACGGCCAGGTCCACGTCGTCATGGAGCGCGTGCGCGGCGAGCCGCTCGCGCTCTGGCAGGCGCGCGGAGGACGGCCCTGGCGCGAGGTCCTGGCCGTGTACCTGCAGGTCGGCCGCGGGCTGCAGGCGCTGCACGACGCCGGGCTGGTCCACCGCGACATCAAGCCGGACAACGTGCTCGTCGAGGCCGACGGGCGCGCGCGCATCGTCGACCTCGGGCTCGCCCGCGGCGTCGGGCTCGCGGCGGTCGACGTCGCCGGCACGCCGCTCTACATGGCCCCCGAGCAGCGCGCCGGGGCGGCGGGCCCCGCCTCGGATCAGTTCGCGCTGTGCGTCGCGCTGTTCGAGGCGCTGTACCACCTGCGGCCGTTCGTCGGCGCCGACGCGTCGACGCTGGCCGCGGCGATCGCTACCGGCGCGATCGTCACGCCGCCGCCCGGACCGGTCCCCGAGCGCGTGCGCGGCGCGGTCGTGCGCGGCTTGCAGGCCGACCCGGCCCGCCGCTGGCCGTCGCTGCGGGCGCTGGTCGACGCGCTCGAGGCGGCCGTCGCCACCACCCGCGGGCAGCGCGACCGCCAGGTCGTGCTCGCCCGCACCGCGGCCGCGTGGATCGACGGCGTGCTCGCGCGCAGCCTCGCCGACGCGGTGGCGCCGGGTCCGTCGCTCCGCGTCGACGGCGAGCCGGCGGAGCGCGGCGCGGCGCGGCTGTCCGGGCTGCTCGCGCGCGGGCGTTCGCTGGCGATCGTCGGGGCCGCGGGCGCCGGCAAGACCACGCTGCTGCTCGAGCTGGCCCGCGACGCGCTGCGCCGGGCCGAGGCGGACCCGACGCAGCCGCTGCCGATCGTGCTGCAGCTGGCGTCGTGGGCGGGCCAGCCGCTGGCCGTGTGGCTCGCCGACGAGGTGCGCGACAGGCTCGGCGTCCCGCGCCGCTGCACCCGCGCCTGGCTCGCCGACGACGGGCTGGTGGTGCTGCTCGACGGCCTCGATCGCGTCGCGCCGGCCCGGCGCCCGGCCTGCGTCGCGGCGATCCGCGAGCTCCGGCGCGACCGCCTCGTCGCCGTGGTCGTGACCTGCCGCGACGACGTCGCGGGTCCGCCGGCGGCGCTCGGCCTCGACGCCGTCGTCGCGCTCGAGCCCCTCGACCCCGAGCGGGTGCGCGACGGCCTCGCCCGCGCCGGGCCCGAGCACCGCGGCCTCGTGCACGCGCTGGCGACCGACGCCACCCTGCGCGCCTGCCTGCGCACGCCGCTGCTCGTCGATGTCGCGGCCAGGACCTTCCGCGGGCGCGCGGCCGCCGAGCTGACCGGCACGACCAGCGCGGCCCTGCTGCGGCGCGAGCTGTGGGCCAGCTACCTCCGGCGCACGGCCGAGGCCGGCGAGCACGCGCCCGCCGAGCTCGCGGCGCTCGCGTTCGTCGCCGCGCAGATGGAGCGCGAGGGCCGCGACGCGCTGTACCTCGAGCAGCTGCAGCCGACCTGGCTCGAAGGCCAGGTGATGCGCGGCCTGCACGGCGGCCTGACCCTGCTGCTCGTCGCGGCCGCGGCGGCCGCGGTGGTCGGCCCTCCGATCGGCCTGGCCGGCGGCGCCGCGGTCGGCCTGACGACCGCGCTGCTGGTCGGCCCGACGCTCGCGCTGTTCGTCGGCGTCGGCGTCGGCGTGCGCGCGATCCGCCCGGTCGAGCGCCTCGCCTGGTCGACCCGGGAGCTGCGCCGCGGGGCCGCCGCGGCGGTGATCCGCGGCCTCGCCCTCGCCGCGCTGGTGGCGGCGATCGCCACGCTCGTGTGGGGCGCCGGGGGCCCGCCGTCGTTCGCCGTCGAGGTCCTCGTCGCCAACCTCGTCGTCCACGGCTTGCTGTTCTGCCTCGCGCTCGCCGTGGTCGCCGGGCTGCGCGGCGAGGCCGTCGAGGTGCGACTCGCCCCCAACCAGGGCATCCGCACCTCGGCGCGCAGCGCCGTCGTGGTCGCCGCCGCGGTCGCGGTCGCGACGGCCGCCCCGCTGCTCGGGCTCACCGTCCTGCTCGGCCCGCCGCCGGCGCCGGCGCTCGCCGACCCCGCGGCGCAGGCGGCCACGTGGATGTGGCGCGCGCACCCCCTCGCGTTCTTCGCGCTGATCGAGTTGTGCACCGCGCTCACCCTCGGCCTGTTCGCCGGGCTGCACCGCGGCGGGCTGGCCGTGATCTCGCACGGCGTGCTGCGCCTGCTGCTGGCCGCGGGCGGGCGCCTGCCGCTGCGCCTCGCGCCCGCGCTCGAGCGTGCGAGCGCGCGCGCGCTGCTGCGGCGGACCGGCGGCGGCTGGATCTTCAGCCACGACGAGCTGCGCGAGCACCTCGCCGCCGAGCACCGGCGCGGCAAGCAGCCACCGAAATAATTAAACCCGCGTCGGGTGCGCGCCCGAGCGGCCGCGGTTGTGGCAGGCTGCTGGGGGAGGGGTGACGGGGATGGTCGACGCGTTGGGGACGGCGAGCCGCGAGGTCGTGCGTGGCGCGAGGAGGACATCGTGCTGAGCGGGGTCGGCTGGACCGCGAGCTTCCCGACCAGCAACAGCACCGGCGATCTGGCGGGCGACTTCCGCGGCAACGTCGAGCGCTTCCTGGCGGCGCTGGTCGCCGCCGGCGCGACGCGTCGCATCTCGGCCACGCTGCGCCCGCCGAAGCGGGCCTTCCTGATGCACTACGCCTACCGCATCGCCGTCGAGGGCCTCGACCCCGCGGACGTGCCGGCCCACCCCGAGATCGACATCCAGTGGGTGCACACCAGAGCCGACGCGCCGGACCTGCTGGCCTCGCGCGAGGCGGCCCAGGCCATGGTCTCGGCCTACGGGATCGTCGACCGACCGGCGCTCACCTCCCGCCACATCGAGGGCCTCGCGATCGATGTGACGATATCCTGGACCGGCGACCTCACCGTCGCTCTGCCCGACGGGACCACGCGGACCATCACCACGACCCCGCGCACCGGCATGAACGCCGAGCTGAAGGAGGTCGGCGCGCTCTACGGGGTGATCAAGTCGCGACGCGGCGCGAAAGATCCGCCGCACTGGTCGAGCGACGGCTTCTGAGCGGCGACCGCGACGCCGCCGCCCGGCCAGGGTGCGGCGAGCCGCAGGTCCTGCGATCTCCGGCGCCGTCGCCGAGATCGCGCCGCGGGGCGCGTCCGGCGGCTGATTTCGTTCGCGCCGACCCGCCGCCGGGGCGCCGAGGACCGCGAGTGTGCGCGCGTGCGCCCCTCGCGGCGAGGGGCCCCGCTGTGACGCGTTCCGCTCGGGCGCTCGGGACGCGTCGGCCCGGCCACATAGACGATTCTGCGGCGGTGCTCTCCGTCGTACCATGGCCGTTCAGGTGTACGTCCACGGGTCGTGACGGCGGAGATGTTCCCAGGCTTTCGAGTCACCGAGACCCTCCATGAGGGCCAGAACGCGGTCGTGTACCGCGGCGTGCGCGTGGCCGACGGACGTCCGGTGATCTTGAAGCGGCTCGCCGAGGAGTACCCCTCGCCGGAGCGGCTCGCGGGGCTGCGCCAGGAGTTCGCGATCAGCCGCGAGCTCTCGACCGACCCGGCGGCCTGCGCCCTCGAGGTCGGCGAGCCGTGGCTGATGGTGCTCGACGACTTCGGCGGCACGGCGCTCGACCGCCTGGGGCTGGCCGGCGAGCTCGAGCTGGTGCCGTTCCTCCGCCTGGCGATCCGCATCGCCGAGCGCGTCGCGGAGCTCCACCGCCACCGCGTCATCCACCGCGACATCAACCCCGCCAACATCGTGATGAACGTCGCGACCGGCGAGGTGCGGCTCATCGACTTCAGCATGTCGATGCTGCTGCAGCGCCACAACACCGGCTTCGCCAGCCCGTCGGTGCTCGAGGGCACGCTCGCGTACATCGCCCCCGAGCAGACCGGGCGCATGAACCGGGCCATCGACCACCGCGCCGACCTCTACTCGCTCGGGGTGACGCTGTACGAGCTGCTGATCGGCGAGCCGCCGTTCCCCGGCGGCGACCCGATCGAGCTGGTCCACAGCCACATCGCCAAGCTGCCGGGCGCGCCGAGCGAGCTGCGGCCGGCGATCCCCGCGGCGGTCTCGCGGATCGTCCTGAAGCTGCTGGCCAAGAACGCCGAGGACCGCTACCAGTCGGCGCTCGGGCTGGCCCACGACCTCCAGCGCTGCCTGGCGGCGGCCGAGCGCGGCGCGCCGGTCGAGCTGCCGGTGCTCGGCGAGCGCGACGTCAGCGAGCGCTTCTACGTGCCCGAGACGCTGTACGGCCGCCAGCACGAGGTCGAGGCCCTGCTCGCGGCGTTCGACCGCGTCAGCGTCGGCGGCTGCGAGGTCGCGGTGGTCTCGGGCGCGCCGGGCATCGGCAAGTCGGCGCTGGTGCGCGAGCTCTACCGCCCGGTCACCCGCGAGCGCGGCTACTTCATCGCCGGCAAGTACGACCAGTTCAACCGCAACGTGCCGTACTCGGCGCTGCTGCAGGCGTTCCGCTCGCTGGTCCGCCAGCTGCTCGCCGAGCCGCCCGAGCGGGTGGCCGCGTGGAAGCGGCGCGTGCTCGCGGCGGTCAGCGCCAACGGCCAGGTGCTGCTCGGCGTCATCCCCGAGCTCGAGCTGATCGTCGGCCCGCAGCCCGACCTGCCCGAGCTGCGCCCCGAGGACGCGCACAACCGCTTCAACCTGACCTTCCAGAGCTTCATCCGCGTGTTCACGGCGCCGGAGCACCCGCTGGTGCTGTTCCTCGACGACCTGCAGTGGGCCGACCACGCCAGCCTCGAGCTGCTCGAGGTGCTGATGTCGTCGGGCCAGGCCGGCGGCCTGCTGGTGATCGTCGCCCACCGCAGCAACGAGGTCGACGCCAGCCACCCGCTGCTGATGATGCTCGACCGCATCCGCGCCGGCGGCGTGCGCTTCACCGACGTGCACCTCCACCCGCTGGCGAGCGACCACGTCGGCGAGCTGGTGGCCGACACGGTCCGCTGCAGCCGCGAGGAGGCGGCCCCGCTGGCCGCGCTGGTGGCCGCCAAGACCGGCGGCAACCCGTTCTTCGTCGGCGAGTTCCTGCGCCACCTGCACGGCGACGGCCTCATCGAGCTCGAGCGGGAGCGCTGGCACTGGGACCTCGAGCAGATCCGCCGGCGGAACATCACCGACAACGTGGTCGAGCTGATGGCCCGGAGGATCGGCGAGCTCGACCCGGGCACCCAGGACGTGCTGCGCATCGCCGCCGCCCTCGGCGACCGCTTCGACCTGCGCGCGGTCGCCATGACCTCCGAGCAGCCGGCCGCGGCGGTGGCCCGCGCGCTGTGGCAGGCGCTGCAGGCCGACCTGATCGCGCCGGTCGGCGAGATGATCGCGCTGCTCAACCTCGAGGTCGAGGCCGACGCGGTCCCGGCGTTCGAGCTGCGCTTCACCCACGACCGCATCCAGCAGGCCGTCAGCGCCATCACCCCGGAGGCCGAGCGCCCGGCGCTGCACCGCCGCGTCGGCCAGCACCTGCTCGACCGCACGCCGCCCGACGAGGTGCCGGCGCGGATCTTCGAGATCGTCGGCCACCTCAACCACAGCGCGCCCACGCTGACCGGCTGGGACGAGCGCGCGCGGCTGGCCCGCCTCAACCTGACGGCGGCCGAGCGGGCCCGCGACGCCTCGGCGTTCTCGGCCGCGTACACCTACTACAAGCTCGGCGCGGAGCTCGTCGGCGACGAGGGCTGGACCCGCGACTACGCCCTGACCTTCGCGTTCGGGCGCGGCGCGGCCGAGGCGGCCTGCATGCTGCGCGACACCGCGGTGATGGAGCGCATCGCCGCGGTGACCCTCGCGCGCGCCCGCGGCACGCTCGACCGCGTCAAGATCCAGCAGGTCCTGATCCAGGCCCAGACGCTGCAGCTCGACCTGAAGTCGGCGGTCCGCGTCGCCGTCGCCGCGCTCCGCGAGCTCGGGGTGCGCATGCCGGCCGAGCCGAGCAAGCTCGACGTCGTGGTCGCGACCCTGCGGACCCGGCTGTTCCTCGCCAACAAGAAGGTCGAGGCGTTCAGCAGCCTGCCGCCGGCCACCGACCCGCTGGTGCTCGCGCGCGCCGAGGTCATGGCCAACGTGATCTCGGCGGCCTACCGCGGGGCGCCGAACGCGTTCATCCTGCTCGTGCTGGAGATCGTCAAGCTGTCGATCCAGCACGGCAACAGCCCGGCCTCGGGCTTCGCCTACACCTGCTACGCGCTGATCCTCTCGGGCGCGCTCGGCGACATCGCCGGCGGCACCCGCCTGGTGCCGGTCGCCGAGGCCATGCTCGACATGCCGATGACCCGCGCGTTCAAGGCCAAGACGCTGTTCGCGCTGGGGGCCTTCGTGCTGCCGTGGAGCGCGCACATGCGCGTGTGCGCCGAGCGGCTGTACGACGGCTTCATGAGCGGGCTCGAGGTCGGCGACCTCGAGTTCGCGGCCCACTGCGGCTACCTGCGCTCGTACTTCCGCCTGCGCACCTGCGACAACCTGCAGGAGCTGATCGTCGACCTCGAGCGCATGGCCGCCGCGCTGCACCCGCTCGGCCAGGACCGCTCGGCCGAGCTGTGCCTGCTGTACCTGCAGGTCGCCCGCAACCTGCGCGGCCAGGCCAAGAGCCCCGCCGCGCTGGTCGGCGAGCGCTTCGACATCGAGGCCAACCTGGCCGAGAGCTACCGCCTGTCGGACACCCGCGCGATCGTCGAGAGCAACCTGCAGCGGCTCGTCCTCGAGTTCATGTTCGGCAAGCTCGACGCGGCCCGCGCGACCGCCGACCGCATCCCCGGGCACCTCGCCGACCTGCCCGGGTTCCCGCCGGCCTGCGAGTCGCGCTACTTCGACGCGCTGGTGGTGCTCGCCGACGCCGGCCGCCTCACCGGCGCGGCCCGCCGCGCCGCGGTCCGCCGCGCCGAGCGCGACCTGGCCAAGCTGCGCGTGTGGGCCGCGGCCTCGCCGGTCAACTACTCGCACATGCGCCTGCTCGTCGAGGCCGAGCTGCAGCGCGTCGCCGGCCGCCAGGGCGAGGCGCGCGTGCTCTACGACCGGGCCATCGCCGCCTGCGCCGAGCACCACCTGCTGCGCGACGAGGGCATCGCCTGCGAGCTCGCGGCCGCGTTCTACGCCGCGTCCGACCTGCGCGAGCTGGCCCTGCACTACCTCCGCCGGGCCCACCGCGCGTACCTCCACTGGGGCGCGACGGCCAAGGTCGAGGCGCTCGAGCTGGCCAGCCCGCAGCTGGTGGCCTCGCGCCAGGCGGTGCCCAACCTCGGGCGCGGCACGGTGCACGCCTCGTCGCTGGCCTCGTCGCTCGACCTCACCAGCGTGCTGCGGGCCTCGCAGGCCATCTCGAGCGAGATCGTGCAGGAGCGCCTGCTCGACGCCCTGATCAAGGTCGTGATGGAGTCGGCCGGGGCCGACCGCGGGGCGCTGCTGCAGCAGCGCGAGGGCGCGTGGGAATGCACGGTCGAGGGCCGCATGGCCCCCGGCGGCATCAGCATCACCCGCGGCGCGCCGGTCGGCGGCGATCGCCTGGCGACGTCGGTGCTGCACTACGTGGCCCGCACCCGCGAGGTCGTGGTCCGCGACGGGCCGGCGCCCGGCGGCCCGCTCGGCGAGGACCCGTACCTCGCCGCCGCGCACGTGCGCTCGCTGCTGTGCATGCCGCTGGTCAACCAGTCGCGGCTGGTCGGCGTGCTCTACCTCGAGAACTCGGTGTCCGACGGCGCGTTCTCCGAGGCGCGCCTGAGCTTCCTGCGCATGCTCGCGGCCCAGATGGCGATCAGCCTCGAGAACTCGGACCTGTTTAGCAACCTCGAGCGGATGGTCGAGCGCCGCACCGCCGAGCTGCGCGAGGCCAACGCCTCGCTGGTCCTCAGCAACCAGGAGCTCGACGCGTTCGCCCGCACCGTCGCCCACGACCTGAAGAACCCGCTCGGCACCATCGCCGGCTACGCCCGCTACCTGCTCGACGACCTCGAGGCCGTCGATCGCGACGAGCTGCTCGAGGTCCTCGGCCGCATCGAGAAGAGCGGCGAGCACACCGTGCGCATCGTCAACGAGCTGCTGCTGCTGGCCAGCGTGCGCAAGGGTCAGGTGAAGATGGCGCCGGTCGACATGGAGGCGGTGGTGCAGGGCGCGCTGGCCCGCCTCGACGCCATGCTCGGCGAGTACGGCGTGACCGTCGAGGGGCCCGGGCAGTGGCCGACCGCCCTCGGGCACGCGCCGTGGATCGAGGAGATCTGGGCCAACTACCTCAGCAACGCCATGAAGTACGGCGGACGTCCGCCGCGCGTGCAGGTCGGCGCGACGCTCGAGGGCGACGAGCACGTCCGCTTCTGGGTCCGCGACAACGGGCCCGGCATCTCCGCCGCCGAGCAGGAGCGGGTGTTCGCCGAGTTCACCCGCCTCGAGGGGGCGCGCGCCGAGGGCCACGGCCTCGGCCTCTCGATCGTCAAGCGCATCGCCGATCGCCTCGACGGCTCGGTCGGCCTCACCAGCGAGCTCGGCGCCGGCAGCACCTTCTACTTCACGCTGCCCCGCGCCCGCCCGCCGTCCTGAGGCGTCGCCGGTAGTGCAGGCGTCCGCATCGCGGCGGCTGGATTTGTGTCCAGGGCGCCGCGCGCGAAGTTCTGGGCGACAGGCGCGATTTCGTGCTATCGCCGCGGGGCAGGGACGCACCATGACCCGAAATACCGTGGACCGTTCAGTCGAGACGCTCACGCAACACCTCATCGAGTCCGCGCGCATGACCGAGGCGCCGTGGTCGGAGGCGGTCCTCCGGCGGGTCCTGACGACCTTCGAGGACGGGTTCACGCGCCGCTCGGTGCAGATCCGGACGACCACGCACCCGCCCGGCAAGCGCGACCTGTGCTTCCGCTACCTCGACCTAGCGAGCGGCCGCCACCCGCTCGAGATCGCCGTCGCCGCCGAGGAGCTGAAGGCCAGCGACCACCCGAGCTTCGCCTGGCTGCCGCGGCTCGAGGAGCGCTACCAGGCCCTCGGCTACGGCGCCGACTTCGAGGCCTGCCACGGCCTGACCAAGATCTGGACGTTCCTCGCCCACGCGGTCGAGCCGCGGGCGTTCGCCGACCTGCCGCAGGCGCCGCGCGGGCTGCGGGCCAGCCTGCCGCTGCTGCGCGAGCTCCACCTCGACGCCACGACCATCGTCGGCGTCGACTACCTGCAGCGCTCGACCAACCTGTACTTCCGCCCGTCGCACGCCAGCCACACCGGCCCCGAGCTGCTCGGCGCGACGTGCCGACGCCTCGGCTTCGCCGCGCCGTCGGAGGCGGCGCTGGCCCACGCCATGCGCGCCGGCTGCATCGGCTTCACGTTCCGCTGGGACAGCGCCGACATCGAGCGCGTGTGCTTCTACGTCGCCGGCCACGCGCGCGAGCAGGTCCCGGGCCACCACCCGCTGCTGCGCCTGTTCGCCGAGCGGGCCCCGGCCGTGGCCGCCGACCCGCGCTTCATCCTCGGCTGGTCGCACGGCCGCGGCGGCGCCTACTTCAAGCTCGAGGACGACTACACCGGCGACGTCGGCGAGGTGTTCACCGCGTCGATGAGCGTGCCGCGCTTCCCGTACTCGGCCCCGGTGCGCCAGCAGGTCGCCTCGCCGACGCCGCCGCTGTGAGCCCGGCGCGGCGGCGCCGCAGGTGTGATAGCGTGCGGCGATGGCGACCGCGACGTTCTCGCTGATCCGCAACCCGGCCGACGAGGCCCTGCCGGTGGCCACGGGCGCGCCCGGCGGGGTGCTCGAGTTCATCGACGGGCACCGCGGGTGGATCGACGACCAGCTGCGCACCCGCGGCATGGCGCTGCTGCGGGGCTTCGGGCTGGCCACCGCCGAGGCCTTCGAGGCGGCCGCGCGGGCGGTCGAGCCGGCGCTGAAGAACGAGTACCTCGGGACGTCGCCGCGAGACGCGCGCACGCCGTACGTGTTCTCGGCGAGCGAGCTGCCGCCGCACTACCCGATCCCCCAGCACAACGAGATGTCGTTCCTCGGCACGCCGCCGCGCCGGCTGATGTTCGGCTGCCTGGTGGCGGCGCGGCGCGGCGGGGAGACCCCGCTGGCCGACATGCGGGCGGTCGCCGCCGGCCTCGACCCGGCGGTGCGCGGGCGGTTCGAACGCGGCGGCATCCGCATCATCCGCAACTACGGCGGACCCTCGGGCGCCGGCCGCCACGACCTGTGGCAGCTGAAGCGCTGGGACGAGGTGTTCCAGACCACCGACCGCGCGGTCGTCGAGGCCAAGTGCGCGAAGGAGGGCGTGTACACCGACGTGCACTGGGGCCCCGGCGACCGCCTGCGCCTGGTCTCGGAGCACTCGGCCCTGCGCGCGCACCCCGAGTCCGGCGCGCCGGTGTGGTTCAACCACTCGCAGGTGTTCCACCTGTCGTCGGCGGCGTCCGAGCTGCGGCGGGTCTATCGCAGGACCGGCGAGCTGCGCACGCTGTTCTGGTGGCGCGCGGCCCAGGCGATGATCGCCGCCAAGAAGCGCCTCACGAGGACCGAGGATCAGGCGCTGCACTGCACGTACCGCGACGGCCGCGAGATCGCGGTCGAGGACCTCGAGCACGTGCGCGACGAGATCTGGCGGCGCATGATCGCCACGCCGTGGCAGTCCGGCGACATGGTGATCCTCGACAACTTCTCGGTGTCGCACGGACGCCTGCCGTACCACGGCCCCCGCGAAGTGGTCGTCGCCTGGGCGTGAGCGGGGCCCTCGGCTGGACGGAGCCGTGGGGATGCTCTAGAGTCGGCCGCCCATGCCCCCTTATCACCTGCGCTGGCTGCAGATCCACGCGTACGAGCAGTTCGAGCCGGTGCGCATCGAGTTCTCGTCGCGTGAGAACCTGCTGCTGGGGGTCAACGGGGCAGGCAAGACGCGGCTCCTGAAGCTGATCCAGGCGGTGCTGACCCTCGACTTCCGCGAGCTGCTCGAGCGCTCGTTCGACGTGGAATTCGAGGTGGCGGCGGACACGCTCGTCGACGGATCCGAGATGGTGACGGCGGGCCGCGTACGATACGAGCGAGCGTTCGAGCGGCCAGAGGCCGACGATGCATCGACGTCGTCGGGGCTGGTGGCTGCGATGCGCTGTCGGAGCGCCACGGTCGATCTGCAGTACGAGGTCAAGGGACAGGAGGTCGTCTATCGCCTCGCCTCGCCCGCGCTCGAGGAGCGGGTGACCTGGAAGAGCATGGGCCTTGTCCGCCCCGGAGTGCGGGAGGTCAAGAGCGGAGTGTTGCGGCGCATCTTCGTCGCCATCGCTGCCGCCGCGGACGTGAACTATCTCGGCGAGTCCGATCATCAGGTGCGCGCGCTCATCGAGGACCTGGCGATCACGTTCTACCCGCCCTCGCGTTGGTCGCTCCAGGTCCAGGGGTCCGTCGGTCCGTCGCTCCTCCGCGAGCTCGCGCCGCTTATCGCCCGACTGGCGGTGTCGGCGAAGGAGTCGGTGTTTCACGCGGGGCTCGAGCTGACATCGCTGTTGCCGGACGAGGCTGACGCGATAGCCGCTCTGTTGCGGCCGTTGGGGGTCATCTCCGTACAATTGGTCCCGAACGTGGTCGGGACGACTGCCACCGAGATCGAGTGCCGCGGCGTCGGCCTCAAGGCGGTGTTCGGCGGGGGCGTCACGCTCGCGGACTCGAAGCTCACGTTCGGACAGCGGCGCTATCTGTACGCGGGCATCGTCTCGCTGGTGCATCCGCCGGTGCCGGTGCTTGTCGACGAGATCGACAACGGGATGCACCCACGTCTCGTGGAGACCCTATTAAATTTGTGGGGTGACCGGCAGCTGTTCCTCGTGAGCCACAACAAGATGGTGATCGACTACACGAACTTCGACAGCGTGCAGGACGTGCAGGAGAAGATCCACATCGTCCAGCGCGACGCGGAGGGGCGGCAGCGGGTGTCGCTGCTCGACGCGGAGACCGCGGGCGAGATCTTCAAAAAGATCGAGGTGGCGATCCAGAACCCGAGCGACGTGCTGCGGGCCGAGGGGCTGTGGTGAGCGCGGAGCCGGCGATCACGTTCGTGCTGTACTCCGAGGACGGCGCCGACGCGAAGAACGACTTCGCGGCGCTGCGCGAGGTCCTGTTCGGGATGCTGCGGCACGTCTGCCCGGCGGTGAAGTCCAATCACGTCGAGGTGTTGCCGGTGCAGCCGGTGCGCAGCGCGCGGATCTCGGGCAGCCACTGGAAGCAGCGCGAGCGCGGCAGACCCGGCGAAAAGGCGCTGCGACGCGAGTTGATCCGGGCGGTGGCGACCGAGCTGAAGCTCGGGCGGGTGGTGTTCTTTCACGTCGACGCGGACGAGGTGTATCTCGAGCGGGAGACGTGCGCGTCGCTCGTCGAGCACTGGCCGCGGTTCAAGCGCGATGTCGCGGCGATGCTAGCGACCGCGGACGACCTCGACGGAGCGTTGATCCTGGCGATGCCGTTCTTCGAGATGGAGAGCTGGGCGTTCGCCAACGTGACGTATCTGCGGCGAGTGCTGGCGTTGCCCGGCGATCTGGCCCAACTGGCGCGCTGGGCCGAGGACCTGCGAGAGCTCGACGAGATCGCGGACATCAAGGACGTGCTGTCGATCGGCGGCGCCCACAACCACGCCCTGTTCCAGGCGAAGCACGGGTTCTCGCCGGCGGCGCTGGTCCGCGCGGACAAGTCGTACGCTCGCACGGTCGAGCGGCTCGCAGAATCGCGGGTGGTGACGGGCGGGCTGAAGGCCGCGGCGTCGCGGCCGTACTGAGCGGCCCGGTCACGGCGCGTCGGCGCGGGTGATGCGGGGGGCGGCCCGCACGGCCTCCGCGGCGGGGCGCCGGTGGTATAGTGCCGCCCCGTGATCGACGACGCGGAGCGCGCGGTGCTCGACGCGATCGGGGGCCTGCTCGCCAGGCACCTGCCGATCGTCGGCGAGCTGTGCCGCATCGACCTCGACGCGGCGACGCTCGAGCCGCCCGACCCGCGCTGTCACTGCGAGGGCCCGCTGCTCGTCACGCCCTGGGGCGTGAGCCTCGGCGTCCGCACCTCGGCCGTCGACAAGCGCGAGACCGCCGGCGGGCTGTCGATCTGCGAGCGCGGGCAGCTGCTCGACCCGCGGGTGATCGCCTGTCTCGAGGGCCAGCTGACGGCGCTGACGACCCTCGCGCGGGCGGCCGACCGCGAGGTCGTGCGGCGCAGCTGGGCGATCGGCTACCTCGCCGTCGGCCTGCCGCTGTCCGCGCTGCCCCGCGGCGCCAGCGGCGACGACTATCGCCGGTACTACCTGACGTACCCGTGGCTGGGGCGGCTCCTGCCGGATCGGCCGGCCGCGGCGCCGCCGTACGTGCGCGCCCCGGCGGACGAGGTCGTGCGCGCGGGCGGGCTCGCCCTCGACGCCCTGCTGTGCTGGATCGGTCGTCAGGTCGCGCGCACCCACGAGGACCTCGCGTGGGACGAGGCGATGATCGCGGCGCTGCCCGAGCCGGTCCGCGTGCTCGAGGCCGTCCACTCGATGCAGGCGATGGTCGGCGGCAACGGCTTCGAGGTGTGGCTCAGCCAGGCTCGCGGGGCCGACATCCGCCGCGCCCACCACGCGCTCGGGGCCCTCGGAGCGATGCGGCTGCGCGCGCTGCTGGTCATGGGCGTCGCGCTCGCGGCCCACCAGGGCGCCGAGTTCACCGGCGAGGACGACGTCGCCTGGGTGCGCGCCGTGCGGGGCCGGAGGCCGGGCGACTGGCGGGCGATCGACGGCCACGAGCCCGACCGCAGCTACGCGCTGCTCGACAGCGAGCTGGTCCCGCTGGCCCGCGCGTACGCCGAGGCGCACCGCCACGAGCTGATCGCGACGCCCCGCCAGGAGCCCATCCGCCGGGCGGCGCGGCGCTCGTAGCGGCCTGGTCAGCGCGTGCGCAGGCGCGGGGGCCCACGCGCCGCGATCGGCTCGCCGACGACGTCGCGGTCACGGCGGGGTCGAACGGTCATGGCGGTCGGCGAGGTGGGTGAGGGACGCGCGCCGCCGCGATCGGCTCGGCGCCGTCGTGGTCACGGCGGAGTCGAACGGTCATGGCGGTCGGCGAGGTGGGTGAGGGACGCGCGCCGCCGCGATCGGCTCGGCGCCGTCGTGGTCACGGCGGGGTCGAACGGTCATGGCGGTCGGCGAGGTGGGTGAGGGACGCGCGCCGCCGCGATCGGCTCGGCGCCGTCGTGGTCACGGCGGAGTCGGCGATCCGGCGGTCGGTGAGCCGGCGAGGGACGCACGCGCCGCGATCGGCTCGGCGCCGTCGCGGTCACGGCTCGGGCCGGCGGTCCTGGCGGTCGAACGCGCCGCGGGCGGCGCGTCGCCGCCGCGGTCACGGCGGGCGCTGGCGGCCGCACAGGTCGGCGAGGGTGAGCAGGAGGTCGGCGGGTTCGATCGGCTTGGCGAGGTGGCGGTCGAAGCCGGCGAGCAGGGCCCGGGTGCGGTCCTCGGCGCGGGCGTAGGCGGTCAGCGCGACCGTCGGGGTGCGGCCGCCGCGGTCGAGCGGGCGGGCGCGGAGCTCGCGGATCAGGGCGTAGCCGTCGGCGTGCGGCATGGCGATGTCGCTGACGATGATGTCGAAGCGCTGCTGCTCGATGTGGGCGAGCGCCTCGCCGACCGAGGCGACGGCGGTGACCTGCGCGCGGCACGGCCCCAGCATGCCGACCACGAGGTCGCGGGTGTCGGGCTCGTCGTCGACGACGAGCACGCGCAGGCCGGCGAGGTCGGGCGGGCGCGCGAGCAGGGGGGCGTCGGTCGGCGGCTCGCCGCGCGGGCGGGGCTCGCGGGCCCGGGCCGGGCCGTCCGCGGGCAGCAGCGGCAGGCGCACGACGAACCGCGAGCCGCGGCCGGGGCCGTCGCTGTGGGCCTCGACGCTGCCGCCGTGCAGCTCGACCAGGTGGCGGACGATCGCGAGGCCGAGGCCGAGGCCGCCGTGGGCGCGGGTGGTGCTGGCGTCGGCCTGGCGGAAGCGGTCGAACACGTGGGGCAGGAACTCGGGGGCGATGCCCTCGCCGGTGTCATGGACGGCGAGCGCCAGCTCGCGCTCGTCGGCGGACAGCGCGACGCGCACGCTGCCGCCGCGCGGGGTGAACTTCAGGGCGTTGGTCAGCAGGTTCCACAGCACCTGCTGCAGGCGGTCGGGGTCGCCGCGCACGACCGGGACCGCGGGGGCGCCGGCGAGGTCGTGGGCGACGAGCAGGGCGACGCCGCGGGCGTCGGCGGACGGTCGCACCGACTCGACGGTGGAGGCGAGCAGGGGGATGAAGTCGAGCGGACGGAGGTCGAGGCGGAGCTTGCCGGTGACGATGCGGCCGATGTCGAGGATGTCCTCGACGATGGCGACCTGGGCGCGGGCGTTGCGGTCGATGGTGTCGAGGCCGTGCTCGCGGCGCTCGTCGGACAGGCCGGGGGTGCGGAGCAGGCGGGTCCAGCCGAGCACGGCGGTCAGCGGGGTGCGCAGCTCGTGGGACAGGTTGCTGAGGAACAGGTCCTTGGCCTGGTTGGCCTCCTCGGCGCGGGCGCGCTCGCGCTGGGCCGCGGCGAACAGGCGGGCGTTCTCGAGGGCGGCGGCGGCGCGGCGGGCCAGCTCCTCGAGCAGGGCGACGTCGGCGGGGTCGAACTGCCGCTCGGGGTCGGTGAGGCCGAGCGAGATGGCCCCGAACACGTGCTCGTGGCTGACGAGCGGCGTGATGATCCACGAGGTGGCGCCGAGGCGGCGCAGCGCCGCGGCGTGCTCGTCGTCGCGGGCGAGGCGGCGGTAGTTGTCGGGGTCGACGCGGGGCACGAGGCGGGTCTTGCCGTCGCGCAGCAGGCGGGTGAGGCCGAACGCGGAGTCGCGGTCGGGCGGCCAGCGGCGGTGCACCTCGCGGATCTCGGCGGCCCGCGCGGGCTCGACGTGGCTGACGGCCACGAGGTCGATGGTGCGGTCGGGGTCGCCCTGGCGCACGAGGTACACGCTGCACCACTCGCCGAGCCGCGGCACCGCCAGGCTGGTCACCGTCTGCAGCGTGGTCGCGAAGTCGAGGGAGGTGCCGAGCGCCTGGCTGGCCTGGGCGAGGAAGCGCAGGCCCTCGCGGTCGCGCTGCGCCGAGGAGACGTCGAGCACGAGCGAGACGTAGCCGAGCACGGCCCCGTCGGCGGCCAGGTGCGGGGTGTAGGTGGCCCGGATGTGGCGGCGGCCGTTGGGGTAGTCGATCGCGGTGGTGTACTCGACGTGCTCGCCGGCCAGGGCGGCGCGCACGTGCGGGCGCAGGATCTCGTAGGCGGCCTCGCCGAGGAACTCGCGGAGGGTGAGGCCGAGGATCTCGCGGCGCGGGCGGCCGAACCACTCCTCGTAGTGGCGATTGACGAGGCAGTAGGTCTCGCCGGCGTCGACGTACGAGACGAGCGCCGGGACGGCGTCGAGGATGAGGCGCAGCTCCTCGGAGTCGCCGGGGGTCGAGCGCCGGCGGGCGAGCTGGCGGCGCAGGTCATCGATCTCGGCCAGCAGTTCGTCGCGGGTTCGGGGGTCGTCCACCAGGGGCAAGGGTCTACCGCGGCGACGGCGTCGCCGACAATCGCAGGTCGACCCGGACCGGGAGTTCCCGATCGCCGGCGCCGGCGTCGCCGAGGCTGCCGTAGGCGTCGCTTCCCCAGCACCACACCTGGCCGCCGCGCAGCAGGGCGCACGCGTGCAGACCGGCGCTGACGACCTCGGCGACGCCGGCGAGGTCGTGGACCGGGGCGGGGGTCGGGCAGAACAGCTCGGCCGGGCCGCTGATCCACACGGCGCCGCGGCGGGCCACCGGGTGGCGGGTCCGCGGGGTGGCGCAGGCGGGCCACAGCACGCGCCCGTCGCCGCCGTCGCGGCCCCAGGCGCGGGCTGTCCCGTCGGCCAGCACGGCGGTGGTGCGCTGCTGGTCGGCGTGCACGGCGACGACGTCGAGGAGGCGGTGCACGGCCACGGGCACGCGCGAGGTCTCGTCGCTGCCGTCGCCGAGCTGGCCGAACACGTTGCCGCCCCAGCAGCGCACCGAGCCGTCGTCGACGAGGGCGCAGGCGTGGTCGTGGCCGACGGCGAGGTCGAGCGCGGCGGGCAGGCCGGGCACGACCGCGGGGGCGGCGCGGTCGGCGGTGGTGTCGACGCCGCAGCGGCCGTCGGCGCACCAGCCCCAGCACAGCACGTCGGGGCCCTGGCGGGCGCAGCCGAAGCCGTAGCCGAGGCCGAGCTCGTCGGGGCGGTCGAGGCCGAGCACGCGCACCGGGCGGTCGCGCGGGGCGCGGGAGCCGTCGCCGAGCTCGCCGTGCACGTTGGCGCCGCGGCACACGGCGTGGCCGCCGCGGACGAGCGCGCAGTCGTGGTCGAGCGCGAGCGCGACGCGGGTCACGTCGCTCCACACGGGGATGCGGACCGGGCGGCTGCGGTCGCCCGGGCCCTCGTCGCCGAGCTCGGTGGCGGCGCCGTGACCCCAGCACCACAGCTCGCCGCCGCGGCGCACGGCGCAGCTGCGGTTGCCCTCGGCGGCGATCTGGACGGCGTCGTCGAGCTCGCCGGCGCGGACGGGGGTGTCGCGCTGGACGGCGGCGCCGTCGCCGAGCTGACCGGCGGCGCCCATGCCCCAGCACTGCACGCTGCCGTCGCGCAGCAGGGCGCAGGTGTGGAAGTTGCCGGCGGCGATGGCCAGCGCGGGGCCCTCGGCGTGCGAGGGGATGGCCGATCGGACAGGTCGCGGAACGGGCGGCCGCGGCGGCGCCGTCGGCGGGTCGCAGGCGCCGGCGAGCAGCGCCAGCCACAGCGACGTCCCGGTGCTGCGCGGGGCGGACATGCCAGCGCGCAGTATAGGGCGGGTCGCCGACGGGCCGGGCGACGGCGCCGGCGGCGGCCGCCGCGAACGGTCACGACATCGGTGTCGCGGGGCCGCGGGGCGGCGGCGTTTTTGTGGTTTGTCGCGCGGGCGAGCGGCTCACACTCAACACGGCTCGGACTCGTTGAGCGCGGCCCACTGGTCCGCGCACGGGGTGTCGCCGGGGTTGTAGGCGTCGGGGTCGTAGGTGTCGCACGCCAGCTCCGACATGCAGGCGCCGAAGGCGTCGAGCGCCTCGCGTCGCGAGGGGCACTCGCCCCAGTAGCCGAGGCTCGCGTCGACGCAGGCCTGGGCGTCGGCGTAGTAGGTGCCGCCGCACTCGACGTAGCGGCGGCAGCTGGCGTCGAGGCCGGTCTCGCCGGGCAGCACGCCGGGGCCGTCGGTCGGCGCCGGCTCGCTGGTGGCGGCGTCGGTCGAGCTGCCGCCGGTGGCGGCGGTGTCGGCGGTGTCGCTGGTGTCGGCGGTGTCGCCGGTGACGGCGACGTTCGAGGGGTCGGAGTCGGAGCCGTCGGACGTCGCCGCGCCGGCCGTCTCGCCGGCGCCGGTCGACGGCTCGCCGGACGTCGCGGCGGAGGTCGGGTTGGTCCCGGCTTCGCCGTAGGCCTCGGTCGGGTCGGTGTCGGGGAACAGGGTGGTGAGGGCGGTGGTGGCGGCGTCCTTGTCGCCCGAGCAGGCTGTCGCGGCGAGCAGGAGGACGAGGGCGGGGACGAGGCGGGGGGTCATGCGCGCGCCTTATATGGCAAAAGCTCCGCGGGTGGCCGGGTCGATCGGGGCCCGCGCGCGTCCGCGGCGTGTGAGTCAGGCGCGCTCGGGGAGTGGGGGCACGGCGGGGCGTCGGCGGGGCGGCGGGGACGAGGGCGGTCTGTACGGCCGCGCGGGCGGGCGGGCTCTACCTGGCCTCGCGGACAGGCGGCGGGCGGGGCGGACCGGCTATGATCGCGGCGATGGATGGGGTGGGGGGTGCGGCGCACGTGCTCGAGGTGGTGATCGCGGCGACGGCCGACGCCGACGGCTTCCCGGTGGCGTGGGCCGAGCGCACGCCGGGCACGGCCCTGGCGATCCGCGGCGAGGGCCGCTTCGCCGTCGACGCCGAGGCGCTGCTGGCCTGCGCGACGCCGCAGGAGTACGGGCGGCTGCTCGGCGAGGCGCTGTGGCGGGGCGAGGCGCTCGGCGCGTGGCAGCGGGCGCGGGCCCGCGGGCGCGAGCGGCTGCACGTGGTGCTCGAGGTGCTCGCGCCGGAGCTGCGGACGCTGCGCTGGGAGCGGCTGTGCGCGCCGTTCGACGCCGGGTGGGACTTCCTGCGCTGCGACCAGCGCACGCCGTTCACCCTGCGGGTCGCCAGCCGCAGCGACCGCGCCTACGCGCCGCCGGCCGAGCCGCGGGCGCTGGTGCTGGTCACCAGCCCGAGCGACCTCGCCGACTACGGCATGCAGGGCTTCGACACGCTGGCGACGATCGACGGGGTGCGCGCGGCGCTGTCGCCGTGGCCGGTCGACGTGCTGGCGTTCGCCGTGCCGCGCGCGGTCGGGGCGCCGACGCTCGAGGGGCTGTGCGAGCAGCTGACCGCGCGCGTGTACGCGGCGGTGCACGTGGTCTGCCACGGGGCGTACACGCGGAGCGGCGAGACGGTGCTGTACCTCGCCGACGACGACGAGACGACCGCGCCGGCGCCGGCCGACAAGCTGCTGCGGCGGCTCGGGCGGCTCGGGGGCGAGGTCGGGCTGCCGCTGCTGTGGTTCCTGTCCGCGTGCGAGACGGCCGCGCCGCAGGCCGAGGGCGCGCTCGGCGGGCTGGCGGTGCGGCTGTGCCGCGAGCTCGGCGCGCCGGCGGTGGTGGCGATGAGCGAGCCGGTCACGATCGACACCGCCAACGAGCTCGTGCGGCCGTTCTACCGCCAGCTGCGCGCGCACGGGCACGTCGACCTCGCGCTCGCCGAGGCCTGCTCGGCCGTCGCGGAGCGCCGCGACCTGGTCGCGCCGGTCCTGCACGCGCGCGCGGCCGGCTCGCCGCTGCTGCCGCCGAGCGGGCCCTCGGGACATGTCCCGGCGGACACGTCGATCGCGGCCCCGGTGTGGAGCGAGTCGCCGCTGCCGCTGACGCTCGGCGAGCGGTTCGTCGGCCGCCAGCCGCTGGTCGACGCGCTGATCGCCGGGCTGGCCGCCAGCCCGCCGCCGGCGCTCGCGCTGGTGGCCCCGGGCGGGCTCGGCAAGACGCGGGTGGCGCTCGAGCTGGTGTGGCAGGCGCGGGCGCGCTTCCCGGGCGGGGTGTGGTGGCTCGACGCGTCGCGGCCGGAGCGCCGCGAGGCGGTCCAGCACGCGGCGCTGCGCCGGCTGCGGCCGGACGCGCCGACGCTGGCCGACCTGCAGCAGCGCGGGCTGGCGGTCGCCGACGAGCTGGCCGCGGCGACGCGGGCCCACCGACCGGGGCAGGCCCAGCTGTGGGTGCTGGATCACCTGCCCGAGGGCGACGCGGCCGGACCCGCGGTGTGGTGCCCGCGCTGGGGCGAGGTCGCGGTGCTGATGACGTCGCGCATGCGGCCCGACGTCGAGGGTGCGCAGGTGATCGAGCTGGCGCCCCTCGGCGAGGCCGAGGGCGCGGCGCTGCTGACCGCGGGGCTGCCGGCGGGCGCCGTGCCGGCCGAGGACGCGGCGGCGGTGGTCCGCTGGGTCGGCGGCATGCCGCTGGCGCTCGAGCTGCTGGCCCGCAGCCTCGACCTCGGCGACCTGTCGCCGGCCGACCTGATCGTGCAGGTGCGGACCGGCCGGGTGGCGCAGGTGCTGACCGAGACGCAGCAGGTGCTGCGGACCGCGGGCGCGGGCGCCGGGCTGTCGCCGCTGATCGACAGCCTGCGGCTCAGCTACGAGCTGCTGCCGGCCGAGGCCCGCGCGCTGGCGCTGCGGCTGGCGCAGTGCGGGCCGGAGCCGCTGCCGACCGCGCTCGTCAAGGCGCTGGCCCCGGGGGCCTCGCGCGCGGCCCGGGCGGTCCTCGCGGCCCGCAGCTTCGTCACCGGGATCTCCGGCCAGAGGTTCGGGTCGATGCACCGCGTGCTCGCCGACTTCCTGCGCGGGCTGTGCGGCGCGGCCGAGCGGGCCGACGCGTGCGCGGCGCTGATGCGCCTGCTGCCGTTCGCGGCGCTCGACGAGCCGACCCGCTGGGCCGAGCTCGGCGCGCTCGCGGTCCACGCCGAGGCGCTGGTGCTGCGCGCCGAGGACGTGACGACCGGGCTGATCGAGCTCGGCCACGCGGTCGGGCTGCTGTACACCGCGCAGGGCCGCTACGCCGAGGCCGAGCGGGTCCAGCGGCGCGTGCTCGAGCTGGCCGAGGCGCACCTGCCCCCCGAGTCGCCGTACCGCGTCGCGGCGGTCAACAACCTGGCGATCACGCTGTCGGCCCGCGGCGACACGGCGGCCGCGCTGCGCCTGCAGCAGGCGCTGTGGCGCACGGTCGAGGCGCTGCCGGGCTTCGACGAGCACATGGCCCTGCAGCTGCGCACCAACATCGCGGTGTCGCTGCACTGCCTCGGGCAGATGGCGGCGGCCCGCGAGATCCTCGCGGAGGTCGTGGCCCGGCGCGAGCAGCTCGGCCCGCCCGAGCGGCCCGAGCTGCTCTACGCCCAGACGTCGCTGGCGACCGCGAAGGCGGCGGTCGGCGACCACCACGGGGCGCGCGCGCTGTACGAGCGCGTGTACATGGTGTGGGCGACCCGCTACGGGCCGACCCACCCGTCGACGCTGGCCGCGGCGAAGGGCCTCGTCAACAGCATGCGCGAGCTCGGCGAGCTGGCGCCGGCGCGGGCGCTGCTCGCCCCGGCGCTGGCCGCCGCGCGCGCGCTGTGGGAGCCCGAGCACGTGATGCTGCTCGACCTGCGCCAGCTCGACGCCGTGCTGCGCTCCGACGAGGGCGAGCACGCGGCGGCGCGGGCGGAGCAGGCCGACGTGGTCGCGACCCTGACGCGCCTGTTCGGGGCGGAGCACCCGCGCCGCCTCGACGCGGTGGCCTCGTTCGGGCGGATCCTCGCGCGGCTCGGGGCCGACGACGAGGCGCTGGCGCTGATCGAGGAGGCGCTGGCGCTGGCGCTCGCCCGCCACGGGGCGCTGCACGCGACGACGTGGTCGCTGCTCCACCGCGCGTGCGAGCTCCGCGAGGCGCGCGGCGAGCACGCGCGCATCGACGAGCTGCTCGCGCCGGCGATCGCCGAGATGGCCGCCCGCTCCCCGCCCGACCACAGCGAGCTGCAGCGCCTGCGGGTCCGCCGGGCGATGGCGCTGGGCCGCCTGCAGCGCGTGCCCGAGGCCGAGGCGCTGCTCGCCGAGGTCGCGGCCGGGTTCCCCCCGCGCAGCGCCGACGCGCTGCGGGTCGGCGATCGCCTGGCGACGCTGCGCGTGTGGGCCGGCGAGCTGGCGGCGGCGCGCGAGCTGCAGGCGCGGGTGCTTGATGACAGCCGCGCGGCGCTCGGCGAGGACCACCCCGACACGCTGCGCCGCCTGGCCAACCTCGGCGAGACGCTGGTCTGGACGCAGCAGCCGGCCGAGGCCGAGGCGCCGCTGCAGGCCGCGATCGCCGGGCTCGCGCGCACGCTCGGCGAGGGCCACTACGAGACGGCGAGCGCGCGCGCGGCCCTCGGGCTCGCCTACCTGCTCGGCGGGTCGCTCGCGGCGGCCGAGTCGACGCTCGCGCAGGCGCAGGCCGGGCTGCGCGCGCTGGTGCCGGCCGACCACGGCCGGCTGCTGCGCGTGCAGGTCGCGCTGGCCCGCGTGTACCAGCGCCTCGATCGGCTCGACGAGGCGGAGGCGGTCCTCGGGCCGGCGCTGGCCGTGCTCGCGCCGCGGCACGAGGGTGTGTTCGTCGAGGGGGCGATGGCGGCGACCGAGCTCGGGGTGGTGCTGTACACGGTCGGGCGCGCCGCGGGGGCGCTGACGCTGCTGCGCGCGGGCGTGGCGATGAGCGCCGCCGCGTCCTCGCCGGACCACCCGCACGTGCTGGCCAACAAGCTGAGCCTCGCGATCGTGCTGGCGCGCGGCCACGGCGACCGCGACGGGGGGCTGGCGGTGCTCGACGAGATCGACGCGAGCATCGCCCGCAGCGGCGGCGCCGCGCATCCGCTCGCGGAGCTGGCGGCGACGTACCGCGCGCAGCTGACGGCCGGGTGAGCCGCCGCGGGGCATGCACCGCGCGTCACCGTCGACGCGCGCGGAGGGCGACGGCGGGGCAGCTTGCGCCGTGCGTCGAGGCGTGTTGCCATGCCGTCACGCCGCGCGGTTGATGGTGTGCGCGGCAGATGGTCCTCCATGCCAAACATCGACGAACTGTCCAACATGATGCCCGGCGACATCCTGCTCGCCGCGCCCATCGATCAGATCATCCAGAAGCTGGGCGTCGGCATCGCGGAGGCCCAGCTCCGGCTCGACCAGGCGGCGGTGAAGGTGGCGACGATGCTCAGCCAGGCGCGCGTCGAGATCAAGGACGTGCTCGGCAACACCACCACCAAGTCGCTGCTCGAGCTCGGCTTCATGCCGAGCTTCTATCACTTCGCCGAGAGCGAGATCGAGGTCCGAATGACCATCCAGATCCAGGTCGGCGAGGACCAGCGCGCCACCCTGAAGGGCTCGCCGATCGAGCTCGAGTACCACCGCAAGCACCAGTTCGACGTCAACGGCTCGTCGCTGATCCGCACCAAGTTGATCACCGTGCCGGCGCCGGCGCTGTTCCTCGACCTGCTGCGCGAGCAGGCCAAGACCGGCGGGTCCATCTCGCAGCCGGGCGGCGGCGACCCGGGCGGCGGCGACGGCGACTCGGGCGGCGTGCAGAACCCGGAGCCCGATCCGCAGGCGCAGCCCGGCGAGGGCGAGCCGCAGAACCCCAGCCCTCCCTGAGGTCCCATGATCGTCTGGCCGAAGAAGGTCGCCGAGCTGATCGGCGAGATCGCTGGCCGCGTCGACGGCGAGCCCGACGAGCCCGAGGCGCCGGAGGAGGACTCGCCGATCGCGGAGATCCTGCGCATCGAGGGCATCAGCCCCGAGTTCGCCCGCATCGCCGACGAGCTCGGCGGGCCGTCGCTCCCCGCCGAGGACAGGCCGCCGAACAAGCCGCCGCCGCAGCCGAACCCCGACATCCCGCGCCACCAGGAGCTCGCCCACCTGCTGTCGCGCTTCCGCATCGACGACGAGACGGCGCAGGAGCTCGGCCTCGGGCCCCAGCCGGCGGCCCCGCCCGACGGCGCCGCGTGGGAGTTTCCGCGGTGGCACTACACCGCCGGTCAGCTCGCCGTGCTCGAGGGCAGCAGCTACCCCCACCGCTGGGACTCGTCGCGCAAGCCGCCGTACACGACGCGGCCCGCGCCGCCGATCGGCCCCGACCAGATCCCCGCGACCCCGTGGCCGCCGCCGTTCGAGCTGACGCCGCAGGAGATGCTCGCCCGCGGCCTGAAGCTGCTGCCGCAGCGCCAGGCCGGCTTCTACGTGGCGAAGGGCTGGATGACGCCGTTCGTGCGGCGGCTGGACCCGAGCGACCCGATCGTGCTCGGAGCGAAGGCCGCGCGCGCCATGCTGCCGCGGGTCGACTTCGCGACCAAAGCTCAGGCCGACGCCGAGCGCGAGGAGGCGCGCCAGGCCCGGCTGGCGCAGCGCCCGGCGCCGCCGAAGCGGCGGCGACCGATGCAGTGGGTCGCCGACAAGGGGTGGATGTACGTGACCCCGGGCAGCGACCCGTACATCGCCTGGCTGTACGCCCAGTGGGCGCGCCCGTGGCTCGAGGCGACCGACGACCCGAAGCTCGGCGACCCCGACCCCGCGGTGCAGGCCAGGGCGCGCACGCAGATGTTCGCGCGCATGGGCGCGATGGCGACGATGTTCCAGGAGGCGAGCCCGCCGTCGATCAACACCTACGACGACTGCGTGTTCAGCTACGGCGTCGGCTTCGCCATCGGCGCGCCGCAGATCGTGTGCGAGATCGTCAAGGACCCGAACATCCGCAAGCTGTTCTACCTGATCGGGCTGCACGTCACGGAGCGCAAGCTGTCGCCGTCGACCTCGATCTACGACATCCAGACGATCGACCTGTTCGACGAGGGCTCGCCCAACATCCAGGTGTGGGACGACAGCCACCACTGGTACGGCTTCACGCTCGGCGGCGACGGCGTGCGGACGATGGCGCCGAGCGGCAAGGGCCGGGTCGCGCCGGTCAAGGACCAGCCGCAGCCGCCGCCGGAGACGTTCACGGTCGAGACCGACAACAAGCTGATCAAGGGCCGGGTCGGCAAGTCGAGCGACTCGCAGTTCGCCGACGGGCCGCTGTCGAACAGCGAGAAGTACTACCACGCCTACCAGCGCCTCTCGAACCGCGACGGCCGCGAGATGGAGGTGATCGCGGCGTTCATCGCGGTCGCCGAGGACGAGCTGACGCGCAAGAGCGTCAACGACGTCAACCAGCGGCGGATCACCGCGCGCGCGACCGTCGACGAGGGCGTGTGCGCGACGTTCACCGAGGCGGGCTACACGTTCGTGTCGATGTGCGTGCACAACTGGGCGATCCCAGTGCAGGCGCCCGACCCCAAGGCCCGCGGCGACAGGGCGATCTGGCTCGGCCAGCTGGTCTCGGGCTTCCTGCGCGCCAAGGACGCCGCCGCCGTCAAGGCCCTGCGGGCGTCGCTGGTGTCGCGGCCGGCCGACAAGGAGGGCAAGGAGCCCCCGCCCAAGCTGCCGTACCACAACCCGGGCGGCGTCGGCGAGGGGCGCTTCAGCGAGCGGCCGCTCGACGACGCCTGGCTCGACACGCTCACCGGGCACGGCAAGACCGACGACATCGAGCTGTGGTGGGAGATGGCCCAGGCCCACGACGCGCTGATCGCCAAGGGGCTCGCGCGCATGGTCATGTCGCTGCTCGAGTGGAACCGCTACCACACCGGGATCAAGGAGTGCGCGGCGAAGATCCGCAGGAAGGAGGACCCGACGATCAGCATGTTCGACGAGAAGGTCCGCTCGTACAACTGGGGCTGGCGCTTCAAGCGGCTGCGCGACTACTGGCTGCGCATGACCAACGGCCACAACTTCTACCACCCGCTGATCAGCGTGATGCGCGGCTCGGGCATCGACCACGCCGAGGTCGGCGCGGGCGGGATCCGGCGCTGGCCGCGGGCCCACGCGCTGCTCCGCCAGCCGCGCGGCGTGCCGTTCACCAAGTTCCCCGACTTCAACATCGCCACGCCGCTGCAGCTGAAGGACGTGCCGGCCAGGCACTACCCGGCCACGCGCGGCAACGAGTTCGGCGACGGGGCGGTCCGCGAGGACTTCTACGACCTCGGCCCGCTCGAGCGGTTCAAGCTGCCGGCGCTGATGCACGAGTACGGGCGGTTCTTCGAGATCCGCGACGCCAGCGTCGACCGCTTCGCGCGGCCGCTGACCGCGACGGTGCGGCTGCTCGGCAAGGAGACGGTGCTGACCTGCGACGCGCTCGGCAAGCAGTCCACCGCGGGCACGCCGCTCGCCGACGGCTACGAGCCGGAGTGGCCCGAGGCGCCCGCGCCGAACTGGTTCCACCCCGACTGAGCGGCGGGCCGCTCAGAAGCCGAGGGTGACGGCGCCGCCGGTCAGCAGCTCGCCGGGCTCGGGCTGCTGCGAGGCGACGACCGCGTCGTCGGCGTGCGCCAGCTCGTCGGCGAGGCGGAAGCGGACGTCGGCGTCGGCGAGGCGGGCGCGGGCGTCGGCGAGGGTCAGGCCGACGACCTTCGGCACCACGCGCATGCGCTCGGCGGTCGGCGACGGCGGCACCGGGACGATGCGGAACTTCAGCGAGCTCGCGGCCTTCAGCTCGTAGTTGTAGCGGCTGGCGTACGAGGCGTCGACGGGGGCGGCCATCATGCGCATGCGCGGCGCGCTGGACTTGCCGCTGGTCTCGCCGGAGCCGGTGAGCGCGAGGGCCACGGTGATCTCGGCGGTGACCTCGGGGATCTGGTACCACGTCGGCTGGTAGCCGATCTGGCGCAGCAGGCGGTCGGGGTCGTCGGGGCCGGAGGCGGCCGCGAGCGCGCGCACGTTGTCGATGGTCGCGGCGTCGAGGGCCTTCTGGGCCTCGGCCACGCTGCGACCGACCTCGGCGATCAGGTCGCCGAGCGGGGCCGAGAGGGCGTCGAGCATCTGTTCAGGACGGTCGGGGGTCATGTTCATCCTGTCTGCCGATGGCGATGAGGACCACCGAGCCCGCGGTCACCGCGGCCTCGGGCTTGGGGCGCTGCAGCACGACGCGGCCGTGCTGGCCGGCGTCGGTCACGAGTTGATGCACGATCTCCACGCCGAGCCCGCGCTCCGCCAGCTTGCGGCGGGCCAGCGCCTCGGTGTAGCCGAGCAGGCGCGGGGCCACCAGCCCCGGGCGCGGCTGGCTCGGCGGGGTCTCGGGCACGAACGCGAGGTCGAGCGTGCCGAGCGCGCCGCCGCCGATCTTCTCGATGTGGCGCGACTGCGGCAGCGCCACGCGCTCGCTGTCGCTGCCGGGCAGCACCCGCAGCGACAGCGAGACCTTGCCGAGCTGCAGGCCGGCCTGGTCGTCGCGCAGGCGTCGCTGCACGCGCTGGAGCTGCGACGCGGTGGTCTGGGCGAGGTCGGCGATGGTCGCCTCGGGCGGCGCCACGGCCTGCGCGGCCGCCAGCTGCTGCTGCAGCTGCGCGAGCTCGCCGTCCTTGTCGGCCAGCGCCTGCGCGTGCTGCTGCTGCTCCGCCGCGCGCTCGGCGTCGCGGGCGGCGCCCAGCTGGGCGGCGAGCGCGGCGAGGGCCTCGTCCCTGGCCTTGCCGAGCTGCAGGGCCTGGGCGGCGAGGGCCTCGTCCTTCGCCTTGCCGAGCTGCAGGGCCTGGGCGGCGAGGGCCTCGTCCCTGGCCTTGGTGAGCTGCACGGTCAGGGCGGCGAGCGCGTCGTCGTCGCTCGGCGCGGACGGCCGCGCGTCGAGGGCTTCGCCGTCGACTCGGTCCCCCGGGGGATACACGAGCTGGCCGAAGTCGCAGGCCGCGGCCTTGAACTCGAGCGGCCGCTCGCTGGCGACGACGAACGTGTCGGCGACCCGCAGCAGCAGCTGCAGGCGCGGCTGGTAGTCGACGATGCTGAGCCGCGACAGCAGCACGAGCGTGCCGTCCTCGGCGGTCGCGCCGGCGACGAGCACCTTGGGCGCGCCGTCGACGGTGAACAGGCGCACCTGCGCGTCGAGCTGCGCGCGCGGCTTGTCCTCGCGGTCGACGATCCGGGCGGTGATGGTCAGCGACATGCGGTCTCACTCCTCGGGGCTAAACCTGGCCCCTGGGCACCTGGATCATCAGGGTCTCGGTCGCGCCGGGCGCGTCGACGACGACGACGACGGCGTCGGCGAGCTCGTCGGGGTCGATGCGCAGGGTCGTCTCGGCGTAGCCGGCGTCGTCGGTGCGGACGAGGCCGGCGGTGAGCTCGGTCTTCGGCGAGGGCGCCGCGCCGTCGGACAGCTCGGCGCTGCGCTCGCGGTCGACGTTGGCCTGCACGGCCACGCCGGCCTGCGGGGCGCCGAGCGCGTCGGTCACGCGCGCGACCAGCCCGATCTCGAGCGGCGCGCGGCGGACGAGCGAGCAGCGCAGCACGGTCGCCGCGCGCACGCCGGTGATCGGGACGGCGACGAACGCCCCGCGGATGGTGCTGGTCGCCTCGCCGCTGTAGGTGTCGCCGGCGGCCTGGCGGGCGGCCGGGGCAAGCATCAGCGTGCGGCTGGTCGGCGACTTGCCGGCGTCGGACGGGCCGCCCGGGGCGCCGCGCATGGCGAACGTCATCTTCAGCTCGAACTCGACGCGCGGCAGGTGGTAGCCGACCGCCGGCTGTCCGGGTCGGCCGGGCACCTCGCTCTGGTCGAGCTGTCGCTGCGCCTCCTGGATGCCCTGGGCCAGGGCCAGCAGGTAGTTGTCGAGGGTCGTCTCGATGAGGTCGTCGATCTGGTTCGAGTCGTCAGCCATGGCGCCTCTCTCGTCGGCGATCGTCGAGGCGGCGATCGCTGTCACGGGCCTCGCGGCGGCGAGACTGCACGAGTTCACGGGCGGCCGCCATCCGCCCGTCGCGCGCCTGCTCGGCGCGTTCGGCCTGGGCCGCGCGCTCGCGCTCGCGCGCCTGCGTGCGGCTGGTGGCCGCGGCGCTGCGCTCGTCGTGGCGGCGCTGCTGCCAGGCGTCGGCGTGGCGGGCCTCGGCCGCGCGGGTCGCCAGCGCGGCGGCGCGGTCGGCCTGGCGGCGCTGCTGCCACGCGAGCGCGCGCTCGGCCTCGGCGGCGCGCGACTCGGCGGCGTGCTGGCGCTGCTCGGCCCAGCGCCGGCCGATCTTCGCGTCGGCGGCGGCCCGGGCGGCGGCCTCGGCGAGCGCGCGGGCCTCGGCCTCGGCGGCCGCGAGCGCGGCGATGCGGGCCTGCAGCCACTCGCGGTGGCGATCGGCGGCCTCGGCCTCGCGGGCGGCGTGGCGGCGCTGCTCGGCGCGGCGGGCCGCGAGCGAGCGGGCCGCCGCCTGCTGGGCCAGCGCGCGCAGCTGGTCGTCGTGACGCGCGAGGCGGCGGTCCTCGAGGCGGCTCTCCTTGGTGTGGATCTTGACCGGGAAGCAGCGCTCGCGGCGCGGGTCCTCGGGGGCCGGCGCGGCGGCCCCGGACATGGCGCGCAGCTGGTCCTCGAGGCGCTGCTTCTCGGCCAGCAGCGCCTGCAGCTCGGGCGGCAGGGCCGCGGCGACGGCGGGCGCCGACGCCTCGACGTCCGCGGGCGCGGCGGCCCCGGGCGCCGACGTCGACGCCGGCGGGGCCGGGTCGGCGTCGGCGTCGAGCAGGTCCTGCCAGTCGACGTAGCCGGCCATGGGCGTCAGCCGCCGCCCTCGCCGGGCTCCGCGGCCGCGGCCGCGGCCTGCTCGCGCTCGACGATCCTGCGGATGCGCTCCTCGAGGACCGCGGGCGGCGGGACCGGGACCAGCTTGGTGCGCATCAGGCTCGAGCCCTCGGCCGAGTACTGGTACTTCGACGCGAACGAGGCGCTGACCGAGCTCGAGCGGGCGTGCACGCCGCCCGACATGAAGCCGAACGCGACCCCGGCGTTGGTCGAGCTCTTCGAGGCCTTGCGCTCGTGCGCGGCGGTGTAGCTCATGCTGATCGAGATCTTGACCTCGATGATGGTGTCGACGAACTGGTAGAACGTCGGCGTGAAGCCGAGCTCGAGCATCGACAGCTTCTTGCCGTCGAAGTCGACGTAGGCCTCGCGCTGCTCGACGACCGTGGCGTCGGGGTCGTCGGGGTCGGGGACCTCGATCTCGTACTTGCCGGACATCATCTGCGCCATGCGCAGGCCGACGCGATCGAGCTCGAACTGGGCCTCGGCGACGGCCAGGCCCATGCTCTTGATCATCGCCGGGAACGGGACGTCGAGCAGCTGCTGGCCGATGCTGGTTCTGCTGGGGGTTGCCATGTCCGTTCACCTCTCTCAGGGGTTGTCGGGGTTGCCTTGACCGGGCTCCTCGGGCGGGGGGGCGGCGGCCTTGGCGGCCTCGGCCTCGACCATGCGGCGGATGCGGTCCTCGAGCACCGGCGGCGGCGGCACGGGGACCAGCTTGGTGCGCAGGTAGCTCGAGCCCTCGGCGCTGTACGAGTACTTGCTGGCGTAGGTGGCGTCGACGGTCGACACGTGGATCGCCGAGGAGCTGCGCGCCACCGTCGAGCGCTTGCGCGTGCGCGACGACACCGTGACGTCCGACTCCTTCTTGGTCGCCTTCACCTCGCTCTCGCGGGTGATCTTGATGGCGATCTTGACCTCGATGATGGTGTCGATGAACTGGTAGAAGGTCGGCGTGAAGCCGAGCTCCATCATGCTCACGCGGGCCGGCTTCTCGACGCCGTCGACGACCTCGCGGCCGAAGAACACCCGCGAGTCGACGAACACGGGCTTGTCGGTCGGCTTGCCCTCGGCGTCGACGAAGTTGCCGTCCTCGTCGCGCAGCGGCCAGCCGCCGCTCATCAGCTCGGCGACGCGGACGCTCGACTCGTCGAGCTCGAGCTGGGCGTCGGCGATGGCGAACGCCATCTGCCGGATCATGTCGCCCATGGGTACGTTCAACAACTCTTGGCCGATTGCCATCGGGTCCTCCTCGGGTGTCTCAGGGTTTGTCGGTGCGGCCCACCGATGCCCTCAGGAGCTCCTGGAACACGGGGGGCGGGGGGACGGAGACGAACTTCGCGCGGATGGCGCTCGAAGCCGTCGCCTCGAACGAGTACTTCTGCGAGTAGCTGGCGTTCACCGAGGCGGCGAAGAAGCCGACGCTCATGCCGGCCGAGGCGCCGACCTTGAACTCGCTCGACTCGCTGATGCTGAAGGCGACGCGCGCCTCGATGGTCGCCTCGGTGAGGTGATAGAACGTCGGCGCGAACCCCATCTCGAGCATGCTGCGCGTCCGGTCCTCGCCGGGCATGCGCACGCCGGTGTCGGCGGCGGCGAGCAGCTTGGCGATGGCGATGGCGTTGCGGTCGAGCGCGTACTGGGCGTTGGCGATCGACAGGCCGAGCATCTCGATCAGCGCCGGGAGCGGCGTCTCGAGCATCATGCCCACGGGGTTGTTGTCGGCCACGGTCGGTGCTCCTGCGGGGGTGGGTCGGCGCTACGGGCCGGCGTCGCCGGCCAGCGCGGCCGGCAGGGGGATGGCGCGCTCGGGCGCGACGGTGTCGCGCCGGACGCTGAAGAATCGGTGGCGGTGCTGCTCCGCGAGCACGCGGGCGGCGTCGAGGTGCAGGCCGCCGCTGACCCAGCGCAGCAGCGTGGCCGCCAGCGGCATCGCGCCGGGCTGCAGGCGCACGCTCTCGGCCAGGGCGGCGCGCGCGGCCTCGCGGTCGCCGCGCTTCAGCAGGACCACGCCGCGCCGCTGGTGGACGTGGGCGAGGTCGCGGACGGCGACGTCGTGGGCCGGCGGGCGCTCGCGGTAGAGCGCGAGCGCCCTGTCGCAGTACGCCAGCACCTCGTCGGTCGCGCCCATGAGCTCGAGCGACTCGAGCGAGCACTCGAGGTTGTGGCGGAAGAACACCTCGGGCTCGCCGGTCCGCACGGCGATCGCCATGGCCTCGCGGTAGTGGGCGAGGGCCGCCTTGTGCTCGCCGGCCAGCGCGTGGAGCTTGCCTTGCTCGGTCAGGCCGACGTGGAGGGCGCGGGTGTCGACGGCGGTCACGTGGCCTCCAGTCGGGCCTCGACGCCGGCGCGGCGCAGCTCGTGCTGCAGCCAGCGCGCCTGCAGCGGCGGGAAGCGCCCGTCGACGCGGGCCGGGCGGGCGCGCAGGCCGGCGAGCGCGGCCGACTCGTCGGTGCCGGCGATCGCGGCGATGACCGGCACGAGCGGGCGGGCCTCGCGGACCTCGCCGAGCGTCAGGCCGAAGCGCTGGAACGCGAGCGGCTCGACCACGGCCGTCGCGCCGGCGGCGGCGAGCTCGTCGGTGATCTCGGCGAGCGCCGCGTGCCGCAGCCCGCGGTGGACGACCACCGGCAGGCTGGCGAGCACGCGCGGCACGACCCTCGCGGGCATGCCGGCGCGGTCGGTGAGGTGGCGGCGCAGGGCCTCGCCGTCGGTCGCGGCGTGGAGCACGACGTCGTAGCGGGCGAACGCCCGGTTGACGACGCGGGCGGGCACGTCGGCGCTCGCCAGCTCGCGCCACGCGCGGGCGGCGGCCGCGTGATCGAGGCCCGGCACGACGAGCGCGCCGGCGGTGCCCGCGACCTCGAGGCGGCCGAGGGCGGCGCGCAGCCGGTCGAGCGCGCGCTCGCGGACGGCGGGCGGGCACTCGCCGAGGTACAGGTCGAAGACCGCGTCGGCGGTGCGGCTGGCGTCGATCTCGGCGCCGAGCGGGGCGAAGCGGGCCCGCAGCGCCTCGACGGTGGCGCCGGAGATGCCCCCGAGCAGCACCGCCGGGGCGCTGCACACGAGGTCCCGCGCGGTGGTCGAGTCGACGCCGAGCAGCTTGATCACCTCGACGAGGATCGCCGGGACCTGCTGCACGTCGTGCACCGCCAGAGCGACCTCGTGGTCGCCGACGCCGTCCTCGATCACGTCGTCGGGCCCGAGCACGACGCAGTCGACGCCGGTGTCCCGCAGCAGCCGGGCCACGCCCTCGGCCTGCGGCGGCTCGAGGCCGGCGAGCAGCGTCGACGGGGCCATGAACAGCAGCCCGGCGATGTCGGCGTCGGGCAGGGGCAGCACGTGACGCAGGCTGCGGACGAGCTGCACGCCGGCGGCGCCGATCGATCGCACGACGACACGCGCCGGCCCATGGCCGACCTGATGCGCGCGGACCTTGGTCCGCCACGGTGACGACTGGCGCTGCAAACTACTCGAGATCGAATAACGCGGGGCCCTCCGCGGCACAAGACGGAGTTTGCTCGCCGGCCCGCGCGACGCCGCCGCGCGGGCCGTCGCCGCGCGCCGGCGGTTCGGCGCTGCGCGTCGTCGATCCGCGGCGTCGGTCCGCGGCGTCGATGCGCGACGAGACGTCAGCCGACGCGCGGGTGCAGCGGGACGACGTCGGTGAGCTCGTCCGCGGCGCCGACCACGAGCAGGCGCGCGGCCGCCGGAGCGTCGCCGACGAGCACGAGGCGCAGGCTCGGAGCCGCGAGGCCCTCGCCCTCGACGCTGAAGAGGCGGCGCGGATCGTCGGTGGTCACGGGGGTGAGCTTCACGTCGAGGGTCCGCACGGCCATGCGGGTGCAGCCGAGCGGGTCGCCGAAGGCGTCGAGCGTGCACTTGTTGGGGTCGAGGGTGAGCTGGGCGCGGGCGTCACCGTCGAGCGCGCCGTAGGCCAGGCGGACGCGGTGCACCGCGTGCCCGCCGAGCTCGATGCCGGCGACGAGGTAGAGGGAGTCGAGGTGGATGGGGCGCGTGGGGTCGTGCATGGCCGGCGAGCTCCTTGGGCGCGGGTCCGCGGATGTGCCAGCGAGCCCGGCGAGGCGCGGGCGGACGCGGGCTGCGCGCGGGCGGGGCGCGGGCGTGCGGGCGCTGCGAGGGGCGCGCAGCTCAGGGCGCGCACACGAGGTCGTTGTACGAGCCGCACGAGCCAGCCTCGTACGGGTAGAACTTGCCGGTGGTGTGGTTGCACCACTGGTTCTGGCCGGGCGAGGGCTCGTTGCAGGTCGCGCAGTCCATGCAGAAGTACGCGCCGAAGTTGTGCGCCTTGACGTTGTTGCTGTTGCCGCAGTAGGCGGTCCAGCAGCCGTCGGGGCTGATGCCGTTCTGGTCGCACACGTGGGCCACGCCGGTCGGGACCTCGCAGCCGTTGGCCCAGTCGCCGTCGCAGTTCTCGTAGGGGTCGACGCAGCCGTAGGCGCACGACCCGTTCTGGCAGGTGCCGCCGGTCGCGTTGGGGCCGGGGGCGACGCAGTCGAGCGGGGTGCCGCCGCACGAGCCGGCGCCGTTGCACACGTCGTTGGTGGTGCACTCGTCGCCGTCGTCGCACGGCTTGGCGTCGGCGCTGGGGGCGTAGTCGCACAGGCCGTTGATGCAGTTGCCGGGGCTGTCGTAGCAGGGGTTCGGCGGGTCGAGGCAGGTGTCCTCGCACGGCTGCGGGCCGGTGTCGACGTTGGTGGTGCCGGGGTCGGGCGGCTGCGTGGTCGTGGTGTCGTCGCCGGTGTCGACGGGGCCGCTGGTGGTCTGCGCGGGGCCGGTGGTCAGCGGCTCGCCGGAGGTGCTGCCGGGGTCGGGCGGATCGGTGGAGGGGCTCGAGGCCGGCGTGGGGTCGTCGCTCGGGTCGACCTCGGAGGTCAGGACGTCGGTGGCGAAGCCCGTGGTCGGCACGTAGCCGGGCATGGTCGGCATGCTGGCGGAGCTCATCGGCGTGGGCTCGTCGTCGCCGATGGCGCAGCCGACGAGGAGGAGGAGCGGGACGAGGGCGCGGGGGCTCACGACGGGGCAGGTTATCGCAATCCCGCGGCCCGCGGCGGGCGTCGGCGGGCGCGGGCGGGCGCGGTCGGGCCTTGCGGCGCGGGGCCGGGCGTGGTGTCCTGCCCGCACATGTCCCTGCGGACACGTACGGGCGGGCTCGCGTGCGCGTGGCTCGCGGGCTGCGGCGACGTCGCGGCGCTGGCCGAGCCGCCGCCCGGGCCGACGCTGCACGCGGGCGCGGGCGCGGGCCACGTGGTCGCGGGCGACCTCGAATTCGCGGGCGGGCTGCGGGTCGGGCCGCGGGTGTTCACGCCGGCGCCGGTGTCGGTGGGCGCGCCGCTGCGCGTGCAATTCCCGCTGACCGGGCTCGCGCCGGGGACCGAGCTCCAGGTCGGGCTGCGGGCGCCGCGGACGGCGGGGCGGCAGGTGATCGCGGGGCAGTCGCGCGAGCTCGCGGCGGCGCCGGAGGATCCGCGCGACCGCTGGGTGAGCCCGGCGATCGCGGGCGACACGGCGACGGCCGAGCTGGTGGTGCCCGACGGCTGGCACCCGCGGCACGCGGTGATCGTGCTGGCGGCGACGCGCGGCGGGGCCAGCGTGCCGGCGATCGCCGGGCCGCGGATGGACCGCGGGGCGGGCGTGCTCGGGGTCGTGCCGGTGGCGACGCGGCCGACCGCGGTGACGGCCGCCGCGGGCGCGCCGGAGCTCGACGGCCGGCCCGACGAGGCGCTGTGGGGCGCGGGCACGCTGCTGGTCACCAGCCTCGAGGGCGAGCCGGATCCGACGGCCACGGCGGTCGCGGTCGCCGGCGATCCGCTGGCGCCGGGCCGCGGGACGCGGGTGTGGTTCGCGTGGGACGCCGCGTACCTCTACTGCGCGGCCAGCCTGCCCGACCACGACCTGTGGAGCGACTACACCGCCCAGGACGATCCGCTGTACCGCCAGGAGGCGTTCGAGGTGTTCGTCGCCGGCACGAACGCGGGCACGCGCTACCTCGAGTTCCAGGTCTCGGCCCGCGGGGTGACCTTCGACGCGAGGTTCGAACGCTACCGGGCCGGCGACGAGGCGTGGGACTCGAGCTGGCGCGCCGCGGTGGCGACGGCGGGCACGCTGACGCCCGGCGATCGCGACCGCGGGTGGACCGCCGAGGTCGCGATCCCGTGGGCCGAGCTGTGCGAGCACACGGCGATCGCCTGCCCGCCGCGCCCGGGAATGCGGCTGCGCGTCAACGCGTTCCGGCTCGAGCGCCCGGATCGGAGGCGCACCGACGCGCTCGCGCTGAGCCCCACGCGCGCGCCGGACTTCCACGCGTGGGCCAACGCCGCCGAGCTCGAGCTGCAGACTCCACGGCCCGCCGGGCCCGGGCAATGACATGATGCACACGCGCGAGAAAGCCAGCATACTGGCGGCCGTGAGGTCCACGGCGGCGCTCCTGGTGTGTCTGGCTCTCGGGACAGGTTGCGCCGGCGACCGCGGCGGCGGCGGCGGCGGCGGCGGACGCGGCGGGCGCGACGGAGTGCTGGCCGACGGCGCGACGACGGCGCCGGCGCGGGTCGCCGGCATCGAGGTCGAGAGCAAGAACCTGCGCCTGTCGACGGCGGCGGCCCCGCGCTACGGGGCGCCGGTGCAGCACGCGTTGACGCCGGCGGAGGAGAAGATCGTCGCGGCGCTGAGCGGCGGGGCGCTGCGCCACGAGCCGGGCCTCAGCAAGGCGGCGCGCGAGCTGGCCCGGGCGGCGCCCGACCGCAACAACGTGCCGTCGGGGCTGATCGACGGGGTGATGGCGTGGGTCGGGCTCGTCGATCCGCCGCCGCGGCTGGCGGTGGTCGAGCTGCCGCCCGGCGGCCAGCCGTGCGGCGCCGAGGTCAGCGCGTCGTGCGAGCAGGCGATCGCGTCGATCGTCCAGGCGGTCAAGGGCGGGCTGGCCGGCGACGGCGGGGCGCGCTGGATCGGGGCCGGCACCGCGCCGATCGAGGGCGGCAAGCTGCGCATCGTCGTCGCCGTGTCGGAGCGGGCGGTCCAGCTCGACCCGATGGCCAACCGGGCGCGCCTCGGCGAGAAGCTGAAGCTGCGCGGGCGCCTGCTCGGGCGCCGCAGCCAGCCGTCGATCGAGGTCATCGACGCCGGCGGCAAGTGGACCACGCTGCCCGCGCGCGTCAGCAAGAACGAGTTCACCGCCGAGGTCGCGTGCGACCGCGGGCGCGGGGCCTACCAGGTCGAGGTGCTGGCCGAGGGCGAGTACGGGCCGGAGGTGGTCGCCAACTTCCCGGTGTACTGCGGGAGCGAGCCGCCCGGCGCGCTGCGCTACGAGGTCGAGACCGTGGGGCCCGGGGTCAGCGTGGCCGACGTGGCCCGCTCCAACTTCGCGGCCCTCAACAACGCGCGCGCGCGCCAGGGCCTGCCGGCGCTGCAGTGGGACAACGCGGCGGCGGCGGTCGCCGAGGGCCACAGCGCGGACATGGCGGCCAACAACTTCGTCGGCCACACCTCGCCGCGCTCGGGCGACGTGGCGGCCCGCTTCGGCAAGGCCGGTCTGACGACCGCGGTGCTGCGCGAGAACGTGGCCCGCGGCTACGGCCCGCGCGGGATCCACGACAGCCTGATGGCGAGCCCGGGCCACCGCGTCAACATCCTCGCCGACGACGTGACGCACGTCGGCATCGGCGCGGTGATCGGCGCGCCCGAGACCGACGCCGCCGACGCGCCGCGGCCGATCTTCGTGACGCAGAACTTCTTCTCGCGGCTCGGCGACGACGTGCCGGCCGACCCGGTGGCCGCGCTGCAGCAGCGGGTCGACGAGCAGCGGCGCGCCGGCGGGATGCCGCCGATCGCCTGGGACGAGCGGCTGGTGCAGCTGGCGCAGGAGCTGGCCGAGGGCGTCGCCGCCGGCAAGAAGGCGGCGGCCCGCGCCAGGTACTCGAAGGCGATCGACGCGACGAGCTACAAGGCGGTGGCCCAGCACGAGGTGCTGGCGCCGACGTTCGCCTCGCTCGACGGGCTCAGCGTGTGGAAGCAGGCGCTGCGCACGGACGCGGTCGGCGTCGGGGTCAAGCAGATCGAGAAGGGCGCCGACGCGGGCTCGCTGGTGGTGATCGTGCTGGTCGGCGAGCGCTGAGATTGCCCCGCGGCGCGCGTGTCGACGTAAGCGCTGCGCGGGCGTCGGACGCGGTCGCGGTCGCAGGGCCCGCCGCGAAATGCTTGCGAGTCGGCGGCGCGGTCCGCCGCGCCCCGTGTATAGTCCGGGCTGACCATGCCCACCACGCGACCCCTATTCCTCGGAGCGGGCCTCACGGCCCTGGTGTGCGGCTTCTGGACGGCGCCGGGCTGCACCGCCGGCGACTACTGCTCGCAGGCGCTGGACAAGCAGATGGAGTGCGCCTCGGCCGAGCAGCGCATGCTGTTCGAGGGTCGCCTCGAGGCGGACCGCAAGGACTGCCGCGAGCGCAAGGACCGCGACCAGGACGCCGAGCGCGCCGAGCTCGAGTGCGTGAAGAAGTCGTCGTGCGAGGAGTACACGGCGTGCATCAACGCGCTGAGCGACGCCCGCTACGCCGCCAAGATCCGCAAGCAGATCGAGGCGGCCCTCGCCAGCGGCGAGAAGATGGACGAGGTGCTGCAGACCTGCCGCTTCTCGGGCGTCGAGGACCCCGAGATCGCCAAGCTGTGCGGCGAGCTGTTCACCCGGGCGCTCGATACCGCCACCCGGGACCTCGAGGCCATCCGCGACAAGGGCGAGAACCCGGAGAGCAAGTGCTTCGACGTGATCCTCGTGGCCGAGAAGGTGTCGCCCGAGGCCAAGACCAGGATGAAGGCGCTGTGCGACGAGGTCGACGCGGCCCGATCGGCCAGGACGGCGATCACCGAGGCGCGCAAGAACCTCGACGCGCGCACGCTCGAGGTGCCCTACCAGTGCGGGATCGCGGTCGAGGACCTCGAGCGCGTCGGCAACGACTGGGCGCGGGCCAGGCTCGCGGAGGTCACCAAGGCCTGTTACCTCGAGCTCGGCGGGGCGATCCTGCCGGCGGTGGTCCCGGGCATGCAGCTCAACTGCGACTACCAGGTCGACCAGATCTACAAGGTGGTCAAGAAGTACAACCTGAAGGACGCGACGGTCGACCCGTGGATCGAGAAGGCGACGGCCAAGTGCTCGGGGGCCACCGCGCAGGCCGCGGGCTGACGAGGTGACCCGCACCACGCTCGCCGCGGCGGCGACGCCTCGTGTGGGCCGGGGTGAGCGTGCGGGCGAGGGCGGGGCCCCTCACGGCGGCGCCGCCCGTCTTCCACGGCCGGCGCCTCGC
This sequence comes from Myxococcales bacterium, assembly GCA_016793465.1. Next base: position 58,351 of record JAEUJW010000041.1, read on the forward strand.
GACGCTCGTTCGACTCGTGGAGAGCGTCAGCCGAACGCGCGCAGGTCGGCGGCGGAGGCGGAGGCGAGGTAGGCCTCCCACTTGCGGATCGTCAGGGCCTGGAACTCGTGCACGGCCGGGTTGAGCTCGGCGATCGGCGCGTTCCAGTGGTCGTTGTAGCCCTGCTGCTCGGCCTCGCAGGCGACGCCGTCCTCGGCGAGCAGGGGCTTGAAGACGACCTGCTTGGCGACGCCGAGCACCGGCTCCATCACCCGGCGGGGCATCTTCAGGGGGACGAACGGGATCTTGAAGCCGTCGAAGTAGAACAGGAAGAACGCGCGGGTGGTCTGCTCGTCGATGGGGAGGCAGAAGCACCAGTCTTTAATTTTGCCGTCCGTGTCGGACCACTGGTACGGGTACTGGTAGCACAGCTTCATCGCGTTGACGTTGGTCTTGCGGTCGATGAAGACGCGCATGAGCGGGCCGGCGGCGACCTGGGTGTCGTAGGCGACGTGCACGCAGTCGCCCTCGACGCGCAGGTCGGTCAGCGTGGAGTCGGTGAACGGCTTGAAGCGGCGGTGCAGGTAGGCGTGGGTGAAGTCGCTGACGTTGTCGATGATCATCGAGTGGTGGGCGCCCCACGTGAAGTCGACGAGCAGCTTGGCCCACGGGCTCTTGCCCTCGAGCTCGGGGATGTGCGGCATGGGCACCTGGTCGGCGCGCGCGGGGTCGCCGAAGAACACCCAGACGAGGCCGTAGCGCTCCTGCGCGGGGTAGTGGCGCAGGCTGATGTTGGGCAGCTGCTTGCCGAACAGCTCGTGCGGCACGTGGCACAGCTTGCCGTCGCCGTCGTACTCCCAGCCGTGGTACTGGCAGACCAGGTTGCAGCCTTTAACTTGGCCGATCGACAGCTTCAGCTGGCGGTGGGCGCAGCGGTTGTCGACGGCGCGCACGCGGCCGTCCTCGCCGCGGAACACGGCGACGCTGCGCCGCCAGAACACGACCTCCTGGACCTGGCCGGGGCGCAGGGCCTTGGAGTACTCGACGGGGTACCAGTAGTTGGGGTCGAGGCCGGCGGCGCGGACCTTCTGGCGGCGGTTCTTGGCCTGCTCGAAGCTCGGCGGGGGGGCCTTGCCGATGTTGACGAGACGCTGGTTCATGGCGGTGGCCTCGGGGGACTACGAGCGGATCCGGCGGTAGCGGACCCGGCAGGGCGGCGTCGGGCCGGCGATGAGGTTGGTGTAGTCGACGGGGTAGGTGGCGTCGAGCAGGGACAGCTCGAAGTTGCGGAGGATGTGGCTCCACAGCGCGCGCAGCTGCAGCTGCGCGAACACGATGCCCATGCAGCGGTGGCGGCCGGCGCCGAAGGCGATGTGGCCGTAGGGGTGCTTCTTGTCCTCCTCGCGGCCGGGGCCGTAGCGGTCGGGGTCGCAGCGGTGGGGGTCGGCGAACATCTCGGGGATGCGGCCGCTGACCGCCGGCGAGGCCAGGATCATCGCGCCCTCGGGCACGTTGTAGCCGCCGAACTCGAAGGCCTTGAGCACGCGGCGCATGACCAGGATGATCGGCGGGTACAGGCGCAGCGCCTCCTTGATCGTCCACTCGAGCAGCTTCATCTGCTGCAGGTCGTCGTAGGTCAGGCGGGTGCGGTCGCCGAGGATGTGCCGCTGCTCGTCGACGAGGCGGCGCGCGAGGTGGGGGTTCTGGCCGAGCAGCACGGCGATCCACGAGAACGTCACGCCGCTGGTGTGGTGGCCGGCGAACATGATGGTGAGGATGAGCCCGGTGATCTCGTCCTCGCTGAGCTTGCGCCCGTCGGCGTAGCTCGACTCGATCAGCGTCTGCAGGATGTCCTCGTGCACGTGCGCGTCGGTGCGGCGGGCCGCGACGATCTTGGTGATGAGGTCGACCATGCGCACGCGCGCCCGGTCGCGCCGGCGCATCGACGGCAGCGGCAGGTACGGCGCGAAGAAGCTGACGACGTTGATGCCGCCCTCGAGGTCGTGGTAGAGGTCCGCGAACTCCTTCGAGAGGTTGAAGCGCATCTTCTCGCCGAGCAGGCAGCGCGTCGAGGTGTAGAGCGTGACCTCGTTGCCGACGTCGAGCATGTTGACCACGCCGTCGTCGCCCCACTTGCCGAAGGTGTGCTCGGCCTCGGCGACGAACCCCTCGGCGTAGGTCTTCAGGCGCGACTCGCGGAGCGCGCTGTGGAAGAACCCGAGCTGCTCCTTCATGATGTGCGGCTCGGCGTCGTAGGCGATGCCCTTGCCGAACACGGGGGTCATCAGCTGGTAGGCCTCGCGCTGGCTGACCTCGTCGTCGCGCATGCGGAAGTAGCGCTCCTGCGCGGCGTGGCCGGTCATGGCGACGCCGATGGTGCCGGGCAGGCGCAGGCTGAAGATGTCGCCGAACATGGCGCGCCCGCGCGCGATCATCTGCACCGGGCCGGTGCGCATCTCGACGGCGTGGCCGACGACCGGCAGGCCGCCGGGCAGCATCGGCGGGAGGCCGGGGGTGTCGAGCTTCAGCGGCTGCAGCGCGGACCACACTGTCGACGCGGTCTGCTTCACGGTATCGGGCAACGCGAACATCGCGGCGCACGGTATCCGAGGACGACGCGCGGGTGGCCGCGACGCACGTGGCGAGCGCGTGAGGGAAATCCTCGCGTGGCGCGCTGCGCAGCGGGCTTCACGGCGATCGCGGATCGATGACACCTCTGTCATGGAGGCTGACAGGCGAGCGCGGTGTGCTGTACAGATCGCTCATGACGTCGACGCAACTGGCGGCGGGCACGCTGGCGTACGCGGGGTTCTTCGGGCTGATGCTGCTGGCGGCGCGGGTGCTGCCGGGGCCGTCGGTGCTCGGGTTCCCCCAGCCGGACGGGCAACGCAAGTACTACCGCCTCAACGGGCTCGCGCTGTTCGTGCTGACCCACATGCTGGTGATCACGGGGACGCGGCTGTTCGGGCTGTCGCTGGCGCCGCTGGTCGGCGCGTGGTTCTGGCCGCTGCTGGCGGGGGCCAACGTGTTCGCCGTGGTGTGGGCGTTCGCGCTCTACTTCGGCGGGCGCCGCCGCGGACACGCGGGCACCGGCAACTTCGTGCGCGACGTGTGGATGGGCGTGGAGCTCAACCCGACGTGGGGCGGCGTGGACCTGAAGACGTTCGCCTACCAGCCCTCGCTGATCGGGCTCGGGCTGCTGGTGGCGGCGTTCGGCTGGGCGCAGGTCGAGGCGACCGGGACGATGACGCCGCAGATGCTGCTCTACCAGGCGTTCTGGTGGCTGTACCTGTTCACCCACTACCGCGACGAGGCCGGCGTGCTGTCGATGTACGACGTCATCGCCGAGAAGTTCGGCTTCATGCTGGTGTGGGGCGACCTGGTGCTGGTGCCGTTCTTCTACTGCATGGCCGGCTGGGTGCTGCTCGGCCAGACCGAGCCGATGGCCTGGCCGGGGCTGGTGCTGCTGATCGTGGCGTTCGCGCTGGGGCTGTGGGTGTTCCGCGGGGCCAACAAGCAGAAGCACACTTTTAAAATTGATCCGTCGGCGCCGATCTGGGGCGAGACGCCGCGCCTGCTCGGCGGCAAGCTGCTGGTGTCGGGCTGGTGGGGCATCGGTCGGAAGATCAACTACGCGGGCGAGCTGCTGCTGTACTTCACGGTCGCGGCGACGGCGGGCTTCTCCAGCGTGCTGCCGTTCCTGGTGCCGCTGTGGCTGACGACGCTGCTCGTGCACCGCGCGTGGCGCGACGAGCAGCGCTGCAGCGCGAAGTACGGCGAGCTGTGGCGCTCGTACTGCGCGCAGGTGCCGGGGCGGATCCTGCCGACGCTGGGCTCGCTGCGCCGGCTGATCGAGCCGCGCGCGTGAGCGTCACTGCGGGATCGGCAGGTCGGTGGTGAAGGTGTCGCCGGTCTCGCAGCCCTCGCCGTCGGGGCCGCAGGGGTCGTCGCCGGTGGTGGTGTCGCCGCCGGTGGTGTCGCCGGTGGTGCCGTCGCCGGTGGTGGTGTCGCCGCCGGGGATGTCGTCGTCGTCGCAGTGACCGGGGCCGACGGCGCCGTTATTAAAATTGTCGAGCAGCTCGGAGGCGGCGAGGGCGGCGTCGTGCTCGCCGCCGTCGATCGTGCAGTCGGCGAGCATGTCCTCGACCTGGGCGAGGGCGGCGGCGACGTCGGGCGGCGGCACGGCGCCGGCGGCGACGTTGAGGCTGGCGGCGATCCACTGGTGGGCGACGACGTACCAGGCGTCGCCCTTCGGCGGCGTCTTTAAGATGTCGAGCCAGGTCTGGTCGCAGAGCTGGGCCTGCTCGGGCAGCGGCCAGGGGCTCTGCTGCGCGGGGTTCTTGGCGCCGGCGTGGTGGTTCTTCCAGTAGCCCTGGGTGAGCGTGCAGCCGTCCGCGCCGCCGTCGGGCGCGCCGTTCGGGTCGAGGCGGGCGCTCACGTCGCGCTGGTCGCGATCACAACCGCCGGCGAGGCCGCCGAGCGCGAGCGAGAGGACGAACAGGAGCCGGGTGGCGGGAGCGATGGGTCGCGTGTTCATGACCCCTCGACCGGCGCGTCGGGTGCACTTACAACTCGAGGTCGGCGCAGGGTTTGTCGAACGCGGGGCAAGTTCTGCGGGCGCGAGCGCGATCTGTCGCGCCGAGGCGGTAGGCTCACGCGCGGCGGAGGATGGCGCTGGTGCGCTGCAGGACCTCGACGAGACGCGGCTTCATGTCGTCGGGCAGGTAGCTGCGGCTGACCAGCGCCTCGGCGGCCGGGAGGGCGTCGACGAGGCGCTGAAACTCGGCGGAGGCGGCGTCCCCGGCGACGCCGCAGTAGGCGGCGAAGCCCTCCCACGTCGCGCGGGTCAGGCGCTTGCGCTTGCCGGCGAGCGGGAGGGCGAAGGCGTCGCCGTCGATGACGAGCTCGGACGAGACGAGGTCGTAGGCCGGCGTGAGGCGCCAGCGCTCGTCGGCGCCGGCGGTCAGCGAGAGGTTCTTCAGGTGGAGGTCGCCGTTGCCGACCCACCACGAGAACAGGAACTGGCGGAACAGGAGGAGCGCCTGAGACGGGAGGTCGGCGGGTGCGAGGTGCTTGCGGAGGATGCGCATGCACAGCTCGGCGGAGCCCTTGTCGTACTTCTTCTCGGGAGGTAACTCGGCGAGCGCGCAGAAGTCCTCCTGGTCGTAGCGCTGGCTGCCGTCAGGCGAGCGGTCGAAGCGGCGGATGACGTAGGCCCAGCTGTCGTCGCCGAGGCGCACGAGGCCGCACGGCGGGACGTCGAGGCCGAGCGCGCGGGCGAGGGTCATCACCGTGTGCTCGTTCTCCGGGAGCGACCGCAGGTCCCTGGTCTGCGGCTTCAGGATGTAGAGGCCGCCCTTGCCGACGACCTCCAGAGTGGCGCCGTCGTCGGAGCGGCGGACGAGGACCTTGGGCTGGACGCCGGAGATCGAGCCGCGGCCGTACTCGACGAGGTCGCTGTCGGTGAGCTCGAGGGTGGTCCGGTGCAGTCGCGGGGCGATGGGCGGCGGCCCGAGCAGGGCGAGCACGCAGGCGTCGTGGTAGCCGTCGGCCTGGGTGCCGCCGCCCTCGAGGCAGATCGGGCAGGACGTCATCCGTCCTCCGCGGGCGTGTCGTCGGGTACGACCGAGACGGCGCCGATGGTGTCGCTGCCGGTGGCGAGCAGGATGCCGAGGCGGTCGCGCTTGTCGATCTTCTCGCGGAGGGAGACGCGCTCGAGCAGCCAGCCCTCGGGCAGCATGTTGTCGAAGAACGGGTGCAGGCCGTCGTGCTCGTAGGGCTCGGCGCGCAGCGGCATTGTCAGGGAGATCGGGCGGGCGTTCGCTGCGGACAGCCAGGCGTCGTCGTAGGTGAAGCGGGTGCCGGTCGGGGTCTCTTCGAGCAGGCCGACGCGCAGGCCCTTGCGGTGGACGACCCCGCGGCGCAGGGGCTCGCCGGGCAGGAAATCGGCGAGGTGGAGCAGGACGTCGTGGGCGCGAGGGCCGATCGAGGCGTGCACGCCGTCGGTCGCGGCGGCGAGCTCGGCGAGCGTGCGCACGGTGTTCCACACGACGGGGTCGTGGTGGGCGAGCCGCTCGAGGCAGGTCAGGGCGGCGATGCGGTGCGACGGGGCGAGCGTCGCGTCGACGGCGACGTCGCAGACCGCGCGGCGGACGGCGGGGCGATCGTCGACGACGCGCTGGAGGGCTTCGAGCAGCAGGTCGATGTCGGGCCAGGCGCGCCGGGCCAGCAGGTCGAGCGCGACGTCGACGGCTCGCGGGAGCGCCGGGAGGTGCGGGGTCAGGGCGCGCAGGGCGGCCTCTCGCAGGGCGGGGATCGTGGATTCGAGGCCCGCGAGCGCGGCGTCGACGAGCTCGGTCTGATCGGTGAAGAGGTGACGAAAGCCGTGCGTGAAGGCGGCGGTCGCCAGGGCGGGATCCGCGGGGGAGAACAGGGCGAGCAGGTCGGGGCGGAGGGTCGGGTCGGCCCACCACTCGCTGCGGAGGTTGACGGCGACACGTTGGCGGGCGGTTGCATCACCCGCGAGTCGCTCGCGCGCGAACGCGGCGCCGTCGGGGCGGTGGAAGGGGAGCTGCGCGGTGATGTCGTCGGCTGCGGCGCGGATGGCCGGGTCGGCGTCGGTGCGGGCGAGCTCGATATATTCGCGGAACGTGTCGCCGCGGCGCGGGTCGGCGAGCCCGGCGAGCATGAGGCGGCGGAGTCCAGGGTCCGGTTGACGGAGCACCTCGCCGATGGAGCGGAACAGGCTGGCGTCACCGGAGAGCACCGCCAGTGCGCCGAGGATCGCGTGGGCCTGCGGCTGCCCGGATTCGCGAATGGAGCGGAACATCGCGGGAAAATCCGCGGACTCGACCAGCTCCTTGCCGAAGGCGCCGAGCATGGTGCCGAACAGCCACGTGTTGTTCTCGACGATGAGATGGACCACGTCCCCCGCGGGGAGAGTCGCCGCGAGCATGCGACCCAGGGCGATGCTCAGGTCGGGGAGCAAGCTGCCGACGCGGCCCTGTTGTAAGAGCGTCAGCAGTCGTTCTTGTATTTCTGGTTTACGACTCCAGAGCGGGAGGAGAATCCACCACGCGGCGTTGCGCACGAGTTCGTCGGGGCTGTCGGCGTGGCTCGAGGCGAGCTCGCGGAGATGGTCAGCGTCGCGGCCGTCGAGCTGCCCGTGCATCGACATCAGCGCCAGCGCCATCGTCGTCGAGTCGCCCTCGTCGAGCGCGGATCGCAGCGCGGCCTCGGCGTCGCGCAGGCCGAGGCGCGCGAGGGTGGTGCATTGCGAGAACCACAGGAAGGCGCTGCGCATGCATGGGAGCACCTTCGAGAATCGCTGCATGCGCTCGAACATCTCGCCGAGGCGGTGGTGGCGGACGAGGCCGGCGCTGCGGGTCGCCAGGGCGATCGCCAGGCGGGCGTCGCGGGCGAGCAGGGGCTCGTGCTGGCTGTTCGCGGTGAGGATCTGCTGGCAGAGCGCGTCGAGGTCGTCGCGGCGGCGCTCGACCTCGGCGAGCCAGCCGGCGCACAGCAGCAGGGGCTCGCGCCAGCGGGCGGCGTGCAGGCGCGGGCGCAGCAGCTCCCAGCGGCGCTCCGACGGCATGCGGGCGAGGGCGCGGCCGACATAAAAGTCCTGGAGGGCGCGGTGGGCGAACGCGAGCACGCCGGGGCCGGTCTCGGCGAGGATGCCGGCGGCCGCCTCGGTGCGGTCGGCGGTGAAGAAGTCGTGGGCGCGTGCGGTGGCGAGGGCGAGCACGTCGGGGCCGGCGTCTTGAGGGCGGAGGTAGCCCTCGTAGCGCAGGGCGATGCGTGCGCACTCGTCGGCGAGCGCGTCGGCGTCGACGTGGCCGGTGGGGTGCTCGCGCTGGAACCACAGCGCGAGCGGGATGAGGAACTCCGAGGGATCGAGCGCGCGTGGGGTGGCGGTGTGTGGGCGGCGTTGCAGCAGCTCGTCGGCGAAGGCCTCGTACAGGCGGATGCGGCTGGACGGGAGCTTGCCGCGGGCGTGCTCGAGCAGCACCAGCATCGCCAGCGACAGCGGGCTGCGGGCGAGCCGGTGCAGGGCGTCGTCCTGGGTGATCGCGTCGTGCAAGCGGGTCGCGTGCGCCGCGACGGCGGGGTCGTCGGCTTCGACGGTGCTCTCGGCGGTCCAGCAGGCGAGGGCGCGGCACCAGCCGGTGATGGCCTCGTGGAGCTGGGTGTCGTCGAGGGAGCTCAGGCTGGCGAGCGTCACGCCGGGGTCGGGCAGCGGGGCGTCGTTGTAGCCGTGGGGTCGGCTGGTGATCACCCAGCGGTTGTCGGGCAGGCGCCAGCGCGCCATGTCGGCGGCGATGCGGGCGGCGATGGTGCGGCGCTGGCCGCGGGTGCCGGCCTCGTCGAGGCCGTCGAGGACGACCAGCGCGCGGCCCTCGGCGAGGGCCTCGGCGAACGCGGCGGCGAGGTCGGGGACGCCGCGGGTGGACCAGTAGGCGGCGGCCGCCTCGGCGAGGGTGGTGTCGGCCGAGGTCGCGAGCGCGGCGGCGTAGGCGGTGACCGGGAGCAGGATCGGCGTGCGGTGCTCGGGTGCGCAGGCGAGTCGGCGGGCGAGGGTCGACTTGCCGGCGCCCGCCTCGCCGAGCACGACGAGGCCGTGGGCGCCGTGGTTGTGCACGAGCGGTTGGACGCGCGCACGACCGACTGTGCGCTCGCGGGTGAGCGCAGCGTCGCCGTCGAGGGCGGTCGGGTCGTCGACGGAGACGTCGAGCCAGGGCTCGACGAGCAGGGTCTCCGGGGCGACCTTCAGCTCGCGGCCGTAGGGGGCGGTGAAGGGGACGACGGCCCGCTCGAGCGCGGCCTGCAGCGCCGCGCGGTAGGCGTCCGGAGGCGCCGCTTGATCTGGATCGGCGGGCACGGGACGCGAGGGTAGGCGATGCTCGCGGGATTGTCGATCGCGGGTCGGATCACAGGCAGACGGGGCCGGCGGGGGTGGGCTGACAGGTCTGGCCTTGGGGACAGGTCGGGGCGTCGGGGTCGCAGGTCTGCAGGCACAGGTTGAGCACGCCGGCGTTGGAGATCACGCAGGTGGTGCCCTGCGGGCACACCGGGGCGTCGGGGGTGCCGCTGCACAGGCGGGTGCAGGTACCGGCGGCGGTGTCGGGGTCGACGAAGAAGCACATCGCGCCGCGGTCGCAGTCGTCGATGCCCGACACGGCGCTGCCCTCGACGACGCAGGCGTCGCCGGGGGCGCCGGGGGTCTCGGCCACGGGGGCGCACTTGGTGGCGTTCCAGGCGTCGCCGCCGTCGTCGGCCCAGGCGCTGCACTTCTGGCCCTCGGGGCAGTCCTGGGCGAACACGTCGCACTCGAGGTTGGCGGCGCCCATGTCGGGGCAGTCGGGGTCGAACAGGAAGGCGTCGCTGCAGCGGGCGCCGGTGTCGCCGGTGTCGCCGGTGTCGAGGGTGTCGGAGCTCGCGGTGCCCGGCGGTTCGGTGGTGACGGTCGAGGCGGTGGTCGGCGGCTCGGTGGTGACTGTCGAGACGGTGGTCGGCGGCTCGGTGGTGAAGGTCGTGAGGGTGGTCGGCGCGTCGGTGGTGTCGCCGGTCGAGACGGTGGTCGGGGTGGTCGGGTCGCCCGAGGTCGGCGCGGAGGAGGCGCTGCCGCCGGAGCCCGAGGCGTCGCCGGCGCTGTCGTCGCCGGGCTCGCTCTTGGGCCCGCAGGCGAGAGAAAGGACGGAGAATGTTAAGAGTAAGCGCCTCATAAAACAGCCGTATCAGACAAAATAAACTGACACAACTGCCGCGCAGCGAGCGGTCACGCGCACTCTTCGGCGGGGTCGGCGAGGACCTCGAGGGCGGCGTCGGACAGCTCGGCGTCGCGGATGGCGTCGAGGAAGGCGTCGAAGGCGGACTCGTCGGCGATGCGGTAGGCCGCACACAGGCCGCGGGCGTGCAGCGGCCAGGTGATGGGCTTGTTGACGATGGCGGCGAGGGCGTCGAGCAGGTCCTGGTCGCCGTCGCCGACGGCGGCGAGGCTCACGGCGGCGGAGATCATGGCGGACAGCACCTCGGACGTCTCGTGATCGGCGAGCAGCTCGAGCACGATCGGGCGCCACGGTTCGAAGCTGGCCGGGTCGTCGCGGTCGAGGCCGGCGATCACGCTGGCGAGCTTGCCGGCGGCGACCGAGCGCACGCGCAGGCCGTGGGCGCGGCGGACCACGGGGGTCCAGATCTCGCGGACGTCGTCGGGCGGGAGGTCGAAGCGCGCGAGGTAGCTGACGCGCGGGTCGGCGACGCTGGCGGTCTCGAGGCCGGCGGCGAGCTGCGTCCACTCGTCGGCGAACATGGTCAGCGGGTCGACGAGCGCGGCGCACTCGCTGAAGCTCGACACGGAGCCGAGGCCGGTGAGCGCGACGTCGGCGGTGAAGGCGGCGGTGAGGGCCGCGGACCAGGCGGCCTGCTCGTCGGGGTCCTCGACGACGGCGGCGGCGCGGCAGGCGGCGCGCAGCAGGATGACCGCGGCGGAGTCGCTGTGCAGCGCGGCGGCGAGCGCGGGCAGCTCGGCCGGGGCGATCGCGGGCAGGCCGGCGTAGAGCAGGGCGAAGCGCTGGTGCGGGCCGGGCAGGGCGGCGAACAGGGGGACGGTGTCGGGGCCCTCGGGCAGCACGAGCGGCAGCAGGCTGGCGTAGTAGTGGTCGCCGCTGGCCTCGCCGGCGAGCATCAGCGAGGGCCGGATGTGGAGGTCGCGCGGGTCGATCACGAGGTGGTCGGCGGGGTCCTGCTTGGCGAGGATGACGGTCTCGCCGGGCACGAGGGTGATCGTCTCGACGTCGCCGCCGGCGCGCCGCCACTCGAGCTCGTAGGGCGCGACGAGGGTGTCGTCGGGGTCGAACAGGGCCACGCCGACGCCGGCGCCGTCGGGCGCGGGCTCGACGTGGAAGCCGGGCAGGTCGCGGGCGTCGATGGCGCGGCGCATGCGGGCCTCGCCGTCCGCGCCGAGGTGGGGGGCGAAGGCGGCGACGACCTCGTCGGTGGTGACGGCGCCGAAGGCGTGGCTGTCGGCGAGCTCGCGCAGGGTGGCGAAGAACGCGTCGTCGCCGGCGACCGCGCGGACCTGCGTCCACAGCCAGGCGGCGCGGCCGTAGGGGCCGCTGGTGTACTTCTCGCGGGGCACGAGGTCGAAGTCGCGGATGGCCTCGCCGGCGTAGGCGTACTGGCTGTCGCCCATGAGCGTGCCGGCGTCGCTGCGGTCCTCGCCGGCGCGCAGGGCCTGGGCGGACAGGAACGTCGCCAGGCCCTCTTTGATCCACACGTCGTCCCAGGTGGCGACGGTGACGAGGTCGCCCCACCACTGGTGGGCGAGCTCGTGGGCGGTGAGCTGGAGGTCGCCGAGCAGCGCGGGCTGGCTGCTCGAGACCTCGCCCTCGAAGGTGATGCCGGCGTGCTCGATGCCGCCGCCGACGCCGGGCAGGTGCACGAGCTGGTACTTCTCGAACGGGTAGGCGCCGAGGAGCGGCTCGTAGAGGCCGATCATGCGGGCGAGCTCGGCGACGATGCGCGCGCGCTCGGCCGGCACGCCGGGGCGGTGCCAGTTGCCGATCGAGAGGCCGTCGTGGTCGCCCGGCACGGTCTCGAAGCGGCCGGCGGCGAACGCCATGAGGTAGACCGGGAGGGTGTAGGCGGTCGCCCAGCGCACGCGCCGGCCGTCGGCGGTCGGCTCGTCGCTGACGAGGTCGCCGTTGGCGATCACCGCCTCGCCCGCGTCGACGGTGAGCTCGAGCGAGAACTCGGCGCGGTCGTCGGGGCGGTTGTTGCAGGGCATCCACGTCGGGACGTCCTCGGGCTCGCTGTAGGTGTAGACCACGCGGGTGGCCACCGGGTCGCCGGCGCGGGCGGGCACGGCCCGCAGGTGCTCGTGGGCGCGGGCGGTGTAGGTGATGCGCAGGGTGAGCTCGTCGCCGACTTCGGTGAGCTCGAGCGGGGCGAGGTCGACGGTCAGGGTGCCGGCGTCGGCGTCGGCGGTGAACTCGAGGGCGCGCTCGCCGGACCGCACGTCGGTGACGGCGACGGCGCTGGCGAGCGTGACCTCGGCGAGGGCCTCGGCGGTGGCGGCGAGGGTGAGGTCGAGGCTGGCCTCGAGCTGCATGGCGTCCCAGTCGAAGCGGCCACGGAGGTCGTAGCGGAGCGCGTCGTACGCGCTCGAGCCGTCGTCCTGGAGCGGCGGGTCGGAGGGGGCGCAGGCGGCGAGGGCGAGCGCGAGGCCGGTGACGCGGGCGCGGGGCGTCATGCGCGGCGGCGGCGGGGGCGGACGGCGGCGAGGCCGAGCAGGGTGAGGCTGGCGGCGATGCTGCCGGCGCCGGCGCGGGCGTCGCAGCTGCAGCCGCTGTTCGAGCCGGCGGGGTCGTCGGCGTCGGGGTCGGGCTCGTCGGAGCCGGGCGGGAGCTGGCCCTCGACGGGGTCCATCTTGCGGTTCCAGGCGTCGAGGGCCTTGTTGATCGCCGCGGTGTTGTTGACGAGCGTCATGGGGGCGCCCTTGATGCCGGTGGTCTGGACCTCCTCCTCGTAGGGCAGCTCGGCGTCGAAGTCGGGCCAGGGGCCGTTGTTGGGCACGAACACCTCGCGGCCGTCGGGCAGGGTCCAATTGGCGTGGCCGTCGCAGCGCAGCAGGCGGGTGGCCTGCAGCAGGTTGGGGACCTCGGCGAGCTCGGCGTTGGGGCGGAAGATCGGGTCCTCCATCATCTCGGCGGGCGAGATGGTGGTGTACATGCGCGTGAGGTACGGGTAGGTCGTCAGCAGCTCGACGGCGTGCTTGCCGGGGGCGACGATCCGCTGCTCGAAGTCGGCGGCGAAGGCCTCGCCGTCCCAGGCCGCGAGGTCGATCATGTCGGCGTAGCAGGACAGGCAGGCGTAGAACTCGTCGGGGTCGATGCCCTGCGGCGGCGGCAGGTACTTGCCGAGGATGCTCGCCAGCAGCGGGTGGTTGTACTGGCAGACCGCCTCGAAGTCCTCGAAGCAGGCCACGAGGCCCTGCTGGGTCAGCGTGTCGACGACCTGCACGGGCTCCAGCGCGGCGAAGGCGGCGGCGTCCCAGGCGGGGTCGTGCAGGCCGAGCTGCGGGACGACGGAGCTGGTGCCGGCGTACTCGGTGACGAACGCGCGGCCGTCGGCGCCGAAGGCGTCGACCGCGAGGGTGATGACCTCCTTGTAGTTGGCGGCGAAGTTGGGCCAGTCGATCTTCAGCGGGTTGACGAGCACGTGGCGGTAGTTGATCGGCACGGCGCGCGCGTCGCCGAGGAAGAACGTGCGGATGTCCATGTCCTCCTGGGCGGCGATGCGGGTCAGGCGGATGGGCACGCACGACTCCTCGCCGGTGTACTTGAGCACGACGGGGTGGATCTCGCCGATCTCGGTGTTGTTCGTCAGCTTGAAGGCGACGAACAGGTGGCCCTCCTTGATGTACTGCTCGAAGATCGGCTCGGCCTTGGGGTCCTGCTGGTAGCCGTTGTCGCCGAGCCACTGCATGAGGCTGGCGACGTCGTCCTCCTGCAGGACGACGATGTCGAAGGCGCCGACGGTGGCGTTGTAGAGGATCTCGGGGCCGCCGGAGTCGTCGGCGGTGTCGCCCTCGCCGTCGCCGGCGGTGCCGCTGAGGGCGCCGCCGGAGTCGCCGTTGCTCGGCGGGGGCGCGTTGGGGTCGGTGCCGCAGGCCTCCTGGGTGGTGTTGAAGCCGTAGGTCGGGACCGAGCCGGCCAGCAAATTATTAAAGAGGGGCTGCGAGCCGACCGAGAACTCGGGCAGCGCGAGCACGGGGATGACCCACGCGAACTTGCTGGCGTCGGTGTTCGGGTCGTACTGGATCTGGATGTGGGCCTCGACGGTGTTGCCGTCGAGGATGAAGAGGATGTTCTCGCCGGTCTGATCGACGGGCATGTTGTTGGGGCCGCTGTCGCAGAAGGTGCCGCCGCAGGCGTCGGCGCGCTCCGGGACGGCCCACGCGAGGGTGGAGAGGAGCAGGGGGGCGGCGAGGGCGAGGCGGCGAGCGTTAGGCATAAGTAGATCCGTGGCGGTCGCGCATACGGTAACCGAAATCTGCGGGCGCGAGGGGAGGCGGCGCGGACGCGGGCGGGACAGCGCGCCCGCGGCGGCGTCACGTCGGCGATCGCGGTGGTCCGCGGGCCCGGGTTCGTGGCAAGGTGGCGGGTAATGATGCAACCAGCGGTGAAGCGGGGCGGGGCGTGGCTGGTGTTCGCGGGGGCCGTGGCCTGTGCGCCGCCGACGCCCGCGGGCACGTCGGGGGCGGTGAAGACGGAGCCGGCGAAGTCGGAGCCGAAGGTCGAGCCGGAGCCGGTGAAGGCCGAGACGGTGAAGGCCGAGCCGGAGCCGGTGAAGGTCGAGGCGGTGGCGGTCAGCGAGGAGACGCTCGACGAGCGGCCGCTGCTGGTGAGCCAGCAGGGCGCGTGGGAGCTGCGACGGGCGGGCCCCGGGACCGGCGGCGGGTACGACGGGCCGGGCGGAGGGGGGATCGGGTTCGGCGGCGGCGAGTTCAAGGGCTCGTCGGGGCGCGGCGGGGAGGCGGACGCCGCGTCGGCGCCGGCGGAGGCGCGGTCGGAGCGGGTGCGCATGGCCGACGAGGCGCCGCCGCCGGCCACCGGCGCGCCGGCGAAGATGAAGTCGGGCGGCGCGCTCGGGGCGTCGGCGAGGCCGCCCGCGCCGGTCGCCGAGGCGCCGCTGAAGGCGGGCTCGACCGACGACAACGCCGACTTCAAGGGCTACCTGAAGTTCCTGGCGACGTGGACGGGGCGGCCGGAGGTGCGCGGGTCGTTCCAGCCGCTCGACGTCGAGGGTCGGGCGTTCATCTCGGTGGTCGACGGCGACCGGCGACCTGTCCCGGCGGCCAGGGTGACGGTGAGCGACCCGTCGACGCGGGCGACGCTGTGGAGGGCGACGACCTACGGCGACGGGCGGGCGCCGTACTACCCGCGGCTGTTCGGGCCGGAGCTGCAGCCGGTCGACCGCGTGGAGGTGACGGCGACGTTCGGCGGGGAGACGGTGACGCAGCCGTGGGACGGCAAGGGCGACCTGACGCTGGCGGCCAAGGCGCCGCGCGAGGACGCGGGCATGGGGCTCGACGTGCTGTTCTTGATCGACACCACGGGGTCGATGGGCGACGAGCTCGAGCGAATTAAAACGTCGCTGCTGCAGGTGACGGCCAAGGTCCAGGGCCGGCGCGAGGGGCTGACGCTGCGCTACGCGGCGGTCGCCTACAAGGACATCAACGACGACTACGTGACGATGGCGCACCCGTTCACCGACGACGTGAAGGCCTTCGACGCGGCGCTGCAGGCGCTGTCGGCGGGCGGCGGCGGGGACCTGCCGGAGTCGATGAACCAGGGGCTCGCGCGGGCGGTCGAGGGCGTGCAGTGGCGACCGGAGGCGGCGAAGGTGGTGTTCCTGGTGGCCGACGCGCCGCCGCAGATGCGCCTGAAGGGCGACGTGCTGTACGGCGACTCGGCGGTCAAGGCGGTCGGCGCGGGCATCCGGATCCACGCGGTGGCGGCGAGCGGGCTCGACCCGCTCGGCACGCTGGTGCTGCGGCAGGTGGCGCAGCTGACCCGCGGCAACTTCATCTTCATCGAGTACGGGTCGACGCAGGCGACGGCGAGCAAGCACGGGGTGACGGGTCCGGTCGAGGGCGGCAACAACCTCGACGACATCCTGCTGAAGCAGCTGACGGCGGAGATCGACGGCTGGGGGCGGTGAGCGGCGCGGGGCCGGCGTGAGAGAAGGCGGGCGCGGCGGGTTCACGCGGCGCCGGGCGGCGCATACACTCCGCGGCCATGCCTCTGCAGTTCAGCGTCAGCGCGGTGGACAGCTGTTCGCGCGCGCGTCGCGGCGCGATGATCACGGCGCACGGGACCGTCGACACGCCGGCGTTCATGACCGTGGGCACCCGCGCCACCGTGACCGGGCTGACGCCCGCCGACCTGCGCGAGCTCGGAGCGCAGGTGGTGCTCGGCAACACCTATCACCTGATGCTGCGACCGGGGCCCGAGTTCTTCGAGCGGGTCGGGGGCATTCATCGATTCATGCGCTGGGACGGGCCGGTGCTGACCGACTCGGGCGGCTATCAAATTTACTCGCTGGCGGAGGACCGCGTGATCTCCGAGCGGGGCGCGAGGTTCCGCAGCTACACCGATCAGCGCATGCACATGCTGTCGCCCGAGCGGTCGATCGCGGTGCAGACGGCGATCGGGTCCGACATCATGATGGTGCTCGACGTCTGCGTCGACGCGCGCTCCGACGAGGCGACCACCCGCGCGGCGATGGATCGGACCCACCGCTGGGCGCTGCGCAGCCTGGCCGCGCGCACGAACCCGCGGCAGGCGCTGTTCGCGATCATGCAGGGCGGGGTGCACCCCGAGCTGCGGCGGGCCTCGGCGGCGTTCCTGCGCGAGCACCCGTTCGACGGCTTCGCCATCGGCGGGCTGGCGGTCGGCGACACCCGCGACGAGCGCGAGGCGATCACCGAGATGGCGGCCGAGCTGCTGCCGGCGGACCGCCCGCGTTATTTGATGGGGGTCGGCACGCCGCCGGACCTGCTGATCGCGATGCTGGCCGGGGTCGACATGTTCGACTGCATCCTGCCGACCCATCTGGCGTGGCAAGGCACGGCGTTCACGTCGACGGGGCGGGTGAAGGTGACGCGCGGCTCGCAGGCGAACGCGGACCGGGCGCTCGACGAGACGTGCGCGTGCTCGACGTGCCGCGAGTACAGCCGGGCCTACCTGCACCACCTGTTTAAATGCAGCGAGCCGCTGGGGCCGCGGCTGCTGTCGCTGCACAACCTCTGGCACTACCAGGCGCTGATGGCCGAGTCGCGCCAGGCGATCACGGCGGGGCGGTTCGCGGCGTACGCCCGCGCGAAGCTCGAGCAGATCGACCGCCACGAGCACGCCGAGCGCAGGATGGGCGCGCGGGTGGCGGTGTGAGCTGCGAGGTCGTGACCACGCGGGACGGCGCGCGGGCGGTGCTCGACCACGCGACCGGCGAGGTGATGCACCCGGTGGTCGGTCCGGCGATCGAGTCGCGGCGGCTGTACTGCGGGCCGTCGCGGCTGGCGGAGCGGTTGATGGGCGGTGGCGAGGGGCCGCTGGTGGTTTTTGATGTCGGGCTCGGGGCGGGGTCCAACGCGGCGGCGGCGTGGCGGGTGGCGGCGTCGCTGCCGGCGGGCGCGCGGCCGCTCGAGATCGTCAGCTTCGATCGTGATCTCGAGGCGCTCGGGCTGGCGCTGGCGCACGCGGAGGAGTTCGAGCTCGGCGGGGAGGTCGGCGAGGCGGCGCGCGCTGTGCTCGAGCGCGGTGAGCATCGGGCGGCGCATGCGAGGTGGTGGCGGATCCTCGGCGAGCTGCCGGCGACGCTGGCGGAGGCGCCCGCGGCGGACGTCGTGTTCTGGGACCCGTTCTCGCCGCGGGCGAACCCCGCGCTGTGGCAGCTGGCGGCGTTCACGGCCCTGCGCGCGCGCTGCCGCGGGGCTGCGACGGTGCACACGTACAGCGGGGCGACGGCGGTGCGCTCGGCGCTGCTGCTCGCGGGCTTCGCGGTCGGCGAGGGCGCGCCGACCGGGGAGCACAAGACGGCGACGACGGCGGCGCTGCGTGTCGCGGACCTCGAGCGGCCGCTGGATCGCCGCTGGCTGGCGCGGCTCGGGCGGTCGAGCGCGGGCTTCCCCGCGGACGCGCCGGCGGACGCGCTGGCGCGGGTCGCCGCGCTGCCGCAGTTCTGCGGGGCGTGACGGCGGCGCGGCTCAGGGCTGCAGCAGCCCGAGCAGGTCCTCGCGGGTGAGGGCGGGGGTCTGGGCGCCCTCGACGACGGTGACGGCGAGGGCGCGCTTCTTCTCGTGGAGCTCGAGGATCTTGTCCTCGACGGTGTCCTCGGCGATGAGGCGGTGGATGAACACGGGGCGCTCCTGGCCGATGCGGTGGCTGCGGTCGGCGGCCTGATCCTCGACGGCGGGGTTCCACCAGGGGTCGAGGAGGTACACGTGGTCGGCCGCGGTCAGGTTGATGCCGGTGCCGCCGGCCTTCAGCGAGAGCAGCATGACCGGCGGGCCGTCGTCGGCCTGGAAGCGGGCGACCACGCCGCCGCGGTCGTCGGTGCCGCCGTCGAGGCGGCAGAACTCGAGGCCGGCCTCCTTCAGCGCGGGCTCGACGAGGTCGAGCAGCGAGGTCCACTGCGAGAACACCAGCGCGCGGTGGCCGGCGGCGGTGTTCTCGACGAGCTGCTCGAGCAGCAGGTCGAGCTTGCTCGAGCGGGTCGCGGTCTGGCCGGGCACGAGCGCGAGGTGGCAGGCGGCCTGGCGCAGGCGCAGCAGCAGCTCGAGGGCCTCGAAGGTGTTGGCGCCGCGGGCGAGCAGGGCCACGAGGTCGGCGTGGGCGGCCAGGCGCAGGCTGTCGTAGACGGTGCGCTCGGCCGGGTCGAGGGTGCAGCGCAGCACCAGCTCGGTGCGCGGGGGCAGCTCGGTGGCGACCTCGGACTTGCGGCGGCGCAGCACGAACGGCCTCAACTTGTGCTGGAGCTCGTGGGCCCTCGTCAGGCCCGAAGGGCCGGCCTGGCCCGACTCGAGCGGCTTGGCGTAGCGGGTGAGGAAGTCCTTGCGGCCGCCGAGCAGGCCGGGGTTGAGGAAGTGCGACAGCGACCACAGCTCGAGGAGGCGGTTCTCGACGGGGGTGCCGCTGAGGGCGACGCGCCAGCGGGCCTTCAGCGCGAACGCGGCGCCGGCGGTGGCGGTGGTCGGCTCTTTGATCGCCTGGGCCTCGTCGAGCACGAGCGTGTCCCACGCGCGGGCGGCCAGCGCCTCGGCGTCGAGGCGGAGGATCGCGTAGCTCGTCAGCGTGACGTCGGCGTCGATCAGGGCGCGTTTGGGCCCGTGGTAGAGGTGGACCGAGAGGTCGGGGCGGAAGCGGGCCAGCTCGGCGCGCCAGTTGTGCAGCGTGCTCGTCGGGGCGATCACGAGGGTGCGGCTGGCGATCGCACACAGAGTTTGAAGGGTCTTGCCGAGGCCCATGTCGTCGGCGAGCAGCGCGCCGATGCCGGTGTCGCGCAGCAGGCACAGCCAGTCGACGCCGCGGCGCTGGTAGTCGCGGAGGATCGCGTGCAGGTGCTCGGGCAGCGGCGCGGCGGGGATGGCGGTGAAGTCGTCGGCGAGCGCGCGCAGGCCGACGAGCTCGGGCGGCGGGGGGGCGTTGAGCGCCTCGCACAGCTCGGCGGCGGCCGGGCGGGCCCAGCGGGCCTGCTTGCCGTCGGCGCCGCGGGCCATGGTCAGCTGCTCGAGGGTGGCGCCGAAGCGCTCGAGCCAGTCCTGCGGCAGCCAGGCGACGTCGCCGTTCAACGTCTGCACCGCGTAGGTGCCCGAGCGCCAGGCGCGGACCACGGCGGCGGCGGAGAAGGCGACGGTGCGGCCGTCCTGGGTGGTGGCCTCGAAGGCGACGTCGAAGTGGTCGCCGTTCGCCTGCCACCTGGGTTCGAGCAGCAGCTTCTCGGCGGCGACGACGTGGTCGCCCTGGTCGTCGTCGTGGCCGCTGTGCTGCGGCGGCGGCCCGGCCGGCGCGTCGGTCGCGGGCGCGGAGGTGGAGGCGGGCGGGGCCTCGCGGGCGGGCTGCGGCTCGGCGCGGGTCTGGAGGGCGAGCGGGCGCGCGGGCTCCGTCTCGCGGAGCAGGCGCGGCACGTGCACGAGCGCGAGGTCGACGGCCCGCAGCACGCAGGCGGCGGCGACCACGTGGGCGCACGCGGGGCCGGCGTCGCAGCTGCAGCGCCAGCCGTCGCTGGTCCAGGCGACGGACGCGGGGGGATCGAGGTCGACGCGGAAGCGCCACGCGCCGGGGTCGCAGCCGGCGAGGTGGATCGCGCCGGCGCGGGCGAGCGCGAGGCCGCGGTGCCACGCGTCGTCGGAGGCGCTGCTCTGGAGGGACTCGAGGACCGATTCGAACAAGCAGGCTGGGGGTATCACGGCCGGCGGGGCGGTGTCAGGCCTGCGTGCCGCTCGCGGCGCGCTCGTGTTCGCCCGCCGTTGACGGGCCGGCGCGGGCTGTCGCAGACTGCCCCGATGGCGTTTCGGACGGGGTCGTCGTGGGGGTTCGGGCTGGCCTGTGCGCTGGTCCTGGCGTGCGCGGGCGGGGGCGACGACGGCGACAGCTCGTTCACGGCGCCGTCGGGCACGTTCCCGATGACGATGACGCAGCCGCTGACGACGACCGCGCCGCCGCCGACGACGGACGCGAGCGAGACGACGCCGGGCGTGACGGGCGAGACGTCGGCCGCGGCGAGCGAGACGAGCGCGACGAGCGAGACCGGCGCGACGAGCGAGCCGCCGACCGGCAGCGAGGGCAGCACCGGCTGCGCGCCGGGCAGCGAGGGCTGCGCCTGCGACGGCGGCGCCTGCGACGCGGGCCTGATGTGCGCCGACGACGTGTGCGTGCCCGCGGCCGGGCCGGCGTGCGGCGACGGGGTGGTCGATGACGGCGAGGAGTGCGACGACGGGGCCAACAACGGCGACGAGGCGGCGTGCAAGTCGGACTGCACGCTGCAGGCCTGCGGCGACGGGTTCCTCGGCCCGGGCGAGGGCTGCGACGACGGCAACACGGTCGACGACGACGCCTGTTCGAACGCGTGCACCTCGGCGAGCTGCGGCGACGGCATGCTGCAGATGGGCGAGGCGTGCGACGACGGCAACGCGGTCGACACCGACGCGTGCCTGTCGACCTGCGCGGCGGCCTCGTGCGGCGACGGCTTCGTGCAGGCGGGCGTCGAGGCGTGCGACGACGGCAACATGTCGGACACCGACGCGTGCGTGGCCGGCTGCAAGGCGGCGGCCTGCGGCGACGGGCTGGTGCAGGCGGGCGTCGAGGCGTGCGACGACGGCAACATGAGCAACACCGACGGCTGCGTGGCCGGCTGCAAGGCGGCGGCCTGCGGCGACGGCTTCGTGCAGGCGGGCGTCGAGCAGTGCGACGACGGCAACGCGGTGCCGAACGACGCCTGCAACAACATGTGCACGTGCGGGCAGACGGTGGTCGAGGTCGACATCCCGTTCGCCAACACGGTCGGGTGGACGACGAACGGCTGCTGCGGGCCGCCGGCCCACCCGCCGGCGACCTACCGCGTCTCGCCGGGGACGGGTCAGACCATCTCGGGCTCGTTCGTCGACCCGACGCCGGTCGGGTCGGCGATCGTCGCGCTCGAGCTGCGCGGCGGGGTCGAGCACTCGTGCACCGCCGGCAACTCGCTGTCGTTCCGCTACGAGAACTCCGAGGTCGGCGCGTGGGGCAGCGCCAACGGTCCCGACTGCGCGTGCGGCAACACCGCCGTCGGCGCGGCGACCTTCGCGGTGCCGCCGAACCTCTACAAGAAGGGCGGGAACAACACGGTGTCGATCTTCACCACCAACGCGGCCGGGTCGTGCCACGAGGCGATCGCCACGGTGCCGGGCGCGCCGTCGGGCACGGCGTTCCGCGTGCGCATCACCTACTCGTGCGGGTGAAAGGGCGGGCGCGGCGCGGCCGGGGTGCGGCCGCGCCGGCGCGCACGGCTCACTGCGGGTTGATGACCTTCTGGTCGAGGCCGCCGGGGTAGGCGTAGGAGTCGTACTGGTCGTAGCCGAGGGTGATGACGCCGAACGGCTGGTCGCCGTCGAGGGCGTGCACGCCGTCGGCCACCTGCAGGCGGGCGACCTCCCACTCGGTCGGGTTGTCGGCGGGGCCGACGCGGGTGAACTGGTTCTGGGCGATCGCCACGCCGTCGAGGGTGACCATCGAGTTGATCTTCTTGGTGACCACGAAGTAGTCGTAGGTCCAGGCCGCGGGCACGAGCACGACGTAGTTCGAGCGGTACTGCTCGGACGGGATGGCCTGGGCCATGGCCGGGTCGCCGGCCTTGGTCGCGTCGGGCTGGCCGCTGCTGGCCGAGGTCGTCAGGTACTGCATGGCGAACACCGGCTTGTCGGCGTCGATGACGAAGTCGCCGGGGTTGGCGACGCTGCCGGACACCTGGTAGGTGACGACCTGGGCCTTGTTCATCACGATCTGCGGCTGCGGGATGCCGGTGACCTCGGCGTGCTTGATGAAGTTGACGGTGGTGTTGTCCTCGGCGGCGATGATCTGCCACACCGACGCCTCGGGGTTGCCGTTGGCGCGCTTGGGCCAGCGCGAGGCCACGTAGGTGGTGCCCCAGCGGGTCAGGCCGTAGAGCTGCTCCTCGAGGTGGTCGCAGCAGCAGTTCTGGGTCGGCACGTTGGCGCACCAGTGGGTCGAGAACACCGCGATCGGCTTGTCGGAGGTGATGTAGCTGCCGGCGAACAGGTTATTCGCCTCGATCTGGATGACGTCGCCCTCCTGCATGATCGGCAGGTTGTAGGGCACGTTGGCGGCGAGCGCCGGGATGCCGCCGCCGGCCACGGTGTTGGTGGTCGGGGTGACGGTGACCTGGGTGTTGTCCTGGGAGGCGACCACGTTGAACTGGGCGTTGCCGAAGCTCGGCTCGCCCCACCCGAGCAGGAAGTAGTAGCTGTCGTAGGTCGAGCTCGGCAGCAGCAGCGAGGCGTCGCTGGTGAACGAGGTCTGGCCGTTGATCGGCTGGAACTGGTAGGCGATGATCGGGATGTCCGAGATGATTCGGTAGGCGCCGCGCAGGTTGATGGCGGTGTAGTTGACGTGCTTGTCCGGCAGGGTGAACTGCGAGAGCTGCTTCGGCATCACGCTGCCCATCTGGATGGTGGTCCACTGCCCGTTCTGGTAGGCCTGGATCTGGACCTCGGCGGCCAGCAGCGGGTCGACGTTGGACACCGCGACCGCGTACGGCTGGGTGTCGAAGTTCTCGACCGGGTCGTTGTTGGCGTCGATCGCGTAGTAGCGGCAGCCGATCGAGGACAGGTTCTGCTCGGCGAGGTCGCACTTCGACAGGCACTGCCCGCCGGAGCACACCAGCTTGGGGCCGCAGGCGGTCGGGCCCTCCCACATGAGGCCGTCGCCGGAGCAGGTCTCGAAGTTGGTGTCGTCGACGCACTGGACCTGGCCGGGCTCGCAGATCGGCTGGGGGCCCTCGCTGCTGCTGCCGAGCGTGGTCGAGCCGCCGGTGCTGGTGCCGCTCGTGCTGGCCACGGTGGCCGACACGCCGGAGTCGGTCTCCGGCCCGGTGCTGGTGACCGGCTCGCCGGTCGTCACCGTGGTGACCGGGCCCGTGGACACGGTGGTCGGGCCGTTGGTGGTCGGCTGCTCGGTGGTGCCCGAGTCGGTCATGACGCTCGAGGCGTTGGTGGTCGAGCCGGTCGTCGGCGTGCCGGTGTCGGCGCTCGCGTTGGTCGTCGTCGGCGACGGCAGCGTGAGCGAGGTCGGGCCGACGCTGGTGCCGGGGTCGGTGATTTGGCCGTCGTCGCCGCACGCGACGGTGAACAGGGAGATGCAGGCGAGACCTAAGCGCTTCGAGACGGGCATGGGACCTCCAAAGAGGCGCCCATGGTCGGCGATCTCGTGCGTGGGACAAGCGGTGTTTCGCGGGTTCACATCCGCAGGGCAGGCGCGAATCGCCGGCCGGAACGCGTGTCGGCGGGCCCGGGCGGCCACGTGTGACTTCGATCGTCGGCGCGGCGCGGCGATCTGCCGCCCCGGGGCGGGTCGCGCTCAGCGGGGCGACGGCGCAGCTCGACCGCCGCGGAGTATCTGGACGGGCCGCGCTTGATCGGGGTCGGCGGGATCGAGGGCCGGGTGGGGTCGTCGCTGCGGAGCGGCGGGGCATGCGGGGGCCGTCATCGTCGCACGATCGCCGACGCGGCAGGGGCCGGGTCAGGCGCCCTCGAGCCAGCGCGCGAACAGGGTGTGGGCGATCGCGTAGGGCGGGGGCGGCTGGAACGGCGCGTCGGCGGCGCCGGCGAGCGCGGCCCGTACGCCGGCGCGGTCGACCCACATGGCGTGCTCGAGCTCGTCGCCGTCGAGGTGCAGCTCGTCGCTGTCGACGCGGGCGATGCAGGCGAGCATGAGCTGCGAGATCGGCAGGCTCCACGGCTGGCTGGCGACGTAGCGCACGGTCACCGCGCGCACGCCGGCCTCCTCGAACAGCTCGCGGGCGACGGCCTCCTCGACCGACTCGCCGAGCTCGACGAACCCGGCGAGCGCGGAGTAACGACCGGCCGGGTAGCGCGGCTGACGTCCGACGAGCACGCGGCCCTGGTGCTCGGCGAGCATGATGACGACCGGGTCGGTGCGCGGGTAGTGCTCGGCGCTGCAGGTCGGGCAGTGGCGGCACCAGCCGGCGCGGGTGACCATGGTGACGCCGCCGCAGCGGCCGCAGAAGCGGTGGCGGGCGTGCCAGTCGACGAGGCTGCGGGCCAGGCCCCAGGTCGCGGCGTCGGGCGCGGGCAGGCCGCCGAGCACGCGGAACAGGGCGAAGGCCGGCTTGCCGCGGGCGGCGGGGTCGAGGGCGACGAACGCGGGGCGCTCGTCGAGCAGGCCGAGCAGGGCGAGCTCGACCGCGGGGTCGGCGTCGGCGAGCGAGGTCCAGGTCAGGCCGCCGGCGTCGTCGACGAGCGGGTCGAGGCCGTCGAGGCGGAGCACGCGGGCGCGGGGGTCGTCGCGGTGGCGGGCGTAGGCCGCGGGGTCGGGCCGCTCGCGGTCGAGGCGTTTAATTAGTGAACCGGTGAAGCCGATCGCCATGGCGGCGATGGTGTGCCCGAGGGCGACGCGCCTGGCAATGGTCGCCGGTCGCCGGCGATCACGGCCGCGCGGCCGCTGCGGGGCGACGCCCGGGTCCGCGGCGGCGGCCGCCGCGATCCGGATCGTGTTCGTCCTCGCGTTCGCGCTGCGCCTGGTCCTCGCGTCCGACCGCCGGCGGCCCGAGCCGACCGCCGTGGGAGCCGACGCGCTGGTCCGGCGGCCCGGGCCGCGGGTCCTGCAACTTCGGCGCCGACGGCCCGGCGAGCTCGGCGGCGGCCGGGGCGCCCGGGCGGGCCGGCGAGGGCCGCAGACCGGGCCTCTTGCGCCCGATCCGCGTGTGCTACAAGGCCGACGGACATGCGCACGCCCAAGGCCCTCGAGACGCTGGTCGAGTACGGCATCGTGGAGGAGGTCCTGCGCCCGTTGATGAGCGGCAAGGAGGCGCACGTGTACCTCGTGCGCTCGGGCGGCGAGCTGCGCGTGGCCAAGATCTACAAGGACGCCGAGCAGCGCTCGTTCAAGCAGCGCAGCGAGTACACCGAGGGTCGCACGACCCGCAACACGCGCGACCGCCGGGCCATGGCCAAGCACACCCGCCACGGGCGCCGGCAGGACGAGGCGGCCTGGCGCTCGGCCGAGGTCGACGCGATCTATCGCCTGATGGCGGCGGGCGTGCGCGTGCCGGTGCCGTACCACTTCATCGACGGCGTGCTGATCATGGAGCTGGTCCGCGACCACGAGGGGCAGCCGGCCTCGCGCCTCGGCGACCTCGTGTACGCGCCGGAGGTGGCGCGGCGGATCTTCGACATCCTGCTCGAGTCGGTGGTCAAGATGCTGTGCGCGGGGATCGTGCACGGCGACCTCTCGGAGTTCAACGTGCTGATGGCCGCGGACGGGCCGGTGATCATCGACTTCCCGCAGGCGGTCGACCCGGCCAGCAACGCGAGCGCGCGCAAGCTGCTGATCCGCGACGTCGACAACCTGCTGCGCTTCCTCGGGCGCCACTTCCACGGGGTCCGCCCGCTGCCGTACGCGCAGGAGATGTGGGAGCTGTACCAGCAGAACCGCCTGTTCCCCGAGACGATCCTGCGCGGGCGGGTGGCGCGGTCGGAGCGGCCGGCGGCCACCGGCGACGTGCTGGCGCTGATCGGCGAGGCGAACCGCGAGCACCGCCGACGCACCGGCGGTGCGCCCTCGCGGGGTCCGGGCGGGCCGAAGGTCGAGGTGACGGTGAAGCCCCACGGCCCGGGCGAGCGGCGGGCGAACGAGGCGCGCGGGGCGGGTCCGCCGCGCCCTGACGCTCGCGGCGAGCGGCGGGCGAACGAGGCGCGCGGGGCGGGTCCGCAGCGCCCTGACGATCGCGGCGAGCGGCGGGCGAACGAGGCGCGCGGGGCGGGTCCGTCGCCCGCGCGTGCGCAGGGCGAGGCGCGGGGCGCCCCGGGGCGGCGCGAAGATCGCGACGAGCGGCGGGCGAACGAGCCGCGGCCCGCACCTGTGCGCCAGAGAGCGCCGCGGACCGGGCGATGAGCGGACCTGCCGCTGCGTCGCCGGCGTGAGCCGCGTCGTCCGGTCGCGCGGCCGCGAGGGCCCGTGTGTCATCGGGTCGCGATAGCCTGGCGGCTCGGTGGAGGTGGGTATGCGGACGATGAGGCTTGCATGGGTGTGGATGGGTGCCCTCGCGTGTGGTTCGGCCTGCGGCGACGACGGCGTCGGCGTCAGCGACAGCGGACTCGCCAGCGAGACGGGGCTGCAGACGACCGGCGGCGAGCCGCCGGGCACGACGTCGTCCGAGCCGACCTCGTCGACGAGCGCGCCGACCGGCGGCGTGTCGGACAGCGCCGGGTCGAGCACCGGCGACGCGAGCACCGGCGACGCGAGCACCGGCGACGCGACCACCGGCGCCCCCTCCGTGTGCGGCGACGGCGTCGTCGACCCCGGCGAGCAGTGCGACGACGGGGCGATGAACGGCCCCGGGCAGGCCTGCTCGGCCGCGTGCACCGACAACACCTGCGGCGACGGCGACGTCGGCCCGGGCGAGCAGTGCGACAACGGGGCGATGAACGGCGACATGAACCTGTGCAAGGCCGACTGCACCGACAACGTGTGCGGCGACGGAGCCGTCGGCCCCGGCGAGGGCTGCGACGACGGCAACCAGGTCGACGACGACGAGTGCACCAGCGCCTGCGCCCTGCCGAGCTGCGGCGACGGCATCGTCGCCCCCACCGAGGCCTGCGACGACGGCAACCAGGTCGACACCGACGAGTGCACCGGCGCGTGTACGATCGCCGCCTGCGGCGACGGCTTCACCCAGGCCGGCGAGGCCTGCGACGACGGCCCGGCCAACTCCGACAACGCCGCCTGCACGGCCGTGTGTCAGGTCGCGGTGTGCGGCGACGGCTCGGTGTGGAACACCGGCGTCGGCGACGAGCAGTGCGACGACGGCCCGAACAACGGCCCCGGCCAGCCCTGCAACTCGCTGTGCCAGAACAACATCTGCGGCGACGGCAACCAGGGCCCCGACGAGCAGTGCGACGACGGCAACCTGATCGGCGGCGACGGCTGCAACGGCGCCTGCAAGCTCGAGGAGTGCGGCAACGCGGCGCTCGACCCCGGCGAGGCCTGCGACGACGGCGCCGACGGCGACCAGGACGACGGCTGCACCGACGCCTGCAAGCTGCCGGTCTGCGGCGACGGCTTCCAGCAGCAGAGCCTCGGCGAGCAGTGCGACCAGGGCGGCATGAACAGCAACACCGGCGAGTGCACGCTGCTGTGCAAGACGGCCCTGTGCGGCGACGGCTTCGTGCACGCCAACGTCGAGCAGTGCGACGACGGCCCGGCCAACGGCAACAACGCCGCCTGCAAGGCCGACTGCACGCTGCAGAAGTGCGGCGACGGCTTCCTCGGGCCCGGCGAGGCCTGCGACGACGGCAACCAGAGCAACAACGACGGCTGCACCAACGTGTGCAAGCTGGCGACCTGCGGCGACGGCTTCCAGCAGCCCGGCGAGCAGTGCGACCTCGGGGCGAACAACGCCAACGCCGGCGCGTGCACGCTGGCCTGCAAGCTGCCGGTGTGCGGCGACCTGTTCGTGCAGCCCGGCGCCGGCGAGCAGTGCGACGACGGCAACAACGTCAACACCGACGCCTGCGTGGCCTGCAAGGCCGCCAAGTGCGGCGACGGGTTCGTGCAAGCCGGCAGCGAGCAGTGCGACGACGGCAACCTGAACAACAACGACGGATGCAGCTCGACCTGCAAGTTCGAGGTCGCCAGCAACTGCGGCCCGGGGCTGCAGAGCGTGCTCGTCAACCCCAACTTCGAGACCGGCGTGTTCACGCCGTGGACCAGCAACACGCCGGCCACCAAGGTGGTCAACCAGAACCCGCACTCGGGCGTGTGGGCGGCCGAGACCAACGGTAACTTCTACGTGCAGCAGAACTTCAACGTGCCGGTCAACAAGCTGGTCAACGCCGACTTCTGGACCTGGCACGACGGCGGCGACTTCCCGGCCATGTCGGTCGAGTGGGGTTACCTCGACAACTCGACCGGCAGCACGTTCTACGGCTCCAACCAGCTCAGCGGCTGGCAGATGCACAACATCCTCGGCAACCTCGACGCGGCCAAGACGCTGGTCTACCTGCGCGTGTGGGGCTACTCCGGCGGCGGCCCGGCCGTCGACATCACCCACTTCGACGACTTCCGCCTGTGCCGCAACCCGTGAGGCCCGCGCCGCGCCGCGCCCGCGGGCGCGGCGCGGGCGTCGCGCTCCACTTCTGAGGGCCAGGCGGAGCGCGCGTGCGGGACCTGCCGGGCGCCGCCGGCAGATCGCGACCGCGACGCGCCGTCGGTGCCGGCCGGCGCCCGCCATGTCGGCCGGCACGCCGCCTGCACATCGGGGGTCGCGCGCCTGTGGTGGCGCCGCGGAGACGCTGCCGATGAGAGCCCAGTATGACGTGATCGTGGTCGGCGCCGGACCGGGCGGCGCCGTGTGTGCCGGGCGGCTCGCCGCGCGCGGGGCCCAGGTCCTGCTCGTCGACAAGAAGCGCCCCGGCTGGCACAAGCCGTGCGGCGGGGGGATCCCCGAGTCGGTGTTCGCGCGCCACGACGTGCCCGCGTCGCTGGGCTTCGCCAGCCCGCGCGTGCAGGTCGTCGATCGCCACCGCCGCGCCAGCGTCACCCCGGTCCGCTACCGCGACGTCTACCGCAACGTCTTCGACGAGCACCTCGCCGAGCGGGCCCGCCGGGCCGGCGCCGACGTCGCGTTCGAGGCGCCGGTGCGCGAGCTGTGGCGGGCCGGCGACGCGTTCGTCGTCCGCACCGACCGCGGCACCTGCCGCGGCCACTACCTGGTCGGCGCCGACGGCTGCAACTCGATCGTGCGCCGCCGGCTGTTCGGCGAGCGCCTGCGCGACGACATGTGCGCCGTCGCCGTCGAGTACTGGTTCCGCGTCCGCCACCGCGTGGCCTCGCTCGACTTCTTCGTCGAGCCCGAGGTCCTCGGCACCGGCTACGCCTACGTGTTCCCCAAGGACGACGGCGTGCTGGCGGTCGGCATCGCCGGCGTCGACATCGCCAGCCCGCGCCCGGTGCTCGACCGCCTGCTCGCCCTGCCGCGCTACCGGGCGCTCGTCGGCGACGCCCCGATCGCGGCCGTGCACGGCGGGAGGATCCCCTATCGCCACCTCTCGCGCCTCCGCGAGGGCCGCCTGCTGCTCGTCGGCGACGCCGCCGGCCTCAACACTCCGATCGTGTTCGCCGGCATCCCGGTCGCCCTGCAGTCGGGGCGGCTCGCCGGCGACCTGATCGCCCGGGCGCTCGCCGCCGGCTCCGACGCGCCGCTCGACCGCTACACCGTCGACGCCCTGCGCGCCGCCAGCCCCGGCTTCGCGGTCTGCCACGCCTACTACGACCTGCTGCTCGCCGGGCGCCGGGCGCCGCCGTTCGCCGCGCTCGCGCGCGGCTTCCTGCGCCGGCCGCACCTGCTACCGCGCATCTACATGATGTGGCGCGCGCTCGGCCGCCTCGTCGACGGCCTCGACCTCGAGCGCCTCAGCGCCCCGCGCGCGGCCGGCCGCGGCGCGCGGGACCTCGACCTCGACCTCGTCCGCGGCGGAGGCGGGTGATGCTCGACCTCCTCGACCTCGTCCTGCACCGCCCGCACACCCGCGCCGGCTACAGCGACGCGGCGCGCGACCACCTGGCGATCATGCGGACCGTGTTCCTCCGCGACTTCGCGGCGGAGATCCGGCTCGGCGCGGCGCTGGCGCTGTTCCGCGTGTTCGCCGTGCCGCGGCTGTCGGCGACCCTCGCGCGCACCGGCGCGTGGGTCGACGGCGGGCGCGAGCGCCTCGACCGCACCGTCGAGCTGCTCACCACCCTGGTCGCCGACGGCTACGACGGCCCGCGCGGCGCGGCCGCCCTGGCCCGCATCAACGCCGCCCACGGCCGCCACCGCATCGCGAACGACGACATGCGCTACGTGCTGACGACCTTCGTCAGCGAGCCGGCGCGGGTGATCGAGCGCTACGGGCCGCGCCCGCTGCTCCCGCTCGAGCTCGCGGCGGCCTGCGTGTTCTGGCGCGAGGTCGGCCGGCGCATGGGCATCCGCGACATCCCCGCCGACTTCGCCGCCATGACCGCGTACGCCCGCGACTACGAGGCCCGCCACCGCCGCCCCGCCGCCAGCAACCGCGTCGTCGCCGCGGGCGCGCTCGCGGCGATGGCCCAGCGCCTGCCGCCGCGCCTCGCCCCGCTCGGCCGCGGCGTCCTGCCGGCCCTGCTCGAGCCCGCGGTGCGCCGCGCCTGCGGCCTGCCCGACAGCCCGGGGCCGCTCGCCTGGGCGCTCGACGGCCTCGCCGCCGCCCGCCGCCGGCTGGTCGCCTGGGCGCCCGCGCCGGGCTGAGCGGACCGACGCGGGCGGTCCTGAAGGACATGCACCAACGGACATGTCTATAAGGACATGGCCTTCGGGACTCGCCGCCGCATGGTCCACCTGGCGCCCGCGCAGGGCTGAGCGGACCGACGCGGGCAGGCCCAAAGGACATGTATCAAAGGACATATTATTAAAGACATGTCCTGAGATCGCCGTGCGCCGGCCCGCGGCGGGCGCCGGAGGCCGCGGCCCGCGCCGGAGGCGGTCCAACGCCCGCTCACGGGACGCGCCGGCCGAGCCCGACGAGGCGGGCCAGCGCGCCGAGGATGTTGCGCAGGTCGAGCGGCACCCAGATCACCATCCCCATGCCGTCCGCGAAGCCGGGGTTGCGCTCGCGGTAGAACTGCGCGTCGGGGTCGCCGCGCAGGCTCGCCGAGGCGTGCAGGCGCTCGGGGTCGCGGACCGCTCCGAGCCCGCGGATCAGCCAGGCCTCCTCGTCGACGAAGCGCAGGCCGCGGCGGTCGACGGCCGCGCGGGCGAGCGCCCGCACGGACGTCGGCGTGGCCCGTCCGCGGGCCGGCCAGAACCGCGGCATGCCGGCGGCGAACATGCGGTACGACGCGGGCGAGGTGACCACGCCCATGTACGCCAGCGGCGTCCGCGGCTCGCGCAGCTTGAAGCGCAGCGCCTCGCCGAGGGCGAACCGCTTGCCCGCGTCGGCCCCGCGGTAGCGGGTGTCGACGAACAGCAGCGCGCCGTAGACCGCGTGCTCGCGGCCGGCGTGGCGCACGCGGTGGATCGTCGCGCACGCGAAGCCGGCGAGCGCGCCGTCGTCGCCGAGGAGCAGGGCCACGCGGGCCGCGTCGTCGGCGAAGAAGTGGGCGTCGAAGGTCGCCCGATCGACGCCGGCCTTGTAGCGGGCGTAGATCGCGTAGGCGTCGGCGCACAGGGCCTCGCGCTCGGCGGCCGTCAAGCGGCCGAGGGTCACACGGCGGGTCCGGGCGATGCGCCGCCGCGCCACCCGCGGGCGCGGCGACTCGCCGGCTTCGACGACTCGCACGGTCCACCTCTCAGTACAGGCGGGCCAGGTGCTGCGAGCGCTCGAGCGGGTCGCCCGCTTGCAGGTCGAGGAGGCGCATGCCGACCGGGTCCTCGTGGGTGTGCAGGCCGAACTTGGTCAGCAGCGCCGTCGAGTCGGCCAGCAGCGCCGGGTCGAAGCGCGCCGAGGCCGGCAGCAGGCGGACCACGAAGGCCCGCCGGCGGGCCTGCGGCCCCTCGTGGAACGGCGCGCTGCGGTGGAACACGAACCGGTTGAACAGCAGCGCGTCGCCCGGGCGAAACGCCTGCTCGACCCGCTCGCGCTCGAGCACCGCGTTGCGCAGCGCGCAGAACGGCACGAAGTTGGCGGCCGCGCGCTGGACCAGCTCGTCGTCGGCGTGGGCGTGGCAGTAGTGGGCCAGCAGCTTGGTCTCCTCGCGGCCCGAGTAGACGCGCTCGGACACCACCGGCAGCCCGCCGTTTTGCCCGGCGGGGTCGACGTCGTCGAGCGGGATCCACAGCGTGTAGCCCTGCTCCTCCGGGCCGATGAACGCGAAGCTGCGGAAGCCCCAGTGCCAGGCCAGCCCGCGCAGCCCGGGCTTGATCTCGAAGCCGAGGCCCTGGGTGAGCAGCCAGCGGCCGTCGTCGATGCCGGCGCACAGCCGCCGGAACTCGGGCGAGCGGCGCACGTCCTCCATCAGCGCGCCGCGCAGGTCGAGGTTGTTCGAGTAGCCGGCGAACTGGCTGTCGCCGCCGTCGCGTCCGACGCCCTGCGGGGCCTCGCCGGACTGCGCGCGCAGCTGGTCGGCCAGCAGCGCGCGCAGGCCCTCGACCGCCGCGGGCGTGAAGAGGCTGGAGATCTTGAGGTAGCCGTCGCGGCGCAGCTGCTCCGCCGACGGCGCGTCGAATTCGACCGGATTCACGTACACGGACATGCCCGGCGGGTGTGCAAGCCGGGGGCCAGCGGCGATCGCCGCGGCGCTCGCGGGGCGCCGCGCCGTGCGTCGCGCGCCCCGGCCGATTCCGCCGGTGGGGCCCGGCGCGCCCTGCCGGCGCGCGGGCCCGGCGTCACTGCGGGAGGATGCTCAGGACCTGGCCGCCGGTCATGTCCGAGTACACGTAGTGGCTGCCGGGGACCATGACCTGCTGCATGGCGGGCACGTTGTCGGGGTCGATCTTCCAGGCCCAGCCCTCCTGGTCGACCAGCCACACGAACTTCTCGAGGTCGATGCTGACGCCGATGGCGGTCGAGCACGGCTGCGGCACGTGGAACTGGACCATGGTCTTGGTCACGCGGTCGACCTGCATGAGGCCGCAGCCGCCGTTGCTGGCCGCCCACACGTAGTTGTCGTCGGCCGCGATGCCGCGGTAGCAGTTGCCGGTGTTGGTGCCGGGCACGGCGGTGTACGTCTGGGTGTCGGGGTTGAAGTGGGTGATCGGGCCGGCGCAGCCGGCGAACCACGGGTCGCCGTCCTTGTCGACGGTGAAGCCGTAGGTCTGGACCGAGGAGTCGGGGGTCCAGCGGTCGACGGTCGCGGGGTTCTGGTCGCTGTTGATGCGCAGGAACTCGCCGCGCAGGCCGCCGAACCACGGGCGGAACTCGGGGTCGAGCGCGCCGCCGTAGGGCGAGTAGCCCTGGCCGTTCCAGCCGGGCACCACCACGGTCTCCTCGAGCACGCCCGTCTCGCCGTCGACGCGCACGAAGTGGGCGCCGCCGGCCGGGTTGGCCGAGTTGTAGCCGATCCAGACCTTGGGGTTGACGTACTTGCAGAGGTTCATGTCGAACGTGCCCGGGGTCCAGGTGACGCCGCGCGGGCCGTTGGTGAAGCCGCCGGCGGTCGGCCACACGGTGGTCCAGCGCACGCACTCGTCGGCGCCCCACGGGCGCACGTCGTTGGGGCCCTGGGAGGTGTCGATCGTGCCGTTGTTGTTGGCGTCGACGCAGTCCTCGACGTTGGCGGCGAACATGGTCGAGCGCCCGGACTCGCGGCCGTTGACGACCACGAAGCGGCCGTCGGCGCTGACAGCGGTGCGCGAGGGGTTCTCGTTGCCGGGGCCGACCCTGTAGCGCGCGACCTCGACGAGCGTCTGGGTGTTGACCTTGGCGACGTCGTTCTGGTTCTGGCTGGGGATCCAGATGAAGCTCTTCTCGACCATGCCCATGCCCATGGTGTCGCCCGGGTTGCAGACGACCGGGCCGGTGCTCTCGTCGCCGGTCGAGGAGGTCGACGACGACGTCGAGGGGTCGGGGCCGGTCGTGTCGCTCGTGCCCGTCGTGCTGGTCGCGGTGGTCTCGGCGGTCGGATCGACGGGGCCGGTCGAGGTCGAGAGCGTGGTCGGGGTGGTGGTCGGCTCGGTGCCGGACGAGCCCTGCGACTCCGACATCGAGCCGGCGGTGGTCGCGGTGCCGTCCGCGCTCTCGGAGGTCGTCGGCGGAGGATCGCTGTCCGAGGTGTCGAGCGTGGTCGGCAGCGTGAGCGTCGAGGTCGCCGACGCCGACGCGGACGCGGTGGCTCCGCCCGAGTCACCGCAGGCGAGCGCGACGGAGAGCAGGGGCGCGACGCGCCAACCCAGGGCCCGGACGTTGTTCGACATGCTCCGAGCGTAGGGGAACGCCCGGGGCGAATGCGCGAATTTCGAGTGGAACCACGTGATTTAAATGCGGTGTTTCACTCTGGCGGGCATGACGGGCATCGCGCCTTTCGCGCGCGTGGGCTGGGGGCTGGCGTCGGCTTGTCGGGGCCCGCGGCCGCGGGGACAGTGGCCGGATGCGGCAGGGAATCGTGGTCATGGGTGTGCTGGCGGGCTTTTGCGCGTGCAAGGACGGCGCGGCGGACGAGACCGGGGTCGCGGCGACCGAGGTGATGTCCGGCGGGCCGACGGCGGCGACGTCGACCGGCGGAGGCGAGGCCGGCGAGACCTCGACGGGATCGCCGACGAGCAGGCCGACGAGCGCGGGCGAGTCGGGCGAGACCGCGGCGGACCCGACGAGCGGCCCGACCGGCGATCCGACCGGCGACACGACGACCGCGGACGGCGAGACCGGCGACACCGGCGGGGTCGAGCCGGACCCCGTGCCGGCCGAGTTCACCGGCTGCGACGCGGGGCCGAGCGGGCGCGACATCGCGGTCGACCCCGGCACCTACGAGGGCCTGGTCGCCGGCATGCAGCCGGGCGACCGCATGCTGTTCGCCGCGGGCGTGTACACCGGCGGCCTCGACATCGTCGACATGAACGGGGCGCCGGGGGCGTGCTTCTTCTTCGAGGGGCCGGGCGAGGGGCCGCCGGCGGTGTTCGTCGGCAACTCGAACCGCAACACCGTCAGCATCCGCGACTCGAGCTACGTGGTGGTGCGGGGGCTCGAGCTCGACGGGATGGGGCAGCTCGGCGACGGCGTGAAGGCGGAGGGCGACGCGGCCTACGCCCACCACGTCGTGCTCGAGGATCTGCACATTCACGACCACGACGGCGACCTGCAGATCGTCGGGATCAACACCAAGTGTCCGACCTGGGGCTGGGTGATCCGCGACTGCACGATCGAGCGGGTCGGCACGGGCATCTACCTCGGCAACTCGAACGGCGACAAGCCGTTCGTCGGCGGGCTGGTCGAGCACAACGTGGTGCTCGACACGCTCGGGTACAACATGCAGATCAAGCACCAGAACGACCGGCCGGCCCTCGACGGGCTGCCGGCCCAGGCGACGACGATCATCCGCCACAACGTGCTCAGCAAGCAGAACGGCGGGCTCACCGGGGACAACGCGCGGCCGAACCTGCTGCTCGGGCACTTCCCGCCGGCCGGGCCGGGGGCGGACGACCAGTATCTGGTGTACGGCAACTTCTTCCACGACAACCCGACCGAGGCGCTGTTCCAGGGCGAGGGGCACGTCGCCCTGTACAACAACGTGTTCGTGGCGCCGAGCGGGCCGGCGATCCGGATCCAGCCGCAGAACGACGTGCCGAAGCGGATCGCGATCTTCTTCAACAGCGTCCACGCGAGCGGCGGGGGCGTCCGCGTGGCCGGCGGAGACCCGGGCTACGCGCAGATCGTGGTCGGCAACGCGGTCGTCGCCGACCCGCCGCTCGACGGCGGGACCCAGGCCGACAACGCGGCGAGCCTGCCCGGCGAGGCCGGCGTGTTCGTCGATCCGGCGGCGCCGGTCGGCGCGGGGCTCGACCTCCACCCGCTGCCGGGCGCGCTCGCGGCCGACGTGGACACGGCCATGCTCGCCGCGTACCTGCGCTGGGACCACGACTTCGACGGGCGGCCGCGCGACGGCGGGTTCGTCGGGGCGTACGCGGGCCCGGCGGACGCTGGCGCGTGGGCGCTGGCGCGGGCGCGCAAGCCGTGACGACGGGAGGGCTACGGCGCCGCGGCCAGGCGGCGCGCGACCTCGGCCCTCAGCTCGTCGAGCTGGCCCGGCTTCTCGCCGGCGAACACGCGGGCGATGGTGCCGTCGCGCTCGACCAGGAACACGGTCGGCATCTTCGGCGGCGCCCAGGCCTTGCCGAGGCTGCGGTCGGCGTCGTGGACGACCGGGAAGCTGAGCTCGACCTGCTCCTTCAGGAAGGCCTCGGCGTCGCTCTGCTGCTCGTCGACGCTGACGCCGACGACGACGAGGCCGGCGCGGCCGTGCTCGCGGTGGAGCTGCTCGAGCGCGGGCAGCTCGCGGCGGCAGGGCTCGCACCACGAGGCCCAGAAGTCGACGAGCACGAGCTTGCCGCGCTCGGCGGCGAGGTCGAAGGCGGGGCCGTCGAGGCGCTTGCCGGCCAGCGGGGGGGCGGGGGCGCCGGCGGCGGCCTCGGGGGCGGCGGTCGAGCCGGTCCTGTCGCAGGCGGCGAGGGTCGTGAGGAGGAGCGAGGCGAGGAGGGTGTGCGTGCGCATGGTGTCAGTACCGTCCGCCGATCATGGCGGTGAGCTCGAGGGCCCAGACCTTGGTGAGGCCGATGAAGCTGTCGTAGCCGATGGTGGTGCCCGCCGCGAGCGCGCCGAGCTCGAGCGCGCCGCGCTTCATCTCGCGGGTGTAGGTGGCGTGGAGGGCGAGGCGCTGGGAGAACAGCGACGACAGCTCGCGGTCGCGGGTGTAGTAGCCGCCTGGCCCCGGGGACATGTACTGCGTGCGGTAGAAGAACGCGCCGGACTGGGCGTACACGCGGTACTCGAGGCTGAGCAGGGCGCGGCGGCCGGCGTTGACGGCGAGGTCGAAGGCGGCGGTGTGCGAGCGGATGCGCCAGGAGTCGTGGTAGAAGCGGTAGGTGGCGCCGAGCGAGAGCTGGCGGCCGAGGGCCTGGCGCCCGCGCACGACCCAGGCGTGGCGGCTGCGCCGGCGCGGGTGGGCCTCGGGCAGGCAGAACGCGCTCTCGAGGCCGCAGGTGCCGGGGCCCTCGCCGAGGGCGACGAACCGGTAGGGGCTGGCCTGGTAGCCGCGGGCGCCGCGGGCCTCGTAGGCGAGCTGCAGGAGGGTGGTGCGGGTCGGCACGAAGGTGGCGCTGAGCAGGGCGCCGCCGGAGTGGAGCGGCTCGCGGAACTCGGCGTCGCCGGCCCGACCGACGCGGTCGAGGGCGCCGAACAGGCGACCGGCGAGGGTGATGGTGCGCTGGAGGAGCTCGACCTGGCCGGCGAGCGTGGCCGAGTTGGCGAGGTAGTCCGGCTCACGCGAGAGGCGATATCCGACCGACCATGACGTATTGCCCCGCTCGCGTTCGAATCCGACGACGCCCTCGTGGCGCTGCTCGCGGACGACGGTCGGCGTGGCGGCGGTGCGCACGTCGACCGAGGCGCTGGTCCAGGCGTCGAGGCTGTAGGTCACGTCGACGCGGTTGTGCGGGCCGCCGACGGTCTGGCGCAGGTGGGCCCGCGGCGAGACGACGGTGGTGTGGTCGCTGTCGGTGCGCACATAGACGCCGCCGCGGACCTGACCTCCTATCGGTGTAGGGGGGTCTGCTGCGACAATCGCTGCGACTGCGGGGATCCACCTGATCATGCGAAGCGCCACGTATGAACGTGGAAGACGTTGAACTACGTTTGAGCGGCATGCTACAGAGGCGTCGGAGCGACGTCAACGATAGATCGTAGGGACATGTCTCGAAGGACAGCAACACAGATTGTGCCGATCGTCGTCACGGCGCTGACGTCTATCGTCATGATCACGACGACGTCAGGTTGCGACGACGTCGTGCGCACGGTGCCGGCGCCGTCGCGCGAGTCGTTTCGTGAGACCGTGTACCCGGTGCTGCTGCGCGACTGCGCGTTCTCCGGGTGCCACGGCGATCCGCGGCGGCCGCTGTTCGTGGCCGGGCCGGGGCGCGTGCGCCTCGAGGCCGCGATGGACCTGTACGAGCCGCCGACGGCGGAGGAGGTCGACCGCGCGTACGACCGGGCGCGCGCGCTGCTGCTGGCCGAGGGCGACGAGCCGCCGCCGCTGGTCCACAAGCCGGGGCCGACGGCGGCGCACGCGGGCCGCGACGCGGCCGGCGACAATATCTATACGGACGCGGAGGACCCCGCGCTGCTGGCGTTGCGGGCCTGGGCGGAGGGCATGTGAGCGGGCGCTCGGGACAGGTCCTTCGGGCCATGTGCCTGGGGACAGGTGTGTGGCTGGCCGCGCCGGCGGCGGCGACGGGCTACACGGCGCCGGCGCTGTTCGCCGCCGACCCGGTCGGCGCGGGCGGCGGGGGCGGACGCGCGTTCACCGGGGCGCCGCGCGACGGGCTCGACTGCGGGGTGTGCCACCGCGGCGGGCCGGCGCCGGTGGAGATCCTGTTCGGCGGGCCGCAGGGGCCGTACACGCCGGGGGCGACGTACATGTTCGACGTGTCGTGGCCGGCCGGCACGCACTACGGGATCGCCATGGCGGCGACCGACGCGGACGGCGACCCGATCGGCGCGCTGATGGTGGCCGCGGGCGAGGACCTGCTGGCGGAGGAGCGCTGCGCGGGCGGCGGGGCGGCGGGCAAGCTGCTGGACGAGCTGCCGCAGCGGCCGGTGGTGCTGACCGACTGCGGGGCGACGCGCCTGCGCGTGCAGTGGACGGCGCCGGACACGGCGATCGCGGGCAACCTCCACGTGTCGACGGTGGTCGGCGACGGCGACGAGATGCCGGAGGGCGACGGGGTGCGGTCGTTCGTCCTGCCGTTGACGACGGAGGAGGCGGGCGGCGGCTGTGCGATCGGCGGCGGCCCGGCGTGGCTGGTGCTGCCGCTGCTGGCGTGGCGTCGGCGCCGCTGGCCGGCGGCCCTGCTCGGGGTGGCGCTGCTCGGCGGCTGCGCGCGCGTGCAGCCGCACGAGCGCGGGCGCCTGGCCAGGCCCGACATGAAGCTGGCGCCGGACCCGGACCTCGCGGCCGGCTCGGAGCACGCGCTCGACTATCGCGAGGGGTCGGCCGGCGGCGTCGGCGGCGGAGGTGGCGGATGCGGGTGCAACTGATCGATCGCGGCTGTGTGGTGGCGCTGGCGCTGGCCGGCTGCTCGCCGAACGGCGGGGTGGTGTTCGAACAGACGGGCAGCGAGGGCGGCGGCGGATCGACGTCCGCGGCGCCCCCGACGAGCGGAGGCGGGCAGGAGAGCGGTGGCGACGGTTCGCTGTCGGGCCTGCCGCCGCCGCCGTCGACGCTGCCGACGACGACGCCAGGCAGCGACGACTCGAGCGGCGGGGACGGCGGGGACGGCGACAGCGGCGGGACGCAGCCGCCGACGGGCACGGTGATCCCGGCGCACGGCAAGTGGCGCTGGCTGGCGGCCGGCCAGGCGCCGGCGGACTGGGCGTCGCGGGCGTTCGAGGACGGCGGCTGGCCCGAGGGACAGGCGCCGTTCGGCGAGGGCGGCGACGCGGCGACGCTCGTGGATCCGGGGGCGGCCGCGGCGGGGATGTTCGCGCGCGCGCGGTTCGAGGCGGCCGGGCCGGTCGATCGACTGGCGCTGTACCTGCGGCGCGGCGACGGAGCGGCGGTGTATGTCAACGGGACCGAGGTGCTGCGCACGAACCTGCCCGACGGACCGCTGGCCGCGGCCGAGGACGAACTCGGCGGCGACGAGGTGCAGCGCTACCTGCAATTCGTGGTGCCCGGCGCGGCGGTGCAGGCCGGCGAGAACGTGGTCGCGGTGGCGGTCCGCCGCGCGCAGGCCGGAGCGGCGGGCCTGACGTTCGACATGCAGGTCGACGTGCACGACGCGGCCGCGGCGTCGCAGGTCAAGGCGCAGTGGCGGACGCGGACGTACGGCGGGGAGTACTCGGACAAGAACGTCGGGGCGGCGTGGATCGAGACCGAGGCGGGGGCCTTCGTGCGCACGCTGATCGTGTGGGGCGAGGTGCGGCGCGACAACCTGGTGGCCTGGAACGCGAAGTCCGACGGCGACGTGGTCGACGCGGTGACGAGCGCGACCCGCGGGTCTCACCGCACGAACGCGGCCTCGTGGGACCTGCGGGATACGAACGGGCAGACGGTGGGGGCGGGGTCGTATGTGCTGCAATTCGAATTTACCGAGGACGACTCGAACAAGGGGGCGGACCCGGGGCCGCGGCTGGCGGTGCCGTTCGTGGTCGGGGCGGGGGACAGCGTCACGGTGATGAAGAGCGGGAACTATCGCGACGTGTCGGTGCTGGCGCCGTGAGAGCGGCCCGCGGGTGCTCGGTCCGCGGGTCTCGGTCCGCGGGAGCTCGGCGCGCGGTGTTTGGCCCTGCGAATGACCGAAGTCCGCTACCAAGAAACTGCCCGGACACGGGAGGGGCCCGGCCGTGGGGTAGCGGCGTCAGGTGAGGGTCAGGCTGCGGGACGGAGCTCGACCTGAAACCCGAGCTCGGCGAGCCTGCGGGTGTGGTGGGTGACGG
>JAEUJW010000042.1 GCA_016793465.1 Myxococcales bacterium
ACCACATCACCAATTCCATACGCGTGTCGTGATCCCGCGCTGCGCGGTCGTATACCTGAGATTGTGTACTTTCGGACAGGGCCCTTAGGCCGCTAGCTTGGCTCGAATTTGTCTCGATACTCGGGGGGTAGGAGGTCGATCATGATCAACGCTGCGTTCGTGCGCGAGTGCAAGCCTCGCGCGAAGATGTACGAAGTCACCTGTGATGCACTGCCGGGGTTCATCCTCCGCGTCCTGCCCACGGGGAAGAAGGTCGCGCTCGTGCGGTACCGGGTGGCCGGCAAGGATC
Organism: Myxococcales bacterium; assembly: GCA_016793465.1. The sequence continues at coordinate 290 of JAEUJW010000042.1, forward strand.
GTCGTGCGAAGATCGGCCTGCTCGGTCCGGTGCTGACGATCGACGAGGCGCGGCGACAGGCCGCGATCATGCTCGCCAGCGTCGCCGCCGGCGAGGTCGACGGATCGACGACGAGCGCGACGACGGCGGGCACACGCGCCCCTGTGAAACGGGTGGAACCAGCTCGATCTCAGATCGAGACGCTCCGATCGCTGGCCGAGCGCTTCATCCGTGTGCACGTCGATGTGAGGCTCAAGTCCGGGACGGCCGAGAGGTACCGGCAGAACCTCCGCGACGTGATCCTCCCGTACAGGGAGATCGAGGACAAGCAGACGGAGAACAACGAGGCGAAGGGCAAGCCGGAGAACAAGCCGACGTTCGGGGAGCGGGACTTCCGCAGCATCAAGCGGTCCGAGATCAACGCGCTGCACGCCTCGCTGAGCGAGACCAAGGCCGCGGCCAACAGCGTGCTCGGCACGATCAGCAGCCTGTTCACGTGGATCTACAAGGACCTCGAGATCGAGGATCTGCGCAACCCAGCCTTCGGCATCGAGCGCTTCCCGCTGACCAAGCGCGAGCGCTTCCTGACGCCGGAGGAGCGGCAGCGGGTCCAGGCCGTGATCGACGCGGGCCTCAAGATCCCCGCCGGCCGCAAGGGCCACCTGCACATCGCCACCGTGTGGGCGTTCGACCTGCTCGCGCTGACGGGTCGCCGCCGCAACGAGATCGTGCTGCTGAAGTGGGAGATGGTGAACTGGCAGCACGCGTTCCTGGACCTGCCCGACACGAAGGGCGGCCAGCTCAAGATCCAGGTGTCGAAGCACGTGCTCGGCCTGCTGAAGTACATCCAC
>JAEUJW010000034.1 GCA_016793465.1 Myxococcales bacterium
GATATCATTGTGATAACCGTCGTCAAGGGCGGCTCGCGCGGGCGATCGCGCGCGTGTGGGCGAGGCCGGGGGCGGGAGGCGGCTGGTCGAACAGACAGATGCTGTCTGTTCGGACAGATGACCGCGGGGCACCCTGGCGAAAGCGCGCCGCGTCGGCGCGGGCGACGGCCGGGGAAACAGTGATACGATGGGCCTCCGCATGACCGCGGACGCGCCCCAGTCGCACGCCGATGTGCCCCTGCTCGCCGACTTCGGACAGTTCGGCGGGCGCTACGTCGCCGAGACGCTGATGCCGGCCGTCGAGGAGCTCGCCCGCGCCTGGCCGCAGGCGTGGGCCGACCCGACGTTCGTCGCCGAGTACCGGACGATCCTCCGCGACTTTGTCGGCCGGCCGACGCCGCTGACCGAGGCCCGCCGGCTCCACGAGGCGGTCGGCGGCGGCCGGATCTTCTTCAAGCGCGAGGACCTCAACCACACCGGCGCGCACAAGATCAACAACTGCATCGGCCAGGTCTTGCTGGCGAAGCGACTCGGCAAGACGCGCATCATCGCCGAGACCGGGGCCGGGCAGCACGGCGTGGCGACCGCGACCGCGTGCGCGTACTTCGGCCTGCCGTGCGTGGTCTACATGGGCGCCGAGGACGTCGCGCGCCAGGCCCTCAACGTCGTGCGCATGCGCCTGCTCGGCGCCGAGGTGCGGCCGGTGCACGCCGGCTCGGCGACCCTGAAGGACGCGATCAACGCGGCCCTGCGCGACTGGGTCGCCAGCGTCGCGACCACGCACTACGTGATCGGCAGCGTCATGGGCCCCGACCCCTACCCGCTGATGGTGCGCGAGCTCCAGCGGGTGATCGGCGACGAGACCCGCGCGCAGATCCAGGACCGGATCGGTCGCCTGCCCGACGCCGTGGTCGCCTGCGTCGGCGGCGGTTCGAACGCGATGGGCATGTTCTCCGCGTTCGTCGGCGACGCCGGCGTGCGCCTGATCGGCGTCGAGGCCACCGGCGAGGGCATCCGCAGCGGGCGCCACGCGGCCACCATGGCCTGCGGGCACGTCGGCGTGTACCACGGCATGCGCAGCCTGGTCCTGCAGAACGACGACGGGCAGCTGCAGGAGGCCCACTCGATCTCGGCGGGGCTCGACTACCCCGGCGTGGGGCCCGAGCACGCCCACCTGCGGGCCAGCGGGCGCGCGAGTTACCTCGGCGTCGGCGACGCCGAGGCGCTCGCGGCCACCTCGCTGCTCGCGCGCACCGAGGGCATCATCCCGGCGCTCGAGACGGCCCACGCGATCGCGGCGCTGCCGCAGATCGTCCGCGAGCTCGGGCCCGAGGCGACGATCGTCGTGTGCGTCAGCGGGCGCGGCGACAAGGACATGCACACGGTGATGTCGCGGCTCGACCCGGCCGCGCTCGAGCTGGTCCGCGAGGCCGAGCGCGACCGCGAGGCCGCGCGCTCGGTGCTCCGCGGCCCCGTGGTCGTGCCCCTGCCCGACGTGCCGTCCGAGCCGCAGCCCGAGCACGTCGTCATCATCGACGGCCACGAGCTGCGCGGGGTCCACGGCGCCGGCGACGACAAGGAGGAGACATGAGCGCGGTACGATCCTCCGTGGGTGCGCTGGCGGCCCGCTTCGCGGCGGTCCGCGGCGAGGGCCGGGCCGCCCTCGTCGGCTACCTGACCGGCTTCGATCCGACGCGGCGGGCCTCGCTCGACCGCCTGCTGGTCGCCTGCGAGGCCGGGCTCGACGTGCTCGAGCTCGGGGTGCCGTTCTCCGACCCGACCGCCGACGGCACCACGATCCAGGCCGCGATGGTGCGCGCGCTGACCGGCGGCGCCACGGTGGCCGGGGTGATCGAGCTGGCGAGCGAGCTGCGGCGGCGCGTCGACGTGCCGATCGTGCTGTTCGGCTACAGCAACCCGTTGCTGCGCTTCGGACCGGGCCTGCCCGCGGCGGCCGCGGCCGCCGGCATCGCCGGGCTGCTGGTCGTCGATCTGCCGCCCGAGCACGCGCCCGCGCTCCGCGATCCGGCGCGCGCGCACGGGGTCGACTGGGTCGGCCTGGTCGCGCCGAACACCACGCCGGCGCGGCGGGCCGCGATCGTCGGCGGGGCCAGCGGGTTCATCTACGCCGTCAGCCTGACCGGCGTGACCGGGGCGGCGCTCGACACCGGCGACGCCGGGCTGCGCCGCTCGCTGGCCGAGCTGCGGGCCGCCACGCCGCTGCCGATCGTGGTCGGCTTCGGCGTGCGCACGCCCGACGACGTGCAGGCCCTGGCGGCGCAGGCCGACGGAGTGGTGGTCGGCTCGGCGCTGATCGAGGCCGGCGAGCGCGGCCCGGCGGCGCTGCGCGAGCTGATCGTCTCGCTGCGCGCGGCCACCCGGCGCTGATGCAGCCGCTCGCCGACGACACCCTCGAGCTGCGCCCGCCGCCGGGGTTCGTCGTCGACGCGGTCGACCAGGCCTACCTGTTCGAGATGCTCCTGCGCGGCACGACCGTGAAGGTCGGCGAGATCAGCCTGCGCGTCGATCGCTCGGACCCGGCGCTGGTCGGCTACGCCGGGCACGTCGGCTACGAGGTCGCCCTGCCCCACCGCGGCCGTCGCCACGCCCTGCGGGCCTGCCGGCTGCTCGCGCCGTTCGCCCGCGGGCTCGGCTTCAGCGAGCTGTGGATCACCGTGAGCCCCGACAACGCCGCCTCGTGCCGCACGCTCGACCTGCTCGGCGCGCGCTACGTCGACACCGTGCGCGTGCCGGTCGGCACGCAGATGCACGTGCTCGGCCTCCGCCGCATGCGCCGCTACTGCTGGACGCTCTAGACGAACGCGCGGCAGGCGGCGACGAGCGCGGCGACGCGGCCGCGGTCCTTCTCGCCGCGCGCGGCCCCGGGCGGCTCGGCGCCGCTGGCCACGTCGAGCCCGGCCGGGCGCACCGCGGCCAGCGCGGTCGCGGCGTTGTCGGGCGTGATGCCGCCGGCCAGCCACACCGGCGCGTGCGCCGACAGCCGCGCCGCCGCCGCGAGGGCCCAGGCCCAGTCGGTGGTCTGCCCCGCGCCGCCCCAGCCCGCGACGGCCGCGTCGAGCAGGATGCGCGCCGGCGCCGGCGACGGCACATGCAACGCAGCGAGCTCGGGCGTGCCGCGGATCACCCAGGTCCACGCGACCCCTGGCGGCGGATCGAAGGCCGCCTCGCCGACGACCTGCACGAGGTCGAGCCGCAGCCGCGCGTGCGCCTGCAACAACTCGTCGCGCGTCGGGTCGACGAACACGCCGACCCGCTCGAGCCCGGGCGCCGGACAGGCGTGCAGCAGCGACTCGGCCTCGGCCAGCGAGAGCCCGCGCCGCGAGCCGCGCCACAGGTTGATGCCGATCGCGTCGACGCCGAGCTCGGCGCAGGCGGCGATGTCCTCGGGGCGGGTCACCCCGCAGATCTTCAGGCGCGCGCTCACAGCTCGAGGATCAGCCGGCGCAGCGCCTCGCCGGGGTTCTGGGCCTGCATGAGGTAGCTCCCGATCAGCACCGCGTCGACGCCGGCGTCGCGCAGGCGGACGACGTCGTCGGCGCCGCGGATGCCGCTCTCGGCCACGTAGGTGAAGCTCGCCGGCACGTGCTTGCGCAGGCGGGCGCAGCGGTCGGGGTCGAGCTCGAAGGTCTGGAGGTCGCGGGCGTTGACGCCGATCAGCTGGGCCCCCGCGGCCATGGCCCGATCGATCTCGTGCTCGTCGCGGGTCTCGCACAGCGCCTGCATGTCGAGCTGGCGGGCGAACTCGAGGAGGCCGCGCAGCTGCGGCGGCGGCAGGGCGGCGGCGATCAGCAGCACGCAGTCGGCCCCGACCCGCTTGGCCTCGACGATCTGCGTCTTCTCGAGGATGAAGTCCTTGCACAGCAGCGGCAGCGTCACGGTCTGTCGGACCGTGCGCAGGTCGTCGAAGCTGCCGCGGAAGTGGCGGTCGGTCAGCACGCTCATGCAGGTCGCGCCGCCGGCCGCGTAGAGCGTGGCGATGTGGCGCGGGTCGGCGTCGGCGCGCAGCTCCCCGGCGCTCGGCGAGGCGCGCTTGAACTCGGCGATGATCGCCGGCGCCGGACCGGCCCGCAGCGCGCCGATGAAGTCGCGCGGCTTGGGCAGGCGCGCGCCGAGCTCGGCGAGCTCGCGGTCCGTCAGCGCCGACGAGCGCGTGCCCGTCTCCCTGAGCTCTGCGCGCTTGGCCGCGAGGATCTTGTCGAGGAACGTCTCGCTCATGCGGAGCCCATTAAAGGCCCGGAGGGCCGCGCAACGTCAACCGCGACTGCCGACGATCAGGCGCTCCAGCACCGCGCGGGCGCTGCCGTCGTCGAGGGTGCGGCCGATGCGGGCCGCCAGCGCCGGCAGCTCCGCCAGCTCGGCCTCGCCGGCGACCAGCAGGGCGAGCGCGCCGCTGTACTGCACAGACGTGCGGTAAGGGCCCGGTTCGCCGTCGAGGAGCCGCCGCAGGGCCGCCGCGTTGGCCGCGGGATCCTCGCCCGCGAGCCCGGACAGCGCCACCGGCCCCAGGCCCGCGTGCTCGGGCCGCAGCACGTGGGTGTGCAGGGCGCCGCGCCGCCACTCGACGACGAGGCTCTCGCCCTCGGGGCTGAGGTCGTCGATCCCGGGCGGGCTCTCGGGCGTGACCGGGTGGCCGGCGCGCAGGCCGTGGACCACGAACACGCGCTCGCTGCCGAGCCCGCCGAGGGCCGCCGCGACCGCGGCGCAGCGGCGCGGGTCGAACACGCCGATGACCTGACGCCGGACGCCGGCCGGGTTGGTCATCGGTCCGACGAGGTTGAAGATCGTGCGCAGCCCGAGCGCGCGGCGCGGGCCGGCGGCGTGCTTCATCGCCGGGTGGAGCCCGGGCGCGAACAGGAAGCCGACGCCGACCTCGTCGACGCAGCGGGCCACGACCTCGGGCCCGGCGGTGATGTCGACGCCGAGGGCCGCGAGCACGTCGGCGCTGCCGCTCGGGCTCGAGATGCCGCGGTTGCCGTGCTTGGCCACCGGCACGCCGCAGGCCGCGACCGCCAGCGCCACCGCGGTCGACACGTTGCGCCGCGGGATCCCGCTGCCGCCGGTGCCGCAGGTGTCGATCGCGTCGGCCCGGCACGGCACGCGGACCACCGCCTCGCGCATCGCCGCCACCGCGCCGGCGATCACCTCGGCCGACTCGCCGCGGATCGCCAGCCCGAGCAGGAGCGCCCCGATCTGGGCCGGGTCGGCCCCGCCGGCCACGATCTCGCGGAAGATCTCCAGGCTCTCGGCGCGCCCGAGCTCGGACCCGCGGGCCAGCGCCGCCAGACCGGCGCGGACCGCCGCGTCGCTCACGCCTGGCCCTCGGGACAGGTATCGAGGAAGTTCTTCAGCAGCGCGTGGCCGTGCTCGCTCAGGATCGACTCGGGGTGGAACTGGACCCCGAACAGCGGGCGCTCGCTGTGCCGCACGCCCATCAGCTCGCCGACGTCGGTGCGCGCGACCGGCAGCAGGAACGGCGGCAGCGTGAACTCCTGAGCGACGAGGCTGTGGTAGCGCGTGGCCATGAACGGCGACGGCAGCCCGGCGAACACCCCGGTGCCGTCGTGCAGCACCGGCGAGAGCTTGCCGTGCATGATGCGCGCGGCCCGCTCGACCGTCGCGCCGTGGACCTCGCACAGCGTCTGGTGGCCGAGGCAGACCCCGAGCATGGGGATCGCCGGCGCCGCCGGATCGGCGAGCACGCGGCACAGCTCCTGGCAGACCCCGCTGTCGCTCGGGCGACCTGGCCCCGGGGACAACAGCACGTGGCTCGGCCGATCGGCGAGCACCGCCGCGCCCGCGACCGCGTCGTTGCGGTAGACGTCGACGACCGCGCCGAGCTCGAGCAGGTACTGCACGAGGTTGAAGGTGAAGCTGTCGTAATTGTCGACCACGAGCACGCGGGCGACCGCGGCGACCGTGGGTCGCAGGCGCAGGCCCGAGGGCGCGAGCAGCGGCGGGAGTTCGGCGGCGATCATCGCGGGCACTCTCCTACCAGGCCCGCGGGGCCGTGGGGCGGGCCGGCCTCGGGCGCCGCGGGCACCGGGTCGGAGGCCTCGGCGGCCAGCTCGACGGCGTGCACGACCGCGCTGGCCTTGGCCTGGCACTCGCGCTCCTCGGCCGCCGGCACCGAGTCGTGCACGATCCCGGCGCCGGCCTGCACGCGGATGTGGTCGCGGTGGCGGACCAGCGAGCGGATGCAGATGGCGAAGTCGGCGGCGCCGTCGAAGCCGAGGTAGCCGACGGCTCCGCCGTACCAGCCGCGGGCGACGGGCTCGAGCTCGTCGATGATCTGCAGGGCCCGGATCTTCGGCGCGCCGCTCAGCGTGCCGGCGGGGAACGTCGCCTTGAGCGCGTCGAGGGCGTCGAGCTCGGGCCGCAGGTCGCCCTGGATCTCGCTGACGATGTGCATCACCCGGCTGTAGCGCTCGATGACGAACGACTCCGAGACCTCGACGCTGCCGGGCGCGCACACCCGGCCGAGGTCGTTGCGCCCGAGGTCGACCAGCATGAGGTGCTCGGCGCGCTCCTTCGGATCGGCGAGCAGCTCCTCGGCCAGGGCCGCGTCCTCGGCCTCGCTCGGGCCGCGCGGGCGGGTCCCGGCGATCGGCCGCAGCGTCACGCGCAGCCCGCCCGCCTCGGCCGGGCCGGGCGCGTGATCGAGGCGCACCAGCACCTCGGGCGACGCGCCGATCAGCCCCGCCGACGGCAGCTCGAAGATGTACATGTACGGCGCCGGGTTGGTCACGCGCAGCATGCGGTACAGCTCGATGGCGTCGAGCGCCCCGCCGTGGGCCCGCGGCACTCGGAACGCCTGCGAGAGCACGACCTGGAAGATGTCGCCGGCGGCGATGTACTGCTTGGCCTTCGTCACCGCCGCCAGGTAGCCGTCGCGCGACCAGGCGATCGGCGAGCGCGCCTGCGGCGGCGGCAGCTGCGGCAGGTGACGCGGGCGCAGCACCGCCGCGGTGTCGAGCGCCGCCGCGACCGCGTCGATGCGGGCGTAGGCCGCGTCGATCGCCGCGATCGGCCCGCCGTCGGTCTCCGGGCAGGCGCAGGCGACGATGCGCACGCGCTGGCTGAAGTTGTCGAACACCACCAGCGTGTCGGTGACGATGAGGTCGAGCGCCGGCAGGTCCGCGCTCGGCAGCGTGACCCCGGGCTGCGGCGGCGACGGCTCGAACACGCGGACCATGTCGTGGCCCCACACCCCGCACAGGCCGCCCCAGAAGCGCGGGAGGTCGGGCACCGGCGGGCAGCGGTAGGCGGCCAGCAGGGCCCGCAGCGCCGCGAGCCCGCGCGCGTGCAGGTGCAGCCCGCAGCTCTCGGCGGGGATGTCGGCCGGCAGCGTGAAGCCCGGCGCGGCCTGGATCGTCAGCGCGACGTCGTCGCCGTCCCAGATGCCGGTCACGCGGGCGCGGCAGCCGACGCCGACCACGCTGTAGCGGGCCCAGCGCTCGCCGGCGCCGACCGACTCGAGCATGAACGTGATCCCCGCGAGCGGCGAACCACGGCGGTCGGACGTCCGCAGTCGGGCGTAGACCTCGACCGGCGTGACGCCGTCGCACAGCAGGTCCCGCCACACGGGGACGAGCCTGGCGGGCGTGTCTTGCGGCATGGCCACGAGGATACGACGAGCGCCCGTCCGCCGGCTAGCGGCCGCGCCGCTCCTCGCGGGTGCTCGGGTTGTTGTCGGTCACGCGGATGCGGCCGGCGTGGTAGCCCGAGCCGACGCTGATCGAGGTGTCGAAGGTGACGGTGCCCGAGACCGCCGGCACGCCGTTGGCGTCGTTCCACGTGTAGGCGATCACCAGCTGGTTGTCGGTCTGGGTCTGCACGGTCTGGTCGACCGTGTACCCGGCCGCCGCGTCGACCCGCATGTCGAGCTTGGCGATGTCGTCGACGTACTCGACGTCCTTGCCGTCCAGCGCGGCCTGCTTCCAGATGCGCTCGTAGCTCTGGTCGGGGTTGTCGATCATCTGGACGTTGCCCTTGCCGGCCGCCGGGCTGATCACCGAGCGCGTCACCTTGTCGATCGTCACCCCCGCCGGCCCCGGGTCGCCCTTGCCGACCACGCGGAACGTGAGCTCGCCGATCACCTGCCCCGCCGCGTTGGCGAACGTCATGCTGGCCTTGGTGATGTCCTCCTCGCCGGTCGCGCTCGCGTCCTGGAACTTGTTGGTCGTCGACCCGGCGGTGACGTTGAACTGGGCGTCGGCGTCGACGTTGAGCTCGGACACGGTGGCGGCGCTGAAGCTCGACTTCAGGACAATGGTGCGCTTGCTCTGGGACGTGGGCATGGACTCACCTGCGATGGGTTGCGGACGATCGTCGCTGACAGTACAGGCAACGAACTGCGCCACGCAATCGTGAACTGCCGCGATATCCGCTCGAAATCGGTGAGCGCACAAGTGCACTCACTTCGTTCGCCGCGGGACCGCGGCGGCCACGGCGAGCCACTCGTCGATCGAACGCACGACGTCCTCCTGCCCGAGGCGGACGTAGTCCGCGCGGGCCAGGGCCGCGAGCGCGGCGCCTCGCTCCGGATCCTCGCCCTCGACGATCCTCGCCAGCGCGAAGCGGATTTCCCCGAGGTCGACCGCGTCGGGGCCCTCGCGCCCGCGGATGGCCAGCGCGCGCTCAAGGAACGGGCGCGCTTCGGCGCCCCGCCGCAGCTCGGCGAGGGCGGTGCCGAGGCCCGTCAGGGGATATGCAACTTCGCCGTGGTCCGGGCCGAACTCCCGCTCGCGCAGGACCAGCGCCTCGCGGTACGGCGGCAGCGCGCGTTCGAAATCGCCACGCAGGTGGAACACGATGCCGAGGTTGTACAGCGTCAAGGCGGTGTCGAGCGGTGATCCCGACACGCGGAACACCTTCAGCGCCGCCTCGAAGTGCTCGGCCGCGACGTCGTAGGCCTCCATGTCGCGCAGCAGCGTGCCCATGTTGAGCAGCGACGTCGCGGTGTCCGGGTCGAGCTCGCCGAGCGCCTGGCGGCGGATGGCGAGCGAGCGCTCGAGGTTCTCGCGGGCGGCCGCCAGCTCGCCGCGGTCCTTCTGCAGCAGCCCGATGTTCTGCAGGATCGAGGCGACGTCGGGGTGCTCCGGGCCCATGTGCTGCTTGCAGATGGCCAGCGCCCGCTCGTAGTCGGCGAGCGCCCGCTCGAAGTCGCCTTGCATCGCGTGCACGGTGCCGCGGGTGTTGAGCACCGAGAACAGCCGCGTGCTGCGATCGCCGTGGACCGCCTCGACCTCGCGGGCGGCCTGGTCGAGCAGCGCGATCGCCTCGGCGACCCGCCCGCGCTCGCTCAGCACCATGCCGAGCTTCTCGTGCAGCCGGGCCCGCTCCTGCCGGCTGCCGCCGATGCGCTCGAGCAGGCCCTCGGTGTGCCGCAAGAGCCGCTCGGCCTCGGCGCCCTCGTGCAGCAGGTTGCCGAGCACCACCCCGAGCTCGCCCCAGGCCTCGGCGCGCAGGTCGTCGGCCGCGACCCGCTCGGCCTGCATGGCCGCGTCGCTGAAGATGCGCGCCGCGTCGGCGTAGCGGCCCACGTTCTTGGCCAGGCGCCCGCGCAAGAGGCCGCTCTGGATCTCGAGTCGCGGTAGCCCGAACGACTGCGCCTTGGCCAGCGCCTCGCCGGCCAGCGTGTCGGCCGAGTCGTAGCGCACGGCCAGCCGCGCCGCCTCGGCCTGCGCGAGCAGCTCGTCGATCTGCTCGACCTGCTCGCGCTGCGCCCCCGGCGGGCCGTCGCCCCGCCGCAGGCGCTCGACGTCGGCGCACTCGGCCAGGTCCGGCAGGCCGTCGACGGCCTGCACCGCCCCGCGCACCACGTCCCGATCGGCCGCCTTGAACACCGCGACCGTGGCCGCCAGGCTGCGCAGGTGACGATTGAGGCAGGCCGTGCGGCGGTCGAGCAGGTCGCTCGACTGCTCGTGGTGCACGTGCGTGGCCTCGCAGGCCTCACGCTTCTGCGCGGCCCAGTCGCCCGACCAGCGGTCGAGCCCGGCCAGGCTGCTCTCGAGCACCTTGCCGGCGAACCTCTGATCGGTGGCCAGGAACGCGGCCTCGATGTCGCGGCGCGCCGCCTCGTCGTACACGCCGCCGAGCCGGCGCTCGACGCCCTCGCACGGCGGCGTGCCGCCGAACACCTCGAGCGCCGCGAACGCCAGCGCCGCCGACGCGCCGGCCGAGACCAGCGCCGCGCCCCAGCGCCGGCGTCGGCGCAGCTCGGGGTCGTAGGTCAGCGCCTTCAGCAGCTCGTCCATGTCGGCGAAGCGGTCGGCCGGGTCGACCCGCAGCCCGCGGAGGATCGCCTTGCGCACGCGCACCGGCACGTCGGTCCGCGTCAGCATCGGATCGACCTTGCCGCCGAGCACGCTGAGGCTCAGCTGCACGTAGTTCTTGGCCGGGAACGGGTGGACCTTGTAGAGCGCCTCGTAGAGCGCGACGCAGAAGGCGAACTGGTCCGCGCGCGCGTCGACGCGGGCCGCCACGTGCTGCTCCGGGGCCATGTACGCCGGCGTGCCGACGAGCGCGCCGGTCCGCGTCAGCCGCACCGATGAGAGCCCGGGGATGACCGTCTCGAGCTGCTGCGAGCTCAGCACGCGCGGGGGCTCGCCCGAGACCAGCATGCGCGCCGCGCCCTCGGCCTTCTGGGTGTCGGCGAGGTCGTGCGTGCGGGCCCACGCCGGCACCGCCCCGCGGTCGGTCGACGCGTACGGCAGGTTCATGCCCGCGGGCGGCTCGCCGCCGGGCGACAGCTCGGCGACCATGGCCCGCGGCGGCGGCGGACGGTTGGTCGAGGCGGCGGCGTCGATCGGCGCCGGCGGCCGACCCAGCGAGGCCTCGCCCGAGCGCGTCAGCGCGGCGGCCTCGCCGTGCAGCGACCGCTCGAGCGCCGCCTCGACGTTGAGCAGGTCGGGCCCGTCGGCGCCGCGGGCGATGCCGAAGTCGACGACCCGCACGCGCCCGTCGTTGCCGACCAGCACGTTGTCCGGCTTGAAGTCGCGGTGGATGAGCCCGACCGCGTGGGCCGCCGCCAGCCCGCGCCCGGCCGCCACGAACACCTCGAGCGTCGCCGCGATCGTGCGGGGCGCCGCGCGCAGCCAGGTCGTCAGGCTGGGCCCGTCGACCAGCTCCATCGTCAGGTAGACCAGCTCACCGAGCGCGTTGGCGTCGTAGACCGTGACCACGTGCGGGTGCTGCAGGCGGGCCAGCGCCTGGGCCTCGCGCAGCACCCGCGCGACCGCGTCCGACGCCTGCGCGCCCGGCTTGGCGTGCATGACCTTCAGGGCGATGCGCCGGTCGAGCCGCGGGTCGTAGGCGGTGTAGACCACGCCCATCGCCCCGGCGCCGATGCAGTCGAGGATGGTGTAGCGGTCGATGGTCGCCCCGCGCTCAAACCTGAGCGCCGCGTGCGGGTCCTCGTCCTCCGGCTCGTCGTCGCCGTCGAGGGTCGACTGGCGGAGCGGATCGTCGTCGTCCAGCTCGCCTGCGTCGGCGCCATCGAGGGTCGGCCCCGCTCGGAAGGCGCCGCGCAACGTCCCCGATCCAACCACGGCACGCATGGTATCAACATCGCCACGCGTTTGGCCCGCCCCGGCCGCGCCGTGCGCCGCGCGGCACGTGCCCTGCCCGCCCGCGTCCGTCCTCACGTCGCGTACGCACGCGAGCGCACGCGCCCCGCCGGCGCCGCCCGCGAAACCGCCGTCGCGCCCGCGGAACGCCGCACCGCAGCAGCGACCTGAACGGGTGTGTGCACGGCCCGGGGGCCCAGGTCCTCATGGGCCTTGACGCCCGGCGTCCTGGAGCGGCAATAACCGGGGCACGATGACCGCAAGCGCCGAGCCCGACCTTCACGCCGTCGACCCCGAGATCGACGCGCTCATCCGCCAGGAAGACACCCGCCAGCGCGACAGCCTGCGGCTCATCGCCAGCGAGAACTACGTCTCGCGCGCCGTGCTCGCCGCGAGCGGCACCAGCCTGACCAACAAGTACGCCGAGGGCTACCCCGGCAAGCGCTACTACGAGGGCATGGACTTCGTCGACCCGATCGAGACGCTGGCGATCGCCCGCGCCCGCGAGCTGTTCGCGGCCGAGCACGCCAACGTCCAGCCGTACAGCGGCTCGCCCGCCAACCTCGCGGCGATGCTGGCCCTGTGCAAGCCCGGCGACACCATCCTCGGCCTCGCCCTGCCCGCCGGCGGCCACCTGACCCACGGCTGGAAGGTCAGCGCGACCGGCATCTACTACAAGAGCGTGCAGTACGGCGTGCGCCGCGACGACCACCGCATCGACCTCGACGAGGTGCGCACGCTCGCGCGGGAGCACAGGCCCACGCTGATCTGGGTCGGTCACTCGGCCTACCCGCGCCAGCTCGACTTCGAGGCGTTCGCGACGATCGCCCGCGACGTCGGCGCCGTGCTCGCGGCGGACATCGCCCACATCGCCGGGCTCGTCGCCGGCGGCGCCCACCCGAGCCCGGTGCCCCACGCCGACGTCGTCACGACGACCACCCACAAGACGCTCCGCGGCCCCCGCGGCGGCCTCATCCTCTGCAAGGCCCAGCACGCCGCCGCCATCGACAAGGCCGTGTTCCCCGGCCTGCAGGGCGGCCCGCACAACCACACCACCGCGGCCAAGGCCGTCGCCTTCAAAGAGGCGCTGGCCCCCGGCTTCCGCGTCTACGCCCACACCGTGGTCGCCAACGCCAGAGCGCTCGCCGAGGGCCTGATCGCCCGCGGCCACGCGCTCGTCACCGGCGGCACCGACAACCACCTCATCCTGCTCGACCTGACCCCCCGCAACCTCGGCGGCCGCAAGGTCGCCCATTTCCTAAACGGCTGCGGGATCGAGCTCAACGCCAACGCGATCCCGTTCGACACCCGCAAGCCGTTCGACCCCTCGGGCCTGCGCATCGGCCTCGCCGCCATCACCTCGCGCGGCCTGACCCCGGAGCACATGCCGACCGTCGCAACCCTCATCGCCGACGCCGTCGAGCTGGCCGAGAAGAACGACGAGGCCGCGATGTCCAGCATGCGCTCGCGCGTCCGCGAGTTCCTCGCCCCCTTCCCCGCCCCGGGCCTGTGAAGCTTTAATAATTAAGAAGATGAACGATGAAAGAGTCCGGCGAGCCCCCAGAGGGGCTCGCCGGACTCTTTCAAGAACCTGATCGAGCTCGACGCGGGCTCAGTTCATCGGCCGCTTGTCACCGACGTCGCACAGGAAGTGCGTCGCGGTCGCCCCGACGCCGCCGCCCTTCAGCGCCTCGAAGCTCGTGAGATCCTGGCCGGTCCAGTAGTAGGCCATCGAACAGCCGAGGCAGTTGTTGGTGCTCGGTTCGCCGTCGACGAGCTTGACCCCGGTGACCCAGTACGCCGCGTCGTCGGCCGCCTTCCACTGCGGGCAATCCTCGCTGTTGAGCGCCTGATCGACGCAGCTCTGTCCCATCATGGTCGGATAGATGGCGAAGATCCGCAGGTAGTCCGCCGGGTTCTGCGGATTCTGGCCAGCACCCGGCTTGAATGCGTCGTCGAACGCGCGCGCCGCCGCCGAGGCCAGGTGGGCGGCGGTCCGCGGGATGAACAGGTGCAGGCCGATCGTGCCGCACGCCGCCTCGGCTGCGGCCGCGCCGGTCGCCCCACCCGCGGCGTACTTCACGAAGGTATAGCCGCCGCCGTCGGACGTCATGTCGCAATACGCCTGGCGCATCATGCCATTGGGATAAATCGAATACATGCCGTCGAGCGCCTGGTCCGTCCAGCTGGTCTTCAGCTCGAGGCAGCTCGTGGCGCGCGTACAAGACTCCTTCAAGCAGCCCGTCGCGGGACCGGTCGGGTCGTCGCACTTCTCGCCCTCGCCGGCCTGGATCTCGCCGTCGCCGCAGCGCGGCCCGTCGCCCTTGCAGTCCGCTGCGCAGTGGTTGTACGCGCCGTTGTCGGCCGCGTCGTCGCAGGTCTCGACGCCGGCGTGGACGTGGCCGTCGCCGCACTTGGCCTGCTTGCAGGTGCTGGTGCACGCGCCGTCGTCGGCGTTGGCCTCGCCGGCGTCGCACTCCTCCATGCCCTCGACCACGCCGTTGCCGCAGCCCTCGGGGATGGGCTCGCTGGTCGTCTCCTCGCCGCTCGTCGACGTCGTATCGTCGGCGGTCGACGCCGCGGCCGCCGAGCCCGACGACTCCTCGTCGGGCTCCTCGGTGGTCGTCATGATGCCGCCCATCGACGTCGACATGACCGGCTCGCTGAGCCCGGAGGAGCCGCTCTCGCCGGTGAGCTCGACGTTCGTGCTCGAGTCCATGCCGGCCCGCGGCGACAGACAGCCGACCACCAGGAGCGCGGCAGCAACGGGAGAGAGGCGTATGCACATGGAAGAGGAGGGGAGCTTCGACATGCGGCGTGGGGTAGGAAATCCTCTCTCGCGCGTAATTGCAACACCCGCATGCGGAGCGACTGCGATGTAATCCTTGTATTTTACACTACAAAAAAGACACCGCCGCGTCCGCTGCACGTCGCCTCTGCGGCGCGTGCATGTGGACCGGCGACGCGGGCCCCGGTCAATCCCGAGGTCGCAGGCGCGACGACTCGAGCATCGCCTGAAACGGATTGTCGCGGCGCCACACGTCGCCCGCGAGCACGCTGATGAGCCCGCGACGCAGCGCGGGATCCGGCTCGGCCGCGAAGAACAGGTGGCTCACCATGCGCGTGTGGTAAAAGCGCCGGATCAGCTGCTCGAAGCTGTCGTAGGCCGTGCGCATGTGCTCCGACCACGACGCCATCAGCGACGGATCCGCCTCGCGGTCGTCGGCCAGCGCCGGCAGCAGGCGCTCGACCGCGGCCTCGGCCCCGAGCATCGCCAGCGACACGCCCGACGAGAACACCGGATCGAGGAAGCACGCCGCGTCGCCGATGCACAGCCGCCGCGCCGCGTACGGCTCGGTGTTGCGGTACGACCAGTCGGCCAGGCTCTGCAGCGGCGAGCGCGTGGCCCCCGCCGTCAGCCGTTGGATCAGCGGCGAAGCCGCGACGGCGGCCGCGAACGCGTCGGCGTCGACGCGCCCGCGCCACTTCACCAGGCCCACGCTGAGGCGCCCGCCGACCAGCGGGATCAGCCAGTGCCAGCCGTCCTCGACGATCAGCACTTTAATATTTCCCTGCGCGTGGATCTCGGCCACGACCTCGGGCGAAAGGCCGGTGTAGTGGCCGAACACGGCGGCCCGCCCGAGCTCGCGGATCGGCGCGATCGTCCGCCCGCGCTTGCCGAACCACGCGTCGCGGCCGGTCGCGTCGAACACGTAGCGGGCCGCGATCTCGCCGCGGTCGGTCGTCACGCGCACGCCCGCGTCGGCGACCTCGATGCCCGTCACCGCCTCGCCGTAGCGCACCTCGGCCCCGCGCTCGCGCGCCGCCTCGGCCAGCATGTGGTCGAACACCGCGCGCTCGACCTGCCACGCGTGCGACGGCGTGCCCGCCATCGCGTCGGCGAAGTCGAAGAACGCGAACTCCCCGGTGCGCTCGTCGATGAACTCGGCGCCCTGCTTGAAGTGGTAGCCCGCGCGGTCGAGCCGCACCCCGAGCCGCGTGAACAGCGGCAGGTCGATCGGCAGCAGCGACTCGCCGATGTGAAAGCGCGGGAACAGCTCGCGCTCGACCACCACCACCCGCCGCCCCGCCTGCGCCAGCAGGTTGGCCGCCGTCGAGCCCGCCGGACCGCCCCCGACCACCACCACGTCGCACTGTGTCACGCCATGCCTCCGTTGACCGAGATCACCTGCCCGGTGATGTAACCCGCCGCCTCGCTGGCGAGGAACGCGACCAGGGCCGCGACCTCCGCCGGCTGACCCAGGCGCTGGGTCGGGATGCGCGGCATCACGTGCTCGAGCGGCACGTCCTTGATCATGTCGGTCTCGATCAGGCCCGGCGCGACCGCGTTGACGGTGACGCCGCGCCTGGCCATCTCGAGCGCTAGCGACCTGGTCGCGCCGATGATGCCGGCCTTGGCCGCCGCGTAGGCCGTCTGCCCGCGGTTGCCGATCAGCGCCGACACCGAGCTCATGCTGATGATCCGTCCCCAGCGGCGCCGCACCATCGGCATGATCGCCGGGCGCGTGACGTTGTAGAACCCGCCGAGCGTGGTCTGGATCACCGACTCCCACTCCGCGCGCTCGAGCGTCGGCAGCGGCGCGTCGCGGGCGATGCCGGCGTTGTTGACGACCACTCCGAGCGGCAGCGGGTCGGCCAGGATCTCGGCCATCGCCGCCGCGCTGGCCGCCGCGTCGCCGACGTCGAACGGCCGCAGCGTCGCCGTCCCGCCGGCCTCGCGGATCCTGGCGGCGACGGCCTCGGCGGCCGCGTGATCGCTGCGATAGTTGAGGATGACCGGGTGGCCCGCGGCCGCCAGGGCCTCGGCCACCGCGGCGCCGATGCCCCGGCTCGCGCCGGTCACGAGGGCTCGTGGTTTCATGCGGGTTGCGCCTCCATCGCGCCGCGTACGACCTGCAGCGTGCCCTCGGCGAGGGGGACCCCGCCGGCGTCCACGCGGCAGCCGAACTCGGCGACCGTGTCCATGCCGAACAGCTGCGCGGCCGTCACCCGCAGCGCCGCGCCCACGCGCACGCGCGGGGCGTGCAGCACCAGCTCGCGGCACCCGAGCAGCAGGCCCACGCGGACCGCCTCGCCGCGCTCGCGGCCCTGCAGCCCGTGCAGGGCCGCCACGGCCTGGGCCATGACCTCGATGAGCCCGGCCGCCGGCATGCTGTCGCCCTCGACCAGCAGCCACTCGGGCGTGACCGTGGCCGCGCACACCAGCGCGTCGCCGCGGCGCTCGACCACCGCGTCGAGCAGCAGCATCGGCGGTCGCTGCGGCACGAGCTCCCGGATCGGCGGAAACTCGGACCCCGCGCCCGCGCTCACCCGGCCTCCAGCGCGAGCCGCCAGCCCGGCCCGAGCCCGACCGTGGTCGCCGCGGCCGCCAGCAGCGCGTCGACCAGCGCCAGCGCCGGCGCGCACGGGTTGGCCGCCAGCGCCGCCGGCAAGGCGACCGCCGCGGCCTCGCCGTGCTCGAGACGACATGTCCTTCCGGACATGTGCCGCGGCGCCAGCGCGAACGCGGCCGCCAGCGGCCCGTACGTGCGCCCCGCGGCCAGCGGCTCGGGCAGCGCCTCCTCCGCGATCACCAGCAGCGCCGGCGCCCCGGTCTGCGCGACCAGCCCCGCGCACTCGAGCACGCCCATCGCCACCGTCGCCGCGCCCGCGGTCAGGGCGGCGTTGCCGCTGCGGTTCTGGCTGGCGATCGACACGTAGCCGGCCGCCGTGTTGTGCACGCTGTTGTGGAACTTGGTCGGCGACATCGGCGCGGCCGGGTCGAGCATGCCCGCGAGGATGTCGACGGTCGTGCGGATCTCGCCGTACACCGAGCCGTAGATCACCGGCACCGCGCGCGCGTCGAGTCCGCCCGCCTTGATCGCCTGATCGGCCACCTCGGCGGCCATGCGCGTGAGCAGGCTGGTGCGCCGGCGCAGCATCGGCGGCAGCAGCTCGGCCCGCGGCGCCTCGGCGCCCGGCGTCACCTGTCTCTGCGACCAGGTCGATGCATCGGGGTGGCCCGGCGTCCACACCCCGACCCCGCGGATCTTGAGCTCGATCGTCACGCGACCCCCACGAGCACGCTGACGTTCGAGCCGCCGAACGCGAACGAGTTGCTGAGGACCACGCGCGTGCGCATCGGCGCGGCCGCGGTCGTCACCCGCACGGGAATCTCCTCGTCGAGCGGCGCCGACCCGGCGCTGGCCGGCGCCACGCCCTCCTCGATCGCCGCGATCGCGAACCCGACCTCGGTCGCCCCCGCGGCGCCGAGCATGTGCCCCGTGTAGCCCTTGGTCGCCGCGACCGTCATGCCCGGCCCGAACAGCGCCGCGATCGCCGCGCCCTCGGCCGCGTCGTTCTGCCGGGTGCCGGTGCCGTGCGCGTTGACGTGGTCGACCGCGCCCGGCAGGAGCCCCGCCTGCGCGAGCGCCCGCTCCATCGCCAGCCGCGCGCCGAGCCCCTCCGGGTGCGGGCTCGTCATGTGGTGGGCGTCCGAGCTCTCGCCGACCGCCAGCAGCCGCGCCGGCCCCTCACCTGTCCGTTCGAGCAGGCACAGCGCTGCCCCCTCGCCGATGTTGATGCCGGCCCGCTCGCGCGAGAACGGCCGGCACGGCCCGGGCGCCAGCACCTCGAGGCTGGCGAACCCGCGGACCGTCAGCTGGCACAGGCTGTCGACCCCGCCGACGATCGCCGCGTCGCACACGCCGAGCATCAGCAGCCGCTGGGCCGCCGCGAACACCCGCGCCGACGACGAGCACGCCGTCGACAGCACGTAGCCCGGGCCGGTCACCTCGGCCAGCGCCGCGACCACCGGCACGACGGCGTCGAGCGCGTGCGAGCGCTCCGCCGTGAACCCGGCCGGCAACGACCCGTGCGCCGCGTGGTGGGCGTAGGCCAGCTCGCTCGCCCCGATCCCGCCGGTGCTCGTGCCGAGGATCACCGCCACCCGATCGCGACCCCAGCGCGCGCGCGCCTTGACGATCGCCGGCATCAGCTCGTCCAGCGCCAGCGCCGCGATCCGCGTCTGTCGGGTGTCGTAGTCCGCCAGCCGCGCCGGCAGCTCGGGCAGCCGCTCCGGCAGCGCCCCGACGGTGGCCGGCCAGGCCAGCCCGAGCCAGTCCGGGCACGCCGCGAGCCCCGAGCGCCCCGCCCGCAGGCTCGCCAGCACCTCCGCCGTGCGCGCGCCCATGCCGTTGCACAGGCTCATGGCGGTGATCACGGCGGGCTGCATGCGGGACGCGGGAGCCTACCGCGCGGCCCCGAACCCCGTCAATGCTGGCGCGACTGCACGAACACCACGATCGCCGCGATGAGCGCCACGATCACCAGGACGAACAGCACGATCTTGACGACGCTCCACGGCCGCTCGCCCGCGACCTGCCCGGTGCGGGCGTTGATGATGAAGCGGAACGTCCTGTCCTTGTACTTGAAGCTCGACAGCCACAGCGGCAAAAGCAGGTGCTTGAAGGTCACGTCGGCGTGGCGCACCGACATCGAGCTGATCGACTGCTCGTCGCCGCCGATGTCCGACTCGATCGCCGAGCGGATCCTCGGGACCATGCGCTCCTCGGCGATCTGAAACCCGTCCTCGAGCCCGACGCGGTAGCGCTCCGCCACGAAGCCGCTGAGGTAGGCCGGGTCGAACGCCCGCAGCGACCCCAGGTCCCACGGCTCCAGCCGCTCGATGAGCCAGCGCGGCAGCGTCTGCGAGCCGCACACCAGCACGTCGTCGAAGCTCACGTGCACCGTGCCCGAGGCCGGGTACCAGCGCGTGTGCCGGACCTCGCGCGTGCGCGTCTTGCCCTCGTTGTCGGTGTACGTCTCGGTCACGTAGTAGTACTCGCCGCGCTGCCCGGAGTAGCGCGTGGAGGTGTTCGAGTCGTAGGTCCAGTACGGCAGGTAGACCCCGTCCATGCCGTGCTGCTCGGCCCGCTTCTTCAGGTCGCCCGGCGCGAACCACAGCGACGCGACCCACTGCTGGTACTTCTCCTTGGCCTGCCGCGCCTCGAAGTTGAACGGCAGCAGGCTCTCCGGCACGAACATCTCGCCGAGGTCCTTGACCTCGACCACCACCGGCGAGCCGCAGAACGGGCAGCGCGCCGCCTGGCCCGCGACCATCGACTGCGCGCCGCAGCCCTCGCACTGCACGGTGTGCCCGTCGGGCAGCAGCTGCGGCGCGCGCCGGGCCTTGTGGATGGCGTCGTGGAAGTCGTACTCGTGGACCACCCCGCTCGCGCGGATCGCCTGGGCGTGGCCGCAGTGCGGGCACACCATGGTCTCGCTGCCCGGCTTGTACTCGAGCGCCGAGCCGCACTGCTCGCACGGGAACGTCCGCTTCTTCTCGGTCGGCTCGGCGAACTGCTGCTCGGGTTCCATCGAGGCGCGAGCATACCAGCCCCACCCCGCCGGTACACGCCGCAATCCGGCGTCGACGCGGCCGCGCGGCGCGGCGCGACGCGAGCGGACGATCCGGCTTGCGCGCGGGCGACCACCCGTGCCACCTCTCCGCCCGGCTCAACGACCATGGCACGCGACCTCGGCATCACCATCTCCGTCCTGTCGAGCGCGGGCCCGCTGCGCCTCGTCACCCGCAGCGGCGCCCGCTGCGACGTCCACCTGATCCGCCGCGAGTACGACCCGAGCCGCGTGCTCGTGGTCCAGCCCGTCGACTTCGAGGTCACTTTCGACGGCCACCGCCCCGAGCTGCTGCGCGTCGCCTTCGACCGCATCCAGGACGTCGAGCGCCCCGGCGATCCGCCGGCCGTCCCCGACCAGGCGCTGCTGGCGAAGGCGCTCGAGTGGCCGAACGAGCTGGCCCCGAAGTCGTCCGCCGCGGCCCGCAAGCGCGCCGAGAGGGCCCTCGCCGAGGCCACGGGCGACCCCTCCGCCGCCGTGCGCGAGGCCATCGTCACCGGCGCCACCGCCGGCCTCGCCGCGGCCGTCGCCCGCCTCGCGCCCGACCTGCGCCGCCAGCTCGCCGAGTTCGCCGCCGACACCGGCGCAGGCCCGGCGCTCGCCCTCCTCATCGACGGCGGCGACGTCGATCGCGACATCCTGCTCGCCCGCGCCGCCGCGGCCGGCAAGATCCACCCGATCGACGTCCTGCTCGCCGCCGGCGCCGACCCCGACGCGCTCGTCGCCGACGCCCGCGTGCCCGGTCGCCGCTCCGGCCACGGCCACGCCCGCACCGCCCTCCACCGCGCCGTCGCCGGCGGCCACCGCCCGGCCGTGCGCCGCCTCCTGCTGGCCGGCGCCCGCGTCACCGACGCCGCCGCGCTCGCGTGGGCGCTCGTCGGCGCCCCCGATCGCGTCACCTGGGACCTCCTGCTGGCCGCCGGCCTCGACCCCGACGCCCGCGATCACCACGGCGACCCCCTGCTCATCGCCCTCGGGTCGAACCACCTCGACGCGATGGTCGACGCCACCCTCGCCGCCGGCGCGAACCCTCGCGCGACCTACCCCGACGGCTCGACCTTGCTGCTGCACACGATAGACCTCGCCATGCGCTCCGGCCCCTCGACGTTCTTCGTGCGCAAGCTGCTGGCGGCCGGCGCCGACGTCGACGCCGGCCGCCTGCGCGGCCGTAACCCCCTCGCCCTCGCCCGCGTGGTGCTCCACCCGCCCGGCGAGTCGAGCGGCGTCAACTACCTCGTCGAGTGGCTCGAGGCCGCCGGCGCGGTCGCCCGCGAGGATCCCGACGCCCCGCCGATCACCGCCGACGCCCCGCGGCCGCCGCCGCCGTGGTCCGCCCGCATCGACCGCACCATCGCCCGCGCCCCGCACTACGACGTCGCCGGCGTCCGCTTCACCCCGGCGGCCGTCGACGCCCCGCTCGCCGCGGTCGCCACCCAGGCCCCGAAGTGGAACGGCCTCGGCGCCGACGACATCGCCGTGGCCCGCGCCAAGCTCGAGCACCTCGTCGGCCCTCCGCCCTCGCGCGGCGACGATTACAAGACGACCTTCGAGTACGGCTTCACCGCCGCCTTCGCCGACGTCCGGCTCACCCTCCTGATCTGCGACTGGAAGGCCCGCGAGCTGTCCCTCGCCGTCGAACCCCACCCCGACGCCGCCGCGCGCGAGCGCGTCGCCGCCGCCTTCTGGGAGCTCCTCACCGTCGCCCCGCTCGCGCCCTTCCGCGACCGCTTCCGCTGCGACGACAACAAGGCCGCCTACCACAGCGACGGCAAGACCGCGTTCGCCGAGTTCTCGTGACGCCCCGACGCCGACGACCCGCGGGCTACAGCCCGGTCAGCGTCAACGAGAGGTCGCGCGTCCTGAAGATCCCCGACTGACCCATCTGCCCCGACGACCCGGTCGGACGCAGCTTGGTCAGCATGCGCTCGACCTCGGCGGCCAGCCGCTGGCCCGCCGCTCCCAGCGACGCCGTCGCGCTGAACAGCGCGAACGCGGCGTAGTCGTACAGCATCTCGCGGACCTCGGACTCCCCGCCGGGCGCGCAGGTCAGGGCGTTGCGGGCGACGGCGTCGGGGTCGAGCGTGCCGTCGTCGAACGGCCCGGCCCCGCGCAGCAGCGCGTCGTAGGCCCCGCGGGCGAAGCCCGCCAGCGAGTGGCGCAGCGCCGTGCCGCGGCCCCCGGTGTCGGCCGCCTGGTGGATCGTCCTCAGCGCCTGCGAGGCCAGCAGCGCCGCCTCGGCCGCCCCGCCGCGCAGGCGCGGGGGCAGCATCACCACGTAGCCCGACTGCCCGAGGTCGAACAGCCGCTTGGTCACCTCGAACTCGCCGAGCCCCGTCATGCGCCCGAGCTCGCCGACCGTGCGCTGCCCGTCGATCATGTGCCACACCGCCGCGCCCTCGGCCGGCGCGCGCGTGCCGGCGCGATCGGGCACGTAGTCGGCCGACGGGATCCAGGGCCTGAAGTAGCTGATCTCGTCGAGCTGCGTCACGTGGTTCATCAGCAGCGCGTTCGCGCTGATGACCTGGCGGCTCGGCAGGCGCGCCTCGTCGAACCCGTCGAGGAAGCAGAACATCCCGTCGGCCAGCATGAGCACCGCCAGCACGACCTCCTCGACCTGGCGCGCGAGGAACTTGTAGACCTGCTCCTGGGTGACCAGCCCGAGCTCGAGCGCCGCCGCGGCGAAGCGCTGGCCGCCGCGCGTGCGCGCGAGGATCGGCCCGATCTGCGCCTCGGTGATGGCCCCGTAGCGGTACAGGATGCGCCCCAGCCGTTCGTCCTGCGCGTCGGTCCGCACGCCGACGATGTTGCCGCTCTCGAAGAACACGCTGCGGGTGTGCTCGCCGTCCATCACCACCAGCTCGCCGCGCCAGGTCGACGAGCCGAGGATCGCCAGCACGTCGCACATCGCCCCGGGCGCCGTGATCTCGCCGGCCAGCCGCACGATCGCTCCGTCCTCGACGTCGCGCCGCCCGTCGGCCCCGGTGTAGCGGAGGAACACCAGGTGCCGCGGCGTCGGCAGCATGCGGTACGCGCCCTCGCGGTCGCGCATCCGCGTGGTCGCGGCCTCGCCGAGCGGGTGGACCACCCCCTTGCCGTCGATCAGCACCAGCTCGTCCTGTGCGTGCTTCACCGCTGCGAGTCTAACCACCGGATCGGCCCTGCGGTCAATCCCGCGCCCGCGTAACAGCGTTCGGACCGCACTTGCGAACCGCTGACGTCATGGCACAGGCGAGGCCGTCGCCTCGCCCGCGCGCCTCTAGCCGTCGACGCCCGCCCGCGAGAACACGCGCTCGACCGCCAGCACGCCGGGGATGCTCCGCAGGTTTCGCATCAGCGTGGTCAGCTGGGCCAGCGAGCGCACCCCGGTGTGGAAGGTGTTGATGGCCCGCTGCCCGTTGTCGAAGGTGCGGCAGTTGGCCTGCTTGATGTTGATCCCGTGGGCCGAGAAGGCCCGCGACATCTCCGCGAGCAGGCCGACCGTGTTGGCCGTCTTGACCTCGACGACCGCCGGGCAGTCGAGCTCGAGCCCCGGCTCCCACGCGAGGTACACACGGCGCTCCTCGATGCGCTCGAGCGCCTCGGAGCAGCCCTCGACGTGGGCCACGATGCCCTTGTTGGGGCTCAGGTACGCGATCAGCGGGTCGCCCGGCGTGGGGTTGCAGCACGGCGCCAGCTGGATCATCGGCGGGCTCGCGCCGGTCGCCTCGACGCGCTCGCGCGTGACCATCAGCGGCGAGCCCGGCGCGCCCTCGCCGGGCTGCGTGCGCGTCTTGCCGGGCCCGACCTTGCCGAGCTTGAGGCTGACCTTGCGCCCGCCCGACATGCGCCGGAACATGCGGCGGATCAGGCTGTCGTCGTCGCCCTGCGGCGCCGGCGCCAGCGCGTCGGCCACTCGCGCCGGCGCCAGCTGACCGCTGCCGACGGCCTCGTAGAGCCCGTCCGCCCCCGGCACCTCGCGCAGATCCTTGGACAGGTCGAACTCCGCCGCCCTGCGCGCGACCAGCCCGAGCTCCTCGAACTCCGCCAGCGTGCGCCCGCGTCCGGCCAGCTCCTGCTCGATCAGGCTGCGACCGAGGCTGCGGGTGCGCACGCGCTCCTCCTGCCGCAGCCACTGCTTGATCCGCGCCCGCGCCCGCGACGTCTGGCACATCTTCAGCCACTCCTTGCGCACGCAAGGGTTCGGGTTCGTTAAAATCTCGAGCGTGTCGCCCTGGCGCAGCTGATAGCGCAGCGGCACCAGGTGCCCGTTCACGCGGGCGCCGCTGCAGTGCACGCCGACGTCGGTGTGGATAGCGAACGCGAAGTCGATCGGCGTCGCGCCCTTGGGGAAGGTGTGGATGTCGCCCTCGGGCGTGAACACGTAGACCTCGTCGGCGAACAGGTCGGCCTTGACCGCCTCGATGAACTCGTGCGGATCGCTGACGTCGCCCTGCCAGTCCATCAGCCCCTGCAGCCACGTGAGGCGGTGCCACGCGCTCGCCGGGGCCCCGCCGTTGCGGCCCTCCGAGCGCTGCCACTCGGCCACGATGCCGCGCTCGGCCACCGCGTCCATCGCCTGCGAGCGGACCTGCAGCTCGAGGCGCTCGCCCTGACGACTGATGAGGGCGGTGTGCAGCGCCTGGTAGCGGTTCGGGCGGGGCAGCGCCACGTAGTCGCGGAAGCGGCCCGGGATCGGCGTGAACGACCCGTGCAGCACCCCGAGCGCGCCGTAGCAGGACGTGCGATCGCGGGTCACGCAGTTGAAGATGACGAGGCCGCCGACCTTGTCGATCTCGACCTCCTGGTCCTCCGACAGCTTGTAGACCTGATACGGCGTGCGCATGGTGGCGCGCAGGCTGACCGGGCCGAACTGCTCCTCGGACCAGACCACGCGGTCGGGCTCGTCGCCGGCCTGATCGGCGTGGCCGCTGCCGTTGGTGTGATTGAAGGCGGCGCGCAGCTGGGCGAGGCCGCGTTCGACGAACTCGGGGTCCGCGCCGAGCAGCGCGTCGACGCGGGCGCGCACGCTGCGGTAGATCTCGGGCTCGAGGTACCTGAAGCTGAGGTCCTGCAGCTCCGCGTGCAGCCACTGGATCCCCAGGCGGCTGGCGAGCGGCGCGTAGATCTCCATGGTCTCCCTGGCGATGCGCAGCTGCTTGTCGAGCGGCATGTGCTCGAGCGTCCGCATGTTGTCGAGGCGGTCCGCGAGCTTGACCAGCAGCACGCGGATGTCCTGGCTCATGGCCAGCAGCATCTTGCGGAAGCTCTCGGCCTGCTGCTCCTGGCGCGACAGGTACGGCACCTTGCCGAGCTTGGTGACGCCGTCGACGAGGCCCGCGACCTCGGCCCCGAAGCTCTCGGTCAGGTCGAACACGGTCAGCTCGGAGTCCTCGACCGCGTCGTGCAAGAGGCCCGCGACCACCGAGCTGCTGTCGAGGCCGATGCGCGTGATGGTCTCGGCGACCCGCAGCGGGTGCATGAGGTAGGCCTCGCCGCTCTTGCGCATCTGCCCGGCGTGGCACTTGCTCGCCAGCGCGAACGCCCGCTCGACCTGCGACGGGTCGCCGCCTGGCCGTTCGGACAGGCGCTCGACCATCGCCTGGACCCGCGTGGTCGCGTCGTCCAGCGCCTGGGCCGCGCCGTCGGGGCCCGACGACCCGGTCGAGACCGGCTCTGCGAGGGTGGTCGCCGCCTCGCTCATTCGCCCTCCTCGACCAGGCCGCGGCCGTCCTGCAGGAGCGGAGCGCCGTGGGGGTGGATCGCCAGCACCTGCTGGCCCGACAGCACCGCCTCCGCGGCCCCGCGCTGGCGCGCGCAGCGGAACGTCTCCGACACGTAGACCGAGCGCAGCACGTCGTAGGCGCGGTCGAGGTCGTCGTTGACGATGATGTAGTCGTACTCCTGGTAGTGCCGCAGCTCGTCGCGCGCGACCCGCAGGCGCCGCTCGATGACCTCCGGCGCGTCGGTGTTGCGGGCCCGCAGGCGCCGCTCGAGCTCGGCCAGCGACGGCGGCAGGATGAACACCAGCACGACATCGTCGGGGAACTTCTGCTTCAGCTGGCGCCCGCCCTGGAAGTCGATGTCGAACAGCAGGTCGACGCCCGAGGTCAGGGCCTCGCCGATCAGCGCCGCCGAGGTGCCGTAGTTGTTGCCGTGGACCAGCGCGTACTCGGCGAACTCGTCGCGCGCGACCATCTCGCTGAACACGCCCGGGTCGACGAAGTAGTACTCGCGCCCGTGGACCTCGCCCGGCCGCGGCGCCCGCGTGGTGTACGACACGCTGAAGCGGATCTGCGAGAACTGGTCGCGCAGGCGCATGCACAGGGTGGTCTTGCCCGCCCCCGAGGGCGACGAGACGACCAACAAGAGGCCCCTGTAGCGGTTACTCGACATTCTGCACCTGCTCGCGCATGCGTTCGACGGCCCCCTTGGCGGCGATCACGACGGCGCTGCCGGCGTGGTTGGTGATCTTACTGCCGATGGTGGTGATCTCGCGAAAAAGCTCCTGGGACAGGAAGTCGAGGGTCTTCCCCTGCCCGGCCTGGGCAGGCGCCGCCAGCACCCCGCGCCACTGGACGATGTGGCTGGCCAGCCGCGCCAGCTCCTCTTCAATGTCCCCGCGCTGGACCAGCGCCGCAACCTCCTGGGCCACCCGCTCCGGTGCCGGCGGACTCACACCGGCCCGGGTGCACAGCGCCGTCAGCCGCTCGCTCATTCGCTCCTG
The DNA here is from genome assembly GCA_016793465.1 of Myxococcales bacterium. The sequence continues at coordinate 26,710 of JAEUJW010000034.1, forward strand.
CAGCCGCTCCGCCTCGCCCTCAAGCCCGGCCCGCAGGGTGCGCGCGTGGATCTCGAGGTCGTCGGCCAGCCCCGCCAGCGCCGCCGCCAGCGCCGCGCCCTCCTGCTCGCGCATGGCGCACAGGCCGTCGAGCGCCTCGCCCAGCGCGGACATCAGCTCGGGCGGCGCGCTCGCGGGCGCGTCGACCCGCTCGCGGGCCGCCAGGTGCCGCACGACGTCGAGGCTCGACGGCGGCGCCACCCGCACCCCGGCCGCGACGGCCTGCTGCTCGACCTCGCGGAGCTGCGCCAGCAGCTCCGCGAGCCGCCCCGCCTCGAGCCCCGGCGCCCCGCCCACGACCTGCACCGCGACCAGCACGTCGACCCGCCCGCGCCCGAGCCTCGCCTCGACGGCCCGCCGGATCGCGTGCTCCTCGGCCGCCCCGAACGGGTGCCGGATCTTGATCTCGAAGAACCGCTGGTTGACGCTCCGCAGCTCGACGCCCAGGACCTGTCGACCCGCGAGCGCGTCGCCCGGCCCCACCGTCCGGGTCGCGGCGCCGAACCCCGTCATGCTGCGCAGCGGCATCGCATGGTGCTACTCGCAACCCGGGCCGCACCGCAAGCCCCGCGGCTCACTCGCCCTCGGTCTCGAACTTGGCGAACATCCGCTCGAGCCCGCGATACCGCAGACCGTCCGCGTCCTCGGCCTCCGCCGCCCTGGCGACGTCCGGCGGCGCCGCCGCCCACGTCGCCGACTCGATGGCCTCCAGGCCGCTCAGCGGCGCCAGCATGTGAAGGATGAAGATCCAGGTCGCCATGATTCTGTAAAACCTCCTCGACGGACCCGGCCGCTTGTAACAGCCGACCCCACCCCCGACAAAAAACTGGATCCCACCCCCGTGGTATGCCGCCCCCGCGAACTGGATCTCGTCGCGCGAACATGCAGAGGCGCGACGGGCCCAGGTCGCGGCGTACCCGGCGCGGGCGCTTTGGGAGCTTGTAGGCGCCGCGCGCCTCGTCGGGTGCTTCGGCTTGGTAGTTGTCAGCGCGGAGGCGGGACCTCGCCGAGGCCGAGTCGATCGAGGCGCGGGAGATCGTCGACGAACTCGAGGCCGGTCACCGCCCGCGAGACCAGCAGCACCTGCAGCGGCGCGTGCAATACGGTGACCGGGCGCAGCGCGGCCAGCTTGTCGGCGATCGCCGCCTTGGCCGCGTCGCGGGCCGAGCGCGTCGACGCCTGGCGGTAGTCGTCGAGGGCCGCGTCGAGGCCGGGGTCGTGCACGCCGCTGAGGTTGTGGGCCCCGCGGCTGTGGAAGTACGGCGCGAGATCCGTGTCGCTGCCGCCGGCGATCCGCGCCAGGGCCACGCTGAACTTGCCCGCCCGCAGCAGCGTGAGCACGTAGGCCCAGCCGGCGGTCACGTTCGGGGCGGTGATCCCGAGCTGCCTCCACGCGCTGCGGATCGCCCGCGCCGCCTGGGTGGCCAGGCCCGGGCTGCCGTCCCAGGCGATCGGCAGGCGCAGGTTGGTCGTCCCGCGCCGACGGATCCCCCGCTCGCTCACCCACCCGAGCTCGACCAGGACCTTGTCCGCGGCCGCGATCGCCGCGGCGTCGACGGCCGGATCCGGCGCGGCCCACAGCTCGAGGCCGGCGTCGGCCGCCCGGTCCTCCGCCAGCGCCGTCAGGTCGATCTCCGACGGCGCGTGCAGGTCGACCGGCACCCCCGTCGCCAGCGCCGGCTCGCCGTACACCGCGCTCACCAGCTCCGCCCGCGGGATCGCCTGGTCGAGCGCCCCGCGCAGCCGCGGCCCCGCCTGCGGACCCTCGCGCAAATTGTAAAGGATCACGTCGTAAATAGCCGGACTGACAAGGAAACCGCGAAAGCGCGTGGCCATGCCCGGCTTGCGCAGCTCGGACGGCACGTGGGCCTGCGAGACCTCCGTCAGCACGTGGATCTCACCGCGCCGCAGGGCCGTGATCCCGGCGGCTCCGTCGGGCACGGCCCGCAGCTCGACCCGCGGCCCGTCCCCGACCACCGGCGCGAACACCAGCCGATCCTCGCCGCGCTCGGCCAGACGCATGGGCCCGCTCCCGATCTCCCCGCGCTTCTTCTTCGGTACGACCTTGATCGCGGCGATCCGCTCGAGCACCAGCGGGTCGCGCGCGGCGAACCCGAGGCGCACCCAGGTCCCCCCCGACTCGCCCGGCGGCGGCCCCAGCTCGACCGTCCGCAGCTCGTCGAGACCGTAACGCTGACGCAGGTTTGCCCCGTGGTTACCGAGCCAGAGGTTGACGCTGTGCAGCAGATCCTCGCCGGTGATCGGCGCGTCGTCGTGGAAGCGGGCGTCCGGCCGCAGTCGGCAGGCCACGGTCTTGCCGTCCGTCAGCGGCAAGCAGCGCTCGGCCAGCGCCGGCGCGGCCCACGGCGCGTCGGCTACCCGCCGCGTCAGCCCGGCGTACAACAGATCGTCGACCACCCGCTGACCCCAGCCGTCGAGCTCGGCGATCGGGTCGAGGGTCGCCGGCAGCCGGCGCACCCCGATCACCACGCGACCCCCGGCCGGACCCGCCGGAGTCGGGGCCGGAGCGGCCGCCGCGGGTTCGCTCGCCACGCCGTCCGATCTCGCGCCGCCCGCCGCCTCGCCCGCGAGCTCCGGATCCGCGATCGCCCCGTCCTCATTCGCCCGGCAGCCGGCCGCCAGCGCCGCGATCAGCGCCCCGCAGCGCCGCAAGGCCCGCTTCGCGAGTGTCGGGGGCATCCCGCGACCTCTACCGCGTTTTCCGGGCACTTGAAAACCCGCTTGCGCGCGTGTTACAGGCTCCATGCGATTGGCTCTCTCCCGAGATCAAGGCTGGCGATGACGCGCACTTCCCTCACCTCTCACGGCACCACCTTCGGCACGGTGCCCGGTCTGCTCCTGTCCGCCCTCGTCGGTCTCGGCCTCGTCGGCTGCGGCAAGGAGGCCCCCAAGGTCAAGAAGAGCGCCGACGACGAGGCGCCCTCGGCCGCCGACAACGTCAAGGTCGAACTCCCCCCGGCCCCCAACTTCGACGAGGGCAAGGTCGTCGAGAAGTATGACGACGGCGCCTGGTCGATCTACGGCCTACGCCACAACATCGACGAGAACGTCAAGCAGGGCGACGCCGGCGTCGAGATCGAGGTCCGCGGCTACGTGCAGGACATCTACGAGCCGCCGGTCTGCCCCGCCGGCGAGACCTGCCCGCTCGGCAAGCAGCCCCACCTCTGGATCACCGACAAGCCCGAGGACAAGGGCAAGAAGCGGGCGATGATGGTCGTGAACTACGCGTTCACCATCCCCGAGTACGACGCCAAGCGCTGGAAGGACGTCCCGAACGTCGCCGTGCAGAAGGGCACCCAGTACACCTTCAAGGGCAAGTTCAAGCGCTTCTCGGACACCGGCTTCGCCGACGCCCGCGGCCTCCTCGACTTCATCTCCTACAAGGATCCGACCACCAGCCAGTGGATCTCCCCGCCCGGCGCCCCCTGGCACCCGCTCGAGATCCAGCGCCAGGACGAGGAGCAGAAGAAGCTGATCGAGAAGGTCAACAAGGACGCGGCCAAGAACCGCGGCAAGTAGCCTGTCCCGGCCCGCCCTCCGCGGGCCCCGCGGACGAGCTCGGAGACCTGGTCTCCGGGCTCGTCGTCGTTTCTCGCGGCCGCGATTTACCCGAGCGTCCGCTCGCGTGCGTCCGCTCCGCCGCGGCGCCTGCGGGCCCCCGGCAACGCCTCGCCGCGCCGCCGCAGCGCCTCTCCACGCCCCCCGGCGCTTTTTTGGCCACTTCCCCGGCCGGCGACGCGGGTGGTAAGACCGTGGGGTGAAGCTGCTCCCGAACCTCGTCGCGTTCGCCGTCGCCGCCGCGGTCGGCGCCTGCAAGCACCCCGAGACCGAGGCCTGCGAGGACTTCGTGGCGGCCTCCCAGGCCTGCAGCTTGATGAACAACGACCCGGACAGCGAGCTCGACGACCTGTGCGACTCGGTCCCGGTCGAGTGCAAGGAGTACTACTCCTGCGCCGCCGCCTCGGAGTGCAAGGAGTCCGGCGGCGTCTACCGCCTCGATTCGATGGCGTGCACCATGCCCGAGGGCAAGGAGTGCCTGCCCTCCTCGTGAGCCCGGGCCTCGGGGGCGCCGGACCGGCCCTCGGACGCCGATCGGACGACCGCCCCCCGTCCGCCACGAAGCACTGGCGAGCCGCCCGCCAACGGTGGTAGACACGGAGGCGTCACCCGGAGAGGCGCCCCGTGAAGAAGCTGCTGTTCATCGTCGCTTTCGTCTCGTCCGCCACCGTCGGAGCCGCCGCCTGCAACTCCGACCTGAAGGACGCGTGCGAGCAGTACGTCGAGGTCCGCGACGCCTGCGAGGCCCTGTCCCCGCCCGAGCCCGACGACGAGCAGAAGTACTTCACCGACATCTGCGCCAACATCGACCCGGACTGCAAAGAGTACTTCGAGTGCGCCGTGCTCGCGTACAACGAGAGCGACCCGGACAACGACTTCTGCGAGGAGGACAGCAAGGGCCGCTTCCGCCTCAACGTCAAGAAGATGAACGACGCCAACCTGAAGGCCCTCGGCGCCGACAACTACGTCGAGTGCAAGGAGCCGGAGAACAAGGCCTGCACCGACGCCGACCTGCGCCCGTGACCACGCGGGCGTGACATCCCGAGGCCGATCGCCCGCCGCGCTCGGCTTCGTCGCGACTGCACCTCGACGTCGACCGATCGCCCGCCGCGATCGGCCTCGTCGCGACTGCACCTCGACGTCGGCCCCTCGCCCGCTGCGATCAGCTTCGTCGCCCGACGTCGGGGCGCTGTAGCGACAGCACCTCGACCGCCCGCTGCGATCGGCTTCGTCGCTACTGCGCCCCGGCGCTGGCCCCTCACCCGCCTCGATCGGCTTCGGCGCGATCGGCTTCGTCGCGGCTGCACTCGACGTGGGCCCTCACCCGCCGAGCACGCGCGCGCCGATCGCCAGCCCCAGCGCGAGCGGCGGACCGGCGAACAGCGCCGCCGCGGTCGCCCCCAGTGACGGCGACACCGGCAGGCGCACCAGCATCGCCGCGCTGCGTCGCCGCGCCCGCGCCAGCGCCTGCAGCGGCATCAACCACAGCGCGGCCAGGGCCAGCCCGAGCGCGATCGTCGGGGCCGTCGGCGGCGCCGCGCGCAGCCCGAGGTACAGCGCCCACGCGACGAGCACCACCCCGCGCAGCACCGGCAGCGCCGTCAGTCGCAGCCACTGCGTGAGCCACAGCCGCAGCACCGGCGACCCGACGCGCCCCAGCCACGCCGGCCGCGGCGGCGGCTCGGGCGGCCCGGCCAGGCTGCGCGTCGCCTCGGCCAGCCACGCCACCGCGGAGAAGAACCCGGCCGCGTAGATCCGCGGCGCGGCGATCCGCAGCCCGATCGCCGCGATCAGCGGCACCACCAGCAGCGCCGCCAGGTCGCCGGTCCACGCCCGTCCGTCGGCCACCTGCGCCAGCGCGAGCTGCCCCGGCATCGCCAGGGCGACCGCCAGCGCCAGCCCGAACGCCGGCCCGTAGAGGTGCACGGTCGCCTCGGGCGTGGTCCACCCGCCGCCGAGCTGACGCTGGGTCTGCCGCAGCCAGTGATCCTCGGGGAACCGCCGCCCCGCGAACGCCCCGACCGCCGGGATCACCGGCTCGACCGCGGCAGCGATCACGCACAGCCACGCGAAGTCCCCCGCCAGCACGAGCGTGCGCCAGCCGTCCCCGCCGCAGCCGACCGCGATCCCCGCGAGCCCGCAGCCGGCCGCAGCCGCCAGCCCGCGGCGGTGCTCGCCCGATCCCGCCGCGAAGTGCCGCTCCGGCGCGATCGGCAGGGCCGCCAGCTGCTCACGCGCCCGCCCGTGCAGATACTCGCCGAGCCGCGCGTGCAGCCCCGCGAGCAGCACCAGGGGCCCGCCGAGGAACACCAGGCTGCGCTGCACGGCCAGCGCCTCGGCCCCCGCCAGCGCGATCGACCACACCGCGGCCGCGATCGCCGGGGCCAGCCAGGCGTGCGGCCACAGGGCGGGCCAGCGCGGCAGGGACGTCACGGCCGCGAGGATCGCAGGCTTCGGGCCGCCGCCCCCCGCCCCGTCGGCGTGACGTTCCGCAGGTCGCGCGCGCGGGCGGATCGCCGGCGCTTGTCTATCTTTGCCGCGCCATGACGCATCCGGTGATCGTCCTCGGTTCCGGCCTCGGAGGCCTCGCGGCGGCGATCCGCCTGCGGGCCATGGGATGGCCGGTGCGCATCCTCGAGGCCATGGACCAGCCTGGCGGGCGGGCCGCCGTGTTCCGCCAGGACGGCTTCTCGTTCGACGCCGGCCCGACCGTCGTCACCGCCAGCTATCTGTTCGACGAGCTGTTCGCCCTCGTCGGTCGCGACCGCCGCGACCACCTCGAGTTCATGCCCGTCGATCCGTTCTACCGCGTGTTCTTCGCCGACGGCAGCGCCTTCGACTACGTCGGCGACGAGCAGCGCCTGCTGGCCCAGATCGAGCAGATGAGCCCGCGCGACGTCGACGGCTACCGCCGCCTCGCCGACCACGCCCGCCGCATCTTCGACGTCGGCTACACCGAGCTCGTCGACAAGCCCTTCGATCGCTTCACCGACATGCTGAAGATCGTGCCCGACCTGGTGCGCCTCGGCTGCTGGCGCTCGGTGCACTCGTGGGTCAGCCAGTACATCGCCGACGAGCGCCTGCGCCAGGTCTTCACCTTCCAGCCGCTGCTGATCGGCGGCAACCCGTTCCGCGCCCCCGCGATCTACGCGCTCATCCACTGGCTCGAGCGCAAGTGGGGCGTCGAGTTCGCCCGCGGCGGCACGGCGGCGATCGTGCAGGCCATGGTCGACCTGCTCGCCGACCTCGACGTCACGCTCTCCCTCAACACGCCCGTCACCGAGATCGAGGTCGAGGGCGGCCGCGCCGTCGCCGTGCGCACCGGCCGCGGCGACCGCATCCCCTGCAGCGCCGTCGTCAGCAACGCCGACCCCGCGTCCGTCTACACCCGCCTCGTCGCCGCCCGCCACCGCCGCTGGAACAGCGACTTCCTGGTCAAGCGCAAGAAGCTGTCGATGAGCCTGTTCGTCGGCTACTTCGGCGCCCGCGGCACCTGGCCCGAGCTCGCCCACCACTCGATCGTGCTCGGCCCGCGCTACCGCGAGCTGCTCGAGGACATCTTCGAACGCAAGATCCTCGCCGACGACTTCTCGCTGTACCTCCACGCCCCGACGCGCACCGACCCGAGCCTCGCCCCGCCCGGCCACGAGGCGTTCTACGTGCTCTCCCCGGTCCCCAACACCCTCGGCAACGTCGACTGGGACGCCGTCGGCGAGCGCTACTTCGACACCATCCTGGGGTCGCTCGAGCAGCGCCACCTGCCCGGCCTGCGCGAGCGCATCGTCACCCGCCGCCACATCGCCCCGCCTTACTTCGAGGGCACCCTGCGCTCGTACGCCGGCGCCGCCTTCGGCCCCGAGCCGCGCCTCGAGCAGTCGGCGTTCTTCCGCTACCACAACCGCTCCGAGGACGTCGCCGGCCTCTACTTCGTCGGCGCCGGCACCCACCCCGGCGCCGGCATGCCCGGCGTGCTGTCGTCGGCCAAGGTGCTCGAGCGGGTGTTCCCCGCCTGCCCGCCGGCCGCCCGCCAACCTGTCCCCGCGGCCAGGTCGCCGATGCCCCGCGCCTCCTGACATGCCGAGCCTCGACCGCGCCGCCGTCATCGCCGAGGCCCGCCAGGTGCTCGCCAGGCACGCGCGGACCTTCGACCTCGCCGGGCGCTTCCTCGGGCCCGCGCGCCGCGACGAGGCCGCCGTCGTCTACGCGTTCTGCCGCCTCGTCGACGACCTCGCCGACGAGTCCGACTCGCCCGAGCAGGCCGACCGCGCGCTCGCCGAGGTCGAGACCGAGCTCCGCGGCGACCTGCCCGCGCGCCCGCTGGTCGCCCTCTACGGCCAGCTGCTCGACGGCTGGGGCATCGACCGCCGGGCCGCCCACGAGCTGATCGCCGGTGTGCGCAGCGACCTCGGCCCGGTCGCCGTCGCCGACGACGCCGAGCTGCTGCGCTACTGCTACCGCGTCGCCGGCACCGTCGGCCTCATGATGTGCGGCGTGCTCGGCTTGCGCGCCGCGCGGGCCCAGCCGTTCGCGGTCGACCTCGGCATCGCCATGCAGCTCACCAACATCTGCCGCGACGTCGCCGAGGACGCCGGCCGCGGCCGCGTGTACCTGCCCGCCGATCGCCTGCTCGCCGCCGCCGACCCCGCGTCCCTGGCCCGCGGCAGCGTGCCCCGCCCGGCCATCGCCGCCGTGGTGCTCGACCTGCTCGACCTCGCCGACCGCCACTACCGCAGCGCCGACGCCGGCACGGTCTGGATCCCCTGGCCCTCGCGCCTCGCCATCCTGGTGGCCGCCCGCCTCTACCGCGCGATCGGCCAGGTCCTGCGCGCCCGCGGCGGCGACTCCCTGCGCGGCCGCGCCGTGGTCTCGCGCCTCGCCAAGGCCGGCTGGACCGCCGTCGCCCTGGTCCGCTTCCTCCGCACCCTGGCGCCCGCCGAGCGCCCCGCCCACGACCCCGCGCTGCACCGCCACATCGCCGACCTGCCCGGCGCCGACCACCGCGCCTCCGCGACCCCGCCGCTGCGCGCCCACGCGCCCGCGCGCTGACGCCGAGGTCGCCTGTCCCTCGGGACAGCCCCCTCGACGCGCGGCGCGGTCCGTCGCCCACACGCCGAGGCCGTACACCGCCTGTCCTTCGGGACAGCCCCTCGACGCGCGGCGCGGACCGGCCGCGCCGCGGCGCCTCAGGCGTTGACGCCGGCGATCGGCGCCACGCCGTCGATCCCGAAGCTCATGGTGTCGACCCCGAAGGCCCGCAGCAGCGACACGTACATGTTGCCGAGCGGCTGCCCGCCGGTGTGGATCGACTGGTTGGTGTTCAGCGATCCGCCGCACTTGCCGACGATCACCTGGGCCAGGCTCTGGTGGTCGTGCGGCCCGCCGTCGCCCATGTCGGTGAGCACCAGCATGGCCGTGTTGTCGAGGATGAAGCTGCCGTCCGGCTCCTGCATGGCCTTCAGCTTGGCCGCCAGGTTGGCCGCCTGCTGGGCCTGCCAGGTCTCGAGCGCCAGCAACTGGCCCGGCGCGTTCTCGCCGGCCCCGTGCGTGAGCCCGTGGTGGTTGCCCGGCGCGCCGATGAACGGGTGCGAGCGCCCGCTCAGGCCGTTCTCGATCATGAAGGTCAGCACGCGCGTCTGATCGCACTGGAAGGTCAGCGCGATCAGGTCGTTGAAGGCCTGCACGCGCGTCGGGTAGTCGAGCCCGTCGCCGGGCGGCGCGCCCGGGTCGCACATGCCGGCGGGGTGGGTCAGGCGCGTCTCGAGCTCGCGGACGGCGGTGAAGTACTCGTCGAGCTTGATCTGGTCCTCGACCCCGAGCGACAGCTTCAGGCTGCCGGCGTCGGCCAGCACGTAGTCGAGCACGCTCTTCAGCGAGGCCCGCCGCAGCTCCTGCTCGGCCGCCGTCGCGCCCTCGTTCGAGCCGGCGAACAGCTGGTCGAACGCGGCCCGCGGGTTGATCACCGGCGCCAGCGGCCGCTGCGGGCCCGCCCACGAGATGCTCTGGGTGTACGCGCAGGCGGCCCCGAAGTCGCAGGCCATCGGCTCGCCCGCGCCCCACTGCAGCGAGGGGAAGCGCGTCGCCGGCTTCAGCGCGGCGACCAGCGCCTGGTCCATCGAGATCTCGCCGTGCAGCCCGCCGTCGGGGTACGGCCAGCAGTTGAGGCACGACCCGGTGCCGAGCGCGTGGTCGCCGGTGCCGGTCGACATCAACGCCGAGGTGTGCACCAGCTGCGACAGGCAGATCATGTCCGCCTTCAGCCCGGCGAACGGGGCCAGCGCCGCGGGGAACGAGAACTCGCTGCCCTGCTCCGGCGGGATCCAGTTGCCCGGCACCCGCCCGTTCGGCAGGAAGTACACCAGGAGGCGCCTCGGCGCCGCCTCGCGCGGCTGCGACACCGCGTGGCGCGGACGGACGACACCCAGCGCGGGCAACGCGACCAGCGCGCCCGCGCCACCCAGGACTTTGCGACGTGTAAGGTGCATGGTCACTGACCTCCTCCCGCGGAGCGCATGCGGAACGCCGGGGACAGGGCGATGAGCTCGATCAGCTTGTCGAGGCTGCCGCCGGTCTCGGGCAGCGCCTCGCTGATCTGCAGGCGGAACGGCGCGTCCTGCCCGCGCGCGCCGCGGCCCATCGCGTAGGTGAACAGCTTCTCCGACAGGCACTCGACGAACCGCGGGTCGTCGGCCAGCAGCTCGGCCAGCTCGTCGGGCCCGACGAATGGTTGGTCCGGCGGGATGCCCCCCGACTCGTCGACCGGCAGCCCGTTCTCGAGCAAGCGACGCGCGCCGACGCCGTCGTAGCCCTCCATGCCGAGGCCGGCCGGGTCGAGCAGGTTGTGGCAGCCGGCGCAGACCTCCTGCTTGCGGTGCTCGGCCAGCACCTCGCGGATCGTCGCGCCCTCGGCCGGCGGCATCAGCGGCGGGATGTCGGGCGGCGGCGGCGGCATCTCGATGCACAGCAGCTGCTCGAGGATCCAGCGCCCGCGGTTGACCGGGCTGGTGCGGTTGCTCGCCGACATCGCCGTCAACCACGCGCCCTGCGTCATCAGCCCGCGGCGGTCGTCCGGCGTCAGCGTCACCCTGCGCGGCGCGTCGGTGCCCGGCGGCGCCATGCCGTAGTGCAGCGCCAGGCGGTCGTTGAGGTAGCCGAAGTCCGGCCGCATCATCTCGCCGATCGGCCGCCCGTTGGTCAGGAAGTCGGCGAAGAACAGCTCGGCCTCGGCCGCCATCGCCTGGCGCAGCGGCTCGTCGAAGCTCGGGAAGGTCGCCGCGTCGACGCCGTGCAGCCCGAGCAGCCGCGTCGACAGCCACTGCGACGCGAACCCGCGGCGCAGCGCGTCCGCCTTCGGGTCCGCGAGCATGCGCTGGACCTGCGCGCGCAGCCCCTCGGTCGTCGCCAGCGCGCCCGCGGCCGCCGCGTCGAACAGCTCGTCGTCGGGCATGCTGCTCCACAGGAAGTACGACAGCCGGCTGGCGAGCGCGTAGTCGTCGAGCGGCACCGGCTCGTCGTCGGCCGGGAACGGCGCGGCCGCCAGGCTCTGGCGGTAGAGGAACTTCGCCGACAGCAGCATGGCCCGCACGACCAGCGCGACCGCGTTCTCCGGGCCCTCGGCGGCCGCCAGCTGCTGCCACAGCGCGAACACCGACGCCTCCTCGCCCTTGGTCAGCGGGCGCCGCCAGGCCCGCGCCGCGAAGTTGCCGACGATCGTGCGGTAGCACTGGTCCGGATCGACCGCCTCGATCGGGTCGCACACGTAGACCAGCTCGCGCCCCGGCGGCACCGCCAGCGCGTCGCTCTGCACGTCGAGGTAGCCGACCACCAGCGAGTTGAACACGTTCTCCGCCGGCTGGTCGTAGCCGTTGGGGAACGTGATCGCGACCGCGTGCGAGCCCGCCGTCAGCGGCACCTTGACCGTGTACACCGCCGGCGTGGTCGGCAACGACGTCACCTGCCAGTGCCCGACCTCGACGCCGTCGATCACCAGCCCCATCTCCGGCGTCGGCACCATGAACGCGTCGCCGCCGGCGAGGATCGACGCCGTCACCGTCTCGTCCTGCGCCGCGTCGACCGTGAAGCTCAGCGCACCGCCGCCGCCGCGGGGCATCGACCAGCCCCAGTCGAACGCCGTGCCGGCCTGCATGGTCGCCTCCGCGTGCGCGCGGGCCCCCACGTGCACCGCCAGCCGCGGCACGATCGTCAGCGCGGCGGTCGCCAGCTCGCGCGCCGCGATGGCGTAGAGGTCCATCTGCGACGGCGTCAGCGTCAGCCCCTCGGCCAGGTTGTCGAAGCCGTGGGTCGCGTTGTCGGGCGGGAAGCTGTCGGCCGGCGTCAGCGTGACCGCCAGCAGGTCGCGCACGGTGTTGTTGTACTCGAGGCGGTTGAGCCGGTGCAGCGGCTCGGGGATGACCTCGCCGATCGGCTCGCCGCCCTCGCCGCTGTCGCCGGCCGAGGCCGTACCCGTGCCCGGCGCGGTGCCCGAGCCGTCGCCGGTCCCGCTCGCCTCGTCGCCGCCCGTCTCGCTGGCCGAGCCGGTGTAGCAGCCGCCCGCGAGCAGCGCGGCGAGAGCGAGGTAGCTGGACGGGTGGGCCATGATGCGACGCTATCAAAGCCGCGTCGTCGCCGGTCACCCGCGTCGCCCCGTCGACCCCCCGGATCCCCCGCGAAGCCCCCCGCGCGCCGACCGTCACGGCCGCGAATTGCCCAACAAAAACAACGTCCGCGCCGCTTCTGCGGCGGCCACGTGCGTCAGATCTCCCGCCGTGGCCCGGCCCACGGCGGCGGCGCGGGCCGCCACTTCGCCGGGGCGCTCGCAGGGCTCGGCCGTCGCGGCGCGCCTCACTTACCGACGTTCTTCTTCTGCAGCGCGATCGCCTCCTCGTCGCCGACCGCCTCCGCCTCCGCGAGCAGCCAGCGGAACAGCGGCCCCGAGATGCCGTACTCCTTGCGGTCGTTCCACAGCCACACCGCGTAGTTGCACACGTTGAGGTGCACGTCGGGGAACATGACCCGCCGCACCTCGAGCCCGCCGACCGTCGCCGCCCGCTCGTAGGCCCGCTTCAGCCCGTTCCACTCGCGCAGCTCGTCGACCGAGGACAGCGCCCGCTTGTCCTTGGTGCGGGCGCGCAGCGCCTGCGACAGCTTCTCGACGCCGAGGATCAGCTCGCCGCGCAGCCGCAGCGCCGCCTCGGCCCCGACGCCGCCGCAGTCCTGCAGCGCCGCCAGCGGCAGCTGAGCCCGCGCCGCCAGGGCCGCCAGCTCCTCGCCGACCGTGTGCCGCAACTGCGCCTCCGCGACCTCCGGCCGCGTCACGCTCGCGAGCACGCGCGCCCGCTCGCGCAGCCGCTCGAGCACCGGCCCCGCGAACGCCGCGTCCCACGCCTTGCACAGCTCGGCCGCCCGCGTCGGCGTCCACTGCCGCTCGAGCTCCGGCGTCGTCGACCACAACGCGTGCAGCGCCTGCGCGTGGGCCACCGGGTCGCCCGCGTACGCCGCCGGGTCGAGCACCGGCGGCGACGGCTCGGCCGGCGGCGGCGGCGGCGGCTTGCGCTGGTACAGCACCCGCGGGGTCGCCAGCGCCTGGGTCAGCAGCGGCCGCAGGCCCGCGCGCCCCGAGCTGCGCCACCACATCCAGCGCAGCCCCACGTCGGTCGCCGACGGCTCGCCGATCAGCGCCTCGCGCCGCACCCGCGCCGCCGCGAACGCGAGGAACCGCGTGGTCGGCGAGGCGATGCCGTCGCGCACGCCGAGCCGCATCACCGTGCGCCAGTCGCCGCGCTCGGCCGCGTCGATCACCAGCCACTCGCCCGCGACCACCCTGGCGATCGCCGGCGCCGCGTGCTCCCAGTGGGCCGCGCCCTGCATCAGATCGCGGGCCGCGTCGCGCTGCCCGCGGCTCGCCGCGATGAGCCCGGCCGCGGCCACCCCGGCCGCGCCGAGCTTGCCGCGCTCGCCGAGCTGTCCCTCGAGCCAGGTCGCCAGCGCCTCGTCGTGGGCCCGCCGCGAGACCAGCGCCAGCGCCCCGGCCAGCGCCCGCCCGCCGCGCGGGTCGACCTCGAACTGCCCGCGGCACAGCCACGCCGCCGCCGCGCTGAACTTGACCCACCCGAGCCGCACCGGCCCGCCCCGCAGCGCCCGCCACACCAGCGGCTCGATCGCCTGCAGCAGCAGCCACAGCCAGGCCAGCACCGCGAGCCCGATGACGATGACCGCCGCGTTCACGGCCGCCTCCAGCCCAGCAGGGCGAACGCCTCGGTCAGCGGCGGCATGTCGCCCGGCGCCTGCGGGACCGCCGGCGGCGGCTTCGGCGGCTCGGGCGCGGGCGGCAGCGCGGCCCAGAACTCGTGCACGAGCCGCCTGTCCGGGCTGCGCAGCTCGGCCATCGCCCCGCGCACCTTGTCGGCCGTGCGCGCCTGCGGCCCGAGCGGCGTCATGTACGTCTTCGCCGCCTTCAACCCGAGCTCGAGCATGCCGAGCAGCTTCTGGCCCTCGCGCTCGACGTCCAGCCGCGAGCAGGTCGGCCGCAGCCCGAGCACGTAGAACGGGTTGTCCGCCAGCCGCCGCTCCGGCTCGGCCGCGCCCTCCTCGCGGGCCACTAGCGCACCCCCGAGTCGTAGCCGAGCCGCCGCTGCTCCGGGTCGCCCGGCATCAGCCGCCACAGCTTCTGCACCACCCGCCGCAGGCCCTCGTGGTCGCCCCTGGTCATGAGCTCGCGGCCCTCCTTGACCAGCGTCTGCGCCTGCGCCGGGTCGGTGGTGTTGCCGATGTCGGTCGCGCAGTGTTCGAACCGCCGGCGCCACACCTCCGGGTCGCGCGAGCCCGCCGCGTACGACAGGCGGTTGATCAGCCGCAGCTGGCGCTGCAGCTCGAGCGGGTCGCGGGCCTGCCGGGCCTTCTCGACCGCCCGCGCCGTCTCGGTGAACAGCGCCTGCTCGTGCGGCAGGCCGTGCTCGTGGACCACCATCGTCGCGTAGACCACCGCCTCCCGCGCCTCGCGCTCGAGCTCCGGCCAGCGCCGGTCGAGCTCGACCGACTCGAGCAGCGCGTCGAGGTCGATCAGCGAGCGCCGCGCCTTCTGGGCCGCGTCCGCGTCGCCGCCCTTCGCGGCCCCCACGTCGAGCGCCAGGTCCACCAGCGCCGCCTCGGCCTTGCCGAGCTTGTCGATCACCCCCGGCAGCCCGCGGCGGAACGCGTCGGTGCGCAGCTCGCCGAGGCGCCCGCGGATCGCCGCGATCTGCGCGTCCAGGACCTCCGGCGCGGCCTCCGGGACCAGCAGGTGGGCCACGTGTTCGAACACCTGCCCGGTCGTCGGCACCAGCGCCCGCGCGCTCATGCGGCCCCCGCGGTCGAGCTCGATGGTCAGCTCGAGCTCGGTCCCCGACGGCAGCGTCTGCCGCAGCTCGTGCCCCGTGATCTGCAGCGACCCGACGAGCCGGCACAGGTGCGCCGCGTCGTACTCCCCCTGCACGATCGGGATCTTAATTAAACTCTCCTTCGAGCCCTTGGCCACCGTCTCGACGGTGTGCAGCGCGAACGTCCGCCGCGCCGGCAGCGGCGCGCCGCGCTCGAAGTACACGCGCACGTCGTCGCCCGCGGTCGCCACCCCGATCGTGCGCGACAGCGGCGGATCGCTGATCGTCAGCCCCTGCACGATCGTCAGCGTCGGCGGGTCGATCGCCACCACCCCGCCGCTCGCGTTCTTCGCCTCGACCTTGAAGACGTTGGGCCGGCGCGCCACCAGCGAGACCCCGACGACGAACGCCCCCTCCTCGTCGAGGGCCGTCCACGCGCTGTCCCACAGGCCGTCCGCGCGCGCGAGCCGGATCTCCGTCGGCACCGAGCTCCCGGTCGCCGCGGTGTCGACCAGCCGCCCGACCACGTGCGGCGTCAGGTCCGACGACATCGCCGGGTACTGCAGCCACACCTTGCACCCGCGGATCGGCTCGAGCGCCGTTGGCCGCGCCTCGAGCCCCGCCGTCGCCGCGTAGATCGCCGCGCCTTGCGCCACCAGTGTCATCGGGTCGAGCCCCTCCGCCGGCTGCACGCCGAGCGCCGCGCTGACCTGGCGCCGCACCGTCGGCATCACCGACGGCCCGCCGACCATCACCACCCGCGTCAGCCCGCCCGGCGCGACCCCGTGGGCCTCGAGCAGCCGGCGGCAGACCACCAGCGAGCGCTCGATCGTCGGCGCGCACAGCCGCTCGAGCGTGGCCCGGTCGAGCGTGATGTCGAGGTCGAAGCGGTCGCCCTCGACCTCGAGCCCCGGCACCGTGATCGCCGTCTCCTCGACCCGCGACAGCTCGATCTTCGCCTCCTCGGCCGCCAGCTTGATCTTGCGGATCGCCGCCGCGTGCCCGGCCTCGGCCCGGCTGAGCTTGACGCCCTCCTTCTTCTCGAGCTGTCCCAAGAGCCAGTCGACGATCGCCCAGTCGAAGTCGCGCCCGCCGAGGAAGTTGTCGCCGTCGTGCCCGACCACCCGCAGCAGCCCGTCGCGCGTCTCGAGCAGCGACACGTCGAACGTCCCGCCGCCGAGGTCATAGACCAGCCAGCTCCCGCTCGAGTCGGCGATCGTCCAGCCCGCCGCCAGCGCCGACGCGATCGGCTCCTGCAGCAGCTCGACCCGCTCGAAGCCCGCCAGCCGCGCCGCCTCCGACGTCGCGCTCGACTGCGGCAGCTCGAACAGCGCCGGCACCGAGATCACCGCCCGCGCCGGCACGAACCCCAGCTGGTCCTCGATGTCCTTGCGCAGGCTCTTCAGCACCTCGGCCGCCAGCTCCTCGGGCTTCTTCTCGGCCCCCGACTGCACGAACCGCAGCGCCTGCGCCGTGCCCATCAGGCGCTTGAACTCGCCGCGCGTGTTGTCCGGGTCGCTCTCGAGCAGACGGCGGGCCCGCGCCCCCACCGTCACGTTGCCGCGGCTGTCGATCCGCACCACCGACGGCGTGATCGGCGAGCCCTGGCTGTTGCGGACCAGAGTCACCTTGTCCCCGTCGAACACCGCCGCCGTCGAGTTGGTGGTCCCGAGGTCGATCCCCACGTACACGAGGTTCGTGCTGCTGCTCATCGCCGGGCATCATACAGGCAGCCGCGCCCGACCGGACCGCGCGCCTCGGCCGCGCCGCCAGCGGTCGACCGCGATCCCCGCGCTCGCCCCCAGCCCCAGGAGCGCCAGCCCCAGCCCCCACTGCATCGCCGCCGGCGCCGCCGGCCGCGACGCCGACGCCCCGGGCGAGGACGCCCCCGCGCGCACGAACACCTCGACCCGCCCCGCGCTCCACGGCCCCGCCACCGCCTCGGCCACGCCCACCACCTCCGCCGGCGCCAACCCGACCACCCCCGCCACCACCACCGCCCCCGCGTCCGTCCCCTTCGGCAGCCGCACCTCGACCACCGGCGCGTCCCCGTCCGCCTGGGCCGCCAGCGCCGCCGCGACCGCCGCCGCGATCGCCAGCTCCTCGCGCGCGACCTCCCCCGCCCGCGTCGGCACCAGCGCCGGATCTCCGTACAGCGCCTGCTTGTCCGCGCGCTCACCCGCCGCCGCCGCGACCAGCGCCACGAGCAGCGCCGTCGACACGCTCACCGCGCGCCCCCGCGATCACCGACCGGCGCCCCGCGATCACCGACCCGCGCCGACCGCTCCCCGCGATCACCGACCGGCGCCCCGCGATCACCGACCCGCGCCGACCGCTCCCCGCGATCACCGACCAGCGCCCCGCGATCACCGACCCGCGCCGACCGCTCCCCGCGATCACCGACGAGCGCCGACCGCACGCCCCTCCGCGCCGCCGCTGCGTCGCGCTGCATCATCGACTTCACCGATCGTCCTCGCCGTACCACTCCGCCAGCCGCTTCAGCACCCGCGCGTGCCGCCGTGACACCGTGCTCGCGCTGATGCCCGACTCCTCCGCGTACGCGTGCATGCTGAGCCCGCGGAAGTACAGCGCCTCGATCATGCCCTGCTCGTCGGCGTCGCAGCGGTCGATCGCCCGGCGCAGCCGCCCGCGCGTCTGCTCGTCGACCATCCACGCCTCGAGGTCCGGCTGCCCCGAGTCGACCTCGGCCGCCGTCCGCGACAGCACCACCGCGGTCGTCACCTGGCGCACGATCGCCGCCGCCGCCTCGACCCGCTCGACCAGCGTCCGCGGGTCGCCCGCCGTCGCCGTCGGCGGCGCCGCGAGCTCCGACGTCGCCTCGATCAGCCGCACCATCCGGGCCAGCCGCCGGCGATCGGGGCAGGCCTCGCGGGCCGCGTCGACCATCGCCCCGCGCACCCGCTGGTACGCGAACGCCATGAACGGCACGCCGGTGGCCGGGTCGTAGCGCAGCGCCGCCCGCACGAGCGCCTCGTAGCCCGCGCTCTCGCACTCGTCGAAGCCGATCCCTCCGAGCAGCTGGCGCAGCCCGCGGGCGATGTGCGGCACCCGCCCGGCCGCGCCCGCGACCAGGATCTTCTGCATCGCGTCGAGGCGCCCGTCGCTGGCCGCCCGCGCCGCCGCCTCGTCCGCGTTCGTCGCGTCCGCCCGCTCGCCTGTCGCGTGCACCTGCATGCGCCTCTCGGCCCGCCGCGCCTACGAGCCCGCGGCCGCCGCGTCCTGGCTGTCCTGGATGTGCTTGCGCAGCGCCTGCTTCTGCTCGTCGGCGAGCCCGTGGAAGCGCACCGCCATGTCCCGCGCCCCCGCCCGCACGACCACGCCGCCGACCGGCAGCGACGTCGCCAGCGCCGGGAACGAGATCACCAGCGAGACCTGCGCGCCGACCTCCTCCCACGCGGGCCCGCCGAACTTGCAGCCGCCGAGGCTGAGGTCCTCGAGCGTGCGCGCCAGCAGGACCTCGCTGCCGATCACGTCCGCCTGCGCGTGCACGCGGAGTCGGGGGTGAAAGCGGGCTTCCGGCATCGTTCGCTCCTCGCCCCCGCGATAGCACAAATCGCCGCCGCGCCGACATTCCGCCGCGCCCGCGAGGCTCCAGCGACGCCGTGACAACGGCCGCGCGCCCTGCCTGCCAAAATGTCAGCGTATCGCGGCCTTCGGCCGGAAATTCACTCACGAAGTGCTTGATTCTCCCGTGCAAATGAGCGACCCATCCCCGGGCCGTCCGCTTGCAGAGCGGCCCGAACCCGAAGCCCACGATGCCTCGCAGGATCCCCACGCTCCTCCTCGCCGCGCTGCTCGCTACCCCGGTCGTCGGCGCCTGCAAGAACGTGCAGACGATCCCCGGCACCGAGATCCCCGACACGCCGGACAACCGCGAGATCCTGCAGGTGCTCGAGCGCTTCCGCGGCGGCTTCGTGCGCCAGGACCCCGCCGTCATCCTCGCCACCGCCCACCCCACCTACTACGACGAGAGCGGCACCGACGACCCGAGCGACGACATCGTGTTCGAGGAGCTCGGCCCGACCCTGCGCAAGCGCATCGCCCAGGTCGAGTCGATCCGCTTCACCATGGAGTACCTCGACATCTTCATCCGCCGCGACCGCGCCACCGTCCACGTGTGGATCGACGCCTCGTTCCGCATGAAGCCGATCCTCGGCGACGACGGCACCCCCCGCCTGGCGCCGCGCGTGGTCCCGAAGCAGGACTACGCCAAGTTCGAGCTGATCCGCGAGGGCGACTCCTGGCTGATCACCAAGGGCATCTGACGCCCTACTTCAGCGCCGCCGCCAGCGTCGTCCTCGCCGGGCCCTCCAGCGCGGCCAGCCGCGCCCGGCACAGGCCCGCGTCGGCGAGCACCGCCGCGGCCGCCAGGGCCCGCCGCGCGTCGCCCCCCGACATCACCCGCTCGAGCAGCGCGAGCAGCACCGGAGCCGCCGCCGCGCCGAGGTTGTCGACCACATGGAACGCGTGGAGCTCCGCCCCGCACGCGTAGTTGAGCGGCTGCCCGCACGCCAGGCGCAGCGCCAGCGCGGGGTCGGTGATCGCGCTCAGCAGCACCACGCTGCCGTAGGCCGCCGCGCCGCGCCGCAGCGCCTTGACCGCGAGCTTGTGCGCCGCCTCGGGTGAGCGGCAGAACGTGGCCGCGCGCACGTACTCCGCCACTCCGAGCGACTCCCACAGCGCCCGCGTCGCCTCGTACTCCTCCGGCGAGGCCGCCAGGATCGATCGGCGCAGCAGCAGCCAGTACGGCTCGTAGCAGCCGGGCGCGTGCGCCTCGGCCTCGCCGCCCTTCAGCACGACGGTTCGCCGCGCGTCCCCGCTGTAGATCACGCCTTGCGAGCGGCCGCGCGTCCACACCACCCGCGAAGCGAACTCCAGCCCCCAAGCGCCGATCCAGAACGCCACCAGCGCCGCGATCGACGGGCGCCGGTTCTTGTCGTAGTCCGCCGCCGACTCGCCCTCGTGCAGCAGCATGCCGATCCGCAGCGACTCGCGCGCGGGCGTCGACGTCGACGGCGCCCTCGCCGACTTGAACTCCGCGCGCAGCGACGCCAGCACCTTCTCCGCCGCGCGGTCGGCCTCGTCCGACGTGGCCGCCAGCTTCGGCGCCCCGTACCGCCCGCGCAGCGTCGCCCAGGCCTCGTCTCCGTCGGGCGCCCCCGGATCCCCCGCCTGCGGATGCAACGACCCGAACAGCCGCGCGCGCTGGCGGGCGGTCCACACCACCCCGCCCGCCGTGCCTGTCGCCACCTTCGCCGTGGTCGTCTTCTTCGCCATCGTCGACCTCGTTCCGGTCGTCACGCCCGCGCGCTCAGCCCCTCGATCTCGTACCGCCGCCGGCTCGCCCGCGCCTTGATCCGCCCGGCCAGGTCGACCCGCGCGAGCCGATGCTCCGCCCCGATCTCGAGCAGGAGGAGGTGCACCAGCATGCTGGCCGACCCGGGCGAGGAGTAGAGCGTGTACATCCCGCGCACGATACCGCGGCGCCGCGCGGGCGCGGGCGGTTAAAACGGCTGCTCCGCCCGCAGCATCAGCTTCTGCGACAGCTGGTACAGCTCGGAGTCCCGCGTCACCAGGCGGGGCGAGTGGGCCACCACCTCGTCGAGCGGCGTGGCTACCACGCGCGGCCCGCGGCACCCGACCATCACGTCGCCGTCGACCTGCTGCCCGTCGGGCAGGCGCCCCGTCAGCGCCAGGTCGGCCGCCGCCGCCCCGAGCATGCCGGCCAGCGTGTTGTCGAGCGCCGACGGCGAGCCGCCGCGGGCCACGTGCCCGACCGAGTTGATGCGCACCTCCATCGGGTGGCCGAGCCCGTCGCTGATCGGCGCGCACGACTCGATGGCCTGCTTCAGGCGCTGCGACCAGTCCGCCCCCGCCCGCTTCAGCACCCCCTCGGCGGCCACGATCACGAAGTACCGGTAGTCGCGGCGCACCCCCGCGATCAGCCGCGGGAGGATCTGCGAGATGTCCCACGTCTCCTCGACCTCGGGGATGGCGACCACCGCCGCGCCGCCGGCGATGGCCGACTGCAGGGCCAGCCAGCCCGACGTGTTGCCCATCACCTCGAGGATGATGGCCCGGCGGTGGCTCTCGATGGTGTCGCGCAGCTTGCGGATCGAGTCGACCACGTTGTTGAGCGCCGTGTCGTAGCCGATCGAGAAGTCGGAGCCGTGCAGGTCGTTGTCGATGGTGCCCGGGATGCCGATCACGCGGAACGGCCGGCGCGGGAACGTCGCCCGGTAGGCGTCGGCGATCAGGCGAGCGCCGCGCAGCGAGCCGTCGCCGCCGATCACCAGCAGGCTCTCGACCTGCGTCTGGAACAGGTTGACCGTCGCCACCCGCAGGAACGCCTCGCGGGCGGCCAGGCGCTCCTCGTAGTCGGGCGCCGAGCGCTCGGGCAGCAGCAGCTCCTGCACGCGGCCGGTGCCGAGGAACGTGCCGCCGCGGTGGATGATGTCGCGGACCGCCTTGCGATCGACGTTGCGGTCGCTCGACGAGTCGAGGCGCCGCGCCAGCCCGCGAAACCCGTCGCGGAACAGCAGCAGCTCGCTGTCGGGCGCGTCCATCTTGAGCCCGCGAAACGCCGCGCGCACCGCCGCATTCATGCCCGGGGCGTCGCCCCCGCTCGTCAAGATCCCCACGCTCATCGGCTGGCCTCGTGTGTGCGGGCGGGAGTATACCGGAGCCGTGTCGCCCGCGTTCTCGCGAAGCCCGCCTCACCGTCCCCTGATCCTGGCCGCGCTCGTGGTTTCGCAGTCCGCCTGCACTCACGACGCCGCCCCGCCGCAGGCCCCCGTGTGCGTCGTCGAGGCCCTCCCGCCGCAGCCGGCGACCTCCACGCCCAACCCGCCCGGCTCGCACGAATTCATCGTCGCCAACTACACCAAGCGAGAGGTGGAGATCCCGATGCGCGACGGGGTCCGCCTCTACACCGCGATCTACAGCCCGAAGGACGCCACGCGGACCTACCCGATCCTCCTGCGCCGCACCCCCTACAGCTGCGCCCCCTACGGCCCCGACCAGTTCCCGACCGCCCTCGGCCCCGGCGCGCTGTATGCCGCCGCCGGCTACATCTTCGTCTACCAGGACGTGCGCGGCGCCTTCCTCTCGGACGGCGAGTTCCTCGACGTGCGCCCGCACAACCCCGACAAGACGTCCCCGCGCGACATCGACGAGTCGAGCGACGCCCACGACACCATCGCCTGGCTGGTCGCCAACGTCGCCGGCAACAACGGCCGCGTCGGCCTCTACGGCATCTCGTACCCCGGCTTCTACGCCGCCGCCGGCATGATCGACGCCCACCCCGCGCTGAAGGCCGTCAGCCCCCAGGCCCCCATCGCCGACTTCTACTTCGACGACTTCCACCACCACGGCGCGTTCTTCCTGCCCCACGCCTTTAATTTTTACGCATCGTTCGGCCAGCCGCGCCGCGAGAAGACCACCAGGTTCAACCCCGGCTTCGAGCACGGCGCCGCCGACGGCTACCAGTACTTCCTCGACCTCGGCCCGCTGAAAAACCTCGCGCCGCACACCCGCGACGTGAAGTTCTGGCAGGACATCGTCGCCCACCCCAACCGCGACGAGTACTGGCAGGCGCGCGACATCCGGCCCCACCTGAAGCGCGTCGCCCCGGCCGTGCTCGTGGTCGGCGGCTGGTACGACGCCGAGGACCTGCACGGCCCCCTACAGATCTACCGCGCCGTCGAGCGGCAGAACCCCGGCGTCGCCAACCACCTCGTCATGGGCCCGTGGGGCCACGGCGGCTGGCACCGGACCACCGGCGAGCGCCTCGGCGACGTCGAGTTCGGCGCCGCCACCTCCGCCCACTACCAGGCCCGCATCGAGCTCCCGTTCTTCGAACACCACCTGAAGGGCGCGCCCGCCGACCCGCTGCCCGAGGCCAGCGTGTTCGAGACCGGCGCCAACCGCTGGCGCAGCTTCCCCGCGTGGCCTCCGCCGACCGCCCCGCGCACGCTGTGGCTCGACGACGGCGAGTCGCTGACCGACGCCGCCCCGCAGGCGGCCGCGGCGCGCGACGAGTTCGTCAGCGACCCCCGACGCCCGGTCCCGTTCACCGCGGACATCGCCATCGGCATGACCAAGGAGTACATGACCGAGGACCAGCGCTTCGCCGCGCGGCGGCCCGACGTGCTCGTCTACCAGACCCCGCCGCTCGCCGCCGACCTCACCGTCGCCGGCCCGATCGCCGCCGACCTCTGGGTCTCGACCAGCGGCAGCGACGCCGACTGGGTCGTCAAGCTCATCGACGTGCTCCCCGCCGACACCCCCACGCCCGAGGGCACGCGCCGCGGCGTCAAGCTCGGCGGCTACCAGATGATGGTCCGCAGCGAGGTCCTGCGCGGCCGCTTCCGCGACGGCTACGCCGCCCCCCGCCCGTTCACGCCGAACGAGCCGACCGCCCTCACCGTCCCCCTGCAAGACGTCCTGCACACCTTCAAGAAGGGTCACCGTCTGATGATCCAGATCCAGAGCACCTGGTTCCCGCTCGTCGACCGCAACCCCCAGAAGTTCGTCGACAACATCTTCCTCGCCGACGAGTCCGACTTCCAGCGGGCCACCCACCGCGTCTACCGCCAGCGCGGCAAGGCCTCGAAGATCGTGCTGCCGATCCTCGCCGGCCCGTGACGACGCAGCACGGCACGGCGGCCGCGAGCTCGAGATCTCCGGCATCGGCGCCGCTCTCCGATCCGCCCGCCCGCTCCAGAACGGCCGCACACGCGCCTCTGCGGCCCCGCGCGAACTCTCGCCTGGCGTCGACCCGCGTCCGTCTCCTACAGTCGAAGGCTCGATGTCCTCGCCCGCAACCTCCGCCGGCACCGCCTGGATCCTGTGGGGCGCCATGTGCCTCGCGCTGATCAACTACGTGATCGTCGCCTCCGCGATCACCCGCCACCCCGACGCCGCCAGCCCCTACCTGCCGCTGCTCACCGTCGGCTTCCTCGCCGTCGCCGCCATCAACACCGCCTGCTCGCTGCTGCTCGCCCCCCTGCTCGGCCGACGCATGCGCAGCTACTGGGTCTACCTGGTCGCGCGCCTGCTGTTCGCCGAGTCGGTCGCCCTCCTCGGCCTCGTCCTCTACCTCCTCGGCGCCGACATGCCGGTGTTCCTCGGATTCGCCGGCGTCACCCTCGCGCTGCTCCTGCTCTCGCTGCCGACCGCACGAGACCGCGAGCAATTCCTCCGCCGCCTCTGACCACGCGCGAAAAGACCACCTCTTATCCTAAAGAGCGCCACGTCCGCCTCGTGGCCAGCGCCGTCGACATCCCCGCGACGCGCGTCGGTTGACGTCGCGCGCCCACGCGGGTCAAATGGCCCGATGCACCTCGGCCTGCCGCTCCTGCTCCTGTTCGCCGCCCCCACCACCAGCGACGGCGGCGAGCACGACACCGAAGACCCCGCCATCGCGAGCGAGAGCGGCGCCCTCGAGGACACCGGCGACGACCTCGACGACCCCAACGCCGGCCCGCCCGGCCCCAAGCCCAAAGGCCCCAAGGGCTGCCGCATCGGCGACCCCGCCGGCCCCATCGCTCTCCTCGCCCCCACCCTGCTGCTCCTCCTGCCCCGCCGTCGCCGCTGATCCCCACCTGCTTCTCCCCTCGAAAACACCACCGAGCCGACGCCGCCGAGCTCCGACGCCGCCGAGCTCCGACACCGCCGAGCTCCGACACCGCCGAGCTCCGACACCGCCGAGCTCCGACACCGCCGAGCCGACGCCCCCATCACGCGACACCACGCCCCTGTCCGGGAGCGGGGCCCCGACGATGCCGCACGGGCGACGAGGTGGCCGACGCTGGGGCGCAGCCGGGCGGGGCCCCATGACAGCGCGCGCAGCCGCGTCGCGACAGCTCCGCGTGGTCCGTCCCCCTGGCCGACCTACACGCCCGCGAAGCGGCCCGAAGCCTCCGCCCAGGGGGCCCCTCGGCAGGAGGCTTTGCGCAGCGAAGGTCCGGAGTCGAACCGCAGCGGCGAGCACGTGACATGGGGTACCGGCGTCGCGGGGGCCCCAAGTCCGTCGGCCACCCCGTCGCCCGCCGATCGCCCCTGAGCCCCGCGCTGCCCGAGCCCGCGTCGAAAGACCCGAGCCCGCGTTGAAGACGCCTAGAAGTCGAAGCCGAACGACACGCCCTGCATGGTCGAGCCGAGCACCGGCCCGCCGCGGAAGTTCTTCGGCCCCTTGGAGATGCTCTTCAGCGACTTCTCCTGCTTGATGAACTCCTTCGCGTCGGTGCGGTCCTGGTAGATGATGATCCCCAGCACCGCGCCGAGCAGCACGGTCGTCAGCAGGGCCACGTCGCCGCCGACGAACCGGCGGCGCATCGTGTAGCCCGTCTGGGCCACGTCGGACGCGTACGTCGTGTACTCGGTGCTCTGCAGCGGATCGGTCGGATCGAGCCCGGCCGCGTCGAGCCGGTCGACCGCGTCCTTGTAGGGTTTACGGGCGGCCAGGCCGAGCGAGTAGAACACCCCGGTGGCGACCAGGGCGCCGGCGGTCAGGCCGAGGGCCACCCACGCGCGCGTCTGGAAGTAGCCGAAGCGGTGCCCGAGCTTGCACGCCGGGCGCAGGTCCTTGGGGTCGTCCTTGTTGACCCGCGGCTTGCGCGGCCCGGTGCGGCAGAACGCCTTGAAGTCCTTCTTCAGGTCGACGGTCACGCCCGACGTATCGACCGTCTCGGACAGGCCGGTGTCGACCGCGTCCTGGGCGCGCTTGATCGCCTCGGCCTCGGCCGCCATCTCCTCGGGCGTCTTGCTCGGCTCGTCGAGCTCCGCGATCGCCTGCAGCTCGGCCTCGCTGGCGGGGGCCGGCGGCGACTGGGCGTCCTTCAGCATGGCAGCGACCGCGCGGGGCAGCGCCAGCGGGAGGATGAGGTCGGTCGACGTCCCGGCCGCCGACTTCTCGCCGACCTTCTTCTTCGCCGCCACGTCGTAGACCACCAGCGAGCTGTTCTTCGCGGGATCGGTGGTGTACGACCCGTAGACCAGGAAGTTGTAGGTCGTGCCGCCCTTGGCGCCCTTGATCAGCCACTCGGCGACCTTGCCGACGCAGTCGTCGGGCGAGCCCTTGCACTTCACCTTGGCCGACGCCGCCTCGATGTCGAGGGCCACGCCCTTCACCGTGTAGCCGCTGTTCTCGAGCTCGGTCTGGACCGACGAGCGCATCGACCCGGCCGCCTCGGCGTCGCCGGTGAAGCGCATCAGGCCGACCACGTTGCCGGCCGACGCGGGCGCCCCCGCGGCGGGCGCGGGCGCGGCCGCGGGCGCCGCCAGCACGGGCAGCGGCGAGAGGACGATCGCACCGCTCAACACACCGGCCAGGGCGCTACGAAGGAGGGTGAAGCGTGAACGGTTCAGCGTGGCGGATGGCATGTGCACGGACTGCGGCCGGACTATAGCGGCCTCATCCCGGCAGCGATAGTCCCGCGCGTCGGTTCTCGGTCGGACCCCTCGCGGCCGCGGTCCCGCGTCGGCCGCGGCGGCCCATCCACACGATCGGACCGCGGTCGGACGCCCCGGGTTTCGCGGCCCTGCGACGGCCTACGGGGCCGTCCGGGCCGTCAATCGGCCGCAGGGTGCCGCCGACCCCCGACGAATTACGCCGCGGCGTCCCGCCGATCCGCGGTCCCCTGCTCGGCCGAACAGTGCCGCTACGGCCCGTCCTGCGCCCGCGGGAGATCCACTCCCCGCGAGCCCGCGACGACCAGCAGCGCCGCCGTCATCAGCCCCCCGACGACCAGCCCCGCCAGCATGAACGGGTTTTGCCGGGCCGCCCACGCCTCGACCAGCGCCGCGATCACCAGCCCCGACATCAGCGCGTGATCCAGCCGCCGCAGCCCGCGACCCGGCCCGCGCAGCGCCGCCGCCAGCCCGCTCGTCGCCGCCAGCGCCAGCGCCAGCGCCGGCGTCCACAGCAGCGCCCCGCCGTCGGTCTTGCGCGACAGGATCACCAGCCCCGCCGCCGCCGCGAGCGCCAGCCCGATCGCCCCCGGCCGCCGCCAGCCCGCCGCCGCCGCCAGCGTGCGCACGCCCGGCCCGAGCAGCAGCGCCGGCACCAGCAGCAGCGCCGCGCACAGCCCGAGCGCCGCCAGCCCCTCCGCCGCCGCCAGCTCGACGCGCGGCAGCCCGCCCGCCAGCGCCGCCGCCCACTGCTCCGGCGGGCCCGCGGCCAGCACCGCCGCCGCCGCCAGCGAGCCCGCCGACCACAGCAGCGTCGCCGCCAGCCCGCCGGCCACCGCCGCGCCCGCGCGCCCGCCGAGCGCCGTCGCCAGCATCACCGGCAGCGCCGCCGCCCACGGCCCGACCCGCCACGGCGAGTCCCACGCCGGCCCCGCCGCCCACCAGCCCACCTGCACCATCGACCATGTCCCCAGGGCCATGACCAAAAGGCCAGCCAGCCCGAGCCCCGCCGCCCCGCCGGCGCTGCGCAGCAGCCCCGCCGACCAGCCGCGCCACAGCAGCCCCGGCGCCAGCGCCAGCAGCACCAGCCAGGCCCACAGCCGCGCCTCCCATAGACCCGGCGCCGGCAGCTCCTCGACGAGCGGCCGCAGGCTCACGCGCGCCTGCCCGCGGCCCTCGGTGTAGCCCGTCCAGCGCCCGGTCAGCCCGAGCCCCGCGCTCGCCTCCGAGGTGTACTTGTCGGGGCACATGCGCTCCATCACCGCGTCGGGCCGGCGCGGGCGCGGGTCGACCGGCGTGCCCGGGCAGATGAACTCGACCCGCGAGCGGCGCCCGACGGTCCCCGACGTCACCAGCAGCCGCGGCTCGCGCTCCGACTCCGCCGGGCGATCGCGCCGCTCCTGCAGCGACTTCAGCTCGACCCCCGCGACCGTCGCGCCGGCGAACGCCTCGCGCGCGCGCCGCGGCCCGTCGGCGAAGTGCACCTCCGCGATCGCCCGCAGGTCGCGCTGCAGCGCCTCCGCCAGCTCCGCGGGCCCGTAGCCCTTCGACCCGTCGGGCTCGACGAAGTCGTTGATCGGCAGGTCGAACGGCCCGAACCCGTCGACCACGATCGCCGTCGACTGGAACGGGTGGATCCCGAGGATCGGCCCGCTGTGCGCGAACCCCCGCGCGCCCGGGGCCTCGGCCTCGCAGCGGGCCCCCGCGAACGTCGCCGCGATCGCCAGCCCGGCCGCGCCGAGGCCCGCGACCGGCGCCCCGCGCCCGCGCGCCCGCGCGACCAGCGGCGCCAGCACCACCAGCGTCACCAGCCCCGCCGCCGACGCCGGCGCCGCCACCAGCAGCCCCGCGATCGCCCGCGCCGCCGTCGCCGCC
This sequence comes from Myxococcales bacterium, assembly GCA_016793465.1. Next base: position 54,987 of record JAEUJW010000034.1, read on the forward strand.
GCGATCACCATCGGCAGCCCGAGCGCCAGCCCGACGATCGTCCGCGGCCCGCGCGGCAGGCTCGCCAGCGCCGCCGTCCACCCGCCCGCGCGCACGAGCGTGCGCCCGCGCCACCACCCGAGCCCCGCCGTCGCCGCGATCACCAGCAGCCCCGGCGCCACGCCCCACGCCAGCGCCAGCGCCGGGCCGGCCGTCACCAGCAACGCCAGGGCCAGCGCCGGCACGACCAGCGCGGGACCCGAGTGCTCGGCGGGGGCACGCACGCGCCACCTTGTATCACTTCGCCCGGCCGCGTGACGCCCCGGAATCTCCGCCCCCGGCCCGCCCCGGGCCCGGGTCCGATCGGCCGCGATCTGGGCTAGTCTGGCCCGCTCATGGCCACCTCGACCGCCGCCGGCCCCTTGCCGCTGCTCCCGCTGCGGGCCGCCACGCTCCTCCCCGGATTGACCGCGCCGGTCGACCTCGGCCGCCAGTCGGCCGCCATGCACGCCGTGCGGCGGGCCGGGGATCGCCGCCCCGGCGAGCCGCGCCCGGCGGCCGACAGCCCGCGCGGCCGCCTCGTCGCCGCCGTCCTGCGCAGCAACACCGCCAGCCCCGAGCTCGACGAGCTGCACCCGATCGGCGTGCTCTGCGAGGTCGTGCAGGTGCTGCCCGGCACCCCCGGGCGCATGTCGGTGGTGCTGCGCGGCCTGCGTCGCGTCCAGCTGATCGACGCCTACGGCGAGCGCGACCACCAGGTCGTCCGCGTGCACACGCACATCGACACCATGCGCGAGGCGACCCTCGCCTACGCCCTCGCCGGGGCCCTGCAGGACCTCGTCAAGCAGCACGACACCCTGCTGCCGAGCGCCCAGAAGACCAAGCAGCGGGCCCAGGCCCTCGCCCAGATCCTGGCCGAGCGCGCCCCCGGCATGATCGCCGACCTGTGCGCCGCCCACCTCGAGGTCGGCGACGACGAGCGCCTCGCCGTGCTGCAGGAGACCGAGATCAGCGATCGCCTGCGCAAGGTCATCGAGCTCGCCTCGCACAAGACCAACGTGCTGCAGGTCAAGCGCGACCTCGACCGCTACGTGCGCGAGCACCTGTCGAAGCACGAGCACGACGCCCTCTTGCGCCACAAGCTGCGCGCCATCCAGTCCGAGCTCGGCGAGACCGACGGCGAGGCCGACGAGCGCGGCCTGCGGGAGCTCGAGGGCCGGCTCGGCGCGCTCGAGCTGCCGGCCGAGGCCCGCGCCGCGGCCACCCGCGAGCTCGGCCGCCTGCGCCGCATGCACCCCCAGAGCGGCGAGGCGACCATCGCCCGCACCTACCTCGAGTGGATCGCCGACCTCCCGTGGGGCGCCGCCTCGGCGACCGCCGACAAGCTCGACCTCGCGGCCGCCCGCGAGCTGCTGGAGGCCCACCACTACGGCCTCGCCAAGGTCAAGAAGCGCATCCTCGAGTACCTCAGCGTCCGCAAGCTCGCGCCCGACAAGCGCGGCCCGATCCTCTGCCTCGCCGGCCCGCCCGGCGTCGGCAAGACCTCGCTCGGGCGCAGCATCGCCGAGGCGCTCGGCCGCGAGTACGTGCGCATCTCGCTCGGCGGCGTGCGCGACGACGCCGAGATCCGCGGCCACCGCCGCACCTACATCGGCGCGCTGCCCGGGCGCTTCATCCAGGCCATGAAGCGCGCCGGCACCGTCAACCCGGTGGTCGTGCTCGACGAGGTCGACAAGCTGGTCGGCGCCAACCTCCGCGGCGACCCGGCCTCGGCCCTCCTCGAAGCCCTGGACCCCGAGCAGAACGCCGCCTTCCGCGACCACTACCTCGACGTCGACTACGACCTCTCGCGCGTGATCTTCCTGTGCACCGCCAACGAGCTGTCGGCGATCCCCGACGTGCTGCGCGACCGCCTCGAGGTCATCCCGCTGAGCGGCTACACCATCGAGGAGAAGCTGGCGATCGCCCGCCGGCACCTGCTGCCCAAGCAGCTGGCCGAGAACGGCCTGAAGGACATCGACATCAACATCCCCGACGACGTGCTGCTCGCGCTCGCGACCCAGTACACCCGCGAGTCCGGCGTCCGCAACCTCGAGCGCGAGCTCGCCGCGCTGCTCCGCGACATCGCCATGCACCTCGCCGAGGGCAAGAGCCCGCACCTGCGCCTCGACGCCGACGAGCTGCTGCGCATCCTCGGCCCGCCGCGCTACCACGACGAGATGGCCGCCAAGGTCCCGACCCCCGGCGTGGTCACCGGCCTCGGCTGGACCCCGGTCGGCGGCACCCTGCTGTTCGTCGAGGCCAACATCAGCCCCGGCACCGGCCAGATCCGCCTGACCGGCAAGCTCGGCGAGGTCATGAAGGAGTCGGCCCAGGCCGCGCTGAGCTTCGTGCGCAGCCGCGGCGCCGAGTACGGCATCGACCCCGACGACCTGAAGCGCACGCTGAAGGACCACGACCTCCACCTCCACTTCCCCGCCGGCGCCGTGCCGAAGGACGGCCCCAGCGCCGGCATCGCCGTGACCACCGCGCTCGTCTCGCTGTTCACCCACCGGCCCGCCCGCGCCGACATCGCCATGACCGGCGAGATCACGCTGCGCGGCCAGGTCCTGCCGATCGGCGGCGTCCGCGAGAAGGTGCTGGCGGCCCACCGCGCCGGCATCCGCGATGTCGTCCTGCCCGACCGCAACCGCAAGGACGAACCCGAGATTCCGCCGGCGGCCCGCGCGGACCTGCGCCTGCACTTCGTCAAGCACATCCGCGAGGTCCTCGACATCGTGCTGCTGCCCGCGCCCGACGAGCAGGCCGCCGCCGAGTAGCCCGCCGCGCGGGCGAGGCGAACCACGTTCGACGCGGGTCGTGGTGAGCGACCCCCGGCCGTCGCGCGCACACGCGGGCCGTCCGGGCGTATCCTCGGCGACATGGACGCTCTCCGTCGCCGTGGCGCCGCCGCCGTCGTCGCGCTCGCCGCCTGCACCGCCAACCCGCCCGCGCCAGCCGCCGAGACCCCGCCGCCGCCCGAGGCGCCCCCGCCGGTCGAGGCCCCGTCCGCGCCCGAGACCCCGCCCGTCGAGCCCGAGCCCGCGCCGCCCGCGACCCCGCCGGTCCCGACCGCGCCCGCCGCCAGCCTCGCGCTCTACCCGGTCCTGGCCGTCGACAGCTCCGTCGCGTGGGACAAGCTCCCGAGCGGCCACATCCTCGTGCACGACGACGCCCGCTTCGCCGTCGTGCCGATGGCCGAGGCCAGGCCCGCCCGGCCCAGGCCCGCGGCCGAAGCCGTGCCCGCCGTGCCCACGGCCGAGCCCAAACCCGCCGACGCCGCGCCCGCCGACCCGGCTGTCCCCGAGGACAGCCCGGCCCGACCTGACCCCGAGGACAGCAAGCCGCCGGGCGCCGCGATCACCACGCTGGCCCTGAACCGCGCGCCGACCGACGGCCCGATCGTGTTCTACCCGCTGCCCGACGCCATCCTCGAGAACCTCGACATCGACCTCGACGACGACGACGATGAAGACGAGGAGGACGAAGACTCGCCGGAGTCCTACGACCACGAGGACGACTTCGACCTCGTCAGCCTCCACGGCGCCTGGCCCGATCACTTCTACGCCACCACCGAGCGCTCGGTCATGCGCAGCGGCACCGAGCGCGACAGCTACCAGTGGAAGGCCGGCGCCTGGGCCGAGATCCCCAAGATCGACGACGGCGACAGCGGCCTGCGCCTCAGCCTGACGACCGACCGCCTGCACCCCTGGACCAAGAACCGCTACCTCGCCGAGCGCGACCTGTCGTGCCACAGCGGCTGCCCGGAGGAGGGCATGGACGGCTACGGCGACGACCATGACCCGCTCAGCCGCATCGCCGCCAAGCAGCAGCGCCGCCTCGACCGCCTGCTCGAGCGCCACAAGCCGCTCGCGGTGATCGGCGGGCGCACGCCGCTGCCCGACATGTCCTCGATCTTCCCCTTCGACATCATGGCGCTGCCGACCGGCGACCTGTGGATCACCACCACCGGCAACTCGGCGGACCGCTGGAACCTCGGCAAGAAGGCGTGGGAGAAGCACGCCCTGCCCGAGGTCAAGGGCGGCAGCGTCGACCGCCTCACCGGCACGTCGACCGGCGCCGCCTGGTACGCGCGCTGCGAGCCGGCCCCGGTGCTCGCCCTCCTCGACGCCGGCGTCACCACCCCGGTCGCCCTGCCCGCCCCCGGCTGCGTGACCCGCATGGTCGTCGACCACGCCGACACGCTGTGGGTCACCCTCAGCGCCGACGGCCGCGGCATCCGCGGCGAGCTGCCCACGCTGTGGCGCCTGGCCGACCCGAAGGCCACCTGGGAGCCGGTGCAGATCGCCCCGCTGGTGTTCCCCGCCGCCCCCGAGACGTTCTTCAGCGACGGCCGCGCGTGGGAGCCGCTGGCGCCGATCTCCGGCAACTTCGGGCCGCCGCGGATCACCGAGCTGTTCACCCACGCGGGCGAGCTCTGGGCGGTCGTCGACTTCGAAAAGCCGTTCCACGTGCTGCTGCGGGCCCGCCCCGGCGCGACCCTCTACGACGCGCGCACGCTGCCGCCGCCGTTCGACGACGTCGCGGCCTGCGTCGACCAGCACATCGAGCTCGGCAGCCTGCCCCGCGACGCCGACCCGAGCAAGCCGTGGGCCGAGGCCCTCGCCATCGTCGGCTCGCAGGCGACCGACAAGTTCGACCCGCGCGTGTACATCGTCGACGCCGGCGACAGGTCGACCTACTACGCGACCGTGCGCGAGGCCTCGCCGGCGGCCCGCGTCGGCCTGCAGGTGCGCCTGAAGTCCTCGCTGCCCGGGGTGTCCGAGGTGCGCTGCGGCCTGCCCCCGCGCCCGACCCGCGAGCACCCGCTCGACGTGCCCGACCCGCCCGACGAGGCCGACGACGACGACCCGCCGCCCGCCGAGGCCGCGCCCTGACGGCGTGTCGCGCCTCGACCCCGCCGCCGCGGCGCCCCTGCGACCTGCGCCGCGGTGTTAAGCTCCCGCGCATGCCCGCCACCCGACCGCCCGTCCGCGGACCCGGTCGCCTCCTCGCGCTCGCCCTGCTGCTCGCGTGCGACGCCCCCGCGCCGCAGGCCACGCCCCCCGCCGCGGCCCTGCCCGCCGACGGCCCCGCCCTGCACGTCCTCGGCAGCGCCCAGGACGGCGGCTTCCCCCACGCCGCCTGCACCTGCGCGCGCTGCGACGGCGCCCGCGCGCACCCCGACCGCGCCCGCCGCGTCGCCTCGGTCGCCGTCGTCGTCGACCGCGCCGCCTGGCTGTTCGACGCCACCCCCGACCTCCCGCACCAGCTCGCCAGCCTCGCCGTCCACACCGCCCGCCCGCGCGGCGCCGTCGACCGCGACCCGCTCGCCGGCGTGTTCCTCACGCACGCGCACATGGGCCACTACCTCGGCCTCGCCCACCTCGGCTTCGAGGCCGCGCACACCCGCGGCACGCCCGTGCACGCCAGCCCGCGCATGGCCGCCTTCCTGGCCGCCAACGCCCCGTGGGACCAGCTCGTCGCGCTCGACAACATCACCCTCCGCCCGCTGCGCGGCGCGCCGGTCGAGCTCGGCGGCGCCGTCGTGGTCACCGCCCTGCCCGTCCCGCACCGCGCCGAGTACACCGACACGCTCGGCTTCCTGGTCGCGGGCCCGCGGACCACCGCCCTCTACGTCCCCGACAGCGCGCCGTGGTCGGCCTGGTCGCCCGCGCTGCCCGACGTGCTCGCGCAGCGCGGCGTCGGCGTCGCCCTGATCGACGGCACCTTCTACAGCGCCGACGAGCTGCCCGGCCGCGACATCACCGGCCTCGCCCACCCGCTCATGACCGAGTCGATGGACCTCCTCCAGCCGCTCGTCGACGCCCGCCGCGTGCGCGTGATCTTCACCCACCTCAACCACTCCAACGCCGCCCTCGACCCCGCCAGCCCGGCCGCCGCCGAGGTCGCCCGCCGCGGCTTCGAGATCGCCGCCGACGGCCTCGTCATCCCCCTGTGAGGCCGCCCCGCGGCCGACACGACCTGTCCCCGAGGCCAGGTATCACCGCGCAGCCGCTTCGTCATCCCCTGTGAGGCCGCCCCGCGGCCGACACGACCTGTCCCCGAGGCCAGATGGACCCGCGGGGCGACGACCGCGCGGCGTCGCCCCGCGGCCGATGCGACCTGTCCCCGGGGCCAGGTGACCCCGCGCGCCGCCGCGGTCGTCAGCCGTCCGCGACGCCCGCGGCCGGCGCGGCCCACTCCGCGTCCGCGTCGAACCGCCAGGGCCCGAGCCGCCCCGGCTTGCGCGTGCCCGCGGCCAGCCGCGCGAGGAACGCCTCGAGCTCGAGCTCGCGTCCGCCGAGCCGGCGCAGGTGCTCGGTCGCGACCTGGCAGTCGATCGTCTCGAAGCCCCAGCGCGCGAGCTGCCGCGCCAGCGCCACGAACCCGACCTTCGAGGCGTCGTCCTGCCTGGCGAACATGCTCTCGCCGCAGAACACCGCCCCGATCGCCAGCCCGTAGAGCCCGCCGACCAGCGCCTCGCCGTCCCACACCTCGACGCTGTGGGCCACCCCGGCCCGGTGCAGCGCCGCGAACGCCGCCGTAATGCCCGGCGTGATCCACGTGCCCGCCTCGTCGTCGCGCGGCGCGGCGCAGGCCGCCATCACCGCCGCGAACGCGGTGTCGAGGGTCACCCGCCACGCGCGCCGGCGCCGGGCCTTGCTCAGCGAGCGCGGCACGTGCAGCCCGTCGGGCAGCTCGACCACCATGCGCGGCGACGGGCAGAACCACGTCAGCGGCTCGTCCGGCCCGTTCCACGGGAAGATGCCCCGCGAGTACGCGAGCAGCACCCGCGCCGGCTCGAGGCCCCCGCCGATCGCCAGCATGCCGTCGCGCTCGGCCCGCCGCGGATCGGGGAACACCGGCAGGTCGTCGGGCAGCAGGTACAGCGGCACGCCCGATCCTACCGGATCCGCGGCGCCGGCGCGGCCCGCGTCGACGACGCACACGCCCGACCGCCAGCACGCCGACGGGCGGCCCTCCGCGACGAAGACGAGCCGCGCCCGGAGGCGGCGCTCAGCGCCCCGCGAGCTTCAGCCCGTAGGCCCGCCCCATGTACTCCTCGAGCATGCGCTGCGAGTTGAAGTACGAGGCCGCCAGGGCGATGCAGTCGCGCATGACCTCGCCCCAGCGGTGCTGGTTGCCGACGTACATCGGCAGCACCTCGTGGTCGAGGATCTTGTACAGGTGGTCCGCGTCGCGGTCGTCGACCCCGCCGTCGCCCTCGCCCGGCGGCTCGATGACCCAGCCGGTGTGGCCGGCCACGAAGCCCTCGCACCACCAGCCGTCGCGCACCGACAGGTTCGGCACCCCGTTGTGCACCGCCTTCATGCCCGACGTGCCGGACGCCTCGAGCGGCGGCGTCGGCGTGTTGAGCCAGAGGTCGACGCCGGCCACGATCTTGCCGCACAGGCGCATGTCGTAGCCGGGCACGAACACCATGCGCACGTACGGCAGCAGCGCCTCCTGCTGGCGGAACACCGCCTCGATCAGGCGCTTGCCCTCGAGGTCGCGCGGGTGGGCCTTGCCGGAGAACACGATCTGCAGCGACCCCCAGCGGCTGGCGATCTCCCGCAGGCGGCGCACGTCGCGGAGCAGCAGGTTGATGCGCTTGTAGCTGGTCACGCGGCGGGCGAAGCCGATGGTGAAGCGGTCGGGGTCGAGGTTGTGGTCGCCGAGCGTGTTGAGCTCCTCGACGAGCGCGCGCTTGGCCGCGCGGTGGGCCGCCACGATCTCGGCCGTCGGGATGCGCTGGGCCCCGCGCAGCGCGTGCCCGTGGCGGCGCCACGACGGGATGTGGCGGTCGAACACCGCCTGCATGAACGGCGACGTCCAGGTCGCCGAGTGGACCCCGTTGGTGACCGCGTGGATGGTGTGGCCGGGGAACATCCCGCGGGTCACCTCGGCGTGGCGCAGCGACACCCCGTTGACGAACCCGCTGAGCTCGAGGCCCACCGTCGACATGTTGAGCTCGGACGCGAGGATGCGGGGCACCTGCGCGACCTCGGCGACCTGCTGCGCGCCGAACACCTCCTCCGCGAGCGCGCGCGAGAAGCGGTCGTGGCCGGCGGGGATCGGCGTGTGCGTGGTGAACACGCAGGCCTCGCGGACCCTGGCGATGCACGCCTCGAGCTGGTGGCTGTCGCTCGACCCCGAGGCCGCGCGGGCCTCGTCGCACAGCTTGCGCAGCAGGTCGACGGCCAGCAGCGACGAGTGGCCCTCGTTCATGTGGTAGCGGGTCGGGCGCAGCCCGAGCGCCTCGAGCATGCGGCGGCCGCCGAGGCCGAGCACGGCCTCCTGCGTCAGGCGGTGGCGCTCCTCGCCGGCGTACAGGTGGTCGGTGATGCGGCGGTCCTCCTCGTGGTTGCCCTCGAGGTCGGTGTCGAGCAGGTACACCGGGATCTGGTGGCCGTCGCAGCCGGCCACCAGGTAGCGCCACAGGCCCACGCGGACCGTGCGGCCGAGCACCGTCACCTCGACCTCGGTCGGCATGCGCACGAGGAACTGCTCGGGCACCCAGACCACGTCCTTCTCGGTCTGGTGGCCGTTCGCGTCGAGCACCTGGCGGAAGTAGCCCTTGCGGTACAGCAGCGTGACCGCGACCATCGGCAGGCCCATGTCGGCCGCGCTGCGCAGCGTGTCTCCGGCGAGCACGCCGAGGCCGCCGGCGTAGGTCGGGATCTCGCTCGCAAGCGCGATCTCCATGGAGAAATAGGCGATAAGGTCGGTCGGCATGCGGACGCCGGATATTGCCGGCTCGCCGCCGCGCAGGTCAAGCGGACATCGTTCTGGGCCGGGCTCGGCCTCCGTCGGCGCCGGCGGAGGCCGAGCAGCGCGAGCGCGGCCAGGCCCGTCGCCGATCCCCGGCGAGCCCGCCGCGTGTTCGGCCGCTCACCTGGCTGCGCGGCGGCGGCGGAGCGCCAACAACATCAGCGCGACCAGCGACGGCGCCCCTGGCCCGTCGGAGCGGCAACCGAGCCCGCACGACTCGCCCGGGTCCGTGAACGGCGGACCGGTCCCGCTCGACGACGCGGTCGCGTCGGTCGTCGGCGGATCGCCGGTCGGCGTCGGCTCCGTCGCGGCGGTCGGCGGATCGCTCGACGACCCGACGTCCGCGGACGTGCTCGTCGACGTCTCGCCCGCGCCGGTCTCGCCGCCGGTCGACTCGCCGCCCCGCTCCGCGAAGTACGCCCCGCACGCCGGGTCCTCCGGCATCGCCGCGCGATCGGCGAGCGCCAGCGCGAACGCCCCGGCGCCGAAGCCCAACATCGGCGCGTTGAACTTGTAGGTGCCCGCGAGCTCGTCGTAGGTCTCCGCGACCATCCCGTAGTTCTCCAGGCTCTGGGCCAGCACCCACTCCGTCAGCGCGTCGGCCCGCGCGTCCTGGCCCGCGCGGCGCATCGCCACCGCGCCGCGCAGGTCGGTCACCACCCACTCCGCGCTGTCGTACTCGCCGCCCCACGGCGACAGGTCCTCGCCGTTCGCGTGGTCCCAGCGGTCGTCGTTGCGCGACCACCCGGGCCCGGCGTCGACGCGCAGGTGCTCGTCGAGGGCCGCCAGCGTGGCGCCGGCGATCGGGCCCTGCGGGTCGAACAGCCCCATGGCGATCGCGTCGAGCACGGCGGCGTCCCAGTGGCCCTCGCCGAGCGCCAGCTCCTCCACGTTCGAGGCGATCGCGCCGTCCGCGGTCGTCAGCCTGTCGGCGATCGCCGCCCGCAGCGCCTCGCCGGCCGCCTGATACGTGGCCGCCCGCGCGTCGTCCCCCACGCGCGTCGCCAGCACCGCCGCGTCGCACAGCCCGCGCGCCGCCGTGATGTTGGTGTACGCCCACTGGCGCTCGCGGCCCTGCCAGTGCGTCTCCCAGATCGACGAGTCGGCGCGCAGCAGCCCCGTCGCCGGATCGACGAGCGCCACCAGCACGTCGCCGACCTCGGCCGCGATCGTGTCCCAGCGATCCGCGCTGATCGACGCGTCCCCGCTCGCCTCCTCGTAGTGCCGCAGCGCCCACAGGAACAGCCCGAAGCCGTCGAACTCGAGGTTGGGCCCGAAGTCATTGAAGTCGGTCTCCTCGACCCCGAAGCCGTGGTAGCGCACCAGCGAGATCTGGTACGGCGGCATCGCGTAGGGCTGCAGCTCGCCCCAGTCCTCGAAGCGCCCGGCCTCCGCGTCGAGGTAGTACGTCAGCGCGTCGCGGGCCTCGGCGTGCATGCCGAGCGTCGCCATCGCCGCCGTCGCGTAGGCGCCGTCGCGGATCCACGCGTACGTCCACTCGCCCGGGGGCAGGCTCGCGAGCACAGCCCCCTTGCCGCGGTGCTCGACCACCGCCGGCAGCGTCACCGGCTGATCGCCCGGCCCCTTGAAGCGGGTGCGCCGGGGCTCGCCGTCCATGCTCAGCCACTCGCGCAGGTAGTAGCTGTCCTCGCGGACCTGGCCCATGCGCAGCATCGCCGCGCCCTGACGGACCAGCGCCTCCTCGTCCGCGGACAGCCCCGCCGGCAGCGTCAGGCCGGCCTGGAACTCGGTCCACGCGCCGAGCTCGTCGGCCACCAGCTCGGCCGCGTCGCGGCCCGCGACCAGCGCGTCGAGGCTCGCCTGCGCCGCCGCGCCCGCGAACGGGTCCGGGTGGTGGATCACCGCGATCCCGACCCAGCGCGCCTCGCCCGGCTTCAGCTCGCCGAGCGTCCACTGCAGCCCGCTCGTCGCGTCGTCGACCGCGCCCATCGGCGGCGGATTGTCGGGGAAGTCGGCCGGCATCGGCCCCGCGCCGAGCGTGAACAGGTCGACCTCCGGGCCGACCCCGTGGTGGGCCACCACCGCGAGCGAGCGGGTCGCCACCACGCCCGCGAACCCGCGCTCGCGCAGCGCCGCGACCTCGCCGTCGTCGACGAACTCGATCGTCTCGCCGTTGGCCTCCAGGTCGTCGGGCACGTCCCAGGGCCGCGTCGCCCGCCCGTAGCCGAGGTGGAAGTTGTGCAGCGAGAACACCTCGACCCCGGCGATCGCCTGCCCGCCGGTGTTCTCGAGCCGCAGCGCCAGCACGAACCCGCCGGCCGCCAGCGCCTGCGGCGCGAACGCGTGGGTCGTCGCGCGCAGCGAGCCGAGCGTCTGCACCATCGTCACCACCCCCGTGCCCGGCGCGTAGCCGCTGGCCTGCTCGTCGACCGCCGCCTGCGTCAGCCACATCTGCTGGCCCGCCGCGCGCACCCCGAAGTACGCGTCGAACAGCAGGTCGCGCGTGTGCACGGTCGCGAACTGCCCGCCGTCCCACACGTCGGCGCCCTGCTCGTCGATCACCGGCTCCTCCGCGGCGAACAGGTGCTCGCGGAACTGCGTCAGGCGGGCCGCCTTGAGGTCGACCAGCAGCGCCCCGTGGCCGTTCGACGCCGGCAGCTCGAACCGCGTGCGCTGCGGCTCCGGCGCGGCGGACACCGGCCACGGCGCGAGCGAGGACACCAACACAGGAACGGCGAGGCGGGTGCGCATGACCGCGGCATCGTAGCCGCCCGGCCGCGACCTGTGCACACGCAAGGCACCGCCCCTGTGCACGCGCAGGCGAAGCGGCTATCGTGCTCCGCGATGCGCCCTCGTCTGCCCGCCCTCCTCCTGCTCGGGCTGTACGCGCCCGCCTGTTCGTCCGGCAGCGGCCTCGCCGGCGACGACTCCGGCGCCGCCAGCAGCGGCCCCGGCGGCGATCCCGGCAGCTTCCCGGCCACCGGCGACGACACCGTCGATCCGACCGACGCCGGCCCGACCGGCGCCACCACCGGTCCCACGCCGACCACCGGCGGCGACACCGGCGGCGATCCGACCGGCGATCCGACCACCGGCGACGGCGGCGACGTCCTCTGTCCCGCCGAGTTCCGCTTCGATCCGCCGCCCGGCGCGACCGCCCCGCGCGTCGCCGGCGAGTGGCACGGCTTCGACCTCGCCACCGCCACCGCGCTCGCCGGCCCCGACGGCGACGGCGTGTACACCGGCAGCGTCGAGCTCCCGCCCGGCCTGCACGCCTACAAGATCGTCTACGACCAGGGCGGCCAGGACCAGTGGGTCCTCGATCCGCAGCAGGGCCGCCGCAAGTACGTCGACGGCACCGAGAACTCCGGCGTGCTCGTCCGCGACTGCCGCGACCCCGCGCTCGCCGTCGACAGCAGCGCCGCCGCCCCGGCCGGCACCTACAGCGCCGCGCTGCGCTACGTCGACGGCCTCGCCGGCGCCGGCCCCGACCCCGCGGCCTACACGGCCGTGCTGCGCGACGGCGACGGCGAGGCCGCGCTGACCCCCGAGCAGTTCACGGTCGCCGCGAACGGCGACGTCACGATCGAGCTCGCCGGCCTCGTCGCCGGCAAGTACCGCGTCACCGTCGTCCCCGCGGCGGCCGACGGCCGCACCGGCGAGCCGCTGCGCCTGGTGTTCTGGATCGAGGACGTCGCGTTCACCTGGGACGGCGCGCTCATCTACATGGTCGTCACCGACCGCTACGCCGACGGCGACCCCGGCAACAACCCCGGCGCCACGCCGATGGCCGACCCGCGCGGCGACTGGCAGGGCGGCGACCTGCTCGGCCTGCGCGACGCCATCGACGCCGGCGCGCTCGACGACCTCGGCGTGCGCGCGATCTGGCTGACCCCGTTCCAGCAGAACCCGGGCGGCCCCTACCTCGCCAGCGACGGCGAGCACTACGTCACCGGCTACCACGGCTACTGGCCGACCCGCGCGCGCGAGGTCGACGCCCGCATCGGCGGCGCCGAGGCCCTGCACGCGCTCGTGCGCAGCGCCCACGCCCACGGCATCCGCATCCTGCAGGACTTCGTGGTCAACCACGTCCACGAGGACCACGAGTACATGGCGGCCCACCCCGAGTGGTTCCGCACCGGCTGCGTGTGCGGCACCGACGGCTGCGACTGGACCGCCCACGCGCTCGACTGCATGTTCGCCGGCTACCTGCCCGACATCAACCACAGCGTGCCCGAGGCCAACGCCGCGTTCGTCGCCGACGCGGTGTGGTGGCTCGACGAGTTCGACCTCGACGGCCTGCGCGTCGACGCCGTCAAGCACGTCGAGGAGGTCGCGACCCGCAACCTCGCCGCCGCCGTGCGCGAGACGTTCGAACCCGCCGGCACCGACTACTTCCTCATGGGCGAGACGGCCATGGGCTGGAGCGACTGCCCCGACCCCTGCAACGACGAGAACTACGGCACCATCGCCCGCTACATCGGCCCCCAGGGCCTCGACGGGCAGTTCGACTTCGTCCTCTATCACGGCGTGTCGTACCGGACCTTCGCGCACGGCGACAAGGGCATGCTGCACGCCGACTACTGGACGCAGCACGGCCTGGAGAAGTGGCCCGCCGGCGCGGTCATGACCCCGTACATCGGCAGCCACGACACCCCGCGGTTCACGACCATGGCCGACTACCGCGGCCAGGACGGCGCCCACGACAAGGGCGTGCCCGGCAACCAGTGGGACGACGTGGCGGTCGCCCCGCAGGACGCCGAGCCCTACCGCCGCACGCGCATCGCCATGGCCTGGCTGCTCGGCCTGCCCGGCGCGCCGCTGCTGTACTACGGCGACGAGTGCGGGCAATGGGGCGGCTCCGATCCCAACAACCGCCACATGTTCAGGCCCGAGTCGGATCTCTCGCCCGACGAGGCGGCCACGCTCGCGTGGGTCCGCAAGCTCGGCCAGGCCCGCCGCGACAACGCCGCCCTCCAGCGCGGCGCCTACGTCCCGCTGTACGCCGACGAGGACACCCTGGTGTTCGGCCGCAAGCTCGCCGCCGGCGAGGCCGCGGTCGTCGGCCTCACCCGCAAACAAACCGACACTAACGTCGACGTCGAGGTCACGGCCTCGCTCGGCCTCGCCCCGCAAATGCTGACAAATTTGCTCGGCGGAGCGGGCGCCACGGTGAGTCAGCTCGGCAAGCTCAGCTTCACGATCCCCGCCGGCAGCGCGGTCGTCCTCGCCCCGTGATCGCCGCGCCGACCGGACATCGTTCCTCGGCCGCGCGCAGCGTGCGTGCGGCGCCCGCGGCGATCCGAGATATCCTCCGGCCGTGAGCTCGAGTCCGGGTCCGGCGCTGCCGTCGTCGTCGAGCGCGCTCGACCCGCCCGGCTTCACCTCGCTGATGCCGCTCGAGCAACCGCTCTCCCCCCTGCGCGTCGCCGAGATCGGCCGCGACGTCGCCGCGATCCTCGAGCGCCTGCACGCGAGCGGGCTGCTCCACCTCGGCCTCGAGCCCGCCGACATCCTCGTCGACGCCGACGACGACGTCCGCCTGCGCGACCCGCCCGCGCCCGCCGCCGTCCGCGCGCCGAGCGACCGCGCGGCGATCCACGCGGCGCCCGAGCAGTTCGGTCGCTCGGACGTCGCCCTCGATACCCGCACCGACCTCTACCGCCTCGGCGCCTGCCTCTACCACCTCCTCGTCGGCGCCCCGCCGTTCCCCGCCGACGACCCGCTGGCGCTCATGCACGGGCACATGGCGGTGGTCCCCGATCCGCCGGAGCTACGCGTCGGCCGCTTCCCCACCGCGCTCTCGTGGATCATCCTGCGCCTGCTCGCCAAGGCCCCCGACGACCGCCCCGCCTCGGCCGCGGCCCTGCACCGCGAGCTCGCGCGCCTCGCCGAGGCCCTGCGCTCCGGCGACGCGCTCGGCGGGTTCGAACCGGTCCGCGTCGACCGCTCGACCTTCACCCTCACCGACCACCTCTACGGCCGCGACGGCGAGCAAGACCGCCTGCGCGACGCGTTCGAACGCGTGCGCCGCGGCGGCATCGAGTTCGTGCTGCTCGGCGGCGGCTCGGGCGTCGGCAAGACCTCCCTGGCCCTCTCGCTGCGCGACGAGGTCACCGCCGTCGGCGGTCAATTCCTGGCCGGCAAGTTCGACCCGCTGCGCCAGGCCGTACCCTACGCCGCGCTCATCCAGGCGTTCCGCCAGCCGCTGCTGCGCCTGCTCGGCGGCACCGACGGCGACATCGCCGCCTGGCGCGAGCGCGTGCTCGCGGCCGTCGGCGGCCACGGCCAGCTCATCGTCGACGTCATCCCCGAGACCGCGCTGCTGCTCGGCCCGCAGCCCGCCGTCGCCCCGCTCGGACCGGGCGAGGCGCAGGCCCGCTTCGAATCGGTGATGAGCCGCTTCATCCAGGCCTTCGCCAGCCCCGCGGAGCCGCTGGTGCTGTTCGTCGACGACCTGCAGTGGGCCGGCGCCGGCTCGCTGCGCCTGCTCGAGGCCCTCGCCGCCGACCCCGCGAGCGAGCACATCCTGCTGATCGCGACCTGCCGCGAGAGCGAGCTCGGCAAGCACCACCCGCTGTCGCACGCGCTCGACAGCATCGCCGCCGCGGGCGTGCCGCTGATCGAGCTCACGCTGCGCCCGCTCGACCTGCAGACCCTGACCCGCCTGTGCGCCGACACCCTCGGCGACGACGACGAAGCCCCGGCCCTCGCCGCGCTCCTGCACGCCAGGACCGACGGCAACCCGTTCTTCGTGCGCCAGCTGCTGCACGCGTTCGCCGAGCGCGGCGCGATCCACTTCGACGAGGCCGAGGACCGCTGGCGCTTCGACCCCGCCCTCGTGCCCGCGGTGGCCCTCGGCGAGGACGTGGTCACCTTCCTGATCGGCCGCATCGACGACCTCGCGCCGGCGACCCGCAACCTGCTCGAGTGGGCCGCCTGCCTCGGCGGCGAGCTCTCGGCCGAGACCCTCGCGTGGGTGCAAGGCCGCCCCGAGCCCGAGGTCCGCGCCCGCCTCGCCGAGCTCGTCGACGCCGGCTTCCTCGTCGCCGGCGACGGCGGCGCCCGGTTCGTCCACGACCGCGTACAGCAGGCCGCCTACACCCGCCTGCCCGCCGAGCCGCGGCGCGCCATGCACCTGCACGTCGGCCGCACGCTGCTGCGCCGCCTCGACCCGGCCGCGCTCGAGGAGCGCCTGTTCGAGGTCGTCGGCCAGTGGGAGCTCGGCGGCCGCGAGCACACCACCGCCGAGGAGGACCGCGCGCTGTGCCGGCTGTTCCTCCAGGCCGCCCGGCGGGCCGCCGCCGCGGTCGGCCACGACACCGCCCGCAGCTGCGCCGAGGCGGCCCTCGGGCGCCTCGCCGGCGCCTGGACCGACGAGCCCGCGCTCGCCCTCGCCGTCCACCTGGCGGCGATCGACGCCCACTACCTCACCGGCGACTACCCGCGGGCCCGCGCGCTCGCCGACGAGGCGCTGCGGCACACCGCCGAGCCGATGGCCCGCGTGCGCGTGTACCGGCAGATCATCGCCCTCCAGGCCATCGAGAGCGCGCAGATGCCGGCCGCGATCGACACCGCCGTGACCGCGCTCGCCGAGCTGGGCTTCGACCTCCCGCGCGAGCCCGCCGCCATCGCCGAGCGGACCGCGGCCCTGCGTCCGGTCGTGCGGCTCGGCGCCGACGAGATCGCCGCGCTCGCCGACCTGCCGACGCTCACCGACGCCAGAGCCGCCGCCGCCGCCGAGCTCCTCGGCGACATCATGGGCCCGGCCTACCTGCGCCGCCCCGACCTGTTCCCGCTGGTCGTCTACACCATGGTCCGCCTGTCGACCGAGCACGGCGCCTCGGCCCCGATGGCCTACGGCTACTGCCTCGTCGGCCTGCTGCTGTGCAGCGACCTCGACTTCGCGGGCGGCCACGCGTTCGGCCGGGTCGCCCAGCAGCTGGCGCTGCGCTTCGACGACCTGCAGGTCCGCTGCCGCGTGAAAAAGGCGTTCGGCTCGCACATCCAGGTCTGGCGCGAGCCGCTGCTGCACGCGCTCGCCTCGCTGCGCAGCGCCTACGCCCTCGGACGCGAGACCGGCGCCTTCGAGTACGTCGGCTACGGCGGCGCCGAGTACATCATCTACTCGCTCCTGCGCGGCACCCCGCTGACCGAGCTGCTCGCCGAGGCCGGCCCGATCCTCGACGAGATCGGCCGAATCCGCCAGGAGTTCGCCAACGTGTACGTGCACATGGCCATGCAGTGCGTGGCCTGCCTGCGCGGCGAGGCGGACGAGCCGACCCGCCTGCACGGCCCGCACTTCGACCGCGAGCGCGGCCTGGCCCGCCTGCACGACCAGGACCTGCGCATGCTGCTGTACTGCTTCCACATGTGGGAGCTCGTGCTGCACAGCTACGCCGGCGAGCCCGCGCAGGCGGCCGCCAGCCGCCGCGCCGCCGACGAGTACCTGGACGGCGTGCCCGGCCTCCTCTACCCCGCCGAGGCGACCTTCCACGGCGCCCTCGCGGCCCTGGCCGGCCTCGCCCGCGGCGCGGCCTCACCTGTCCCTCGGGACAGCCCAGACGGACCTGTCCCCGCGGCCAGCTCGCCGGTGCCGGCGTCGGTCGCCGCCGACCTCGAGCGCCTGACCCGCTGGGCCGCCGCCGGGCCCGACACCTTCGCGCACAAGCTCGCCCTCGTGCGCGCCGAGCTCGCCCGCGTGCACGGCGACGACGCCGGCGCGGTCGCCGGCTACGAGCGGGCCATCGCCGGGGCCGACGCCGCCGGGTTCGTGCACGAGGCCGGCCTGGCCTGCCGCCTCGCCGCCCGCCACTACGCCGCGCTGGGCCGCGAGCGCCTGGCCCTGGCCCACGCCGAGGAGGCCGTCGATCGCCTGACGCGCTGGGGCGCCGCCGCCGCGGTCGAGGCCGTGCGCCGCGAGTTCTCCGGCCTGCGCCCGGCCGCCGCCGCGCCGCCGGCCGCCACCCCGATCGACCTGCTCGCGGTCACCCGCGCCAGCCAGGCGATCAGCCGCGAGCTCGAGGACGCCCGCATCCTCGACGCGCTGATGGCCAACGCCCTGCGCAGCGCCGGCGGCGAGGCCGGGTGGCTGCTGCGCCGCGAGGACACCGGCTGGACGGTGTGGGCCCGCGGCACCGCCGACCAGTCGGGCTTCGCCTGCGTGCCGTCCCGCCTCGGCAGCGACCCCGACGACCCCGCGCCCGCGCTGGTCCGCTACGCCGAGCGGCTCGGCGCGCCGCTGGTCGTCGCCGACGCGATCGAGGACCCGCGCTTCGCCGACGACCCGTGGGTCCGCCGCCGCCAGACCCGCGCCGCCCTGTGCGTGCCGATCCTCGTGCACGGCGCCGTGATCGCCGCGATCCACGTCGAGCACGGCGCCCTGCCCCGCGCCTTCACCCCGCAGCGCGCCGAGGTCCTCGAGGTGCTCGGGACCCAGGCCGCGATCTCGCTGGAGAACGCCCGCCTCGTCGGCGACGCCCGCCGGACCAGCCAGACCCTCGCCGAGTACTCGCGCACCCTCGAGGCCCGCGTGGCCGCCCGCACCGCCGAGCTGCAGCTGGCCAAGGAGAACGCCGAGGCCGCGACCGTCGCCAAGTCGGCGTTCCTCGCGACCATGAGCCACGAGATCCGCACCCCGCTCAACGCCATCATCGGCATGTCGACGCTGCTGCTGACCCAGCGCGAGCTGCCGCGCACCGCCCGCGCGCACGCCACGACCATCAAGAAGTCGGGCGACATCCTGCTGTCGCTGATCAACGACATCCTCGATTATTCGAAGATCGAGGCCGGCAAGCTCGAGCTCGAGCTGACGACCTTCTCCCCGCGCGAGACCCTCGAGGAGGTCGCCGACATCGTCGCCGGCATGGCCCGCGAGCGCAGCCTCGACCTCGCGGTGATCGTGCCCCACGATGTCCCCGGGCTCGTGCTCGGCGACCCCACGCGGGTGCGCCAGATCATCCTGAACCTGGCGACCAACGCCCTGAAGTTCACGCCGAGGGGCGGCTCGGTGGTCCTGCGGGCCGCCGCCGCGACCGGCGACGACCTCAGCTTCGCGGTCGTCGACACCGGCATCGGCATCCCCCGGGACCGCCTCGGTCGCCTGTTCCAGGCGTTCTCGCAGGTCGACTCCTCGACCACCCGGCGCTACGGCGGCACCGGCCTCGGCCTGGCGATCTGCCGCAGCCTCGCGACCGCGATGGACGGCACGATCACCGTCGAGAGCGAGGAGGGCCGCGGCTCGACCTTCCGCGTGACCCTGCCGCTGCCGTCGTCGCCGTCGTCGCCGGCGCCCCCGCCGTGGGCCGACCTGCGCCCCAGCGCGCGCGTGCTGCTGCGCAGCCCGCGGCAGCGCGAGGCCCTGCGCGAGCTCCTGCTGGCCGAGGGCATCCCCGAGGACGACGCCGGCGCCGGCAGCGGCCCGCGCCTGGTGTTCCACGACCACGACGCCGCGCCGCCGCCGGCCTCTCCCCGCGATCGCCCGATCCCGGTCGCCCCGTGGATCGAGGACGGCCGCACCGACGTGCTCTCGGCCCCGCTGATGGCCGCGCACCTGCGCGTGGCCGTCGCCACCGCCCTCGACCTCGAGCCCGGCGATCGCGGCGGCGATCCGACCGTCGACGAGCTGCCCGCCCAGGTCCGCGCCCACCGCGGCAAGCGGCGCATCCTCGTGGTCGAGGACAACACCTTCAACCAGATGGTCGCGACCAACCTGCTCGGCCACCTCGGCTACACCCACGACATCGTCAGCAGCGGCGAAGAGGCGCTCGAGAAGGTCGAGCACGTGGTCTACGACCTCATCCTCATGGACTACCAGATGCCGGAGATGGACGGCATCGAGACCACCCGCCGCATCATCGCCGGCAGCTCGCCGAACCGCGGCACGCCGATCGTCGGGCTCACCGCCGCGGCCTCCGGGGCCGACGCCGACCGCTGCGTCGCCGCCGGCATGTCCGCGGTGCTGAAGAAGCCGGTGCCGATGCACCGCCTCGAGGAGGCGCTCGAGCGCTACCTCGGAGCCTCGGCGGCGACCGTCGCCAGCCCGACCGATCCGCCGGCCCCGCCCGCCGTCGACGACCTCGCCGTCGCGCGCGAGACCCTGTCCGCGCTGGCCGGCACGCCCGAGGAGCTGCGCGAGCTGCTCGAGCTGCTGGTCGAGTCGCTGCGCCACACCGACGCCGCCCTGACCGCCGCGCTGGCCGCCCGCAAGCGGCCCGACGTGCGCCTGCACGCCCACACGCTGAAGGGCACCGCGGCGACCGCCGGCCTGACCGCGCTGGCCGCTGCGGCCGAGCGCATCGAGCACGGCAGCCTCGCCGGGGACCTCGAGGCGCTGGCGGGCGCCGCCGACGAGCTGCACGCAGCGGTCACCGCCGCCGCCGCCGCGCTCGCGCGCGCGCTCGCGTGAGACGACAAAACCGCCGACCCGGAGCGCTCCGGGCCGGCGGTCGGCGAGTCGCACGGATCGGCCGCGGCCGATCAGCTCCGACTCACTGCGGCTCCTGCACGCCGCAGTCGTCGACCTCGCTCGGCACGCAGCCCTCGCAGTCCCAGCGGAAGTTGTCGATGAGCGCCGCGGTCGCGAGGATCGAGTCGCCCATGTCGGCCAGGAAGAACCCGATCTCGACGTCGGCGCCCGGCTGCACGCCGCCCTTGGCGGTGAACCAGTCGGAGCAGGCGCGGGTCTCGAAGCCGGTGCCGGTCAGCTGCGGCTCGTTGAAGGTGTAGCCCGGGCCGTCGTAGTACGGGTCGAGCGCCGTGATGGTCAGCGGCAGGCCCTTGGTCGGGTCGTTCGGGTTGGGGATGAAGGTGACGTTGCCGGTGTACGGGTCGACCGGCGGGTCGGCGTTCGGGTTGTCCGGCGACGGGTCGCGCTGCCACACGATCAGCAGGTCGTTGAACGAGGTGTTGACGTAGGTCGGCCACTCCGACGAGCAGAACACGAAGTCGAAGGTGTAGCCGAACGTGCCCTCGGGCACCTTCATGTTGAACTTGAAGAACAGCTTGTCGTTGGGGTTGTTGGCGATCTGCCACTGCGGCGCGAGCGTGTCCGAGCAGTCGTTGGTGCCGTCGCAGCCGATGAACGGCGTGCCGCCGGCCCCGTTGTTGCTGCCGACCTGCTGGTGCAGCGGCAGCGGCAGGGTGTCGGGCGCGTCCGGGTTGCCGTTGTCGCCGTTGCCGCCCTGCGAGTTGGCGTTCTCGACGACGATGCCCTGGTTATTCGGCGCCTTGATGTTGCCGGTGCTGATCATCAGGAACGAGCCGCCCTCGCGCGGGCT
The DNA here is from genome assembly GCA_016793465.1 of Myxococcales bacterium. The sequence goes on from JAEUJW010000034.1 coordinate 76,019, forward strand.
GTAGAGCAGCTGGTTCGGGGTGGCCGGGTCCATGTCGTGGTCGTAGGTGTACGACCCGAAGCCCTTGGCCACCTGCCACGCCGCGTTGGTCGGCGAGTCGAAGCTGTAGTTGGTGACCACCACCGAGTTGCTCGGCTGGTCGTTGCAGATGCCCATCGCCTTCAGCGCGTTGGTCTTGTCGGCCTTGTCGGCGAGGTTGATGTTCTCGTCGCAGACCACGTAGTCGGCCGGGGCCTGGCACTGCGGCGGCACGAACACCGTGCAGTCGTTCTTGCAGAAGTCGTTGGGCCCGCCGTCGACCTGGTTGCCGTCGTCGCACTGCTCGCCCATCTCGAGCACGCCGTTGCCGCACTCGGCCGGGGTCGGCGTGCAGTCGGCCTCGCAGCCGTCGCCGTTGTCGGTGTTGCCGTCGTCGCACACCTCGGGGTCCTGCACGGTGCCGTCGCCGCACACCTGCGGCGGGGTCGCGACCTGGCAGTCGGCGCTGCACTCGTCGCCGTCGTCGGTGTTGCCGTCGTCGCACACCTCGCCGGCCTCGACGGTGCCGTTGCCGCACACCGCCGAGATCACGCAGTTGGGCTCACAGCCGTCGCCCGGGTCCTGGTTGCCGTCGTCGCACTCCTCGTTGCCCTCCTGCATGCCGTTGCCGCAGACCGGCTGCGGCTCGGTCGTCATCGGCTCGGAGGTGGCCGGCTCGGTCTCGCTGGTCGGCGTGCCGGTGTCCGTGTTGGTGACGTCGATCCCGGTGGTGTCGGTCGTCTCACCGGTCGTCGGCGAGGACTCGCTGGTCGCGCCCATGGTGCCGCCGGTGTCCTGCGACTCGGTCGGCGACGACGAGGGGTCGCCCGACGGGTCGCCCGACGGGTCGCTGCCGGTCTGCGGGAACGTCTCGGTCTGGCTCTGCGTGTCGCCGGAGGTCGGCTGGTTGCCGCTGTCACCGCAGGCGACGAGCGACGTGGCGGCCAGGCACACAGGAAGTGCAAGCGTAAGGGTCTTCAGGTCGGTCATGGCATCTCCGTGGGCGTCCGCCCGCGCTGATGCTCGCACAAGCCCGGCCGACCAGCCGACGTCGCCAAGTGACGGTGCGCACGCACACGCGCACGACATTCGGACCTCGTAGCGACGGCAGCGGGCCCGGCAAAGGCCGGACCCGCTGCTCCACGGCGGGACGTCGGCCTCGCCGGGGTCATCAGGAGACACCCGCGATCGAGCCTGCCTGCATATGCGGCTCACTGGGGTTCTTGCACGCCGCAGTCGTCGACCTCGCTCGGCACGCAGCCCTCGCAGTCCCAGCGGAAGTTGTCGATGATCGCCAGGGTCGCCAGCGCCGTGTCGCCCATGTCGGCGAGGAAGAACCCCATCTCGACGTTGGCGCCGGGCTGCACGCCGCCCTTGGCGGTGAACCAGTCGGAGCAGGCGTGCTGCTCGAAGCCGGTGCCGTTGAGCTGCGGCTCGTTGAAGGTGTAGCCCGGGCCGTCGTAGTACGGGTCGAGCGCCGTGATCGTCAGCGGCAGGCCCTTCATCGCGTCGTTGGGGTCGGGGATGAAGGTGATGTTGCCGGTGTACGCGTCGACCGGCGGGTCGGCGTTGGGGTCGTCCGGCGTCGGGTCTGTCTGCCACACGATCAGCAGGTCGTTGAAGGTGGTGTTGACGTACACCGGCCACTCCGCCGAGCAGAACACGAAGTCGAACTTGTAGCCGTAGGTGCCCGCGGGCACCGTCATGTTGAACTTGAAGAACAGCTTGTCGTTGGGGTTCTGGCCGCCGAGGGTCCACTGGGCCTGGATGGTGTCGGAGCAGTCGTTGACGCCGTCGCAGCCCATGAACGGGGTCCCGCCGGCGCCGTTGTTGCTGCCGACCTGCTGGTGCAGCGGCAGCGGCAGGCTGTTGGGGTCGTCGGGGTTGCCGTTCTCGCCCTTGCCGCCCTGGGAGTTGTTGCCCTCGAGCACGATGCCCTGGTTGTTCGGCGGGTTGATCGTGCCGGTGCTGACCATGAGGAACGAGCCGCCCTCGCGCGGGCTGTAGAGCAGCTGGTCCGGGGTCGCCGGGTCCATGTCGTGGTCGTAGGTGTACGAGCCGAAGCCCTTGGCCACCTGCCAGGCCGCCGCGCCCGGCGAGTCGAACGTGAAGTTCGAGACCATCACCGAGTTGGCCGGCTGGTCGTTGCAGATGCCCATCGCCTTGTGCGCGTTGGTCTTGTCGTTCTTGTCGGCGAGGTTGATGTTCCCGTCGCAGACCACGTAGTCGGCCGGGGCCTGGCACGACGGCGGCACGAACACGGTGCAGTCGTTCTTGCAGAAGTCGTTGGGCCCGCCGTCGACCTGGTTGCCGTCGTCGCACTGCTCGCCGCTCTCGAGCACGCCGTTGCCGCACTCCGGCGGGGTCTCGGTGCAGTCGGGCTCGCAGCCGTCGCCGGGGTCCTGGTTGCCGTCGTCGCAGACCTCGGGGTCCTGCACGGTGCCGTCGCCGCACACCTGCGGCGGCGTCGCGACCTGGCAGTCGGCGCTGCACTCGTCGCCGTCCATGGTGTTGCCGTCGTCGCAGACCTCGCCGAGCTGGACCGAGCCGTCGCCGCACACCGCCGTGACCGTGCAGTTGGCCTCGCAGCCGTCGCCGTCGTCCTGGTTGCCGTCGTCGCACTCCTCGGTGCCCTCGACGTCGCCGTCGCCGCACACCGGCATCGGCGGCGCCGTCGTCGACGTGTCGGGCTCGGTCGCGTCGGTCGGGTCGGTGTCCGTGTCGGTCACCACGAGCCCGGTCGTGTCGGTGGTCTCGCCGGTCGTCGGCGCCGTGTCGCTCGTCGCGCCCATGGTGCCGCCGGTGTCCTGCGACTCGGTCGGCGACGAAGGGTCGCCCGAGGGGTCGCCCGAGGGGTCGCCCGAGGTCTGCGGGGAGGTCGTGGTCTGACCGTCGGTGCCCCCGGCGGTGCCGCCGCCGTCGTCGCCGCAGGCCGCGAGGGCGAGGCTACAGAGCCCGAGACAGGCCAATCCCTGAACGTAATGCATGCGCGTCATCAGCATCTCCTGAGTATTCGCCGATACTGGCACGATGTAGGCGCCGCGCCCAGACCTACTCGTGGAGATGCGGCGATCCCCGCACGCGCGCGCGAATAGTCGCCCTGACGCGACGACAGGGCGCCCCGCCGGCGAGCCGGAGGGCGCCCTGTCGTCGCGTCGGCTCGACGCGCCGGTGGTTCGATCACTGCGGGTCTTGCACGCCGCAGTCGTCGACCTCGCTCGGCACGCAGCCCTCGCAGTCCCAGCGGAAGTTGTCGATGATCGCCAGGGTCGCGAGGTTGGTGTCGCCCATGTCGGACAGGAAGAACCCGAGGTCGAGGTCGGCGCCCGGCTGCACGCCGCCCTTGGCCGTGAACCAGTCGGTGCAGGCGTGCTGCTCGAAGCCGGTGCCGGTCAGCTGCGGCTCGTTGAAGGTGTAGCCCGGGCCGTCGAAGTACGGGTCGAGCGCGGTGATGGTCAGCGGCAGGCCCTTGGTCGGGTCGTTCGGGTTGGGGATGAAGGTGACGTTGCCGGTGTACGGGTCGACCGGCGGGTCCTGGTTGGGGTCGTCCGGCGACGGGTCGGTCTGCCAGGCGATCAGCAGGTCGTTGTACTTGGTGTTGACGTAGGTCGGCCACTCCGCCGAGCAGAACACGAAGTCGAAGCGGTAGCCGTAGGTGCCCGCCGGGACCGTGGTGTTGAAGCGGAAGAACAGCTTGTCGTTGGGGTCCTGCTGGGCCAGGTTCCACTGCGCGAGCAGGGTGTCCGAGCAGTCGTTGTCGCCGTCGCAGCCCATGAACGGGGTCCCGCCCGCGCCGTTGTTGCTGCCGAGCTGCTGCGAGAGCGGCGCCGGCAGGCTGTCGGGCACGTCGGGGTTCTGGTTGGCGTTGTTGAACAGCTGGGTGTTCGGCAGCTCGGTGACGATGCCCTGGTTGTTTGGCGCCGCGATCACGCCGGTGCTGACGATGAGGAACGCGTCGCCCTCGCGCGGGCTGTAGAGCAGCTTGTCCGGGGTCGCCGGGTCCATGTCGTGGTCGTAGGTGTAGCTGCCGAAGCCCTTGGCGACCTGCCACGAGGCGTTGGCCGGCGCGTCGAACTGGAAGTTCGAGATCAGCACCGAGTTGTTGATCTGCTCGTTGCAGATGCCGATCGCCTTGTGCGCGCTGGTCTTGTCGTTCTTGTCGCCGAGGTTGAGGTTGCCGTCGCAGATGTTGTACATCGGCGGCGCCTGGCACGACGGCGGGTTGTAGGTCGTGCAGTTGTTGAGGCAGAAGTCGTTGGGACCGCCGTCGACGTCGTTGCCGTCGTCGCACTGCTCGCCGGGGTCGATCACCATGTTGCCGCACAGCGCCGGGGTCTCGGTGCAGTCGGACTCGCAGCCGTCGCCGTCGATGTCGTTGCCGTCGTCGCAGACCTCCGGGTCCTGCACGGTGCCGTCGCCGCACACCTGCGGCGGGGTCGCGACCTGACAGTCGGCGCTGCACTCGTCGCCGTCCATGGTGTTGCCGTCGTCGCAGACCTCGCCGGCCTGGACCGCCCCGTCGCCGCACACCGCCGTGACCGTGCAGTTGTCCTCGCAGCCGTCGCCCGGCTCCTGGTTGCCGTCGTCGCACTCCTCGGTGCCCTCGACGTCGCCGTCGCCGCACACCGGCATCGGCGGCGCCGTCGTCGACGTGTCGCCATCGGTGTCGGTGTCGGTCGTGACGATCATCGTCGTGCCGCCGGTCGGATCGGTCGCGTCGGTCGTCGCCATGGTGTTGCCGGCGCTCATGGTCCCGCCGTCGTCGGTCGTCGGCTCGCTGTTCGACTGCGAGTTGGTGCCGTCCGCGTCGTCGTCGTCCGTGTCCGGCTGCGTGGTCGTCTGCCCTTCGGACGCCGATCCGTCGGCAGTGGGCTCGTTGTTGTCGTTGCCACAGGCCACCAGCGCCGCGCTGCACAACCCGAGGCAAAAAAGTCGGTTCATCGTACGGAAGTCCATCATCACCATCTCCAGGGGCCCATCACCCACAAACGATGCTCGCACACCCCAACGCGCTCGCACAGCCGAGCCGCGAGACGCGCGTCACAAATCGGCTGTCGCGGCGGAGTTTGCGGCCGTCGCCCCGCGAGTCGCCGCAAGCCGTGCACGACGCGGCGCGGCGCAGCGACGTCAGCGAGCACGCGAATGTGACAGCGCCCCGGTCGGCCGGTCGGCCGCCGGGGCGCACGGTGAGCGCGTGTGTGGCCCGCGGCTCACGGCCGGCGGGCCGCGGCGCTCACTGCGGCTCCTGCACGCCGCAGTCGTCGACCTCGCTGGGCACGCAGCCCTCGCAGTCCCAGCGGAAGTTGTCGATCAGGGCGGTGGTCGTCCAGATCGTGTCGGTCATGTCGGCGATGTAGAAGCCGATCGTGA
>JAEUJW010000004.1 GCA_016793465.1 Myxococcales bacterium
GTCGACCCGCCCCACCGTCCAGGGGGAGGTGATGCCGAGGAGATGCTTGTAGAGCTCCGTGGACTGCATATACGGCATATTGCGCCTTTTCGCGCCTGGTCTCAAGACCAGATTCTGGCCCACTCCGAACCCGGAAGAACCCAATTTAATCATAGCCCATCAGGCTCTCGGGATGGGCAGCCTGCATCAATCCATTTGCCGTAAAGCTCTGGATCGTAGCGAGCCTTTTCCATCATAAGGGAGGATTTCGTTCGAATCTTTAGATTCAAAGCCTGATCTGTGGCCAGAATTCGATCTGCATCGCGAGCGGCTGACACAGCCTCAACCATCTTGCAAGCCAACCTTGTCTCGTCATCGTCTAGATTGCACTGTGGTGCAGGTGAGGCCGCGATCCCTGTCGAGTCTGACAAAGGAGGACTTTTACGTTCAATCCAAAATGACAAACTGTACATATCGGCACCATCCTCCTGAGCTACAGTATACGTCATTACACTTGTAAGATTCACAGTCCAGCCGGATTTCATCACATTCAAAATCCACTTTCCAAGTGCAACCACAAACGATTTAGAAAAGACCCCCTTATCGAGAGACACCTCAGACTCCGAGAATTTTTTCCCTGACGCAAGCAGGCAAACGCTACCAAAGATCATGTGGAATTCAGAGTTTGTCAAATTTCTATCCACAAGTTCGCAAAGGCGAGCCCATAGTTCTGGGTCGACACCGTCGCGAACCGTTCTAGTGGTTATAAAAAGAAGCCAAGGTTCTCCGCGGCGTGCGTGCTGGATATCCATTAGAACCTTCAAGGCCGACAGAGTACTTTCTGCACGAACCGCGCACCTCCGTGCAATACAGTTACACAAATCAAGATTGACTACATCAAAACTTGCCTTTTCAATCAGAGCCTTGCGGGCGAGGGACGTAGGAGCCGCGACTCTCTCAAACGAGTCAAACACTACCCGAGAAGAAACATGATCGATAAACTCCCAACCTTGTGAGCGAAGTTCGTTATCTGAAATTAGCGTTTCAGATGCATCTGAATTCCCTCCCGCTCCGTTAAATCCCAGATAGCGCAGCTTAACGCCGGCGTTTTCGCAGACACCATGCAGCGTCTTAATATCCAACATATCACTCCCCGGCAACCCGAGATACGAGACAGATCTACCGGCAAGACTTAGCTTTGCAATCAATTTTCTTAACTCCACGCACCATTGATAAATTCGGATATAGTGCTTCCTAGGCTTATGCCAAGGCTTAAAACTTCTCACAGGAACGTTCTCGACAGGCGGTTGCCCAAAATCCCCTACCAGTTCATCGACAAGATCCTCCCCGCCAGAGATGATGTCAGGATTTTCGTTCAGGTTTGTAGTCATTCTTCACCTGCAATAAAGATCTTGGCGATTGCATGCAGCAAAGTCTGTTGCCTTGCATTAGAAAGTCTAGAGAACAAGCCGTAAACTTCGAGAAGTTGTGCCAAAGCTTGAATCTTCTTTTCGTAGCGGGTTCTGTTCTCCTTCTTCAGTTTTGTAATTTCATCCGGGAGAGTCGCTTTACGATCGAGTACAATAATTCCCTTTCTCCTCTTTGTTCTTACTGACTGGTCATCCTCGCTAGGATCTTTAAATTCAACTTGTGGTATATCCTGAACGTCAAGTTCTCTGGCCTCTTTTTCAATGATTCTTCGATTAGCGCGTTGCTGACGCGTCGATTCTTTCCCTTTACGATGTTCTCTCGCAATCTTTTCTATACCTTTCCGAGCCGTTGCTATCTGCCGCACAGCTCGATGAACCCACGCTGTGATAAGTTTAGTATGGGGGTGGCCAAAATTGAAAGACTCACGATCGATATTCAGTGCGGCTTCGAGCCCTTTCGTAATAAAAATCTCTGCGCTCAATTGAGAGAGCCTGTTGTGCTCGGCAACTTGGTATCCAAAAAAAGAGCTATCGAAAAGCGTTCCGCTAGCATCTCCAATTCGAACCATGACCCCGTTGTGGTCAACAGGTACGACCTTTGGTGTCCAAAGAAAATATGCTTCGAAAGAGAGTTCCCGACCACCACTATACTCGTCGGGGATCTTATCAAGCTTTGCAGTGTATTTTCCGGCAAATAGAATGGGTCTTCTGTCGTCGTGTTCGATATCTGTGCTCGGCAGCTCTGAGAACCTGAGAGGTCGCGATAGCTTAACATCGTCGACAAAAACATTAAACAGCGACTTGCTAACGCCTCTTTCCGGACTAGTCATTGCAAGGCGGCTTCGAATGCTCTCGTTACTCTTTATCTCAAGCTCTTTTGGTGAGGATTTATCATCATTTGATAACAGAAAAATTCTTCGCTCGGATGTGCCCTTCAGATCGAAGGGGTGAATGCCATCAATGTAATCGAGAGGTGCAGCGAGACTAAGAGTCCATATCATCTGCAGATATCGGTCGAACAGTCTAGAAAGTTTTGGACGAGGAGTCGACTGTATCTCGTCCATAACGACTTTGTGCATTTTATAAAACCGCCGCTCGGGTGTATCATTTGAATCCCACGGTAATTCAGGCTCTACCTCAAAACGGCCTGAATCGGGCCCGAGCTTACCAATGTGAAATCTCGGTGCATCCGCAGTCTCGTTAAGAGACTCGTCAATGGCATCTAAACGTTCCCAGTCATCTCGACTTCGAAGTAAATCTCGAGCAGGACGATGTAAGGATCTAATAATAATTTCTGTACCGTGCGACTTTCTGTCATCTGCAGGAACCGAACGGATGGTGACGTCTCCCATCGCAACAGGTTCTTGTGAACTCGGCTTGACGCTCTGCTCCTCAGAGTATGTCCGCAATTGAATATCGGCAACGAGCCTAAATGGTTGCCCTTTTTGTTTTGTGATGATTTGGAAATGTCGGCTTAGCTGAGCCACTGAAAAGAGGCCAATACCGATTTTGCCGATTAGTCGACGCCCATTTGGAGACAATGATGGATCCTTGCTTGACGTCACCCCCAGCTCAACTCCATCCGTTGTTCGCTTGGGGCTTCCTCCAATATGATTGAGCATGCGGACGAGCGACGCACGATCCATGCCACTGCCGTCATCTTTTATAGAAATGTGCTCAAACCTAGGATAATCAGTTCTAATTATTACAGTTGTTGCATCAGCGTCGTATGCATTGGTGATCAACTCTCGTAGTGCGGATGCAGGTTGTCTATAAATACCGTCTGAAATCCGCGCCAAGACTCTGTCATCAGTCTCAAGAGTCGTCTTGACCGACTCCCCAGTCCCCTCGATTTTTTCAAGACTGGCAAGCAGGCTCTTTTCTTTGGGCGTCTGTAGCATTTTCAATCCCAATTCTCGCTAGCGGTTGATAACGGCTTATAACCAACCCTCTCACGAATAGCTATAGCTATAGCTTTTGCTAGCGGAGGCGGAACCGCATTACAAACTTGAGTGACTTGTTCGCTAAGATTTCCTGAGATCTGAAATTCGCGAGGAAAGCCTTGAAGAAGCATCGCTTCTAAGATGCTCAGTCGACGATTTCCGGCAGGATGTATATGAATTTCACGGTTGCCATATGCGACGGTGGGACTAGGTACATCCCAGTCAAGTTTCCGAAACGATCGCCACTTGTTAAACTCCTTACTTTCAAATCGCCGTGAACGAGGTGTTGTTGTCCAATGGTTTGGATGAAACGGTATTTCTGTTGGAGTTAGAGCACGATTAAAATAGAGAGGCGGAGGCAGATCCGCGATGACATCTCCTACAGTAAGACGATCCTGCACGTTTCCAGAAGGGAACTTGAAATCCTCGATTCCTAGTCGTTGATGGAAACCAATAAGGAACAGGCGCTTTCGCGTTTGAGCAACACCAAAGTCCTGAGCATCCATGATCTGTGAAAATAGATGAAAACCTAGTTCTTTGAAGCTACCCACGATACGGGTCCAGCGCTTTTCTTGTTTGGGCGAGGCCAAACCTGCCACATTCTCAAATAAAATAAAGTCAATTGGATGAGATTTCAGAAGCGCACCAACAAATCTAGCAAAGGCATAAGGCAGATGATTTCGAGGGTCGTTTGGATTCTTCAGTACATTTCCCCTGGAGAATCCTTGACATGGAGGTCCTCCGATAATGCCGACAGGTCTATTCTCCCCTAACCGAGCGATAACTTTATCCATATTCGGACGAGCCAAGTCTAACACGATTGCGTTGTCCGCTTTAAAATTTAAATTGAACGTCTGGACAGAAGCCGCATCTTTATCCGCTGCGAGAACGGTCTGAAAGCCTGCTTGGTGGAAGCCAAGATCAAGCCCCCCCGCGCCGCAGAACAAACTAATCACGGTTCTCCCTGAGACTTTCAAGTGCTTGGGTAGTATTACACTGATGATAGGTGGGATAGTCAAGAGGTAGGATATATACGGACACCCACGATGATATGTCACAGGCAAAACCGCTACGGACTTCAGCTTGGACAGGACTGCCTCCGCAAGCGTCCAGCTCCGGGCCCGCGAGGGAGACCTCGTCCGGCACCGTGTTGTCCTCACCGGCCCCGGCGGCGATCTGCTCGGCCACTCGCAGTTCGACTCGTGGCGCGAGCGCTTCACCGCGAGCGCCGCGCGCCGCGCCCGCGCCGACGAGGCCTCGCCGGCCGCCCCCACGAGCGACGACGACGCGCGCGAGCACCTCGGCACCTACGCCTCCCTCGACGCCTATTTTATCGATGTCCTCGCCGAATTCGTCGCTCCGCCCGCGCAGTGGCTGCTCGACCTCCTCGACATGCAGCGGGTCCGCGAGCGCTTCGAGGGCGACGAATACCGCTACATCCACGACCCCCACACCCACGCCGTCCACCGCGCGCCCCGCTGACCGCGCTCACGCCGGATCCACGCAGGCCCCCACGTGCTCGAGCCCCGGCATCGGCGCCTCGAACCACGGCGAGCACGTCAACATCCCCGGGCACACCCCCTCCGGCAGCTCGCAGTACGGCACGCAGCACCCGAACGCCTCGTCGGGCCCGCACGGCTCCGGCGTCTCGTTGACGCACCCGAGCCCCGGCCCGCAGTCGCTCGGCAGGTCGCACGCCCCGAACATCTCCGCACTCAAACCCTCGGGCATGCAGGCGAACGCGAAGTCCTCGCCGGTGAGCCACGCCGGCAGCACCGGCGCGCACTCCTCCCCGGCCGCGCAGGCCGACATCAGCGGGTCGCACGGTCGCAGGCACACGCCATGATCGAACGGCGCCGCCTGCCCGTCCCCCGGCATACAGACGGTCCCGTCGTCCGGGCAGCCGACCCCGAACTCGTCGCACAGCGCCACGCACCGCGGAAAGTCGACCAGGAACACGTCATTGCACGCGCTCCCGGGCTCGCAGTCGTCGTGCCCGCCCTCGATCGTGCACGCCTCCCCGACGCCCACCGGCTCCGGATCATTTTTAATGCAGTGCAGCTCCCCGCCGACCGGCGCGCACTTGGTCCCGCACGGACAGTCCTGCAGCCCGAGGCTGCAAGAGCTCCCCGACGACAGGTCGAACTTGAACGCTCGTCCGCCGCACGAGTCCTCGCTCCCGCTGTCCGGGTCGCTCGGCTCCGACGACTCCGACGGATCTCCCGTCATCGCCGTCGTCGTCGCCGTCGACGTCGACGTCGTCGAGATCGACGTCTCGACTCCGTCCCCCACCGAAGTCGTCGGCCCCGGCGCGCTCGTGCCCGCCTCGCTCCCTCCGTCCGTCGTCGCCTCACCCGGCGCCTTGGGCCCGCACGCGAGCAGCGCCGTCAACACACCGACCAGCGTCCTCGCCTGCTCGCGGAGTCTCATGCGCCGCCGAGTCTACCCCCGCGCATCCGCGCCCGACACCCGCAACTCCCCCTCTCGATGATAACGTCGCCGCGGCCGATGGAGGACCTCGACTTCGACTTCGACGCGCTCTACTACCGCGTCCTCGGCAAGGACGACGGCTACATCTTCCGCGCCGGCGAGCCCGAGGCCATCGCCGCCGACCCCCCCGCCCACGAGCGCCCCTACTACGAATTCGACGACCTCGAGAGCCTCGGCTCGTGGCTGTTCCTCGGCGACCGCGTGCTCGTGCTGCGCGTCCCCCGGGGCGCGCGGGTCGAGGAGAACCGCCCCATGAGCCAGGGCGGCTGCATGAAGTACTCGGCCAGCCGCATCGAGCGCGTCGGCGTGCTCTCGCTCGCCGAGCTCATGCGCACCTACGACGCCGCCGGCGTGCGCCCCCGCGGCCTCCACCTCGCGCGCCAGCGCCTCGGCGACGACCTGCGCCTGCCCGCCTGCGGCGCCGACGGCCTCAACCTCAGCCACTGCAGCGGCAGCGTCGACCTGTCCGGCGTGTCCTGGCGGGTCTGTCTGTGGAAGAGCCCGATCGACGTGCTCGCCTGGCCCGCCGCGCTCACCGAGCTCAGCGTCAGCGACGGCGAGCTGCGCGGCGCCCTGCCCGCGCTGCGCAGCCTCTCGCTGTCCGGCGTCAGCCTCGTGGATCTCACGGTCCCCGCCGACGCCCGCAACGTCGAGCTGTTTCGCTGCGTCGGCCGCGTCGACCTGTCCGCCATCCGCGGGCAGCTCTCGCTGACGCAGTGCGACCTCGAGATCACCGGCCTCCCGCCCCGGCTGACCGCGCTGTACGCCAGCGACTGTCGCATCATCGGCGCCGCCGACCTCCCGCCCGCCGACGAGCGCACCGTGCGAGAGTGTCTGTTCGCGTGACGGCCAACATCCGGCCCGACACCCCGGCGACCTCGACCCGCCGCCGCGGCGACCCCCGGCCCTCACGCGGCGCGTCGGCGACGACCCCGGAGCGCCGCGAACACCCCCACCAGCAGCCCCAGCGAGCCCGTGGCCGGATCGACCGCGCAGCGGCTCTCGCTCACCGGCGGCCCCGCCTTCGAATCGGCCGCCTTTGGTTGCGCCGGCTCGGGCGCGACGTCGGCGGGCGTCGGCGCCGGCTTGCACTCGAGGCAGTCGTACTCGACCGACCGCGGCGGCACCCCCTGCGAGTAGTCGAGCTTGCTGCACCGCGACGCCGCGCACTGCCCCGGGTTGCCGGCGTCGCTGCACGCGGCCCCGGCCGTCTTGCTCTGGCACTCGGCGACCGCCGGCGAGATGACATCCGCGCGGGCGAGCGCGGGCGCGAGGGACACCATAAAACCGACGAGCAGCGAGGCGCGGAGCATGACGACAGGCTCGCCGATCCACGCGCCCCGCACCAGCGCCGACCCGCACGCTCGTGGTGCATCCTCGTGCGTCGCCGGGGTCGGCAGCAGCAGGCGCGCCACCCTCACCCCGGACGCCCGGACGCCCCGCCCGCGGGCCCGCGCAGCCCGTCCAGCCTCCGCGCGTACAGCCCGAACCCGCCGACCTCCGCCAGCGCCTGTCCGCGCCGCAGCTCCTCCTGCGTCACCTCCGGCCGGCCCTCGTGTCGCGCCACCAGTGCCGCCAGCTCGTGGCAGCGCAGCACCACCTCGACCTCGCCCGACGCCGCGGTCCACCCATACGCCGCGTCGAGCTGCCCCCGCGCGTGCGCGACGTCCCCGCCGTCCGCCAGCGCCGCCAGCCCGAGCAGCGTGCGCGCGTGCGCCAGGTGACCGCCCCACCCGAGCGCCTGCAGCCCCGCGAGGTTCGCCTCTACCTCGCGCCGCGCCGCGTCGACCTCGCCGCGCTCGAGCAGACACTCCGCCTCCCACAACGCCCGCCGCGCGAACGGCCGGTCGCCCATGGCCCGCGCCCGCGCGAAGCACTCGACCGCCGCCTCGTGGTCCCCGCGGTCGTGCTCGATGCGCCCGATCAACGCCACCCCGCGCACCACGTCCCCCGTCGAGCCCGCCCGCGCCGCCACCTCGACCGCGGCCCGCGCCAGCGCCAGCGCCTCGTCGAGCGCCCCCGTCAGCCGCACGTCGTAGGCCAGCGTGCGCAGGCTGGTCGTCAGCCCGCCGAGGCTGCCCGCCTCGCGCACCAGCGACCCATGAATCCTCAGACATGCGATCGCCTGCTCGAGATCTCCCAGCGCCCCCGCGTACAGACTCCACTCATATAAAAGCCGCGCCCGCCACCCGACCTCGAGCCCCCGCGCCACCCGCTCGGGCATGCCGTCCTCCGCGAACATCCGCACCACCCGCAGCCCGCGGCTCATCGCCCCGAGCCGCAGCCCCAGCCGGTCGTACCCGCCCATCGCCCGCGTGTAGATCGCCAGCGCCTCCGCGACGTCCCCCGCCCGCAGCGTGTGCCCCAGCAGCGCCTCGTACGTATCGAGCAGGTCCTCCCCGAGCGGCCCGCTGCCGTGGCGGTCGAGCCGCGCCGCCACGTGCCTGCGCTCGACCTCGTGCACCGCCGCCGCCTGCTCGCCGAGCAGCGAACGGAAGTACTCGGCCACGAACGGGTGCGCCGCCACCCCGCCGCCGGTGCGCGCGACCAGCCCGAGCCGCTCGAGCCGCCCGACGATCGCCGCCAGCCCGACCGCGTCGATCCCCGCCAGCGCCCCCGCCACGCGCTCCCCCGCCGCCGCGATCCGCCCCAGCACCGCCGCGTCCACCCCCGCGGGGAACAGCGCCACCCGGGCCAGCACGTCGCGCTCCGCCGGCGCCAGCGCCCGCGCATACGCCGACAACACGTTTAATAATCGCCGCGCCCGCACGTCGTCCCGCGCCGCCGGCTCGACCGCGATCCCTCGCAAGCCCTGCCCGCCGAGGAACGCCCCGTACGACCCCAGCATCGCCACCGACAGCGCGTGCCCGCCGACCCCCGCGACCACGCCCTCCAATTCATCCCCGCAGATTCCCCAGCGCTCGAGCAAGCTGCGACCTTCCCCTTCGGACAGGTCGCCGAGCCTCACCGTCGTCAGCCCCTCGCCCTCCCACGCCTCCATCTCGCCCAGCTCGACCCGGGTGGTCACGAGCACGCGCGCCCGCCCGAGCCCGCGCGCGACCATCATCAGCAGCCGCCGCAGCGCCCCGTCCTCGATCCTCCCGAGCGTGGCGTCCGGCCGCTCGCCGCCCTGCACCACCTCGAGCCCGTCGAGCACGAGCACGTGCGGCGCGCCGGCGCCGAGCGCCGCCTGCAGCGCCTCCTGCCGCTCCCCCGGCCCCGCCTCGACGCCCGGCGCGAAGAACTCGAGCGCCCGCGCGACGCACACCTCGACCCGCGCGTCCTCGTAGAAGCTCCACACGAACACCCCGCCGCGGCGCGGCCCCTCGCCCAGCCGCGCCAGCCAGCGCTCGACCACCGCCGTCTTGCCCGCCCCGCCCACGGCCACCAGCGCCAGCACCCCGCGCCCCCACCCGTCCAGCCGCGCCAGCACCTCCTCGCGCCCGACGAAGTGCGGCGCCCGGGCCAGCGTGTGCGCGTGACACACGCCCCACGTCGCCTCCTCCGCCACCAGCTCCGCCTCGGCCAGCCCGAACTCGCGGCACATGCGGGCGATGAGCCCGCGCCGGCTGGCGTTGCGCACGTGAAAGTCCGCGCCCGCGTTGACCGCCCCCGACTCGTAGCGCCGGTAGGTCCGCACGTCGACCTCGACCGCCAGCGCGGCCTGCTCCTGGGTCAGCCCGAGCTCCGTGCGCGCCCGCGCGAGCAGCGTGTGGTTGAACCGCGGCACCCCTGGACGCCCATCCTATCCGGTCCTGCCCGGTCCTGCCCGCCCCGGATCCTCGCCGCCCGGGCCCCGCCGCCGCACCCTCACGCCATGACCATGCACCGCAGCGCGCTCCTCGGCGACGATCTCTTCACCGTCTCGAACGTCTGCACCCCCGACGAGTGCCGCGCGCTCGTCCGCCTCGCCGACGGCATCGGCTGGGACGAGGCGCCCATCACGGTCGGCCCGCAGCGCTTCATGATGGCCCCGGAGATCCGCAACAACACCCGCGTGATCCTCGACGACCCCGACCGCGCCGCCGCCCTCTGGCACAAGCTCGCCCCGTTCGTGCCCGCCGGGGACCGCGGCTGGCACGCCGTCGGCCTCAACGAGCGCCTCCGCTTCTACCGCTACACCCCCGGCCAGTACTTCCGCTGGCACCGCGACGGCGCGTTCGCCCGCGACGCCCGCGAGCGCAGCTTCCTCACCGTCATGCTCTACCTGTCCGACGACTTCACCGGCGGCACCACCGACTTCGACACCCGCGTCGACGAGCTCCGCGTCGCCCCCGTCACCGGCGCCGCCCTCGTGTTCGCCCACCACCTCCGCCACCAAGGCGCCCCGGTCGAGCGCGGCGTCAAGCTCGTGCTCCGCACCGACGTGATGTACCGCCACGCCCCCGCGTGACCGTCACCCCGCCAGCGGCGCACCGCGATACACCGCGATCTCCGAGCCCTCCGCGAGGAACACCGACCCCGGCGGCCCCGCCAGCGCCGCCCCGAACTCCTGCCCGTAGAGCCCCGCCACGTCCCCGCGCAGCGCCGCGTCCCTCGCCTCCCACACCCGCCACGGCGGGTGCTCGACGCGATACTCGAGCGTGCGCCCCGACCCGCTCGCGTACCCCCAGTAGTGCTCCGTGATGAACTCCGCCTCCGACCCCGGCACCAGCGGCTGCGGCGCCCCGTCGATCGCCAGCGAGATGCCCTGCCACTCCCCGCGGTGCCGCCACTCGTAGCCGACCTCCCCGCGCACCCGCTCCCCCTCGCTCACCAGCCCGATCTTGTGCCGCATCGGCAACGCCGCGTACGCCTCGCCGTACACCACCCGCGCCACCAGAGCGATCGCCGCCCGCGGCACCAGCTCTTTGATGAAGACCACCCCGCGCTTGTAGCCCTCCGCGTTCACGTGCATGTCCCCCGGCTCGCCGCGCCGCCGCACGTAAAACCGCAGGTTCACCTCGGGGAAGTTGCAGTGGAACGGGATCGCCAGCCCCATCACCCTCGTGTTTAAAAACATGAAGCCGACCACGCTCACGTAGGTCGCCCCGCCCCAGGTGTCGAGCTCCGTGCCCGCCGGCACGTGCGGCACCAGGATCGCCGGGTCGACCGCGTAGTTGAACATCGCCAGGTGGCGCCACTGCGCCGTCAGGAACTTCCCCGCCATCCCCGCGATCCTACGCCGCCCCGACCCGCCCGCTCAACGCCTGCCGCCGCGCGCGACCGCGGACGCGCGCGCGACCACGCGTATACTCCGGCCATGGTGAGCTTCGCCGACAAGCCGATCCTCGACCTCACGGAGGCGCAGTGGGAGCACTACCTCGCCGGTCGACCCGACGCCGACGGCGTGCGCCTGAAGCTGCGCAAGAAGTCCTCGTCGGCCCCGGGCATGACCTGGTCGGAGGCCCTCGACGTCGCGCTCTGCTACGGCTGGATCGACGGCCAGGCCGGCCGCCTCGACGACGACTACACGCTCCACGCGTTCACCCCGCGCCGCAAGAACAGCCCGTGGTCGCAGATCAACCGCGAGCACGTGGCCCGCCTGATCGCCGCCGGCCGCATGCGCCCGCAGGGCCTCGCAGAGGTCGAACGCGCGAAGGCCGACGGCCGCTGGGACGCCGCCTATCGCCAAAAAGACGCCGCCCCCCCGCCCGACCTGCAAGCCGCCCTCGCCGCCGACCCGAAGGCCGCCGCCTTCATCGCCAGCCTCACCGCGGTCGAACGCTTCCGCATCTACTTCCGCCTCGGCAACATCAAGACGCCCGCCACCCGCGCCGCCCGCATCCGCGACGTCGTCAGCAAGGCCGCGCGCGGCGAGCTCCACTACCGCTGACCTACCCCCATACCCCGGGCTCCCCGCCCATTCGAACCACGGGCTCCCCGCCCATTCGAACCACCACCCGCGAGCACCACGACCGCTGACCCGACCCGTAGCCCGCCCGCCCCGCGCCCCACCCGGCCCGCTCCCCGACCTGCGTTACACTCGCCCGCCATCCCCGCCCGCACCGCCAGCACCCCGCACGACGCCCCCTCGCGCCGCGCCGCCGACGCCCTCGCCACCCTCTACAATCGCCTGGTCGACCGCGGCACCGATCGCGACGCGGCCCGCAGATTCGTCCTCCGGATCCTCCACGCCCTGTTCGTCGACGCCGCGCGCTTCGCCGCCGCCCTCGCCGCGCCCGCCGCCCTCGCCGCCCTCCTCGCCCGCTCGCACGCCGGCCTGTTCGCCGCCGTCGACCCGCCCGCGCTGACCCGCGACGACCTCGCCCTGATCGCCCGCGCCGCCGCCGAGGACTGGTCCGCCGTCGACCTCCCGATCCTCGGCGCCCTGTTCGAGGCCAGCCTCGACCGCGCCGAGCGCCACGCCCTCGGCGCCCACTACACCCACGAGTCCGACATTTTAAAAATTGTCGCCCCGACGATCGAGCGCCCCTGGGCCGCCCGCATCACCGCCGCCGCCGCGTCCGACCTCCCGCGCCTCCAGGCCGAACTGTCCACATTCAAAATCCTCGACCCCGCCTGCGGCAGCGGCAACTTTTTATATTACGCCTACCGCGCCCTCCTCCGCCTCGAGGCCCTCCTCACCGCGCGCCTCCCCGCCGCCGGCCCGTCCAGGATCCGCCTGGACCAGCTCCACGGCGTCGACATCGACCCGCTCGCCGTCGAGATCTCCGTCATCACCCTGATCCTCGCGCGCACCCGCCTGCTCGGCCCGCACGCGCCCGACACCACCGCCCCGCGGGTCGTCCACGCCGACGCGCTCCACGCCCCCTGGCCGCCCGCCGACGCGATCATCGGCAACCCGCCCTTCCTCGACGCCCGCAAGTTCGCCGCCCAGACCGCCCCCGCCGACCTACAGGCCCTCCGCGACAGGTACCCCGAGGTCCCCCGCCGCGCCGACCTCTGCGTCTACTGGTTCCGCCGCGCCCACGACCACCTCGCCCCCGGACAGCGCGCCGGCCTCGTCGGCACCAACACGATCCGCCAGAACTACTCGCGCGAAGGCGGCCTCGATCACATCATTGACAATGACGGCACCATCACCGACGCCGTCGCCACCCAGGTGTGGTCGGGTGACGCCGCCGTCCACGTGTCCATCGTCAACTGGATCCGCGGCGACGCCCCCGGCCCGCACACCCTCGCCACCCAGCTCGGCGACTCCCCCGCCAGCCCCTGGCGCCACGAATCTCTGCCGCGGATCCCCGCGTCCCTCCGCGCCGGCGTCGACGTCGCCGGCGCCCGCCCGCTCGCCGCCTGCGCCGCCCCGTTCTGCTACGAGGGCCTCCAGCCCGGCCACCGCGGCTTTCGCCTGTCCGCCGCCGAGGCCCGCCGCCACCTGCCCGCCGCCCGCCCCGCGCTCTCGCCCTACATGACCGGCGGCGCCCTGCTCTCGGGCGAATATCAGCGCCGCCCCGAATACCTCATCGACCTCCCCTCGACCCTCGCCGAGGCCGCGAACCACCCCGACCTGCTCGCCCACCTCGAGCGCACCGTCGTCCCCGACTGGCGCCGCGACGCCGCAGCCGAACGCGCCCGCACCGGCAAACCCACCGGCGAGCACCAGAACCGCTTGACGACCTGGTGGCAGCTAAAGCGCCCCCGCCCCGAATTACAGGCCGCCCTGCGCCGCCTGTCGCGCTACATCGCCTGCGCCCGCGTCACCCGCCGCCCGATCTTCGCCTTCCTCGACCCGACCATCAAACCCGACTCCTCGCTCACCGTGTTCGCCGCCGAGGACGACTATTCGTTCGGCCTGCTGCAATCTCAGGTCCACTGGGCGTGGTTCCAGGGCCGCTGCTCGACCCTGAAGCGCGACCACCGCTACACCTCCAACACGGTCTTCGACAGCTTCCCCTGGCCCCAATCTCCCTCCCTCTCCGATCTCACCGCCGTCGCCGCCGCCGCCGCCGCCCTCCGCACCACCCGCACCATTTTAATAAGATTTAATAATCATCATAGTCAATACCACAACCTCCGCGACCTCTACCGCGCCGCCGAGGCCGGCGAGTGTGATCAGTTATTAATAATGCAGCAGGCGCTCGACCGCGCGGTGCGTGCGGCCTACGGCATGCCGCTCGACGCCGACCCGCTCGCCTTCCTCCTCGCCCTCAACCACGAGCTCGCCGCCCGCGAGTCGCGCGGCCTGCCGATCACAGCCCCCGGTCTACCGCCCGCCGTCGACCCCCGCCCCTTCATCACCGACGACCGCATCACCCCGTGACCACCTCGAGCTCGCCGCCGCGTCCTCCCGTGACCCTTCGCCCCGCCGCCGCGCGAGTCCTCGAGCATCGCCCCGTGACCCCCTCCTCCTCGCCGGAGCGCTCGTCGACGGGCCCTCGCTGTCGCCCGCAAGTCTTCCGATGCCTTCACCACCCTCTCGACACGGCCGCGCTCACGCCCGCTCGACCCGACACGCCAGCCCCGGCGTCGCCTCTCCGCGCAGCAACGCCGCCAGCACCTGCGCCCCCGCGACCACGCTGCGCGGCGTGCACCGACTGAACAACTCCGTCGCCGCCGTCGCCCACAGCTCCCCGGCCCGCACGCATCGCATCCCGTCCAGCGGCCCGCCATCTTTTATTAAAGATCCTCGCGCCTCCACGACGGCCATCTCGAGGTCGTAGCCGCACGGCATGAACACCAGCACCTCCGGGTCCGCCGCGACGACCTCGTCCCACGACGCCCGCCGCGACTTCTCACCTGTCCCTGCGAGCAGGTGCACCCCGCCCGCGACCTCGATCAGCTCCGGCACCCAGTGCCCGCCGAGGAACGGCGGGTCGCCCCACTCGAGCGCCAGCACCCTCCGCCGCGGCCCCCGCACCAGCCCCGCGTGCGCCGCCACGATCGCCGCCACGCACGCCTCCCCGCGCTCCTGCACCCCGCACGCCGCCGCCACCGCCCGCACATCGGCGAACAGCCCCGCCACACTCGTCGCCGCCAGCTCGACCAGCAGCGCCCCGGCCGGCAGCTCACAAGCATCGGCCCGCGCCGCGCACACGTCGCAGATCGCCTGCGACAGCACGACGTCGGGCCGCACCGCCGCCAGCCGCTCGCGGTCCACCACATACAGCGGCTCGCCCGTGGCCGCCGCCGCGCTCACCTCGCGATCGACCTCCGCAGCCCGCGCCCCGTCACGACCCGCCGCGCGCACCCGACTGCCCGTGAGCACCGGCAGCCCCGCCGCCGCCGGATGATCGCACTCGTGCGACACCCCCACGATCCGCAGCCCCAGCTCCGCCGCCAGATCCGTCGCCGCCGGCACAAGACACGCCACACGCACGTCGCTCGCCATCGCCCCCCACGCCATACCGAGCCCCCGCACGCCACGCAAGCACCACCACGCAAGCTCCGGAGCCCCACACATCTCGCCCCACGCACACCCGCTTCCCGCCCGAAGCTCCCCGCCACAACACCCGCACCCCTTCTCCGCCCGAAGCTCCCCGCCACAACACCCGCGTCCCGCCGCTTCTCCGCCCGAAGCTCCCGCCACAACACCCGCACCCCTGCTCCGCCCGAAGCTCCCCGCCACAACACCCGCACCCTTTCTCCGCCCGAAGCTCCCCGCCACAACACGGCACCCCTTCTCCGCCGAACCCGGCGCGCCCCGCTCATCCTCCCCGCGGGGACTTTTCCCCCTATCCTGGGCGTTGCCCGCCGCCGCATGCCGTTCACCTTCCTCGCCCACCAGGCGCCCGTGCTCCCGCTCGCCCTCGTGTGGCCGCGCCGGTTCGACGCCCTCGCCCTGTGCATCGGCAGCATGGCCCCCGACTTCGCCTACGTCGCCGCCGGCACCCGCTTCGCGTTCGCCACCCACAGCGCGTGGGGCCTCGTGTGGTTCTGCCTGCCGTTCACCCTCATCGTCAGCGCCCTGGTCCGCCGCGCCGCCCCCACCCTGATCGTCCACCTCCCGCTGCCCGCCGCGCTCCGCCTCGGCGCCGCCCGCCTCCTCGCCCCCGCGCCGCCGCTCCACCGCACCCTCGTCGGCGCGGCCCTCGGCGCCGCCACCCACATCGTGCTCGACGCCTTCACCCACCGCCGCGGCTTCGGCGTGAAGGCCCTCCCGCCCCTCGCCGACGTCCCAATCGTCCTGTTCGGCCGACCTGTCCCTTATTACAGCCTCCTCCAGGGCCCCGGCTCGCTCGTGCTCGCCGTGCTCGCCGCCCTCGCCCTCCGCGCCCTCTCCCGCAAACACCCCGTCCCCGCCGCCCTCCCGCCCCCGCCCCCCGAGTCCCGCCGCACTTTTAATTATTTATTGATTATCGGCCTCTTCCTCACCTGCACCCTCACCCTCGCGCTCTACCCCGCCGGCGGCCTCCCGGCCCTGATCCTCCGCCTCGCCACATTCACGTTCCTCACCCTCGTCCTCGCCGCCCGCGCCGCCGAATCGTCACACCCGCAGCCATGACGATTCGCCGGAGCTCCCGCGGACCCGAATCCACGTATATCGACTACGCTCGGCACACCCAATATTATTATATAAAATTTTCCGCTCGACACTCTCCTGCCCGACCCCGCGCCCTTGGTTTCTCCGCGCATCTGCGCTAACAGAACCTCCGTGCTGTTCCCCGTCCTCGCCGAGCGCCCCGAGCGCCCCGTACTCACCGTCGGCGACACCACGCTGACCGCCGCCGAGCTCGCCTCCGCCTGCGACGCGATCGTCGAGCTCCTGCGCGCCGCCAATATTAAAAAGGGCGAGCGCGTCGGCGTCTGGACGCAGGGCGACATCCGCACCCCCGTCGCCCTCGCCGCCTGCACCCTCGCCGGCGTCGTCACCGTCCCGCTCAACCCAAGGCTCGGCACCCGCGAGACCGCCCACATCGCCGCCGACGCCGCCCCCGGGCTCTGCCTCGCCGCCCAGCCCGAAGACATCGCCGACAGCCCGCTCCCGCCGCCGCTCCAGCTCCCCGCGCCCGGCCCATTATCAACAACGCCGCCCCCGCGGCGCCGCGTCGACGACGACCCGCTCATCATCCTCTACACCTCGGGCACCACCGGCCTGCCGAAGGGCGCCGTGCTGTCCGCGCGCGCCGTCGCCGGCAACCTCGACGCGCTCGCCCGCGTGTGGCGCTGGACCGCCGCCGACACCGTCGTGCACGCCCTCCCGCTGTTCCACGCCCACGGCCTCGTGCTCGGCTGGTACGGCAGCCTGCGCGTCGGCGGCCGGCTCCACTGGCAGCCGCGCTTCGAGCCCGCCGCCCTCGCCGCCGCCCTGCACGAGCATGCCGTATTGTTCGCCGTCCCCACCATGTACACCCGCCTCGCCGACCTCGCCGTCGACGACCCCGCGATCGTCGCCGGCCTGCGCCGCGCCCGGCTGTTGATCTCCGGATCCGCCGGCCTCCCCCTGCGCGAGCACCAGCGCCTGCGCGCCGCCTGCGGCCGCGACGTCTACGAGCGCTACGGCCTCAGCGAGACCCTCATGAACTGCGCCGTCCCCATCGACGGCCCCCCGCAGCCCGGCCGGGTCGGCCCCCCGCTCCCCGGCGTCGAGCTCCGCCTCGTCGACGACCAGCGCAACACCATCCCCCCCGGAGACGAGTCCCAGATCGGCGAGATCGCCGTCCGCGGCCCCAACCTCTTCAGCGAATATCTCAACAACCCCGCCGCCACCGCCGCCGTGCGCGACGCCGACGGCTGGTTCTACACCGGCGACCTCGCCGACCGCGACGCCGCCGGATCGATCCGCATCGTCGGCCGCCGCGCCACCGATTTAATTAAAAGTGGGGGATTCAAGATCGGCGCAGGCGAGATCGAGGCCGCCCTCGTCGAACACCCGTCCGTGCGCGAGGCCGCCGTCGTCGGCCTGCCCGACCCCGACCTCGGCGAGACCATCGTCGCCTACGTCGTGCCGAGCGACCCCGCCGCGCCGCCCACGCTCGAGCAGCTCGCCGCCCACGTCTCCGCCGCCCTCTCCCCGCACAAGCGCCCCCGCCATTTGAGCATCGTCGAGGCCCTCCCGCGCAACGCCATGGGCAAGGTCCTGAAGGCCGAGCTGCGCGCCCGCCCCCTCGCCTGAGGGGGCACAGGCCCGACCTCAGCGCTTCGCCGCCCGGTTGTACTTCTTCAGCGCCGCCTGCAGCCGGGCGTGCGGCAGCGCGTACACCCGCGCGCCGCGGACCCCCGTCATCGTCTCGCCCGCGGTCAGCGCGTTGACGATCGCCTCCTCGGTCGCCTGCACGGTCGCCGCGAACAGCGGGTCGAGCGAATCGTTGGCCACCAGCGTCGCCTTCGCCTCGGCCGCCTCCGCGTTGGCCGTCGAGAACGCGACGAAGATATCGCCCGAAGAATTGTGGGCCAGCCCGCCGACGCGACCGATCCCCAGCGACACCCGCCGCGCCAGGCGTTTCAGCTGGTGCGGCAGCAGCGGCGCGTCGGTCGCGACCACGACGATGATCGAGCCGTCGCGGCTGTCCTTCTTCGGCAGGGCTGGCAGCAGCTCCGCGATCTCCCGGCCCACCGGCGCCCCCGCGATCGTCAGCTCGCCGCGCCGCCCGAAGTTGGCCTGGACCAGCGCCCCGACCGTGTAGCCGCCCGCGCCGGTCGTCAGCCTGCGCGACGACGTGCCGATCCCCGCCTTGAACTCGAACGCCATCATCCCGGTCCCGCCGCCGACGTTGCCCTCCGCCACCGGGCCGCCGCTGGCCGCGTCCATCGCCGCGAAGGCGTGCTCGCGCGTCACGTGGAAGCCGTCGATGTCGTTCAAGAACCCGTCGTACGTCTCGGCCACCACCGGCAGGCCGAGGTCCCAGGCCGCGTCGGTCCCGGGGAACCGCGCGATCGCCCACGCCACCACCGCATCGCGGACCACGCCCACGCTGTTGGTGTTGGTCAGCATCACCGGCCCGCCGAGCAGACCCCCCTCCTCGACCCACGTCGTGCCCGTCATCTCGCCGTTGCCGTTGAGCGCCGACCAGCCCGCGAACACCGGCACGATCGACCGCTTGCCGCGGGGGAACACCGCCGTCACCCCCGTGCGCACCGCGTGCTCGCCGTCGCCGGCCACGATCGTCGCGTGCCCGACCTCGAGCCCCGCCACATCGGTGATCGCGTTGAGCGGCCCCGGCTCGCCCTCGAACGCCACGCCGAGCGCCCGCGCCCTCGCCGGCCGCTGCTCCTTCGCCGCCGACGCCTTCGCGGGCACCGCGGGCGCCGCCTGCACCGCCCGCGGACGACAGCCCGCCCCCACCAGCAGCGCCACCAGCCCCGCGTACACCAGCGACCGCGAACACACCCGCTCCGAGACTCGATGCATGGTCATGACTCGAGCCGACTTCTAGCACCGCGCGCGCCCGTCCGCGCCCCCGCGCTCACCGCCCGCGGGCCTCCTCCTCGCACACCCGCCTGGTCACCGCGTGGCGATATTCGAACTGCCGGGTCAGCGTCCGCTCGACCATCCGGCCCGCCACCAGCTGCCCGAGCGCCCCGCCCCGCAGCGAGTAGGTGATGTCGTCGGTCAGGCGCGCGCCGTGCTCGGTCGGCTCGACGATGTGCCGGTGCAACCACGCGGCGAACGGCCCGCCCTCGACCTTGTCGGCGAACATCCGCCCCGGCTCGTAGGCCACGTGCACCGCCTCGATCGTCAGCGGCAGCGGCCCGACCCACATGCGCAGCACCACCCGCGTCCCGACCGCCAGCGAGCGCGGCGGCTGTACCACCTTCACCCGCATCCACGGCGGCGTCAGCAGCTCGAGCGCGTCGGGCCGCTCGTGAAACGCCCACACCACCGCCGCCGGCGCGGCGATCTCGACGGACTTCTTGAAAATTTGCGCGGCCAACCCCGCGACCATGACCGCAGTCGCCGGCCGCCGCAACTGCGCCCGCCGCCCCCGCCGCAACCCCGCCGAGATCGGCCCCGCTCGACCGACCGCTCGACCTGGGCCGGCGAATCCACCGAGGCCCTCGCGCCCGACGCGCGCCCGGTCGACCTCCCGCCCGGCGCCGTCGTCGGCCGCCACGTCGTTCTCTCACACCTCGGCCGCACCGTCGCCGTCAAGGTCCTCCACCGCGAGGCCGACAGCGACGAGGGCCGCGCCCGCCTGCTGCGCGAGGCGCGAGGCCCTCGCCGTAATCTCAACCCGTCTAGACAGCACTGACTACGGCACCACGAACAGCCCCGCGAGGCACATCTCGTTCTGCGTGCCCCAGCCCGGCGTCACCGGCTCGGCGACGTCGCGCGTGTCGTACTCGCAGGTGACCCGCAGCCTGGTCCCCGGCCGCAGCACCAGCGGCTCGTCGTAGAAGTAGAACAGCTGCCAGTCGAAGTCCCACGCCCGCACCTCGCCGAGGCAGCGCGCCTCGTCGCCGTCGATCAGCTCGGCCCGCCACCGCCGCCCGCGCTCGTGCATGTGCGGGAAGACCCCGTGCACCTCGACCGCCTCGGCGCCGGTGCCCTCGACGTACCACGCCCCGACGTCGGCGTCCCACGTCACCAGCGCCGCGGCCTCGCCCGCGGGGATCTGCCCCGGCTCGCCCGTGAACAGGGTGTTGATGAAGAGGTCGACCATGTCGACGAACGCCGGCCGCGCGACGCTCTCCACCAGATCCAGCCGCACCCGCGTCGCGTCGGTCTGGCCCGCCAGCTCGGGTTCGTGCAGGTTGTAGTGCACCTGCACCACGAACGCGTGGTCCTTGCCCATGCGCACCCCGGTGCCCTCGGGGTAGCGCACCGCGCCCATGCCCGGCGCCCACGTCACCGGCAAGCCGTCGATCTCCACGCCCTCGCCAGCCGCGCTGAAGCACGGCCAGCCGGGGCGCTCCGGCGACTCGTCGTCGAGCGCCTGCATCACCTCGGCGTTCGTCAGCCCGCTCTCGGTCACCAGCGACGGGTCCACCGGCATGCCCAGCACGTGATGCACGAGCGGCGCGTTGCCCGGGCTGACCTCGTAGCCCGCGATCCACAGGTCCTCGTCGATGCCCGGGTCGAGCAAGAAGCAGCGGTACTCGTCGAACTCCGCCAGCGGCCCGCCCGCGGGCTCCGGCGCGAACTCCGGGGTGA
This sequence comes from Myxococcales bacterium, assembly GCA_016793465.1. Next base: position 20,817 of record JAEUJW010000004.1, read on the forward strand.
GCACGTCGACGCCGTCCTCGAGGTGCGGCGGCGCCGGCACGACCAGGTCGTCGCGCTCCTCCCCCGCCTGCGCCCCCGCGGCCGCCCACGCGGCGATCGTCGCAATGTCCTCGTCCGCCAGCGCCCGCGAGCCGCGAAACTCGTTGCAGCTGCCGTCGTCGGTCACCAGCCACGGCGGCATGGTCCGCCGCGCCACCGCGTCGGCGCTGGCCGCCGCCCACGTCGCCGCCTCCTCGGCCGTATCGAGCCCGAACGGCGCGATCCCCCCGCCCTGATGGCAAGCCACACAATTTTTGAAGTAGACGGGCGCCACGTCCTGCCAGTACGTCGGCCCCGCCGCCTCGCCGGTCGGCTCGGCCGTGTCACCGCCCGAGGCGTCGCTCGACGACCCCGACGAATCGTCAGACTCGCCCGACGCGTCGCCCTTGCAGCCGGGCGTCACGATTAATAAAGAGACCATCGCGGGGACCATGCGGAGCAGGTGCATGCCGCCTGCAACACCGGCCGTCTATTAAAGTGTCACTTGCTTGTGCAGCGAGCGGCCTCGATCATCCGGCCATGCGCCGCGCGCGAACCCGCCCTGAAGATTCCGGTGACACCTCGGCGGCCCCGCGGTGTTGCACCCGCCAGACCGCCCGGTGCTGACCCCAGTGCCCATCGACGTCGAGGACCTCTACCGGCGCCACGGACCCATGGTCCTGCGCCGCTGCCGGAGCCTGCTGGGCGACGAGCCCCAGGCCGTGGACGCCATGCAAGACGTGTTCGTACAGCTCTTGACCCACCAGGACCGCCTCACCGACCGCGGCGCCTCGAGCCTCCTGTATACGATCGCCACCAACCTCTGCTTGAATCGCCTGCGCTCGCGCCGACGTCGCCCCGAGGACCCGCAGTCCGACCTCCTGTGGCAGATCGCCGCCGCCGACGACCCCGAGTCCCGCGGCCTCGCCCGCCGCCTCCTCGACAGGTTCTTCGCCGCCCAGCCGGCCTCCACCGGCACCATCGCCGTCCTCCACCTCCTCGACGGCATGACCCTCGAAGAGGTCGCCGAGGCCGTCGGCATGTCCGTCTCCGGCGTCCGCAAGCGCCTCCGCACCCTCCGCGCCGGCGTCTCCAACCTCCCGGAGGTCGCATGACGAACCACGACCCCCACGACGCACACCCCCGCCCCACCGTCGAACCCGCCAGTCTCCGCGACCCCGACACCCCCGCGACCCCGCACGCACCGCCCGCCGAGCGCACCGGCCCTCCCGCACCCGAGCGAACCGCCAATCGCTCACCCGCCACCCCCGCGACCCCGGACGCACGGCCCGCCGAGCGACCCGTCCCTCCCCCACCCGACCGACCCGCCAATCGCTCACCCGACACCCCCGCGACCCCGTACGCACCGCCCGCCGTTCCGCCGCTGCACCTCGAGCAGCTCGCCCGCGGCGAGCTCACGCCCGGGCGCCGCGCCGCCGTGCTCGCCGACCTCGGCCCCGACGCCGACGCCCGCCTCGCCGCGCTCGCCGCCTCGGACGCGCAGATCCTCGCCGCCCACCCTCCGCCCGCGATCGCCGCCGCGGTCCAGCGCCGCCTCGACGCCCGCGTCCCCCGGCGCGCCCGCGTCCTCCGGTACGCCGGCCCCGCGCTGGCCTGCGCCGCCGTCGCCCTCCTGGTCCTTCGGCCAGGTGACAGCGACGACCCGCGCGCACCGACCACCACCGGGCCCGCGCCGATCGACCCGCCCGAGGGCGTGCGCATCAAGGGCCTCGAGCCCCGCCTCGTGCTCCACCGCCAGGCCGGCGCCGCCGCGGTCGAGCTCACCTCGCCCGCCCGCGCCCACGCCCGCGACGTCCTGCAGGTCAGCTACATCGCCGCCGGCGCGGCCCACGGCGTCATCCTCTCGCTCGACGGCGACGGCCTCGTCACCCTGCACCACCCCGCCGGCATCGCCGACACCACCGCCCTGCGCCAGGACGGCGCCGTCCGCCTGCCCCAGGCCTACGAGCTCGACGACGCCCCGCGGTTCGAACGCTTCGTCTTCATCACCGCCGACGCCCCGCTCGCCGTCGTCGACCTCATGACCGCCGCCCGCGAGCTCGCCGGCGGCCCCGACCCCGCGCACGCCCCTCTCGCCCTCCCGACCGGCGCCCGCCAGACCTCCTTCCTCGTCGAGAAGCCGACCCGCTGATCGCCGTCCGAATCCTCCTCGTCGAGCCGCCCGCCCATGACGCGCCTCCTCGCAACCCTCCTCCGTCGAGCCGCGAACCCGCGGTCCCCTCGTCCCACCTCCCGCCGAGGAGCCCGCCCCATGACGCGCCCCCTCGCAACCATTCTCCGTCGAGCCGCGAACCCGCGGGCCCTCGTCCCACCTCCCGCCGAGGAGCCCGCCCCATGACGCACCTCCTCGCAACCCTCCTCCGTCGAGCCGCAGACCCGCGGGCTCTCGTCCCACCGCTCGCCGAGCAGCCGACCCTCCCTCGTCGCGCCGCCCGCACCACCCGCCTGCTCGCGGTCCTGCTCGCGACCCTCGCCCCGAGGCTAGCGAGCGCCGCCCCCCAGCTCGCCGCCGAGCCCGCCGCCGTCGCCGCCCGCCGCATCGCCCTCGTCGTCGGCATCAACGACGGCGGCCCCGAGCGCGTCAAGCTGCGCTACGCCGGCAGCGACGCCCGCGCGCTCGCCCGCGTGCTCGCCGACCTCGGCGGCGTCGACCCCTCCGACCGCGTCGTCCTGCTCGAGCCCACCCCCGAGCAGCTCGCCGCCGGCTTCCTGAAGGCCACCGCCCGCGCCCAGGCCGCCCGCGCCGCCGGCGAGCGCGTGCAGTTCATCTTTTATTACTCCGGCCACGCCGACGACCGCGGCCTGCTGCTCGGCGGGCGCCGCCTCGACTACCGCAGCCTGCGCGCCCACATCGACGCCGTGCCCGCGCACGTGCACCTCGGCCTGCTCGACTCCTGCAGCTCCGGCGCGTTCGTGCGGGCCAAGGGCGGCCGCATGCGCCCGCCGCTGGCCACCGGCGACGCCAGCGTCGAGGGCCACGCCTTCCTCACCTCGAGCACCGCCGAGGAGGCCGCCCAGGAGAGCGACCGCATCGGCGGCTCGTACTTCACCCACTTCCTCGTCAGCGGCCTGCGCGGCGCCGCCGACGTCGACCGCGACCGCCGCGTCACCCTCCACGAGGCCTACCGCTTCGCCTTCGACGAGACCCTCGCCGGCACCGAGGCCACCCCCGGCCGCGCCCAGCACCCCGCCTACGACATCCAGCTGGTCGGCAGCGGCGACCTCGTGCTCACCGACCTGCGCGACACCTCCGCCACGCTCGAGCTCGGCCCCACCGTCGGCGGCCGCGTCTACGTGCGCGACAGCCGCGGCGACCTCGCCGCCGAGCTGTACAAGGGCGTCGGCGCCGGCCCCGTCACCCTCGCCCTCGAGCCCGGCACCTACACGATCACCGTCGACGACGGCCGCGCCCTCCACCGCACGAAGATCGACGTCACCCGCGGCCGCCGCAGCGAGCTCCGCGGCGCCGACCTCGTGGCCGTCGCCGCCGAGCCCACCACCGCGCGCGGCGGCCCGACCACGACCACCGACGAGGTCCGCGTGATCCCCGTGTCCGCCGGCCTCGTGCCGCCGATCACCGTCAACAACCTCGAGCGGCGCCGCAAGGTCCGCAACTACCTCGCCTTCAACCTCCTGCTCGGCCGCGCCCACCAGCTCCACGGCTTCGAGCTGAGCCTCGGCGCCAACTGGACCATCGACGACCTCGCCGGCGTGCAGCTCGCCAGCGCCGCCAACTGGGTCGGCCGCGACGTCCGCGGCCTGCAGCTGTCGGGCGCCGCCAACGTCGCCCTCGGCCGCATGCGCGGCCTGCAGATCGCCGGCGCCGCCAACATCGCCCTCGGCCCGGCCCACGGCCTGCAGCTCGCCTCCGTCAACGTCGCCCGCGGCCTGCGCGGCCTCCAGTTCAGCTTCGGCGCCAACTGGGCCGACCGCGCCGGCGGCGTCCAGCTCGGCGCGATCAACCTCGCCGGCGAGGCCCACGGCGCCCAGATCGGCGTCGTCAACGTGACCCGCGGCCGGGCCCGCGGCGCCCAGATCGGCTTCATCAACTACGCCGACGAGGCCGACGCCTCGCTCGGCGTGCTCGCCGTCACCCGCAAGGGCGGCGCCTGGCTCGACGTGTGGACCAGCGACGTCGCCGCCGTCAACATCGCCTTGAAGCTGCGCGCCAGGCACACGTACACCTTCCTGACCGCCGGCGTGCAGCCCGGCGGCCGCGGTCGCGGCGTGATGTTCGGCCTCGGCTTCGGCGGGACGATCCGCCCGACCGACAAGCTCCGCGTCGAGGTCGACCTCGCCACGTACAGCGCCCACATCGGCTTCGACCTCCACCAGCAGCCCGCACTACTAAACACGCTGCGGCTGATGGTCGCCTATCAGCTCGCCCGGCGCTTCGCCGTGTTCGGCGGCCCCACCTTCAACTCGCAGGTCGACTACACCGGCGACCGCACCCGCCTCGGCTACCAGTACGCCGCGCTGCGCCGCAGCTACGCGTCGGAGCCCGACGTCCTGCTCCACCTGTGGCCCGGCTTCGTGCTCGGCGTCCAGATCTGAGGCCGCTCCTGCGCGCACGCCCACGCCGCCAGGTCCGCGGTCACCGCGAACACCAGCACCGCGCACGGCGCCCCCTCGCGCTCGCGCAGCGCGTCGCCGTGGACCATCCACATGCGCTTCTTCGCCTCGTCGACCCCCACCGCCAGGTCGACCACGATCCCGAGCCGCGTCACCCCTCCGCATCTTTTAATAATGTGACCGCGTCGGCCTCCATCGTCGGATCTCCGGGCGCGAGCACCGGGTCGCCGCGGTGCGCCGTGCAGCCCTCCGGGAGCTCGACGTCGCCGCGGCGACCAATCAACGTCACCGCGAGCCCGGGGTCCTGACGAAACAACATTCGAAGCGCAGCGTGTTGCTTGTGCATGCGCCCGTACGTGCAATCTCGCGGCCCGCCCGCGCGCAGCGAATCCAAGCACTTACGCGGATGGCTCGACCCGAGCTGGCCCACCCGTGGGCCACCCGTCCCGCCCGTGGGCCACCCGCGGCCTCAGAGCGCCGCGTCGGCCTCGGCGGCGGCCCGCGCCGCGTCCTGCCTGCGCACCATGTCGACCCGCCGCCACAGCGCCTCGAGCAGCTCCGGCACGCCCTCGCCCGACAGCGCCGACACCGGGAACAGCGGGATGCCCTGGGCCCGCAGCGCCTTGCGCAGCGGCTCGACCATCGCCTCCGCCTCCGGCGTGTCGACCTTATTGAGCGCGACGACCCGCGGCCGCCCGTCGAACATCGACCCGTAGCGCTTCAGCTCGCGCTCGAGCGCCGCGAGGTCGGCCATCGGCTCGCGCCCCTCGCCGTAGTCCGGCGCCAGCAGGTGCAGCAGCACGCGCGTGCGCTCGAGGTGGCGCAAAAAATCGAGCCCGAGCCCGCGCCCCTCGCTCGCCCCGACGATCAGCCCCGGCACGTCGGCGACGACCAGCGAGCGCTCGCCGCCCGGCAGCACCGCCACGCCGAGCTGCGGCACCAGCGTGGTGAACGGGTAGTCCCCGACCTTCGGCCGCGCCCTCGAGATCGCCCGGATGAAGGTCGACTTGCCGACGTTCGGGAACCCGACGATGCCCACGTCCGCGAGCAGCCGCAGCTCGAGCCGCAGCCAGTACGCGTCGCCCGGCGTGCCCGGCTCCGCGTAGTCCGGCGCCCGGTTGGTCGAGCTGCGAAAGTGCACGTTGCCGCGACCGCCGCGCCCGCCCCTGGCGACCACCAGCTCCTGCCCGGCCGTCGTCAGGTCGCCCAGCACCTCACCCGGCTCGGGCGGCAGCTCGGCCTCCTTCTCTTTGTCCCGCTTGCCCCGCTTCGGCCGCGCCGGCTCGGGCATCGCCACGACCTCGGGCTCGGCCTCGTCCTCGAGCCACGCGACGTTGATGTTCTCCATCCCGTCCTCGCTGGCCTCGAGCCACGGCGGCCGCTCGCCCGGCGGTCCGGCCACGGCCTCCATGATCACCGTGGTCCCGACCGGCACGCGGATGCGCAGGTCCTCGCCGCTCTTGCCCGCCATCTTGTTGGGCCCGCCCGGCTTCCCGGGCTCCGCCGCGAAGTGCTGGCGAAACTTCAGGTCGAGCAGCGTCGTCAGATGATCGTCGGCGACGAACACCACGTCTCCGCCGTGGCCTCCGTCGCCGCCCGCCGGCCCGCCGTCGGGCACGAACTTCTCACGCCGCCACCCGACCAGGCCGTCCCCTCCATCGCCCGCTCGGACGACGATACGCACCAGGTCGATGAACCGCACGGATCCCTCTCCGGCCCCGAAGGGCCGCGCCACTACGCCGGCGGCGTCCAGCCCGGCTTGGCCTGCCGGCCCTCGTCGGCGCCCTCGGCCCCGACCGGGTCGATCGCCACGTAGGCGGTGCGCTCGTGGCCCCGCTTGTAGTAGCGAACCGTGCCGTCGACCAGCGCGAACAGCGTGTAGTCCTTGCCGGTGCCGACGTTGGCGCCCGCGTGGAAGCTGCTGCCGACCTGACGAACCAGGATGTTGCCGGCCCGCACGACCTGACCGCCGAAGATCTTCACCCCGCGCTTTTGCGAGTTGGAGTCGCGGCCGTTCTTGATCGATCCTTGCCCTTTTTTATGTGCCATCGTCGTGTCCCCCCGGGGAGCAGCCGATCATCAGCCGCTGATGCCCGTAATCTTGATCTCGGTGTAGGCCTGACGGTGGCCCTGCTTCTTGCGGTAGTTGCTGCGCTTACGGAACTTGTAGACGATGATCTTGGCCCCGCGGCCGTGGCTCACGACCTCGGCCTCGACCGCCGCGCCCGCGACCAGCGGCGTGCCGATCTTCACGGCGTCGCCCTGACCGACCAGCAGCACGTCGAGCTGGACCTTCGCGCCCTTGTCGGCCGCCAGCTTCTCGACCTTGAGGATGGAACCGGGGCTCACGCGGTACTGCTTGCCGCCGGTGCGAATGATGGCTTGTTGAAGCTCGCTCACGGAAACTCTCATTGCCTGGACGATGCGCCCGCCCGGGCGGCAGTCGGGAGCCGACTGCGGCTGCTCGGTATGTGCCCCGCCGAGCGCGAGGGAGAGGGGCTATAACGGGAAGCCAACCCCGGGTCAAGCGGCCCGCGCGGCCGCAGGAGTCCCCGCCGCGCGCTCCGCGCCAGCCTAGACCGCCGCCGAACGGCGCCTGCGGGCCCGCCAGGCCAGCCCGAGCCCGAGCACCGGCGCCACCAGCCCCGCCGGACCCCCGGCCCCGCCGGAGATCCGACACCCGCCGCCGTCGTCGACGTTCACGCCGGTCTCCGACGAGCCCGAGGCCTCGCCGCCGCCCGACGTCTGGAAGTCCCCGGTCGGCACGTCGCCGGTCACCTCCGCCGACCCCGACGACGAGCCGCCCTCCGCCGACCCGGTGCCCTCGGCGCTGCCCGAGCTCTGCGGCGGGTCGCCCACCGTCACGATCACCGTGTCCTGCACGACGTGCCCGAAGTGGTCCTCGGCCTCGAGCGTGACCTCGTAGACCCCCTGCGGCGTGTTCGAGAAGTTCCACGCCAGCTTCTTCTCGTAGTCGACCTCGTCGAAGACGACCGCCCCGTCCTTCTTGACGATGAGCTTCCAGCCGACGCCGCCGTAGTTGTCGTGCACGAACCCGGCGATCGCCAGGTCGTCGCCGACCGCGAGCTCCACGTCGCCCTCCGGCGCGACGATGCTGACCTCCGGCGCCTCGGTGTCCGGCTCGTTGGTCCCGAAGATGAACCCGAGCTCCGCGAGGTCGTTCTGCTGCTCGGAGCCCACGCCGCAGTACTTCTCGTGGACCAGCCGGCAGCCGATCGTGCCGGGCCCCTGGCACGCCTCCTCGCACAGGTCCTGACAGTTGTCGCCGAAGCGCTTGTTGTTGCCCGGCTGGTAGCTCATGATGCGGTCGGAGCCCATCGTGTGGTCGAGGCCCCACGCGTGCGCGGCCTCCTGCCCGACCGTCGCCGACGAGGTGTCGAACGCGTAGACCACGTGCCGCTGCCCGCGCGCCTCGCAGTCGGTGCCCGGCGCCACCCCGCCCGCGGGGTCGCCGATGTTGGTGTCCTGCCACTGCCCGCCGACCATCGCCATGGTGTACGGGATCGTCTTGCTCGGCCGCTTGGCGTACTGGATCACCACGCCGAAGCTCGCCATGTCCTCCTGGACCGCCTGCACGATCGCCAGCGCCGACGACTCCGCCCCGCCGAACTGCGGGTACTTGTGCCCCGGCTTGGCCAGCGACGACTTGTTCTCCGCCGAGTTGTCCTCCCCGCCGTACAGCGTCGCCCCGTTGAAGTTGAGGAACAGCGTGTGCTTGCGCGGGTACTGGTTGCCCTCGATGTCCTCCCACGCCGCCGGCGGCTCGGGCGCGACCGCGGCGAACCCCATCGCCACTTCTTCCCGCTGCACGACCTCGCCGAGCTGCACCCACCCCGGCGGCAGCTGGCCCGGCTCCGGCGTGGCCTGCGGCTGCGGCTCGGCCCCCAGCCGCGACAGGTCGGGCTGAATGACCGGCTCCGCCACCCGCGGCGCCAGCACGAGCTCCGCCATGTCCACCTCGATCGGCCCCGGCGACGGCATCCGGGCGTACGGGTTCCACCCCTCCGCGCTCGCCACCCCCGGGCCCGCAAGCCCCGCGATCACGCACCCCAACGCCGTTACGACCGCTCGCTTGCTCATGACGCCTCCTCGGGATCGGACCCGCTTCAGACCTAACATCCTCGAACAATTCCCACCTTTCAACCAGGACTCCCACGTGCCGTCGCGCTTCTCACCGGCTCGCCCCCCGAAAATTGGCCGACATCCGACATGTAGGATATTTCCTCCGTATGCCTACCCACACCGGACCCCGACGTTTACGCGCGGCTCTGCGGTGGCTCTGGCGTGATAAACGCCATCGGGCCATGAAGCAGGCGCCCTGGACGTTGACCTGGTTCCTGATGGGCCTGTCGCTGACGGGCATCGCATGTGCAGGCTCACGGGTCGAGACAGCGCGATCTCCCGGCGCTCTCCCCCACGGCGGCGCGGTCGAGCCCGGCTGGCCCACGGCGCAGCGCCAGCAGATCGCCGCGGTCCAGCCCCACGTGCACGCCGCGGCCCAGCGCTACCGCCTCGACCCGCGCCTCATCAACGGCCTCATCTGGGTCGAGAGCAAGTTCAACAGCCGCGCCCGCAGCCCCGGCGGCAACCTCGGCCTCATGCAGCTCGCGCCCGCCACCGCCCGCGAGCTCGCCGGCAGCCTCGGCGAACGCTCGCGCCCCTACGACCCCGGCTTCAACATCCGCGCCGGCAGCCTCTACCTGTCCCGCATGATCCGCAAGTTCGGCAGCCCCGAGCTCGGCCTCGCCGCCTTCCACGGCGGCCCCGGCCACGTGCGCAAGTGGCAGAAGAAAGGCGGCCGCGGCGTCCCCGACGGCAGCAAGCGCTACGTCGAGAAGGTCCTCTCCGCCCGCGACAAGTTCTAGCGCGCCCTCGTCGAGGGTCGCCGCGCCGCGACCACCTCTTCGCGTGTCCACGCTCGCCGGCGCGCCCCGGCCGCCACTACGACAGCGCCCTGAACTCGACGTGGCGATTCTTGGCGTCGGCGCGGTCCGGCCGCCACCGCGACAGCACCTCGACTTCGACGCGGCGATCCTGGCCGCGTCCCCGCCGCGGTCCGGCCGCTACTACGACAGCACCTTGAACTCGACGCGGCGATCCGGGCCGCGTCCCCGCCGCGGTCCGGCCGCTACTGCGACAGCACCTTGAACTCGACGCGGCGATCCCTGGCCGCGTCCCCGCCGCGGTCCGGCCGCTACTGCGGCAGCACCTTGAACTCGACGCGGCGATCCCTGGCCGCGTCGCCGCCGAGCGGCTGGTCCGCCCCGACGTTGCGCACCTCGAGCCGCGCCCCGTCGATGCCCGCGTCGACGAGGTAGTCGCGCACCGACTCGGCCCGCTCGAGCCCCAGCTTGCGGTTCTCGCTGGCCTGCGTGTGCCCGACGATCGCCACCCGCACCAGCGCGCTCTGTTTTAAAATCGCCACCGCCCGGTCGAGCTCCGCCTGGCGCCCCGCGGTCACCTCGGCCTTCTTCTCGTCGAACTCCACCCCGCCGATCGCCACGTCCGCCGCCGCCTGGGTCCCGCTCGTCGGCGTCGTCCCTCGCGGCTCCTCGACCTTCGCCCCCGCGGCGGCGTCGGGGCACCCGTCCTCGTCCTCGACCCCGTTCAAGGTCTCGGCCGCGTCGGGGCAGCGGTCGCCGGCGTCGGCGATCTTGTCGCCGTCCCGGTCGTCGCCGGCCGCGGGCGTCGGCGCGGGCGTCGGAGCGGGCTCCCCGCCGATCGTCGCCACCGGCGCATCCGAGCCCGTCCCCGCGACCGGCGCCGCCGACGACCTCGACGTGAACGGGCTGCACCCGAGGAACACCAGCGAGACTCCGACGACCCAGCGACTGCGCATCACGCCACCATATCACCTCGACCGGGGCGATCCTGCCCCGCCGCCCGCGCAGTGATCGCGCGACGTCGCCGCGGCCCCGCTGCGGCGCGACGCGGGCGCCCGCGCGGTCGCCGGCCCACAGCGCAGCGGCGGCGCGAGCCCCCGCCCGCGCGCAGAGGCCGGCCAGGGCGCGACGCCCGGACCGGCCTCTCGATCTCCGAGCTTCGACCGCCGCCCGACCGCGCCGGCTCAGCGCTTCTCGTTCTTCCCGGTCTTCTCGAGGAACTCCTCGTACGACCCGGGGAACAGGTCGAAGCCCCTGTCGCCCTTTAGCTCGAGCACCTGGGTGGCGACCTCGGCGATCATCGCGTGGTCGTGGCTGACGAAGATCAGGGTGCCCTCGTACTTCTGCATGGCCTCGGTGAGCGCGCGGATCGACTCGAGGTCGAGGTGGTTGGTCGGTTCGTCGAGCAGCAGCAGGTTCGGCCGGGTCAGCGTCAGCTTGGCCATCAGCAGGCGCACCGTCTCGCCGCCGCTGAGCGCCTTGACCGGCTTGTCGGCGTCCTCCGAGGGGAACAGCATGCGCCCGAGCAGCCCGCGGATCTCCTCGACCGTCGACTTCGGGTCCCACTGATACAGCCACTGGAAGGCCGTCATGTTGTCGGCCTTGCCGATGCCCTCCTCGTGGTCCTGCGGCAGGTAGCCGATGCTGACCTCGTGCCCGAGCGTGATCTTGCCGCGGTCCGGCTCGTACACCCCCGCCAGGCACTTTAATAGGGTCGTCTTGCCGATGCCGTTGGGGCCGACCACCGCGATCTTCTCGCCGCGGACCGCGTTGAAGGTCAGGTCCTTCAGCACCGGGCGCTCGAAGGTCTTGCCGAGGCGGTCGACGCTGAGCGCCAGCTTGCCGCTCGGCACCTTGGGGTCGAAGCGGATGAACGGGCGCTGGATGTTCGAGCGCTTCAGGTCCACGAGGTCGATCTTGGCGATCGCCCGCCGCCGGCTCTGGGCCTGGCTGGCCTTCTTCGCGTTGGCGCCGAACCGCTGGATGAACTCCTTCAGCTCGCTGATGCGCTTCTGCTTGCTGGCGTTGCCCTTCTCCGCCGAGATCCGGTACTGGATCTTCTGGCGCAGCATCTCGTCGTAGCCGCCGGTGTAGTTGATGATGTTCTCGTAGTCGACGTCCGAGGTGTGCGTGCACACCTCGTTGAGGAAGTGGCGGTCGTGCGAGATCACGACCAGCACCCCGCGGTACTCCATCAGGAACTTCGACAGCCAGTGGATCGAGTCGAGGTCGAGGTGGTTGGTCGGCTCGTCGAGCAGCAGGATGTCGGGGTTGCCGAACAGCGCCTGGGCCAGCAGCACGCGCAGGCGCATGCCGCCGGTCAGGACCGACAGCGGCTCCTCCTGCTGGCTCGCCGGGATGCCGAGGCCGATGAGCAGCTGCTCCGCCTCGAACTCGGCGTTGTAGCCGTCCTCCTCGGCGATCGTGCCCTCGAGCTCGCCGAGCCGCATGCCGACCTCGTCGCTCATGTCGCCCGACGCCAGCAGCCGCTCCTTCTCCGCCATCGCCGCCCACAGCTTGGCGTTGCCCATGATCACGACGTCGCGGATGCGGTCGTGCTCGTAGCGGTAGTGGTCCTGGTGGAGCACGCTGAGCCGGCTCCGCGGCAGCCGCGACACGCTGCCCTTGTCGGGGTCGAGCTGACCCGCGAGGATCTTCATGAACGTCGATTTGCCGGCCCCGTTGGCCCCCGTCAGGCCGTATCGATGTCCGGGTTCGAAGCTGGTGGTGACATCGTCGAACAGGACCTTACCCCCGTACGACTTGGTGACTTCCGATACCGTGAGCATGGTTTTTGAGCGCTGGGCCCCGGCTTGCCGCCGCGGCCCGCCAGTGGTTAGCTTGCAGCCCTTGGCACGGCAACCTCCCTGTCCGCCCCCCCAGGCCCGCCGATCCCCCGATCTCCGCGCGCCCGGACCGATCGCCCGCCCCGCCTCCTCGCACCACCACGCCCCCACCCTCCTCGCGGCGGCCTCTCGCCTCCTCCGCCGCGGATCGCCGCTGCTCGCCGTCGCCGTCGGCGTGACCCTCTGGGCGCTTCCTCACGCCTCGCGCGCCTGCTCCTGCATGCTGCCTCCCCCGCCGAGCGTCGCCGCCGAACGCGCCGACGCCGTGTTCGAGGCCCGCGTCGAGGCCGTCGCCGCCGACGCCTCCGCCCCCGACAGCTTCATGGGCCTGGTCCGCTACGACCTCGAGGTCCTGCGCGTGTGGAAGGGCGAATTGGGCCCGACCGCGCAGCTCTCGACCCGCGCCAGCGGGGCCGCCTGCGGCCGGTCGCTCGTCGTCGGCAAGGTCTATGTGCTCTACGCCAGCAAACGCGAGGACGGCGAGCTGACCGACTCGATGTGCTCGCGCACCCGCCTGGCCAGCACCGCCGACGAGGACCTCGCCGCGCTCGGCCCCGGCAACGCGCCGCTCGGCGGGCGCCCGACGACCGAGCCGACCACCCGCGAACCCCCGCGCATCGCCCCGCCCGCGCCCGACCTCGGCCCGCCCGCGGTCGGCAAACAGGGCTGCTCCGTCGCACCCTCGCCCGGCCCCGGCCCGTGGCTGCTCGCGGTCCTCTTCCTGTGGTTCTACGGCACGCGAGGCTTGATCCGATCCCGCCGCCCGTGAGGACCTCGCGCGCCCGCGCGCCCGCGCCGCAGCGGCGAGGCGCCTGCAGCAGCGTCGCGGTCGCGCGGGTTTTTGGGCATGCTCTCGCCCCGGAGCCCCAGCCGCGATGTCCTTCGGTCTGTTCCGCGTCCCCGAACCAGTCAACGAGCCGGTCCGGAGCTATGCCCCGGGCTCGCCCGAGCGTGATCAGCTCAAGGCCGCCTACGCGAGCCTCGCCGGCAAGACGCACGACATCCCGCTGTGGATCGGCGGCAAGGCCGTCCGCACCGGCAAGACGGCCCCGCTGATCGTGCCGCACCGCCGCCGCCAGCCGCTCGGCGTGTTCCACCAGGCCGGCAACATCGAGGTCGCCGACGCCATCACCGCCGCCCAGGCCGCGCGCGCCGAGTGGGCCGCGCTCGCCTGGGAGGACCGCGCCGCCGTGTTCCTGCGCGCCGCGGCCCTGCTGCGCACCGAGTTCCGCGACCGCCTCAACGCCGCGACCATGCTCGGCCAGTCGAAGACCGCCCACCAGGCCGAGATCGACGCCGCCTGCGAGCTCATCGACTTCTTCAACTTCAACGTCCAGTACCTGACCCAGCTGTACAAGGACCAGCCGCAGTCGGCCCAGGGCACCTGGAACCGCCTCGAGTACCGCCCGCTCGACGGCTTCGTGTTCGCGGTCACCCCGTTCAACTTCACCTCGATCGCCGGCAACCTGCCGACCGCGCCGGCGCTGTGCGGCAACACGGTGGTGTGGAAGCCGGCCTCGACCGCGGTGCTGAGCGGCAGCGTGATCATGGAGCTGCTGCACGCCGCCGGCCTGCCGCCGGGCGTCATCAACTTCGTGCCGGGCGCGGGCGGCACGGTCGGCGATCAGGTGGTCGCCCACCGCGACCTCGCCGGCGTGCACTTCACCGGCTCGACCGCGGTCTTTCACCAGATGTGGAAGGCGATCGCCAACAACATCGAGGGCTACGGCCAGTTCCCCCGCCTGGTCGGCGAGACCGGCGGCAAGGACTTCGTGTTCGCCCACACCAGCGCCGACGTCACCTCGCTGGCCCAGAACCTGCTGCGCGGCGCCTTCGAGTACCAGGGCCAGAAGTGCTCGGCCGCCTCGCGGGCCTACATCCCCGACAGCCTGTGGCCCAAGGTCCGCGAGCAGCTGGCCGAGGGCGTGCACGACCTGAAGGTCGGCGACGTGTCCGACTTCCGCAACTTCATGGGCGCGGTGATCGACGCCCGCAGCTACGCCAAGCTGAAGGACGCGATCGGCGAGGCCCGCCAGCGCCAGGGCGGCCGCATCGAGGAGGTCCTCGGCGGCGAGTGCGACGACACCGAGGGCTACTTCATCAAGCCGACGGTGATCGTCGCCAAGGAGCCCGAGTACCGCACCATGAAGGAGGAGCTGTTCGGCCCGGTGCTCACGGTGCACGTCTACCCGGCCGACCGCTACAAGGAGACGCTGGCGCTGTGCGACCGCGGCAGCGAGTATGCGCTCACCGGTGCGATCTTCGCCGAGGACCGCGCCGCCATCGCCGTGGCGACCAACGCCCTGCGCCACACCGCGGGCAACTTCTACATCAACGACAAGCCGACCGGCGCCGTGGTCGGTCAGCAGCCGTTCGGCGGCAGCCGGGCCAGCGGGACCAACGACAAGGCCGGCAGCCCGCTCAACCTGATCCGCTGGATCTCCCCGCGCACAATTAAGGAGACGTTCGTCGGGCTGCGCAGCCACCGGTATCCGTTCATGGACGGCCCGTGATCGATCGTGAGACCGACGGGCGCGGGCGCTCGTTCCGTACCGCCGGCCGCTCGGTGTTTTCGGTTGTCCCGCCCGGGCCCGTCCGTTAGCCTGCCGTCCGCTTCGCCTCGCCCCCCACCCGCTTCGCCCGGAGGTCCTCGTCATGCGCTCCTGCCACGCCCTCACTCTCGTCGCCGGCTTCATCGTCGCCGCCACGGTCGGCGCCTGCGGCGGCGGCAAGCCGTCCGCTGACGATTGCAAGAAGTTCGCGGACCACTACGTCGCCAAGCTCAGCGAGGACGGCGGCGCCGACCCCGAGGCCACCAAAAAGGTCGCCGAGGGCATGCGCCCCAAGCTCGTCGCCGACTGCGAGAAGTCGGACAAGGCCTCGATCGACTGCATTCTCAAGGCCAAGACCATGGCGGAGATCGAGAAGTGCGACTCGGCCGAGCCGAGCAAGTGAGCCCGTCATGACCGTGGCGGCCAGCGTCGTCGGCGTGCACGTCAACCCCGCGGGCGGCGTGCCGAAGCACGCCGTCGCCGCCGCCGAGCTGCGCCGCGACGGCGTCGTCGGCGACCTGCAGCGCGACGGCGAGCACCACGGCGGCCCCGAGCGGGCCGTCTGTCTGTTCGCGCAGGAGCGCATCGACGCGCTGGTCGCCGAGGGCCACCCGATCGCCCCTGGCACCACCGGCGAGAACCTGACGCTCGCCGGCCTCGAGTGGTCGACGCTCGCCGCCGGCGATCGCCTGGCCGTCGGCGACGAGGTCGTGCTCGAGGTCTCCGGCCCTGCTCCGCCGTGCACCACCATCGCCGCCAGCTTCCTCGACGGCGGGTTCACCCGCATCTCGCACAAGCTGCACCCCGGGTGGAGCCGCCTCTACGCGCGCGTGCTCGTGCCCGGGCGCGTGCACGTCGGCGCCGCCGTGCGGCGCCTGGACCCGCGCGGTTAACAGTCCACGAACGTCAGCGACGTCCACACGCCGACCCACGGCAGCTCGCAGGCCAGGTCGACCTGCACGGTCGTCGTGTACTCGCTGGTCGTCACCGCCACCGCGAACGTCTCGCAGGCGTCGCTGGCGCTCAGCCACAGCGCGACCGGCTCGCCCTCGCCGGTGACGGCCGGCGGGATCTCGATCCCGACCCGCGTCGACCCTTGCAGCGGGTCGACCGCCAGCGTCAGCGCGGCGCCGTCGTAGCCGCCCTCGACGATGCTCACGGTGTTGGCGTCGAGCAGCGTGCACGAGTCGGGGTACATGTTCCAGGTCTGGTCGGTGCCCGCCAGATCGACCTCGACCCAGTTGTCGGCGAGCACGCCGTCGCAGCCCGCGACGAGCGCCAATCCAAGCAGCCAGCGACCCAGCGAACGCATACCGCAAGGCTACGGCGCCGCGGGCGGCGGCCGCGTAGAGTTCGCGTCAAGCCGCCGTCGCCGGCGCATCAAGCTTTCATCAACGCGCGTCAGCGCTTGCGCTTGCGCAGGTTGCTGAAGAAGCCCTTCTTCTCGCAGACCTTCTCGCCGAAGCTCTCGGCCAGCTCGCGCAGGATCTCCTCCTGCTCGCCCGAGAGCTTGCTCGGGACCTTGACCTCGACGTGCACGTGGTGGTCGCCGTTGCCGCGCGAGCCGAGCACCGGGATGCCCTTGCCCTTGCGGGTGATGACCTGGCCCGGCTGGGTGCCCGCCTCGATCTCGAGGTCGAAGTCGCCGGTCAGGCTCGGCGACGGCACGGTGCAGCCGAGCGCCGCCTGGACCATCGAGATCGAGACCTTGCTGTGGATGTCGAACTCGTCGCGTTCGAACCGCGGGTCGGCCTCGACGCCGATGATCACGTAGAGGTCGCCGGGCGGGCCGCCCTTGGCGCCCGCCTGGCCGCGCCGGCCGATGCGCAGGGTCTGCCCGTCGTCGACCCCGGGCGGGATGGTCAGCTTCAGCGTGCTCTCCTTCTGCACCGCGCCGGTGCCCGAGCACGCGCGGCAGGGGCTGGCGATGGTCTGGCCCTGGCCCTGGCAGCGCGGGCACACCGTCTGCACGGTGAAGAACCCCTGGCGGTGGATGACCTGGCCGTGGCCCTGGCAGGTCGCGCAGTTGACCGGCTGGGTGCCCGCGGCCGCGCCGCTGCCGCTGCACTCCTCGCAGGTCTCGCGGCGGGGCACGTTGACCTCGCGCTCGACCCCGGTGACGGCCTCGGTGAAGGGAATGACCACGCGGACCTTGAGGTCGGCGCCGCGCTGGGGCCCGTTGCGGCGGCCGCCGCCCCCCAGCCCGCCGAACAGGTCGCCGAACATGTCGCTGAAGCGGGCGAAGATCTCCTCGGTGCCCTCGAAGCCGCCGAAGCCGGCCCTGGCCGGGCCCTCGTGGCCGTACTGGTCGTAGAGCTTGCGCTTGCCGTCGTCGCCGAGGACCTCGAACGCCTCGGCGGCCTCCTTGAAGCGCTCCTCGGCCTCTTTGTTCCCCGGGTTGCGGTCCGGGTGGTACTGCATGGCGGCCTTGCGATAGGCCCGCTTGATGTCCGCCGTCGCCGCCCCGCGCTCGACGCCCAAAACCTCGTAATAGTCCCTTTTTGCGGTCACGGCGCGCGTGAAGCTAAACACAGGGCCCCGGGCTGTCAACGCCGGCGACAAACGCCCGAAACGCGCTCGTCCCGGCCCGCCTGTGGTAGCGTGCCCGGGACTATGCGCACCCTCCAGCACTCCCTCTTCGGCGTCCTCTGTGCCCTTGTGGTGGCGGCGGGCGCCTGCAAAGAAGAAGGCCCGACGTACCTGTTCGAGGAGCAGGGCACCTGGTCCCTGTTCCAGTTCGACCTCGACGGCACGGGGATCTTCCCGCTCGACCAGGATCGGGTCGACAAGTTCCTCATCCACTTCGACAGCGAGGCCAAGCGGGTGGCCGCGGCCAGCTGCGTCGACTCGATGGGCCGCACCGACATCACCTCGTCGCTGTGCGACACCGGCGAGTTCGAGTGCCGCTGCTTCGACTACCTCTACGAGGACGCGAAGATGGTGTGGACCGAGTACTCGACGGACACCAGCGCGACCCCGCCCGAGCCGCCCGAGGACTCGACCGCGGCCAAGCCCGGCACCCCGTTCACCATCAACCTTGAGGAGTACCCGAACAGCCAGGACACCTACCGCTTCTCGGGCATGCCGTACGGGCTGTTCACCAGCGACGGGATGATCTCCCGCTACGTCTTCCAGATCCGCGGCGACAGCAAGTTCATCCCGACCGGCTGCCTCGAGGTCTGCGGCCTCACCTCGCCCGAGCAAGAGCCCGCGATGTGACCCGCCCCGGGTCGCATCGGCCCGGGCAATTGACGTAGACTCCGCCGCGGAGGTGCGCGGCCCGCTGGTGCGGCCCCCGGTCTTCAACACCGGTGCGGGGTGCGAGGAGCATCCCGGGCAGGTTCGATTCCTGTGCACCTCCGACCTACCGACCTACCCCTCGCATGGCCCCACTCGGCGCACCCCACGACCTCCTGGCCCGCGCCCTCGCCCTCGTCGTCCTGACCGGCGGCGCGCTCGCGGGCCTCGCCCTCCTGGTCCGCCGCGAGCGCCAGCCCGCCGCCGGCCCCGCGATCGTCGTCGGCGCCGCGTTCGCCGGCATCGTCGCCGGCGCGCTCGCCGTCCGCCTCGCCGGCCCCGGCGCGCTGGTCTGGCTGCTGCTCGCCAGCCTCGCCGGCCTGGCCCTCCGCCGCGCCGAGCGCCCGCCGACCGACGAGCTGTCCGAGGAGACAGGTCCCGTGCGCCAGGCCGTGCGCGCCGGCCAGGCCCTCGCGGCCACCCTCGCCGCGCTCGCGGCCGGCGCCCTCCTGCACGCCCAGCAGGCCGCCGAGGCCGTGCAGGCCCGCTTCCCCGCGGCCGACGGCGCCCTCGGCGCCATCCTGGCCTTCGGGACAGCCGCCTGCCTGCTCGGCCTCGGCCGCGCCGGCGAGCGCGCCGCCCAGCTGCTCGCGCGCCTCGGCCTGGTCGCGCTGGCCCTGTTCGTCGGCTTCGCGCTCGCCTTCCTCGCCGGCGAGCGCGCCGCCGCGGTCGTCGCCGTGCGCGACGCGCTCGACCAGGCCTTCACGCCCGCGGCCGCGGCCGGCGGCCTGCTCGGCGCGGCCGCCCACGGGGTCCTGCGGGCCGCCGTCGCCGGCGCGACCGGCGGGCTCGGCCACGCGTTCCGCGGCTCGCTCGGCTCGGGCCTGCTCGCCGGCGGGCTCGCGCTGCTCGCCGGCCTCGCGGTGCTCGTCGGCGAGGGCGCCCGCGCCCCGCTGGTCGTCGGCCGCGACCTCGTCCCGCTCGAGCCCAACCTCCGCGCCGGCCTGCTGCCCAGCGACTACGGGCAGATGATCGCCGTCAGCCCGACCGCCGGCTTCCAGGACGGCCAGCGCTACCCCGTGGTGCTGCGCTCCGACCCCCGCGGCCACCGCGTCGGCCAGCTGTTCCGCGAGGAGAACATCGTCGCCGTGCCCGCGTGGGACGTCCTGCGCGACGTCGACACCGTCATCCTCCGCGACAAGCACCCCGACCGGGCCGACAACCCCGGCTTCGACCTCCGCATCGCCGTCACCCGCGAGGTCGTCGACACCCACCGCGGCCCGTACCTGAAGCTCACCCCCGTCGACGGCGACCTCAACTTCCGCCAGCTCATGGCGGCCCGCGGCCTCGACGGCCCCTACCTCGAGTTCGCCGACTACCCGTTCGTCGCCGGCGTCGCCCGCGGCTTCCAGATGAAGAGCGGCGAGCGCCAGTCGCTCTACGAGGAGCCGCGCGTCTCCGGCACCAAGCCGAACCCGACCCTGCGCGAGCTCGTCACCCTCAACTTCGCCGGGCCGTACCCCGACCGCGGCGAGCCGCGCCCGCCGCTGGCGCTCGCGGCCCCGCCGGCGAGCGGCCTGCAGCCGGGCACGCTCGCGCACCTGCGCCTCGAGGCCCCGCCCCGCGGCCTCGACCTCGGGTTCGTCAACCGCCTCGACGAGCTCGAGGCCCCGCCCTGGCAGTTCCTCGCCGCCTGCGACACCGCGGTCCTCCGCCACAAGACCGACCCCGCCCTCGACCGCGAGATCCGCGTGACCCACCGCTTCGCGTTCGGCCGCCTGCGCTTCACCAGCCCCGACGTCGATTTCGCGGCCCTCGCGACCGACTACCCCGAGCACACCGGCCCGCACCTGCGCCCGCCGGCGTACCGCTTCACCGTCGAGGTCCACCCGGGCGCGCGCCTGTCGCCCGCCCGGCCCGAGGAGGCCCCGCTGATCGCAGACGCCAGCCTCGCGCTCATCCCCGTGCACATGCAAGGCGCCCCGACCGGCAACCCCGGCTGGGGGATCTACGACCCACACCCCGGCGAGGTGCTGCTCACCGACATGACCGGCCCCTACCTCGACGAGGACGCCGCCGGCCCGCTCGTCCGGGCAGTCGCGCGCCCGTGGGGCGAGGCCCACGCGGCCATCGTCGCCGGCAGCCTGCTGCTGCTCGCGCTCGTCGGCCTCGCCGCCTGGGCCCGGGCCGGCAGCGCCGCCGCCGAGCGCCTGCTGGGCCCGGCCGTCGGCCCGGCCTTCGCGTTCGTGTTCCTCGTGTGCACCGCCGTCGGGCCCGCGCTCGCCGCCACCCCGGTCCTGCGCCTCGCCGACGTCGCCGTCGCCGTCGCCGTGCTGCTCGGCGTCGCCGGCATCCTCACCGGCCTCGTCCGACGGACCTGAGCGCGTCCGGGCCGGCGGACCGCGCCCCGCGTCACGCCCGTGCGCGCCGCGGCGGTGAAACTGCGGCAGCTCGCCGCATTCGCCTCACACTCCAGGCCTGGCGGCTTGTCGGTGGCGCAGGCTTCGGGCTAGGGTTTTCTCATGCTCTCTCTTCCGACGCGCCTGGCCTGCGGCTCCCTGTTCGTCCTGTCCGCCTGTGGCGGCCCCGCCGCGGGCGACCCGAGCGGCGACACGAGCGAGGGTGAGACCTCGTCGGCGCCCGAGACCAGCGAGCCGCCGCCGACCGGCAGCGGCGAGGAGGACACCACCGCGGCGCCGACCACCGGCGAGCCCGAGTGGCAGCCGATCATGGCCCGCGGCGGCCTCGAGATCGACTGGGTCGAGGCCAACCAGGGCGTCGGCGTGAAGATCGGCGCCGAGGGTGCCGGCGTCGGCGGGGCCGACCGCAACACGTACCTCCTGCGCGACCGCCTGACCCTCGTCCGCGCGTTCTGGAAGCCGCTGCCCGGCGACTGGACGCCGCGCGAGATCGACGGCCGATTGATCGTCACCATCCCCGGCCAGGACGAAGAGGTCGTGATTCACTCCAAGCAGACCGTCGAGGGCGAGGCGTTCGTCGGCAGCCTCGACCGCAGCTTCTACTGGGGCCTCATGCGCGAGCAGGTCGTGCCCAACATGCGCTACCGCATCGAGCTGTGGGAGAGCGGCCCCGGCGCCGAGGACCTGCCCGAGCCCGCCACCCCGCCGCAGCTGCCGGTCGACGGCAGCAACGCGTTCGTCGGCGTCGAGGCCAGCGACCAGGTCCTGAAGATCACGCTCGTGCCGTTCAACTACGACTCGGGCACCGGCTGCAAGACCGTGCCCGACACCTCGCCGGAGACCATGAAGCTGTTCCAGGACCAGATGTACATGATGAACCCGGTCGACCACCTCGACTTCACGCTGCACGAGGCGATCGACTGGAACGAGGAGCTCAGCGACTTCAACGAGCTCAACCAGTTCATGAGCGAGCTGCGGGCCGACGAGGGCGCCGAGCCCGAGCGCTACTACTACGGCCTCGTCGACGTGTGCGCCGGCGGCCTCGGCGGCGCCGGCGGCAAGGCCTTCGGCATCCCCCAGGGCGGCAAGATGGGCGACGCCTGGCAGCGCGTGTCCTCCGGCCTCAGCCTCGACGCCGAGTGGTCGAGCGAGACGTTCGTGCACGAGGTCGGCCACTCGCAGGGCCGCTACCACGTGTTCTGCAACGGCGACGAGGGCGGCCCCGACTTCAGCTACCCGTTCCCCAACGGCGAGCTCGGCGACTGGGGCTTCGGCGTGATCAACTTCAAGCTCTACCACCCGACCGTGCACCGCGACTACATGACCTACTGCCACCCGGTGTGGGCCTCGACCTGGGGCTGGAACAAGGTCTATCCGATCATCAAGGAGCTGAGCTCGTGGGACAACGCGGGCCAGCCGGCGCCGGCGAACCCGACCGGCTCGATCCTCGTCGGGTCGATCTGGCCGAGCGGGCGCGAGGACTGGTTCACCGTGCCCGGCGACGTCGCGGCCGAGCAGCTCAGCGCGGTCCACGGCGTCGAGTTCGTGGTCGACGGCCAGCCCGTGCACGTGCCCGGCGCCTGGCTGCCCCAGCCCGACGGCGACATCGTCAACCTCGCCGTCCCGCTGCCGGCGCGCTGGGACGACGTCTCGCAGCTCACCCGCGTCGCCGGTGACGCGCGCGTCGCCGTCGACCGCGCCCGCGTCCGCGAGCACCACCGCAACCGCGTGATCGCGGCGCCCGCGGACTGACCCCGTCGCTCACGGAGCGCCGTGAGGGCGGGCCCGCGCCGCTTGCGAGCGTGCACGTCACGTGGGCCCGTGGCGTTCGAAGCACGCGCGGCGCCGCGGACCGTCGTCGGCGCCCGAACTCGGCGGCGAGGACACGGCGCGCGCGCGAACACGACAGCCGCCGAATCGCCGCTCCCTGATAAATTTGCCGCGCCGAGGACCCCGCCTTGATCGTCTACAACCAGGCCATCCGCGACCCCGCCAACCCGACCAGCTTCGTGCGCAGCTCGCTCGTCCTCGACGCGGTCGTCGGCCGCTACGAGATGACCGTCCAGGTCCTCGCCGACAACCCGCGCGAGCGCGACTGGCGGGCCGAGTTCACCACCGTCGCCGGCCGCTATGAGCGCGCCGCGGACAGCTTCACCTTTCACGTCGAGACCGGCAGCACCGCCGTCTGCTCCTCCGCCTGGCGCGGCCGCGGCGTCGAGCCCTTCGCCCCCTTCCCCAGCTTCACAGGAGCCCTCGACGGCGACCGCATCACCGTCGCCTACCTCGGAGAGATCGTGCTCGAGCGCAGCGAGGGCCGCCCATACGCCACCGCCAACCTCGTCATCCCGGACTACGAGTTCTCCTGAGCCCAGCCGCGCCCGTCCTGCGGAGCTGCGGCGACGGCCGCGCATTCTTCCGCCCGCGGCTCGACAGGCTGCTGGTCGACAGGGTCGTCGCCACGGGCTTCAAGGACTCGGACCTCGAGCTGCAGATCGGTTCGCGCGTCCTCAGCAACCTGTCCTTCGACGGCGCGATCTCCGGCGCGCGCGTCTCGCGGCAGGGTGAGCGACCCGTCGTGATCGAGGCCGCCGAGCCCGAGGATGCGTTCGGGCGACCTCCGGCGGGCCCAGCTGCCCCGCGGCGGCGACGGAATCTGCGTCGTCCCGTGAGCGGCGGCGCGGGTGGCCGATCGCGTC
>JAEUJW010000005.1 GCA_016793465.1 Myxococcales bacterium
AGCATGTCGACCTCCAGACCCCAACCAAATCGATCCAAAACCGAACCAGCTCAAGGGCGAATTTGAGGGTGTCCCAAGAGACAGAAAATCTCAAATTCGAGCAGCCACGGCCATTTTAGACCACATAGCCGTCATTGTCGATAACGGCTATAGGGCCCTCAAAACGGCCCAATTCCTGCGAATACGGCACTTTGATCAGCCGCGCCGGAAAAACGAACCAGATCGGAACCAAAGTTGAGCCGAGCAGGGAGATCGCGTCCCCGCGCAAGCCGGCGTCTGCTCAACCAGGCCCTGGTCTCCTGTGGGGACCGACCGTCAGACATCGGTCCCCCGGCCAGTCGGCCGGTCGAGGTCCGCGAGGTCCCGCCAGACTCCACCAGTCCGAGGGAGCAACCGCGCGTGGCCTGTCTTTCCAGACAGGTAAAAGGTCGACTGTCGGGGCTCATACCGGGAGAGGTTCGAGGCGGTCAGTTCGACTCTCGCGGCTTGCCGAGAACACGGAGCCGCGGCGGAGATGACCGACCGGCCCTCCGCGGTGGGCGAGGCGGGCTGGGGTAGGTCGGCAGTCGACGCGCGCCAGAAGCGACGACGAAGTCGCCGACCGGCCGAGCACCGATCGTGTCGCGCCAGAACGGCAGCTCGCCCGGCGTGGTGCTGACGAACAAGATGTCCATTCCGCGCGAGAGCGTGCCGAAGATCGCCTGGGCGAACATGCCTCGAAGGACAGGCTTCTCGGCGTCGGGGTTGAGGGCTTGAATTCGGTCGAGGACGAAGACCTCGGTCAATGCATCCGCGAACACCTGCTCGACGTGCTCACGCAAGAAGCCGCGACGGTCGAGCGCCTCGCGGCAGACTTTCACGAGGAACTCGCTGCCGAGGGCCATCGCGGCGAGCGCATGATCGACGGCGGGGTCATCGACGCGGACGAAGTACACCTCGGCGGTGGCACAGATCGTCTCGTCGTCGCGGACCAGCTCGGCGGAGTAGACGTCAAACGCCCGGCGTGTCCGCACCTCGGCACCGACGAGGGGACACTCGAGGCTGAGGCGCAGGCGGTAGCGGTCGAAATCGACGACGTGCACGGGCGATCCTGAACACGGATCACGAGCGGTCGCAAGGGTCGGCTGCTGGCGAGGCCAGGTCCGAGTAGTCGCCGAGTCGCCCTTCAGTCCGTGTCGAGTGGCGGCAAAGTGGGCCCAAAGTGAGGGCCGGACATGTGCATCTGGACACGGCCAGGGCGTCAGAAGGCGACCCGTAGGGACAAACCGCCGCCTCCGCGAAGGGTCAGCGCCCCAGGCGTGACCCGGGCTTGATCACGGAGGGATTGCTGATGGAGCCAGTCATAGTAGGCGGTACGCCTCCGCTTGCCCTTGCCCATCAGTGGGCCGCCGACCGCCACCGTGACGAGCCCGGAGACGAGCAGGGCGATGCCGGGCGCGGCGAGGAATTCGTCGCCGTCGAGGGCCAAGGTGGCGATGCCGAGGCCGCCGCTGATGACGAGCTGGGTGATCCCCAGCGCGACGAGGGCGGACCCTGCGTTGTGCATCGCCTTGCCCTTGGGGCTGGTGTAGTTCGCGCCGTAGCGCTGCTCGAGCGCCTGCACGCGCGTCCTTCGTGTCGAGCGTCGGCGGCGGCGGTGGTGGTGCCGCAGGCGGTGGTGGTGCAGCCGGCACAACCTCCCGAAGTTCGGTGACGTCCTTGAGCGCCAGCGAGACGACCTCGCCACCGGTCGCCACGATCGTGGCGGTCTTGTCGTCCGAGCCCGCGAGACGCCCGCGGACCGTTCGCCCGTCACGTAGCTTCACCTCGATCGTGGCGTCGTGCATGGCTCGCCAGGTGCTCGCCGGGATCTGGGGAGATGCGGTCGATTCGCGTTTTGGGGCCTTGGGTGGTCGGGGCTTCGCCTCGGCCAAGGGCGCCGAGAGCGAGAGAGCCAGCATAACGGTCACGGCGGTCGCGCGCATGACCCGCTTATACAGGCGGACCACGCACTCGTTCAATGTACAGGCACAGAACCACGTGCTGCGAACGGTGTTCGGATAGCCCGTCGGCGGCAACGACCTCGACTCGAGCCCGCGGCACGAGGACCGCCTCCTGTCGTGTTCGGCGTAAAAATCCCGTCAACAACCGTGATGCGGGCTCCGGGCGAACTGGGCTTGCATCCGTCGGCCCGGTGGGTGCAGGATCGCGCTCATGAAGATCCTGAGCATTCTGGGAAGGTTAGGCGCCTGCCTACTCGGTGTGGCCGCTTGTGGCGGGGACGAGGCCGGCGACGGAGGCGAGTCGTCGACCTCGTCAGCGTCAACAACCACGTCGGCGGCCGCGGACACCGGCGAGTCATGCACACCAGGTTATGAAAGCTGCGAGTGTGTCGGTGGCGAGGTATGTCTCGCGGGGTTGTCGTGCGTCTCCAAGGTATGCGTTGACCTCGGCGAGCTGACCTCCGAAGGAGGCGACAGCGACGGTGAGTCGACAGGCAAGGATACCAGCGAGGAGCCGCCGCCGCCGACAGGCACTTGTTTCGCCTCAACCGAGTGCGCAGACACGGAGGTCTGCGTGGACGGGCAGTGCGGCGACACCGACCTGTACTACTTCGACGTGCGCGTGACGTGGTTCTCGCCGGAAGACTGCAGCGACGGCTGGGGCGCCGGTGAGGTCTACTTCGCGTTCTTCTCGGGGCTGGAGACCGAGCTGCAAGCCGTCTCGACGTCGTCGTACTGCCCGGCGGACTGGAGCGACTACGTACTGCCGAAGTACGACTCGCTGATGCCGTTCCAACTCGATTTTTGGGAGGACGACGAGTTCGAGGACGACTTCATGGCGACGCTCTGCTGGGACGCCAACGGCGTCACCAGCTCGGGGAACCCATGCAGCGTGGTGCCCAAGCACTGGTTGCACGAGGGTACGGTGTCCGGCACCATAGGCTCGAACCAGTACGACGTTACGGTGACGTTCACGCCGCTCCCCTGGGAATACTGAGCTCCGGCCGGCGGGATGGGAATCCTGCAACCAGGGTCCACGCACCGCTGGGGGGGGCCGCCGCCGCTCGGGCGATGCCCGGCCGCGTGGCCGACCCGCAGCGGCGAGTGGCGCCGCATTTGCGACGGCAGGTCGGCAGCGGGCGGGCCAGCGGGCGACGCGGCGCCGACGGGGTCGTCGGTGGCGGCGGCGTGGCGGCCACAGGGCGGCGCCGGCCCAGGCCAAGCGGCGCGGCCGGGCGAGCGGCGCGGCAGCGGGCGGCGAGCGCCGACGCGGCGGGCGGCGGGCGGCGGCGGGGCGGCGGGGCGGCCAGCGGCGGCCGACCAGACGCGGCGAGTCGCCGCCCTGAACACGGGTTTCTCCGCGTCGCAGCCCCCGCGTCCTCCGCGTCGCAGCCCGCGTGTCTTCCGCGTCGCGACTTCACCGAGCCGGCGAACTCGAGTGCCCGCCGCCCCGCGCTCCGGGTCGCGACTCCGCCGTTTGTTCACGCGAGATCGGGCTCCGGCGCGGCAACTCGCCCGTTCGGGCGGTGGGCGGCGGGCGTGCCGTCAGCCGCACGACGAGCCGCACGACGGGCCGCATCGGCGGCCCCACCACGAAGCCCTACCAGCAGCCGCACCACGGGCCGCGCCAGCGGCCCCACAACCGGCCCCACCGGCGGCCCCACAACGGGCCCCACACAAGGCGGCCGTCGGTGGGGCCGCACCGCCGCACTGGCAGCCGCCTACCGGCCGCCGCTCCGGCCAGCGAGCCGCCTATCGAGGATCACGCGAGCAGGTCGCGAGGTGCGCCTCGCTAGGGCCACAGGAGGCTGCATCCGCGTGTGGCCTCTGCCTGCCACATCGGCAGCCGCCAGCCGGTCCTGGCCCGCATGTGCTCGGGCGGAGGCGGGACTTCACCGTCACGACTGTCGGTCGAGCTGTTCACGGAGGAGCACGTGAATCACCTCGCTGCGTGGGTCGCGGGCTTCGTCGAGGCAGATCCGCCAACGCTGATGATCCAGGCGCCGCACCAGAGGGCTCGCCTTCATGATGGCGAGGGCTGCCCGCGCCGTCTTATCGCTCGGCATGTCGTCGAGGTCACCCGACTCGACGATCGGAGCGAAGACGTCTCGCCAAGTCCCCTCGATGCTCGCTTCCCCGGCCAGGTACTTTCGCACGAGACCGATGAGGTACGCGCGGGCTGTAGCGACCCCGTTCTCTCCGGCCGGCAGACGTTGATGGAAGATCTTGAGGTGCTCGAGCACCAGCGCCTCGACGTCGATCTCTGGCGACTTGGCCTCGGACACACGAGGTCCCGACGACGCGCTTGTAGCTTGCAGTTGGTGCACCAACGCCGGACCAGCCGTCCCCTCGCCGAGCATTCGCACCGATCTGGCGGCGGGTCGTTCCGCGGGCGCCGGTGGCGACGTAAAGTGCCCCGGGGAACGGGGGTTTGTTGCCCGCGTGAGCGCGAGCCAGTCGCCGAACGCCTGCCTGCCGACGAGAGCCTCGAGGATGGGCGCCAGGTCGAAGACCTGGATCAGCTCCAGCGGGCGCATCGCGATCGGCAAGTATTTGGCGTCCCCATACGCGAAGATCAGCGCGTACATCCTGTTCCCGATGTCGAGGAAGAGAAAGTCGCCCGTCGACGTCGAGAGGATGCCCTTGTACAGCCCCCGGTCGAGGAAGCGCCACGGGACGGCTAGATCACCGAATCGAGCCGTCACCGGCGGGCGTAGCTCCCGCAGGCTGTTGTCCTCGGCGACCTTGTCGCCGAGCGCGACGAGGTTGCGGTCAGCACCGCGAGCAAGAACGGCGAACGAGCCGTCGCGGTACCCGCAGTAGAGAGCGTGATCGTCCGGGGCGTGAGACGGATGACGGCCGACGTCGATCACGAGTTCGCCGGCGTTGCCGGCGCGTCGAAGGGTGTCGCCCGCGCTGTGCCAGTGGTACCAGCGGTGTGGCGCGCTGTCCTTGGGGACGGGTCCGCCGGAAGGTCCGCCCTCCCGGGCCAACTGCAAGGCTTGGCGCGCGAGCTCCGATGGCGGCCCCGAGCCGAGGTCGACCGCTCCGTAGCGGTACCACCCGTAAACGAGCCGATGCTCGTTGCCCTTGGTGTTGTTGAAGATCACGTAGACGTCCCCGTTCGGGCCGGGCGCTGTCCAGTGCCCCTGCGTGGTCTTGGACCACTCGAGCGTGCCGAGGGCGACACGGCGGCGATCGAGCTGGAGCGCCCGTAGCGACTCGTCCATCCGCGTCTGCGGGAGCACCTCGAGCACCTCGGTGAGCAAGCGGGCCTCCTCGAGGCGGGAGACGTCGGCCATCGGCTGACCCAGGAGCGCCGCATCTAAGTCCTGATCCCACGCCACCATGACAAGGTACGCGGGCCGGTCCGCGCAGGAAACCCTGCATGGTGGGCGGACGGTCCCCGTTGACGCTGCGCGGCGACGCACCACGGACATGGCGGTTTGACTTCCGCGCACGGAGAGCCGGTCACTACCGCGCGGCAGTGTGCGAGCCTGCCTCGGTGATCGGACTCTCCGCGCCGACGAGTGCCGCGCGGAAATCGGGAGCGGAGCCGCCGACGACCCCGCGCGGAGTCGTTCTTCGGCGCCAGCGCGGATGCTGAACGCGGGCCACCTTGTCAAATTTTTCTTCGACGCGCGCATGCAGAGCACGGCCGACCTTGTCAAATTTTTCTTCCCGCGCGCACGCAGAGCGCCACCCACCTTGTCAAATTTTTCTTCGCGCATGCGGTGCGGATCAGCGTGTCAGAGACCGCATGTCGCAACCGTGTCGAATCCGCATCCGATGCCGCTATCTCGCGGTCTATCCCGATAATCCGAGTGCCGGGGACGCTTGTGCCACGCGGAGAGCGTGGTCTACGGAGCCGCGTGGATGCTGGGGCCGCGGAGAGTGCGATCTCCGGAGCCGCCTGGACGCTGGAGCCCGCGGTAAGGGCGATCTCCGGAGCGGAGAGTGCGATCTCCGGAGCCGCCTGGACGCTGGGCCCACGCGGAGAGTGCGATCTCCGGAGCCGCCTGGACACTGGCTCGTGCACGCCGACCTCCGCCGCTGCCGCATCCACGGTCTCGTGCACGTCGACCTCCGCGGCTCCAGCGACCACGGAGGGGTGGCTTTCCGAGCGCGGAAAGGTCGCTTCCCGTGGCCGGCAGGCACGCCACCACGCGGCAGCGACCCGCCTTCCGTGCGTGGAAGTTCGCCTAACCTGGCCGGTAGGTGCATCCCCGCGCAGCAGTCATCCAGCTCTCCGTTGCGCGATCTGACATCGTCGCGCGCGGAAACCCAGGTGCCGATGAGCGGCGTGTGCCTTCCGTCGCGCTGTACGCCGGCGGAAGGCACACCTTCCGTCGCGCGCGGATGAACCTTCCGAGCCGGAAACTGCCGTCTCCTCGCCAGAATTTCGACTTTCCGCCGGCCGCATCGCGCGGGCCGACAACCGGCGGCCCCGGATGCGACACGGACGCATCCACGCGCTCCGGTCGGCGGCGCCGTCGGGGCCGGGGCCGACGCCGACGCGTCGGCGGCCGGCGCCGACCCGGCCGACTTGCTCGCCTCGCCGCGGTAGTCGTACTTGCCGCCGCCGAACGGCTCGTAGTACGGCCGCGTGGCCAGCTACCCGCCGACCAAGGGCCGCGACGGCCAACGGCGCGGCTCTGAGCCTTCCTGCGGCGGAAGTTCACCTTCCGTAGCGCGTGGATGAACCCTCCGAGTCGGAACCTGCGGTGAGGGGTTGCCGACCGACCCGACCGACCCGACCGACCAGACCGACCCGACCGACTGACGCTGGGTCGGCGGGGGTCGGCGTGTACGAGCGGCGGTGTGGACTGGAGCGACGGAGGTCGGCGTGCACGAGCCTCGTGGACGCGTGCGGAAGTGGTGCTGGGTCGGCGTGCACGCGAACCCCCGTGGACGCTGGACCCCGTGGACGCTGGAGCCGCGGAGGTCGGCGTGCATGAGCCTCGTGGACGCGCGGCAGCGGCGGCGAGGCCCGATCAGAAAGCATGCCGCCGCTGCGGCACCGCTGCGGCACGCCGTTGGCCCACGCGCTGCGACGGCACCGAGGGAGCTGTTGGTCGGCGACGTCTGCGCGCTCGTCAGCCGCGTCCCGCAGGGCGCCGACGAGCGGCCGTGGTGCGCTGCGACCACGCGACGCGGGTCCGGCTGAGCAGGGCCATGGCGAGACCGCCGGCCAGGACGAGGGCGCCCGAGATCAAGAGCGCGGTCGCGGGCGCGTAGTTCGGCCCGGCGAACATCGTCGGCTGCTCCGAGTTGTCGTACTTGTGGTCAAGGATCTTGCTGCGCTCCTTTAAAAAGAGGAACGCCGAGCCCGAAAGACCCGCGACGCCGAGCGACATGACGGCGATGCCTCCCCCGAGGAGTCCCGGGCGGCCGGGCCTGACGCGCGCGACGACGTCGCCGTTGTACTCGGACAGCGAGAACTCCCTCGACTTGGTGACGCGCTTGCCGTCGAAGAAGAACGACTGGCCGCGGCTGCCGTCGACCACCAGATCGCAGGGGGCGACGCACACCGGGCGGATCGCGTCGGCCGAGAACGGGCCCATGATGAAGGAGTGGACCTCGCCGGCGACCTCGAACAGCTTGAGGTCGACGGGCCGGGTCAGCTCGATGTGCAAGCGCGGCGCGCCGGGCTTGG
Organism: Myxococcales bacterium; assembly: GCA_016793465.1. The sequence continues at coordinate 7,639 of JAEUJW010000005.1, forward strand.
CGTGGACGGCCTCGTGCGCGCCAACGGCCGCGACCTCGGTCCGGGTGCCGCCCTGCTCGATGCTGGTGAGCTCGGACCAGGCGAAGCGCCGGGTCTCGCCGGTCGCGGCGGACGACACGGTCACCGAGTCGCCGGGGAGAACCTCGAGGATCCGGCCGCGCACCATGCCGCCGTTCTTGAGCTGGACGACGTCGTCCGTGCTTGCCGGCGGGGTAGAGGTGGCGGGCTGCGCGGGCGGTGGCGAGGCGGCGACGTGGGCAGGCAGACCGCCCAGGGCGAGCGGGAGCACGAGTAACGCGATGGCGTGACGACGCCTTGATTGGTTCGACATGATCAACACTCCGTGTTGGTGAATGGATGCTGCAGCGCGGGAAATCAGCGGAGGGCGCCCTTGGCGCGGATGGTGACAGGGCCGGACATGGTGACCGACACCGTGAGGCCGTCCTCGACCCGGCTGCCGGAGAACTGGATCGAGCCCGAGAGCGAGCTTTCGATCTCCATCGCCCGCTCGATGGAACGACGCTCCCTCCCGTGAAGCGTCATCGTGAAGGCGAGCTCGCCGAAGTCCTCGTCCGGCACCGTGCCGCCGATCTCGCCGCGGACCTCGATCTCCGCGATCGTCTCCTCTGGCAGCGCCTCGACGGCGACGAACTTGCTCGTCATCTCGCCCCGCGTCACGTTGAACTCGCTCTCCATCCAGCGCCGGAGGTCTGCCCCGGTCAACGTCCACGATTCGCCGAGCTTGATCGCCGTCGGGTAGAAGATGTCGTCGAGCGGCGGATCCTCGAGTACGACGGCCAGCTCCGGCGACGGCGGGGCGCCGACGAGCTTCCGCGTCCATTTCCCACCCTGGAGCTCGATGAGCTCGGCGCGGCCGTGCAGCTCGCCGAACTCCTCCTCGGTCTCCTCCGTGTCGGCGCTGCCGGGCACGCTCATGCGCGTCGTCGTTGTCGTCTTGTCGAGGACATGGACGAGACGCCCCTGACGGATCAGACCGTCGCGGACGTCGTGGATCTCGAGGTCTTCGGTGTTCTGTACGCGCATGGTCATCGTCCCGGAGACCGTGATCGGCCCGGCCTTGACGGTGAGCTGGGCCGCCTCCATGTCGATGATCCCCTCAGTGTGGCGCGTCCGCCCCTTCATGGGGTTGCCGCGGAGGTTGAACGTGCCAGGCTGGTTGGGCTTAACCAGGTTCGTGTCCATCGGGGGGGCCGGCCCTTCGTGCCGCTCCCTGGCGACCTGGCCCGACGTCTCGCACGCGAGCACGAGGGCCGGAAAAAGACAAAAGCAGTAGCTACGCCGTCGTAGGATCGGCATGTACACCTCGACTGATTGTTGGGGGGTGGGGGGAGAGGGTGCTGGAGAAAATTACAATTTGAAGGCGAGGCGCTCGTCGCGGGCGAGCTTGGTCTGCGCAGCGACGCGGCCGACGCAGGCACCGAAGTCACCCCGGGCCGTGTGCCCGCTGAAGAGGATCCGCGTCTGCCCGTCGCGGTCCGCATCGACCGTGACCGTCGACTTCGAGAACGGGAGCAGCGGCTTGCAGCGGAGGATCTGGCTCCGCACGCGGGACACCCGGCTGTCGCCCTTCTTCTTACTAGCCTTAAGCGGTGTGACCGACGTGTAGTCGGGCTCGGGCGAAGCCGGCAGAGGAAGGGACGCGGGCCGCGCTGTCGGCGGGGGGCGATGGATCGCGGCGGTGTTGGTTTCGTCCGGCGGGGCCGTGTTCATCGCCTGCGCGGCGACGGAGAACCCGTCCTGCGCGGTGCTCACCCGCCACACGACCCCGAGCGCCGCGAGGCACAGGACGAGCCCGGTGCACACGCCGGCGATGACCTGCGCGCGCGAGGGGGTTCGCCGGGTATCGCTCCACACGGGGTCTGCTGGCGGATCCGGGGGTTCGCGTTCGCCTGCATCGCCGGCATCTTCCTGGCGGAGCAGATCGGAGACCGGCGTCGCCGGTAGCAGGTCGTGCGCACCGGCCGGCTCGGGCGCCGCGATCGGGGTCGCCGGAGACGCCTCATGCACGGGCGGGATGGGATCCTCCGCCGGCATCGGCGTCGCCGGAGGAATCGCGATCGCCGGGGCGTGGTCCGGTTGCGCGAGCGCGTCGCGGAGCGCCCCGGCCATGGCGGCCGCGGTGGGAAAGCGATCGTCGACGTCGCTGAGCGCGCGCATCACGATCGCGTCGATCGCCATGGGGATGCGCGCGCCGGGGGCCATGATGCTGGGCGCCGGGATGCCGAGCTCGTCGGGCGCGAGGCTGATGTCGGGGACCAGGCGCGTCGTCAGCAGGAAGTACATCAGCGCGCCGACCGAGTAGAGGTCGGCGCGGGGGTCGGGCTCGAGGCCGGCGAGGCGCTCGGGGGCGATGAAGCCGGGAGTCCCGTGGATCTCGCTCGGCGGCTCGGGTGCCAGAGTGAGGCGGCTGCAGCCGCGCGCGCTGGCGAAGCCGAGGTCGATGACCTTGGCGAAGTCGTGGCCGAGCGTCGTCTGCTGGACGATGACGTTGTCCGGCTGGATGTCCCCGTGCAACACGTGCTCCTCGTGCAGCTTGGCGAGCGCGTCGAGGACCTGCAGGACGATCGTGCCGAGGCGTCGCCACGGCATCGGGCGCATGGCGGCGACCTGGCTGAGCCGCTCGCCGGGGACCAGTTCGAACACGATGAAGGGCGTGCCGTTGCGCTGCTGACCGTAGTAGTGGGCGCGGAGCAGGTGCGGGTGGACGATGCGGGCGGCGAGGCGGCCCTCCTGCCCGAAGTAGCGGACGGCCTCGGCGTCGTCGCGCAGGCTCTTGTGCAGCACCTTGACCGCGACGTAGCTCTTGGTCTCGCGGTCGAGCGCGCGGTACACGGCGGCTGTCGCACCGGCGCCGATCGGGGCGAGCAGCTCGAAGCGCTTACCAAACACCCGCCCGGTGTCGTCCGCCATGCGCACGTCGGACATGTACGCGATCTGGATGTTGGGGTCGGCCTTGGCCCGGGGCGGGGTCCACTGAACTTCCATTTTCAGAACTCCAGACGCAGCCGCGCGCCGAGGATGGGGCCGGTGACGGGGATGAACGAGAGGCGGCGCAGCCTGCGACGGTGAGCGTCGACGCCGAGCAGCGTCACCCCGGTGACGAACGAGGCGGCGCCGAGGCTGCCGGCGACGATGGCCCGACGGTTCGCGGCGGCGCCGGTGTGTTTGAGATCGGCGAGCTGATCTTCCAGCGAGTTCGGGGCGGCGCCGGGGGCCGCGGCCGCGAACAGGTTGTCGCGGGCGGCCTGGTTCACCTCCCCGATCGCCAGCTCGGCCGACGTCCAGACGCCGAACCCGAGGCTCAGCGCGAACAACGTCCAGCCCGCGATCTTCAATTTGGGCCGTGATGGCGACGGCGCGTCGATCTGGGCCGTGGCGGCCGGGACCGTGGTCGTTGGGACCGACGGTGGCACCGACGCGCTCGCGGGTTCCGGCGCAGGCGTCGGCTCGGGCTCGGGCGGCTTGCTCGCACAGCTCCGACCGCCGATCTCCGCGCGGGCTTCCACGAGAGCCTTCTGCGCGTCGCGGCGATCATAGGGGCGCTCGCCGGGGGCGACGTGATGGTCGAGGTAATTGAGGAAGCGGATCATCATGCGGGCCTCGCCGCAGAGGTGCTTCACGTCGCCGGTCTGGGCGTAGGCGTCGCGGAACGAGTAGCCGGCGTCGAACGCCATCACGGCCCGCGCCTCCAGGGCCTCCGGCGCGTCCGGCAGGGCGTCGTAGGCGGCGAGGCAGCGCTCGGCCGCCTGCACGTGCTCGCCCGCCTCGCGGTGCTTGTGGCACGCGGCCTGCTCGCGAAACGAAGGTGTCTCCGTCCCGGCGCGCGCGAGGGTCGGCGTGACCGCCAACATGAAGGCGACGACGGTCACGCAACGACGTCGAACGAGGGGGGGCCCGTCCATGGACGTCACCGTACCGGGAGCCGCGAAGGTTGCCAAGACCAAGCGGCATAATTCTGCGTGACAGGGCGCCTGGTGCCGGGTTAGCGTGGCCGTGTGGCGACGCTAACTACTCAAAGGCCCGGCAAGAAAATCATCCCGCTCGGCATGGGGATTCTGCTCGCCGGGGGGTGCATCCCTGGTTATCAGGACACGCCCATCCCCCCCTGCTTCTTCGCCGACGACCCCGATCCGGCGTGCCAGTCGGGGCAAGGACACGACGGCTCCGGCACCGGCGGGGGCGTGCCGACCACGGGAACGGCGTTCCCCGGCGACGGTTCGGGCGTCGAGGACTCCGAGAGTCAGGGCCCCGGCGACGACACGGACACCAGCGAGGTCGACGTCGAGACCACAACGGGTAGCGGCGGCAGCGAGTCGTCCGGCTCCGCGGTGGAGCCGGTGCCGGAGATTGTCGACCTGGACCTGGACCCCGACGCCCCGAAGTCGGCCGGGCCCGTGACGGTGAGGGTCCAGGTCGAGAACGCCGTGGAGGTCTGGATGACGGTCGACGACGGCGGCGAGGTCGCCCTCGAGCCCGTCGGCGACGACGGGACCGAGTTCGTCGGCGAGATCGCCGTGCTCGGCGAGTCCTGGAACGGGTCACACACGGTCTCGGCGGTCGCCCGCGCCGGCGAGCTCGAGAGCCTGCCGTGGGAGGCGATGTTCACCGTGACTGCCCCGGCGGCGGGGACCGAGGCGTGGAAGGTGATGAACTCGATCACGCCGAGTTTTGGGAACGCGGTCGCTGTCGACGCCCAGGGCGACGTCTACGAGTTGATCACCGACGTGGGGAACCCGGATGCGCGGTGCCACGTCCAGCGCCGTGACGCTCAAGGGGAGCCCGTGTGGCCGCAGGAGTCGGTGCAGCTTGCGGACGGCACGCCCTGCGTCGGCGAGGAGATCGAGGTCGGCCCCGACGGCGATGTCTGGGTGCTGGTCAACACCGTGGTGGAGGACGTCAACCGCTGGCAGCTCTTCCATCTGGCTCCGGACGGGACGCTGCTGGACGAGCCGCAGATCGGCGGGTTCGAGGAGTTCGGGCGAGGGCTCGACGTGAACGAGGCGGGCGACGTGCTCCTGTGCGGGACGGGACCAGGCGTCGAGGTACCGGACGCGTGGGTCAAGCTGTTGCCGATTGTCGGTGTCGGATGGAAGGTTCCCTGGGTCTACGAGCTCGGCAACAAGAAGTTTGACGAGCGCGCCAAGGGGTGCGCATTCGTCGAGGATCGCATCGTGGTCGTCGGCGAGGTGTTCGGCAAGCACGAGCCGAACGATATGAAGCAGTTTAGCCGCGGATTCGTTGTAGAACTCGGCGTCAACGGCGTGAAGCTTGCCCAGGACGTTGCGACAGGTTTACCGGCGTTGCAGAGCGGTCACGAGGCGGTGGCCCCGGACGGTGACGGTGGGTATGTGGCCGTCGGTTATACGTGCGACACGAAGGAGGTCCCGTGCACCCCAAAGAAGGGCGTCGTGAAGTGGTTCTCGTTTGATGCCCTGCTGGCTGGGGAACACCCGGTTCTTCAGGCGATGACGGTGTGGGATGTAGCGACGAGCCTGACAGGCGGCGTGGTCGTAGCCGCCCAGGCGCACAACAAATCGACGGGTTTCCTGGTTCAGGCGTGGGCGTCTGATTCAGAAGATCCCTTCTGGGAGTACCAGGGAGCGCTCAGCAGCGTTCAAGTCGCTACCGGGATCGCGGTTGGTTCCTGTGGTCCCATTTGGGCGGGCGGCTATTACCTCGACGGTAATACCCTCTCCGCCGGGGTCGTGCGGCTACACCCCTACTAACCCGGCACGAACAGGCTGCAGGCGTCCAGGGCGAGCACGGCGGCCTTGTCGAAGGCGTCGCCGAAGTCCTCGAGGGTCAGGTGCTCGAGGATGCTGTTGGGGAACGATGGGATAAGGTTACAGAGTCGAATATCTGGATCTGGCGTCGGCAGGCAGTCATCACCAGCAATAATACCGAGCGCGACGATCGCGTTGAGGTCGCCGTGCTTGGCATCCACGACTGCCTGTCGCCAGTCTTCCCAGGGGAGATCTTCGGAGTCCCCACCGCCCGGGTTATCCTCAGGGCCGATCATCGTCAGCACGAGGAGCGCGTCATCGCGCAAGAATCCTGCGTTGCATCCCCCGGGCGCGGGCTCGAGCGCGTTGAACTTGGGGCTGACGGCCGCGACTAGCGCATCGCCCATCTTATTCTGGCCCCACGTGCCGACGCGGGCGATGCATTCGAACGCCTCTTCGATATTGGGTGTGTCTTTCGTGATGTAGCGATGCTCACCCAGATCGCACGGCTTGTCTGCGGCGTTGGGGCCCGCATTGAACACCGTTCCGGCTCCCAGGGCGAGATCGCACTCCGTCGGCCAGTAGCCGCAGGGATATGTGGGATCGATGTCGCAGGAATCTGGGCACTGATCGAATTCACACTCCTCGACCCACCACGTCTTCTCGCTGTCAACCACCATGATGTGCACGTCGAAGTCATCGAACTCGGCCTGGATCGTGGCGATGAAGTCTGGCGCGGCAGCGACGAGTTGATCTTGTGCCGGGCCCATGATCCCGGCGCGCGAGATGACGAACAGGAAATCGATCTTGCCCTTGCAGCCCGGTGGGTCGGGGTCGAAGTCAGGCGGCGTGCCCATGTCCAGCGTGGTCGCGTCGCTGCCAGCCGTGGACGCGCTGCTGTCCCCGGAGCTGCCGGAGGAGCCTCCGGACGAACTGGATGACCCGCTCGACGTGGACGACGACTCGCCCGAGCTCGCGTCGCCGGGTGGAGTCGTCACGCCGGAGCCGGAGAAGCTGGTCGACATCTCGCTCGGCCCGTTGCAGGCGACCGCTGCGAGGGCGGCGACGAGGGCGCTGCGGACCAGGGGCATGACGGGCGAGCTTAGCGCGACATCGCTCCGGAGCCAAGACTCGGGAGGCTCCGCTTGCGCTGCTGGCGGCCTGGCTGGGGGAAAAAGATGCATGAGGTTGTGGTCTCCAGCGTCACGGGGCGGCGCCCGTGATCACGGTGCCCCAGCCGTCGTAGGTTCCTTCGCGGGGCAGTACGACGTTCAGTATCTCCGCGCAGAACTCGTCGGGTCGTCCGTTCGCCAACGTGTCGACGCGATGGAAGTCGAGCGCCCAGCGCTGGTGGGGGGTCTCCACCAGCTTCGCCTCGTCGGTGCGGTAACCGAGGCCCTGCAGCTCTGCCGCTGCGGTCGCGGCCTGTTCGGGCGAGCGAAAGTAAGCTCGATGATCGATCTCCCGCGGCACTTCGAGTCGATCGCCCCTCGATTCCAAGTCTTCCAGCAGCTTCCGGTTGGCCATCGCTTCGAACGATAGTTTGTCCGGGTACAAAAACCCGGTGAAGTAGTCCCAAGTGGGATCGTCCTCCGCCATCCATTCCCACGCGTAGGGGCCGAGGTCGCCGATGATCGGCGCGAGGTCGTCTATACGCCCGGCCTGTTCGGCGGGGAGATAGAAGACGTATGTGGCGTGACCCTCACAGGTGAAGCGACCCACGTAGATCCCATCCAGCGCGGCTGATACACGCCCGGAGATTGCGTCCTCAACCTCGCCCATTGCGGCGAGCTCCGAGGCATCTTGAAGCCCATCCTCGCGCGGTCGTAGTAATCTGACTCGCACCTGAAGGCGAAGAGGATGGCCTCGGACGGGCACATGCGGGCACACTCCCATATCGAGGACAAAGGTCGCGGGAGAGCCATCGACGCTCGTCATGTAGACATCGAATTGCGGCTGCCAGGTCCGGGCTGCGTCTGTCGTCTGGTTCATTCTCCGAACTCCTGTTTGGCGGCTGCCCTGTAGCTCGCGCCCTTGGGGTTACGCGGCGAGATGCCGTTAATCCGGTTGCCCGAGGTGCCCCCTGACTTCTGGGCTCCTCCGTTCTTCTCGATGAGGAACTGCTCGCGGCCACGGATCGCATCGGGGTTTCTCGATGACTTGTCCAGTTGCGCTGAGCCATATCCTTCGGCGTTCATGTGGTGGCGCGAGTCGCGCTGGATGATGTTCTCCCGCGGCGTTCCAGTGCCGCTCGTCCGCCCCGAGTATACCTGGCCAGTGGTCGAATTCGTCTTCGTGTAGCTCTGGTACGTCTCAACGGCGTCAGAGGCGTCGCTGTGCCTGGCGGCGTCCGCGGCCTTGTCGGCGCCGCGGAACCAGCGGTAGCCGTCCTTGATGTCGCCCGCGCTGATCGGGAGGATCTCGCTGCCGAGGGACAGGGCGGAGAGGACGCGGCTGCCGATGCCGGCCTCGGTGCTGACGATCGTCGCGGCGTCGTCGACCATGCCGCTGAACTCGTCGACCTTGTCGTAGCCCTTGGTAGCCCACTTCCAGAGGCCCTTGCCGACCTTGACGCCCCAACTGATCCAGCCGTGGCCGGTCGGGTCGATGTGCTGGACGGGGTTGTTGGCGGCGTAGCGGTAGAGGTTGCGCTCGCCGGGGCGATCGAGGTGGGCGGCGGGGTTCTGCAGGTAGTACGGGTCCGGCGACGACCAGCGGCCGAGCGCGGGCAGGTAGTGGCGCGCGCCGAGCACGACGGCGCCGGAGGCGGGCGTGTCCTCGGCGCCGGTGAAGCGGTAGTCCGGGCCGCGCTCGCCCTCGGCGCGCCAGGCGAGCGCGGGGGCGCCGTAGGGGTCGTGGGCGTCGCGGGCGATCGGCTCGCCCTGGTGATCGAGGACGAGGGCGGCGCTGCCGAGGCGGTCGGAGACGTGGTAGCGCGTGTGCTCGTCGGGAAGGAGCGGGCGACCACCCTCGTCGTGCTGGCAGCTCAACGCGGCGAGGACGAAGAGCGCGAGCTGACCGGCGAGGCGGGCCGGGCGGGCCAGGCGGGGCCAGGGCCGACGCGGGCGCCAGCCGGCGCGGGTGAGGGCAAGCGCGACCATCAGGAGACCGACCAGGGCGGCGGCCGAGCGCGGGGCCGGGTCCCTGTCCGGCTCCGGGAGCTTCGCGGTGGTCTCGGCCACGCGCTCGTCGTTCCACCAGATCCACCGGACGAGGCGGCCGTCGCGGACCTCGACCTGCTTCGAGAAGTAGAGGGTCTCGCGCTCGAGATCGCCGGTCGCCGAGAACTGGCGGCGGATCGCCTCGGCGCCGGCGTGGTCGTAGATGTGCTCGGTGCGCTCGCCGTTCGCCGCGGTGAACGACTGCACGCGGCCGTGGGGGTCCGCGCGCCAGGTGCCGGCGGGAACGGGGCCCGCGCCTGAAACGGTCGCAAGGCGGCCGGCGGGGTCGTAGGCGAAGCTCTGGCCCCGCGCGCCGGTGACGGCGTGCGGCTGGGGGCCGTCGTATGTGTAGTGGGCGTCGCCGCTGCGGGTCAGGTTGTCGTCGTCGGCGTAGGCCCAGGTTTGGACGCCGTAGAGGCCCTGGGCGCGCGTGAGGCGGTGGAGATCGTCGTAGGCGAACTGCTGGGATTCGTCCGGGGCGTGGTGAGCCTGCGTGCTCGCGAGCAGGCCGGCGACGTCGTAGGTGTGCGTGTTGTGCAGGAGAGCGACGTCGCGGCGGGTGACGCGGTGGGACCGCAGGCGGCCGGTGCGGTCGAGCACGCGGGCGTTGCGAACGTCGCCCGCGAACTCGTGATCGATCCACCGCCCCCGCGGGTCGTAGCTGGCGGCGGTGATCCAGCCGGCGAGCGGCGCCTCGAGACCCCGCGCGGTGTACTCGCGCCGAAGCTCGGCCCCGTCGGGGAAGACTTCGCGCAGAACACGGTCCTGGGCGTCATACTCGGTGCCCTGGACAAGCTGGACGGGGCCGGCCTGGGCGGCGAACTCGCGGGTCACGCGGACGATGCGGCCGCGGGCGTCATGGTCGAACGCGACGCGGCCGGCGGCGTCCAGGACGGCCGTCAGCTTGCCGCGGCTGTACAGGGCGGCGGGGTCCTGGCTGCGGTCGTAGGTGTAGCGGACCTCGCTGGTGAGCTCGCCGGCGGGGTCCAGCGCGCGCTCGGTGAGCAGACGGCCGACGCGGTCGTACGTCCACAGGACGCGGGCGCCGGTGGCGTCGCGGCGCTCAGTGAGCTGCCCCGCGGCGCTGAAGGACTGCAGCACGGTGCCGGCGTCGAGCGTGTCGACGCGCAGGAGCCGTCCGGCGCCGTCGTGGGTGTAGTTGCTCGCGTGGCCCTCCGGGTCGATGTGCGCCCGGAGGCGGCCCGCGGCGTCGTGCTCGTAGCGGTGGACGATGTGGCGATCGGGGCGGACGGCGACGTGGGCGACGACGCGGCCGAGGCCGTCGAATTCGCGGCGCTCGGGCGAGACGCTGTAAGGCGGCGCGGGGTGGATGTCCTCGTTGTCGTAGTCGTCCTGCGCGAGCGGGTCGTGGCGGGTCAGCGACTCGAGGCCGTCGGCGTCGCGTGTCGCGGTGACGCGGCCGAGCGCGTCGCGCCAGGTCTGGGCGCGCGGGGCTCCTGCGGGCAGCGGGACGCGGATGCCGGGTACGAGCGCGTCGGCGGAGAGCGCCTCGCCCTCGATCGTCTCGGCCACGGCGCCGGCCGTGTCGTAGACACGGCCCTCGGCGAGCACGGCGGCCGTGCCGGAATCGTCCGCAGTGACGCGGGCTTGCAAGCGGCCGAGCCCGTCAAGCTGGCTAAGCTCGAGCTCGACGTCATCCTCGCCGCTGACGCGCCGCCGCTCGGTGAGGATCGCGGGGCGGTCGGTGCTGCCGTCCAGGAAGTAGCGGTAGCGGACGGTCGGGCGCTCCGCGGTGTCGCCCGGGAGGACCGCCGCGATGTGGCGGCCGAGGCCGTCGTAGAGCGCCTGCGTGGTCGCTCCGCTCGGGGCGGTAACGGTGAGCGGCTCGCCGTGGCGCACGTCCCAGGTCGCGCGGGTGACGAGCGGGCCGTCGGCCGCGAGGAGACGCTCCTCCACCGGGAACAGGCCCGCGCCGTCGTAGTCGCGCTCGAGCGTGCCGCCCTCGGCGTCGCGGATGCGGGTGACGTTGCCGTGCACGTCGTGGGTCTGGCGCAGCGACGGGAGCCAGTTCTCGGCATCGGTCCAGGTCTCGGCGCGCGCGACGAGGCCGCGGCGGTCGGCCTGCCCCAGCGGGAGGCCCTGCTCGGCCTCGCCGTCGTAGTAGGTTCGCGTCGCCGAGACCTGGACGCCGTCGCCGTCGGTCACGACGACCTCGGCGGGGAGGGTCTGGGGGCCGTCCGGGACGGTGGGGGTGGCGTAGGTGGTCGTGGTGATGCGCTCGTCGCCGGGCAGGTCGGCGCCGGTCTTCAGGTCGACGCGGCCCATGGCGCGCTCCTCGACGATGTTGCCGGCGGCGTCGTGGTCCCACTCGGTGCGGACCCGGGCGGCGGCGCCCTCGGGGCCGTGCTCGACGTGGTAGGTGTCCGTGGCCGAGCGGCGTGCGGCGCGGACGCCCGGCAGGAGCGTTTCAGTCTCGACCGTGTGCACGGTGCGGACCAGGACGCCGTCCGGGTCGGCTGTGGTCTCCTCGAGGAGCTGGAGGCCGCGGGCCTCGTCCTCGCGACCGAGGTCGTAGCGGCGTGTGGTGATCGCCGTCGCGGTGTAGCCGTCGCCGTCGCGCGTGTGCGTGTGCTCGGCGAAGCCGCGCAGCTCGCCGCGCGCGGGGTCGAACCAGCCGCCCTTCGGGTGGTAGCTCGTGGTCCGCGTCCACGCGGCGCAGTCGCTCTCGACGGCGCCCACCAGCACCGGGGCGGGCGTGGGGGGCGTGCTCGGCCAGGGGGCGCCCGCGGCCGCGTCGGCGGCGGCGAGCTGCGCGGCCGGCTGGTAACGCAGGTCGACGCGGTAGCCGAGGCCGTTCTCCTGCGCCTGCAGGAGCCCGGGGCGCTGCACCATCGGCGACCAGTAGCGCCAGGGCTGCGAGCCGTCGGTATCGACGCGCAGGAGGTCGACGGTCCCGCTGCCGTCCACGTCGCTCAGGATCACGACTTCGTCGGCCTCCAGCGCGGGCCACGGGTGCGCGCCTGCGGGGGCGTAGGCGCCATCGAGCTGGTTGACCCACAGGCTGACCTCGTCCTGGCCGACCCGCACGAGATCGGCGGCGCCGTCGCCATTCATATCGGCGAGCTCCCAGCGGTCGGTCTCCGCCATCGTCGGGACCCCGGACATGTCGGCCGCGTCCTCGAAGAAGCCGAAGCCGGCGCTCGCGGCGACGAGGATGCGCTGCTCGGCCTGCATGACGCGCACGAGGTCCGGGAGGCGGTCGCCGTCCATGTCCGCGAGCTGCACGCCCGGGTCGCCCAGGCGCAGGCCCGCCGGGGGCGGCGGGACGGGCTCGGCGGGGTCAAATCCCGGGCCGTCCCAGCGTTGCAGCAAGGCCCACCCGTCGCCGGCGCCGTGGTGCATGATGTCGACCCGGCCGTCGAGGTTGAGGTCGACGAGGGCGACGCGCGGATCGGCGAGGTCGAAGCTGACGTCGATCGTCAGCGCGGCGGAGTTATGAAAGGGCGCGGCGTCGTCGCCGAGGAAAATGAACGCGTCGCCCTGCCCCGGCCGCTCGAGGAGATCCTGGATGCCGTCCCCGGTCAGGTCGGCGAAGCGCGCGGCAGGGCCGATCGCGGCGGTGGGCGCGTTCGGCAGGTCAGTCCATTCGGCGAGGGCCCGGCCGCCGAGGTTTCGCCGAAGGCGCCAGGCGCCGGGCTGACCCTCGAGCAGATCGGGGAGCGCGTCACCGTCGACGTCGACCCAGGCCCGGCCCGCGGCGGTCGGGTCGAGCGCGGGGGCGTCCGCGAGCTCGAAGCGCTCCAGCGTGTCACCTGGCGCGGTGTATTCGAAGCGGAGCGGCGCAGACGCGGCCCCGTCGGCGGCGACGGTGACGACCTCGGCGAGCTGGCTGCTCGGAGCCGTGGGCGTCCGCGCATAGCGAATCTGCGTGGTGCGCACGGGCGCCCCGCCGGCCTCGGTCCGGATGGCGGCCAGGCGGTGGCCGAGCACGCTGCGAAAGCCTGGGGCGCGCGTGACGACGGGGTCGGGCCTGGGCTCGTAGTCGAAGTGCACCGCGGCGCTGCCGTCGTTCCAGGCGATGCTGGCGAGGAGCGGCGGGTCGCTGCCGTCCTGGCGCGTGTAGGTGAAGTCGATGCGGTTGCCGTGGGGGTCGAGGATCGCGGACAGCTCCAGGCGGAACACGTCCCCGGCCTGGGCGAGCCGCGCGTCCGCCGTGAGGCCGAGCAGGTACTGCGTGCCGTCCGTCGTGCGCGCGGTCATGCTGCCGTCCGGGTTCTCCGTGACGAGGACGGGCGGCCCCTGCTCGATGCGCTGGCGGAGGATACCGGGCGCGACGAGGGTGAGCTCCTCGCCGTCGCCCAGGTTTTTCAGCGTCCAGACGTCGCCCCCGTCGTAGCGCGGGACACCGCGACGCAGCGACCGCTCGATCGCCGGGAGGTGCAGCGACCAGCCGAGGCCGAGCACGTCGACCCCGGCGCCGGGGTGGTAGTGCAGCGCCAGCTCGGGCACGAGGCCCGCGCGGCCGGGCGGGACCCCCAGCGGGAACGACAGCTCCGGGAGGCCGCTCGCGGGCCCGACCTCGTAGCCGGTGCCGAGCCCCTCGATCGAGGCGGGACCCCGCGGCAGGTTGATCGCGGTCGCCAGCGTCGCGCTGGTGTCGGCGTGGGACGGGTTCGGGGCGCCGAGCGCGAGCGCGGCGACCAGGATCGGGAACGCGAGGGAGCGGTGCATGGCGGTCACTTGGGCCAGAGCAGCGCGCCGCTCTGGCTGGTAGGGGTTATTGGTCACCAGCGGATCGCCGCTGGATATCTGGAAGGACCATGTGGGCGGGCGGCCCGCTCTCACGAGGCGGCAGACGGCGCGCTGGACAACCGCCACGTGGTCTCCAGCACCATTTCGAGGTCTTCTCCGTCGTGGAGTCGTTCGGCGACCTCGTCGCAGAAGTTGGCCCACAACTGGAGCGTGTCCGTGTAGGCGCTCTCTTCCTCAAAGATCTCGGTGGCTCCGAAGGAGCGGCGCACGACATCGTCGGCGAACGAACAGACCCCGGTGACGCTGGCGAACGGGTGCTTCGTCGGCTGCATCACCGGCTGCTCGCTGATCAGGTTGAGGCGCACGATGTCCTTGAACGCGATCGCGAACAACAGCACCGCAGGACCGGGCGAGAGGTAGAAGATTCGCTCCCCGTCCGGGTAGAACAGGAAGGGGAGCGGGTCTGTCAGCTTCACTTCACGGGCCATGGTTCACCCGCAGCTCGGCGTGAAGGTGCCAAGGCCGTCCGGCGCGAGGGTGCCGGCGCGGTGGCGGATGCGCAGCACGACGTCGGAAACGTGCCGGAGGTCCAGATCCGAGTTCGCGGGCGCTTGGCCCGGCGGCGGGATCGTCAGCGTCCACTGCTCGCCGTGCACGGGCCAGGCGGCGTATCCGGCGTTCGGCCCGCCGGTGCCCCAATCGTTGACCCCGGCCTGGATGCTGATCTGCTCGCGCTCGAACTCGTAGGACACGTACGCCGACCACTGCGGCAGGTCGGCGCCGTCGCAGCGGCGCACGCCCGCGAGGCCCTGGCGGGTGAGGAGTACCTCGGCCTCCTTGTCGCCGAGGTAGTCGCCGACGAGCTTGACCTCGATCTGGTCGACGCGGTCGCTGCACAGCCAGCTCGAGAACAGCGCGTGCTCGAACGCCGAGAGCGCGAACGGCAGCGCGACGCCGCCGTCCGCCTGGTGGTGCAGCGGGTCCTGCAGAAGCGCGGCGAACTGCTCGGCCGACGTGGCCGGGCTGCCGTCGACATCAGGGACATCGGCGGTCATGCCGAAGATGTCGGCGCGCAGGCTGACCTCGGTGACGTAGGGCTGGCCGTAGCCCTGCTCGAGGCGGTAGTCCTCGGCGATGCCGGCGAGGCAGTTCATCACGCCCGCGATGTCGTCGGGCGAACGGGCCGCCGCGAGCTCCTCGCGCAGCGCGGGCAGTTCCTGATTCAGCTCGTACTCGAGGGCGCGCAGCGCCAGGTAGACGCGGCGGATGGCCCGCTCGCGCGCCGGCAGGACCCGCCCGGCGGCCTCGAGCCGGGCCGCGAGGAAGTGCGGCCGGGTGAGCGCGTTGTCCGGGCTATCCTCGACCAGTAGCCCCACGGCACGGGCCCTGGCCTGGACGAGCGCGGCGACCTCCTGGTAGGCGCCGTACAGGTTGGTCGTGGCGGTGCTCCGCGCCAGTTCGGCCTCCTCGGCCTCGATCTCGAGCAGGAGCCCCTCGGCCCGGATGTTTTTAACAAGGGCGACCGACGCGGCGCGGTGGATCTCGAGCTCGCTCTTGCGGATCGCCGCGTCGATCTCGGCGTTGACCGCGAGGATCTCGGCCTCCTCGCCGCGCTGCAGCTCGTCGAGGTCGTTTTGCAGCCCCGCCTTGCCCTTCTCGCTCGCGCACTGGTTGTTGGCGGTTTTTCGGATCGTGCGCTCCTTGGCGTCGCACTCGGCGAGGGTGGCCATGATCCCCGCGAGGTCGGGGGTGGAGAACCCGAAGATCGCCGGCCCGGAATGCGACTGCGCGATGTACATGGACGTGCAGCTCGTGGCGAGCTCGTCGGCCTGGACCTCCGCCAGTTGCTTGATGCGGCGGCACTCGGCCATCGCCTCGGCCTGCACGAGCACCGAGCGGCTCTGGCCGGCCTCCTCCTTGATCTGGAAGATCTGGCCGTGGGCCGCCTCGATCTCCGTGGCGAGGTTCAAGGTGATGGCGACCTCCTTGCCGAAGCGCTCCTCCTCGACCGCGATGGCGTGCTGGTTGTTCGCGCTGGTCTGGGCGGCGTGGCGGATCCGCAGGCCGGCGGCCGCGACGGCGGCGCGCAGGTCGGCGATCTGGCCACCATGCTGGCCGCAGGACGTGAGGTCCGGCGTGCTCTCGCCGGGGAGGCTTCCGCACAGGGCGCGCAGCTTGGCGTCGTACTCGGACTCGATCTGCAGCGTCGTCGCGGCGAGGCCGTGGGTCTTCTCCTCGTATTCGCGCGCCGTCTGCCAGGCGTCGGCGGCGATCTCATCGAACTGCGAGACCTCGTCGGCGGCGAGCGCCTGCACGGCCTCGAAGTTGGTCCGCCCCTTGGCGATGTCCTCCGGGCCGAGCGCGAGCGGGACGTAGGCGGCCGTGTAGCCGAACGGCGACGCTCCCGGCCCGAGCTCGTCATGCACCGCGGCCAGGAGGTCGAGCGCCGGGCCGAGCGCGTGCAGGCCCGGCGCGGCCGCGGGGTTATCGGCGAGGCGCTCGTGCAGCTCGGCCGCGGCGGCGTGGGTGGCGATCGCCGCGAGGTGGACGGCGGCGCGCACGTCCTCGGGGTTCTCGCCCGCACGATGCGCGAGGCGGGCCCACTGCGCCGTGGTGCGGGCGAAGTCGGCGACGAGCTGCAGGGGCGCGAGGTGGGCGTTTGCGACGTCGAGGCCGGCGTCGTTGTCCACCACCCACTGAAGGCCGGCGACGTAGCCCGGCGTCAGTAGGGGCGCGAGCGCGGCGGCGAGCCGCGTGCGGTCGGCGGCGAGCAGCGCCAGCTCGCGGGCGAACGCATCGGTCACCGGTTCGCCGAGGTCGTCCTTGAACGCGAGCGCGACGTCGACCTGCGCCTCCGTCGACAGCAGGTCGGCGACGAGGGCCTCGTCGGCGGCGTAGACCGCGGCCAGGGCGACGATCGCCTCGCCCCACGGCCCCGGCGTCAGGGCGCCGCCGTGGCGGACGAGCGCGTGCCCGCAGCGCATCGCGGCGATGTCCACGCACGCGCGGCCCTCGTCCGTGTAGACGGGGGTCTCGGCGGTGCAGTCGTCCCACGTCCACTGTCCGGCGGGGGGCTTCACGTCGCCGCCGCCGTGCAGCGCGGCGAGCACGGGCCCGAGGTTGTAGGCCGCGTCGCGCAGGTCGACACCGCACGCCGCCATCTCGTCCGGGTCGCAGATGCCGGCCTCGCACGCGTCGCACGCGGCGGACGGCTCCGGGAGCTTCTCGGCGGTGCCGTAGAGCTCGCCGAGGCCCTCGCACGCCTCCGTGTCGAGGCCGGGCGGGGCGAGCCAGTCCGGCGCGGCGGCGTCCTTGGGGACGTGGTTCGGCGCGTGGACGACGCCGGTGAGCGGCCCCTGGCGGTGCAGCGCGAAGGTGCCTTCCCGGGGCACCGGCGCCGCGCGCAGGCCGGTCGTCGTCTCGAGCGCGGTGCCCTCGACGCCCGCGCTCGTGCGCATGCCGGTCAGCGTCAGCTCGCGGCCGAGCTCGCGGCCGAGCGGGTTAAAGCGCCAGTCCTCCGCAGGGAGGTGGTCGCGCAGCACCAGTGCGACGTCGCCGCTCGGCGTCCAGGTGCCGGTCAGCGCGAGCGGCTGCGGCCACAGCAGGCTGGCCTCGGTGTCGACGCGGCCAGCGACGGTGCCGTCGTCGCGAAAGTCGAGGTCGACGGCGATGTCGCTGCGGCCGAGGTAGAAGCCCCCCGCGTCGAACGTCACGGTGCCACGAAAGCTCCCCGCTTCGGGCAGCGCGTCGACCTGCAGCGACCACAGCAGGGCCCCGCCGCTGGTGATGACCTGGACCGGTAGCACGAGGTCGGTGGGCGACAGCGCGGCGAGGTCGACGGCCGCGACGAGCTCGACGTCCTCGCCGGGCGCCAGCTCGGCGGGGGCGATGTCCAGCGCCAGCGCGGCGTTCGTGGCCTCCAGGCGGTAGGTGAGCGGGCTGTCGCCAGCGTTGCGAAGGACGGTGCGGGCCTCGGTCTGCCCGAACCCGAGGACGGTCACGGGCTCGCCCAGCTCCGGCGCCCCTCCCTGACCGGGGACCGGGGCGCCCACGCTGTCCGGCAGGATGCAGCGGCCGTGCGGGTCGCAGACCTCGCCCGCCTCGCACTCGGCCACGCCCCCGCAGCCGGCGATGCAGATCCGCAGCTCACAGAAGTTGCCCGCGCCGCAGTCCGCGTCCACCAGGCAGGGGGCGCCGGAGGGGTCGGGCTCGTCGTCCGGCGGCGGATCCGGCGGCAGGTCGGGCTCAGGCGGGGCGGTGTCCGGGCCCGGACCTGTCCCGGATTCGGAGGACGACGAGGTCGTCTCGTCCTCATGGACGACGTCGCCTTGCGAGCAGGCCACGAGCGCGAGCGCTGCGGCGGAATGAAGGAGTGGATTTCGAGTCACGGCAATAGCTCCCCATGGCGCTCCAGGAGCGCGGAAACAGCGAACGATGTTTGAGTCGCGGGTACGCCGGGTTGGCGGCCGCTTTACGAAATTCAGCGCGAGGGCATCGCCCCCGCCCCACCGAGGCGGCGACCGGCGAGGTTCGCAGCCTCACCGAGGTGCAGCAGGGCCAGGTCATCGACGAGACTCAGGTCGCAGTCGGCCGGGAGGTCGTCCTCGCGTTGCAGCGTGACCGGCTGACCCGGCGCACGCACGAGGTACACGGAGCCGTCCTGGGCGACGAAGTAGGTCCGGGTCCGGTTCATGTAGAAGCCGGGGTCGTGCGCCTTCACGTCGAGCACGACAAGTTCAACGTCGTCCCCGGCCTCCGGCGGCGGGTCTCCGGCCAGTTCGGGATCCATTTTGCGATGAACCATTGGGAACCTTAATGGCGGACCATTTCGGACACGTCAAGGCAATTCGTCGGAATGAGCGGGCGAATTCGCGCTTGTTGACGACCTGGGTTGCTCAGTGGCCAGACTTTGGATCTGGCGCCCTGGCATGGCCTGGCGTAGTCTCCGTGCCCGTGGCAGCCAAGACCGCGAAGACGCAGAAGCGAAGACCTCGCCGGAAGAGGGAGCAACTCTTCTGCTACACGAAGGACCTGATGGCGGCCCTGGGTGTGACCCGTCGGTCCGTCTATCAGTATGTCCAGCGGCGCCTCTTGCCGGCGCCGATCCTCTACTCCAACGGCAAGACCGGCGTCCGGGCGCGCTGGTCGGTCGTCGCCCTGGACCACGCCGAGTTCATCGTGGAGCAGCGGGAGATCGGCTACACCCTCGGCGAGATCGCCGCCATGATCGCCGCCCGCTGGGGCACCCACGACAAGGTCCCGCTCGCCCCGCCCGCCAGCAAGCCTCCGCCGGCGTCCAGTGGGAACTCGCCGCCCAGCCAGGGGTCCTCGGCGGAGCCAGGCTAGCGTCTGGAGGCCATTTGGCCTACCCTCCGTGTCCGTGCCTGCGAAGCGAGCGACCAAGACGGCGGCCAAGGCGACCGGCAAGAAGAGGACGAGGCGCAAGCCAGAGGTGCGCCGCCCGTTCTGCTACATGCCGGATCTGATGAAGGCGCTGGACGTGACGCGCTCCACCATCCACAAGTACGTGCAGATGCGGCTCCTGCCCGCGCCGGTCATGGTCTCCGACGGCAAGCAGGGCGTGCGGTGTCGCTGGACCCTGATCGCCCTCGACCACGCGGCCTTCATCCGCGAGGAGCAGGAGTACGGCCACACCCTCCTCGAGATCGCCGAGATGATCGCCGCCCGCTGGGGGACGCTCGACAAGCTGCCGCCGAAGACCGAGACGCCGACGCCCGGAGCGTCCGGCGCCGACCCTGCCTGACCTGCTCGCGCTGCTGACAGCGTTATCCCGCGAGCGGGAAGTGCCGGTCATTCAGCGGCCAGGCGCACGATCCAGACGCCCGAGCGATCACCGTCGGAGACGGCGTAGGCGAGCGTGTCGGGGCCGAACGGATCGCCGTCACCGAGCGCGGGCGAGATCGACGCGACGTGGTCGTCGATGAGGAGCTCGGCGAGAGTGCCGGGGTCGACTGCAACGAAGGTCCCGAGCCACTGGTCGTCGAGATCGACTGTGGTGAGGGTGCGTCCGTCGGCGAGCTCACGGAACACGCCGCCGACGCGCTCGGCCAGTTGGAGTGGCTCACGGCCGTCGTAGAAATGACGCCACAGCGGCGCGTCCGCGCGGTCCGGGGGGTAATGGCCCTGCCAGAGGTCGATGTGATCCGGGGTCATCTTCCGAAAGCCGGGCTCATTGAGCACCGTCGTGGTCTCTCCGGTGCCGAGGTCCAGCAGGGAATCCTGCGAACCATTCGACGCCAGATAGCGGCCGTCCTCCAGCTTCATGTAGACCGTTTGCGCCGGGTAGATGTCGTGCACCGTCAGCGACGGCAAGGCTACGAGGCGGGTCTGGTCCGCGGCGATCCAAATCTGGATCAGGTCGCCGCTGAACATCATCGGCAGGCCGTAGGCGAAGCCGCTCTCGGCGAGTAAGGTGTCGCCGCCGTCCACGCGATCCCGGACGAAGATGCTTCCCGCCGGTCGCTCGGGCTCGCCGCCGGTGATCTGATAGTCCTGCCAGACCAGGAAGCGACCGTCCCGGGAGACCTCGAACCGGCGCACCGCCGACTGTTCGATCGACACATCCCCGTCCAGGAGGGAGACGCGGACCAGATCGGCCTCCGAGGTCAGGGTCAGGATCTCGTCGTCGCCGATCGTGAACGAGCCCACGGCTTCCGGCGCGGCTCCTTCGAGCAGCACCATGGGCTGGTCTCCAGGTGAGATCGGGTGGGGGAAAAACAGCAGGCGAGCGCTCTCCGGGATCTGAGGCTCGAGGCGGAGGAGGCCGCGGTCGGTGAACATCATGCCGCAACCCCCTGCGAGCAGCAGCCGCGGGGGCGTGGCTCCCGTGGTGTCGAGCTCGACGAGGTCGCCGGACACCGATCCCTGACAGCCGAGTGTGAGCCCGGGAAAGCTCGAGTGCTGGAACACCCGCCAGACGTCGGCGGCTATAATGGCTGGATCTTCCCCACAAGGACCCGTCGAGTAGACGGTCGCAGTCTGGGGGACCGGGCCATATTCGCCGACCGTTCCTGATCCGGCGATGTAGTAGACCCGCTCGCCCAGACGCGTGATGGTGGGCGCCCCCGCGACGAGGACGGCGTCGTCATCGAGCTCGAGGACGCGGTGAGGTTCCGCGGTGCCGCAGACCTCCGCGAGTGGAGCTGGTTGGGCCGTTTGGGCCACGTCGTCTCCACATCCGACGACGAGGATGCCGAGCAGATAGACGCAGCGGTCCGTGGGCCGGACGGGCGGGGGAGGATTCAGGGGGCGATGCATGATCGTGTGCCTCGACGTCGTGGGTTCGCAGGGCGAACACCCAGACCGCCGCGATTCTATTCCGTTTGCCCGTGGCATCGGCCGTCGGCGGCTGGTGGTCACGCGCTGTGACGGCTGCTGACAGCGTTATCCCGTGAGCGGGCCGCAGCACCGCTTGAATTTCTTACCAGACCCGCACGGGCAAGGAGAGTTCCGTCCGACCTTCCCCGGGCTCAGGTGGGGCTCTGGCCGCGGTTGGTCGCGGTCGACGCCGACCGTTGCGAAGACCGGCGCCTGGCTCGTCAGCGGCCGCTCCCTCACGTGCGAGCGTCGCGGCGACGGCTGCTGCGGTTTCGTCGCGCCCGAGGTCGCCGGCGGAGGGAGGACGGCGATCACGGGGGCCGCGGTGGGGGTCGCTGCAGGCGCGGGGGCCACACCCAACGTCGACGCCGCGGGTGCCACGGACGCATCCTCGGCGACGGCGGATTGTACGAGCGAGAGGAGGGCCTTTGCCGATTCGTCGAGATTGAGGCCGAGCATGCGTGCTGCGAGGTAGGTCGCCGCCTCCGGGATCCGCTGGGCCTCGACCAACTCTCGAAGCTTGTCCGCGTCGGCGACCTGCGCCTGACGGATACCGTCCAGCTCCCGCCGGGCCTCGGCCAGCTCGAGGGCGGTCTCCTGCGCTCGCCGCCCCGCCTCCTCGAGCGCTTGGCGTTCCTCGTCACGGGCTCGGCGCTGCAGCTCCCGCTCGGCCTCGGCGGTCGCCCGCCGCTGCTCCGCCTCGACTCGCGACTGGCGCTCGACCGTCAGCTCGTCGCGAACTCGGGCGAGCTCGGCGAGCAGTTCCGCCGAAGGGTCCGAGCCGGGCGGCGCGACCGGGGCCTGCTCGGCAGCCGCTTCGGGCGGCACCGCGTCCGGCGTCGGCAGGCAGTAGAGCGCCGGCGTCTCGGCAACCAGCGCCCGGTGGACCTCGGAGGTCGCGTCCGCGAGGCCGGCCAGGCGCAGCTCCCAGATCTGCCGGCTATGGCGCACGACGAGGGCCGTGTGCCCGAGCATGGCCCGCAGCGCACGGTAGACGCCCCGGGGATCGCCGGCGGCTTCACCGAGCCGATGGGCGATGTCGGCGTCGATCTGGCTGGACGCCCCGACTAGGTTCGGCGAGCCGACGTCCCCAAGCCGCAGCACGCGCTCGATCAACGCCTCGACGGCGCGCCGGTCGCCGCCGCGGATCGGGAGGCGCGCCGGGAGCCGGCGGAGGCAGGTCCGGACGACGGCGGACACGCGAAGGTCCACCTGTCGGCCGAGGATCCGGGCGTAGTGCTCGGCGAGTTCGGCGGCTCTCACCTCGGCGGGCGGCCGCCGTGTTTGTCCATCCATCGTTCTCCCCGCCATGGTCCAAATCCCCCGCCAGACCAAGATATCCGACCGCCTGGACGCTGGGGATGGTCGGCGACGCGCGCGCGTAGCGGGCACGTCCCGGGACCGCATCGGGGGCTTCTCGGGACCCGAGCGGGAACGTATCGGGCGCGTATCGGGCGCTACTTGTCCCGGACTTGATCCGTTCTTCTCACGCTCTCCAGCGCGCCTTGACTGGCTCTCGCGCGGCGTCCAGGCGCAGTCTACCCGGACTCGATGGGCCCTTGCTCAGCAGTCCGCACACGCTCGACCGTACTTGACCCGCTGTAGCGGCGGACTCTGCATGAAGTTCGCACGCACTCCCTCCAAACTCGGACGGGGCGATGGTGCGGCAGCGAGCGCGCGCGGACGGTCCCGAGCGGCCGACGAGCGATCGAAGGCGCCCGAGCGGGTCAGCTTGGGCGCCTCCGTGATCGACGTCGAGGACGTCGATCGGGTCGACCGTCTACCTCGACTTGCGGCGGCTGGGCTTGCTGGGCCGGGGCCTGCCGGCCCTGCCCTGGCCGGCGCGGATGATGGTCTTGGCCGTCTTGTTGACCGCCTCGCGCAGCGCCGTGTCGGCGATGTGCGAGTACCTCTGGGTCGTGCGGTAGTTCTTGTGGCCGAGCATCTTGCCGACGACCTCGAGCGGGACGCCGTCCATGATCGCGTCGCTGGCCAGCGAGTGGCGCAGGTCGTGGATCCGGGTGTCGTCGGGGAGACCGGCCAGGAGGCGCACCCGCCTCCACGTCGCCCCGAGGCTGTGCAGCTTCTTGCCGTTCTTCGAGCAGACGACGAGCCCGCGCTGGGGGTGGCCCTTGGCCTGACCGATCTTGCCGAGCAGCGCCATGACGTCGTCCGAGGCGACGATCTCTCGCTTGCCCGTCTTCGAGTCG
>JAEUJW010000002.1 GCA_016793465.1 Myxococcales bacterium
GCGGCGTCAGGTGAGGGTCAGGCTGCGGGACGGAGCTCGACCTGAAACCCGAGCTCGGCGAGCCTGCGGGTGTGGTGGGTGACGGCCCGCTGCTTGTTCTTTGGGGCTCGGTGTTGGTGAGCGAGCTCGTGGTAGGGGGCGTGGTTGGTCAGCATGGCGTGGATGGAGGTGAGGATGGAGGCAGCGACGGCCATGACGGCCTTCTTGGCGCCACGTCGACTACGGACGCGGAAATAGAGGTCATGGAGTTGACCTCTGCGCGTGCAGCGTTGAGCAGCCAGGGCCGCTTGACATAGCGCCGTCTTGAGCCAGGGATCGCCCTTTTTGAGCTTGCTGGACCGTTTTTTGCCGGCGCTCTCGTTCAGCCCGGGACACAGCCCCGCCCATGAGACGAGATGGCCGGGCGAGGGGAATCGGGTCATGTCGACACCGATCTCGGCCACGATCGTGCAAGCCGTGGCGTGACCGACACCAGGGATGGTCTCGAGGAGGGCCACGGCTTCAGAGAAAGGGACGAGCAGGGCGTCGATCTCCTTCTCGAGGATGGCGAGGTTCTTGTCGGCCGACTCGATCATGTCGAGATGGGTTCGCAGCAGGGCTCTCGTGGTGGGAGTGACACGGCCATCCAGCGCGGCGATGAGCTTCTCGCGGGACGCCTTGACCCGGAACACGAGGCTGGCGAGCTTTGTGGGGTCCGTCTCCCCGTCGACGATCGCCCGGACGATCCGCATGCCACTCATGCCGTGGACGTCTGAGAGCACCGAGTCGAGCCGAATGTTGCATGCCTGCAGGTGCTTCTGGATCCGCTGCACGTGAGATACACGCTGCCGTGTGATCTGTTTGTGGGTACGCGTCAGGTCGCGTAACCCCTGGATCGGCGGCTCGGGGATGAAGCTGGGCCGCACCAACCCGTGCGTCAGCAGCTCCGCCAGCCACTCCGCATCCTTCACGTCGGACTTGCGACCCGGCAGAGCCTTGACGTGCTGCGGGTTGACAACGATGAGCTCGAAGTCGCCTCCGAGTACGTTCAGCACCGGCTTCCAGTACACCCCCGTCGACTCCATCACGACGTGGCTCACCTCCCAGTCTGCGAGCCACGCCGACAGCCGCATCAACTCCGCTGTCGTCGTCCCAAAGCTCTCCGTCTCCCGGCGAGCCGTCTTGTTGAGCGCCTTCCTGCGACAGGCAACGATGAGGTCCTTGTGGACATCCAACCCAGCGCAACGCGCGTGTACCACTTCCATGTCGTCACTCCTCCTTCTTGAAGGACATCGGCGAGGGGCCCCGTCATGTGGACTCTACCAAGCGTGCTTCGGCGCTCCATGCGGAACGCTCTGCGACAATCAACGGTACTCTCAGGGCCCCAGGGACAAACTCACGGCCGGGCTTACCTCGCACCAAACGGACTTCCGTCCTCTCGCTGACGTCGACGCGATGCTACGACAAGACGCGGCTCGTTTCATGCATCGCTGGTGGCCGTCAGGCCATGTGAAACTCACGTGGATGCTTCAACGAACGCAGGAGATACGCCGTCGCGGGCCGGGCGTCCTGCCCGCCCCGTAGTCGCCCGATCTCGACCACGGCCAGTGCGGCCAACGCACCTCCGTGCCGGAGCTCCCTGCGCACCGCGTCACCAGCGTCCATAAAGGCCCGAATGCGTTCATCCTCAGGACGCCCTTGCATGTCCGCGAGCCCCTTGTGAGGCTCGAGCCCGGCGAGGAGCTCGCTGAGCTGAATCTCCAGGTGCTCGTATCCCACGAGATGCAGCTCTGCCCGGAGCGCCGCCGCCACACGCTCGAGATTCGTCCCGGTCGGCCCCACGAATGCGAAAAACAGCTCTGGTCGTTCCACTGGGTTGGGAGGGACGAACGAAGGAAGCATCAAACTCTCCGACATCGCCGTGGACCGTAACACCCGGTAATTCTCGGCGCAAAGAATTCTTCCCAACAATGCCTGATGTTCTCCACGCATCGACAGTCCGACCTCTCCGGTCACGACTCTGGCATGAGCTGTCATGGCATCCATAGCCTCTACTGTCTGAGCTGCGCCGGCGCGGATCCCGGTGACAGCGGAAGCCGTGTCGACCCGATGCGAGACGTCGTCTCACCCCTGTACTCGTCGAG
Organism: Myxococcales bacterium; assembly: GCA_016793465.1. The sequence goes on from JAEUJW010000002.1 coordinate 2,124, forward strand.
ATCGGTCCGACCGCGCGCGCGTCCGCGTGCCCGCGCGGTGATCGCCGTCTCCGCGGCTGCCCGTGGGTCCGCGGCGCGGCGCCCCGCGGGTGGTAGCATCGCCGGTCGGTGACGACCGAGTACGAGACCTCGGAGACCCGCGTCGGCGACATCGGCGGGCCCCGGGACGCCCCCGCGGCGCCGTTCACCGGCACCGCCCGCTTCGAGGTCGTGCGCGAGCTCGGGGCCGGCGGCATGGGCGTGGTCTACCTGGCCCGCGACCGCGAGCGCGGCGAGGAGGTCGCCCTGAAGACCCTCGCGCGCCTCGACGCCGGGGCCCTCTACCGCTTCAAGCACGAGTTTCGCGCGCTCGCCGACCTCTCGCACCCCAACCTCGTCGAGCTCGGCGAGCTGATCTGCGACCACGACCGGTGGTTCTTCACCATGACCTACGTCGACGGCGTCGACTTCGTGCGCCACGCCCGGCCCCACGGCGCGCGGCGAGCGATCGACGCCCACGCCGCCACGCGCATGAGCGACACGCTGTCGGCCGTCGCCCTCGCCGCCGACCCCGCGCCGGTCCTGCCCGCCCCCGCCGCGCTCGGCGTCGACGAGTTCGACGAGCCGCGCCTGCGCGCCGCCCTCGTGCAGCTGGTCGCCGGCCTGGCCGCGCTGCACGACGCCGGCATGGTCCACCGCGACATCAAGCCCGCCAACGTGCTGTGCCGCGCCGACGGCCGGGTCAGCGTCCTCGACTTCGGCCTCGCCGCCGACTACCGCGCCCGCGCCGTCGAGGACGGCGCGACGATCTGCGGCACCCCCGATTACATGGCCCCCGAGCAGGTCGCGCTCCTGCCGGTCGGACCGCCCGCCGACTGGTACGCCGTCGGCGTCATGCTGTTCGAAGTCCTCACCGGCGCCCTGCCGTTCGCCGGGGCCGTCGCCGGCCTGCTGTGGCAGAAGCTGCACGCCGCGCCCCCGCCGCTGCCTCCGGGCGCCCCGCCCGACCTCGCGGCCCTGTGCGCCGACCTGCTGCGCCGCGACCCCGCGGCCCGCCCGACCGCCGCGCAGATCCTGGCCCGCCTGCACGCCGCCCCCGCACCTCCCGACGACGTCCCGCAGGAGCTCGCGTTCGTCGGCCGCGCCCGCGAGCTCGCCGAGCTCGCGCGCCTGCTCGCCGCCAGCCGCGAGGCCCCGCGCATGGTCGTCGTCTCCGGCGAGTCCGGCCTCGGCAAGACCGCGCTCGTGCAGCGCTTCCTCGCCGACCTCCCGGCGAACACGCTGGTCCTCCACGGCCGCTGCTTCGAGCGCGAGTCGGTGCCCTACAAGGCCTTCGACGGGGCCGTCGACGCCATCTCGAGCGCCCTCCTCCAGCTCGCCCCCGCCGAGGCCGCCGCCGCCCTGCCCGACCCCGCCAGCCTCGCGGCCCTGCGCCGCGTGTTCCCCGTGCTCTCGCGCGTGCCGGCGATCGCCGCCGCCGACGTCGCCGACAGCGGCAACCTCATCGAGCTGCGCTGGCGGGCCTTCCGCGGCCTGCGCTCGCTGCTCGCGTGGTTCGCCGCCCGCGCCCCGCTGGTCGTCTGCATCGACGACCTGCACTGGGCCGACGCCGACAGCCTGGTCCTGCTCGCCGAGCTGCTGGCGCCGACCGCCGACCCGCCGCGCGCGCTGTTCCTCGCGACCTCGCGGACCCGCGTCGCGCTGCCGGGCGCCGCGATCACGCCGGACGAGCTGCCGCTGGTGGCCCTGTCCGCCGCCGAGTCGGAGCGGCTGGTCGCGGCCCTCGCCCGCGACCGCGACGAGGCCGCGGAGATCGCCCGCGAGGCCCGCGGCCACCCGCTGTTCATCCGCGAGCTGTGCGTGCGCCCCCACGGCGCCGTCGTCGGCAGCGTCGAGGACGCGCTCTACGCCCGCGTGCAGGCCCAGGACCCCGCCGCCCGCGAGCTCGTCGCCGTCATCGCCGTGGCCGGCGAGCCCGTCGCCCAGGCCGTCGCCGTGCGCGCCGCCGGCCTCGCGTGGCACGAGGGCGCCCACTGCGTCGCCGCCCTGCGCAAGGCCCACCTGTGCCGCACCCTCGGCTCCGGCCCCGGCGACCCCGTCGAGCCCTACCACGACCGCGTGCGCCAGGCCGTGCTCGCCCACCTCGAGCCCGCCCGCGTCACCGCGCTCGCCCGCGGCCTCGCCGAATTGCTCGAGCAGTCCGGCGTCGCCGACAGCAACCCCTCGCTGCTCGTGCAGCTGTTCGCCGCCTCCGGCGAGCTCGCCCGCGCCGCCCGCCACGCCGAGCACGCCGCCGCCGCGGCCGCCCGCGCCCTCGCGTTCGACCACGCCGCCCGCCTCTACCGCAGCGCCCTCGAGTACGGCGACCACGAGCCCGCGCGCGCGCGTCGCCTCGCCTTCACCCTCGCCGAGACGCTCGGCCACGCCGGTCGCGGCGCCGACGCGGCCGCCGTCTACCTCGAGGTCGCGGCGCAGGCCGGCGACGACCGCTCGGTGGCCCTGCGCGCGCGGGCCGAGGCCGCCTGCCACCAGCTCGGCTGCGGCCTGATCGACGAGGGCCTGGCGACCGCCGCGCAGGTGCTCGGCACGCTCGGCGCGGCCTGGCCCGACTCGCCGCGCCGCGCCCTCGCCCGCCTGCTGTGGCACCGCCTGCGCCTCGGCCTGCGCGGCCTCGAGTTCCGCGAGCGCCCGGCCTCCGCGGTGCCCGAGGCGCTGCTGGTCCGCCTCGACACCTTCGACCAGATCGCCACCAACGTCGGCGCGATCGACCCGATCACCGCCGGCGCCTACCAGGCCTACGCGGTGCGCCTCGCCCTCGACGCCGGCGAGCGCGGCCGCATCGTCCGCGCGCTCGCCAAGGAGGCCTGCTTCATCGCCGTCGCCGGCGTCGCCGCCGGTCCGCGCGCCCGCGCGGTGGTCGAGCGCGTGCGCGGCCTGGCCCTGCCCGGCCAGCCCGAGCACGCCGCCTGGGCCGCGACCGCCGCGGGGATCGTCGCCTTCCTCACCGGCGCGTTCGTCGACGCCTACCCCCACCTCGCCGAGGCCGAGCGCCGCTTCACCGCCGGACCCGTGCGCCACTTCGCCGGCCTGCTCAGCATCCGCCTGTTCCGCCTCAACGCCGCCCGCCAGCTCGGCGCCTTCGCGGAGATCCGCCGCAGCCTCGACGCCTACCTCCGCGACGCCGTGCACCGCGGCGACCGCCACGCCGAGAACACCCTCACGCGCGCGCAGAACCTGGCCTGGCTGATCGCCGACGAGCCCGACGAGGCCCGCCGCCGCCTGGCCGCCAGCACGTGGGCCGCCGAGGCCCGCGGCCTGCACATGCAGCACCTCTACGACCTGCTCGCCCGCGTCGACCTCGCGCTCTACACCGCCGACCCCGCGGCCCCGCCCGGCCTGCTCGCCGAGCTCGACCGCCTGGCCCGCTCGTCGCTGGCGCGCGCGCAGTCGAACCGCTGCTTCATCCACCACGCGATCGGCCGCCTCGCCCTCGCGCTCGCCGAGTCCGGCGAGGCCGCCAGGCTCGCGCTCGCGGGCCGCGCCGCCGACCTGCTGGCCCGCGAGCACGTGCCGCTCGCGACCCTCACGGCCCGCCTGCTGCGCGCCGGCGTGGCGTTCCAGCGCCGCGAGACCGGCCGCGCCGCCGCCCTGCTCGAGCAGGTCGCCGCCGGGTCCGCCGGCCTCGAGCTGCACGCCGGCATGGCCCGCCTGCGCCTCGCCGAGCTCGGCCGCGGCGACCCCCTGCGGGCGATCGCCCCGCTGCGCCGCGAGGGCGTGGTCGACCCGCTCCGCCTGGCCCGCGCCCTCGCCCCCGGCTTCACCCGCCGGACCTGACGCGCGACCGCCTCACGGGCAGCTCGCCGCGTGGCCCTCCGAGTAGTCGCCGGTGCAGAACGCCTCGCTGTTGGCGGGGTCGAAGGCGTTCGGGCACAAGTCGCAGACGTCGCCGACGCCGTCGAAGTCGGCGTCGCGGGCCGGCAGGCGGCAGGCGAAGCGGTAGAGGTCGTCGTGGGTGGCGACGCCCGGGCTGCCGAGCACCACCGGCTCGCCCGCGGCCGCGCAGCCCGGCGGCAGCGCGACCACCCCGGGCCGCTCGACCACCGCGGCCGGCAGCCGGCGGCAGCCGATGTCCTCCTGGCCTTCGGGACAGTCGACGGTCAGCGGCAGCGCCGGGTCGACGACCGCGCAGGCGTCGCCCTCGCCGACGGCGAGGCCGGGGTCGAGCGGGGCCGCGGCGGCGTCGAACAGCGCCGTGCAGCACATCCCGCCGGCGCTCAGCGTGAAGAACCCGACCGGCCGCGGGTCGGCGCGGTCGGTGCAGCCGGCGTGCGACTCGCACGCGCCGCCGACGAAGTCGGCGTCGGGGTCGTCCTCCTGCTGGCCGCCGTCGAGCACCTGCTCGGCGTTGAAGGCGAACGGGCACGAGTCGCACAGGTCGCCGACGCCGTCGCCGTCGCCGTCGGGGTGGTTGCAGCGCCCGTCCGTGCACTCGGCCCCGCCGCACTGCTCGGGCCCGCCGCAGCCCGCCGCCTCGACGCGGATCCGCGGGCAGCGGTCGTCGAGGTTCTTCAGCCCGTCCTGATCGAAGTCGTCGTCGTCGAGGAAGCCGACCGGGCCGGCCGCGTCGGGCAGCGCGACCGGCAGCTGGGTCACCGGATCGACGCAGGCGTCGCCGAGGTACGGCGCGTCGTCCTGGTCGACCTGGCAGCTCGCGAGGTCGTCGAACGGGATCGCGTCGCCGATGTGCGCCGGGGTCAGGCCGTCGCCCGCGCCGAACCCGGCGCAGTTGGGGCGGACGATGCAGTTGTCACACACGTCGGCGACGCCGTCGCGGTCGAAGTCGGCCTGGTGCGGGACGTTGCGGACCTGCATGTACACCGGCGCCCCCGCGGCCCCGGCGCGGTCGTTGTACTGCTGCGGCTGACGCGGGCACAGGTCGCACCCGCTGCCGATGCCGTCGCGGTCGACGTCGCCGACGTTGCTCTCGTCGGCGACGCTCGGGCACAGGTCGACGTCGTCGGGGAAGCCGTCCTCGTCGCCGTCCGGCCCGGGCGGCGAGGCGCCGCCGGTGTCGCCCGTGTCGCTCGAGCCGTCGGGGGGCGCGCTGGTCGGCGCCGCGCTGGTCGGCGCCTCGCCGCTCGTCGGGGCGTTCGTTCCGCCGTCGGAGGCGCCGTCGGTCTCGGCGGTGCCGCCGTCGTCGTCGGCCGGGCTCGGCCCGCAGGCGCACAGCAGGACCAGGAGATGCACACGAGCCAGGCGCGTCATGCGCTCATGGTACCGTCCGACCGCATCTTCGAGCACCGACGCCGATCGGACCGACCTGTCCCGAAGGCCAGGTGATCACGGCCCTACGTCGACCGCGACGTCCGCGCCACGAGGCTGACGCGCAGCCCCTCGCGCAGGCTGGACACGCTGCGGATGGCCGCGGTCGACCCGTGCTCGACCAGCGAGGCGGCCGCGGCCGCGCCGATGCCGGTAAACAGGCACTCGCCGCCGATCAGGCGGATCGCGCCGGCGAGCCGATCGAGGTGGTCGGCGGTGCCGGCGTCGATCGCCTCGATGCCCGTGAGGTCGATGAGCACCCGCCGCGCCCGGCTGGTGACGACCCGCTCGAGCAGCCGCTCGGTCACCTCGAGCATGCCCGCCTCGTCGACCCGACCGATCAGCGGGACCGCCAGCACCCCGTCCCACACGTCGAGCACCGGGCTCGACAGCGCCCGGATCTTGGCCCGCTGCTCCTCGATCAGCACCAGCTTCTGCTCGATGTCCGCCTTCGCCCGCTGCAGCGCCGCCATCGCCTCGTCGCGGGCCGTCTGCGCCTCGCGCAGCTCGCCCAGGAAGATGCGCAGCCCCTCGGCCAGCATCCCGAACGCGTCCTCGCGCGGCGCCTCGAACAGCGCCAGCGCCTCGTCGAACTCGCCGAGCGACGCCAGCGCGATCACCTCGAGCAGCCGCTCGAGCCGGAGGTCGAGCCCGCGGTCGTCCGTCACGCCCGCCTCCGCCGCGCCGCGCACGCGCCGTCGCGAGGCCGCGAAACCTCGTTCGAGGCGCCGGCGCAGCGCACCTCGACCCGCTCTCCCGCGACGCTCCCCGGACGCTCCCCGACCACGTGCGCCCCAGGATAGGGGGAGCCGGGGCCGATGTCAGCCCGTGTGCACCTCTTTCGTCCGCCCCCGACCGCCGCGCCAGGCGCCGCCCGCGCTCGCCTCAACCCCGCGACCCGACCTCCATCGGCAGCGACCCCCCGTCCTCGCGGTACCGCGGCAGACCGTCGCCGATCGCCTCCCACGCCAGCTTGTCGAGAGTCCAGGCGTGGTATCGCGGCCCCACCTTGTCGGCCTGCTCGAGCGACGCCACCGTCACGTCGACCTCGTGAGGCTGACGCTCCGTCACGAAGAACAGCGACGTCCCGCAGGCCCCGCAGAAGCCCCGCCGCGCGTGCTCCGACGAGCGATACCACGACACCGTGCCCTCGACCGCCAGCCCCTCGCGGCGAACCGTCGCCCACGCCACCCCCGGCGACCCTACCGCCCGCCGGCACAGCGAGCAGTGACACACGCACACGGTCGCCGGCGGCCCCGGCACGGTGTAACGGACGGCGTGGCACAGACACGACCCCGAGAGCGACGCGGACGCGGACATGCGTCGACGATAGCCGCTTTCGCCGACGCGGGCGAGCCCGCGCCTCGCACTGTGACACCGCGGCGACAATTCCCCGTGATACGGTCGCCGCCTATGTCGACACGGGTCCACGCCACCAAGCGCTACATGCGTCCGCCGCCGCAGTACGCCCACGACTGGTTCTCGCCGCTGCGCGCGAGCGACGTCGTCCCCGGCAAGATCACCAACTTCGAGTTCATGGGCAACCAGCTCATCGCCTTCCGCGACGCCGCCGGCAAGGTCGTCGTGCTCGACGCCCAGTGCCCGCACTTCGGCGCCCACCGCGGCATCGGCGGCACCGTCGCCGACGGCTGCGTGCGCTGCCCGTTCCACGGCCTGCACTTCGACGCCGCCGGCCAGTGCGTCAAGGGTGACTTCGTCAAGGAGGCCCGCAGCCTGCGCCACGTCCGCTCGGCCCCGTGGACCGCCGTCGAGGCCGCCGCCTCGATCTTCCTGTGGCACGGCGCCGACCGCTCGCGCCCCGACCGCCCGCTGCGCTTCGCCGAGCCCGGGTTCTTCGACGGCTGGAGCCCGCCGGTCACCAACGCCGGCCGCCGCCTGGCCCCGACCAACGTGTTCTTCCCCACCGAGAACATCATCGACATCCAGCACTTCTACGCCGTGCACCACTGGCAGGTGAACCGCATCGACCGCGAGCCCGCCGAGGACGCCCGCGGCGACTTCTCGGCGATCATGCACATGACGTGGATCGGCGGGGCCCAGAGCCGAAACCCGCTGATCCGCAAGCTCGGCCGGGCCTACCGCAGCGACTTCGAGTTCGACATCGCCGTGCTCGGCCCCGGCATGGCCCTCTCGCACGCCCGCCTCGGCCCCGACCAGGGCGAGCTCGAGATCATGAACATCATCCTGATCACCCCGGTCAACCCGACCGACTGCCAGATCCGCGTGGTCGCCTCGCTGAAGTACCGCGACCCCGCCAAGGTCGGCCGCCTCGCCCGCGTCACCCGCCGCCTGTTCGGCTTCGGCCTCGAGGAGGTCCTGGCCCGCGTGTTCCTCGCCATCGCCACCAAGGACTTCGACGGCGACCAGATGATCTGGGAAAACCGCCAGTTCCTCACCAACCCCAAGCCCCTGCCCGACGACGGCCCCATCATCCCCTACCGCCGCTGGTGCGAGCGCTTCTGGCCCGCCGACTACCTCCCCGACGTCGAGCACGCCGAGCACGCCGAGCACGCCCCCGAGCCCGCGCTCACCAGCGCCTGATCACCGCGCCACGATCGCCAGCTCGACCCGGCGGTCGCCGCAGCCCGGCGACCAGCCAGACGCCGAAGCTCCGCGACCTCACCACGCCACCACGTGTACCACGCCCCGCGGCAGGATGCGGTATATCTCCCGCCGCATGATCGACTGCGCGAGCGAACGCCCGAACGAGCTCCCCCAGGTCCTCCACACCCGCGCGCACAGCTTCCGCGCCGACGTGCTCCCGGCCGCCGGCGGCGCCGACTCGGCCCCCGGCCCGCACGACTACTTCGACGCATCGCTGGCCGCGTGCAAGGCCCTGACCGCCCTGGTCTACGCCAGGAGCCACAACATCCCGCTCGAGCGCGTCGACACCCACGTCGAGCGCGACGACAGCGAGGAGCGCAAGGGCACCTATAAGTTGAAGGTCCGCCTCGCCTTCCACGGCCCGCTCGACCAGCAACAGCGGCAAAAGCTCTACGACATCGTCGGCCGCTGCCCGCTGCACAAGCTCATGACCACCGCCACCGTCGAGATCGAGACGGCCCCGCTGGAGCAGCCATGACCACCCACGCACCCGGCTCCCTCGAGCTCGTGCTCGGCGCCAAGCGCCGCAGCGTCGGCGACGACGCCGTCGACCGCATCCTGCCCGCGGTCCAGCGCCGCCACGTCGGCCCCTACATCTTCCTCGACCACTTCGGCCCGAGCAGCCACCCGCTCAACGTGGCCGCCCACCCGCATATCGGCCTGGCGACCCTGACGTACCTGCTGTCGGGGGAGATCGTGCATCGCGACAGCCTCGGCAACACCCTCTCGATCCACCCCGGCGAGGTCAACTGGATGACCTCCGGCCGCGGCATCGCCCACTCCGAGCGCGTACCCCCCGGCTTCACCGCGGCCGGCGGCAGCATCCACGGCCTCCAGATGTGGGTCGGACTCACCGAGCAGTTCGAGGAGGTCGAGCCCACGTTCGAACACCTCGCCGGCCCCGACCTGCCCACCGTCGCCTTCGACCACGCCGTCGCCCGCGTGATCGCCGGCGCCGCCTACGGCCAGCACAGCCCGCTGCACGTCTACACCCCGCAGTTCTGCGTCGACCTCCGCCTCACCGCCGGCGCCCGCGTGCCCCTGCCGGGCGAGCACGAGGAGCGCGCCGTCTACGTCGTCGAGGGCCGCGTCACCGCCGGCGGCGCGCGCCACGAGGCGCGTCACCTCCTCGTCTTCACCCCCGGCGGCGAGCCCGTGCTCGCGGCCGACGAGGACTGCACGCTCCTCCTCATCGGCGGGGCGCCGATCGCCGGCCCGCACATGTGGTGGAACTTCGTGTCGAGCCGCAAGGACCGCATCGAGCAGGCCAAGCGCGACTGGGCCGAGGGCCGCTTCACCCTCCCGCCCGGCGACGACCAGGAGTTCATCCCCCTGCCCGCCGGGGCCCCCCGCCCCGAGCCCATGTCGTGAGCCGACCTCACGCCAGCACACCCGCGCACCGCATCACCTGCGCGGGTCACGGGCGCGCTCCCGGACTACAGTCCCCGCCATGCTGAAGCTCACCGTCGACGTCTGGTCCGACATCGCCTGCCCGTGGTGCTACGTCGGCAAGCGGCGCCTCGCCGCGGCCCTCGAGCAACTGTGCGACGGCGGCCCCGACAGCCCCCGACGCGAGGAGATCGCGGTGACCTGGCGCTCCTTCGAGCTCGACCCCGGCGCCCCGCGCAGCTTCCCGCCCGACCCGCCGTTCGCCGCGCGCCTCGCCCGCAAGTACGGCTCCAGCCTCGCCGACGCCGAGGCGATGATCGCCCGCATGACCGAGGTCGGCGCCGCCGACGGCCTCGAGCTCCACTTCGAGAAGCTCCGCCCCGGCAACACCTTCGACGCCCACCGCCTGCTCCACCTCGCGCGCACCGTCGACCTCCAGGACGCCCTCGCCGAGCGCCTGTTCTCCGCCTACCTGCGCGACGGCCTCGCCGTCGGCGAGCCCGCCGTGCTCGCCGACCTCGCCGTCGAGGTCGGCCTCGACCGCGCCGAGGTCGAGCGCCTCCTCGTCAGCGACAGCTTCGCCGCCGCCGTCCGCGAGGACGAACACCTCGCCCGCCAGATCGGCGTCCGCGGCGTGCCGTTCTTCGTGTTCGGCGAGCGCCACACCATGTCCGGCGCCCAGCCCGTCGCCGCCCTCGTGTCCGCCATGCAGACCGCCCTCGCCGAGCTCAGCAACGAGACCCTCGTCGAGGGCATGGTCTGCGGCCCCGACGGCTGCGCCTGACCGCCATGGCCCGCGGCACGACCTCTCACTTCGACCTCGAGCCCCCCGAGCAGGGCGACGCGTGGTCCATCCCGTCGTGGCACGCCCTCGTGTTCCCCAACGACGACGGCGAGCTCCACCACGGCAGCCGCGGCGCGAACCTGCCCGACACCGTGGTCGTGCGCCTGCACGACCGCGAGGTCGCGCTCGCCGACATCTTCGCCGACACCATCGAGAACCAGTACTGCTGGGACTGCGAGTACTTCCTCACCCTCCGCGTCCGCGAGGTCCTCGAGCCCGACCTGTGGGCCCTGCTCCCGTGGCCCCACCTCGAGCCCGGCGACGTGTTCGTCGCCTACGACAAGTTCCACGGCCACGAGTACTCGCGCACCCCCGGCGACGAGGCCTCGATGAGCTACGGCGGCGACTGGAGCGACCTCCAGGCCTACATCGACGGGTGCTACCCGCGCCCCGAGGGCTCGCGCCCGGCCGGCCCGCCCTCCGCCACCACCCTGCTGCGCGCCGTGCGGGCCGGCGACGTCGCCCTCGTGCGCGCCCTCCTGGCCGCCGGCGCCGACCCCGGGGCCGGCAGCGACCCGCCCGGCGCGGCCCTCCGCGCCGTCTCCGTCGATCGCGACACCACCGCCCTGTGGGAGGCGATCGGCCTCGACTCCCCGGCGCTCGTCGAGGCCCTGCTCGCCGCCGGCGCCTCGCTCCGCCCGCCCTCGCCCGCGCACATGCCCCCGCTGCAGGGCGCCCTGCTCAACCGCCGCCTCGCCGTCGTCCCCGTGCTGCTCCGCTTCGGCGCCGACCCCGACGCCAGCTTCGACGGTCGCACCGCCCGCGACATGGCCGCCGCCATCGGCCCCGAGGCCCTCGCCCTGCTGCCCCCGCGCCAGTGACAGCGCCCGCGACGCGCCCCTACTCGAGCCCGCGGACGCGCCGCTCCGCCGCCGCCGCGATCGCCGTCCGCAGCGCCTCCTCGTCGCTCGCCGACAGCCCCGCGACCGCCGCGGGGAACGCCGCCGCCAGGTCGATCATCACGTCGAGCGCGACCTCGTCGACCAGCACGCCCAAATTGTTGAACCCCCACTTCGAGGCCGCGCTGGCGACGCGCGGCGGGTTGACGAGCCGGAGCCCGTGCGCCGTGAGCCCCGCGAGGTCGACGCGCTGATTGGGGTCGAAGGCCTCGCTCTCGCGGAACTGCAGCTCGTCGAACTCGGCGATCTTCCGCTTATAAACCACCCGCTGCGACGGCCGCGCGCGCGCGTCGGGCTTGCTGACCACGCCCTCGGCCAGGTTGTCGCTCAGCTCCGGCAGCCCGAGCCGCGCCGGCATGCGCGTGGGATAGCGGACCGGCACGCGCTCGACGTCCGCCCGCGCCCCCGCGTGCAGCACCGGCGGCGAGTCGAGCCCGACCATCCGCGCCAGCTCGGCCACCTCGCGGTGGCTCAAAAATTCTCCCTCGTCCTCCTCGCCGTCGGCCACCAGCACGTCGAACACCGCGTAGCGCAGGTCGGGCGCGTACCAGATGCCCGTCTGGACCGGCGTCAGCCCCGGCACCGCCGCCACGTCGGGGTGCGGGTACGAGCCGCCGTAGAGCTCGCCGTACAGCACCACCGTGGCCCGCCCGAGCCGCTCGCGGGCCGCCCGCGCCGCCGCGCCCAGCGGCGCGCGCAGCAGCTGCCAGCCGAAGAACGGCTCCTCGTCGGCGAGCCACGCCTTGCGCTTGCCGAACCGCAGCTCGTCGCCGGCGACGGCCACCACCATCTGCGCCCCGTGGAGCTTCTCCAGCGCGACCCACGGCCCGCCCGGCGGCGGCGCGCCCGGGCGCTCGCCGGGCCCGGCGATCTTGGGGAACCCGCGATGACGCATTGGTAGATCCTACCCTTCCTCTTGACTGGCCGGAGGAAGGGCAGGACCCCCGTTCAAACCGTGCATGCGGATTTCCCGCACACGGCTTACCGATGGTCTCTCGCGCCGCTGCATCACGCAGCCTCCGGGTATTTGA
>JAEUJW010000056.1 GCA_016793465.1 Myxococcales bacterium
AGCAGCGGGCCGTCACCCACCACACCCGCAGGCTCGCCGAGCTCGGGTTTCAGGTCGAGCTCCGTCCCGCAGCCTGACCCTCACCTGACGCCGCTACCCCACGGCCGGGCCCCTCCCGTGTCCGGGCAGTTTCTTGGTAGCGCGGAGGCGACGACGATGTCGAGGCGGCCGTCGTCGTCGAGGTGACCGGCCCACACGGCCTGCGGGCGGCCGGGCAGGGGGACGACGGGGCCCGCGGTGAAGCTGCGGTCGCCGAGGTCGGTGAAGACGTGGAGGGACGGAGGGTCGAGGGCGGTGACGAGCAGATCGGGGGCGTCGTCCGCGGTGACATCGGCGACGGCGGCGTCGCTGATGCCGCCGGGGAGCAGGCGATAGTCGCGGGTGTCGCCGAGGCCCCAGGCGATCGAGAGGGCGCCGCCGTAAGAGGTGGTGACGAGGTCGCGGGCGCCGTCGCGGTCGAGGTCGGCGGTGAAGCTGCGCGTGCGGGCGAGGTCGAGGCGGAGCTCGACGACGGGGTTGTGACAGAGGTCGCCGAGGCGCTCGCAGGCGTCGTCGTCAGCCGCGCAGGTGACGAGCGAGAGGAGCGACACCAGCCATCGCGCGTGCGGCATGAGCGTCGGTCAGGATACACGCGGGCGGCGGGGCGCCGCGTAGGGATCGCATCAAGAGGTGCGGCGCGACGCGCGAGCGTGGCGAGTGCGCAGGCTATGCGGTGTCGGTGTCGGCGAGGGTGAGGGTGGCGGCGACGCGGCAGCGCTTGGGGCTGTGGTCGACGCCGACGGCGGCGAGGCCGAGGGTGTTGGCGACGGCGAGCACGGTGCCGCGGCCGCAGAACGGGTCGACGACGGTGCGCGTGGCGGTGTGGCGCAGGATGTACGTGCACGCGAGGCGGCAGGCGTCGACGCCGGTGGCGCGCGACCAGGTCATGGCGCCGGTGGCGAACACGTCGGGCAGGGCGACGGGCTCGGGGCGCGGGTCGACGGAGAAGCACAGCAGGTGGGCGTAGGCGGGGCGGCCGAGGGTGACGGTGCCGGCGGGCTTGCGGCAGGCGATCTTGTGCCAGACGAGCTGATGACCGCTGCGATCGGCGGCGAGCTGGACGAGGTGCGACTTGTCGATCCAGCGGCCCTCGTGGCGGATGTCGGTCTGATAGAAGATCGCGACCCCCTCGGGCGGGCAGGCGCGCAGCACGGCGGCGGCGGCGTCGATGAACCAGGCGCGCCAGGCCGGGAACGGCAGCGGCGAGTCGGCGCGCGGGGCGGGCGGCGCGTCGCTCGGCGAGGCGCCGGTCGCGGACCGCGGGTCGCCTGCGGCGGGGACCTGCGAGGCGTGCTCGGGGTCGCGGGCGTGGTGTGGGTCGCGGGTTTCGCGGTCGGTGGAGCTTGTGATGTGCGGTGGGTCGCTGCGGAGGGTGAGCTCGGAGACGTCGGGCAGGGAGGTGATGAACGAGGCCCCGGGCAGCGGGCGGCGGGCGGCGAGCCAGGGCAGGGCGTCGGCACAGACGACGTCGCGGGCGGGTGTCGCGGAGTGGGGTGCGGGCGCGCTCGTTGGCTCTCGCATGCGGGAGGGGATGGTAGCGGCGCGCGGGTGCGGGTCAATGCGGTTATGATGCGGCGATGCGGACCCTCATGATCGGTGCGGCGGTGTGGCTGGCGGCGAGTCCCACGCTGGCGGGCGAGGCGATCGTCAACCCGTACGCGCCGACGCGGAGGCCGGTGGTGCTCGACTTCTCGAACGGGCCGATCGCCAGCCCGGACGGCGAGGGGCTCATCGAGTTTCACGAGCTCGACCGGGTGAAGGGCTACCAGAGCCCGCTGAAGCCGCAGGGCGCGCTGCCGGAGGGGTGGGTGCAGCAGGGCGGGGTGGTGGTGCCGCGGGCGGTGGCCGAGGGCGCCGACGTGCGCTCGCCGGACCTCGAGGACATCACCGATCCGGGGCGGCCGAGCTACGACAAGGTGCCGGGGCCCGACGCGATGGACCTGTGCCTGTTCCCCGAGGAGACGCCGGGAGGCATCTATCCCGGGACGTTCACCCGCGGCAGCGAGTTCCCGCGGCACGGGACGATCTACATGAACTATGTCGGCGGCAAGATGATGAGCGGCGGGGAGAACTCGGCGATCAACCAGTCGTCGCTGGCCAAGAACGCCGACTACCCGTACTACGGCGGCGGCGAGGAGAGGGCCGTCGCGGTCGCGCAGGCGGTGCAGAACGACTTTAAGGACGTGGCGGTGCGGGTGGTCTACCTGAAGCGCCCGCCGAAGCGGCTGCCGTACGTGATGATCATGATGGGCGGCAACTACACCGATACGACGGCGGGGCCGTCGGGCGGGGTGGCGCCGGGGGCCGACTGCGAGGACAACGGCCTGCGCAACGTGTGCTACGCGTTCGTCTACAACGAGGGCACCAACAGCCAGGCCAACGTGGCGAGCCAGGAGATCGGGCACACCATGGGGCTCGGGCACACCTACGGCAGCGACCGGGTGATGGCGTTCGGCTACGACGCGTTCTCGGGCATCGACATGGGCTTCGGCAACGAGTGCACCGAGGTGCTGATCGCCCAGGGGCAGTCGGGCTACTGCGCGGGCGTCAACAAGTGCCACTGCGCGAGCGACGGGCTGCAGCAGCACGACGTGCGCACGCTGCAGGCGATCTACGCCGCGCCGGGGCCGGACATGGTGCCGCCGACCATCGAGATCACCACGCCCGCGGACGGAGCGGAGTTCGAGAAGGGCCAGCAGATCGTGGTCAACGTGCTGCCGGAGGACGACTTCGGCGGCTACGGCTGGGACCTGACGGTCAAGGACGCCGAGGGCAAGGTGCTGGCGGAGGTGGTCGACTACGACGTCTCGCTGCAGTTCGTGCTCGGGGGGCTGCCCTCGGGCACGTACACGCTGACGGCGACGGTCCAGGACCACGCGGACCAGATCGGCGAGCACACGATCGAGGTGACGGTGCTCGGCGAGGGCGGCGAGGAGGACTCCGGGACGCCGCCGACGACCGGCGAGTCCGAGGGCTCGGGCGAGGCGTCGGGGGGCTCGGAGGGTGGCTCGGAGGGGTCAGGCAGCTCGGGCGACACGAGCGACCAGGAGGGGGCCGACGACGGCTGCAGCTGCGCGAGCGGGCAGGGCGGTCGGCTCGGGCTCGGGGCGCTGGCGCTGCTCGGGCTGGGGCTCCGGCGGCGGCGCGGGTGAGCGGCGGACGCGGTATGTACAAACGCCACAGGCCCCGGGCGCGTGACGCCGGGGCCTGTTTGCTGGAGAGCGGGAGACGGGGATCGAACCCGCGACATTCAGCTTGGGAAGCTGACACTCTACCAACTGAGTTACTCCCGCGTCGGTAGGACGCCTCTCATACCAGGGGCCCTGGCGGGCCGCAAGTCCCTTGCAGGGCTTCATGCAGGGCGGGCGGCAAGTGTGGCATAAGGGGGCGATGCCTGAGACGACCAAGGTCGCGCTGCGAGCGGCGTTGTCGCAGCGGCGAATGCAGCGAGGTCCGGAGGCGCTGGCGGACCTGTCGTCGGCGCTGCTCGGCCGGCTCCTGCGCCACCCGCTGTGGCAACAGGCCCGCGGGGTGGCGGCGTTCGTGGGTGTGCGCGGGGAGCCGGACACGTGGGGGCTGCTCGCGGCGACGCTGGCGGAGCGCAAGCGGCTGTGGTTGCCGCGGATGGAGGGCTCGCCGGCGGAGATCGCGTTCGTGCCGGTGGTCGACCTGCGGGAGCTGGTGCCGGCGAGGTTCGGGCTGCTCGAGCCGCGCGCCCGCGCGGGGCAGACGACGGTGCGCACGCCGACGCCGGCGGCGGGCATCGACCTGGTGCTGGTGCCGGGGCTCGGGTTCGGGTCGAACGGGGCGCGGCTCGGCTGGGGGAAGGGCCACTACGACCGCGCGCTCGGGCCGGTGAAGCAGCTGGCGGCGCCGCTGCGCATGGGGGTGTGCTTCGACGAGGACCTCGACCCGCCCGACGGGAAGATCCCTCTCGACGCGCACGACGTGACCATGCACTGGGTCGCGACGCCGTCGAACATCACCTTCTGCAAGCCGGAGTGACGCGTGCGGGGCGTGTGCGGGCTGGTGCTGCTGGCGGCGTGCTCGCTGCAAGAGCCGGGCGGCGTGGCGGCGCACCCCGAGCCGGTGCAGGCGGTCGTCGTGCCCGCGCCGGAGAGAGACGTCGAAGAAGCGCCGGTGGTGCCGGCTCCGCCGGCGCTGACGAGCGTGACCGTGACGGCCGACGACGGGCACGCGCTGGCCGTGCATCATAAAAAGCCGGCGCGGCCGCGGGCGGCGCTGGTGCTGGTCCACGGGCGCACGTGGAGTGGGCTGCCGGACTTCGACCTGCAGGTGCCGGGCGAGTCGGTGTCGTTGATGGACGCGCTGGTGGCGGCGGACATCGCCGCGTACGCGGTGGACCTGCGCGGGTACGGGGCGACGCCGCGGGACGCGACGGGCTTCGTGACGCCGCGGCGGTCGGCTGCGGACGTGGCGGCGGTATTAAAATTCGTGGCGGAGGACGCGGGGGTGCGGCCGCACCTGCTGGGCTGGTCGATGGGCGCGCTGGTGTCGACGCTGGTGGCGCAGGAGCGGCGCGAGCTGACGGCGGGGCTGGTGCTGTACGGCTATCCGTGTCGGGCGGGGCGGCCGACGAGGTCGCGGGCGCCGGAGCCGACGGTGCCGGCGAAGGCGACCAACACGGCGGCGTCGGCGGCCTCGGACTTCATCACGCCGGGCTCGGTGTCGCGGGCGGTGGTCGACGGGTTCGTGGCGGCCGCGCTGCAGGCCGACCCGATCAAGGCGGACTGGCGTGGCGGGGCCGAGTGGGAGGCGCTGGACTTCGCGCGGCTGCGGGGGATCCCCGTGCTCGTGATCCACGGCGAGCGCGACCCGGTGACGAATCACCAATGTATGGCCGAGCAATTCTTAAAGATTTCGGGGGGCGACCGGCGCTGGGAGATCGTCGCGGGAGGGGACCACGCGGCCCACCTCGAGCGGACGGGCTTCGCGGCGGCGGTGATCGGCTTCGTGCTCAGTCGACGCGGCGGATGACGTGGAAGCCGAAGTCGGACTCGACGACGCCGCTGACGTCGCCGGGTTTGGCGAGGGCGAAGGCGGCGTCCTCGTAGGGCGGCACGAACATGCCGCGGCCGATGTTGCCCATGTCGCCGCCGCGCTCGGCGGAGCCGTCCTCGCTGTATTTCTTGGCGAGCGCGGAGAAGTCGGCGCCGGGGGCGGTGACCTCCTTGTGGACCTTCTCGGCGAGCTTCTGGGCGTCGGCCTTGCTGCGCTTGATCTTCGCCTCGGCGTTCTTGGCGCCCTTGTAGCGGACGAGGATGTGGGCGCTGTGGATCTTCTCGACGGCGCAGCGCCTGGCCACCACGAAGCCGTGCGGGTGCTTGATCGGCTCGGTGACCTCGCCGACGTGCAGGGCGAACAGGGCGTCGGCGAGGGGGGCGTACTTCTCGGGCCACTTGGCGCGTTCGAACGTGCCCATGGCGCCGCGCTTGGCCTTGGTCTTGGGCTCGTCGCTCTCGGCGGCGAGCTCGGCGAGGGCTGTCCCGGAGGACAGCTTGGCCTTCAGCTCGTCGGCGCGGGCGCGGGCGGCGGCCTCGTCGCGGGTGACGCCCGGCTCGGCACCCTCGGCGCCGGCCCAGGCGACCACGAGGATCCCGGCGCACGCCTCGTTGGCGTCGGGCGGGGGCTTGGCGGGCTCGACGGGCTTCGGCGGCTCGGCCCTGGCGGGCTCGGCCTTGACGGGCTCGGGCTGCTTTTCGGGGGCCTTGGCGGGCTCGCTGTCGCAGGCGAGCGCGAGCGCGGTGACGACGAACAGGGCGCGGAGCATGCCGCGAGGGTACCGCCGATCGAGGCGCGGAGGGCCGTCGAGGAGCGCTCAGGCGAGGGCGGCGAGCACGGCCTCGACGAGCAGGTCGGTGAGCACGGCGAGGCTGGCGCGGCCCTCGTCGGCGGTGGCGGCGGCCGGGTCGCCGCAGTAGGCGCGGTCCATGCCGCACTCGGCGAAGTTGCGGGCGCCCTCGCGGATGCGCTGGGCGAGCGGGACGGGGTGCGCGGGCAGGCGCTGCGCGAGGTCCTGGCGGACGAGGTCGGGGCGGAGGGCGAGCACGAGGCTGGTCTCGTACTGGCCGGCGTGGCACGAGCCGCTCTGGTACTCGGGGGTGAGGCGCTGGGCGAGCGCGCGGCGGGTGGTGTCGGGGAACACGAGGGGCTGGCCGGTGGCCTCGTGGTAGCGGCGCGCGACCTCGCGGAGGCTGGCGATGTGGTCGGGCTCGAGGTGGGCGGTGAAGATCGCCACGCGGTCGAAGCCCATGGCTCTGGCGGCGGTGCAGGTGTGGAGGACCAGGGCGATCGCGGTCTCGCGCGGGATCGAGAGCGAGCCGGAGAACGCGCCGGCCCAGTCGGTGACGGCGTAGTGGATCGGCGGGAAGTGGTAGGCGACGAGGCCCTGGCGGTCGAGCTCGGCGGCGGCGCGGACGGTCACGGCCTCGCCGATCAGGCTGTCCGTGTTCAGCGGCAGGTGCGGGCCGTGGGCCTCGGTGCTGCCGACCGGGACGAGCGCGACCTTGGGGCGCGGGTCGGCGAGGCGGGCGGCGACTTCGGGGTAGGTGGACTCGGCGAGGGCGAGGGTCACGAGGCGGGCTCGGCGGGTGAGGGAGCGAGGCCGGCCGCGAGGGTGCGCAGCTCGGCGCGGCGGATCTTGCCGGTGTCGGTGCGCGGGAGCTGGGCGACGAACTCGACGCGGCGCGGGGCCTTGAAGGCGGCGATCTGGCCGCGCGCCCAGGTCAGGATGTCGGCGGCGAGGGCCTCGCTGGCGAGGATGCCGGCGGCGAGCTCGACGAACGCGATGGCCTTCTCGAGGCCCGCGGAGTCCTGGTAGCCGACCACGCCGGCCTCGTGCACGGCGGGGTGGCCGAGCAGGCAGTTCTCGACCTCGACCGGCGAGACGTACACGCCGGAGCACTTCAACATGTCGTCGCCGCGGCCGCAGAACCAGAAGTAGCCGTCGTCGTCGACGTAGAACTTGTCGCTGCCCTTGACCGAGTCGCCCCAGAAGGTGGCGCGGCTCGCGTCGCGCATGCGCCAGTAGCCGGCGCCCGCGGACGGGCCGGTGATCACGAGCGTGCCGATCTCGCCGCGGGGCACGTCGCGGCCCTCGTCGTCGATCAGGCGGTACTTGTAGCCGTCGACGATGCGGCCGAGGCTGCCCTCCTTCACGTCGCCGGGGCGGTTGGTGATGTAGACGTGGAACATCTCGGCCGAGCCGATGCCGTCGTAGATCTCGACGCCGGTCGACTGCTTCCACGCGCGGTGGATGCGGGCCGGCAGGGCCTCGCCGGCGCTGACCAGCGAGTGCAGGGCCGAGAGGTCGTGCTCGCCGGGGGCGGGCACTCGCTCGACCATCTTGGCGATCGTGGTCGGCACGGCGACGAACTGGGTGGCCTTGTACCTGGCGAGCAGCTCGTAATACTGCTCGGCGGGCACGCGCTCGGGCACCAGCACGCAGCTGCCGCCGACGCTGAAGGGGAACAGCATGTTGCTGGCGAGCGCGTAGCCGAAGAACAGCTTGGGGGCGGACAGGGTGATGTCGCTCTGCTTCAGGCCGAGGGTGCGCTGGGCGTAGGCGATGGTGTTCCACACGAAGTCGTGGTGCATGTGCACCACGCACTTGGGCTTGCCGGTCGAGCCGCTCGAGCTGAGCCAGGTCGCGAAGTCGTCGCGGTAGGTGGGCTCGGTGTGGGTCTCCCAGCGCTGGCGCGCGAGCTCCTGGTACCAGTCGAGCGTGCCCTCGGGGGTCACGCCGCCGGAGCGGTCGATGACGATGACGGCGGGCACGTAGGGCGCGCTGCGCCAGATCGGGTCGAACTGGGGGTAGACCTCGGCGTCGACGATGACGAGCTTGGGGCGGGCGTACTCGAGGTAGTAGGCGTAGTCGGCGGGCGTCAGCCAGGTGTTGGTCGGCACGGCGACGCAGCCGGCGCGCAGGATGCCGAAGTAGGCGGCGGCGAACTCGGGGGTGTCGAGCAGCAGCAGCTGGACGCGGTCCTCGATGCGCAGGCCGAGGTTGCGCAGCACGTTGGCGACGCGGCACGACTCGCGATAAAGGGCGTGATAGGAGATCTGCTGGTCGCGGTAGTAGATGCAGGTCTTGTCGCCGAGGCCCTCGGCCAGGCGGGCGTCGAGGAACCACTCGGCCATGTTCAGGCGGTCGGGGACGTCGATCGGTGCGGCCGGCATCGCTGCGACGGTGTCATACCCGGGGGTGAACGCGGGCCGGTCGCGCGGGTGCGAGGCCTCACACCAGCGACCGCAACGGACGGAGCGTGCGCCGACGGCACGGGCGCGAGTACAGTCGCCGCGTGACGCTCGTCTACCCCACCCTCCGCCTCGACCCCGGGCGCGACGTGCTCGCGGTGTGGGTACGGTGGGTCTCGTTCGAGGTGCCGCCGTCGCCCGCGGACCCGCCCGCGCAGGGTGTGCGGGTCGAGCTCGTGCTCAACCGCAACACCGTGCTCGGGCCGACGATCGTGTACCGCCGCGAGCTCGCGGAGCCGGTGTTCATGCACGCGGCGCGCGTGCGCGTGGGCGAGGTGGTGCGCTCCGCGGCGCGCACGTCCGGGCGGCTCGACATTCAGCTCGTGGTCCACGGGTCGATCGCCCACGCGCCGTGGGCGGGGCTGTATGTGGTCCGCGATCCCCCGGGCGAGGCGACCATGGGCGCGGGAGAGCTGCCGGGCACGCCGCTGCTGCAGATCCAACCGTCGACGCCGGCGGACCGCTGGCACGTCGCCGGACAGGCCAACATGCGGGTCACGCTCGAGCTCGAGGGCGAACACCGGCACCTGCGCGTGCTGCAGTGACGCCCGCGTACCGCCGGACCCGGACCGCGGCGGCGATCCGGGTCGGCGCCGCGGATCGGCTCAGGACTTGCTGCCGGTGAGCATCTCGCGCAGCTCGGGGATGTCGCCGAGCAGCGGCATGAGGATGACCTCGATGCGGCGGTTCTTGGCGCGGCCGTCCTCGCTGGCGTTGTCGCCGACGGGGTCGTTCTCGCCGTAGCCGGCGGCGCCGATGTTGCCGGCGGGCATGCCCTGGGTGATGAGGTACTGCACGACCTCGACGGCGCGGGCGGTCGAGAGGTCCCAGTTGTTCTTGAACTTGGCGGTCTTGATCGGGACGTTGTCGGTGTGGCCGGCGACGATGAACTCGCGGTCGGCGAGCGACTTCAGGGCGGCGGCGAGGTTGGCGAGCGCGGTCTGACCCTCACCCTTCAGCTCGGTCTTGCCGGAGTCGAAGAGGATGCTGCTGGCCAGCTTGACGACGAGGCGACCCTTGCGGAACTCGACCTGGATGGTGCCGGCGTCGACGAGGGCCTTCAATTTTCCGAACAGGTCCTTGTAGACCTGCAGCTCGGCCAGTCGCTTGGCCTTCTCCTCGCGCAGGGCCTTCAGCTCGGCCTGGGTGGCGCCGGCCTTCCTGGCGAGGTCGTCGTTCTGCTGCTCGAGCACCTGGATCTGCGCGTTGAGCTTGCGGACGGTGCCCTCGAGCTCGGCGATCTTCTGCTGCAGCGTCTGGTTCTCCTCGGTGAGCTGCTTGTTCTTGCCCTTTTCGCTGCTGAGCTCGCCCTTGGTCGCCTCGAGCTGCTTTTGGGATTCGGCGAGGGCCGCCTCGAGTTCCTTGCGTTTGCAACCGGTGAGGACGAACGTACAGAGCAGGGCGGCGACGGCGAGCTTGCGCATGGCGTAGAGGCTATCCCATGCCGGCCGATTTTTTGACCCCGAAGTGCGGCGTTTGTAGGGTGAGCGGCCAATAGATCGCGGCACTTTTGCCAAGATCTTGATCTCTCAGGGAAAAATGCCGAAAAACCGAGACAGTCGAGAGTCCGCGCGCGGCGCGCGAGCGCGCGACGCCGCCACCGGTTTGCCGCGACCGTGGGGCGAGTTCCTCGGCATCGCGCTGCTCGCCATCGGGATGCTGATGGTCGGCGGCCTCGTCTCGTATCAGTTCGGCGGCGGCACGTTGATGGGCCCCGTCGGACGACTGGTCGCCAGCGCCCTGTACGCGACGCTGGGCATGGGCTCGTACCTGCTGGCGCTCGGAGTGATCGGGCTCGGCGTCAAGTCGCTGCTCGGCGAGGCCATGGAGGTGCGCGCGGGCGAGGGCCTCGGGTTCGCGGGGGCGACGATCGCCGGCTGCGTGCTGCTGCACGTGACGTTCCCCGAGTACCGCACGCACGGACTGACCGCGGGCGGGCTCACCGGCGAGGTGCTGGGGGAGATCGGCCTCGGGCTGTTCGATCATGCGGGCACGTACCTGATCGCGCTCGCGCTGCTGATCGTCGGGCTGTTCGCGTCGACGCCGCTGGAGGTCGCGCACCTCGTCGCGCTGGCGCGGCTCGTCGGGCGCGGCTTCGCGGCCGTGGGCGCGTACCTGTGGGGCGGGCTGTGCGGGCTGTGGGACTCGCTGCGCGGCAAGCCGCGCGAGGCCGCCGAGGAGGAGGCCGAGGACGAGGAGGTCGACGAGGAAGAGGTCGACGAAGAGGAGGAGGTCGACGAGGAGGAGGCAGAAGAGGAAGAGGAGGAGGAGGAAGAGGTCAAGCCGAAGCGCAAGCGCAAGCCGCGGGCGAAGGTCGAGGCGCCGCAGGAGGTGCCGACGACGACGAGCGAGCCGCGGAAGAACCGCAAGCTGAGCAAGCCCGCGGCGGCGGAGCTGCCGGAGATCGTGGTGGCCGCGCCGCCGGCGGAGGCGCCCGCGAGCGGTCGCAAGAAGAAGCAGCCGACCGAGGCGGTGGCGGCGGTCGAGCCCGAGGCGGCGGCGAACGAGACGGCGCCGAGGCGGCGGCGCAAGCCGGCCGCGCAGGGCCCGGAGATCGCCGACGAGGACGTGGTCGACGGCAACGTGCCGGTCGAGCGCGAGCCGGCGGAGATCGAGGAGGCGCCGGTGTCGCGCGCGGGCAAGAAGGCGCCGCCGAAGCCGGCGGAGCTGGCCGCGAGCAAGATCGAGGTGGCCGCGAGGCTCGAGACGACGACGCCGGCCCCGGTCGCGGGGGCGGTGCAGATGCCGCTGCCGACGGCGCAGGACAAGGACGCCAAGCCGACGCCCGAAAAGGTCAAATCGATCCCGGGGATCGTGCGGCTGACGCCGGGGCCGTTCCAGCTGCCGCCGTCGAAGCTGTTCGAGACGGCGGACCACGCGGCGGTCGAGGTCGACAAGAACTTCGTGCTCGAGCAGGCCGGGCGCATCGAGCACGCGCTGGCGCAGTTCAAGGTGACGGGCAAGGTGACCAAGATCCACCCGGGGCCGGTGATCACGCGCTACGAGTTCAAGCCGGACCCCGGGGTCAAGCTGTCGAAGATCGAGAGCCTCGAGAACGACCTGGCGATGGCGCTCGAGGCGATCGCGATCCGCATCCTGGCGCCGATCCCCGGCAAGGCGACGGTCGGCTTCGAGGTGCCGAACGTCTCGCGCGAGACGGTGGCGATCAAGGAGATCCTCGAGAGCGAGGGCCTGGGCGCCGGGCGCACGGCGAAGCTGCCGATGGCGCTCGGCAAGAACATCACCGGCAAGCCGATCGCGATCGACCTGGCCAAGGCGCCGCACCTCCTGGTCGCCGGCGCGACCGGGTCGGGCAAGTCGGTCGGCGTCAACGCGATGATCTGCTCGCTGCTGTACGCGTGCACGCCCGAGGACGTGCGCATGATCATGATCGACCCGAAGATGCTCGAGCTGAGCATCTATAAAGACATCCCGCACCTGCTGCTGCCGGTCATCACCGACGCGGAGGCGGCGAACCTGGCCCTGCGCTGGGCGGTCGACGAGATGGAGCGGCGCTACGCGGTCCTCAGCGACGCGCAGGTGCGCGACATCGCCGGGTACAACAAAAAACTGCCGCAGCTGCTCGAGGAGTACGAGGCGGACAGGCGGATGATCGAGCACGAGTCGGCGCAGGCCAGCGCGGACGCGGCGGAAGAGGGCGAGGACGAGGTCGCGGCCGAGTTCCTGGGCGGGGTCGCGTTCAACGCGGCGGGCGAGCCGATCGACGTGATCGGCGGCGACAAGCTCGAGGCCAAGCTCGGCGACAAGCCGGAGAAGATGCCGTACATCGTCATCATCATCGACGAGTTCGCCGACCTGATGATGGTAGCGAGCAAGGAGGTCGAGACGAGCGTGGCCCGCATCGCGGCCAAGGCGCGCGCGTGCGGCATCCACCTGATCCTGGCGACGCAGCGCCCGAGCGTCGACGTGATCACGGGTACGATCAAAAACAACTTCCCGTCGCGCATCGCCTTCCAGGTGACCAGCGACATCGACTCGCGCACGATCCTCGACTGCAAGGGCGCCAAGCAGCTGCTCGGCATGGGCGACATGCTGTACATGGACCGCGGCGGGCAGCCGCAGCGCGTGCACGGCTGCTACGTGTCCGAGGACGAAATTCTTAAAGTCGTGGGCTTTATCAAAAAGCAGGCGCGGCCGGTCTACAACCACGCGATCGCGGCCAAGCGCGACGAGGACGGCGAGGCCGACGAGCCGAGCAGCAAGCACGCGGACACGCTGTACGACAAGGCGGTGCAGATCGTCGCGGAGACGCGGAAGGTCAGCACGAGCATGATCCAGCGGCGGCTCAACATCGGCTACAACCGGGCGGCCAAGATCGTCGAGATGATGGAGGCCGAGGGCGTGATCGGGCCGCCGCGGGGCACGGCTCCGCGCGAGGTGTTCGTCCAGGCGGCGTGATAGGCTGCCCACCATGGACTCGGACCTGGCGGCGCAGCTGCGCGCGGGAAGATCGCTGGGGCCGTCGCGCGGACGGGTGATGCTGCTGTGCGGGCTGCTCGCGGTGCTCGGCGGGCTGCTGCTGCTGCTCGCGGGCAGCTCCGACTACGAGCTGCTGGTGCTCGGGACGTTCGCCGCGGGCGCCGGGGCGGTGATGTTCGTGCTGTCGGCGCTCGGCTGGACGGCGCGCCGGGCGGTGTGGCTGGCGCGCGAGGGCATCGTGTTCGAGAAGCCGGGCTACAGCTATCACGTGCCGTGGGACGAGATCTCGGCGGTCACGCTGGCGGGCTGGTCGCTCATCAAACGGGTGCAGGTGACCGTGCGCGACGTCGAGGCGGTGGTCGCGACGGTGCGTCGCAAGCGGCGAGGCGGCAAGCTGCAGGCGCAGCGGTGGGTGCGGCGGCTGCTGACGCTCAACAAGCGGGTCGGCAAGGAGTGCCACCTCGAGTTCATGGCTGTGGGCATCGGGGTCGACGCGGCGGCGCTGGCGGAGGTGCTGGTCGGCTACACGGCGGAGGCGAGCTCGCGCGAGCGGCTGAGGCCGTTACCTGTCCTCGGGGACAGCTCGGACGGCTGAGGCGAGGTGCGGGACCCGCGGAGGCCGCGGCGCGAGGCCGGGCGCGGCGGGCCATGGCGCATCGAACGCGGGCAAATCAGCGGACGACGGCGGGGGCGTGCAGGGCCGCGGGCGGGTCTGGGCGGGGGGCGCAAAGCGTGCTAAGCGAGGTCTGCCAACGTCGTCCGGGGAGATCGCGCGGTTTTGTCCGAGTGTTTACGGACCAGCAACATCCGGGCCCATCAGGGCCTGAATCGCGTCCGCAGGCCCGGCGTCAGTTGGCTCCCATGGGGCATCGTCCCCAGGAGCTCGTCATGAAGCCTCTTCTCGCTGTTCTCTCCTTCGGTCTCCTGTTCTCCTCGCTCGAGGTCGCCGCTGCGCCGGTGGCCGCTGCGCCCGCGCCGGTGCCGACCGCGCCGGCCGGCACAGTGGCGGCGGCGCCGGCGGAGAAGTCGGCCTCGGCGGTGCTCGCGGCGGTGCAGGCGTTCTACGACGGCACGGTCGACCTGCAGGGGACCTTCAAGCAGACCTACGTGCACCCGGTGTACGGCACGCGGACCGTCAGCCACGGGCAGCTGAAGCTGCGCAAGCCGGGCATGATGGTGTGGGACTACGACGGTCAGGCGGACCCGGACTTCTTCGTCGACGGGCAGAAGCTGTGGGTGGTCGAGCACGACACGCGGCAGGTCGTCAGCCAGAAGGTCGAGGGCAACTCGAACCTGGCGGGGGCGATGAAGTTCCTGTTCGGCGGGCAGAAGCTGATCAAAGACTTCAAAGTGCGGATCGCGCCGGAGAAGCCGACCAAGAGCTACGGGATGCCGGGCCACACCGTCATCGAGCTGAAGCCGAAGGAGTCGAACCCGCACTACAAGACGCTGCTCCTGGTGGTCGACGACGCCAGCGGGCGGGTCGACTCGTTCGTGGTGCGCAGCCAGGACAACAGCACCAACCACTTCGTGCTGGTCGACGTGGTGACCAACAAGAGCCTCGCGGCGGCCGACTTCAAGTACAAGGTGCCGAAGGGCTACGTCGAGACCCGGCAGTGAGCCGCTGCGCGTGAGCGGCCCGCGGGCCCTTCGGCGAGGCGCCGGAGGGCCCGGTCGTTTAATTGGCCAGACGAGGTCGGACCGGTGCGCTCGTGCGGACGCGGCTGAGGGTGTGAATGGGCGCGCACGGCCGGCGAGTTGCGCCGGCCGGCGCGGCCCTGGTACCGTCCGCCGCCTACGGAGATGCCGATGTTACGACCGACCTGGATCTTTTCTTTGACGACCGTGTTGCTGGTGGCTTGCGGCGACGACGGGAACACCGAGACGACCGCCGACGCCAGCACCGGGACGCCGGTGACGACCACGGACGAGACCGGCGCGACGAGCATGCCGACGTCGACGGAGCCCACCTCGTCGACGACCGAGGGCACGACCGCGCCGGAGACGACCGACGCGGAGAGCTCGACCGGACCGGTCGGCGAGACGGCGGCGAACGGCGAGGCGTGCGTGGCGAACGGCGACTGCGCGTCGCAGGCGTGCGAGAAGTTCCGCGACCTCGAGATGGGCACGTGCGTCGAGGCGGTCTCCGGCGGCAACACGCGGGTGATGGGCACGGTGATCGACTTCACGACGCTGCAGCCGGCGGCGAGCGTGGACCTGCGGGCGATGGCGGCGTTGACGGCGCTGACCGACCCGATCAACGGCACCGCGGTGCTGACGGCCACGGCCGACGCGAACGGGCAGATCGACGTGACCACCACCGAGCCGCTGTCGGCGGCGATCGGCCTGGTGGGCGTGGTCCAGGGCGGGGACTACTTCGCCTCGGCGACCGGCCTGGCGGCGCCGGAGATGGGCACCTCGTACGGGCCGATGAACGGCAACCGCGACATGTGGGCGGTGCCGTCGGCCAAGTTGACCGAGTGGTCGGGTTACCTGATGAACGACCCGGAGATCATGGCGATGGCCGACGTGCTGCCGCTCGGCGTGCAGGGCGGGGTGATCGGGTTCGTGCGCGACGGCGCGACCGGCATGGGCGCCGCGGGCAAGGTCGTGATCGGCTCCGGCGCGCAGACGGCCGCGACGATCCGCTACCTCGCCGAGGACGGCATGAGCTTCACCGCCGACATGACCAGCAGCAACGGGATCTTCGTGATCATCAACCCGGCGCTGGCGGAGAAGTTCACGGTCATGGGCAGCGAGGACGTGATCGGCACCGGCGGCAGCGCGAAGAACGCCGCCTTCGTGCTGGTCATGACGATCTGAGGTTTTAATCGTCAGTCGGTACGCGCGGACGCGGGATCCTGGGCTGCAGGGTCCCGCGTCGCGGTTTAATTATTAAAAGCGATCAGGCGTACTTGCCGGCGACCGGGTCCCAGCGCTTCCAGGCGCCGCCGATCTCCTTGTAGAGATCTTTCTTGCCGGCCTCGACGCGGAAGCGGACCGTCGAGAACTTGCTGGCGAGCTCGGGGTCGGCCTCGAGGTCGACGTCGACGTCGGGCTCGGCGATGGTGTGGTAGGTGGCGACGAGCTCGCTGCCGTCGAGCTCGACGGTGACGAAGCCGTTGCGGCCGGAGTCGGCGTGGGCCAGGTGCGGGTTGACGCCGGTGAGGCCGAACAGGTCGTCGATGCTGCCGGCGAGGTCGGAGGCGCCGGGGGTGGTGCTGAGCACGGGGTCGGCGGCGACCTGGAGGACGAGCTGGGTCTTGAAGGTGCCGGAGCTCATGCCGGAGGTCACGAGCTCGACGATGTTTTTTTCAGGGTCGCCGCCGGCGTTGGGCACGCCGGCGTAGAAGGCGTGGATGTCGCCGGTGATGGCGACGACGTTGTCGAGCTTGGCGAGCTCCTCGAGCAGCTTGTCGCGGCGGTTGGCCATGCCGTCCCACTGGTCGACGTTCATCAGGAACTTCTGGTTGAACGGCGCGGGGATGGGGAGGGCGGTGAGGTCGATGGCGAGCGGGATGAGGCAGTACTCGTTGCCCCACACCTTCCAGGTCTCCTGGGCGGCGGCCATGGTGTCGAGGAACCACTGCTCCTGGTCGGGGCCCATGGCGTCCTGCGAGGCGCCCTGGGTCTGCTGGTAGACGATGCCGGCCCACAGCTGGAAGGTGTCCTTGACGACGAGGTAGCGGGCGCCGATCGAGGCGTGCGGGGAGATCTTGCCGAGGTGGCGGAAGGCCAGGCCGCGCGGGAGCATGTCGACTTCGGTGATGGGGTCGACGCCGGGGTCGGAGATCTTGGCGAGCAGCGAGTTGATGTAGCCGACGTCGATGTTGCCGGCGACCTTGGCGGGGTCGTAGTCGAGCTCGGGGCCGGCGGAGGAGAGCGCGGCCTTGTAGGCGCCGCCCATGTAGCTGTCGATGTCGACGTAGGGCTCGGCGCCGTCGGGCACGGAGCCGAGCGCGTCCATGAGGGTGGGCTCGTCGAGGACCACGAGGCCGGGGAAGCCGTCCTCGGGGATCAGGTGGTCGGTCCGGTGGCTGCGCAGGTCGGTCATCACCAGGCGCATGTGCTTGCCGTAGGTGAAGTCGCGGTAGATCTCGATGTCGCCGGGGACCGGCTTGGTGGGGTCGTACTGGAAGTCGTCCTCGCGGAAGTCGACCGGCATGTACTCGAACCACGCCTGGTTGGCGTGGCGGCGGCGGTCGGGGTCCTGCTCGTCCTGGCGGCCGGCGAAGTAGGTGGCGACGTCCTGGTGGCAGTCGTCGCTGTACTCGTGGTCGTCCCAGGTGCAGATCATCGGGAACAGCTCGTGGACCTTGCGCAGGGCCGGGTCCGAGCGGTAGGTGCGGTAGAGCTCGCGGTAGTTGTCGAGGCTCTTGGCGGCGTAGTACTCGGTGTCGGTGCCGACGTTGAAGGGGATCGCGCCCTCCTTATCGGTGAAGACGACGGCGCGGCCGGTGGTCGACTGGAACTTGGGGTCGCCGGTGGTCTCGTACACGTAGTCGCCGAGGTGGACGATGAAGTCGAGGTCCATCGTCGCCATGTGGGCGTAGCCGTTGTAGTAGCGGCCGTTGTAGTCCTGGCACGACACGTAGGCGAAGCGCACCTTGACGTCGGCGCCGGCCTCGGGCGCCGTGCGCGTGCGACCGACCGGGCCGACGTAGCGGCCGTCGACGCGGGTGTGGATGAAGCGGTACCAGTAGGTCGTCGCCGGGGTCAGGTTGCGGACCTTGGCCTTGATGCAGCGGTCGAACGTCGCCGGCGCGGGGATGACGGCGACGTCGAGCTCGACGAGCGTCGAGAAGGTCTCGTCGGTGGCGACCTGCAGCTCGACGTTGCCCTCGTCGCTGTCCGGCAGGTCGGGGTCGACGAGGCGGGTCCAGAGGATGACGCTCTCGGCGCGGGGGTCGCCGGACACCACCGACTGGGGGAAGTACACGCTGCCGTCGAGGAGCTGCTCGCCGTCGCCGGTGGTCGGCTCGCCGGTGGGGGTGTCGCTGGTGTTGCCGGTCTCGCCGGTGTCGTCGGGGATGACGCCGTCGGCGGGGCAGCCGAGGGCGACGGTGCCGGCGGTGACGATGGTGGCGCGCAGGAAGGCGCGACGGCCGAGGAGGTTCTTGTAAACTGAACGCTTCGTGTATTCGTCTGTCACGGCGGTCTCCGGATGCGATCCGGGGCGACTATAGGGGGACGGGGCGACGGGGCGATAGTCGTCGTCAGGGCAGCGCGGGACGTGCGTTTGCGCGGTTGGCTGGGCAGGCGAGGTTGGTTATGAGGTTGGCATGCACTGTTCTTCGCGTCTGTTCCTCGGGGCTCTGCTGATGACATCGTTCGCGTGTGGAAATACGCCGGCGGACACGGAGGACGGGTCCAGCGGCGGCACGGGCGGCACGGGGGCGGAGACCGGGGGCGACACAGGGACACCCACGGGGGACACGGGGGCGCCGACGACGGGGGATTCGGCGGAGACCGGGGGGACGTCGGGCGGGGTCGACCTGCCGGAGGGCTGCGACGCGCTGGTGTCGCCCGGCGGTGACGACACCGAGACGCTGCAGGCGGCGCTGCTCGACGCGGCGGACGACAGCACCGTGTGTCTGGCCGAGGGCACGTTCATGTTGAACACCGAGATCTCGATCTCGGCCGACGGGCTGACGCTGAAGGGGGCGGGCCGCGGCAAGTCGATCCTCGACTTCTCGGACCAGGACCTCGGGGCCAACGGCATCAAGATCACCGGTGACGACGTCACGGTCATGGCGTTCACGGTGCAGGAGTCGCCGGGCGACGGCATCCGCGGCGACATGGTCAAGAACATCACGTTCGACGACGTCGAGGTGGTGTGGGCCGCGCCGGAGTCGATGGAGAGCGGGGCCTACGGGTTCTACCCGGTCGGCTGCGACGGCGTGGTGATCCGCAACTCGCTGGTCCGCGGGGCGCGCGACGCGGGCATCTACGTCGGGCAGTCGTACAACATCATCGTCGAGGACAACGAGGCCTACGGCAACGTCGCGGGCATCGAGATCGAGAACTCGTACGACGCCACGGTGCGCCGCAACCACGCCCACGACAACACCGGCGGCATCCTGATCTTCAACCTGCCGGGGCTCGAGGTGAAGAACGGCACGCGCACGCTGGCGTACGACAACATCATCGAGAACAACAACGGCAACAACTTCGGGATCGAGGGCACGGCGGTCGCGGCGGTCCCGCCGGGGCTCGGCTTCATGATCCTGGCGTCCGACGGCAACGAGATCCGCAACAACACGATCCGCGGCAACAAGTCGACGGGCATCGTCATCACCCAGTACACCGAGCTGCTGCTCGAGCCGTTCGACGACCCGGAGTACGACGTGTTCGCCGAGGGCAACTACATCCACGACAACGTGTTCGAGAACAACGCGACCGACCCGGACGTGGTCATCCTGACGATCACCGAGCAGGCCAACCCGGGCTACGACATGCTGCTCGACGGCTGCATCGACGCCATGAAGGACAACAGCGACGGCAGCTTCAGCAACTGCTTCAACGGCAACGGGTCGGGCACGTTCCTCGACTTCCAGCTGTGCAACAACTTCATGATGCAGAGCGCCGACATCGCGGCGGTGACCTGCGACCACACGCCGTTGATGGCGCCGTGAGGGAGGGGAACATGCGAGGCTTTTGGCTGGGGTGTGCGCTCGCCGGGCTGCTGGCGGGCTGCGGGGGGAAGGGCGACGCGGACGGCGACGGCGACGGCGCGAGCTCGGGCGCGGACACGGGCTCGGGCGCGCCGACCGGGACCGGGGCGGAGACCGGGGCGTCGAGCGAGACGGGCGCGGACCCGTGCGACGGGCCGACGCGCTGCCCGGCGGACGGCGAGTGGCCGTTCGAGCGGCTCAGCGAGTACGACTTCTTCCAGCAGCCGATGGTCGACCTGACGCCGAAGGACGGGGTCGTGCTGTACGAGGTCGGCGCGCCGCTGTGGTCGGACGCGGCGGGCAAGGGGCGCTTCATCGTGCTGCCCGAGGGCGGGAAGATCGAGTTCTCCGCCGACGACGACTGGGCGTTCCCCGACGGGACGATCTTGATTAAAACGTTCTACTTCGACCACGACCGCAGGGACCCGCAGGCGGGCTATCGCATCATCGAGACGCGGCTGCTCGTCCGCACCGACGGGGAGTGGGAGCCGTACACGTACCTGTGGAACGACGAGCAGACCGAGGCGACGATCACCAAGGTCGGCAAGCGGGTCGACATCTCGTTCATCGACGCCGAGGGGGCCGAGCAGTCGGAGGAGTACATCGTGCCGAACCTCGACCAGTGCTCGAGCTGCCACGAGCGCGACGACGTGCAGCGCTCGCTCGGGCTGGTGACGCTGCAGATGAACCGGATGGTCGAGCGCGAGGGGGCGTCGGTGGCGCAGCTCGACTGGCTCGACGGGCTGGGCATGTTCGCGGCGGCGCCGCCGGCCCCCGACTCGCTGCCGGGGTTCGTCGACCCGATGGGCGGCGAGGGCACGCTCGACGAGCGGGCGCGCGGGTACCTGCACGGCAACTGCGCGCACTGTCACCGTCCGGGCGGCGGGGCGAGCAAGAGCGGGCTGGTGTTCCTGGCGACCGAGACGGAGCTGGCGAAGGTCGGGGTGTGCAAGGTGCCGGCGGCGGCCGGGCCGGGCACCGGCGGGCACGCGCACGACATCGAGCCGGGCAAGCCGGACGAGAGCATCGTCATCTTCCGCATGAACTCGCTCGACCCTGAAATTAAGATGCCGGAGCTGCCCAACCGGGTGATCGACACGCAGGGGGTCGAGCTGGTCCGCGAGTGGATCGCCGCGCTGCCGGGGATGTGCGGGCCGTAAGCGGGGCCGCAGGTCAGCGGCGCGGGGGCACGTTGTCGCAGCCGTTGCAGGGGTCCATGACCGGCGACGGCGTCTCGAGCGGGTGCGCGGGGCGGCCGCGAGGGACGCGGACCTCGGCGACGCGCCAGCGCCCGAGCTTGCGCTGGTGCAGGCGCGCCGCGTAGTCGCCTGGGGTGACGATGACCTCGGCGAAGCCGGCGCGGTTGCTGAGGAGGTCGGGGCGCAGCGACTGGCCCTGATAGAACACCCAGCCGCGGCGGCCGCCCGCGGGGGCGCCGTCGGGGTGGGCGGCGCCGCCGGACACGACCTGAAACACGGGGTGCTTCAACCAGTGGCGGCTCGAGCGCTTGACGGCGTCGAAGATGTCGACCGTGCTCGAGAGCGAACGGTCGTGGCCGGACAACACGCCGGCGAACATGCCGCGGTCGATCGCCCGGCGCAGCGGCTCGGCGTGGAGGAAGTAGGCGGAGTCGGGGTGGAGGCCGCCCTGGCCGTGCGGGCCGGCGGTCTCGACCGGGTGGTGGGTGACGAGCAGGCGCGCGGGCGGCGGCGCGGCGGGGTCGGTGGTCAGCTCGAGCGTCGCGAGCAGGGCCTGCTGCTGGCTGAGGCTGGCCTGCAGCGCGGCGGGGTCGGCCTCGGGCGGCGGCGCGAGCCAGGCGGCGGTGTCGAGCACGACGAGGTCGACGAGCGTGTCGGTGCCGGGCGGCTCGACGGTGCAGAGGTTGCCCGAGCAGAACGAGACCACGCGGGTGGCGCCGTCGCGGCCGACGCGGACCACGTAATTGGCGGCGGGCAGCAGCCACGGGTGGACGCCCGCTTGCTGGGCCTGGAGGGCGAGCTCGGGCCGGCCGCAGCGCCACTCGTGGCCGCCGAGCAGGGCGTAGGCGGCGCCGCCGGCGGCCTGGTGCCTGCGCACGACGGCGGCGAGGTCCTTCTGGCCGGGCTGGGCCCAGGGGTCGCCGGAGGTCGGGCAGCCGAGGCCGTCCTGGCCGACGGCGTCTCCGAGCCACAGCACGACGGTGGTGATGCGCTGCGCGCGGTGGTCGTCGAGGGTGCGGGCGAGCTCGGCGGCGGTGGCGGCGGCGGTGCGACCGGGGAAGCCGGCCTCGCCGATCAGGACGAGGCTGACCGTAGGCGCGGCGTCGGCGACGAGCGGCGGGGCGGGGCTGTCCCAGGCCTTGCCGCGCTCGATGGCGCAGCCCGCGGCGAGCATGGCCGCGAGGACAGGTGCGAGGCGGCGGTCGGGCGACACGCGGGATGGATCGGCCGGGGCTGCGATCGGTCGCGGTCGGGCGAGCTGCGGACGCGTCGTCATGCGGGGCGAGCGAGCCTAGCGCCTTTTGGCGCGGCTTTGGCGGGCTCGCCGGGCGTGGGGTCGCCGAGGGGCCCAGATCGCGGCTGCGGCGAGGTTTCGCACGGCTTTGGCGATGACGGGCGCTTGCGCGGCCTGCGGCGCTCGGGCAGGGTGGGGTCGCCATGTCGCACCTGCTGCTGTCGCTGACGGTCAACGGCGAGCCGGTGCAGGTCGCTGCGCCTGCGCACTACACCCTGCTCGAGGTGCTGCGCTACAAGCTCGATTTGATCGGCACCAAGCAGGGCTGCGACAAGGGCGACTGCGGGGCGTGCACGGTCCAGGTCGACGGGGTGCCGCAGCTCAGCTGCCTGACGCTGGCGGCCCAGGCCGAGGGGCGCCGCGTGACGACCGTCGAGGGCATTGGGCTGGCGGCCGGCGGCTGTCACCCGCTGCAGGACGCGTTCGACCGCTGGAACGCGGCCCAGTGCGGGTTCTGCACCCCGGGGATCCTGATGAGCGCGGAGGCGCTGCTGCGGCGGCACCCGGGGCGCGAGGTCTCGCGCAAGCAGGTCGCGGAGGCGCTGGCCGGCAACCTGTGCCGCTGCACGGGCTACACGAAGATCGTCGACGCGGTGGTCGACGCCAGCAAGGTGATGGCCGAAGGGACAGGCGAGGTGGCGCGTGGCTGAGGCGGACGGACGCGGACAGCTCGGGAAGATCCACCGCAAGGTGGACGCGATGGAGCGGATGCGCGGGGTGACCCGCTACACCGACGACCTGAAGCTGCCGGGCATGTTGCACGCGAAGATCCTCCGCAGCCCGCACGCGCACGCGAGAATCAAGAAGATCGACCTGGCGCCGGCGCTGGCGATGCCCGGCGTGTTCGCGGCGGTGACCGGCCAGGATTTTAAGATCCCCTACGGGATCATCCCGTGGACGCCCGACGAGAACGCGCTGGCCGTCGACAAGGTGTGCCACGTCGGCGACGGGGTGGCCTGCGTGGCCGCGGTCGACGAGGACACCGCGAACGCGGCGATCAAGGCGATCGTCGTCGAGTACGAAATATTAAAGGCGTTCTTCGACCCCGAGGAGGCGCTGGCGGTGCGCGACCGGGAGGGCACGATCAACCCGTACTCGCGCAAGGGCAACGTGTCGAAGCACGTGCTGCTCGAGTTCGGCGACGTCGAGGCCGAGCTCGGCGCGGCGGACCTGGTGATCGCCGGCGACTACATGTTCGAGGGCACCACCCACGGGGCGATCGAGCCGCACTGCGCGCTCGCCCACGTCGAGCCCAACGGGATTTTAACCGTCTGGTCGGCGACGCAGGTGTCGCACTACCTGCACCGCGAGCTGGCGAAGGTGCTCGAGATCCCGCCGCACCGCATCCGCGTGATCCAGCCGCCGCTCGGCGGGGCGTTCGGCGGCAAGAGCGAGCCGTTCGACCTCGAGTTCTGCGTGGCCAAGCTGGCCATGAAGACAGGTCGCCCGGTCAAGCTGCTGTACACCCGCGAGGAGGTGTTCTACAGCCACCGCGGGCGCCACCCGATGAAGATGAAGTACCGCACGGGCTTCACGCGGGACGGCAAGATCAAGGCGGTCGACGCCAGGACGATCCTCGACGGCGGGGCGTACTCTAGCTTCGGGCTGGTGACGACCTACTACTCGGGGCAGCTGCTGTGCGCGCCGTACGCGTTCGGGTCGTATCGCTTCGACAGCACGCGGGCGTACACCAACAAGCCGGCGTGCGGGCCGAAGCGCGGGCACGGGTCGGTGCAGCCGCGCTTCGCCATGGAGATCCAGCTCGACAAGGCGGCGGTCGCTTTAAACATCGACCCGATCGAGCTGCGGCGGCGCAACGACATCGGCGCCGACACGGCGACGGTCAACGAGTTCCGCGTCGGCTCGAACGGGTTCTTGGAGTGTCTGGCGCGGGTCGAGGCGGCCTCGGGCTGGAAGGAGCGGCGCGGCAAGCTGCCGTACGGGCGCGGGCTGGGCGTCGCCGGGTCGACCTACATCTCCGGCACGAACTACCCGATCTACCCCAACGACATGCCGCAGGCGGCGGTGCAGGTGTGCCTCGACCGCAGCGGGCGGGCGCGCGTGTTCTCGGGGGCCAACGACATCGGGCAGGGCAGCAACACCATGCTGGCGGTGATCGTCGGCGAGGAGCTGGGGCTGCCGCTCGAGGACATCCGGGTGCTGTCGGCGGACACGGACCTGTGCCCGGTCGACCTCGGGGCGTACTCGTCGCGCATCACGCTGATGGTCGGCAACGCCTGCATGGTCGCGGCCCAGCGCCTGCGCGCGAAGGTGTGCGAGAGCGTGGCGAGGCGCTGGGAGGTGGCCAAGAACCGGGTGGTGCTGGCCGGGCGCATGGCGATCGACCGCGAGGATCCGGAGCGCAACGTCCCGATCGCGCAGGCGTTCCAGTGGGCCGAGGCCGACCACGGGCTGCTCGGCGAGACCGGCAGCTACAACACGCCGAAGGACCGCCACGGGGACTACCGCGGCGGCACGATCGGCGCCTCGCCGGCCTACAGCTTCACCGCCCACCTGGCCGAGGTCGAGGTCGACCCGGAGACCGGGCTCGTCGAAGTTAAAACGATCTGGGTGGCGCACGACTGCGGCAAGGCGCTGAGCCGGCGCATCGTCGAGGGGCAGATCGAGGGCTCGACCTACATGGGCTTCGGCGAGGCGCTGATGGAGCACCACCGCGTCGACCACGAGCACCGCGGGGCGCACGCGGGGCCGAGCCTGCTCGACTACCGCATGCCGACGTTCCTCGACACGCCCGACATCGAGGCGATGATCGTCGAGGCGCCGGACGCGAACGGGCCGTACGGGGCCAAGGAGGCCGGCGAGGGGCCGCTGCACTCGAGCATCCCGGCGATCGCCAACGCGATCTACGACGCCGTCGGGGTGCGCATCGACACCCTGCCGTTCACGGCGTCGAAGGTGCTCGCGGCCATCCAGGCGCGAGCGAAGCGCGAGCAGGCGGGCGAGCTGCCCGCACACAAGCTCCACGGCCCTTCGGGCCTGACTTTGTCAGGGAACAACGAGTCCAGGAAGATTGCCTGAGCGATGCTGCGGCTGCCTGCGTTCGAGGTCGAGAGTCCGGACACCGTCGAGGGTGTGGTGGCGGCGTTGCAGTCGCGACCCGGCGCCCGCATCGTCGCCGGCGGGACGGACATCCTCCCCAACTTAAAACACTTTTTGGACACGCCGCCGGCGCTGGTCAGCCTGGCGCGGGTGACGGCGCTGCGCGGGGTGGTGCGCGAGGCGGAGGTGCTGCGCATCGGCGCGGGCGTGACGCTGACGCAGGTCGCCGAGCACCCCGAGGTGCAGGCGCTGTTCCCCAGCCTGGCGCACTCGGCGGGCATCGTCGCCAGCCCGGTGATCCGCAACATGGGGACGATCGGCGGCAACGTGAACCTCGACACGCGCTGTCGCTACGTCAACCAGACCGAGTTCTGGCGCGGGGCGATCGGCGGCGGCTGTTTGAAGTCCGAGGGCAACGTGTGCCACGTGGTCCCGAAGGGCCGCAACTGCGTGGCGGCGATGAGCTCGGACAACGTGCCGGTGCTGATCTCGCTCGACGCGTCGATCGTGCTGGTGGGGCCCGAGGGTCGGCGAGAAATTAAACTCGAGGACTACTTCCACGCCGACGGCATCGCCCACACGACGGCGAAGCCGGGCGAGGTGACGGTCGAGCTGCGCCTGCCGCTGCCGACCGGCCCGCGGCGGGCCAAATACATCAAATGGTCGGTGCGTAAGAGCATCGACTTCCCGCTGGTGAGCGTGGCGCTGCGCTTCGACCTCAGGGCGGAGGGGCAGGCGGAGGTCGCCGACGTCCGCGTGGTCGCGGGGGTGCTGGGGTCGAAGCCTCGCACGCTGACCCGGCTCGAGGACGTGATCGGCAAGCGGCTCGGAGACCCGGCGGTCGCGCGCATCGTCTCGGAGGCGGCGTACTCGCAGTGCAAGCCGCTCGAGAACGTGCCGTACGAGGCGGCGTACCGCCGCGAGATGCTCCGCGTGTACACCCGCCGCGGGGTCGAGGCGCTGGCGGCCGAACCCGCGCGCGCGTGAGGGCGTCGCATGTGCACGCTGCTGATCGCCTGGCAGGCCCACCCGGCGCTGGCGCTCGTGGTCGCGGCGAACCGCGACGAGACCTACGACCGGGCGGCCGAACCCGCGCACTTCTGGCCCGACGCGCCGGGTCTGCTCGCCGGGCGCGACCTGCAGGCGGGCGGGACCTGGCTGGGGGTCACGCGCTCGGGGCGGTTCGCGGCGCTGACCAACATCCGCGAGCCCGGGGTCGAGGCCCCGCACGACGCGAGGTCGCGGGGCGCCCTGGTCGCCGAATTTTTAAAAGGTGAGGAGGGGCCGGGGGAGTACCTGGCCCGCGTCGACCCGCGGCGGTTCGCGGGCTTTAATTTGGTCGTCGGCACCCGCGCCGAGCTGCAATTCTTGAACAACCGCAGCGGGGCTGCGGAGGCGATCGAGCCGGGGGTGCATGGGATCTCCAACGCCACGCTCGACACGCCGTGGCCCAAGGTCGTGCGCGGGCGGCGGGCGCTCGCGGCGCTGGTGGCGACCGGCTCGGTCCGCGGCGAGCAGCTGCTGGCGCTGCTGGCCGACCGCACGGTCGCGCCCGACGCGGAGCTGCCGGACACCGGGGTCGGGCTGGCGGCGGAGCGGCTGCTGTCGCCGCTGTTCGTGGCGAGCCCGGTCTACGGGACCTGCTGCTCGACGGCGCTGACGATCTCGAGTCGGGGCGAGGTGGAGTTCAGCGAGCGGACGAGCAACCCGCGTGCGATCGGCGGCGAGGTCCGCTTCGCGTTCGCGCTCGGATCGCCCTGAGGCTGGCGCGGAGGCTGGCGGCGGATCGGGCCTGGACGCGGTCCGGCGGGGGAATTGGCGGACAGGCGGGGGCTCGTTTTTTCCCCGGGTTCGCGGTACTCCTTGTGGGGCTTCCTGTCCGGAGACCGCATGTCGCGACGCCCGCTGTCCGTACCCCTGGCCCTCTCGCTCGCGGTCTCCGCCGTGGCCGTCGCCCACCTCGCCGACCCGGCGCTGGCCGACGCGGCCGAGCCGAAGCCGCGCCCGCCGTGGCTGCAAGAGAAGCACATCCTGGAGGTCGGGCTCTACATGGGCGCGCTGTTCCCGGCCGCGGACCACGGGCTCTACGAGGAGAAGGTGGCGATGTCGCCGCGGCCCCTGAAGACGGGGTTCTCGGGCGGCCTGCGCATCGCCTACATGCCGCTGCGGTTCGTCGGCATCGAGGCCGAGGGCGGGATTTCACCGTCGAAGGTCGTATATGACCTCGACGGCGAGGAGGCCAAGCGCAAGGTCCTGCTGTACTCGCTGCGCGCGCACGTGATCCTGCAGCTGCCGACCCAGCTGTCGCTGTTCGTGCTCGCGGGTGGCGGGGTGCTCGGGGCCAGCTCGAAGGACGACGCGCTCGGCAAGAGCGCGGACGGCACGCTCCACTTCGGCGGCGGGCTCAAGTACTACGTGCACAAGAAGGTGGTGCTGCGCATCGACGGGCGGGACATCGTCGGCCCCGCGTACACCAAGGGGATGGGCGGCCCGGACTGGACCCACCACGGGGAGTTCACCTTCGGAGCGTCGTTCGTGCTGGGCCGGCAGTCGACCAAGATGCTGAAGCGGGGCTGACCGACCTCCCCGCGGCGCGGGCGGACGTATTCGATCCGATTCCCGCGCGGCTGCTCGGCAATGCGGCGCATTGGATCGAATGGGCGGGCGGGGCGCCCGGCGGTCCGCATTGCCGATCACCAGGCCGCGTGGGGATTGCCGGCGGGCGAGTGTCCGGGCGACCCCGGGTGCGTCCAGCGGTGCACGCCGGGCCCCGCGGGGCCGATCACCGCCATGACCTGACTGGCACCTGGATCCAGCCGCCTGGGGATTACGACCTGGGGACGAACCGGGCATCCGCGAGATCGATGGGAGGTTGCTGTGGATAACCTGTGCGATCCGGGCGCTGGTGAGGGTTCATCCGGTAATTGCGACTACACAAAAAACACGGACCCCGAAAACCAATCGCGACAGCTTGGCGTTGATTGCCGCGAGACATAACGGGTATCGTGAAGACGCGGCTCCCCCTCCGCGTCCCTCATGCCTTCGTCGGCGCCCCCCAGCGATCAGCCCACGCTCACCGGACAGGTGCTCGGGGACCGCTATCGTCTGCTGCGTCCGCTCGGGCACGGCGGCATGGCGACCATCTGGGAGGCCGAGCACGTCGACATCGAGAAGCGGGTGGCCGTCAAGGTGCTCGCGCCGGAGCACGCCCGCTGCCAGACGATGGCCCAGCGGTTTTTAAATGAGGCGAAGGCGGCGTCGAGGCTGCGCCACGACCACATCATCGACATCACCGACTACGGGCGCGGGCCGCTGGCGAGCGGCGAGTCGGTGGCGTACTTCGCCATGGAGTACCTCGAGGGCGAGGACCTGGCGGTGACGCTCGAGCACGACGGGCCGCTGCGCTGGACGCGGGTGCTGACGATCGCCAAGCAGATCTGCGAGGCGCTGATCGCCGCCCACGACCGCGGGATCGTGCACTGCGACATCAAGCCGGCCAACTGCTTCAGGATCGTCCGCAGCGACACGGCCGACTTTATCAAGGTGCTGGACTTCGGGGTCGCGAGCTTCGCCTCGGAGGAGACCGGCAAGTGCATGCCGGCGGGGCCGGTGGTCGAGCCCGACGGCGAGACGAGCGGGCGGCGGAGCGCGCCGCGGCTGGGCACGCCGGGCTACATGGCGGGCGAGCTGCTCAGCGGGGAGCCGTACGACCACCGCGTCGACATCTACGCGCTCGGCGTGCTGATGTACCGCCTGCTGACCAACAAGATGCCGTACGCGGCGGCCCGGCTGTACGACAGCGGGCCGAGCGGGCTCACGCCGGCGGCGCAGGCGGGCGGCGAGGGCAGCGGGATGACGCGGCCGCCCTCGGGGCCCGAGGCCGCCGCGCCGTATCCGATGCGCAGGGCCATCCCCACGCTCGAGATCCCCGCCGAGTTCGAGGCCCTGGTGTTGAAGGCGGTGGCGAGGGATCCAGACAGACGGTTTCAGACCGCGCGGGCGCTCTACGAGGCGCTCGTCGCGGTCGAGCAGGCGAGCACGCGCCCCTCGCCGCTGCCGCAGGACCCGCTGCGCTGGGACGAAGTGACAGCGCCCGCCGCCGACGACTCGGCCTCGATGTCGCAGACCGAGGCCACGCGCGAGGCGGCGTCGAGCTCGATGCTCGACCGCACCG
Organism: Myxococcales bacterium; assembly: GCA_016793465.1. The sequence continues at coordinate 29,158 of JAEUJW010000056.1, forward strand.
ACCCGGACATCGCGCCCGGCTACGCCAACCCGGCCTGGCTGGCCCGTCCGCGCCCGGCGTGGCCGCGCCTGGCCATGCTGGTGGTCCTGGCCGCGGTGGCCACGACGGCGGCCGTGCGCGTGGCCTGGGCGCTCAGCGGCTGAGCGCCGGCGGGGCCGCGGGCGACACTGACAGTCGCGCCCGGCGCGGAGTGTGCGTACATGTGCACTGTCGCGATTACGATGCGACAGTGGCAGATCGGGACGGTTTCAGCGCGCCGCGGAGGTGCGACCAGGTCCACCACCAGAGGGTCAGCAGGGGGACGACGCTGAGGACCCCGGGCAGGCCGAGCAGGAGGCCGAGGTTGGTCGCGCCGCCGTAGCCGGGCCGGCTGGCCAACAAATGCGGCCAGGCGTGGCCCCACAGCGGGTCGCCGTACTGCGGGGCCTCGGGGGCGGCGGCGGCGGCGGCGAGCATCTGGGCGGCGGACACCAGGGCGAGCGCGACGACGGCCCGGGGCACGCGGCGGAGGGCGGGGGCGAGGCCGAGGGCGAGGAACGGGAGCATCGGCACGCAGTGGCGGGGGCCGACCGCGGCGCCGCCGTCCCACATGTAATAGCCGCTGTTGAGCGCGAGGTAGAACGCGATCACCGCGAGGCTGGCCCAGGCGACCTGTCGCGCGGGCCAGGTGCGATCGGCGGGGCGGGCGAGGGCCTGGGTGACGGTGCCCCAGGCGGCGAGGATGAGCACGGGCGCGAGGTAGAACAGCCCGCGGAAGCGGCCGAACAGCAGCTCGAGCAGCACGGTCGGGTCGGGCGCGTGGATGCCGTAGCGGATCCTCATGCCCTCGGCGAACTCGGCCAGGTAGACGTAGTCGTAGCCGGTCTTCAGCGGGTGGCCGAAGGCGGCGAGGTGGTAGACGGCGAGCACGGCGGCGCACGGCAGGCCGCCGACGACCAGCCAGGCGGCGAAGCGGGGGCCGCGGCGCACCAGCGCGAGGGTCGCCAGCACGACCACCGGGACGGCCGCGGGGTACTCGCAGACGACGGCCAGGCCGAGGCACAGGCCGGTGGCGAGGGCGGCGAGGCGAGGGCGGGCGGTCTCTTCGGTCAGGAGGGGGATCGCCAGGCCGAGCAGCAGCAAGTCGGCGCAGGGCTGGTGGCCGTAGAGGGCGGCGCTGTAGACGAGCGCGGGGGTGGCGAGGGCGTAGGTGGCCGTGAGCACGGCGGCGTGCTCGCGGGCGAGCTGGCGGCGGGCGAGCAGGTAGAGCGCGACCACGCCGGCGACGGCGAGCAGCGAGGTGCTGAGCAGGCGGCTGAGGTAGAGCGCGGTGCGGTAGGGCTGGTTGTAGGACAGGCGGTCGCCGGGCTTGCGGGCGGTGTCGTCCTCGGGCTGGTCGCTGTCGTAGAGCGGGACGACGCGGACCTCGGGCAGGTCGCCGCCGGCCACGCGGGCGACCCCGTAGAACAGGGCGTAGCCGGGCAGGGCCAGCAGCGAGGCGCCGGGGGCCTTGTCGCTGTAGAAGTGGCCGTCGCGCAGGCTCTTGTCGCCGGTGCTGATGTGGTAGGCGTCGATGATGGTGGTGCGCTGCTCGACCAGCGCGCGCGTCAGGGCGAGCCGCGAGTTCTGGTTCCACGCGGGCGGGCCGATGAAGTAGGCGTAGGTGCAGAAGGCGAGGACCGCCAGCGGCACGAGCACGGGGGCCTCGGCGCGGACGGCGGCGCGCAGCGAGGCGGGGCTGGCCTTCGGGACAGGTGCGGCCGAGGGGGAGAGCGAAGGGGCGACGAGCGGGACCGGTTCGGCGGCGGCGAGCGAGGGGCTGGCCTTCGGGACAGGTGCGGGGGACGCGGGCGAGCGGCTGTCCGTCGGGACCGGGGCGGTGGGGCCGGGGCTGGCCTCGGGGACAGGTCGTTCGGGGGCGGCCGTGGGCGCGGTGGGGCTCACGGGGCCCTCGTTTCAGCGGCGGGGCTTGGCGGCGGGCGCGGGGGCCGGGCGCGGGGCGGGGACGGCCTCGGCGACGAGGGCGGCGAGCTCGGCCTGGGCCTTCTCGGCGGCGTTGGCCTCGGGGGTCTGGGCCAGGCGCTGCAGCATCTGGTAGGCGGAGGCGTAGCGGCGGGCGGGGTCGCGGTCGAGGTTCTTGCGGACGACGTCGGCGAGCTTGGTGGACAGGCCGGGCAGGCGGCGGGACGACTGGGTGACGTCGAACTTGACGATCGCGTCCATCGTCTTCAGGTCGTCCTCGGCCTGCAGGCAGCGCTGACCCTTCAACAATTCCCAGAGCACCACGGACAGGGCGAACAGGTCGGACTGGACCGAGGCGGGGCCGGTGCCGACCACCCGCTCGGGGGCCATGTACGCCTTGGTGCCGGCCTGGGCCATGTCGTGGGCCGCGGGCAGCCAGGGCGAGCGGGCCGAATTGAAGTCGCAGAGGAGGACGTTGCCCTGGCGCGACAGCAGGATGTTGGCCGGGCAGACGTCGCGGTGGATGACGGCGAGCTCGCGGTAGGTGTGGTTGGGGGCGGAGACGTCGGGCGGGCCGGCCTCGTCGAGCACTTCGAAGGTGTGGATGTGGTGGAGGGCGTCGGCGAGCTGGCCCATGAGGTAGACGCCGATCTCCCGCGAGAGGGCGCGGGGGGTGCCGTCGTAGTGGCCGAGCAGGGCGGCGAGGTCGCAGCCGTCGATGTAGTCCATCACGAGGTAGCGCACGCCGTCCTTCTCGCCGTCGGCGTGGGCGGTGGGGATCCCCGGATGATTGAAGGCCTGGAGGAGGCGGATCTCGTGGTCGAACTGGGCGGCGATGTGGGCGTGGTCGGGGCCGCGGCCGGGCGTCAGCAGCTTGATGACGAAGGCCGGGGGGGCGGACTCGGGGTCGTCCTGGTGGCGCGCGAGGAAGTGGCGAAAGCTCGCGCTGCGGGTGGCCAGGGGCCGGACCAGACGGTAAGTGCCGAGACTCTGCAGCTCCATGGGCCCCGTGAGTGTGCATAAGGCCGATCCGCCTGTCCATCACCTCCGGTTTGCCGCTACAACCGGGGGGTGCCCACCTCGCCGCCGCAGCGCCCGGTCGTCGTCCTCGGCGCCGGGCTCACCGGGCTGTCGGCGGCGTACCACCTGCGGCGCCCCACGCTGCTGGTCGAGCAGCAGAGCAGCGTCGGGGGCCACACCCGCAGCGTGCGCCGGGACGGCTTCGTGTTCGACATGACCGGGCACTGGCTGCACCTGCGCGATCCGCAGACGCGGGGGCTGGTCGCCGGCCTGTTTAAAGAGGAGGAGCTGGTGACGATCGAGCGGCGCACGCGGATCGTCACCCACGGGGTCTCGCTGGCCTACCCGTTCCAGGCCAACCTCCACGGGCTGCCCCTGCCGGTCGTGCAGGAGTGCCTGGTCGAGTTCCTGGCGGCCCGCGAGCGGGCGGCCCGCGGAGAGCCGGCGGGCACGTCGTTTCAGGCGTACGCGGAGGCGAAGTTCGGGCGGGGGATCGCGCGCCACTTCTTCGTGCCGTACAACGCCAAGATGTGGGGCGAGCACTCCGAGCGGCTGACCGCGGAGTGGGTCTCGCGCTTCGTGCCGCTGCCCGACCCGGCCCAGGTGATCGGCGGCGCGCTCGGGCTGCGACAGGACGGGCTGGGGTACAACGCGCAGTTCGTGTACCCGGCCGCGGGCGGCATCGACGGGCTGCCGGAGCGGCTGCGGGCCGGGCTGCCGGCGACGGCGGAGCTGCGGCTCGGCTGCGCCGCCTCGGAGGTCGACCCGTATAAGAGGAAGGTCAGGCTGGCGGGCGCGTGGCACGACTACGCGGCGCTGGTCTCGACGATCCCGCTGCCCGTGTTGATCGGGCTCATGCCCGCGGCGCCGCCGGAGATCCGGGCGGCGGCGGGCCGGCTGAAGTGGCTGCGCTGGCGCTGGCTCGACGTGGCCCTGCGCGCGCCGCCGACGGTCGACTGGCACTGGGCCTACGTGCCCGAGCCGCGCTGGCCGTTCTTCCGCGTCGGGGTCTACTCGAACGCGCTGGCCGGCATGGCCCCGCCGGGCTGCGGCAGCCTGTACGTCGAGCTGGCCGACCGCGACGGGCCGCTCGACGTGGGCGGGGTGATCGCGGCGCTGGTCGAGCTGGGCGTGGTCGGGCGGGCGGAGGACGTGCTGTTCGCGGAGGAGCGGCGCATCGAGTACGCGTACGTGGTCTTCGACGACGACCACGCGGCGGCGACGGCGGACATCCAGGCGTGGCTGCGCGGCGTCGGCGTGCGCAGCTGCGGGCGCTACGGGGCGTGGACCTACAACTCGATGGAGGACAGCGTCATCCAGGGGCGCGAGGCTGCGGCCTGGGCGGAGGGACATGTTTTGAGAGACATGCCCGGAGGGACAGCATGAGCGAGCCCGAAGTCAGCGTGGTGATCCCGGTGTACAACGAGGCGGAGATCCTCGCGGCCAGCGTGGCCGAGCTGCAGCGCGGGCTCGACGCGCTCGGGGTCGACTATGAGGTCCTGCTGGCGGAGAACGGCAGCCGCGACGAGACGCCGGCGTTGGCGGCGGCGCTGGCGGCGGCGGACCCGCGGGTGCGCACGTTCTCGTGCGCGGAGCCCAACTACGGGGCGGCGCTGCGCGAGGGCATCGAGCGGGCGCGCGGGGCGTTCGTGGTCTGCGAGGAGATCGACCTGTGTGACGTGGGCTTCCACGCGCGGGCGCTCGAGCTGCTGCGCGCGGGCGCGGCCCAGCTGGTGATCGGCTCGAAGGCGATGCGCGGGGCCGAGGACCGGCGGCCGCTGTGGCGGCGGGCGGCGACGCGCGGCTACAACGGGCTCCTGCGGGTGACGCTCGGGTTCTCGGGGACCGACACGCACGGGCTCAAGGCGTTTGATAAGGCGGCGATGCTGCCGGTGGTCGGGCGCTGCATCGTCGGGCACGACGTGTTCGCGTCGGAGCTGGTGATCCGCGCCGAGCGTGACGGCGTGCGGGTGCGGGAGATCCCCGTGACCCTGGCCGAGAAGCGGGCGCCCTCGGTCCACCTGCTGCGCCGGGTGCCGCGGGTGTTGCACAATCTGCTGCGGCTGTTCCTGGCGATTCGTTGCGGTCGGGGTCAATAGGCGGAGGACATGAGCGAGCAGCAGAGCACGATCCTCAGCGTCGACCTCGACGACGTGGCCTGTTACCACGCGATCCACGGGCTGCCGCCGCCGGGGCCCGAGGCCGCCGGCGCGGTGCTCGAGCGCTGCTTGCCGCGGTTCTTGAAATTGCTCGAGGAGGTCAATTCGCGGGCGACGTTCTTCGTGGTCGGGCGGGACCTCGAGCGCGACCTGCGGGCGGGCGGGCGCGGGGCGGCGGCGCTGCGGGCGGCGCTGGCGGCGGGGCACGAGCTGGCCAACCACAGCTGGTCGCACGCCTACGACCTGGTCAACCTCCCGCCGGCGGAGATCCACGCGGACCTGCGGCGCTGCGACGAGCTGCTGCGCGGGCTGGGGGCGCGGCCGGCCGGCTTCCGCGCGCCCGGTTACACGCACGACGCCGCGCTGCTGCAGCAGGTCGGGGCGCTGGGTTATCGCTACGACTCGTCGCTGCTGCCGTCGCCGTCGTACTACGCGGCCAAGCTGGCGGCGATGGGCTGGATGGCGGCGCGCGGGCGCCGGAGCGCGTCGCTGGCCGAGGGCTGGCGCAGCTTCGTCGGGCCGCAGCGGCCGCACTTCATGGCCGACTGCGGGCTGTGGGAGGTGCCGGTCAGCGTGTCGCCGGTGCTGCGCGTGCCGATGGTGGGCACGTTCGTGCTCGGCAGCGGCGGCGGCCTGCTGCGGCGCGAGGCTGGCGAGCGCAGGTACCTGCACCTCGAGCTGCACGGGCTCGACCTCGCGGATCCGGCCAGCGACGGCTACGACGCGGCGCTGCTGCGCAAGCAGCCCGAGCTGCGCACGCCGCTGGCGCGCCGTGAGCAGCGCCTGCGCGAGCTGCTGGCCCGGCGCGGCGGGTCGGCGTCGATCGGCGGGGTGTTCCCGTAGGCGCGGTTCAGGAGGCCGGCGTCGCGGACGGCTTGGCGCGGCGGCGGGTGCGGGTGGTCGTGCTCTCGCGGCGCACGGCCATGGTCGCCAGGCCGTCGGCCTCCTCGTTGCCGCCCTGGCCGGCGTGGCCCTTGACCTTCAGCAGCTCGACGTCGGGCATGGTCGTCATGCGCTCTTTGATGGCGGCGATCAGCTCGACGTTGACCTTGGCCTTCCAGCCGCCGACGAGCACGCCGAGGCTCCACGCCGAATCGGTGTAGAGGAGCACGTGGGCGCCGTGCTCCTCGGGCTTCAGCATCTCGAGCGCGCGGAGGATGGCGGTGAGCTCGGCGATGTTGTTGGTGCCCTCGCCGATGAACTCGCTGTGCTCGATGACCTCGCCGTCGGGGCGCTCGAGCAGCACGCCGATGCCGGCGGGGCCGGGGTTGCCGGAGCAGGCACCGTCGGTGTGGATGACGATGGTCGCGGCGGACGCGGCCTTGACCGGGGTCTCACGGGGGGCCACGGTGACCGCGGCGGGGGCCTGGGTGCCGCCGAAGGCCTCGTCCGGGATGATCTCCCCGTCGACCTCGATCAGGTTGTCGGGGGCGGCGCGGTACGACTTGGTCGCGCCGAGGCGGTAGCGCATCTCGACGCGGCCGCGGTGCACGATCGGCTTGCCGCTGGCCAGGACGCGCACGAACACCGTTTGATCCTTGAACTGGAACTGCTTCCACGCCATGGATGAGACCTCGGTTCAACCGGGGGTCGGCCCCGAGGGGCCTTTGTTGGGAGTTCGGCCTGAAACAGGCCGGAACGTTGAGTCAGGGGTCGTGGCCGAGACGGCCGTTACATTCGTCGAGGTTGTGAACGAAGAAGGAATGGGAGGCTCGTGCTGGCGCCAAACGCTCGAGTGCAGGATAGTAGGCGCTGGAGAGGGTCCGCGTGCTGCGGTCGGGAGTACCACGGATCCGTCCCGCGAACCGGCGAAAAGGCACATCAACCGTTGCGCTTGGCGCGGTGATGCCCCGGTTTTTTTGTTGCCGCGAAAATTTCGAGGTCGTATAAGTCCCCGGCTATGAAGCGAAAGATCCCGTTCACCCTCGCCGCCCTGGCGCTGTTCGGTCTCCCTGCCTGCGGTGGCGGTGGCTCGGCTGCCGGTGGCAAGCTGATCCCCGAGCAGGCCACCATGATGGGTGGCATCGACGTCGCTGGCCTGATGAAGACCAGCCTCTACGCCGACAACAAGGCCGAAGTCGAGAAGCGGCCCGAGTGGAAAGAGATGCAGGAGACGGCCAAGGCCTGTAACCTCGACATCGAGAAGGCCGTCAGCTCGGTCCTCGTCGGCACCGACGGCAAGGACGGCTTCGCGGCCGTGATCACCGGCGACGGGATCGGCGACGAGAAGAACCTGAACTGTCTCAACGACAAGGCCAAGGAGAAGAACGGCGGCAAGAACGCGTTCACGATCGTCGACGACGGCGGCAAGAAGGCCCTGAAGATGGAGGGCGACAAGGCCGGCGGTTGGATCGTCGACGGCCGCACCGTGGTGATCGCTTCGAAGCCGTGGCAGCCCGCGGTGAAGGACCTGATCGACGGCAAGGGCAAGCCGGCGTCCGAGGGTCCGAACAAGGACCTGTTCGCGCGTGCCGACCAGAGCAAGCACATCTGGGGCGCGGGTCTGGTGCCGGCCAACGTCGCCAGCGACGCCAAGGCCATGGGCGCCGACCTGAAGGACATGTCGGGCTCGCTCGACTTCTCGAGCGGTCTCAACCTGCAGGCGACCGCGGGCCTCGGCTCGGCGGAGCAGGCCACCAACATGAAGAAGATGGCCGACGAGCAGATGAAGGCCGCCGAGATGTTCGCCGGCATGGTCGGGCTCGCGGAGGCGGTCAAGCGCGTCCAGGTCACCACCAAGGACGCGACGATCTCCGTGGCGGCCAACGTGACCAACGACGAGATCAAGGGCGCCAAGGACAAGGCCGGCGCGCTCATGGGCATGTTCGGCGGCGGCGGCGGCGGCGGCGGTATGGCCGAGCCCCCGGCCCAGCCGGCGACCCCGCCGCCCGCGGCCGACCCGGCTGCGGCCCCGGCCCCCACTCCGTGAGCTCGCCTCGCTGAGTGCCGCGTGAGGCTCGGCCCTGTGTCGGGCCTCTCGCATTTAAGCGGGCGGAAAATTCAGGCCGGCGACTTGCGCCGGCGCGGCCGCTGTCGTAAAGCACCCGCCCGGGCGATGTCCGCCCGCGAATTCTTCGTAGCTGCGCGTCACTGGCGGCGAACATCGAGGACACCATGGCCAAGCTCTCTCCCCTGCAAAACGTCAAGAAGCTCTACGGCTCCAAGGAGCAACTGCTCAGCAAGATCGCCGACGTGCTGGCCCCCAACGAGGGCGAGTCGCGCGACGAGTTCGTCAAGCGCCTGAAGTACGTGGCCAACGCCAAGCTGCTGCGGCTCCTCGCGGTCGGTGAGAAGGTCAAGGAGCTCGGCGGGCGCGCGGCGCTGGTCGCCAAGATCGGCGAGCTGAAGAAGCAGGCCAAGGACAAGGACTTCGCGCTCATGCTGAACAAGCTGTCGCTGCCGCGCCTGCTCGACACCTTCCAGAGCCTGAGCCGCAAGGCCAAGCCGACCAAGTAGGCGGCGTCGCCTCGCGCGGAGGGCCGGTCCTCGTCGGAGGGTCGGCCTTCTCCGCGTTCGTCGGGCGGTGAGACGCGGAGGGCCGGCGCCTCGTGGGAGGGCCGGCCCTGGCTCGTCGCGGGGGCGCCGTCTCAGGCGTCGGGGAACACGTCGGCGAGGGTGCGGGCGGTCAGCAGGAGGCCGGCCCAGGTCTCGAGCTGGGTGGTGTCGCTGCACTCGCTGATGCGGGCGTGCAGCTCCGGCGAGACGGTGAAGCCCTTGAGCTGGAGGAGCTTGAGCAAGATCTTGGCCTCGCCTTTGGCCTCGCCCTTGGCCTCGCCTGCGGTCGCGCCCTTGGCCCACCAACCGCGGGCGAGGTCGCTGTGGAAGGGGTTGGGATCTCCGGCTGTGCGCATGAGTTGCTCCAGGGCGAGTTGGGCGACCTTGCCGAGGTGGGCGTAGATGGCGTCAGGATAGAGGAGCTGGGATTCGCTGTCGAGGTCGCGGGAGACGATGATGGCGGCGAGCGCGACGTGTTCGACGCCGGGTTCGTGGGCGTGGGCGATGGCGGAGAGCACGGCGAGACGCGGGCAGGCGCGGGCGAGCTCGAGGTCGGAGATCCAGGGCACGTCGGCGGCGGTGAGGACGAAGGGTTGGATCCACCCGAGGCCGAAGCCGAGGTCGATGGGTCGGCGGTAGGCGGCGGCGACGTCGGGGTCGAGGGCGAAGATCACGACCATCGCCGGGCACTCGTACCTCGCGCGGGCGGCGGTCCAGTAGTTGGGGTAGCTGTAGAGCTTGCGCGGGTCGAACTCGTTCTGGACCTCGGTGATGAGCACGGCGCTCGGTCGTTCGGGGTCGCCGAGCAGGAGGATCGCGTCGGCCCGGAACTCGCGGAGGTTGAGGTCGGGCAGCTCGGAGGCGGTGACGCGGGGCAGGGCGCTGGCTGGGAGCTGGCGGGTCACCTCGTCCGGGAGCAGGCGCAGCAGCGTCTCCGGGGCGGTGCGGAGCACGTGGGTGACGAGCTCGTGCAGCAGCTTGGGCATCGCGGCGCGGAGTGTAGATGCGCGGATCCGCGGTGCAATGCATTCGGGTGCGGGTCGTGTGTGAACGTCGATCGGCCGGAACACGGGGGCGGAGGTCGTGCGTAGCAGGCGAGGTGCAGGGCTCGCGGCGATGGTGGCTTCGGGGTGTGTCGCTCGCGGCGGTGACGACGCTGCCGGGGATGGCGTGGGCGAGGCGGGCGACGAGGTTCGAAGTGCCGGACGAGGCGGCGCGGGTGGCCGCGGCGGGGTCGCTCGAGGGCGTGCCGGAGGGGCTGCGGCCGGCGTTCACGGCGGGGGCGGACGACCTGCCGGTGGCCGAGCCGCGGGCGGGCGACTGGCTGGCGGAGCATGAGGAGGACGGGCAGACGTTCGCGCGGTTCAAGCGCGAGCGGCGGCACCGGCCGACGAGCGAGCGGCGGAGCATCGCCGTGCTGCCGCTCGGGAGGCTGGGGGAGGCGAGCCCGCTGGCCGCGGTGATGGCGTTCGGGGAGCGCTACTTCGGGATGCCGCTGGTGCGGCGGCTGACCACGCCGGTGGAGACGCTGGGCACGCGCAGCCGCGTGCATATGGGGCGGCGGCAGTACCACACCGGGGCGATCCTCGACGCGATGATCCGGCGGGTGCCCGACGACGCGTACTGCATGATCGCCGTGACCATGGCCGACCTGTATCCGGACCCCGATTGGAACTTCGTGTTCGGGCAGGCGCGGCTGTTCCAGCGCGTCGGGGTGTACAGCTTCGCCAGGTACGACCCGGCGTTCCACGGCGAGGCGCACGTCGCGGACACGCCGCGGCTGATCCTCCGGCGCAGTCTTAAACTGTTGGCGCACGAGGTCGGGCACATGTTCGGGGTGGAGCACTGCATCCACTACACGTGCGTGATGAACGGCACCAACAACCTCGAGGAGACCGACCGCAGCCCGCTGCATCCGTGCCCGGTGTGCCTGCGCAAGCTGCACGACTCGATCGGGTTCGACGTCGCCGAGCGCGAGCGGGGGCTGGCGGAGTTCTATCGGGCGCACGGGCTCGTGCCGGAGGCCGAGGTGGCCGAGCGGCGGCTGGCGCGGCTGGTCGCGGCGCGCCGATGATCAGTCGGCGTCGTGCTCGTCGTGCTCGTCGTGCTCGCCGTGCCCGTGGTGGGTCGGGACCTCGATGCGGTGGACGGTCTCGACGACGCCCTGACGGATGGCGAGCAGGGGCTGGGGCATGAAGCCGCCGACCAGCAGGGTGCCCATCATGGCCAGGCAGGCGAGGTACTCCCAGCCGCGCAGGTCCTCGAAGGCGCGCAGGCTCTTGGCGTGGTGCGAGCCGGAGCCGAGGAAGGTCTGCTTGAACGCCTTGAACAGGGTGATGCCGTTGATCGCGGTGACGATGAGGATGGTCGAGGCGACGAGCTCGTGCTCGTAGAGGAGGCCCTGGATGGCGAGGTCCTCGGCGACGAACGAGACGGTGCCGGGGAAGCCGACGGCGGCGGCGGACAGCAGGACGAACGCGGTGGCCATGCGCGGGGCGCGGTGGACGAGGCCGCCGAGCAGGCGCATATCGGTGGTGCCGGCGCGGGCCTCGACCTCGAGGGCGATGAGCATGAGGCCGCCGACCTCGACCACGGAGGACATCGACTGCAGGAGGCCGCCGGCCACGCCGGAGGCGTTGAGGGCGGCCAGGCCGGTGAGCACCAGGCCCATCTGCGAGATCCAGAAGTAGCCGACGACGCGGCGCAGGTCGTACTGGCCGACCGCGAGCATGGCGCCGTAGAGGGCCGTCGCGCCGCCGAGCAGCACGAGCGGGCCGGACATCTGCTGGTAGAGCTCGGGGAACACGGGCATGACCACGCGGGCCAGGCCGAACGAGCCGAGCGGGGTGATCAGCGCGAGCATGGCGGCATAGCCGGGGGCGCGGCCGGCGGCGGCGGTCAGCCACAGGTGCAGCGGGGCGATGCCCATGCGCAGGAGGGCGGCGAACAGGAACAGGCCGCCGGCGACGCGGCCCCACACGGATGTGGCGCTGGTGAGGGCCTGGAGGTCGAGCGGGTGGGCGAGGCCGGCGGCGGCGGCCTCGCGGGCGAGCAGGACCACGGCGACGAGCGTGGCCAGGGCGGTGGCGCCGAGGGTCAGCGACATGACGACGTGGAGCGCGTGGTCGCGGGCGCGGCGGATGCTCTGCCACAGGGGGACGAGCGAGGCGACCCAGAAGATCGCCAGCAGCGACAGGTCGAGCGAGAGGAAGCAGCCGAGCAGGGCGCTCTCGGTGGCGAGGATCTGGGCGGCCGTGTCGCCGCGCAGGTCGGAGCGGGGGATCGAGAGCAGGAGGGCGAGGGCGAGGGCCGCGGTCATCGGCAGCAGCACGGCGTTGAGGCCGTCGACCGCCATGTGGAAGTGCATGCCGCTAAACAGCGAGCTCTCGAGGCTGTCGCGGGCGTAGGCGGTGACGCTGTCGCCCCAGCCGTTCTCGACGAAGAGCGCGATGGTGGCGAGGAACACCAGCCAGGCGGTGGCGAGGGCGGTGAGGCGCTGGATGCGGGTGTCGTGGATGACGAAGCGGACCAGCAGCGCGGCGACGGCCGGGAGCAGCCAGACCAGGGGGATTCCGAGCCTGAGCGCGGGGTTCACGGGCGGCGCTCCTCGAGCGGGCTGGCGGCCGGGAGCGGCCTGGACAGCTCGGGGCCGATGGGCGGTTGGGTCTTCTCGTGGAGGGCGAGGAAGCGGTTCTCGAGGCGGCCGAGGGAGCGGGAGAAGCTCATGATGGGGCGGGTGATCCAGCGGTCGAGGGCGGCCTCGACGGCGAAGCGCTCGTGGGCGAGGCGGTACAGCCAGCGGCGGCGGACGAGGGCGACCTCCTCCCAGCGGGCGGCGGCTTCGTCCTGTTCGGTGCGGCCGAGCATGGCCTGGCGGGCGAGGGCGTCGTGCAGGGCCGAGGGGGTGCGCAGGAACTGGTAGTAGCGCAGGGTGGCGTGGGTGATGAGGTGGACGGTGGCGAGGTCGTGGAAGCCGAGGCCGCACTCGACGAACATGAGGCCGACCTGGGTGGCGGTGGCGTAGGCGACGGCGGACTTGGCGTCGGCGCTGACCTGGCTGCTGAGCGAGGCCATGAGCGCGGTGGCCAGGCCGATGACGATGAGGGCCGTGCAGGCGAGCGGCGAGTGGCCGAACAGGGGGGCCGCGCGGATCAGCAGGAACACGCCGGCGTGCACCGAGAGGCAGCCGTAGAAGATCGCGCTCGAGGCGGTGGGGCCCTCCATGGCGCGGGGCAGCCAGCCGCCGAGCGGGAACTGGGCCGACTTGCCCATGGCGGCGAAGGCGAAGCCGAGGGCGATCGCGGTGGCGGTGAAGCTGGGGGTGTGCGAGGCGGCGGCGGGGAAGACGTCGGTCCACACGGTGGTGCCGAGCCAGTGGTGCAGGCGCACGCCGGACAGCAGCAGGCCGATGTCGCAGATGCGGTAGGTGACGAGCACGCGGATGGCGGCCTGGACCGGCTGGGTGCGCTCGTGGAAGAACCCGACGAGCAGCACCGAGGTGATGCCGACGATCTCCCAGCCGATGAACATGAGCTCGACGCTGCCGGCGAGGACCATCAGCTGCATGCCGGCCGCGAAGAACAGCATGAGCAGGAAGAACCGGATGAAGCCGGGCTCGCGGTGGAGGTAGGTGACGGAGAAGCGGGCGGTGGTGAGGACCATGACCGCGATGAAGGTCGACATGGCGACGGCGAGGCCGTCGACGAGCATGACGAGGGGGAACTCGTAGTCGACGGCCTGGTACCAGAAGCCGAGGCGGACGTCGGGGGAGCCGCCGGAGACGCGGTAGGCGACGCCGGCGAGGGCGCTGGCGAGGGACAGCCACAGGCCGACGGTGGCGATGCCGGAGACCACGCGCTCGGCGGGGCGGCCGGGCAGGGTGAAGAGGGTGGCGATGACGAGGGCGGCGAGGGCCGGCCACACGGGCGCGAGGACGAACAGGTGCTGCAGGAGGTCAGCCAGCACGCTTCACCTCCGCGGCCTGGGTCTGGATGCGGGCTGGGAGCAGGCAGTAGTCGCGGCCGAGGTACCAGTCCTCGGAGCGGGGCACGACCGGGAGCTTGACGGGGTTGGGGCGGTAGGGGCGAAAGCCGTGGCGGGCGTCGAACACGAAGATCTCGCGGGTCCTGGGGTCGATCGAGGCCACGCGGATCCACTCGTTCTTGACGAGCTCGGCGACGGCGGGCTGGCGCGCCACGACCTGCAGCAGGGCGGCGGGCGAGGCCTCGACGACCACGGTGTTGCGCACGGCCTCGTGCATCTCGGTCATCTGGGTCGGCAGGCCGGTGCGCAGGTCGGAGCTGGCGCCGTTCATCACGCCGACGAGGGCGGTGACGTTGTGCGGCAGCTTGGTGCCGGAGCCCATGCGCTCGGGGTCGACGGCGGAGCAGTAGTAGTCGAGGGCGATGCCGGCGCCGACCGGGGAGATGGCGGCGAGGGTGCGCTCGATGATCTTCCACTCGGGGTCGATGTCCGGGTCGTAGGACACGAGCAGCGAGCGGCGGTCGAGGAACAGGTTCTGGGTGAGGATGCGGCGGCCGACCACGGTGTTGGCGCAGGTGGCGTGGCCGAGCTCGGCGCGCGGCTGCGAGAGGTCGACGGCGCGGGCCTCGACGTGGCGGCGGGCGCGGGCGGGGCTCAGCCTGGCCGGGGCCGAGGCGAACCGGCGGCAGCGCTCGGCGGCGTTGCGGCGGCACATCTCGTCGAGGATCGGCTGGAGCCTGGCGACCTCCTCGCGGGCGGCGCGGGGCGCCTCGTCGAGGTCGATCCAGGTGATCGACTCGTCGCAGGTGTCGTAGAGGCCGGCGACGAAGTGCGTGTCGTCGGGGATGCGGATGCCCTTCTCGGCGACGCGCTGGCGGACGTCGGGGCGGTTGCCGGCGTGGGCCAGCAGGCGCGCGTTGGGGCCGCCGCTGCGGCCGCCGCAGGCGGCGCACGAGTAGGCGGCGAGCAGCGGGTTGTTGGCCGAGGTCGAGTCGTGGCCGAGCGCGACGATCAGCTTGCCGAAGTTCCTGGTCAGGCCGAGGTTCTCGAGCAGCGAGGTGATGCGGCCGGCCAGCTCGTCGACGGTGAAGCCCGTGTAGAGCTCGCCGGCCGACAGCGTCTCGGCGCCCTTGCGGGTCGGGGTCAGGCGGGTCTTCGGGGTCGGCAGGAACCTCTCGCGGAAGCGGGTGCGCATGCGACCGGCGGCGCGCGGGGCGAACACGTCGAGCATCAGCGGGAACAGCGAGAAGATGCCGGCGGCGATGCTGACGAACAGCCCGAGCAGCAGCGAGCGCGAGGCCCGACTGAACAGGTTGCTGACCTTGCCGAGGCGCTGCAGCCGCTGCTTGCGCAGCTCGGCCACGCTGATCTGCATGGTCAGCGGCTGCTCGTCGATGCGGTGCTGCGGGGTGACGATGACCGGGCACAGCGGGAAGGTGCTGGGGTCGTCGATGCCCTGGTAGGCGAACGGGATGCCGAAGAACCCGGGGCCGCCGAACGTCTCGACCTCGGGCGAGAGCTCCTCGAGGTAGCGGCGCGACGACTCGAAGCGGTCGTCGAGGCACAGCAGCACGTGCCAGCGCGGCTGGACCTTGACGAGGGTCCGCTGGTTGTGCAGCACGTTGGCGTGGATGGCGTCGAGCAGCTCGCAGCGGTAGTGGTGCTCGTAGGCCTCGTGCCAGATGCGGGCGCGCTCGCGGTCGCTGAACTTGTCGATGAAGCCGAGGGCCTGGTCGATGGTCGAGCGCTTGGCCGAGCGGATGCCGCCGGCGTCGAGGCCGGCGAACTGGGCCAGGAGGAACAGCGGCCAGGCGGTGTCGTGGGGGCCGCGCAGCTCGGGCGGGGCGATGCGCGGGAGGCCGGCGCAGAACAGGCGGATCTCGGCGACCGAGCCGCGGTGGCCGAGGCGGCGGGCGATGTCCTCGAAGGCGAAGCGGTCGAGCGCGAGGCGGACGGCGAGGTAGTCGATGAGGTCGATGCGGGCGCGCGAGCGGCCGATCGGCCCGGGCGCGGCCTGCAGGCGGAAGAACATGCCGGCCCAGCCGTGCAGCTGCAGCAGCGTGGACTCGACGTACTCGTCGAGCTCGTCGTCGGCGACGCCGAGCTCGCCGAGGATCTCGAGGGCGGCGTCCTCGGCCTCGACGCCGCGCGCCTGCCAGTCGGCGAGGCGGTCGCCGAGGCTGTGCAGCCAGCCGGGGCGGATCGACCGCCCGGCCAGGCCGACGCGCATCCAGGCCTGGAAGAACCCCTTCTCGCGGTCGGGCATCGACCAGTGCGACTGGCCGCGGTCGAGGAACGAGGCGCACAGCGGGATCAGGGTGCCGTGGACCAGCTCGTTGGCGTCCTCGTCGGAGACGGCGAGCAGGAGCTCGCGGTGGAGGCGCGGGCGGCGGACCTCGGGGCGCAGCTGGCCCTCGTGGTGGCGGCAGGCGTCGACGCAGGCGGTCCACAGGGCGCGCACGGCCACGGCCTCGCGGGCGGCCGGGAAGGCCTCGCGGCGCGGGCGGGCGCCGAGCAGGGCGGCGAGCTCCTCGCTCAGCGTGCGGAACGCGGGCTCGCCGACGATGGTGCGGGCGACGTCCTCGGGCACACGCTCGCCGGAGGTCGCCAGCAGGTCGGCGAGCCACACGTCGGTGGATGCGAGGATCGACTTGCGGATCTCCGGCGAGACCTCGGGGTGGAAGTAGGTCGTGGCCTCCTTCTCGACGACCTGCCAGTGGAGGTCGGCCGGGGTCTCGGCGCACAGGCCGTAGCGGATGATCAGCCGCGCCGTGGTGTGCTCGCTCGGGAACCCGGGCGCGATCGGGTTGCGCGTCAGGTTCTCGTCGGCGAGCACCGCGTCGAGGTCGGCCTCGGTGATGCGCCCGCGGGCCATCTCCTGGCGGTAGCGTTCCTCGGGGTAGTAGCCGCGGATGCCGAGCATGCGCTCGGCCCGGGCGATGCCCTCGTGGAACGGCAGGTCCTGGAAGGCGACCATCAGGTTGTTGTGGACGAACACCTCGAGCGGCGCCTGGATCGGCAGGTAGTGCGAGCTCCGCTGCAGGGCGGTCCGCAGGCGGGTCCGTCGCTGCGACGTCGCGGACGAGTGGGATGCGTCGGCCATCGTGGCGGCCTCCCGGGGCCGCTTTGTTTGCAGCCTAAACGGGTGTTCGCGATGTCTGCAAGAAGGGCGGAAGACTTATTCGCGTATGACCACACCCATTTTGAGGGCCTCTCTAAACGACGTTCGTGGGCGGGTCGCTCGGATCTGCCGGGGCACGATCACGGCGCGATGGATGGTCGTTAAAACAGGCTTAGGTGGTCATGTTATTGACGTCCGGTATGCCGCCATCACCCCGGAGATCGCGTCCTGGCGCGCCGAGCGAAACGTGTTGCCCGAATGGGTGGTGCTGAAACCATGTTCTACGGCGTGTGACGGGCTCAGGGGCCGCGCAGGTTGGCGAGGAAGCCGCGCGCGGCGTCGGCGAGCCGGGCCGGGTCCTTCACGGGCGAGCTGCAGGCGGTGTCGGTGCACAGGTAGACGGCGGCGCCCCCGGGGTCGGGGTAACGCGCGCCGGGCGGGCTGATGGCGAGGATCGTCCGCGGGTCGCCGAGGCGCAGGGCGGCGGCGTGCAGCGCCATGGTCGCGGGATCGCCGGGCCGACCGACGACGGTGACGTCGACCGGGGTGTAGCTGGCCTCGGCGAGGGCGAGCGCGTACTGCCCGAGCATGCGGCCCTGCTCCTTGAGCTCGGCGGGGTCCGAGACGGCCTTCAGGGCGCGCACGGCGGCGGGGCCGTAGGCTGGCTCTTCGGACAGGTGGTCGAGCTGGCGGTGGAGCTCGAGCAGGAAGCGGGCGGCGAGGCCGTTCTCCTCGACGGGCTTGCGGCGCTCGGCGAACACGCCGACGGCGGCGGGGTCGGCGGTGTGGGCGAAGAACCCGCCGTGCGTCGGGTCCTGCAGGTCTTTGAGCATGAAGTCGGCGAGGGCGCGGGCGGCGGTCAGCCACCTGTCGTCGCCGGTGACGCGGTAGAGGGCCATGAGGCCGCGACCGACTGCGGCTTGATCGCGGAGGTGCAGCAGGCCGCCGTCGCCGGCCGCGTGGGTGAAGCCGCCGCTGGCGGTGCGGTGCCCGGCGAGCAGGCGCTCGCCGGCGGAGGCGGCGGCCTGCAGGGCGGCGACGTCGGGCTGACCGTCGGGGCCGGGGACCCAGGCGTACAGGCGGCACAGGCCGGCGATGATGCGGCCGTTGAGGTCGGCGTAGACGCTGGTGTCGATGCGCGGGACGCCGAGCGCGCGACGGGCGGCGTCGTCCCTGGCGTAGTAGTCGAGGCCGACGACGGGCGGCTCGCCGGGCCGCTGGAGGTCGGCGTCCTGGCTGGTGTAGAAGCCGCCGCCGGGGCGCTGCATGAACTCGAGCACGTAGCGGCGCTGGAGGTGGGCCGCGGCCCGCCACTTGTCGTCGCGGGTGAGCTCGTAGGTGCGCGACAGGGTCTCGAGCGCGCCGGCCTGGACGGCGGCGATCTTCTCGTAGTGGGGCCGGTCCCACACGCTCTGCAGCGAGTACTGGTACATGCCGCCCCACACCGGATCGATGAGGCGGACCTCGCCGGCGATGGTGGTGAGGGCGCGGGCCCGCCACACCGGCTGCTCGAAGATCGCGGCGCGCAGCAGCGAGAGCTCGTCGTGGGCGGCGAGCGGGTACTTTTGGACGCGACCCCAGCCGCCCCTGGCCTCGTCGTAGTACGAGTCGAGCTGGGCCTCGGCGGTCTTTCGCAGCTCGGCGAGGTCGGCGTCGCGGGGCGGCGGCGGCGGGGCGGGGCGACGACCGGTGAGCTTGCCGGCCTTCTGATCGGCGACGAGGTCGCGCAGCAGCTCGGCGAACTCGCGGGGGTCCTGGTAGCCGCGCAGCTCGAGCACCGGGCGGGCGTCGCTGGTGAGCACGGCGGTGGCGGGCCAGCCCCAGTCGGCGTAGCGCTCGGCGAGGTCGGGGCGGGCGTCGGAGTCGACGCGGATGGCGAGGAAGTGCTCGCGCAGCAGGGCCGCGACCTCGGCGTCGGCGTAGGTCTCGTGGTCCATCACGTGACACCAGTGGCACCAGGCGGCGGCGACGTTGACGAGCAGGATCTTGTCGCCCGTCCTGGCGGCGGCGAAGCTCTCGGGCGACCAGGCGTGCCACTCGAAGCTCGCGGCCCGGGCGGGCTCGTCGGGCGCGACCGCGGGCTCGGGCGGGGTGCCGGCGCAGCTCTGCAGCGCGGCGAACAGGAACAGCGTGGGCAGGCGGAGGGCCGGCATGGGCCGAGGTTACGCCGTCACGCGGGGGGCGGATCGGCGGGTGATGCGGCCGCGGACGGGCGCTGCGGGCGGCAAAGCGGGCGTCGCGGGCCGCGGAGGTGCGGGCGAGGGAGCGGAGCGGAGCGAGGACGAGCGCGGCGCGGGCCGAGCGGGCCGCGCGGATCGACCGGTCAGCCGAGGCACCAGTTGTTCAGCGGGGGCATGTGGAGGATGTAGGTGGGGTCGACGACGCGGAGGCGCAGGCGCTCGCGGGCGCCGTATTCGGGGGTCAGGCTGGCCGCGAGGATGATGCGCTCGGCGGCGGCGCTGAACTCGAACCCCGGCGGTCCGGCGTGGCTGGCCTTCGGGACAGGTCAGCCGGGCGGCGGGGTCACGGGCATGCTCTCGCCGGGCGGCGGGGACGTCGCGGGCGGGCTCGGCGGCGGAGTGGTCGCGGGCGGACTCGTGGCCGGCGGCGGGGCGTAGGCGGGCGGGTCGGGCGGCGGCTGTTCGCCGGGCGGGGCCTCGCTCGGGGGCTCCGCCGGGGTGTAGGCCGGGGGCGGCGCGGGCGGCGGGTAGGTGGTCTGCGGCGGGGGCGGCGAAGACGGCGGGGGCGGGGCCTGGTAGGGCGCGTCGTCGGGGTCGCGGCGCTGGCGGCCGACGCCGAAGCCGAACACGAGGCCGAACTGGATGCCCCAGCGGAAGCCGCACGACGAGTAGACCGACACGCCGTCGTAGTTGTAGGCGGCGTTGCACTTGTCGCCGGGGAAGCGCGACGAGAAGCTGACGCCGACGTTGATGGCGAGGCGGCGGCCGAGGCCGATGAGCACGCCGGGCCCGGCGACCCACTCGCCGACGACGCCGTGGCCGTGGTTGAAGAACACCGGGCCGACGCCGGCGTGGACGTAGGGCGAGAAGCGGTAGCTGCGGTAGAGGACGAACATCAGGCTGGGCGTCAGCGAGAACTCGTTGGTGGGGATGCGCTTCTCGACGCCCGGGAACTCGGCCTTGATGTAGTTGGGGAGGAAGGTGGTGAAGTTGCGGAGGTGGAGGCCGAAGCCGAGGTTGTTGACGGCGAAGTAGGTGAGGCCGGCGCCGACCAGCAGGGTGCCGCCGCCGCGGCTGCTGAACGAGCCGCCGAGGCCGAAGCTCGGCATGAGGGTGCCGCGTCCCCACGGCCTGTCGTCGGGCTGGGTGGAGAACGGCCGGGCGGCGGCGACCGCGGGCGCGAGCGCGACGAACGAGAGGGCGAGGGGGAGAGCGAGGCGCACGGGGGACCTCCGTCGCAGGAGTGTCGCACGGGCCGCACGGCGCGGGGAGGGCGGCGGAGTGTTTGCGCGGGCGCGCGGGCCCGTTGCGTCAGGGGCGGCGGTGCAGGCTGGTGAGCGGGACGTCGTCGAGGGTGACGACCTCGGCGGGGGCGGGGCCGAGGGACTGCCAGACGTCGAGCTCGTGGCTCAGCATGTGGCGCTCGTGGAAGATGAGGCCGGTGCCGGCGCGGGAGGGGGCGACCGGGGCGGCGCCGGCGGGCCAGCGACCCTCGCGCTCGTATTGCAGGCGGGCGAGCTCGTGGAGGTCGTGGAGGTAGGTCGGGCCGGGGGCGGCGTCGGCGGCGAGCTGCGCGGGCGGGACGGCGTGGCCCCAGAAGCCGCGCAGGAGGCCGAGGTCGGCGGCGCCGCGCGGGCCGCCGACGAGCGGGGCGTACTGCGAGAGGCCGTAGGGGTGGCCGTCGACGGTGCTCCACACGCCGGGCACGAGCACGAGCACGAGCACGGCGGCGGGCAGGCGGCGGCGCTGGCGGTGCAGGGCGAGGGCGAGGCGGCGGCCGGGCGCGGGCGTCGGGGCGTCGGCGGCGGCGCGGGCGAGGGTGAGGAGGCCGCCGGCGGCGGCGAGGGCGAGGAAGGGGTAGGCGGTGAGCCAGTGCTTGGTGCCGCCGAAGATGGGGACCGTGGGCAGGGCGATGAGGGCCAGCGGGAAGGCGGCGAACAGGGCGAAGAGGAGGGCGTCGCGCGCGGGTAGGCCGGCGTGGGGGGCGGTGAAGCCGGACCCGGGCGGGGTGTCCCGAGGGACAGGTGTGGATATCTTGAAGGACAGGTCGCGGCGGAGGCCGAGCACGAGGCCGGTGAGCGCGAGCAGGAGGGCGCCGGTCGGCACGGTGGCCCAGGTGAGCACGAACGGGTAGGCGATCGGGAGCGGCGGGCGGTTGTAGTTGATGTGGAGAAATTCGGTGTTGTAGTAGGCGTGGAGGCGGTGGAACTCGACGTACTCTTGCAGGCGGCCGACCGGGTCGGTCCACAGCCAGGGCCAGAGGGCGAGCACGGTCAGCGGGGCGAGCAGCGCCATCGAGACGAACGGCAGGGGGATCCACCGGCCGCGGGTCGGGCGGCGGCCGGCCAGCGCGAGGCAGGCGAGGTGGTGGATCCCCAGCAGCACGGGGATGAAGAGCGCGTTGTGTTTAATCGAGATGGCGACGCCGAGGGCGGGGCCGAGGGCGAGCGCCCAGCGCCACGAGCGCACGGCGCGGCGGTAGATCAGCACGACCGCGAGGGTGGCGACGGCGACCGGGACGTCGAAGCAGTGCAGGCCGGCGTGGAACCACACGTGCGGGAGGGCGATGAACCACAGCGCGGCGCACAGGCCGAGCAGCCAGGGGAGGTCGGGGCTGTCCGGAGGGGCAGGTGGGCTGTCCGGAGGGGCAGGTGGGCTGTCCGGAGGGGCAGGTGCGGCGGAGGCTCTCGGGGGTCGGGGTCGCCCGTCCTCGGGGACAGGGCGGTCGGCGAGGGCGGCGCCGGCGAGGAACAGCAGGGCGACGGCGAGGCCGGCGAGCAGCTGGGCCGGGAGGCGCATGGCGGCGCCCTCGGGCAGCAGCGGGAGCAGGCCGGCGGGGGCGCGCTCCTGCCTGGCGGTCGTCGGCGGGCCGGGCTCGGCGAACCACCGCGCCGAGACGCCGGCGGCAATTTTTAATAGTGCGGGGTGCTCGTGGTTGAAGTGAAAGGCGCGGTCGCGTTCGCGGGCGGCGAGCGCGGCGGCGGGCTCGTGCAGCAGGCGCGCGGCCCAGGCGGCGTACTGGCGGCTGGCGGCGAAGTAGATGCCCTCGTCGCGCACGTAGCCGACCTGGCGGTGGCCGAGGGCGAGGAGGAGGGTGGTGACGAGGCCGAGGAGGACGGCGGCGAGCAGGCGACGTCTCATGCCGGCCTCCTCGCGGACGTCGCGAGTGGGACGGGGCGGGTCATGGGGCGGCCTCCGCGAGGGCGCGCAGCTCGAGGCAGGCGATGCGGGGCGGGGCGGGGCCGTAGGTGTCCTGCGACCACGTGCCTGTCAACAACGGGGTGAGGCGGACGCGGACGGCGTGCTCGCCGGGGGTGGTGGGGGCCTCGAAGGCGGCCCAGCCCTGGTCGTCGGAGATCGTCCAGCGGGCGGCGAGGGCGTCGTCGACGAGGATCTCGAGCAGCGCGGGGGCATCGTTGCGGAGGCGACTATTAAAATCGCCGAAGCCGAGGTGGCCGCGCAGGGTCGTGCCGAGGGCCGCGCGCGGCAGGGAGACCTCGAGGGTGGCGCCGTCCTCGAGCTGCACGGCGAGGCAGCGCCGCGGGCGGTAGGCGACCTCGACCAGGCGGATCGTCACGCTGCCCGGCTTGCAGCTCCATGTCCCCGAGGACAGGCGGCACGGGGCGGGGCGATCGCCGCCGTCGACCGACAGCTGGAGCGGCGCGGCGAGGAAGTCGGTGGTGACGACGCGGGCGGCGGGCTGGGTGTAGTGGTGGAGGACGAGCGGGCCGAGGTCGTCGCTGGCGGTGAGGATCGGCGCGGGGAGCTCGGCGAGGTCGGCGGCGAGCTCGTCGGACCAGGCGCCGGACGCGGGCGAGCCGGCGTGGCCGAGCACGTGGAAGCGCGGGAGGGCGACGAGGTCGGGCGGCGCGAGCGAGGCGGACGCGGCGAGGGCGGGGACGTGCCGGCGTGCGAGCGGGCCGAGCCAGGGGGTGCCGAGCAGCACGGGCTCGTGCGCGGGCACGGCGGCGATCGCCGCGGCGGCGCGCTCCCAGGCGCGCGGGCCGAGGGTGGTGCGGTAGGCGGAGGCGGCGGCGACCCACTCGACGGCTGCGATCACGGCGATCGCGGCGAGGATGAGCTGGGCGCGTCGCGGGGTCACGTGGCGCGAGTGTAACCCGCGGCGGATCGGCGACAAACAGGCGGGCATCGCCCGCGGGCCTCGTGGCGGACGGAGCTCGGCAGAACGGATCGCGGCGCGGGCCTCGTGGCGGACGGGGCTCGGCAGAACGGCGCGCGGCGCGGGCCTCGTGGCGGACGGAGCTCGGCAGAACGGCGCGGTACTCGTGACGGACGGAGCTCAACAGAACGGCAGGCCGTCGCAGTCCTCGTCCATCGGGGTGACACAGTCCTCGATGCCGGGCAGGGCCTGGCCCATGCACGGGCCCCAGCTGCCGTCCTTGCACATCGTCACGCCGCCGTGGCACACGCCGACGCCCTCGGTGCCGGGGGGCCCCTCGTAGCAGTTCGTGAAGCTGCCGACCTCGCACTCGTCGCAGGTCTCGTCGACCTTCTCGTTGCAGTCCTCGTCGGCGCCGGGCGGGTCGCACAGCTCGTCCGCGGGCAGGGTCTGGCCCTCGCACGGGCCCCACTGGCCGCCGAGGCAGGTCGACTGGCCGGGCTCGCACAGGCCGACGTCCTTGGTCCCGGCGGGGCCGGTGTAGCAGGCCTGCTGCTCGCCGTCGTCGCAGTCGGCGCTGTCGCAGCCGTCGTTGACGACGCCGTCGCAGTCGTCGTCGTCGGGGGTGTCGCAGTCCTCGGCGACCGGGAGGACCTCGCCGACGCAGGCGCCGCTCCACTGACCGGCGAGGCAGACCTCGTCGCCGTCGCGGCAGCGGCCGACGTCGCGGGTCGTCTCCGGGCCGGTGTAACAGGGGCGGGTCTCGTCGCCGGCGCACTCGGTCGGGGCGGTGGTGGTGGCTTGCGAGTCGCTGGCGTCGGCGGTGCCGGACGCGTCGGCGGGGTCGGAGCCGGTGAGCTCGACGGAGCCGGTGGTGCCGGAGTCGGCGGTCGTGGTGGCGGCCGCGGGCGGATCGACGAGCACGTCGAACAGCGGGTTGTCGCCGGCCAGGCAGGCGCTCAGGCAGGCGCAGGCGAGGAGGGCGAGGCGGCGCACCGCTCCACTGTGCCAGAGGATCGGCGATCGGAAGACGCTCGCTTGTGCGCCTAGAGGTCGGTGAGGCGGAGGTCGAGGCCGAACTGCGGGGGCTGTTCGCCGCTGGTGGTGACGACGATTTTTACATCGACGGGCACGGCGCGGAGGTCGGGCGGGACGGGGACGGAGTCGAGCAGGCGGCGGTCGGGGCGGTGGGGGACCTGGACGTCGAGCAGGGTCGTGAAGGCTCCGGAGCCCGCGGGGCCGGCGGAGACGGTCAGGCGGTGGCTGCCGCGGCGGCGCTGCTTGGCGTCGTCGTCGTCGATCGCGTACCAGCCGGCCAGCGCGTCGCCGAGGCCGACATTGTCAAAAATTTCTTCGGACATGCCCGAACGGTCAGGTCTGGCGAGCACGGCGGGGAAGATCTGCATGTCGGTTTTTAACGGGCCGGCGCGCATGCTGCCGCTGGCCTCGCCGCGCAGCAGGCGGGCGCTGGCGAGGTCGTGCTCGCGGGCGGCGCCGCCGCGCCAGCGGACCACGCCGACGGCGAGCAGGAGCACGAGCAGCGGGGCGACGATCGCCGGGCGGGCGAGGCGGTGCAGGACGAGGTGCGCGCGCGGGAGCGGCTGGCGGGCGCGGACCAGCAGGACGAGCGCGACGAGGCCGCCGAGGCCGAGCAGGAGGCCGAGCATGTCGGCGCGGCGCCAGCGGACGTAGCGCAGCTCGTAGACGCCGTCGCGCGCGGGGGCGGCGATCAGGGTCGGCTCGCGGCCGTCGTCGCCGAGGGCCTTGCCGCCGCGCAGGCGACCGGCGCGGCGGTCGTCCTGGGTGGCGATCGGGCCGTCGCCGATCACCGGGACCTCGAACCACTCGACCGCCTCGGCGGCGGCGCCGTCGGCTGGCTGAAAGGACAGGTCCCAGCGCGGGTAGCCGGCGACGTGGAGGACCAGGCGGGCGCCGGGGGCGGAGCCGGTGACGCGCACGCGGACGAGGCCGGCGGTGAGGTCGGCGTGCTCGACGAGGACGCTGCCGGGGTACGCGGGGCCGGCGGGGCCCGGCTCGAGGTGGGCGAGGGGCTCGACGGCGGGGAGCTCGTACACGCGCAGGGCGCCGAACTCGGCGGCGAGGGTGGTGCCGGGCGGGGCGGCGCCGCCGGTGGCGAGCACGTAGCGCACGCCGAGGCGGCGCAGCAGCGCGGGGTCGCCGGACTCGGGCTTGTGCACGAAGTTGTCGCCGGGGGTGAAGCCGAGCTTGTAGGTCGGGGTGCCGGTGGTGACCGGCGAGTCCATGAACCAGTGGGCGTTGCGGTCGGCGCGGACGGCGAGGCGGTAGTCGGCCTCGCGGGTGGTCCAGCGCTCGCGGGCCCACGCGAGGAAGGCGGCGTAGTCGGCGTCGGCGACGGCGGGGCCGGTCTTGTCGGGGAAGCGGGCGGTCTGGACGGCGCCGACGTGGTGGCGCTGGACGCTGCCGCGGGCGGCGACGGCCTGCCACAGCGCGAGCGCGAGGGCGGCGCCCGCGGAGGTCAGGGCGAGGGCGCGGCGGAGCGGGCGGGGGACCGGTCGCCGCGGCGCGCCGGTGCGCGGGGCGGCGGGCAGGGTCGAGTGCACGTGCACGCGGGTGGCATGGCGCCTGGGCCATGTCCCTTGGGCCAGGTGCACGAGCCCGCCGACGGCGGCGCCGGCGAGCAGGAACACGCCGGGCTTGGCGGCGATGATGAAGCGCTGGTACTGGATGTGGGTGAAGCCGGCGCTGAGCCAGTCGAGGCGCAGCGACCAGAACGCGTCGGTGCTGGCGAGCAGCCAGTGGAGCGCGGTCCACAGGGCGAAGAACCGCAGGGTGGCGCGGCCGAAGCAGGCGGCGGCGAGCAGGCCGAGGAGCGCCGAGTAGCCGACGGCGGGCGGCATGAGCTGCGACCACTGACCGCCGGCGGCCCAGCGCAGCATGTCGGCGAGGGGGGCGTGCAGCCAGCCGTAGGAGGCCATCCAGCCGCGGTGGGCGGACATCGGCAGCCACCACCAGGCGGCGAGCGCGAGGCCGAGGCCGAGGGCGATGAGCAGCTGCAGGGCGGTGCCGGCGAACAGCTCGCGGCGCGGCGGGGCGAGGCGGTCCTGACGCCGCAGGCCGACGGTGAACAGGTAGAGCGGGGCGCCGAGGGCCAGCATCATGAGGGCCATCGGGTGGGCGAGCAGGGCCCCGGCCGCGGCGAGGGCGGCGCGGGCGAGCGGGCGGCCGGGGCCGTCGCGCGCGGCCGAGGGGAATGGTTCGGTGGGGCTGACCGAAAGGACAGGTAGCGCGGGCACGCGGGCGCGCGCGAGCTCGGCGAAGGCGAGCCAGGCGAGCGAGGTGGCGAGGGTCTGCGGCCACACGCCGTAGAGCACGGTGTAGATCCACCCGCCCTCGCGGTAGGCGCCGGCGTCGGCGAGCGCGAGCAGGGCGGCGACGAGGCCGGGCAGCGGGCCCCAGCCGATCGCGTGGCCGCAGCGCAGCAGCACCCAGCCCTGGGCGAGGAACACCAGCGTGAACAGCAGCGCGTAGGCCTGCGGCCAGTCGAGCAGGCCGAGGCTGAGCACGCGCAGCGCGACCACGCCGAGGTCGCCGAGCACGGGGTAGAGCTCGCCGAGCGGGAAGCCGAAGAACCACGCGGGGCTCCAGCCGACGAGGTGACCGCCCGCGAGCTGCTGGCCGTAGAGGTAGGCGCGCGTGAGGTGGACCGTGTGGTCGGCGCTCAGCGGCATGACGCCGGCGGGCACCGGCCACAGCAGCCACAGGCCGAATACGGTGACGATGAGGAGGGGGGCCCGGTCGATCAGGCGCGCGCGGAGGTCAGCGGACTTCACCGAGGATCACGGTCCAGGGCAGGGGTCGACGGATCTCCCGCACGTGCAGCTCGCTCGCGGCCAGTTTGATCAATGCGCGGCGGCTGAAGTGCTGGACGTGGCCGGGGGTGTTGCCGAGGTCGCGGAGGTAGCGGCCGCGGGCGATGTTTAACACGCGCCAGACGGGCTCCCAGGGGGTGCTGAGCAGGACGTGGCGGGATGACACGCGGGCGAGCTCGGCGAGGCCGGCGGCGGGGTCGCGGAGGTGCTCGAGGACCTCGCAGCAGATCACGAGGTCGAAGCTCGAATCGGGGTAGGGGAGCGCGTAGATCGAGGCCTCGCGCAGGACAATTTGCGGGTCGATGTCGGCGGCGGGGCGGAGGGCGACGTCGCAGGCCTCGAAGTGACCCGGGCGGTGCGCCTTTAATAATTCGGTGGCGAGGCGGCCCTCGCCGCAGCCGACCTCGAGCGCGCGGTCGGCGGCTGTCGTTTTGTACAGGTCGGTGACATTCTTTAAAAAGCCGCGGACGAGGGCGCGGGCGATCGGGTTGTGCGCGTTGTACTTGTCCTCGTGGTTGCCCACGATGTTGCCGGCGTCGGCGGCGGTCACGAGGACGCTCCCGGCGGGAGGGCGCGGGGGTCGGGGCCGGGCGTCAGCGCGGCGGTCCAGGCGGCGGCGGCGGTGCGGCGCAGGCCGTGGATCGCCGTGGGCGCGGCGATCGCGGCCTCGAGCTGGCGGACCTGCACGAGCACCTGCTCGGTGAGGCGGCGGTTGGCGGACATGAGGTCGCCGAGCAGGGCCATGAGGCCGACGAGGAAGGCGAGCACGACGGCGCCGACGGCCACCAGCAGCGACTGCGTGTGGCCGGACTCCTCGGGGTAGCGGGCGATGAAGTAGTAGAGAAAGCGGCCGCCGAGGCCGAGGCCGCACAGGAGCAGCACCGCGGCGAGGAAGCCGAAGGTCTGGACCGGCCAGTACATGCTGTACGAGCGCACGATGACGGCGCCGCTGCGGCGCACGTAGCCGCCCATCGAGCGGAACAGGCGCGAGTCGCGGGTCTTGGGGTTGACGTGGATCGGGACGTTCTCGATGGCGAGGCCGGCCTGACCGGCCTGGATGATGGTCTCGAGCGTGTATGTGAAGCGGTTGTGGACGAACAGGGTGGCGGCGGCGCGGCGGTTGAGGGCACGAAAGCCGCTGGTCGAGTCGCGCACGTCGGTGCCGCTGGCGCGGCGGACCACGTTGGAGCCCCAGCGCTGGAGGATCTTCTTCAAGACGCTGAAGTGCTCGAGGGTGTCGGTCTGGCGGTCGCCGATGACGATGTCGGCGCGGCCGGCGAGGATCGGCGCGACGAGGCGGGCGATGTCCTCGCCGCGGTACTGGTTGTCGGCGTCGGTGTTGACGACGATGTCGGCGCCGAGGCGCAGGCAGGCGTCGAGGCCGGCCATGTAGGCGGCGGCGAGGCCGCGATGGCGCGGGAAGCGGAGCACGTGGTGGACGCCGAGCTCCTCGGCGCGCTCGGCGGTGCCGTCGGTGCTGCCGTCGTCGACGACGAGCACCTCGATGCTGGTGACGCCGGGCAGGCTGCGCGGGAGGTCGGCGAAGGTGGCCCCGAGGTGGTCCCGCTCGTTGAGGCAGGGGATCTGGATCAGGAGCTTCACGGCCGCGGCGTCGCTTGTACCACGCCGGCGACCTCGGCGGCGATCTCGACGGTGCGCAGGTGGATGGCGACGACGTCGTCGAGCTCGCGGGCGTAGCCGCCAGCCATGGCGACGGCGACGGGCAGGCCGGCGCGCCGACATGTCGCAAGGACCAGGTGGTCGCGGCGGGCCAGGCCGTCCCGCGTGAGGGCGAGGCGGCCGATGCGGTCGCCCTCGTAGGGGTCGGCGCCGGCGAGGTAGATCGCCAGGTCGGCGCGGGCGCGGGACATCGCCTCGGCGAGGCCCGCCTCGAGGGCGGCGAGGTAGTCGGCGTCGCCGGTGCGGTCGGGCAGGGCGATGTCGAGGTCGCTCTGCTGCTTTTTGAACGGGTAGTTGCGGGCGCCGTGGATCGAGAAGGTGAAGATCGTCGGATCGTCGGCGAGGATCGCGGCGGTGCCGTCGCCCTGGTGGACGTCGAGGTCGACGATGAGGGCGCGCTCGATGCGTCGCTCGGCTTGCACGACGCGGGCGGCCACCGCGGCGTCATTAAAGACGCAGTAGCCGGAGCCGCGGTCGCGGTAGGCGTGGTGCGTGCCGCCGGCGAGGTTGACGGACACGCCGTCGACGAGCGCGGCGCGGCAGGCGGAGATGGTGGCGCCGGTCGAGCGGAGCGAGCGCTCGACCATGGCGGGGCTCCACGGGAAGCCGATGTCCCGCAGCTCGGCGTCGCTGAGCCGGCCCTCGCGGACGCGGGCGACGTAGGCGGGGTCGTGGGCCAGGGCGAGCTGCTCGGGGGTGGCGGCGTCGGGCACGTGCATGTCGCCGAACCCGGCGGCGACGACCCGCTCGCGCACCCGCGCGTACTTGGCCATCGGGAAGCGATGACCAGGCGGCAGCGGGAGGACGAATTGATCGGTGTAGAAGATCCGCACGCGTGGCCGCTACAGTGCCTCGATCGCGGGCGGTCGTCGAGTCGGTGCGTGACAGGTTGTGCAGCCGCGGTGATGCTCGCGTGTCAGGTTGTCCCGCGAGAACTCGGTGCGGCGCGGCGCCTGGCATCGGCGCGGGCGGCGGGGTAGATTGGCGGCCATGGCTGCTGCGATCGATGCGCTGCTCAAACTCGTCGAGGCTCAGAAGGCGGACGCGCTGGTGGTGGCGTCGGACCGCGTGCCGCTCCTAAAAAAGTCGGGGGCCGACGTGGCGCTGTCGATGCCGAAGGTCAGCCACGACATGGTGTCGATGTTCGTCGAGGACCTCGTCGACGCCGAGCAGATGAAGACTTTAATTAAAGAGGGCGGGGTCCGGCTCAGCCACGCGCTCGGAGACCAGAGCTTCTCGGTGGAGATCCGGCGCGAGGGGACGCGGCTGCACATGTCGCTGTATCTGCAGCGCGGGAGGGCCGGAGGACCGGGGGCGGCGCCGGTCGGGCATGTGCCGGCGGCGAGCGCCGGGCACGCGCCGCCGCCTCCGCCGGCCGCGGCGCCGCGTCCGGCGGGGCGCGAGCTGGTCGCGGGGCGGCTGCCGCCGGGGCGGATCGGTGCGGCGCCGCCGGCGGTCGAGCCGCGGGAGCACGCGCACGCGCACGCGCACGGGCAGTCCGTCGAGGCGGGTCACGAGCTGCGCGCGGCGCCGCCGGAGAGCCTGAGCGAGCTGCACGAGCTGGTGCTGCAGGCCCACCGCGAGGGCGCGTCGGACGTGCTGCTGTCGAGCGGGCTGGCGGCGCGGGTGCGCAGCGGCGGGGAGCTGCGCGAGGCGGGGCTGGTCTGCGACGAGGCGCAGATCGTCGGGCTGGCGGCGCAGGCGTGGAGCGAGGCGCAGGCCGAGGAGTTCGCGCGCACGGGCAGCGCGGACCTGGCGCTCGACCTGGCCCCGGAGCCAGGTCACCGGGCGCTGCGGTTCCGCGTCAACGTGTTCCGCCAGCAGCGCGGGGTGGCGGCGGCGGTGCGACCGGTGCGGGGCGACGTGCCGACGCTGGCGCAGCTGGGGCTGCCCGAGGACTTCAAGAGTTTGGCGCAGTACCCGTCGGGGCTGGTGCTGATGACGGGGCCGACGGGCTCGGGCAAGTCGACGACGCTGTCGGCGCTGATCGAGCACGTGAACCTGGCGATGACGCGGCACGTGATCACGCTCGAGGACCCGATCGAGTACCTGTACACGAGCAAGCGCTCGCTGATCCACCAGCGCGAGGTCGGGCGCGACGTGGAGAGCTTCGCGACCGGGCTGCGGGCGACGCTGCGCGAGGACCCGGACATCATCCTGCTCGGAGAGATGCGCGACCAGGACACCATCGCGGCGGCGTTGACGGCGGCGGAGACGGGGCACCTGGTGCTGTCGACGATGCACGCGGGCAGCGCGGCGATGGCGATCGACCGGGTGATCGACGTGTTCCCGGGGCCGAAGCAGCCGCAGGTGCGCATGCAGCTGGCGAGCGCGCTGCGGGTGGTGGTGACGCAGGTGCTGGTGCCCTCGGCACGCGGACACGAGCGGGTGCCGGCGGTCGAGAAGATGGTGGTGACGGCGGCCGTGGCCAGTCAGATCCGCGAGGGCCGGGCTCACCAGATCGCCAACCAGATCCAGACGGGCCGCGCGGAGGGGATGGTGTCGCTCGAGCAGTCGCTGACGGCGCTGGTCCGCAGCGGACGCGTGAGCCTCGACGCGGCGGCGGCGGTCGCCCCGGACCCGGACGCGCTGCGCCGGTCGCTGCGCGGGTGATTGCCGCGAATTCGCGCGGGCGGTAGACTCCGCGGCCGCATGCCGCGACGAGTGCACGCGTGGATGGTCGCGCCCGCGGCCCTGCTGGTGGCGGCGGTCGTGCACATGCGGGTGTGGGTGTTCCTCTGCGACGACGCGTTCATCTCGTTCAGGTACGCGCGCAACCTGAGCCAGCACGGGGCGCTGGTGTTCAATTATGTGGAGCCGCCGGAGCTCGTGGAGGGGTACACGAACTTCCTCTGGGTGGTGACGCTGGCGATCGGCGGGCGGCTCGGAGCCCGGCCCGAGGCGCTGGCGCCGTGGCTGACGCAGCTCGGGGCGCTGGCGGGGCTGTGGCTGGTGTGCGAGGTGGTTCGGCGGCTGCGCGGGGCGGGGTGGTCGCTGGCCGGCTGGATCCCCGCGGCGCTGCTGGTGGCGTGCCCGGAGTTCATGGTCTGGGGGCACGGCGGGCTCGAGACGTCGACGGCGGCCGCGCTGGCGCTGGCGGCCATGGCGGCGACGGCCTCGCGGCGCTGGCGGACGGCGGGGCTGCTGACGGCGCTCGCGGGGCTGACGCGCCTCGATGCGCTGGTGCCGGTCGGGCTGTTCGTTGCGACATGGCTCCTGGTACATGGCCGAAAGGACTGGCCGGGGTGGCGCGCGCTGCTGCAGGCGGGGGCGCTGGTGGTCGGTCTGTTGGGGGCGCACTTCCTGTGGCGGCGCGCGTACTACGGGGCGTGGTGGCCGAACACGTGGCTCATCAAGCAGGCGGGGGTGTCGCTGCGGGAGACGTGGGGGGTCTGGTACGTGGGGGCGTGGGCCTCGGCGGTGAAGGCGTGGGTGGTGGCGCCGCTGCTGCCGTGGCTGCGCTGGCGGCACGCGGTGCTGGTGGTGCCGCTGCTCGGGAGCGTGGCCTACGCGTGGGCCGTGGGCGGCGACTTCATGGCCTACGGCCGATTTTTGATCGTGGCGACGGCGCTGCTGGCGGGGCTGGTCGGGTGGTTGCTCGTCGACGCGGGCGCGTGGGTGCGGCTGAAAATTATTAAAATTAACAGGGTGCCGGTGGCGGAGCTGGTGGCGATCGGGCTGGCGGGGGCGCTGGCGATGCAGGCGCGCGAGCGCTGGCAGGCGGATCGCAGGCAGCCGGCGGGGTGGCTCGAGGGGCGCTGGGAGGGCGTGACGGCGATGGACCGGTTCGCGCGCGAGCGCGTGCACGTGGGCCGCTGGATGCGCGAGCACCTGCCCGAAGGGACATGGCTGACGGTCGGGGCGGCGGGGGCGCTGCCGTACGCGTCGGGGCTGCCGGTGGTCGACGTGTACGGGCTGGTGGATCCGTGGCCGCGGCGCGTCGCGGAGCTGCGGGCCTCGCCGCGCGGGCGGCCGGGGCACCAGGTGATGGCGCCGCTGGCGGAGCTCCGCGCGCGCGACCCGAGCCTCTATTGTCACGTCGGGCACGTGGGGGCGAAGCGGCCGTCGGCGGCGAGCATTCCGGGGCGCGGGCTCGGGCCGGGCTACGCGTGGGCGTGCGTCGAGCCGGGTCCGGTGAGCGACGCGCGCGAGCCGGGCGGGGTGCTGGACCTCGGGTTTTACTGCTGCTTGCGGCCGGTCGGGCGGGTGGTCGGGCCGTTCGGGGCGCCGGACGAGGAGCGCGGGCGGTGAGCGGGGCTGGCGATCGGGACAGGTCCGAAGGGACAGGCGGCGGAGGGACCGCGGACGAGCGCGCGGGGGCTGGCGATCGGGACAGGTCCGAAGGGATAGGCGGCGGAGGGACCGCGGACGAGCGCGCGGGAGTCGGTGGGGACGGGTCCGCGGGGGCTGGTGGAAGGGTCGGCGGACGTGGCGGAAGGGACAGGTTCGAGGGGACAGGTTCGGTGGTGGTGATGCGGCGGGTGGTGATCGGGCTGGCGGGGCTGTGGGCGGCGCTCGTCGGCGCGGTCTGTCTGTGGCGGGTCGGGTTCCCGCTCGAGCTCGAGTGGATGGAGGGCGGGAGCCTGCACCAGGCGCTGCGGCTGCAGCAGGGGCTGGCGATCTACCCCGAGCCGTCGGCGGAGTTCGTGCCGTTCCTGTACACGCCGCTGTACGCGGTGGTGCTGGCGGGGCTGGGCATGGTGCTGCCGCTGGGGTTCGCGCTCGGGCGGGCGGTGAGTCTGATGGCGGCTGTGGCGGTGGGCGCCGGGCTGTGGCGGCTGGTGGGGCGCGAGGGCAAGCCGCGGGCGCATCGGGCGGCGGCGGTCGGGATGTGGTGCGCGGGCTACGTGTTCACGTTCAGGTGGCTGGACGTGGCGCGGGCGGACAGCCTGTTCCTGGCGCTGCTGCTGTGGGGGCTGGTGCTGCTGCGCGACGCGAAGGGGCGGCCGCGGCGGGCGCTCGCGGCGGGCGTGCTGGTGGGGCTGGCGTTCTGGACCAAGCAGACGGCGGCGGTGTTCATCGTAGCGAGCGGGCTGTGCGGGCTGCTGGTGGCGCCGCGGGAGGTGCTCTTGTACGCGGGGACGATCGCGCTGATCGACGGCGGCGGGGTGCTGCTCGGGCAGCGCTGGACGGGCGGCACGCTGTGGACGTACCTCTACGAGCTGCACCAGGCCCACGCGTTTAATTATGAGCGGCTCCGCGGCAAGACCTGGGGGATGTTCGTGCACGCGGGGCCGTTCGCGGCGGCGCTGGCGGGCTGGCTGGCGGGCTCGTGGGCTGTCCGAAGGGCCAGGCGTGAACGGACAGGTGCGAAGGAGCAGGTGCTCGGAGTGACCTACTGGGGGGCGCTGGCGGCGGCGGGGCTGCTGGTGTCGGCGCTGGGGTACAGCACGCAGTGGGCCGAGCCGAACGCGTTCATGCCGGGGGTGTGCTTCGCGGCGGCGGCGCTGGCGGTGGCGCTGCCGGTCGGGCGCGGGGAGGTCGTGGCGCTCGGGCTGGTGGCGGCGCAGATGGTGTTCGCGCTGGTGCTCGAGCCGCGCTATCAGCCGATCCAGGAGCGCGGGCTGGCGGCTGGCTTGAAGGACAGCTACGCGTGGCAGGACCCGTGGCGCACGCTGCCGACGCGCGAAGCGTGGGCGCGGGCGGCGGAGCAGCGCGCGGCGCTGACGGCGGCGGGGCCGGTGCTGGCGCTGCAGCGGCCGTGGTGGAGCGTGCTGGCCGGCGGGGCGGGGCACGTGGGCTCGATGGGGATCAACGACGTGCCGGCGACGCAGGCGCGGGAGATCCAGCGGACGCTCGCGCAGGCGGTCGCGCGCGGGGACTACGCGCTGGTGGTGCTCGACGGCGAGGCGCCGGCGTGGCTGCGGCCGGCGCTGCAGCGGCGCTATCGCGTGGCGGAGCGGCGCACGGGCGGCGAGCGGGTGCTGCCGCTGACGGGGTACATGTCCCCGGCGGGCATGGTGAAGCCGTGGGAGGGGCCGCAGATCGTGTATGTGCGACGCGTGCCGTGAGACGCACGCGGATCGCGGCGGGTCGTGGCGACGCTCGCCGTGAAGCCGGCGGTGGAGAGGCGAGGAGTGCCGCAGGGCGTCGTGACGCGTCGGGATGACGCGTGTGGTGAGCCGCGGTGGAGCCGGGCGATGGGGAAGGCTTAAAATGCGAAGGGCCCGGCGTGCGAGGCACGGCCGGGGCCCTTACGCGGCCTCCTGTTCATCAGGAGGGGCGCATGTGATCGAGTCGAAGGCCCTGAGGCGCGCTGAGGGGCGCGTCACTCCTTGGTGACGTGGATGAGCTTGCGCTCGAGGGTCACGAACTGGTGGCCGCTGCACTTCGAGCCGAACTCGATGGTGACGCGGGTGCCCTCGGGGCCGCGGAGGGCGTTGGCCCAGCCTTCGATGGACTCGGGGTAGGTGCCGTCGACGGAGATGAGGCGGACACCTTCGCGGAGGACGCCGTCGGCGGGGGCGCCGGGGAGGGTGCTGCGGACGACGACCGAGTCGCCGCGGGCCTGGATGACGGCGCCGATGCCGGAGTAGGTGTAGCCACGCTCGGCGACGCGGTGCTGGGCCTGCTTGGGGCACTGGGTGCCGCCGTAGCGGTACATGAGGGCCGCGGAGGTGGCCATCGCACCGGCGAGGACGATCGAGCCGAGGATGATGCGCCGGGCGGTGCGCCAGCGACGGATGGAGGTCATAAGAGAGGCTTCATTGGTCGGAGAACGCAT
Organism: Myxococcales bacterium; assembly: GCA_016793465.1. The sequence continues at coordinate 64,432 of JAEUJW010000056.1, forward strand.
GGCCTTCGCTCCTGTCCGATGACGGACTTAAAACCGAGTGTTTCACAGCTTGGGTTGGCTTGCCAGGGGCCCAGATACCGTTGTTCGCGGGGTCGCATTCCCGTGCGCGGCTGGACTCAGGGGCGGTGTGGGCGGGCGCCCGCGGCGGTGGCGGTCGCGCCGACGGGCGAACGAGTGCCCCGGGAGCCCCGCAGGCGGTCGGCGGTGCAGGGAGCGGGTGGAGATCGGCCCGGTTCTTTTCACGGGCGCGAGGTTTCGGTTATAGGCTTCGGCCGATGCTCCGGTCCCCGCGTCTCGCCCCGTTGTCCGTCGTTCTGGCCCTGGCCGTGGTCTCCGCGTGCACTCCGTCGCCCTCGGCGACGCCGCCGGCGGCGGCGATCCCCGCGGCCGAGCCGGCGCCCGCGCCCGAGCCGGTAGCCGCAAATGCAGCGCCGACGCCCGAGCCCGCGGTGGTGGCGCCCGAGCCGGAGCCGACGCCCGAGCCCGAGCCGGCGGTGCCCGCAGGCCCGAGCAAGGTGCTGATCCTCGGCGACAGCCTGGCCGCGACCGGGTTCGGGGCGCTGCTCGAAAAGAAGCTCGACGCGCACCCGCAGGTCGAGTGCTTCCGCAAGGCGAAGAGCGCGACCGGGCTGGCGCGGCCGGACTTCTTCGACTGGCAGTCGGAGGCGAAGAAGCAGATCGAGGCGCGGCAGCCGGACCTCGTGGTGGTGATCATGGGCGGCAACGACGGCCAGGACCTGCAGACCAAGTCGGGCAAGGGCAAGCACGTGGCCTGGAAGTCGGACGACTGGAACGCCGCGTACAAGGGCCGCGTCGAGGAATTTATTAAAGACCTCGGCGAGCGCAAGGTGCTGTGGCTGGGGCTGCCGAAGTCGGAGCTCGGGAGCTTCGAGAACAAGCTGACGATCATCCGCCAGGTCCAGAACGAGGCGGTCACGGCCAGCGGCGGGACGTACGTCGAGACCACGCCGCTGCTGTCGAACGAGCAGGGCGAGCTGCTCGAGAAGGCCACGGTCGGGCGCTACAAGAACCAGACCGTGCGCGAAGAAGACGGCATCCACTTCACGATGGCGGGCAGCGAGTTCTTCGCCGACAAGGTCTACCCCGAGGTGCTGAAGGCGCTCGGCGTCGAGGACGCGCCGCCCGAGGAGAAGCCCGCCAAGAAGAAGAAGTGAGGGCTCGCGGACGCGGGCCCGGGCCCGTCGAAAATTTCGCCGCTCGCGGGGGAAAGCGGCCGACATGCGCGCGCCGTGAGATCTCCCGCGAAGAGTGCGGGTGAAATTGTGTCGCGCCGGCACATGCAATGAGGTTGCAAGTGCAGGGCGGGTGCAATTGGAATTCTCGGCGGGGGCGCAGCCGAAGCGGGGATGGCGGGCGTCGGTGCAGGGCCGAACGGGGGGCGTTCGCCGGTAGACCAGGGAATGGAGCCCGGGGGCCGCGAAGTACAACGAGCGGGGCCGGTCTGCTACGTTGGCCGGTGCTCGACCCCCATGCTCACCCGAGGATCACAGCCGCGCCGAGGTCGCCGATGGACGGGCGCGCTCGGGCTCTGGTGCCTGCTGGTGCTGGCGGCGGGGGCGCTGGGCTGGGTGCCGGAGGCCGCGGCGAGGTCGCATGCGGCGAGCAAGGGCTCGTCCGGCAAGGGCAAGGCCGGCAAGAAGAAGAAGGCGCCGGCGAAGCCGAAGAAGAAGGCGAAGCCGGGGGCGGACAAGGTCCGGCCGGTGCAGCGGGACATCGCCGGGCCGCAGGCGGTGACGGACACCGGGGAGCTCGAGGACGAGGAGGGCGACGAGGACGAGGACGTCGGGGACACCGACACGACGGGTGACCCGGAGGCGGAGCTCGAGGCGATCGAGCGCGAGCTGCTGGCGCAGCCGCCGGTGGTCGACCCGATGATCACGGTGCCGGTGCCGGTGCCGCCTCCGAAGCCGGCGAGCACGGTGCCGCGGTGGGTCCGCCACGAGGTCATCCCGGGCGACACGCTCGAGGCGATCGCCGAGCGCTACGAGGTCGAGCCGAAGAGCTTGATGCGGTGGAACAATTTTAAGGCGCCCAAGAAGGGCGAGCCCTCGCCGAAGCTGAAGGTCGGCAAGGAGCTGCGGGTGCACGCGGTCGACCCGCCGCCGCCGCGCGAGCGGGTCGAGGTGGTCGTGCAGAAGGGCGACACCTGGGACGGGCTGGCCAAGGCCCACGGGGTCGAGGCGGGTACTCTCAAGGCGTGGAACCGGCGGCTCGGCGGCAAGCTGACGGCGAAGGCCAGGGTCGTGGTGTGGAAGGAGGGCGTGGCGACGCCGGACGCGCCGGGCGACGGGCTGGCGGCCAAGCTGGCGACGATCAAGGTGCGCGCCGGGGGGATCAGCATCGGTCGGCCGGCGCGCGGGCGGCTGGTCCGCGGGGTCGAGCTGCCGGATCGTCCCGACCTGTACTCGCGACGCAAGCCGGAGGAGGCGTACGGGTCGAGCCACGCGATCACCCAGCTGCTGGTGGCGATCACCCGGTTTCGCCACGAGACGGGCTTCAAGCGCAACCTCTCGATCGGCGGGATCAGCAAGCCGCGCGGGGGCCGGTTCCGGCCGCACAAGTCGCATCAGAGCGGGCGGGACATCGACATCCGCATGCCGGTCCTGGCCACCTCGGAGGGCAAGAAGAGCATCACCTCGGCGGACATCGACTGGAAGGCGACCTGGAAGCTCATGCACGCGTTCATCGCGGGCGGGGAGGTCGAGTACATCTTCCTCGAGCACGGGCTGCAAAAGAAGCTCTACAAGGCGGCGCGCGAGCTCGGGGTGTCCAAGGAGGAGCTCGCCGGGTGGATCCAGTGGCCCAACCCGGCCAAGACCAACAAGGGGGTCGTGCGCCACGTGAAGGGGCACAAGGTGCACTTTCACGTGCGGATCCGCTGCGCGGCGCAGGAGAAGCACTGCGTGACAGTGCGCTGAGGCCGGGGTAGCGTCCCGGGCCATGGCGAGCTCATCCATGCCGGCTTCACGGTCCTCCGGACCTGAGTTGTGGAACTTCTCGGCGGGGCCGGCGATCTTGCCGCCGGCGGTGTTCGAACGGGCGGCGGAGGCGGTCCGCGAGCTGCGGGCGGACGGGCACGCGCCCGGGGCTGCGGGCGTGGGGATGTCGATCCTCGAGATCTCGCACCGGTCGAAGCCGTACGAGGCGGTGACGTTCGGCGCGGAGAAGCTGTGCCACGAGGTGCTCGGCATCCCGGACACGCACCAGGTGCTGTTCCTGCAGGGCGGGGCCAGCCTGCAGTTCGCGATGGTGCCGATGAACCTGCGCGAGGCGGGCAAGCGGGCCTGTTACGTCGACACCGGGGTGTGGTCGCAGAAGGCGATCGCGGAGAGCCAGCCGCTCGGCGAGACGGCGGTGATCGCCAGCTCGGCGGCGACCAACTACGACCGCATCCCGGCGTTCCCGGCGGCGGAGGCGTACGCGGGCGCGAGCTACGTGCACATCACCACCAACAACACGATCTTCGGCACCGAGTACGAGGAGATCCCGTCGACCGGGGACGTGCCGCTGGTGATCGATTTCTCGAGTCACGCGGGGGCGCGGCCGATGGCGCTCGAGCGGGCGGCGCTCGGCTACGCGGGGGCGCAGAAGAACCTCGGGCCGTCGGGGGTCACGCTGGTGTACATCCGCAAGGACCTGCTGGCGAAGAAGGCCGCGGGCCACGTGCCGGTGATCCTGCGCTACGCGACGCACGCCAAGGAGCCGAGCCTGTACAACACGCCGAACACGTTCGGGGTGCTGGTGCTGAAGCTGGTGCTCGAGTGGATGCGTGACGAGGGCGGGCTGCGGGTGATCGGCGAGCGCAACGACCGCAAGGCGAACAAGCTGTACGCGGTGCTCGACGCGTCGAAGGTGTTCGCGCCGCACGCGCAGCCGGGCAGCCGCTCGCGCATGAACGTGACGTGGACGGCCGGCAAGGCGCCCGAGGCGGAGCGCGAGCCGCTGACCAACAAATTCTTAAAAGAGGCGCAGGCGGCCGGGTTCGACGGGCTGAAGGGGCACCGCTCGGTCGGCGGGCTGCGGGCGTCGATCTACAACGCGTTCCCCGAGGCCGGCGTCGACGCGCTCTGCGAATTCATCAAAGAGTTCGAGCGGAAGCTGTGAGCGCGGAGGGCCAGGACGCGCCGGGGTGGGCGGCGATCGACGACGCGCTGGCGCGGGTGTACCCGCGTCAGGTGCCGCATCAGTTCGCGAGCAAGCGGGCCTACGAGGTCGAGGCCGACAACCCGCTGCCGGCGATCGCGGTGTACGAGCGGGCCGCGTCGCGGACTGGCTCGCCGCCGGTGGCGACGCCGGCGAGCTGGCACTACGTGACGTACGGGCTCAGCGAGCTGTTCGAGAAGAGCTCGCGGGACCCGGAGGTGTCGGGCTTCGGGTTCGAGCTGACGATGCGGGTGCCGCGGGCCGAGGGTGAAGAGGTGCCGCCGGCGTGGCCGCTGCGCGCGCTGCAGGGGCTCGGGCGCTACGTGCTGGCGAGCGGGCATGGCTTCGACACGGGGCACTGCGCGGACCTCGGAGGGTCGCTGGCGCAGGGGATCGAGAGTCGGCTGACCTGCGTGGCGTTCGTGCCGGATCCGCTGCTGCGGAAGATCGTCACGCCGTTCGGGTCGCTGCTGTTCCTGCAGGTCGTCGGGGTGACCGGGGACGAGCTCGCGGCCATGCAGAAGCTCGACCACGAGGGGGTCGTGCATCTGCTCGAGGAGCTCGACTTCCACGGGCTCACGGATCCGCGGCGCGCGTCGTACTTCGAGGACGAGCGGCGGGCGACCGTGCTGCGGCGCTATCAGCTCGGCGTGCTCGTCGAGTAGGGCGCGTCAGGGCGACGGCGGGGGCTCGGCGGGCGGGGCGGCGGGCTCGGGCGTCGGCGCGGGGGCGGGCTCGGGCGTCGGCTCGGGCTTGGGGGCGTCGGGCTTGCTGTCGTCGGACTTCGCGGGCTCGGACTTGGTGGGCGCGGGCTTCTTGCTCGGGTCCTTGCCATTGATCTTGTCGAGCGCCTCGGAGGGAGAGAGCTTGCCGTTCTTGCGGGCCTCCCACAGCTCGTCGCGCTTCTTCCTGGCGGCTTCGATCTCCTCGGGGGTGCGGCGCCAGGCCTTGCCGACCATCTTCTGGGTCTGGCCGGCGATGAGGTCGAGGATGGTCTTGGCCTGGTCGGCGGTGAACGGGCAGCGGAGGGTGACCTCGGGGCCGTCGAGGGTGAACTCGGTGGTGTCGTAGTAGCCGCGGACCATGCTGCGGACCACGAAGTTGAGCTTCTCCTCGAAGAACCGGGGCAGGTCGCTCTTCCACTGGTTCTCGAAGCGCTTGGCGGCGACGGCGTCGAGGAACTTGAGTTTAATTAATAGCTCGGGGGCCTCGGCGGCCTCGGCCATGATCTCGAAGTCGTTGGGGATCTCGAACGGGGACTTGACGTTCTTCAGGCTGGCGAACAGGTCCTTGAAGACGAGCTGGAGGCCGGCGCGCGGCTCGGCGGCGGCGAAGGTCTTCAGCTTGGTCAGGTTGGCCACGAAGTTGCCGGCGGTCTTGCCCTTGCTCGCGTCGGGGCCGGCGGTGATGCTGGGCAGGAACTCCTCGCGCACGTAGACGGCGGACTTGTCGTCGAGGAACACGAACCACCGCGGGTCCTTGTCCTCCTCGCCGTCGGCGAGGGGGACCGGGTTGCCCATGGTGCGGCCGTCCTTGACGACCCACTCGATCTTCTGGCCGGTGCCGGCGGCGGCGCGGTCGAGGCCGGCCTGGATCTCGGCCTGCGAGAGCTTGTACTCGACGGCGAGGAAGGTCTGGCTGACCACGCGGAAGTCGGAGCTGGCGATGACGAGGTAGTTGAAGTCGCGCAGGGCGTGGAAGCCGCCGCCCTCGATGATGAACTGGAAGTCGGGCAGCGCGGCCATGATGTCGACGACCGAGTCGGCGAAGCCGAGGCCGGCGACCTTCTTGGCGTTGAGGAACACGAAGTAGTTGCTGCCGGTCGGGCCGAGCTTGTCGATCTTCGAGTCCTTGGCGCCGAAGACCTTGGGCTTGGGCGGCTCGGGCGGCTTGTCCTCGGGCTTGGGGCCCTCGCCTTCGGGCGGGAGCTCGGGGCCCATCGGCGGGGGGATGACCTCGGGCTCGGGCGGCTTGTCGGGCTGCTTGCCGGGCTCGAGCTGCTGCTCGGGGTCGACGAAGTCCATCTCGGTGAGCTCGAACTCGAATTCGGGCATCGGGATGTCGACCTGGAAGCCGCAGCCGTTGGGCAGCAGCGGGCCCGTGTGGAACGCGAGCGAGCCGACGACGGCGAGGATGGTTCTGCGCAGCGGGGTCACGGCAGCGGCGGCGGCAGGATAGCACCGCCGGGCGGATCGCGCCCGGGCATGAGGCGCGGGGCGCGGCGGGTCGCGGAGGCCGGGCGGGGACGCGTTGTGTTAGCTTCGGGCGCGAGCGGCTCGCTGGGTCACGAGCCGTAGTGTTCGACGATGTGTTTGACGTGCTCGCGGAAGCGGGCCTCGTGCTGGCGGGCGAACTCCTTCCAGGTGCACAGGGTGCGGGGGTCCTCGACGCGGTCGATGAAGAGGGTGCCGGCGAGGTGGTCGCACTCGTGCTGGAAGGTGCCGGCGGTGATGCCCCGGACGGTCTGGTCGATGGGGTTGCCCATGCGGTCGACGGCCTGGACGCGGAGCTCGACGTGGCGGCGGACCATGCCGCGCATGTCGGGGACCGACAGGCAGCCCTCGTAGTTCTCGAACTTGGTCTCCGAGAGCGGGGTGAGCACCGGGTTGATCAGGACCGTCAGCGGGATGTTGGGCTTGTAGGGGTAGCGGGGGTTGTCCTTGACCTCGATGACGCACACCTGCACGGGCTCGTGCACCTGGTTGGCGGCGAGGCCGGCGCCCTGGGCGTCGCGCATGGTCTCGATCATGCTGTCGATGAAGGACTGGAAGCCGGGGGTCAGCAGCTCCTCGCGGGTGACCGGGCGGGCTTGCTGGCGCAGGACCGGGTGACCGATCTGGGCGACTTTTAAAATTGCCATCGACGGCGAGTGTAGCCGCGGGGTCGCGGGCGTGAAGGGGGCGGGGAAGTGAGCCAGGATGCGGCGTGGGGCGCGGCGGAGGGGTTAAATGCGAAGCCCCCGGAGCGCGAGGGCGCCGGGGGCTCTGCGTGTGACGCGGGTCTTTCAGCCGCGGACGACGCGGGCCTTGAGGGCGACCTTGCCGTCCTTGATGTAGACCGAGAACTGCACGTCCTTCACGTCGGGGCGCTTCATCAGCTCGGCGGTGTTGGCCCGCAGCTTGGTGGCGAACTTGTCGTAGGTGAAGTTGTCGATGCTCTCGTTGTTCTCGACCTTGAACTTGACGAACTCCTCGAAGACCTCCTGGTAGTAGGCCTCGCGCACGGCGTCGTCCTTGGCGGGCTCGGGCGCGTTGGGGTCGTTGTCCATGGTCATCAGGTTGCCGATGACGGTCTCGCGCGAGCGCAGGGGCTTGGTGGCCGGCATGGTGAAGAAGCCGGGGCCGCGGCCCTGCTGACCGGCGGCGCCGGCGTTGGGGTTGGCGGCGATCGACGGGTGGGCCTGCGTGGGCGCCTCGTCCTCGGGCGACTGCGCGGGCGGGGTGCGGGTGGCCGACGGCGGCGGCGCGACCTGGCCGCCGGTCTTCTGGCCGGGCGGGATGCGGCGGTTGGAGCGGGTGTTGCTGCTGGCGACGGCGGGCAGGCGACGCGAGCCGCGGCGCGAGTCCTCGCCCTCGGCCTCGCCCATGTCGGCGGCCTGGAGGCTGGTGCGCAGGGCCTCGTGGTACTGGTGGGCGGACTTAGCGAGCTCGCCGACCGGGCCGTTGCCGTAGGTGTCGTAGAACAGCTGCTGCTGGGTGCCGAGGCGCATGGCGTTGAACTCGGCGGTGAGGCGCTTCAGCGGGCCGGTGGCCTCCATGGTCGGCAGGTAGATGGCGAGCGCGAGGCTGAGGGCCAGCACGAAGATCAGCGCGGCGACGTGCTCGCCGGTCATGCCGTTGTCCATGGCGCCGCGGATCGCGGGCAGGAGCTCCTTCTGGCCGGCGGCGGCGGTCTTGTCGGACAGCACGACGAGCAGGGTGCCGTTGTCGCCGGTGCCGGCGGGGCCGGGCACGCGACCGACGGAGCCGATGCGGGCGCCGAGGTTCTCGCCGACGCGGAACACCGGCGAGGCGCCGACCGGCGGGGCTTCGCGGCCGTGCTCCTTGGCGAGGGTGGCGAAGGCGTCGCCGATGTTCTGGTCGTTGATCTTGGCGCCGTCGAGCGGCGCGCCTTCACGGACCAGCGCGGCGGGGCTGCGGGTGCCGAGGATCTGGCGGAAGAACGACTTGGGCCCGAGGTCGAGCGGGTGGGTGGCGACCAGGCGCACGCCGCTGTTGTTGGCCTGCGAGACCTTGACGACCTCGAGCGAACCACCGAGCGTGGCCGAGAACAGGTCCTCGGACTCCGGCGCGACGTTGATGTACGCGGGCAGCTTGGGGACCTCGGCGATCTTGTCGGACTCGGCGCCGTGCACCGCGACGACGGCGCCCGTCTTGTCGAACAGGGCGACGGTCATCTGCGGGTAGTCCTGCAGCAGGCCGGTGTTGGCGACGTTGCTGAGCGCGCCGGAGACGTCGGTCGTGGGGATCGTGCCGTCGCGGTTGGCGACCGGGTTGAGCGCGGCCTTCAGTCCGGGGTCTTGCAGCATCGCCGGGGCACGCGACACCGGCGAGGCCTGGATCTCCGCCGCGAGCGCGGCCACCCCGGCCTCGGTGGTCGCCTGCAACGCGGCCTTGTCCGCGTCGGTGAAGCCGCCCGCGGTGCCGAAGGACAACAGGAACATCCCCGCGAGGAAGGCCGTCGCGAGACATGCAAGGATTGCAGCCCAGATCTTCGTTAGCAGCACGATTGGGCCTAGTGTATGGCTTCGCGGCCCTTGCTGGCAATTTCGTGATGCACGCCGCGTGCTCCGGGCGAGATCACCCACGACGGAGGGGCGCAACAAAACCCGGACATTTGCCGAATCCTCGGCATGGCGATCCTCCTCTCCTCTCTCGCATTTGCTTCAGGCGTGGCGCTCGGCGCGTGGCTCGGTCCGACCTCCCTCGCGATCGGGCTGCTGGTGGCTGCGACGGCGCTGGCGGTCCTGGCGGGGCGCCTCCGCGGTTGCGGGCGGTTCCGAGCCGGGCTGGTGGTGGCGGTCTTCGGGCTGGCCGGATTCGTGCGCGGATCGCAGCCAGGGGCGTCGGGGACGCCGGTGGCCGGCGAGGGGCTGGTGCTGGTGACGGTGGAGGGGGCGAGCACGCCGGCCGGGGCGCGCTGCGAGGTCGTGGTGGGCCCTCAGGGGTCGTCGGAACGCTGGTTGCTGCAGGTCGATCCCGCGCGGTGCCCGCTGACGGGAGGGCAAGATTTGTGGATCCGCGGCGGAGATCTCTCCGTGGCCGGGGGTCCGCGGTGGCCGGGGGATGAACCGGGAGATCCGCGACGCCGCGGGGTCGACCGCAGCTTCGCGGTGGAGCAGGTGTGGCCGGCGTCGGCGAGCCCGGGCGGGTACTGGGCCGCGGTCGCGGCGGCGCGTCAGGCCGGCGAGGCGGCGGCCCGCGGGGCGCCAGATCGCGGGTTCGTGATCGCGGCGGTGCTCGGGCTGCCGGCGGCGCTGCCCCCGGAGCGCCGCGAGGACCTGCGGGCGGCCGGGCTCGGGCACCTGGTGGCGGTCAGCGGGATGAACGTGGCGGTGGCGGCGTTGCTGCTGCGCGGGCCGCTGCTGCGGCTCGGGCTGCTGCTCGGCGGCGGGCTGACGCTGGGCTGCGCGCTGGCGTGGCTGCCGGTGGCGGCGTACGTCGGGCTGACCGGGGCGGCGGCGCCGGCGATGCGAGCGGCGGTGATGTTCACGCTGGTCCAGCTGGGAGCGCTGTGGGGACGACCGGGGCACGGGTACACGCTGCTGGCGCTGGCGAGCGCGGGGCTGCTGGCCTATCGCCCGGGCTGGGCGCTCGACGCGGGGTTCCAGCTGTCGGTGGCGGCGATGGCGGTGCTGGTGCGGCCGCTGCGGACCGGGGAGGCCGCGCCGGGGCTGCTGCGGCAGAGCTGGGAGGTGGCGTGGGTGACCTGTCCGATCGGACTGGTGCACTTCGGGGAGGCCTCGGCGTGGGGCGTGCTGACCAACCTGGTGGCGGTGCCGGTGTTCACGATCTGGGTGCTGCCGCTGGGGGCGCTCGGGTGCTTGCTGTGGCCGTGGTGCGGGGCCGGGGCGCTCGCGCCGGCGGCGTGGGGCGGGCAGGTGGTGCTCGACGTGGCGGCGCTGGTCGGCGCGCTGCCGGCGGTGCCGGTGTGGGGGCTGGGGCTGGCGGCGGGGGTGTGCGCGGGGCTCCGTCTGGTGCGGCCGTGGTGGCCGATGCCGGGGTACGCGACGGCGGGGGCGACGATCGCGGCGGCGCTGTGGACGGGGCCGCGGGTGGCTTCGGAGCGCCCGCCTGCGTGGTTCGCGGTCGGCGGCTCGCGGCAGCCGGCGCTGGTGGTGCCACATGAAGTGACCGGAGATGCATGCGTGCGAGATCCGGGGCTGCATCCGGGCGCGTGGGTCGGGCTGCTGGCGGGGCTCGGGTATCGCGGGGTCGCGGGGGTCTCGGCGAGCCGCGGGGAGGACCCGCCGCACGTGGTGGCGGTGCGGGCGGAGATCGTCGCGGCGGGGCTGTGGCGGCCGATCGCGGGCTGCGAATTCCCGGCGATCAAGCCGGTGCGGGCGGCCGTCAAGGCGTGCCTGCGGCGCGTGGGCGGGGAGGTGGCGGCGGTCCGCGAGGGGCCGCGCTGCTTTTTAAGAAATGGGGCGTGGGAGGCCGTGGGTGACGACGGGGAGCGGGATGGGTAGAATCGCGCGGTGACGATCGTGGGCACGATCACGGTGCGCGAGCGCAACGGCGTCGACGCGGGTCGTGTGCACGCGCTGGCGCCGGGCAGGCACGTGGTCGGGCGCGATCCGGCGGCGGCGGTGTGCCTGCGCGGGGCGGACGTGTCGCGCCGGCACGCGAGCGTGACGGTGACGGCGGACGCGGTGACGGTGGCGGACCTGGGCAGCAAGAACGGGGTGCGGGTGATCCGCGGCGGGGGGCCGGCGCGCGTCGACGGTCCGGTGCGGCTGGGCGACGGAGGTTTGTTCGAGGTCGGGGGGATCGAGCTGGAGATCTCCCACCCGGGGGCGCAGGTCGAGGAGGCGCTGGCGCGGGTCGGCGAGACGACGGTGACGCGGATGGAATTCGTGGCGCCGCCGCGGCGACAGCCGAGCCCGACGGCGCCGCTGATCGCGACCGTGCTGTTCGCGGCGATCGTGGCGGTGCTGCTGTGGACCGGGTAGACGGTGGTGCATGAAGCTGCCGCGGGTCGATGACGTGCTGGCCCACGCCGCCCTCGCGGCGCATCCGGCCGGGTATGCGCTGAGGAAGAAAGTCGCGCAGACGGTGCTGGCCGAGCTGCGGGCGCGGCGTGACGGCGAGGCGCCGGGGACCGAGGCGGTGGCGACGGCGGTGGCGGGTCGATTGGGTGAGCTGCTGCTCGTGCGTCCGGTGCGGATGATCAACGCGACCGGGGTGCTGCTGCACACCAACCTGGGACGCGCGCCGCTCGGCGAGGCGGCGGTGGCGGCGATGGTCGCGGCGGCCGGGACGTGCGCGCTCGAGCTCGAGGTCGAGTCGGGCAAGCGCGGCTCGCGGATGACGTGGTTGCGGCCGCTGCTGCAGGCAGTGATCGGCGCGGAGGACGTGCACGCGGTCAACAACGGGGCGGCGGCGCTGCTGCTGGCCTGCACGGCGCTGGGGCAGCCGGGCGGGGTGGTGCTGTCGCGCGGGCAGATGGTGGAGATCGGCGACGGGTTCCGCGTGGCCGAGATGGCGGCGGCGTGCGGCGTGCGGGTGGTCGAGGTCGGGAGCACCAACCGCACGCACCTGGAGGACTTTGTGCGGGCGCTCGACGGCGGGGCGTCGGCGATCTTGTGGGTGCACCTGAGCAATTTTTCGCAGTCGGGGTTCGTGCATCACCCGCGGCTGGCGGGGCTGCACGCGCTGGCGAAGGCGCGCGGAGTGCCGCTGATCGCGGACCTGGGCTCGGGCTCGCTGGCGGAGATCGGCGACGAACCGACGGTGCAGGCGTACCTGTCCGAAGGGGCAGATGTGGTGACGTTCAGCGGGGACAAACTGCTGGGCGGGCCGCAGGCGGGGGTCCTGGCCGGACACAGGCCGCTCATCGAGCGCTGCCGGCGGCACCCGCTGGCGCGGGCGCTGCGGCTCGACAAGACGGCGGTGGCGGCGTTGCACGCGACGGCGGCGGCATACGCGTGCGGAGTGGCGTCGCCGCTGCAGGCGAGGGTCGCGGCGAGCGTGGCGGAGCTGCGGGCGCGGGCCGAGGCGATCGTCGGGGCGCTCGGGTGGTCGGGCCGCGTGCGCGCGAGCGAGGCGACGATCGGAGGGGGGTCGCTGCCGGGGCAGGTGATGGCGAGCGTGGCGATCGCGGTGCCGACGGAGCGGCCGGATCGCACGGCGCGGCTGCTGCGGACGGGCTCACCGGGGGTGATCGGGCGGGTGCAGGAGGGCGAGCTGCTGCTCGACCTGCGGGCGGTCGCGCCATCCGAGGACTGTTTGATTATTGAAGCGCTGCGGCGGGTGCAGTGAGCTCAGAGGCGCGGGCCGGGGATGCGGGTGTTGCCCTGGCGCCTCGAGATCTGCAGGCGGTCGAGGTGCTCGAGGAAGGGGACCACGAACTTGCGCGAGAGGCCGGTCAGATCTTTAAATGCCTGGACGTCGAGCACGCCGTGGCTGCGCAGGTGGCTGCGGGCCTGATCGACGAGGGCCTCGTGGTGGACGCGGGCGAGCGAGAGGTCGGGCGACACGCGGACGATGGCGCCGGCGCGCTGGAGGGCGCTGAGGGACTCGAGTGCCTGGCGCTCGCCGAGGCCGGTGCGGTCCTGGACGTCGCGCAGGGTCGGCGGGGTGATGCCGCCGGCGAGGTAGAGGTCGAGCACGGACTGGACCTGCGGGGGGAACTTGTCGGACTTCGGCTCGTCGGCGGGGACGGTGAGGAGGTCGCCGTCGGCGCGCAGGAGGCCGCGGGTGACCGCGAGGGCGACGGCGGCGGCGGTGACGGCCGGGGCCACGCGGCCGGGCAGGCCGCCGGCGACGGCGGAGCGGCCGAGGCCGGGCTGGAGCGGGTGCTCGGCCTGGAAGCGGGCGACGTGGGCGACGGCGGCGGTCGCGAGCGGGGGCAGGACGGCGGTGTCGAGCCAGCGCTGCTCGTCGAGCGCGAGGCCGAGGCCGCGCTCCGAGATGTCTCTTAAAATTGGCTCGAGATCGACGACGCCGGCGCGGTGCTCGAGCTCGTCGCGGGTGATGCCGAGGGCGCCGGCGTCGCGCAGGAGGGCGAGCACGCGGTCGGTGGGCGAGGCGCCGTGCACGGCGCGGGCGAGGGCCAGCCAGCGCGGGCGCTGGCCGCGGCCGTCGGAGGGGCGCGGGTCGAGCACGAGGCCGCCGCCGACGGTGTGGCCGTGTCGACGCGCGAGCTCGCCGCCGCGGGTGGTGCGCAGGACGAGGCGCTGGCCGTGCCAGGTCGGGAGCGGGAGGTCGAGGCGCAGGCGCACGATCGCGGCGGCGCCGGGGGGGACCGACGCGCGGGCGCGCGGCGAGGCGGATGTCCCCGGGGACAGGTCGGAGGTCGGCGGAGCGGATGTCCCCGGGGACAGGTCGGAGGTGCGGGCGGAGGACGTGCCCGTGCGGCCGGTGGGGGCGGCGCGGGTGGATGCTGCGGGTGTCCCTCGGGACAGGTCGGCGGGCTTCGACTTGCGGGACGCGGCGGGGGGCGGGTCGGCGCGGGGCGGTGTGGTGGATGTCCCCGGGGACAGGTCGGCGGGGTTCGACTTGCGGGGTGCGGCGGAGGGGGGGATGATGGATGTCCCCGGGGACAGGTCGGCGGGATCGACGGGTGCCTCGAGGGACAGGTCGTCGGACAGCGGGCCGAGGGGGTCGAGGCGGGCGGTGACGTGGGTGGTGCCGGCGCAGACCTCGAGGGTGGTGCCGCTGTGCCAGGTGACGTCGTCGTGGGGGAGGTGGGTGAGGAGGGCGAGCAGGGTCTGGGTGCGGTCGACGCGGCGGCCGGTGGTGATGATGTCGCCGCGGGCGAGGTCGTCGGTGGCGACGTTGCCGAGGTTGAGGGCCACACGGTTGCCGGCGGAGATCTGCTCGTGGGTGACGCCGCGGACGTGGAGGGCGCGGGCGCGGAGCTCGGAGGGCCGGCGGTGCTGGCCGGTGGGGATGCAGGTGAAGCGGGCGTCGCGGGCGAGGTCGATGCGGCCGGCGAGCAGCGTGCCGGTGGCGACGGTGCCGTGGCCCTTGACCGCGAACACGCGATCGACGGGGAGGATCGGGCGGTCGCGCAGGTCGCGGGGGTCGAGGCTCTGGGCGAGCTTGCGGACGGCGGCGGTCAGCGCAGGCAGGCCCTCGCCGGTGAGCGCGGAGCAGGGGACGATGGGGGCCTCGGCGAGCTGGGGGGCGAGCTCGCCGAGGGCGGCGCGCACGTCGGCCTCGGCGAGCGCGACGGCGTCGGGGTCGCCGCCGAGGCGGTCGACCTTGGTCAGGGCGACGACGCCGTGACGCAGGCCGAGCAGGCGGCACACGTGGAGGTGCTCGCGGGTCTGCGGCATGACGCCGTCCTCGGCGGAGACGACGAGCAGGACGGCGTCGATGCCCCCGGCGCCGGCGACCATGGTGCGGACGAACGCCTCGTGGCCGGGCACGTCGACGATGCTGGCGACGAGGCCGGGGGCGACGGTCCAGGCGGCGAAGCCGAGCTCGATGGTGATGCCGCGGCGCTTTTCTTCGGGGAGGCGGTCGGTGTCGACGCCGGTGAGGGCGCGGACGAGGGAGGTCTTGCCGTGGTCGATGTGGCCGGCGGTGCCGAGGACGAGCGCGCGGGCCTTGGTGGCCATGACGGGGGTGTACACTGCGCCGCATGACCGAGACAACCGATCTTCCTCGCCTGACGTCCCTCGCCCGCGGCGGCGGTTGAGCCGCGAAGCTGCGGCTGGGCGACCTGGTTCAGGTCCTGGAGGGCATGTCCCCGCCTCGACATGGGGACGACGAGGTGGTCGTCGGGACCGAGTTCTCCGACGACGCGGCGGTCGTGCGCGCCGGCGCCGACGGGCGCGGGCTGGTGCTGACGACCGACGTGATCGCGCCGATCGTCGACGACCCGGGGTTGTTCGGGGAGATCGCGGCCTGCAACGCGCTGTCGGATGTGTACGCGATGGGCGGGCAGCCGCGGTTCGCGCTCAACCTGGCGTTCTTTCCCGACGACAAGCTGCCGCTGTCGGTGCTGCGGGAGATCCTCGCCGGCGGGGCGCGGGCGTGTGCCCGGGCCGGAGCGCGGGTGGTCGGCGGGCACAGCGTGCGCGACCCGGAGCCGAAGTTCGGGCTGGCGGTGACCGGCGAGGTCGAGCTCGCGGCGGTGCTGTCGAACCGCACGGCGCGGGCCGGGCAGGCGCTGGTGCTGAGCAAGGCGCTCGGCACCGGGATCGTCGGCACGGCGATCAAACAGGGCGCGGCGCGGGCGGAGGAGGTCGCGGCGGCGGTCGCGGGCATGACCTGTCTCAACGACCAGGCGCTGGCGGCGGGCCGCGAGCACGCGGTGACGGCGTGCACCGATGTCACGGGGTTCGGGCTGCTCGGGCACCTGCGCAACATCTTGTGGGGGTCGGGGCTGACGGCGACGGTGGCGATGCGGCGCCTGCCGGCGCTGCCGGGGGCGCTGGAGCACGCGGCGGCGGGGCGGGTGCCGGGCGGGTCGAGGGCGACGCTGAAGACGCTCGCGCCGGGGCTGCGCACGCGCGGCGAGGAGGACCCGCTGCTGGCGTTGCTGGCGGCCGACGCCCAGACGTCGGGCGGGCTGCTGCTGACCGTCGACGCGGAGCGGGCCGACGCGCTGGCGGCGGCGCTGGTCGAGCGCGGGCAGGTCGGGCGCGTGGTCGGCTGGCTGGCGGCGGCGGATGATGAGACGCCGGCGGGGACGATGACGCTGGACTACTCGACGTGAGCTGCTGACGCTGGACGGCTCGGCGTGCGTCGCGACGAGCTCCTCGCCGCAAGGGCGAGGCGTGCGTCGCCGCGTGGACCTCGCCGAGCCGCCCAGCTCGCCGCGCTACGTGGCGGGCTTGGGCTTGTCGCCGTCGAGGTAGGCGATCGCGCGGACGATCTCGAGCAGGCGGGCGCGGGTCTTCGGCGAGGTGTGGTCGAAGCGCACGCCCATGCCGGGGTTCTGCGCGTCGGTCTGCTCGCTGGTGTTCCACATGACCTTGCCGGTCAGCTCGAGGCGCTTCGGCGGCGGGTCGCCCTTGGCGGCGGCCGGCGGGGTGAAGCCCAGCTCCAGCACCGTGCCCACGGGGAGCGGGGTGTCGGTGCGGATGAAGATGCCCATCGACGAGATGTCGGTGATGTACGCGTAGAGGAAGGAGTCGCCGTGGCCGCAGTCGACCTCGAGGTGAACCGGGAGGCGTTGTTCGCTGCGGCGGTTCGGAGGGGTTGCCATGGGGCTCTTACGGGCGGCGCGTCACGGGGGGCGCGTCAGATGTTGCACTGGATGAGCATGGCGGTGATGTTGTCGGTGCCGCCGGCGCGGTTGGCCTGCTCGATGAGCTCGGCGACGGCGTTCTCGAGGGTGCTGGCCTCGCGCACGATGCGGCCGATGGTCTTGTCGTCGAGCATGCCGCACAGGCCGTCGGAGCACAGCACGAACTGGTCGCCGTCGCGGATCTCGTGCTTGGTGATGTCGACGACGACCGTGTCGCGCATGCCGAGCGCGCGGGTGATGACGTTCTTGTGGGGGAAGTTGCGGGCTTCCTCTTCGGACATGTCGGGACGGGCGTCCTTGTAGTCCTCGAGCAGCGAGTGGTCGCGGGTGATCTGCTTGATGCCGTCCTGCGAGACGCGATAGCAGCGCGAGTCGCCGACGTGGGCCACGTAGACCGTCTCGCCGACGAACATGCAGCCGACGATCGTGGTGCCCATGCCGCGCAGGTTGGGGTTCTTCTGGGCGGCGTCGAAGATGCGGGCGTTGGCCAGACGGATCGCCGCGACCATGCGGTTCTCGGGGTACGAGAGCGCCGGGTCGTAGCGATACGGCCAGGTCGCGTCCATGTCCTTGCTGTGAAGGTAGAACTCCGAGATCACATCGCCGGACAGTTTGCTGGCGACCTCGCCGCAGGCGTGGCCTCCCATGCCGTCCGCCACGAGGAAGACCTTCTCGTCCTCGATGAGCGAGAAGTAATCCTCGTTGTGGGCACGTTTCATGCCCACATCCGTCTTGGCGGCGTAGCGAAGTCGCACGACGGCCTTCATCCTAGCCCAGCGGGCCGATGGCTGGAAGGGGAGGCGCGGGGCGCGCGGACGCGCCGTGGCGGACGGCACGGTCGGCGAGTCATGCCTCGGCGGGCGGGTTTCAGGGCGAGGGGTGATAGGTTCGGGGCGCATGGCGACGGCGCAGATCCTCACCGTGGGCGACGAATTGTTGTCCGGCGACACCGTGAACTCGAACCTCGCCTTCATGGGCGAGCGCTGCCGGATGCTGGGGATCACGGTGCTCCGGGCGGTTTCGGTGCGCGACCGCGTCGAAGAGATCGTGGCCGCCTTGCGCGACGCGGCGGGCTGGGCGGATCTCTGTCTCGTCTCGGGCGGGCTCGGGCCGACCTCGGACGACCTCACGGCCGACGCCGTCGCGGCCGCCTGCGGGGTCTCGCTGGTCCGCAACGCGGACGCGGTCGCCGTCATGACGGAGATGTTCGCGAGATTTGGCCGACCCATGCCGGAGAACAATAAAAAACAGGCAGATCTGCCAGCCGGCTCCGACATGCTCGTCAACCCGATCGGCACGGCGCCGGGGTTCGCCGCGTGGTTGCCGGAATCGGCCGGCAAGCGCTGCTTCGTGGCCTGCATGCCGGGCGTGCCGCGGGAGATGAAGAGGATGATGACCGAGCAGGTCGAGCCGCGGGTCTCGCGGGCGTTCGCGCTGACGCCGGTGCACCGGCGGGTGTACCGGGCGATCGGCCGCGGCGAGTCGGCCATCGCCGTCGACATCGAGCCGATCGTGGCCGCGGCCCGCACGCGCTCGCCGGGGCTGGCCGGGTTGTACCTGCACTACCGGGCCGCGGCGCCGCAGGTGCTGGTGATCGCCGAGGGCACGCCGGGCCCCGACGGGGCGCGGGCGACGGAGGAGGAACTGGCGGCGCTCGACCGGGAGATCGCGCCGGCGCTCAGCCCGGCCGTCTACGGCATCGGCGAGGCCGACCTGGCCGCGCGGGTGGTCGCGGCGCTGGCCCGCGGCGGCAAGACCCTCGGCACGGCCGAGTCGTGCACGGGCGGGCGGGTCTCGGCGATGATCACTGCGGTCGCGGGCTCGTCGGCGGTGTTTTTTGGTGGGGTCGTCGCCTACGCGAACGAGGTCAAGGTGCGCCGGCTCGGGGTCGCCGCGGCGGACATCGAGGAGCACGGGGCGGTGTCCGAGGCCGTCGCGCGGGCCATGGCCGAGGGGGCGCGGCGGGCTCTGGGGGTCGACTTCGCGGTGGCCGTGACCGGCATTGCCGGACCCGGCGGAGGGACCGAGGCGAAGCCGGTGGGGACCGTCGACGTGGCCGTGGCCGACGCCGAGGGCTGCCGCTACAAGCGTCTGAAGCTGTTCGGCGAGCGGGAGCTGATCCAGCACGTGTCGGCGACGTGGGCGCTGAAGCTGGTGTGGGATCGGCTGGTCGAGAAGGGGCTGACGAGTGTAGAAGTGATGGACTGATGGCCGGAGACGGCAATCTGCGGGCAGCGGCAGATGATTACTGACGGGGCCGGGAGCGGAGGCCGAGCAGGGGGGTGAGTGTCAAGCGTCGGGCGGTCGAAGACGCTCGACACGGAACACTTGTTCTCCTATAGATCATGCGCGGCGTTCAAGATTCGCGCAGGACACCACACTTCATGGCCAACGTACCCACCACTCCACCATCTTCTGGCTCTGGTCCTGCGGGCGCTGTCCCGGCGGGGGCGCAGCGGGACTCGGCGATCGACCTGGCCCTGGCGACGATCGAGAAGCAATTCGGCAAGGGGTCGATCATGCGGCTGTCGAAGGACGGGAAGCTCCCGGCCGGCGACGTGAGCGTGATCCCGACGGGTGCGCTGCCCCTCGACATCGCCCTGGGGATCGGCGGGCTGCCGCGCGGGCGCATCGTCGAGATCTACGGGCCGGAGTCGTCGGGCAAGACGACATTGACGCTGCACGTGATCTCGGAGGCCCAGCGGCGCGGAGGCGTGTGCGCGTTCATCGACGCCGAGCACGCGCTCGACGTGAGCTACGCCCGCAAGATCGGCGTCAAGACTGACGATCTCCTGGTCTCGCAGCCGGACTTCGGCGAGCAGGCCCTGGAGATCTGCGACACCCTGGTCCGCTCGGGGGCGATCGACGTGATCGTCGTCGACTCGGTGGCGGCCCTGACCCCGAAGGCCGAGCTCGAGGGCGAGATGGGCGACAGCCACGTCGGCCTGCAGGCGCGCCTGATGAGCCAGGCGCTGCGCAAGCTGACCGGGTCGGTGGCCCGCTCGCGCACGATGGTCATCTTCATCAACCAGCTGCGCATGAAGATCGGCGTGATGTTCGGGTCGCCCGAGACGACCACCGGCGGCAACGCGCTGAAGTTTTATTCTTCGATCCGCCTCGACATCCGCCGCATCGGCGCGATCAAGGAGGGCGAGCAGGTGGTCGGCAACCGCACGCGCGTGAAGGTTGTTAAAAACAAGCTGGCGCCGCCGTTCCGCGAGGTCGAGTTCGACATCACCTACGGCGAGGGCGTGTCGCGCGAGGGCTCGGTCGTCGACCTCGGCGTCGACAACAAGGTGGTCGAGAAGGCCGGCGCGTGGCTGTCGTACCACGGCGACCGCATCGGCCAGGGCCGCGAGAACGCCAAGAAATTCTTGAAGGAGAACCCCGACATCTGCATGAAGATCGAGGGGGAGATCCTCGCCAAGCACAACATCACGCTCAACGGCGCGACGCCCGCGGCGGCTCAGCCGACGGAGACGAACAAGCAGGCGGCTCCGGCCGCCGCTGCGGCGGGCGCGGCGAAGGGGCCGCCGATGAAGGTCGTCGCGCCGGCGGAGGACGACAGCAAGTCCAAGGCGAAGGCGCCCCCGGCCAAGGCCGCAGGGAAGTAGACCGAAGAGGTTTTAATAGAAGAAGAACAGGCCCGCGTCGTGCGACGCGGGCCTGTTCCCTTCAGCAACGACAAGGCCGGCTCGACGAAGTGGAGCGCGGCTTCTGGCGCTTCCGGGGCGGGGGCTTCGGCGAAGGCGAGTCCTTCACGGCCTCCTGGACGGCAGCCGGCGGCGGGTCGCGCGTGATGGGCGCTGCAGGTGGTGTCGGTTCTGCGGCCCAGGGCCAGCGGACCATGGCGGTGATGAGGGCCGCCGCGCCGAGTCCCGCGATGCGGATGTTGATGTTGATTAGACAGAAGGAATGCGTGTTGCGCAGGCCTTCCGCAGAAATATGGGCAAATTATTGAACCTGATTTTCAGGCCGGGACCCAGGTGCCGTGGAAGCCGAGGGGGGTGTGGTGCGGCATGCGGGCGCGGGCGACGGTGCGGAGGTCGGCGGCGTCGAGGATGAGCAGCTCGCCGGTGTGGTTGAGGCTGTCGTAGCACATCGAGAGGATCCAGCCGTCGTCCTCGGCGGACGCGCGCGGGCGGGGCACGAAGATCGGCTCGCCGGTGAGGTTCTGGCCGAAGTCGCGGAAGGTCGACGTCGGGCCGTGGGTGTCGACCTTTATCAAACCGGTGCTGTAGGGCTGCTTGCGATCGGGGGGGCGGGCGATCGACCAGACGTAGCGGTGGGCGAGCGAGCTGCGCGCGGGGTTGATGGTCGGGAGCTCGCCGGGGTGGTCGGTGAGGCGCTGCTCGTCGACGCGGCCGGTGCGGACGTCGAGGGTGTAACGCGTGAGGTACGGCGCGGGGTAGTCGACGGGCTGACCGGCGAGCATGCGCGGGGCGACGTCGGCGGCGGGCACCTCGTCCATGCGGGCGGCGTCGATGACGACGCGGTCGCCGTCGTCGTAGGCGTTGGCGAAGTGGTAGACGAAGCAGGGCGGCGCCTGCAGCGTGCGGGCCTGGGTGCCGCGGCGCGGGAGCAGGAGGATCGCGGTGGCGTCGGGGTTGGCGCGCAGGGTCTCGGCCGGCGGGGCGAAGCCGAGGAGGGTGCGCGGGACGTCGAACGTGCTGGGGGTGAAGAAGAACACGCGGTAGCGCGAGGTCAGGCCGAAGTCGTGGATGAACCCGGTGGCGGCGAGGGGCATGCGCTCGCGCTGCAGGCAGGCGCCGCCCGGGCTCTGGCGGTAGAGCACGAGCGAGGGCTGGCGGCCGGCGGCGACGCCGAAGTTGAAGAGCTCGCCGGTGGTGGGGTCGAGGCGGGGGTGGGCGGAGAACGGGAGCTCGGGGGTGAAGATGCGGTCGGACAGGGACTCGGGGCGGAGCATGCCGCCGAGGTCGTCGCGGGCGAGGGTGTCGAGGGTGAGGGGGTCGATGCGGTGGGGCCACCCGCCCTCCCACAGGGCGTAGAGGCGCCCGCCGTGCCACAGCACCGAGGTGTTGGCGGCGTTCTTGAAGCGCATGCGCAGGAAGTTGTGGGCGAGGCCGCCGGGGATGTTGGTGCCGAAGCTGCGGTAGAGGATCTTGCGGGCGGCTTCTTCTTCCAGGAACTCGCGGGTGCGGACGTAGCGGTTGCGGTGCACGAGGCCGCGGTCGGTGAAGCCGAAGCGGTGGAGGTGGCCGTCGCCGTCGAAGGGGTGGTGGTAGCGCTGGCCGTAGACCTCGAGGCGGCCGGGGCCGTTGCGGAACAGGGTGCCGCGGAGGTCCTCGGGGAGGGCGCCCTCGACGATCGGCAGCAGGCCGTCGCACTCCTCGGTGACCGGCAGGTTGGACCGGAGGTAGACCTCCTGCAGGTCGGTGGGGGCGTCCATGACGTAGGCGGCGGTCATCGCGGGCGGTGTAATCGGGGCGAGAGGAAATTGCCAGACGAGGCCGCAGATCTTCGTACGGGGGCGGGAGATCCCCGGTGCTTGCCGATGCACCGTGTGACCCGGATCCGCGCGCCGTCTGGGGGGTTTGTGGTAGGGTGCGCGGTCGATGCGGCGCGCGTTCGCGGGGTGTCTGCTCGTGATTCCGGCGGGGATGGCCTGCAGTCGGCCGAATCCGGGGTTCGAGTACGAGGCGCCGGTGGCGGTGACGACCGCCGGCGGTGAGGTCACCACCGCGCCGACGTCGGGCGAGCCGCCGGTGACGACGACGACGAGCGGCGGCGAGACGACCCACACGGCGCTGACGACCGAGGTGTCGACGACGACGAGCGGCGACCCGGCCTCGTCGAGCGAGGGCGGCGAGAGCAGCAGCACCGGGTCGGTGATCGTCGAGTGGCCGACCGACTGCAAAGAGGCCGACCGGGTCGTCAGCGGGCGGGTCAAGGCGGCGGCGGACACCTTCCTGCTGCACGAGATCTACTTCGACATGATGCAGATGTGCACGTTCGGCGGGCCGCTGCACTGCGAGAACATCGACCTCGGAGCCACGGACTTCTTCGAGGTGGCGTTCGAGAACAGCGCCAACATGAACCCCGCGGACGACCTCGCCAGCGTGTACGCGGCCCGCTTCCCCAAGCCGGAGCCGGAGTACATGGGCTACGCGGTCGAGCCCGAGGGCTGGTTGAAGGTGCGCGTGGTGTTCCACGTGGTCCACCAGTTCGACGACCCCAACGAGTGGTCGCCGGTGGCGTTCGACATCTACCGCTTCGCGGCGGGCGACGTGTGGCAGGAGGGCGCGGGGTTCGGGCCGACGCCGTGCCTGAAGCCGGGCGCGTCGTTCCGCTGCCGCACGTGCGCCGAGGAGGAGGCCGACGGCGAGTGCGTGGCGACGTGGTCGGGCGGCGCGCCGTTCGTCGAGGGCGTGAACGTCATGGCCGCGGGCGTGAAGCTCGTCGCGGACCCGGGCGAGGGCGCGGACGTGACGCTCGAGTTCGAGGGCGACCAGTGGGGCTGGCTGGTCGAGGAGGGCATGATGGTGGTGCCGCAGTCGCCGGTGCCGCAGAACGTGCTCGAGATCAAGGCGAAGGACTACGACGACGGCGCGCTCGGGCCGTTCATCGAGGTCGTGCACTGCCCGCCGGTGATCTCGTCGCCGTAGGGCGGCGCCGTCACTTCGAGACGAAGGCGAGCTCGAGGGCCTCGGCGACGGTGCGGGCGAGCAGCAGGTCGACGCCCGCGGGCAGGCCGTCGCGCAGGTCGTGGGCCTTCTTGGGGCCGGCGGGGAGGATCACGCGGCGCAGGCCGAGGCGGGCGGCTTCTTGCAGGCGGGCCTCGCTGCGGGGCGCGGGGCGGAGCTCGCCGGTCAGGCCGATCTCGCCGAACGCGAGGGTGCCGGCGGGCAGCGGCTGCCGGCGGTGGCTCGAGGCGATGGCGAGCAGCACGGCGAGGTCGCTGGCGGGCTCGCCGAGGCGCAGGCCGCCGACGACGTTGATAAAGACGTCCTGGTCGAGCACGAACAGGCCGGCGTGGCGGTCGAGCACGGCGAGCAGCATGGCGAGGCGGGCCGGGTCGACGCCGACGCAGGTGCGGCGCGGGTTGCCGAAGCTGGCGGCGAGCAGGGCCTGGACCTCGAGCAGGAGCGGGCGGGAGCCCTCGAGCGTGGCGGTCACGGCGGAGCCGATGGCGGGGGCCTCGCGGTGGGTGAGGAAGGCTTCGGAGGGGTTGGCGATCTCCCGCAGGCCGTCGCCGCGCATCTCGAACACGCCGAGCTCCTGCGTGCTGCCGAAGCGGTTCTTGGTGGCGCGCAGCAGGCGGGTGGCGCGTTCGTCGTCGCCTTCGAAGGAGAGCACGGCGTCGACGAGGTGCTCGAGCAGGCGAGGGCCGGCGAGCTGGCCGTCCTTGGTGACGTGGCCGACGACGACGACGGGCACGCCGTGGTGCTTGGCGAAGCCGACGAGCGCGCTGGTGACGGCGCGGATTTGCGTGAGGTTGCCGGGCAGGCCGTCCTGCGTGCCGCTGTAGACGGTCTGGACCGAGTCGACGATGACCGCGCCGAGCTGCCTGGCGCGCTCGCCGGCGGCGCCGAGGATCTCCTCGATGCGCTGCTCGGCGGTCAGCAGCAGGTTCTTGTGGCTGGCGCCGAGGCGGGCGCAGCGGGCGGCGACCTGGGCGACCGACTCCTCGCCGCTGGCGTAGAGGACGATGCCGTTGCGGCGTGCGAGGCCGACGCTGGCCTGCAGGAGCAGCGTCGACTTGCCGATGCCGGGCGGGCCGCCGAGCAGGACGACGCTGCCGGGCACGAGGCCGCCGCCGAGCACGCGGTCGACCTCGTGCATGCCGCAGGGGCGGCGGGGCTGGTTGTCGACGTCGGTCTGGGCGTCGGTCGAGGCGACGACGCGGGCGTGGCCGGGGGTCGGGACGGCGCCGGGGGTCGGCGGCGGGAGCTCCTCCTCGACGGTGTTCCACGCCTCGCAGGTCGGGCAGCGGCCGTACCAGCCGCCGGTGACGGCGCCGCAGGCCTGACAGACCCAGCGCGGGGTGGACTTCTTGGGCTTGCTCATGCGCGCGTCAGGGTGACGCGCGAGACGTGCACATGCAAGGGCGGGCGAGCGAGGGCCGCGGCCCGGAGGGCCGCGGAAGCTAGAACTTGATGCCGATCTGGGCCTGGACGGACTGGGCGGCCTTGGCGTCGCCGTTGTTGGCGATCAGGAGGTTGGCGTACTTGTCGCTGGTGCGGTTGAAGGCGCCGAACGGGAACATCACGCCGTACTGCAGCTGGAAGAAGATCGGCTCCTGCTGGTCGTGGTAGCGCAGGCTGAGGTCGAGCTCGATGCCGTAGTTGGCGCGGTTACCCCAGGTGGCGAGGCGCTGGTGGGCCACGGCGTACTCGATGTCGAGGCGGCCGGAGAAGTTGTTCTCGAAGAAGTAGAAGGCCAGCCAGGGCTTGAAGTAGGCGGCGTTGGCGGCGGTGCCGAGCAGCTCGCGGAACAGCAGGAGGTCCTGCATGTAGGCCGGGTTGAAGCGGAAGTTGGACCACAGGTAGTCGGTGCCGCCGGGGATGAGCGGGCTCTGGGGGTTGAAGCCGGAGGTGCCGCTCGGGTCGCCGGTGGCGAAGCCGTGGTCGAGGCCGAGGTGGAAGCGGTCCTTGAACAGGCCGTACTTGAACTCGAGGGCGTAGCCGAGCTGCAGGAAGGTGCGGCGGTCCTCGCGGGTGAGGTTGAAGCTCTGGTACTCGAAGCCGGCCTCGTTGGGGTTGGCGCCGGTGTTGCTGGTGTCGAGGTCGCGCTCCTGCATGCGGCCGATCACGCCGGCGCCCTCGAACTCGATGCGCAGGGTCTTCCAGTTGATCCGCAGCCAGATGTCGGGGGTGAGCACGAGGGCGCGGCGGCGGATCAGCAGGTTGGCGTAGTTCTGGATGCCGCTGTCGCCCTGCTCGTCGAGGTCGCCGTTGCCGAGGGCGTCGCCGTGGCGGCCGAGGCCGTCGTCGGTGTTGCTCTCGCCGTCGCTCCACTTGGGGTTGGTGCCGAGGCCGTCGCCGATGCCGGGGCTGCCGGTGACGCGGTCGATGGACTGCGAGCGCAGCCAGACGATCGCGCCGTAGTTGACGACCGGGCGCCCGAGCGAGAGCTTGCGCTGCAGCATGGCCGGGTCGTCGCGGCGGACGATCGAGACGCGCCACTGGTAGACGTTGTCGAAGCGCTCGGCGCTGAAGTCCTGGCCGAGGCGGTTGCCCGAGTTCCACGAGGGCCCCAGCAGCTGGGCGGTCGTCGGGCCCGACGAGGCCCAGTCCCACGAGGCCTCGAGCGTGTGCACGCTGCGGCGGTCCTTGCCGAAGTCGAAGCCGAGGCGCAGCGAGTCGACGCTGTCGCCGTAGTCCATGTCGAGCATGCGGACGATGTCGGCCTTGTCGCCGCGGTAGTAGCCGTTGCCGTCGTTGGCGACGATGCCCATGCCCCAGTGGTGCGGCATGCGCCCGAACTTGATGTCGAGGCCCCAGCCGAACTTGATGTGGCCGTAGGCGCGCTTGACGACGATGCTGTCGGTGAACGAGTTGCGGCCGTCGCTCGGCGGCATCTGCGTGCGGGTGAAGATGTCGATCGGCGCGTAGGGGTTCTCGCCGAGCATCGAGTCGGGCGTGCTGCCGAGCACGAGGTTGTCGAGGGCGTCGATGGTCGCGTGGACCTTGACGGTGTCGGTGATGTGCAGCGTGGGCTCGAGGCGCAGGCGCATGTTGGCCGAGCCGAAGCCGTTGCGGCGGCCGCAGCGGCGGGCGGCCTTGCTGCTGTTGACGCCCTTCTCGAGCAGGCCGCCGAGGCAGTTGGCGTCGTTGCCGCCGTTGGAGATCGAGTCGGCCGCGCCGTCGGTCGTCTCGTTGGCGACGTTGGGCGGGGGGAAGAATTTGTTGTCGGTGGCGGAGTTCTCGTTGTAGGTGCCGCCGACGCTGGTCTGGTTGCCCTTGCCGAGGCCGAGGTCCATGCGGTGGAAGTAGTCGGCGCGCATGCGCATGTAGCCGTGCAGCTCGAACAGCTGGAGCTGCCGCAGGCCGCGGGGTTGCGCGGGCACCGGCTCGATGGGCTGCAGGGCCTGCTTGTCCTTGGGGGCGGCCTCGGCGGGGCCCTCCTTCTTCTCTTTGCCGGGCTGCGGGGCGCCGGCTCCCATGCCGCCGCCGCCCATGCCGCCCATGCCGCCCATGCCGCCCATGGGGGCCTGCGCGTGGGCGGAGGGCGCGAGCAGGGCGAGGCTGCAGAAGAAGCCGACGGCGGGGGACGCCGTGACGAGCAGGCCCGAGGGGCCGTGGTGCTGGACCGGCGTGCGAGGGCGGCGACCCGGGAGGTTTCTCTGCATCGGCAAGGCGCCGGACGCTAACAACCGCGCACGGGGGCGTCAACCGCCACAGGCACGAGTTGGTCAGGAGTTTGCGGGCCGCGACGAGGCCCCCTAACGTGGCGGGCATGACGAGCTTCTGGCAGCCGGGTCAGCTTCTGTTCGCCGGATTCGAAGGCACCGAGGTGCCGCGAGAGCTGGCGGATCTGGTGGCGCAGGGGCGGCTTGGCGGGGTCGTCCTGTTTGCCCGGAATATCGTCGACCCCGGCCAGGTTGCCGGCCTGACCGCGGCCCTGCACGCGGCGGCGCCGGCGGAGGTGCCGGTCCTGCTGGCGATCGACCAGGAGGGCGGACGGGTGCAGCGTCTGCGTGCGCCGTGGACCGAGTGGCCGCCGATGCGACGGCTCGGCGAGCGCGACGAGGAGGCGACCACGGCGGCGGTGGCCGGGGCGATCGCCCGCGAGCTGGCCGACCTGGGGATCGGGCTGGACTTCGCGCCGGTGGTCGACGTTGACACCAACCCCGACAACCCGGTGATCGGCGACCGCAGCTTCGCCCGCGACCCGGCGCGGGTCGGCCGCCACGCGGCGGCCTTCATCACGGCCATGCAGGCGGCCGGGGTGGCCGCCTGCGCCAAGCACTTCCCCGGGCACGGCGACACCCGGACCGACAGCCACCTCGAGCTGCCGCGCCTGGAGCACGACCTCGACCGCCTGCGGGAGGTCGAGCTGCCGCCGTTCAAGGCGGCGATCGCCGCGGGGGTCGCGAGCGTGATGTCGGCGCACGTGCTGTTCCCTCGCCTCGACCGCGCGCGCCCGGCGACCCTCTCGCCCGACGTGCTGAACCTGCTGCGCGAGGAGCTCGGCCACGACGGGGTGGTGTTCAGCGACGACCTCGAGATGAAGGCGGTCGCCGACCACCACACGCCGGAGGCGCTGGTCCGCGGGTGCCTGGCGGCCGGCTGCGACGGGCTGCTGGTGTGCCGCAAGCTCGACCTGGTGCGCGAGGCGCTGCGCCTGCTCGAGCGCACGCCCGACGCGCAGCTCGAGGCGCCGCTGCGGCGGATGGTGGCGATGAAGCAGCGGTACGCGCCGGCGCACCGGCGGCGGGCGCTGAAGGAGAAGGAGGCGACGAGTCAGGCGGGGATCGTCGCCGACCTGTTCGCGGTGCCGGAGCTGCTGCGCGAGCCGGAGCGCGAGGTGCACGCGCCGCCGTACGCGGAGCACCGCGCGCTGGCCGAGCGGATCAGGCGGGATCGGTGAGGCCGGCATGGACCTGGTGATCGCCGTGTTCGCCGCGCTCGCGCCGCTCGACGCGCCGGCGAGCGTACCGAGCGCGGACGACGACGAGTCCGCCGCGCCGCCCGAGCGCCTGCCGGGCGCGGGCACGGCGACCCGCGGCGACGTGACGGCGTCGGTCGCGAGCGACGCGACGCTGCCCGGCGGCGAACAAGTCTTCAAGCCGTGGGAGGTCGGCGGGTTCATCGACATCAACTGGGCGTGGAACCACAACCACCCCGACAACCACGTGTACCGCGGGACGGCGGTGCAGCCGCGGACGGGGGAGATCACGCCGAACCTGGCGGTGCTGTACGTGCGCCGCGACGCGCACCCGGGCCGCTGGGGGCCGACGTTCGAGCTGGCGCTGCAGGCGGGGCCGGCCGCCGACGCGCTGATGGCGTACGAGCCGACGCCCGGCGGCGCGGCCTCGAAGTACGCGGGCGCCGAGGTGTGGAAGCACCTGGCCCGCGCCAACGTGGGGCTGAAGAGCAGGCGCGGGACCGAGGTCAGCGCCGGGCTGCACCTCTCGCCGGTGGGCATCGGCGTCCACTGGAGCCCGTACAACTGGAACTACACGGTGACGTGGCAGCTCAACAGCGTGCCGTACTACCTCACCGGGCTGAAGGTCGTGCACCCGCTGTCCGACAAGCACGGGGTGCAGGCGTGGGTCGTCAACGGCTGGCAGACGCTGGCCGACGTCAACAAGGCGCCGGCGTTCATGCTCGGCTACACGTACACGCCGTCGCCGGCGTTCGCGTTCGCCGAGTACGCGTACTTCGGGCCCGACAACGCGGACACGCGGCTGGCGGCCTGGCGCATGTTCTCGGACTCGCAGTTCACGTACAACCACGAGCGCTTCGGCGTCGGCGGGCTGTTCGACGTCGGCGGCGAGCGCCGCTCCGACCTCGCGGGCCGACCGTGGCACATGTGGATGAACGCGGCCCTGTTCACGCGCTGGCGCGTGCTGGCGTCGAAGCCGTCGGCGTCGACTTGGCGGCGGCGCAGCTGGGACATGGCGGCGCGGCCGGAGTGGTTCTGGGACCGCGACGGGCGCATGTTCGGGGTGCCTCAGCACCTGCTCGCGTTCACGTTCACCAGCGACGTGCGCCTGCTCGGGGCGCTGCTGCTGCGCGTCGAGTACCGCTACGACCGGTCGACGGCGGCGCAGGGGTTCTTCTAT
This sequence comes from Myxococcales bacterium, assembly GCA_016793465.1. The sequence goes on from JAEUJW010000056.1 coordinate 93,770, forward strand.
CGCGGCGGGGCGATCACCGATGACGCGGCCGGGCTGGGACGGGATCAGCACACCCTGTTCTTCGCGGTCGCGGGGGTGCTCGCCCATCGCTTCGGGCGTTAGCTCCGGGCCCTGCGAATTGCCGAATTCCGCTACCAAGAAACTGCCCGGACACGGGAGGGGCCCGGCCGTGGGGTAGCGGCGTCAGGTGAGGGTCAGGCTGCGGGACGGAGCTCGACCTGAAACCCGAGCTCGGCGAGCCTGCGGGTG
>JAEUJW010000073.1 GCA_016793465.1 Myxococcales bacterium
CACGTGGTAGCGGGTCTTGTCCTTGATGTACGGGCGGAGCGTGATGCTCATGCGGGGTGTCCCTGCCGCCCGGCCGCATTCTCGCGCCCAATCAAGCAGCACAGCGCGACTCCACGCAAGCCGCTTTCCGACCCTCCCCGGCCGGGGGAACTGATCGCGTCGAACGCGGTCCCGGACCGCCTTCTCGGTCGTTCGGAGCCACTGGGCAACGTCGGCCACGTACGCGATCTCTGGCAACGCTGAGTCAAAATCGACCACGGACGGAGATCGCTTCCGCTCGTGCTCGGCTCGATTCACGCGTGCAGGCGCGAGCCCCCTCTCAACACTTTCACCCATACACCCCGCCTCCCATTCCGCATCATAGCGGCGATCACATTCAAGTTGGTGGGCGGCCAGCGCCCAAACTTCAGCCGCGCCGTATCGCAGCGAGTGCGAGCAATCCGAGCCCCCCGGCGATGGCGACCTTGCGCGCTGTGGTCACGGGCTGCATGACGATCTTGCCCTGCGCGGAAACCTGGGCGCCGCCCGCCCACTGCGCGCCCGGGTACAGCGCGGCCGTGAGCGTCCAGGGCTCCACGAATACGAGGAAGAGATTGTCCGGCGAGCCAGCGATCCGCCGGAGCTCGCGGAGCGCAGCCTCGGGATCCGCGACGTACTCGAGGACACACGAGACGAAGACGACCGCGGAGTCATCTGCGATCCCATCGATCGGACCTTTCGTCAGGTCGGCCACCTTCGTCACGGTGCATAGCGGACACCCGTTCTTGTCGATGCACATATCGCCGCAGCCGTAGGCGCGTTTGATGCCGGTGTGCATGCCGGCGTCGGGATCACCGACCACGATGAGCGGGCGCCCGAGCTGTGACGCCCGGCGTGCCGCGGCGTCGAAGATGCGGCGGCGGACCTCGAATCGGTGGAAAGCCATCCCAAGCTCGGCGAGGAGGGCTCCACCGAGGGCGATGCGTGCGACAGTTCGAATGCTCATGGTTGACTCCTGCGAAAGAGGTCATGCGGCCACGCGAAGGGCCACGACCGCCGCATCGGCGGACGCCTGCGGGCGGGCTATCTACCGTTCATGTCTTCCCCGCGATAGCGATTCGCAGGTCCCTCTCAATGCTCGCGTTCAAGAGAACGTCGGTCGGTTCCTGCGCAGACTCCAGCCGACAGGTGAGGGGCTTCAGCGCGAGGTTCCACCGCTCTCGAACGGGCTCATCGACGGCGCCGATGTCCGCCCGCCGCACGGCCCGGACCTCGGCCTCCATGTCGAGCCATCGCTGCGCATCTTCCGTGAGGCGCCAGTACGGGATGGTATCGAGGGTCAGCAGCTCCACCAGCATGCGACAGGTGAAGGTCGGCTCGTCGGCCTGGCGCCCGGTGTTACAGCGGATGACCGCGTCCCGCACGCATTCGCGGCAGATCACCTGATCTCCGGTGAAGAAGCAACGGGTCTCGTGTCCTCGTCGGTCGCACACGCTGCACTCAAAGACGCAGGTCGGGCGCCGGCCGACGACATAATCGGACCATCTGGAGAACGCCGTTGACGCGCGCTCCAGTGCACGAGACGCGCCCTGGAGAATCGACTCGGATCCGGCCAGCACTGCGTCCCAGGCGACGAGGAGGCGATGCTTGACGTACCCCCGCGGCAGGCGTGGGGCCCGCTCCGGGTCGTCGTGACCGCGGGACAGCGCCTCCAGATCCTCCTCGGTCTGCAAGGTCGCGTCGATGGTGCGCCGGTACCGGGGTGCATGAGTAGCCGCGTACTCTTGCAGCGACACGAGGAGCAACCCCGAGGTTTTGAGAAATTCGTCTGCAATCGGTTGCATGATTGACGCTTCCTTCACTTCATCGGCGGTACGCCTCGGGTGGCGGATGTCTGGGCCGGGTGGGCCGCGAGGTAGCGGAGCAGGTCGGCGTACTGCTCGCCCTCGTTCCAGCGGTGGGCGTGCTCGCGGGCCATCGTGAACCAGGGGAGCGTGGTCGGCTTCGTCTGCGAGAGCGCGGCCTGCAGGTGCTCTGCCCGCACCGGGACGTCGGCGCGCGACGAGAGCGACGCATCGATCGCCGCATCGACGGCCTGCTCCACCAGGAGCTCGAGGTCGGCCCCCGAGAAGCCCTCGGTGCGCTCCGCGATCGACTCGAGGCCGAGGTCCCCGGCGATCGGGCGTCCGGCGAGCTGGATCCGCAGGATCGCTGCGCGCGCCGTATGGTCCGGCGGCGGGACGAACAGAACCCGGTCGAAACGCCCGGGTCGACGAAACGCCGGGTCGACCGCCCACGGCACGTTCGTCGCGGCGAGCACCAGCATGCCTTGGTTACCCTTGGCGAACCCGTCCATCTCCGTGAGGAGCTGGGAGACGATGCCCGAATGCGTGGACTCGCGGTGCTGGGTGGCGGCGAGGCCGTCGAGCTCGTCGAAGAACAGCACCGACGGGGTCCTCGCCCGCGCGTCGGCGAAGATCGCCGCGAGCTTCTGCTCGCTCTCCCCGAGCCATTTGTCCAGCACGTCGCTGATCGCGATGTTGATGAAGCGCGCGTTGCACTGGCCGGCGGTCGCGCGGGCGATGAGCGTCTTGCCGCAGCCGGGCGGGCCGTACATCAGGATGCCGCCGCCTGCACGCTTCTTGTAACGCTCGAAGAGTTGAGGCTCACGAAAGGGGGTGATGATCCGCCGCTCGATCTGCCGCTTTAGTTCGTCGTGACCGCCGACCTCGTTGAACGTGATCCCGGAACGGTCTCGCTTCTCCGGCCGCGGCGAGGTGGTCATGGAGAAGCGGGCGCGCCCGCTGCGGATCGCGTGCACGAGTTGACAGGCCGCGGCCCCGGCCAGCGCCCCCATGGCGACCTTGGCCCACGTGGGGGCACCCGTGATCCACGGGGGCATGTCGCCGTGATCGTCTTGCTTGTGGGGCTTCATGTTCGCCTCGGGGTCCGGTCACTTCCCGGCGAGCGACGCCTCCACGCCGCGTGCCCACGCGACCATCCACGGCTTCGGCTCACACGTCTCCGCCTCCTCCTTCTTCATCGCCGCGAACCGGTCGAAGAACGCGGCCAAACGCGCGGACCCCTGCTTCTCGCGCTCGGCGAACGAGGGGAGCGGCTCCCGCCGCATGTACGGCACGTGCTCCGGCGGGAGGAGACCCACGCGGTGGAGCACCTCGGCGGCGAGCTCACGCATGGCCCTCGCACCCGCCGAGGCGGCACCCAGCGGCGACGCCCAGACAGGGCGGAGGGTCCATCCCGTGACCGCCAACTGGTCGCATCGCGTCAGGACGACGTCCAGGCTCCTGAGCTCGAGGGAGAGCTGCTCGTCCGACAGGGAGACCCCATGCGAGTAGTTGCGGAGGCGCATCGCCTCGCCGGCGATCGTCTCCGCCGTCGCCCTGGCGCAGTCTTCGGCGGCGGCCCTGTCCACCGGGATGATCGTGAGGCTCGGCCGGAGGACCTCGACGGACTTCGCGCCCGTGCCGACGTCGATCACGATCAGGTCGACGTCGGTCGGAAGTTCCTCGCTCAGCGCGTCGATCCAGCGGATCCCCGCTGGACGCATCCACGGACAAAGGTCGTTCCGCTCGTCGATCGAGGCGCCCACGACCTTGAGGCCGAGCTCGGCGGCGAAGAAGAGAAGGTGTGCGGCGATCGTGGTACGACCCACGCCGCCGACGATGTCATTACGAACAACGACGATCTCCATTACCGTTTCTCCTGTCTGGTTGCTACCTTGTCGGTCTTAATCGATGGTTGGCGTCCGTCCTTCAGCGCCTCCCACGAGGGCCAGCGATGAGACTTGAGGGGGCCGAATCCGCCGAGGTCCCCGAGCATCGCAGAGGTCATCTCCTCGTAGCGCGCCTCGTCGGGCTCGGCGATCGGACGCCGCCGGATGTAGGCGGGCCCTCGCTGGGCGGGGAACACGGGGCCGTCGTAGAACTTCTTGACGTACAGGAACCGGGCATGGAAGTGGAAGACGGTCCACTCCTCGTCGTACCTCGTGAAGTCCGCCCGGGCGGTCAAGAATTCGATCGCGGCGCCGTCGAAGTATGTGTCGTCACCCACATAGTAGATATTGCCGTAGGCCGGGTATCCGTCCGTGGCGCACGGCGCGGCGCCACGACGAGAGAACATCATCCCGCCGAGAAATCCCGCGCCGACGCTCATCACGCCCCCGAACACAAGCCACTGGTTCGCGCGGGTCATGGGCAGCCCTCCTCTGGGATCTGCCGCCGCGCGCGACGCTCGTCATCGACGAGGCTCGCCCACGCTGGTTCGGCGGTCTCGACCGGGATACCGAGGGCCTCGAGCTGCGCGGTGTGGATGGGCCACGCGTGCGGGGCCGACTCGCCCATGAAGACGCTCATCGCCCGCTCGACCGCGGCCGGCGAGGCGCCCGCGAGGCGGGCGGTCAGCGTCTGTCGCAGGTAACCCTCGACCGCAACGCTGTACTCGGCGGCGAGCGGGTGAAGAGGGTTCGGCTCGCGGTCCTGCTTCGGCGTGATGTGCCGGGCGCGCTGGCCGTAGATGAGAGGGTCGACGGCCGACAGCGCGGCGTTCTTACCGAGGCGCAGGCGCTGGGCGTTGAGCGCGAGGATGGTGCCGCCCGAGAACGCCATGTAGGGGACCACAGCGGTCGACCGCTCGAATCGGCGGAGGGCGTCTGCGATCAGCACGCACGCCGCGATCTCGCCGCCGTCCGTGTGGAGGACGAGGTAGACCTCGTCGCCGCGGATGTGCTCCATCCGCTGGAGCACGTCCTCGGCGAAGCGCATCGTGATGACGGGGGTGACGATCGGGATCACGTGACGCGGGGGGCGTGGGTTGCGAGCGCGGTCATGAAGCCAGGTGAGCGCGCCGCCGATGAACGCGGAGGCCAGTGCCGAGCGGAGGACGGGATTTCGAGACATGCTCATGCTCCAGCCGGCGCTGCTGCCACGGCGCCGCGCCGGGATGCGACCGTGAGGACGTAGGTGGTGAGGCCCAGCGTGCCGATCCCCGCGAGGACGTAGGGGGCCCAGGCGATCACCTTCGCCAGCGCTCTGGCCGCGTTAAGTGAACCGTCAGCGACGTCCGTCGCGGTGTCGACGACCTTCGTCGCCGCGGTCTCGAACTTCGTGTAGAACCTCGCCAGCGGGTTGTCGCGGAGGAAGTCGATGTCCCAGGTCCGGATCGCCGTCGCAAAGAACGGATCGTCGGACGGGTCCTTGTCGAACATGCTCCCGTCGTTCGTCTCGCCCTGGTTGTCGATGAGGATCAGGATCGCGGGTGAGGCACCCTCGTGAGGTAGCATCGTGAGCCACGGCTCCTTGGTCCACGTCTTCGAGATTCGGCCCATCGTGCGGCTGTACTCCACCTTCGCGTCCGTGGTCGCGCCGTCGAACGCGACCGCGTTGAGCGCCCGGACCAGATCGGTGAGCGGCTCGCGGTCGGCTGGCGGGATGAGGGCCAGCGCCGTGTAGCGCGTGCGGAGGTCGCGGTTCGGGTTGCCGATCGCGCTGGCCAGGGCGAACCGGGCGGCGGGTGGCTTGCCGTCGTCGGTGCGCAGGTGCCATTTGGGATGCAGGAGGTACAGAATGCCCTCCTCGCGGATCTTGTCGCCCCACCGCGCCTCCTTGTCGGCGTTCGCCTGGGCGATGCCGTCCTTCGTCGCGGAGCTGTAGACGGCGTTGAGGATGAGGAGCGCCTCCCACTTGCGGGCCTCGATCTCCGCCACCGGCAGCGCCGCGAGCTCGGCGACTTTCTTCGCCAGGATCGCGATGTCCTTGTTGTCAGCCATGGGGATCCCCGCTCTCCGGCGTCGTGGAATCGTCATCGTCGTCCATCGAGCCGTGCAAGCGAGCTCGCTCGCGGGCTTCCTGCTCGGCGCGGCGTTGGGCTGGAGTCGGCGATGCCGAGGCGGTCACCGGTGGCGATCCTGAAAAGTAGGACTCGAGCGACGCCGACAACGAGGGCGCTGCGGCTGGTGTCGGGCGGACGGTGGGTGGAGAAGTCCCGCCGAGCGGTGCGAAGTTGCGGACCACGGTGAGCGGCCTCGTCGGTGAGGGAGCGGTCGGACCGGCGGGCGCCGGAGCCCTGGCGTTCGGCGCTGGGTCGCGGGAGAGGGCCGCAGGCAGCGAGGGCGTGGTGGTCGCCGCTGCGGTCTCCGGGATGGCAGGCGCCTCCGGAGTCGCGGGCGCCGGATCGGAAGCGGCCGCGGTCTGCGAGAGGGTGCTCGTTGCCGGCAGTGCGGACCCCTGGGTGTCAGGCGCCGGCGAGGTCGCGGGCGCCTGGACCACATTCAGCGCCGGGTCGCGCGAGGCGGCCGGGGTCTGCGCCGGCGTGGCGATTTCCGGGTGGTCTGTGGTGGGCCCGGAGACCACGGCGACGGCGACCGCAGCGGCCGGTGCCGCCGCGGAAGTTCTCGCCACCGCGGGCGCGGGCGCTGCCAAGGTCGACCTCGAGAACATCGACGTCAGCGGTCGGGGCGTGCTCTGGGCGGCGCCGTCCTCCTGGGTCCGCCGCGATGGCGCCGGGAACGTCGGCGTCTTCTGCTCGGCGACCACGACCGCGAGGCGGTGCACGGTCTCACCCAGGCCAGCGATCATCTCGACGACCTCCCGGATCGCGCCGGTCGTCCTGGCGTGCTCATCCTTCATGATGCTCGCCTGCTGGGCGAGGAGTTCGCGGACCTCGGCGAGCGCCTGGCCGTCGTCCGCGCCCTGCCTCGTCGGCTCGGTCCGCGACGCGATCAACTCGGCAAGCGTCTGCCGGTGCTCCGCGAGGGCGTCCTGCACCGCCGCGGCCTGACGCGTCTGTGCGGCCTCCATCTCGGCGCGGAGCTGGGCGAAGCCACCCTGAACCGCCGCGGTGTGGCGCGCCTCCGTGGCCTCCAGGATGGTGCCGAACTGGGTGATGAGCCCCTGCATCGACGCAGCGTGACGCGCCTGTGCAGCCTCCATCTCGGCCCGGTGCTCGGCGATGAGCTGCTGGGTCGCCTCGGTTTTCTCCTCGGATGAACGGAGGAGCGGCGGCGGCGTCGGCGGAGGCAGATTCAGCGTCGGCGCTTGCCTCTCGGATGAAGACGTCCGGGGTGCGCTCGCCTCGACCGACTGCGCCGTGAAGGTCGGCGGCGGAGCGGCGGTCGCGGCCGGACTCGGTGGCGGCGCCGTATCCTGCGGCGTGACGGACTGCGCCGCGGGGAGCACCACCGCGGGTGCCGAGGCCGCGTGCGACGAGCCGGGCGGCGGCGTGACGGGCGGCGACGCGGGTGCGGAGACCGCGTGCGGCGAGCCGGGGGGCGCGGCAGCCGGGATGTCCGCGGCGTGGGCGTAGACCGGGACGAGCCGACCCTGCTCGGCCTGATAACACACCAGCACGAGGTCATTCGTGGCCCCCTGAGCAGGGGGTGGGCTCGTCGCGGCGGTGGCCTGCATCGTCGCGCCCGGAGGCGCGGACGCGGCTTGCTGCGCGTACATGGCGCGCCGCCTCATGCGGCTCTCATTCCAGCCGAGGAGGCCTCCTTGCAGACGGGCGAGGAAGTCCTGCGAGCCGTAGATGGGGTTCTCGAACATGACGTGTCCTTTCACCGGCGGCGACGAGTGCCGCGCAGGCCGAGCGCGGATCGCTCCGCGACGACGGTGTACGTACCGGGGTTGATGATGAAGAGCGGCGCCCGTGGCGTCGTGTGCAGGCAGTACGCCGCGGGCTCGCCCGCCTGCTGTCTGGTGATCTGCAGGCACCCGCGCACGAGCACGAACGCGACGCACTCGCCGGGCTCCACGACCTCCACGCAGTATTCGCCGCGGGCCATGACCAGGGCGTCGAGCTGCATCGAGCCGGCATTGGCGAAGTTAATCTCCATGACGCGCCTCCTCGGCCGGGCGCCTGCGCATCGTCACCACGACCGCGGCGGTGAGGCCTGCGACGGTCAGCCCCGCGACAGTGAGGCCCACGATCTTGAGCGGCGTGAGGGCGTCGCTCGAGGGCCCCGCCTCGCCGGCGCCGCAGTCCTCGAGCGAATCGCACGACCCCTTCTGCAAGGCGGCGAGGATCGCGTCCTCCGTGACGGGGCCCCACTTGCCATCGGCCTCGACGCCGAGCGCGGCCTGGGCCTTCTTCAGCGCCAGGGTCGCCACCGGGCCCCACGCCGCGCCGACGTCGCCGGTGTAGTGTCCGAGGTCGGCGAGCGCCTGGAGGCGCTGGCGCGTCTGTAGCAGCGAGGCGCTTTGCCCCACCATGCGCTGGACGTAGTTCGCGGGGTTCCGGAGGCCCTCGGGCGGCGGGTCGTCCTTCCACCAGCGAGAGTTCGCGGTGCGGCCTGGCCCCGCCGCGTAGGTCTCGAAGTGCAGCATGCCGTAGCTGCCGACGATGCGCCCGAGCTCGCCGCCGCGTTTAATTTTGTCGCCGACCTTGCGGCTCCACTCCTTGTGCGACCCCGCGATGATGCCGCCGAGCACGAGGAAGAGGCCCGAGTCGGTGACGAAGAAGATCGCCTTCGTGCCCTCGGTCCAGCCCTTGTCGAGCCCGGCGATCGTGCCGTCCTCGGGGGCGACGATCAGGGCGCGGTCGGGGGCGCGCTGCAGGTCGACGCCCGCGTGCCAGCGCTGGCAGGTCTCCAGCGTGCAGCCGTCCGGACGACCGCCGCCGAGGCTCCACGTCGCGAACTTCGGCGTCACGTCGGGCATGGGCCACAGCGGGTCTGCGCCGCCCTCGGCCATCGGTACTTCTTCCCAATCCGGACTCCTCGCCATGACTACCCCTCCTCCAGCGCCGCGGCGTCGTCCGGGGACACCGGCAACGTGGCGGGGACGATGTCCTGTTGACCGGCGGCGCAGTTCTGGGCGATGTGCGCCGCGGCCGTGGTGATGCGCCGCATCGCGTCGTGGATGCGCTCGGCCGCGACGGCGGTCTTCCCTTCGATGAGCAGGCGCCGCGCGGCGTCGTAATACGCCTTGGCCTGCTCGAACGCCCGCAGCGCCGCGGCCTCCTCCTTGCCCTGACAGCGCTGGGTGTCGACGAGCGCGCCTGTGAGGACGAGCAGGCGCCGGACGTCGGTCAGCAGACTTGGGGCGCGCCGCAGCGTGTCCTCGAGGCTGCCGATGCGCTCGTGCAGATCCGTGATGTAGGACTCGGAGTGCCTGTCGAGATAGACCTCCGTGCCGCGCCGAAGCCTGGCCCCCTCGCCTTCGAGGGTGCAGTGGCCCTGATCGCACACGGGGGACGGCACGGGGACGCGGCGGATCCGAAAGCGCCGGTCCTTCCCGTCCTCGCGCACGAGGATGAAGTCGCCGATCCCCGCCGAGTACCTGAGCGCGTAGTCGGCGACGATCGCGTTGCCGCCCTTGCGCTCGATCGGGGCGACGGGGGCGTAGACGTCGATCGCCGACCAGAGCTCATCCAGGAGCGCGGAGACCGAGCTGTAGGCGAGCTTGGCCGGATCCTCGAGCACCTCGGCGGCGTCGTACATGTGAATGTCGCGGAGCCACTCCGCGATCGTCGCCGGGGACTCGGTGGCCGGCACCGACAGGTCCTGCAGCTCCGCCGTCAGCCTGCCGAGGGTCTGCTTGCTGGCGCCGCGAAGCGTGCGCTTCACGTCCATCCCGAGCCGTTCGCCGCCTACCCGCTCGAGCATGCGGATGAGCGGGTCCAGCGATCCGGCGTCCGGCGGCGCGTCTTCTTCCCCGGCCGACTCCTCGGCCTGCAGATCGACGAGGATGCCCTCCAGACGATCGACGATGTCCGTCTGCTCCGAGGAGCGTACCCGGTCGTCCAGCCAGCGCACTTCATCGACGCTGCCCGCGGAGACGTCAATGGACGCGACGACATCCCCGGCTCGCCCCTCGCGCTCCACGGCGAACACGTGCCGGTCCTGCGCGGTGCGGCGCACGAGCCGGAGCCGGTAGCCGGGCGAGGTGTCAAACCGGGCGATGACCCTGTCTGCCCAGGTGAGCGGGATCTTCGGGGCGGGGCTCGGCGTGGGCGGCTCGGGCAGGAGGGCCTCGGGGCGGCGTTCGGGAGCCTCCTCGACCTCCTTCTCCCCCGCGGCTTTCACCGTGCCGCGGGGCACACGCCGCTCCCAGTAGTGCGCGGCGACCTCCTGCAGCTCGCCGTGGCGCAGACCGCTTCGTGGGGCCAGCTCGAGGTACCGCCGCCAGCCCGCCAGCGTCGGCGCGAGGAGTTCGCCGCGACGCAGCGCGGGCCCGGCGGTCAGCGTCAGCTTGTCGCCGACGACGATCGGGTAGCGCGTTTCGTCCGCGTCGTCGTCACCCTCGGGGCGGGTCGCAAGCGCGTCGCGTATCTGCTGCATGGTCTGCGGCCACCACCGCGAAAGCCAGGCGTCGCTCGCTCCGCGCCACTGCAGAGCCGCGAGCGGCGCCCCGTCCGCGAGCGACCGGGTGATGTGGGACTGCAGGGCCGTCCGCAGCTCGGCCTCGTCCTCCGCCGGCCACTCGGCGCCCGCATCGAGCTCGGAGGGCTCGATGCGAAGACCACGCACGTCGGCAGTGTCCAGCAATTGCCATAGCGGAGCGCCGTGCTCCCGCCTGCCGATCTCCACGCCGCGCTCGCCCTCGAGGATGCGGCCGAATTCGAAGAAGCGCCGCTCCGCGAGCGGGCCCCGGCCGACGCGGAGGCCCTCGAACACCGGCGCGGCCTCGGCGGACGCGACCATGACCTCGAGCTCGCGCGCGTGCTCGGCCCACTTGCCCCACGGCCACGCAGCGACATCGACGCGCCGCAGATCCTTGAGGCGCACGTCGCCCTCCGCCCGCAGGCGGGCGGCCTTCTCGGGGTCCGTGGTCTCGCGCGCGTCACGGAACCTGGCGCTGGCCTGGATGAGCAGGTTCGCTGCCTCACGGGCGATCTTTGCGTTGGCGGCGGCGCGGGCGGCGGCGCGGCGGACCTCGAGCGCCCGGTTGGTGGCCTCGGGGTCGCGGGAGATCATCATCAGAATGTCCTCGTCGGACAGGTTCTGCTGCGCGCCGGGGTTGCTCGTATCGCGCGCCTGGCTCTCGAGGATCGCCGACAACCACGCGCGCTTTCCCTGGATGGTCGAGTACCGGTACCAGTCCATCGAGCGGTCGGTCAGGTAGTAGTAGATCTGGACTACCTCGAGCTCGTTGCCCTGGCGGACGGCGCGGCCGTTGCGTTGCTCGAGGTCCGCCGACGTCCACGGCAGATCGAGGTGGTGCATCGCGCAGGTGCGCTTTTGCAGGTCAAGGCCCTCGTTCGCGACCGAGTTGGCGATGATGATGTTGTAGCGGGGGCGCGTGCGTTGCGACGTCGGTGACGCGCACGCGCCGCCCTCGCTCGACTCCTCGATAGCGATGCCGTTGAACTCGCGGGCGATGCGGTTGCGTTCGGCGGGCGTCGTCTCGATCGCGTTGAGGATGGCGATCGTCTCGCGCGGGATCCCCATGGCCACGAGGACCTCACGCAGCCACAGGTGGACCGCGGTCGGCTCGCAGAAGACGATGTGTCCGCACCCGGGGCTCGCCGCGACCCGCTCGGCGCACGCGAGCAGCTTCGGGGCCGCGTACTCATCCGGGTCGACGCTGGTGAGCGCCTGGTCGTACTCCACGCCGCCGTGGAGCTGCGGGTGGAGGGCGATCACCGAGAGCTGCACCAGGAGGCCCAGGATCTTGCCCCTGCTGCCCTTGAATCCGGACTCCATCAGCAGCTTGTTGATGCGGTCGACGAGGCGCGCGTACAGGCGCTCCTGCTCAGCGTTCATCGCCACGCGCACGAGCTCGCTGCGCGGCTCGGGGAGTCGCAAGTGGACCTGCTCCGCGCTGCGGAACTCGCCGTAGGTGTGCACGATCGTCCGGAGGTCATCCAGGTTCTTGAACCCGGCGACGACCGAGCGCACCGGGGTGCTCAGCGTGATGTCGATGATCTGACGGCTCTCAATTTGAAGGAACCGATCGATGAACTGCTCGGGGTCCATGAGGCCGCGGCGGGAGAACGCCCACGGGTCCATGAGCTGGATCAGGTTGTAGAACTCGAGCGGCGAGTTCTTCGCGGGCGTCGCGGTCAGGAGCACGATGCCGGTGCCCCCGGTGTGGCGCCGGACGGCCGCGGCGCGGAAATCGAGCTGCCAGGCGCGCTTGCTGCTGCCGCGACTCGACCCCATGAACTTCGGCATGCCGTGCTCGCGGGGCTCGGGCTTGTAGCTGTTCTTGAACGAGGCGGCCTCGTCGACGACGAGCATGTCGATGCCGATGGTGTCCCACGCGATGCCCGGGTCGAACTTGCGATCCGGCGGCAGCTCGAGCTGTTCCTCCACGAACGCGCGCACGCCGTGGGCGAGGATCGCCTTCTCGCGCTCGGACAGCTTGCTCTGGGCCTTCTTCCTCGCGTTTCGCTGTCGGAGCGCGATCTGCCGCTGGATGGCGCCGACCTGGCCGACGTACTCGATGAGCGCCGACTCGTTCATCTTCGTCCGGCCGAGCGCGTCGTAGCTGAGGATCACGACGTCGACGAGGCCCGCCTGCAGGGCCGTCCACTTCTCGGCGCGCTCCTCGGGCGTGTCGGGCCCGGAGGTGATCTGGTCGCGGTTCTTGCCGCGGGTGAGGCGCCAGCGCTTGCTGCCGATGACGGCCACCCGGTAGTCCGGGAGCACGCACTGGAAGTTCTCGTACCACTGCCACACCAGCGACGACGGCACGAGGAACACCGGCCGGCGCACGCGGCCCTCCTGCCGCGCGAGCGCCATGCCGGCGATGGCGGTGAACGACTTGCCCACGCCGACGTCGAACGCGACCAGGCCGAAGCCGAAGTGGTTGATCCGCAGGGCCCCGGCGATCTGATGGGCTTTGAGTTGGGGGCCATGCTCGTTCCAGCGGGCGATCTCGAGGGTGCTCGCCTCGAACTTCGGGATCACCGTGCCGCGGAAGGACCGGTTGTAGGCGTTCGTGACGGCCGCGCGGCGCTCCTCGTTCGCTGCGACCCACGCCGCGAACTGGCGATCCCAGCGGTAGCCGAGGAGCAGGCGGATCTCGCCGAGGTTCAGTTCGTCGTCGTCGTCATCGTCGTCGTCATCGTCGTCGTCAGCGTCGTCCATCTTCGGCTTGTCCTCGTCCTCCTCGAGCGACCACGGCTTGCCGGTGGCCGCCTCGTGCTCGGCGATGAGGGCTTTAATCTCGTCGTCCTCGAGCTTCGGGCGGAACAGCTTCGCGTCGTGGTTCATCCAGCCGATGCACCACAGGGCGTCGGGCGTGAGCGCGTCCTTGCGGCCGAGCGTTCCGTAGGTGCTCCCCGGTGGCATGACGAGGCCCTGGTCGCGGGACAGCTCGACCGGGCCGTACTCGCGGTTGGGCCCTTCGCCAAGCCAGGTGGCGACGAGGCCCAGCGGGATCCAGCCCTGGCGGGGCGAGACGTCGCGGATGTCCTCAAAGACAGCCAGAGCCATCGCCGTTCGGAGACGCTGGAGCTGAGCCGCCGCCTGCGGGTCGCTCCCGGCTCGCGCGGTGGCGAGGTCGTGGCGAGGCCACAGGCGCCCAGTAACGTAGTCCGCCCCGGGGATCAGCTCGTCCCACTGCTCGCCGTCGAGGCACCAGCCGGCGTCGAGGACGGCGGTGAGCGCGGTGCGGGCGTCCATGCGGCCGCCCTGCTCGCGGTGAAACGCGAGCAGTTCGCCGGTGCTCAGGCGCCGCCGCGTGCGGTAGAGGTGCTCGGCCTGGGCGAGCACGTCGTCCGGTCGGGCGCGGTACTTGGGTTGGATGTTCGGCGCGGTGGCGACGCTCGGCGCAAGCTCGCCGGTCTGCTGGTACGCGGCCAGGAGGCGCTGCGCGGCGGGGCGCTCCGCGAGCTTTCGCAGCTCCGGCCAGAGCCACGGGTTGCCGTGGGCGGCGAGCGACGGGAGGTGTTTCAGGCTCCGGAGCGCCTCGAAGAGTTCGGGCCAGAGGCCGAGCGCGCGCGGGTTCTCGGCGCCGACGAGTGCGAGGTAGTTGTCGACGCGGCGGCCCACCGCGAGCGCGTGACGGATGTCGTCCGGCGCGTCGCCATCGTCGCCGTCCATGTCGCGCACCACGCTCTGGACAGGGGCCGCCGTGAGCACGGGCAGGTCGTGCAGTACGCACGTCCGGCAGGCCGTCCGCGAGGTGTAGGCCGGGAACCCGGTGAAGTCGCCGACGACCCGGTACCGGTCGCGCTTGTTCTTCTGCGCGGGGTCGACCTTGATCTCGGTGCCGAGGATGTGGTCCGGGTGCTCTTCGAAGTAGCGGCCCTCGAGGATGTACTGGTCGGCCTCGTCGACCGCGCCGAGCTCGCCGCCGCGGGCGCGCCACACGAGCACGTCCACGACGTTGCGGGCGCCCGGGAACACGTCCTTGCCGCGGGTCGACTCGCTCGGCAGGCGGAACGCGACCTCGAGGTGATGGCGAAGCAGCATCCGCTCGCGCAGCTTTCGGTTCTGCGGGCCGGTGAGGTACCCGGCGGGGATGATGAAGACCGCCACCCCACGCGGCACCAGCAGGTCCGCGCAGCGGAACATGAAGTACACGTACGCCTTCGTCTCCTGATAGGCTGGGTGCTTGTCCTTCAGGGCGAACTCGCCGCGGTCGCCGAACGGCGGGTTGGCGACGACGAGGTTCAGCGTCCCCTGGTAGCGCGCGGCGTGCTCGCTCATCCACTGCTCGAGCGACATCACGTAGAGGTCGACGTCGGGCCGCATCGCCGCGAACATCTTGGCGCTGACCTCGGACAGCTCGACGGCGGTCCAGTGGATGCTCTTGTAACGCGGGTCGGTCACGAGGCAGCGCGGCGGACCCAGCGGGCGGACGAACCGGCCGATGCCCACGCTCGGCTCGAACGCCCGCACGACGCCGTCGTAGCCGGCCAGCTCCGCGAGGAGCGGGCAGATGAGGTCG
Organism: Myxococcales bacterium; assembly: GCA_016793465.1. The sequence continues at coordinate 14,835 of JAEUJW010000073.1, forward strand.
GCGATCTCCTCCGCGATCGGGGTCGGCGTGAAATACTCATGCGCCAGGGCGAAGTCGCTGGGCACGAGGCCGGGCGGGAACTGGTCCATCACCTCCTCGATCGAGAGCCCGCCCCACCCGCTGTAGCCGAGCAAGGTGCGGCGCTCGTCGGCGGTCATGTCCTCGGGCCGCTTGGTCATCACGAGCCGCATCGCCGCGAGGTTTCGCCGGGTACGCGCCGCCGGGGTCATCGACTCCGGCGCGCTGATCGCCTGACGCTCCTCGCGCCGATCGAGCCACGCGCCGATCAGCTCGACCAGCATGGGCCGGTTACGCACGACGTACCGATCGAAGTAGGGCCGCGGGACGTCGGGCGGCAGCGCTTCGCGCCAGCGCGGGAGGATCTGATCGAACACGATGGCCGCCGTCGTCATGGCGCCCCCTTCCGCTTGCACGGGCACGTCTCGCCCGCGGTGCAGGTGTCGCAGCCACACCCCGCGCCCCTGGGGGCGCCCGGTCCGGTCGGCCAGGTCTCCCACTCGCGGGCGGGCGCGCCTGCGTCTGCGAGGCGCTGCAGCCGGGCGCCGAGGTCGGCGTCGTGGTCGGTCCCGAGGCACTGGTAGAGGACGCCGAGCTGATCCGGGAGGGGCGGCTCGGCGACGGGCGTGCAGCGGATGAGGCCGCTGCGGGCGAGGATCTGGTAGCCGCCCCGCATGGGTTCGACGATGCTCCGCTGCGCGATCACGGCGAGCCGCGCCGTGTCGACGTACCAGCGCTTGCCGACGCGGTAGGCGTGGCCCGGGGTGGGGTGAGTCGCTCCGCGGCTCATCGCTACATGTCCTCCAGGATCTTCTTCAGCGACCCGCCGATCTTCTCGTCCAGATCCGGGTTGACCTCGTCGGCGGTCGTCGCCGCCGGCTCCGCCGACGTCGGCTTCACAACGGTGATCTTCCCGGTGAGATCGATATCGGGGAGCTTGACCAGCGGCTTGTCCGTCTCCGCGAGGACGGGCGCCAGTCGCTCCCTGGCGGCCGCCCTCTGGGCGGGCGTCCCGCACATGTAGCGCGCCATCTCGAGGGTGAGCGTCGTGAGCGGCGCGGTCGGGACCTCCTCCCTGGCCCGCTTGCCCGCGATGTGCATGAGGTCCTCGGCCGAGCCACAGGCGACCTGCTGCCACTTGCCGCCGTCCCACTCGTAGAACAGCGCGTACGTGTCGTCGCCGGCGTGCAGGATCTTGAACTGCCCTTTGCCCCACCGCGCCATGACGCCGCTGCGGCCGTCCACCGTGATCTCCTTCCAGCCGAGCTCGCCGCGCTTGTTGTTGCGGCGCGATTTCACGAGGACCGAGCGAACCTTCGCCAGCACGGCCTTGTCGTCTTCGGACAGCGTTGACTCGTCGATGACGATCTCGCGGCTCTCCTGGGTGGTCATCGGCGCCGTGCCGATCGTGCTCGCGTTGACCCCGGAGCCCGCCGCCTCGGGCTCGGGCGAGCTTCCCTGGCGGCCCTCGGTCCTTTTTCGCTTCTTCCGCTTACGCTTCTCGGCGGGGCGTGCGTCGGACTCGTCGGCGCTCGTGGTCACCGTCTTCGAGGCCGCGGGGAGCTCCTCGGCCGGGGCCGTGGCCCTCGCGCTCGCACCCGTCTCGCGGCGATCGGCTGGCTTCGGGGGCGTGAACGCGGCGCCCGGCGTGATCGACACGTCGACCAGCTCACCCGTGATCGAGTCGCGCAGGCGCATCGACCCGCCCGTCACACGCACTTCTTCGACGATGTATTCTCTGGCCATTTCGCACTCCGTTTCGTCAATGAAGGCTCTCGCGCCATTCGGCGCTCGTCATCACGCATTGCTCGCATTCGCCTAACTTACCTGCGTCGGACCGCGCGCCGACGAATCGCGCGAATCACACTCGTGCCGCGCGCCACCGCAAGACGCCGATGGCAACGCCGATCGTCGTGGCGAGCGCGGCTCCCCCGAGGAGGGCGGGGCCGAGCCAGCGCCGGCCCGGTTCGTCATCGCCGCCGGGGTCGAACGGCAGTCCTCCCTGGAGCGGCCTCGGTGCGTCGGGAACTGGATCCTTCGGGTCGAGCGGCTCCGCGTTCGGCCCCAGCTTCAGGCCCAGCTTGGCCGTCGCACGCTGGGCCGCCGTCGTCGGAACGCCCGCCTGGCGGAGAAGTTCGGCGTATTCCTTGTCGACCTCGCGCACGGTCTCGTATTCGACCCCCATACGTGCGGGGTGTTTGAGCAGGCGCTTGCGCATCTCGATGCAGTGGTCGCGCAGATCCTTGTTGTCGGTGAAGGCGGCGTAGGCCGGGCGACCGTCGACGGCGAGGGGGCGTACGTAGGCACAGTCGAGGCTGCGCGAGAGTCGGCGGCGTTGGAGCTGGGCGACGGCGCGGGCGGCCGGGGTGGTCATGACCTCGTCGGCGCGCTTGTACTGCGTGAGCAGAAGTTCCACGGGCGGCCAGGGGACGCAGGCGTAATCGCGTCGGCTCCCCAATTTCGATGGAGGAGGGGCCTGAAAGGCGCCGGTCTTATCGTCGTAGGGCCACTTCTGCGCGGTCTCGAAGGCGTACCGCTTGCCGTCATGTAGGCCATCCGCGAACCAACACCCCGTGCGCGTCTTGGGGGTGGCGAGCAAGCCGTCCTTGAACGTGCCCGGGGTGACGAGCGGGACATACTTCCCGTTCGGCGCTGCTGGCCGGTAGATACCGGAGGCGTTCGCCCCGAGGCGCCACTCCCCGTGGACCTTCCGAGCGAGGTAGGGGAGCAGGTAATCGCCGTGGCCCTGCTCCATCGCCGACTCGTAGAGCGCGGAGAACCAGTCCCGCCAGAGCCGCTCGATCTTCGCGCAGTCGACCTTGTACGCGTCCGGACCGCCCGCCGCGATCTGCTGCCACGTGGTCCCGGCGAGCTGCTGGAGTGCCGGGAAGAAGTCCCCCGTCTGCGTGAACTCGCCGTGCTGCTGGACGATCTCTCCGCTGCCGTAGTACCGCAGCTCGGAGTTCGGCGGCTGGTTCCAGTTGCGGTACTGAACGAGGCCGGCGACGCGGAACGTGCCCGGCAGGCAGCCGTACGCGCCGCTGTAGAGCACCGCCTTGTTCGCAAACGGGGCAAAAATCTTACCGAGGATCTTCTTGGGATCGTCAGCGTCGACGCCGTCAGCCAGATCCCAAGGGATGGCTTCGGTTGGCGGGCTGAAGAGAGGAGTCCAGTCCACGCCCGCGGCGTCGATGTTGATAAATGTGCGTACCCACTCCTGATCGACCTCGCGATTGTATTTACCCCACGGCAAACGTGCGCGCTGAGGCGGCGGGACGCCGTCCTTATTGCCACCTGCAAAGATCGACGCAAGGGCGCGTCCGATACCAACGACGAGACCGATAATCCATCCGGCAACAGGAACAGCGGACACCGCATTGAGGGCAAGATCGATAGCGACGCTCGACATCGCACTAAGAAGACGTGACGGATCGGAAGTCACGCCGAAGGGCACTTCCGCGAGCAGACCGGCGATCGATTTCGTTTTCGGATCAATCCAAGCGGCTTCCGACCAAACGTTGTCCAGCAGATCGCCCGCAAGCGTCGCTTTAGTCTTCCAAAGCATCTGCGTCGCTTGATTCCACGCCTGAGCTCCGGCTTGACTCAGGATTGCATCCCCGATTTGCTGGCTCTGGCCGTGGCGCTCCATCAATGCCTGGAAAGCCTTGTCCGCGTAGACGTCGGCCCCAGGGTATGGACTGTTAAAGATGTCCGGCACTCGGTCGAAAAGAGGATCGTTCGGATTGATGATCATGAACTCACCTCACACCACATCACAGAGCACATTAGTGGAGATGCCTCAAGACTCTGGGGGCACTCAAGGCTGACTGCGTCACAGTAGATGTGGCAGAGCCCTGCAACGCATTCGTGACGAAAGCCCGCTACAGGCTGGCAGTCTGAATTCACTTCGCAGGTCTCCTCGCAATAGCCTTTGAAGCAGTAGAGGCCCATTCCGCACGGCGAGCTTTGATCGGATTCCTCGTCCACGTCGCAGGGCTCGCCGAATTCGGCGCCGGTGGCGGGCTCGTCCTCCTTGCACGCGACGCCGTCGGCGAGGATGAACAGGAGGGGGAGGAGGGTGATCGGGCTGCGCATGGCGTCAGCGTACGACGGCGCGGTCTCGCGCGTCGAGCGGATTTGCGCGGCCTCAGCCAGCACGGGCCACCTCCTGGACATGCCGGCGCAGGAACGGGTCGGGCGACTCCTTGGCGAGCCGCTGGATCTCCGGGGCGAGCTTCGGGAGGGCGCGGAGCGTCGCCCGCCGCACGGCGAAGAAACCCGCGAAGCGGCGGATGACGTAGTTGTAGGCCGGCGCGGCGACGCGGCCGCGTGGGCCGTCCAGGCCGACGATGTGCAGGCTGCCCTGATGCACGTGGAGGAGACCGCTGCGGCGGTAGAGGCCGCCGGGTTCGATGCGGCTAGTCTGGTTGTCCGGCACTCGCGCCAGGAGCGGCGTCGTGTGCGTGACGAAGTGGTTGAAGATTGCCGCGACCTGGCGGGCGTCCTGCTGCAGATTCGTCCGCGGATCAAGCATGCTGACAGCGACCTGCATGCCCTCGAGGGCGGGGCTCGTCGGCCAGCGCATGCCGGGACCGGTGCTCTCGAGGCGTGTGCTGTACACCCAGGGGAACGTGCCCAGGTGAAGCACGAGCGGCGTGGTCCACCCGCACGCGCTCTCGGCCCGCGGTGGGGGTCCGGGCCACCCGTCGCCGAAGTAGCCGGGGGCCGTGTCCGGGTAGAAGGCGCGGAGCGATCGGCCGGTCTCGGAGTAGCACGCGCCGGCCGGGAGTGTCGTCGGGTCGGCGGTGACGCGCCACAGCTCGCCGGTCGTCCTCGCGGCCGCGGCGAGCTGGCGCAGAGCGGCGGACTGCACACGGGCCTGCTCGTCGCTGGTGTTCCCGGGACGCCCTTGCAGGGACCGCTCGAACGCGGCGAGGCCGACCGCGTTCATCGCGGCGATCCGATCGTCCGTCGTCGGGATGGCGGTGGGCATCGCGGCGAACTGCTGGGCGAAGCCGAGGGTGTCCGCGATGGCGAGCCACTCGCGGCGGTACCACGTCATGACATCCATCGACGAGCGCAGCTCGAAGTCGCCGGCGAGGTCGGCGAGCGCCTTGATGTTGTCGCCGTAGAGGGAGAGGTCGGGGGTCATGCGAGATCCTTCGGCAGTGCGCCGACGAGGGCTTTAAAAACTGCAGGGACGCCCGGCCACGCGGAGGCGTCGAGCTTCGGGGGGATCGTGCTGGAGTCGGAGAGGTCGATGCCGATGGCCTTCGCGTCGTCCAGGAACCTCGCGCGAACCGCGTTGTACTTCTCGTTGCCGCGGCCGTCTTTCAGCAGCGAAGGGCTGGCCCACCCGGCCTTGAGATCGGCGTGGTCGTCGATCCGATACTGGGTGAGCAGGCGCTGCATGTACACGACGGCGCCGAACGCCGCGGCCCGCGGCTGGAAGACCAGTTCGGGCGGCGCCTGGAGGAGCGGCGCCTTCTTCCCGACCTCGGGCACACCGGTCCACAGGAAGTAGGGCGCGAGCAGCCCGAAGAGGCCGCCGCTGCCGAACTCGGCGGCCTGCTCGCCGTACTTGAGGGGCGGGTTGCGGTCCTTGCCGTTCTTGTAGGCCGCGCGCGAGCTGTCGCGCTCGTCCTGTTCGCCCGAAGCGTTGCCGTTCTGGGCGGTGGTGACGTACCGCGATTCGCGGTACGCGATCACCGAGTACAGGCGGCCCGATCCCGGGATCTTGCCGATCTCTGCCATGAGCTCGAACAGCGGGCGGAGGTCGATCGGCGTGTCGCCCCAGTTCTTCTGCAGGTCGCCGCTCACGTCGGTCGCCCGCGGCAGCGGGGCGAGGTCCATCGGCGGCAGATCGGTGGACCCGGATGGCGAGCCCGGCGTGGGGCTCGCCGCGCTGGCGCGCCGGCCGGCGAGGAACACGGCGCCACCGACGCCGAACGTCGCGCCAAGCGTGAGCCAGAGATTCCGGTTCATGTCGGCTCCTTCGCGGGCGACGCGGCCGGCGCGGAGGAGGAGCTGGAGGGCGGTGTGCCCGTCATCGGCGCCGCGGTCGCGGTCGCGGGGGGCGCGAGCGGCGGCGTGTGCATCGTCGGCGCGGGGATCGACGCGGGCTTCTGACGGCTCTGCCGGAGCGCGTAGAGCGTGATGCCGATGGTCGTCAGGGTGGTGGCGCCCGCGATGAGGACCGCGGGGTGCCGCCACGAGAACGCCGGGAGCGGCGGGGGCTGCGGGCTGCCGCCGGGTTGCCCGCCGGTGTTCACGCCGCCGTTCCCTGGCGGCGTGCCATCGTTCTGCGGGACGATGCCGCCACCTTGCGTCTGGCCCGCCGTGGCGCCGCTGGTCGTCATCCAGCCCTGCGGGGCAATCCACCTCTTGATCGTCGCCGTGTCCCACAGGTCGAGCGCCTTGTAGAGCGGCTCCCAAGCAGCCCCCTCGGGCCCGCCGCGGTCGGGGATGCGGTTGCCCGGATCGGCGTCGATCGCGTCGACCTGGCCGCGCAGCAGAATCAGCGCCGCCGGGGGCAACGCGCCCGGAGCGGGCGAGAAGACGATACCGCCCGACCCACCGCGCCCACCCCCGCCTCCGCGAGGGGTCGCCGCCTGGACCGCCGACCACGGCCAGGCGCTCGTCGGCGCCGGCTTGACGCGCGCGAGGAACTCCGCGCGCGCGAGGTCCGACGCGTCGTCGTAGGCGGCCTTGATGAACAGCGACACGTCCTCCTCACGGAGCAGCCGCTCGGGGCCGGTGACGCGGCGCTCGAGGTCCGCGAGCTCGATGAGCCTGGCCACGCGATTTCGGTCGAGCACCATCATGATCCACCTCGTTTCCTAGACGCCTGTGAACGCCCAGGCGTCGCCGTTGTTGATCACGAACACCGACCGGGTGACGGGGAAGTTCGCCAGCCCGCCCGCGAGGTTGTCGCCCGCGCTCGCCGTCAGTACCGGCGTCCCGGCGCCGCGGCGCGTGAACGTCAGCATCGCGTCCAGAGGCACGAGGCCGCGGGTCGGGAGCGTCACGACGTCGGCGTTGGCCGAGTCGTGGATGATGTGGAGCTGGCCGGTCCACGCGGGGATGCCCCCCGGCCCCTGCATCGTCAGCGAGGCCACGCTGCCGGCCTTGCTGGTCGCGGTGGCCTGCGCCCAGTCGCGGAGGCGCGAGCCGAGCTCGTTCGTCCCGCCGATGCTCTCGGCGAGCAGCTCAACCACGATCTCCGGGTTCTGCGGCGCGACCTTGAAGCGCAGCCGATCGGTCGGTCGCACGAGCACCAGGTGCGTGTTATCCGGGGTCGGCCGGTACTGCACGCGCGGCTGCACGGGCGGGCCGCTCTGCAGCTCGAAGAAGTCGCCCGGGGCGAGCGGCACGGTCGTCAAGATGTTGACGTGGAGGAGGTACGGGTCGCCGCCCGGCACCTTCCCCCACAGCCCCGCGGGTACGATACCCACGGGCGCCTCGAGCGACGTCTCGATCCAGCCGTCCGCTTGGCGGAAGGCGGGCACCGCCTGGTACTCGGTCACTCCGTCGAACTCTCGCGCGCGGAGTCTGATCTTGTCCATACACACCTCCATCGCGGCACGCTGCCGCTCGTCATCTACCTGCTCCAAACCACGCGGCGCAATGCCGCCGCTACGCGCTGCCGTTGTTCCCGCAGTCGCAGTTCCGACCCATCGCGCACGACGAGCAGCACTTGATGCCCTTGCCGTGGTGAACGAACAGACGGATGTTCTCGATCTGGTTGTTGTTGCCCAGGTGGCGGATCCGGGCCTTCAGGCGGTTGTTGCCGCCGACGCAGCAGTGCTGCCCCATCGCCAGCGGGACCGGCAGCAGGCCGTCGCCGATCACGGTGCCGTCCGAGTTGTAGATCTCGCTGCCGTAGTGCTTGGTGTCGAGCAGCTCGTCATCGAGGAACCACTCGATCTGGATCTCGTCGTGGTTGCTGCCGTTGTTGGCGAGGCGGTAGCGCAGGCTGTAGCAGCCGGTCGGCCACGGCGGCCGGACGTCCTGCGCGAGCAGCACCGACGCGCCCGGGACGACGGGGATCTGGCCCTCCTGGATGACGTTGATGTCGGTGCGCCCGCCCCGGTAGAACCGGTGCGTCGTGATCGACGCGTAGAGCAGGTTCTCGCAGCCGTTCGACGGCATGAGCGTACCGCACGCCGGCAGGGCGTTCGGCGCACCGCTCGTGATCTGCATCAGCGCGCCCGGGTTACGGCTCAGCTCCGCGACGATCTGCTTGGCGAGGAGGGCAATGTTGGGGTTGTTCTCGGTGTCCTGCATCACTTCTGTCCTTTCGCCCCGGCGGCGCCGAGGAGATTTCTGAGTTCCTGGTCGATGCCGCGGCTCGTGACCTCCCTGGCGCCGGGCCCGCTGCCCAAAAGCGCCATGAATTCACGATCGACCGCGGCGGGGTCCATACCACCGGCGTTCGTCGTGCGCGGCGGGGTGGCGTTTGCGGGGCGCGGGGCGGAGGGCGTGAACTCCGCGTCGACGATCACGACGCTCCGCGGCTCCGGATTCGAAGGCGCGGCGTCAGCCTGGAGCGACCACTCCACGACGAGCACCTGCCCGGGGCTCATCGCGCGAGCGACCTGCGCCTCGACCTCGAGGCGCAGATCGAACTCGAGGTCGCCCTTGCTTCCGACCGCGTCGATCCGCGCGACGGGCGAGTGACCGGCGAGCACGCGCACCACCCGGTATGTCTGGGTCGTCATGGCGCCTGGCCTCCACCATCGGCGTGCGTGAGCACGTAGGTGGTCGTCCCGATCACGTACATCGCCCCGCCGACCGCGAACACCGAGCGCGTCACGACGCTCTCGTTGAGCTGCGCCCCGGCGATGATGCCGGGGATGCCGGCGACGGCCGCGACCGGCACGCCGCCGGGGCGCCAGTCCGCGAACTTCTGGGTGTTGTAGCCGATGGCGAAGCCGGCGGCGGCGCTGGCCACCACGGCGCCGACCTGATACCAGCGGCCGCGTCGGTACTCGGCCATCCGCGCGGTCATCTCGGCGGTCGCCTTCTGTCCGCAGATCCGCTCGGCGTCGGCCTGGGCCCGTGCCTGACGTACCTGCTCGCGAAGGTCCTCGACCTGCGCCAGAAACTCCTTGCGCGCGCCGGCCTGCGCGCCGGCCTGCAGGCGCTTCATGAAGGACTCGGGTGAATTGTTCTCCTCGGTTGCCATGCTCATCCCTCCTCGTCAGTTTGGATCCCACGGTTCCCTCGGCGGCCGCGCGCCGCCCATCATGCCGACCGCGAACGCGATGCCGTCGATCATCTCGTCGAGCCACTCCCTGGGGGCGCGGGCGGGCCGCGCCGACGCGGCCTCCTCGCGCGCCCTGTCGAGCAGGAAGCGGCCGTACCGGCTCGCGCTGGCCTCCGCGTCCATCATCATCTTCTCGCGGGCCAGGACGTCGATCTCGGCGATCGACGCCTGGTAGCGCTTCTGCAGCTCGCTCGCCTGCTCGGCGAGTTTCCTGTGGTTGTCGAGCAGCTCCGCGGTGAACGTGCTGGCCTGGTTGAGCAACCACGCCTGCACCGTGGCGGCGCGGTCATAGGTGTCCCAGAGCATCGTGAACGAGACCTCAGCCACCGCCAGGGGGTTCACCTCGCCGACGATCCGCGGCGGTGCGCGGGGTGGCTGGCCGGGCTGGCCGTGGGCGGCGGTGCTGCGGTCGGTGAGGGGCGGTGGCGTCACCTCCGCGGCGATCTTAGCGATCGCCTGCGGGTCGAACTCGGCGCCATCGACGAGGACCCGCGCACCTTCGCCGTAATGCGCGCGCAGCTCGAGGACGAGGCGGCCGACCTCGGCCGCGGACACGCCGGCCATCTCCTTGAGGACCTGCCCGTCCCGGAGCACGTGCACCGCGTGTGTTCGCGTCACCATGGCCGGATGCCCTCCGCCTCGAGTTCGACGCCATCGACGATGATGCGCGCGTTTCCACCGTGGCACGCGCGCAGGTGGCGGACGGCAGCGTAGATCTCATCATCGCTCCGCACCCTCATGTCCGCGCATAGGCGCCCGTCCTCATCGATCACGAGCGCGATGTGTGTACCTGCATCCATTCGACACGCCCCCATCACGACGAGCTCTTGCCAGGTACCACAAACAAATTTCAACGACTTTTATCGCTCCGGCCGCAGGGCCCACGATCGCGCGGCCTGTCCGTTCGCTGTCCTGAATGCGTTATAACGCGGAATTCGTCGAGCTAACATCCTGACATTGGCCGGTCGATACTCGTTGTCGGCATATGACAGCGGCGCCGATTCGGCACGCCGCCGGGTGAGAACATTGGACGTACAACGATTGTCCGACCGCTGTCGCCAAGCTTGCTCCAGAGTCGGGTCGGGGACACCGAACGTTGGTCCGCGTCGCCAAGCGGGCTCCAACACGTCCCTGTCCCGAACTTGCATCCAGAACCCCGAGCACCGCGACCTCGCCGGGCTCGGGACAGGTTGGACCGGCGCTGGGCCCCATGCAGGTCGGTGCAGACGCTGTTTGTCCCGAAAAACAAGGAGCCACGACGCGACAGCAGCGTGTCCTCGGCACGCTCGCGCTCGATGCCGCGGATAGCATGCACATGCATCGTGTGGTTGTCGCTACAACTGTTTACTTGCGCGCATTCAAGTACGGCCGCGACGTCTGTTGTAGCTACATGACGTTGGTGTACCGTCGGCGACAGTGGACGTGGAGACGGCGAACGCAGGCGCGTGGGGGTCCGAGGGGGTGGGTGCGGCGCTCGTCCGCGGCCTGGTCGCACGCGGCGTTGCACGTGTCGCGGTGTCCGCCTGCGACTGGAGCCCCGGACCGGGCGACTCCCACGTCCGCGAAATCCCCGGGGGGCGCCTGGTCCGCGCCTGGGCCGACAAGTGGGGCCTCGGCTGGCTCGGGCCCGGGGGAGAGTTTCAGACGCTATCGTCCGGGACGCTCGCGGAGATAGAGGACGACGCGCAGGAGGTCGTCCTCTTCGGCCTCCCGGGCGGCGTCTGTCCCGCCCCTGCCCCGTGCGGCTGGGGCGTCGACGAGGGTTCGCTTCGCCGGGTGAGGACCGAGCCGGTGATGCGGGGGACCTTCCGGATCATGATGTACTCCGGCGGACGGGGGATCCTCGTGTTCATCCGCCAGGACTACCGCGTCGTCTATCTCGGCGCGGGCGAGCTGGACGAGCTGAAGGCGACCGCCGACGAGCGCCTGGCACGGCGGCACGACGTGGCCCTGCGCGTCCGGTGCGCGGGGCAGACGCACGATCTGCTCGGCCTCGGGTTCCTCGGCGGCGTCGGCCAGACCCCGCTCATCCGCGGCGGCACCCGGCTCATGCTCGTCCAGGTCGGGCTCGACCAGTTCGAACTCCGCCTGGCCACGCCCACCGGCGAGTCCGAGGTCGTCGGCGAATACCGCGGCGCGGACCTCGAGCGCGGCGACCTCGGCGAGATCTTGGGTCCGCTCCAGCACGGCGCCCAACGCACGGACGATGCGAACGCGCGTCCACGTCGCCAGAGCCGCACCAGGTACCGCCGCACCAGGTACCAGACCGCGAAGCCGGCACCCGACCCTCAGCGTACGGCGCCCCCGCTTCCCTCGGCCGTCGATCTGCTGCGCCTAGCGAACTGCCTGGAGTGGAAGCCGACCAGCGGAAACGGCAAGTCCGAGCTCGCCAACGTCTACGCCGCGTTCCGCGAGCTCCGCAAGAAGGGGCTCGGGAACCTGCTGCTGTGGGCCAAGGAGTGGCGCACCCTCATCGAGACCAAGACGGACGTGAGGTTCGGCCCCTGCGACCGGACCGTCGCGCGCGCGCTCGCGCTGTTCCTGAAGATCACAGGGCTCGGCAGGAAGGAGGGCCGGAGGTTCCGGGTGTTCCTCGGCGATCTCGAGCGAGGCGACACGGAGGTGTGGGAGACGATCCGGGAGCGCTTCCCGCCGTTGCCGCAGCCGCAGAGCGCGACTTCCCCGACCCCGGCCGCGCCGACTACCGCGACACCTTCTCCGACTGCGACCGCAGACCCGACGCGGACCGCGGCACCGGCGAGCACGCCCCCGGCGGAGGCGACGCCGACCGCGGCACCGGCGAACCCGCCCCCGGCTGCGGTGGTGAATACGACGCGGACCGCAGCACCGGCGAGCACGCCCCCGGTGGAGGCGGTGAACACGACGCCGACCGTGGCACCGGCGAGCACGTCCCCGGCGGAGTCGGTGAACACGACGTCGCCCGTTGCACCGGCGAGCACGCTCCCGGCGGGGACTCAGGAACCACCACCGCCCGCGACCCCGGCGGCCGCGCCCGATCCACCCGCCGGAGCGGGTGTCCCCCGGGTGGTCAGACCCCCCGATGATCCCTGGCTACTCGCCGGCCTGTACCACAGTGGTCTTGCGACTGGCGTCCGCGAGGCCAACCTCGAGTCGGCTTCCGCCGACCTCACCGGGCCTCGCCAGCCAACGAGTTACCTCCGCGACGAGGATCGCTGGAAGCCGTACTGCGACCGCTCCTGGACCAAGCGTGCCCCGAGCCAATTTTCTGGCAAGGCCGAAGACGACGGAGAGGCGCCGCGCTGACCGGCGACCAGGGCGCCGTGGCGTGCATGAACGCGGCGGCGCTTGGCGAGGTCGATCAACAATCCCGCGAGGCGGCGTCGATCATTACTGACTGGCCACCCCTGGCGACGCTGTGGACCTCGGACGGGCAGACGTTCGTGCTGCGTTGCCCCGCCCGGACGTTCGACGCGACGACCCCGCCCACGCGGGCGCTGCCGCCGCGGTTGGCGAAGGTCGCCGGCCTGGTGATCGACGGGCTGACCGACAAGCAGATCGCGCAGCGTATCGGCCTGACGTTCAGCACGGTCCGCACCTACGTCCGCCAGGTCTATCGCCGGCTCGGCGTGCACAGCCGGGTCGGGCTGGTGCACGCGTCGAGGGTCGCGCCGACCCTGCGGGGGTAGCCGAGGTTCACGTCGCGAGGTACGCTCGCGCGGTCATGACCCTCCGTCGCACCGCAACCTGCACCCTCGCCGCGATCTTCGCGTCGGCGTGCGGGCGCATCGGCGACGCTTCGTCCTCGTTCTCGGGCGGGTCGCAGCCGGAGACCGCCGCCGCCGCGAGCTCCGGATCCAGCTCCGGTACTCCGGACACGAGCGGGCCCAGCACCGGGACCAGCAGCACCGGCGACTCAGGCACCAGCGACGACTCGGCCGCGAGCATGCCGGCGATGTCGACGGGCACGTTCGACGTCGGCGTGCCGCCCGACTTCGACCTGCCGCCGCCCGGCTGCCAGGGCAAGATCGATTTCCTGTTCGTGATCGAGTCCTGGTACTCGATGAAGGACGACCAGGATCGGCTCCAGGCCGCGTTCTCGTCGTTCACGACGATGATCGGTCAGGAGTTCGCCGAGTTCGACTACCACATCATGGTCGTGGACACGGCGGACAGCCCCCTCATGCCCAACACCTGCGACGACTGTTACATGTGCATCGGCTGCACGATGCCGGGGTGCGGAGACTTCGGGGGGCCGCTCGACTACCCCTGCGACTACGTTCCGTCCGCCTGCGACATCACCCCGGGCGCCGGAGTCGTGGTCACGGGCAACTTCAACGCCTCGAACCAGCCCTGCGAGCTGTTCGGCGGCAACCGCTACATCATCAAGGACGAACCCGCGCTCGCGGAGACGTTCAAATGCATCGCCAGCCTGGGCGAGGGACCCAAGACGCCGTGGCCGATGTACGAGATGATGGCCGCGCTCGAGCCGAGCATGCTGGACGTTGGCGGCTGCAACGAGGGCTTCCTGCGCGACGACGCGTTGCTCGCGGTCATCGTCCTCGCCGGCACCGCGGACAACAGTTCTCCGGGGACGCCGCAGAGCTGGTACGACACGCTCGTCACGGCCAAGAACGGCAACGAGGAGGCCGTCGTCGTCCTCACGGTGTCGAACGACCTCGACCTGCCGGACCCGACGTGCGAGGGACCCAAAATCCTATCGAACGAACTTCGGTTGTTCGCGGAGACCGCGAAGTACGGGCGCTACGAGCGCTTGTGCATCGACAGCTACGTCCCGGCGCTGGAGGCGACGGCCGAGACGATCCTCCAGCAGTGCTCCGTGTTCGTCCCACAGTAACCGCTACCCGCGGAAGAGGCCGGCGATCCACTGGATGTCGCCATCGACCGTCTCGGCGCCGACCCACGCGCACTTGTACCCGCAGGTGAGCGCCAGGACACGATCGTCGCCGTTGCTGGCGCCGTTGTGCTCGCGGTAGTCGACAAGCGGCGAGGCGGCGTCCTCGACGGCGAAGATCCACTGGTTGTTGTTCTGGCCGTTCTTGTAGACCTGCGCGCCGACGATCGTCGCGCCTTCCATGTTGTAGCCGAGCGCGTTGCAGACCGCCGCGCCGGCCGTGGTCTCGAGCCGGGGCGCCTTGATCTCCTGGAGATCCTCGCCGTGCCAGCGGATGAGGATCTGCTTCTTGCTCCCCGGTTCGTTCGGGCCCGTCTCCGTGTAGCCGCAAGTGGCAACGCCCTCCTCGGTGGGGACGGCAGCCAGGATCGCGTCGTGCAGGAGCTTGTCGCCGCTCGATGTCCAGACCTCGCCGACGAGCTTGCCCTTGCCCTCGAACAGCAACAGCACGCCGCGGATGATCTTCTCCGGCCCGTTGTTCGGGTCGACGACCTCCCGCGTGCCGCCGATGGCGACGTTTCCGTTCTTCAGCACCGCGACCGCGCGGCCACGCTCGCTCTGCTTGTTCTCCAAGTCCTCGGGGTCGCTGTAGGGGAAGGGGCCGTAGGCGGCCTTGTCGGGGCCGAAGACGGAGATCTCCATGTCCCAGACGTCCGGATTGACGCCGGTGCGCCGAGCGCCCGCGACGTAGATCGTCCCGTCCGGCTGTACGCCCACGGCGCGGGCCTCCGTCCCGACGAGGCCCGGCTTCTCCCAGTGAAACTCACCGTCTGGGTGGAAGCGGGCGAGGTAGCTGCGCGGCTCGCCATCCTGGATGGCGATGCCGACGAGAATGATGTTGCCCTCCGCGTCGACGGCGAGCCCTGTGGGGCTGAGGTAGGCCGTCTCGAGCCAGGGCAGGACGGTCCACTCGGTGTGCGGCACGCTCCACCCCTCCGGAGTACCGAACCAGTCGCCGCCCAGATCGTACCGGCGCAGCGTCCCGACCATATTCCCGTTCGTCCAGTGCACGCCGGCGGCGAGGACATGCTCGCCCTGGAGCGCGACGGCCGACGCGACGCTGAGCTGACCGTCGTGCGGCTCGAGCTTGGTCCAGACCTCGGTGCCCGGGTCCTTGACCGCGCTCGGGTGGTAGATCATGTCCTCGGCGGTCTGGCCGGCCTCGTCGCGTACGCGTACCGTGATGGTAGAACCAGGGTTGTTGTGCGGCGCGCTCGTCACGGGGAAGATCAGCGGCGCCCCGGCGGGGCCGGTGGCGACGACCTGGCCGTCATCCAGCAGCTCCGCGAGGGTGGCGTCGGGGCTGCAGTCGTATGTACAGGTGACGGGCCCAATTTCCTGGGCCTCCGCCGGGTCGCACTCGAGGTTCTCGACGGTCGGCGGCGGGTCGATCGGGAGGCTGCCGCTCGTCCCCGTGGTGTCGCCCGCGCTCGTGTCGGCCTCGTCGCCGGTGACTGCCCCGGTCTCTGCGCCGCTTTCCGTGCCCGCCTCGGTGTTGCCCACGCCGCCGCCCGTGGTCGTGGTCGTGGCCCCGGAGGTCGGGGTGTCCGTCGATGTGCTTGACCCGCCCGTCGCTTCGCTCCCGAACTTGTCGAGGAGGTCCTGGTACTCGGGCGTGTGCTCTGCGCATGCAACGAGGACGAGGGCGGACGGGAGGAGGCGGCGAAGCATACCGAGATGGTACTCCCGGCCGGGCGCATTCGAGCGTTAGAATTGGAAGCGGACCCCTGCCCCCACCAGCCGGGCGTGGACATGGGAGGTCGGTCTAGGAGGCCGCGCGAGCACCACGATCCCGACGATCACGCTGACAGCGGCGAACACCCCGAGCGCTGTGCCGGCCCGCGTGAGGCGGAGGGCACGGGTGTCCGCTGCGGCGGCCTCCGTCCATTCATCCGTCGTCAGGCCGCGGCCGGCCTCGTCGGCCAGGTCGCCGATCTCCGCGATCCGCGTCCTTGCTTGGCCGCTGGCGACGAAGCACCCCGCGAGCCCTGCCGCGAGCCCGGCGCCCACCGTCATCAGGGCGGCCCCGACTGCGATCTGCGCCCGCGAGCGAGGCGCCGCTCGTGGTGTCGGCGGCGACTCTGGACCCTCGTGCCGGATCTCCGGCGCGGCCTGGGACGGTACAGACGACGTGTCCGGGGACGCTGGCGCGACGGGCGGGGCTTTCGGAACGGGGGCACACGGCGCGTCGACCTCCGTCGCCATCCCCTCGAGGCGTGCCCGCTCCGACGAGAATTTGTCCAGTTCCTCCGGGCTCGCCAGCTCGGCCTCGTAGATCCGCGTCACGTCGACCGCCCAGCAGAGCGCCGACACGGCTGCCGCCGCGCGCTCAGGGTCCGACCGGTCACGCTCGAAGAGCATCACGGCGACGGTCTTGCCCTCCCGGACCACGGCCTTGCGATAGGCCGTGTCGAGCTCCTTGCGATCGAGTTCGGCACGGGCGAGCACCACCGCCGCGTCGAGCCGCGCGGGGTCATTGCTGCCCGCGGTGATGGTCTTGAGCGTGTCGAGCTGCTTCGCGGAGAACTTCCCCGCGTGTGCGACACAGGGGTGCACGGTGAGGACCAGGGCCAGGGTGGACGCGATGGAGGGCCTCATGATGTCACCGTATCACAGGGGGCTCGGGCTCGTCGTCCAGCGCGACGTCATGGGCGTCGCCGAGGACCCACGTGTCGTCCAGAGCCTCGGTGAGCTGCTCGCCGTCGTTGAGGCGATCGGCGACGTCGTCGCAGAAGTTGGCCCACAGAGATAGCGTGGCGTCCAGCAGGCTCGACTCGAACGGCTGGGCCTCGCCGAGATCGCGGCGCACGGTCTCCTCCGCGAGCGAGGCCACCGTGGTCGCCCGACCGAACGGGTGAGTCGCCCTGTGGATCACGTGGCCGGCGACGGGCGCATGCCGGCCGATGTCCTGCAGCGAGATCGAGAAGACCAGCGGGCACGGCCCGGCGGCGATGTAGAAGACGCGGCCGGTGGCGGCGTGGAGGAAGAACGGGAGCGGATGGGTGAGGGTGGCCGTGTCGGTCATACATACCTCGCAGGTCAATGCAGGACGGCGCCGAGCGAGCCCCCCGTGAGCTCTCCCGCCGCCTCGATCATCAGGAACGCCAGCCGTTCACGCTGCGCGTCGGACAGGTCGCTGCGCTCGACCATCAAGAAGGGCTCGCCGTGCTCGTCGATGCCGGCCTGGATGAGCGAGGGTTCCTGCTCGCGGAGCAGGGCGAGCAGTCTCTCGGGGTGCGGTGCCTTTGCCGGCATGTCGTCAGACCCCCCTCCGAGGACGAGCCCGCGGGGTGTCGGGGTCCGGCTCGGCGGCCGTGACCCGGACGGGAGCCGGCCGGGATCGCTCGGCGCGCGCCGCCATGGCCTGCTCCGTGTGGGACAGTCCGAGGACCTCCCCCGACCGCGCGACCGCGACGCAGGCCCTCCTGGCGGCCTCCATGCTGTCGTAATCTCGCCTGATCTGCCCGCAGACGGCGTATACGAGCCTTTTTTGGTCGAACACCGCCGTAGGACCTGTTACAGAAGGTTTCATGTGCATCTCTCCTGGATGAAAAATATCTGGTATACATTGGTAAACATCAACTTAATTTTTTCGCGCATCCACTGGGCTATCCCCTACACTCGGCCCGCATGGGCCCGCGTGCGCCAAAACCGCGCAGGAACTTCGTGGTCACGGCCGAGGTGCTCAAGGCCGCCGGCGTCAGCTACGCCACGCTGCGCGAGTGGATCAACAAGGGTGTGGTTCCCCCGCCGCTCGAGGCGGTGCGGGGCCGCGGCAATCTGTCCAAGTACCCGCGCCATGCGGTCGCCCAGGCGGACCTCGCCCGGCGGCTACGCGACGAGGGGTGGTCGCTCGACGAGATCGCAGCACACATGACGACGCGAACCTGGGATTAAAGGTCTCACCATGTGCACCGAGGCCCCGCCCCCGAAAGTACGCCCCGGCGACCTCCTCGAAGGTCGGTACGAGATCCAGGCGCAGCTCGGCACCGGCGGGACGGCCCGAGTCTTCCGCGCCCTTGACCTCGTCACCAAGGGGACCGTGGCGATCAAGGTCATGGACCCCGAGCTCGAGGGCACCGACGTGGTCGCCTACTTCACCCAGGAGGCTCGACTCGCCGCCCGCATCCGCGACCCGCACCTGCTCGCCGCGCTGTACTTCGGACGGGACGTCGGCCGGCGGTTCATCGTCTACGACTACATGCCGGGCGCTGCGTCGCTCAGCGAGCTCGCGGCGCGCGGGCGCCTGGCGCCGCGCCGCGTCTGCAACATCGCCCTGCAGATCCTCTACGGCCTCCATGCCCTTCACCGGGCCGGTGTGGTGCACGGCGACGTCTCGCTCAACAACTGCCTCTGGCGCGAGCACGAGGGCCAGCGCGACGAGGCCCTCCTCATCGACCTCGGTCGCGCGTGGACCCGGCCTCCCTGTCCGGCGATCTCGGGCGGCCCGACATCCCCGCCCGAGGGCCAGGGCACCGCCGGTTACACCGCGCCCGAGATCCTCAGCGAAGAGGACTTCGATCACCGGGCCGACCTCTGGTCGGTCGGGGCCGTGATGTATGCGCTGCTCACCTTTCGGGAGGTTGACACCGGCGAGGGCGAGGGCGACGAGCCGCTCACCGTCCCGTCGCCCCGGTCGCTCCTGCGGTCGATCCCCCAGGTCGTCAGCGACGTCGTCATGCAGGCGCTTGCCGGCCGGGACACGCGGTATTCGTCCGCGTCGGCCATGATCGAGGCGCTCCAGGCCGCCCTCGCCGCTCTCGACGCGCAGCCGCGGAGACGTGGCATGCCCATGTGGATCGGCGTCACCAGCGTCGTGTCGGCGGCGGCGCTCGGCGTGTTCGCTGCCCGGGCGAGCCTGAGTGCCGCCCCGGCGATGGACACCTCCACGGTGCCGCACTCGACTCCGGCCGACCCGGAGACGGTGCGGACGTTGGCGCCGGCAGACCCGACTCCCGTGGCGGCACCGGTCCCGGTGGCTCGGGACTCGACAGCGGCCGACACGAACCCGGACATGGTGCGGACGTTGGCGCCGGTAGGCCCGGCTCCTGCGCCGGACGACCCCGTTTCGGCGCCGCCAGCCCCGGCGGCTCCGGACCTGTCCAAGAGGGAGCTGCCTGCGCCGGTGCCGGATCAAACCACGAGGAACAAGCGAAACAGGATCGTGGCGAAATCCCGGCTGACGTGGGCCGCCGTGGAGCGGACGATGCTCAGCCCGGAGACCGCGGCCGCACTGCGACCGTGTTCGTCCGAGCCGTACATCTCGCTCAAGCTGCAGGTGGCGAACGGGCAGGCGACGCTCGATACCATCGATGGCGTCCCCGTCAAGCTGCCCCGGGATCGTTGTGCCGTCCACGCCGTAGCAGGTCTCAGCTTCGCCCAGGGAAGCCCCCTTATCGGCACGGTGGGTGTACTGCTCGACCAGTAGCAGGGGTCGCCCCACAGACCCGGCCATCATCGTGGGCGGTCGGCACGGCGCGCCGCGACTAATGGGGCGTCCCCTCCCGCGAGGCCCCGGCCCCTCATCCCGTTCCTCGCTGACTTCTCGCCCGCGGTGTTAGAGGCCATGGAGTGCGCGACGTTGATCGTCGAGCTTGAAGCTACCCACGAGTTGTTCGACTTCATCCCGATGCTCCGGGTAGCGTCGGAGCAGTGCACACAACAGCGGCCCACCTCGATCCGAATCCAGGAGAAGCCAGAGGTTGGCGATCCCAGCCTCGTCCGAAGAATTTGTGGGTCCGATAGCTGTCTGAGAGGACAGGTTCGTGACATCGGCCGCGAAGGCCTCGCCTTCGCGGCGTAGTGGCGAGCGGCTGCTGGGCGGCGAGGCGGTCAAGGGCCGCCGGAGGCGGCGAGCGCAGCGAGCTTGCCCTTGACCGCCTCGCCGACCAGCGGCAAGGGAAGTGCACCGTGCCCCGCTCTGGTAGAGTTCAGTTACCACACAAAACGCAGCCAAGGCAGGCGCACGGTGCAGCTCAAGACTCTGCTCAACTTCGTCGAGGAACACAAGGGCTTCGTGTACGACGGGTTCAAGTTGAACCGGCGTCGACCACGGCCCACGCTCCTGGTCCGGGTGCGGCCGGCGAAGGGCCGCAAGGGAATCTGCTCGCGCTGCAGGACGCCGGGGCCGACCTACGACACGCTGCACGAGCGCCGGTACCAGTTCGTCCCGCTGTGGGGGATCGCCGTATTCTTCCTGTACGCGATGCGCCGCATCTCGTGCGGTCGCTGCAAGCGGGTGATCGTCGAGGCCGTGTCGTGGGCGACGGGCAAGCAGACGATCACCACGAGCTTCGCGTGGTTTCTCGCCGGGTGGGCCCAGCGGATGAGCTGGAAGGAGGTCGCTCGGGCGTTCCACGTGACGTGGGACACCGTGTTCGCCGCGGTGAAGGTCGCCGTCGAGTACGGGCTGGCGCACCGCACCCTCGACGACGTCGAGGTCCTCGGCGTCGACGAGGTCATGTGGCAGCGCTGCGGCCGCAAGTTCCTGACCGTCGTGTACGCGCTCGACGAGGGCCGTCGGCGCCTGCTGTGGATCGGCCAGGAGCGCACCGAGGCGGCGCTGCGCAGCTTCTTCGACTGGTTCGGCGGCAACGCCAGGAACCTGCGCGCCGTTGCCTCGGACATGTGGCAGCCGTTCCTCAACGTCATCCGCGAACGCGTGCCCTGGGCGCTCAGCGTGCTCGACCGCTTCCACATCGTCGCCGGCGTCCACAGGGCCGTCGACGAGGTCCGCCGCAGCGAGGCCGCCGAGCTGACCCGCCGCGGCGAGACCGTCCTCAAGCACAAGCGCTGGATCTTCCTCAAGTCGCCGGAGAACCTCTCCGAGCCCCAGGCCGCCAAGCTCGCCGACCTCGTCAAGGCCAACCTCCGGACCGTCCGCGCCTACCTCCTCAAGGAGGAACTGCGCCAGCTCTGGGACCTCTTCAGCCCCGCCCGCGCCTGCCTCTTCCTCACCGGCTGGTGCCGCCGCGCCAGGCGCTCCAAGCTCAAGCCCCTCGCCCGCGTCGCCAAGACCCTCGAGAAGAAAGCCGACCTCATCCTCAACTGGTTCCGTGCCGGCGGCGCCATCTCCTCCGGCGCCGTCGAGGGCCTCAACAACAAGCTCAAGATCATCATCCGCCGCGCCTACGGCTTCCGCAGCTACGACGTCACCTCCACGGCCCTCTACCACGCCCTCGGCAAGCTGCCCGAGCCGCCCCTCATCCACCGGTTTCACTGACCCCGTCACGCCGCCAGGACATACCAGACCTGTCCTCTCAGACAGCTATCCGACCCACAGATTCTTCGGAGGACCCCGATCCCAAGGACGACGGAGTAGATAAAGAGCGCGACGATGCTGTCCATTACCTCGTCACTGGATGGCCCAGCACTCAGGGCCCGAGCGAGGCAGAAGCGGGTCCACAGTTCATTTTCTTGAATGCCCTCGTGTGCGTCATAGATAGCGACGGCCCGCGTCAAGACCGCGCGCGCTTCGCCATCTTGGTGTTGCTCTACGACAACTTCACCGAGGTGTCTGAGAGAGAAGGCTACCTCAAGGTGTTCGGGGCCTTGCGCTCGGCTAAGCGCGGCTAAGCGCGGCTAAGCGCATGGACCCGAAACGCTCCCCCTCGCCTGTCCGAGCCGTGCATCTCGCTCAAGGGCGGCGAGGGAATGGAGACTGACCATCACGGGAATCGACGTGAGTTTTATCCTTTTCACCCTTTCAAATCTGTTTCCCACGGAGGGTAGGAGACGCGTAGGGTGAGATCCTCGTGCAGCCCTGCGAAGAGAGCCTGGGTTCGCTGCGCGCGACCGCGGACGAGCAGCCGCGGGTCGCATGGCCCCAACCGTGAGGAATGACAGATGGCTGGCATCATTGTACCCATTTGCGAGAAGCGCATTTTCGAATTCAGCTACCTTGCGAACGGCACGAACCAGGATGTCGTTCTACATCCCGCTGTCGACGTGGGCGCTTGGTATCGCATTCGCGCGGTGGTCCTGGTGCACCAGATTTCGGTGACGTCGGGCAATTTCACCCTGAAGCTCCAGCACACGTTCCCGTCCGAGCTCGATCGGCAGGAATTTGTCGACACCACGGACTTCCTGACAACAGCGAGCATCACGAACGCCTCGCCCAACATCAAGACCATCTCGGGGACCGACCCGCAGGGCTACCTCAAGGTCATCCTTCGCGCGAGCCAGACGACCACCACCGGTGCAATCCTGTACGGTGAGTTCAGCGTGTACCTCGTCTTGAGGGATGTGTAGGCATGCGCGGCGACCCGAACCGCCGAGCGAAGGCGCTACCCGTGACGCCCCGCGCCACGAGTCCGCTCATAGAGGCTCGCGGAATGGGGTGCAATATTATACCGATACTGCGGCGAAAGGCCTTCGACTGGTCCTACCTCGCCGCGGGCGGTCAACAGCAGGTGCTCCTCCAGGCAGCTATCCCGACCGCCAACTTCTACTATGTCCAGCTTTGGATCAGGGTCCATGCGCTCTCCTTCTCGGACAACCAAGTCGTTGGTGTCGCGCTCTACGACACCTTCCCCAGCGAGGACGATGCCCGAGAATTCACAAAGACCTCATCAACGTTCGCCAGCACCTCCTACACAAGTTCGGTAACCCCTCCCGCGCTCCTGAGCGCCAGCGGAACCGGACCAGGTCCCTTTCTCAAGGCCCTCCTCATCGGCTACCAGGCAACCGCAGTTGCCGGCACTTTCTATACCGAGCTCAGCGTATCTCTGGTCGTCCGGAGCACCAATGATTCTCTACGCTAACCACACGCGCACCAACGCGATCGTAACGATCAAGGTCGGACAAGGAGGAAATCTCGACAAAGGGGTCAAAATCGGGCCTCTTGGCGCAGCTGCGGTACAAAAAGTGCTGATCGGCTATAACGATGTGCTCGTACCCGCCGAAACCGCCATCGAACTTGAGGATGGCCTCGATGTCACCTTTATTGGTGTTCGAACCTGACGTGCCCGATGACCAGCAAGACCCGACATTTCTGCGATTCGAACTGCGACCAGTTCGACACTCCATGCGAGGTCGCATCGAAAAACGAAGGCTCGATACTGTATGATCCATCTTCACTGTCAATTGGTACGAGTAGAATTAAAAGCTCCATGACTAATCTCATGGAAGCCAAACGTCTTGCGGCGGACGATGTGGCGAAACTTGACAGTTCATTAGTTCAAGCAAGCCCGACCAGTCGTGCACTGGCATCACCGTCAAGTTTGCAAGTCGGAAGTGGAGGATCGAGTTTACAACGATCCATTGTTGCACGGCCACCGATGGGGATCGGCTTGCTCTTGCCGGGTCCGCAGCCTGTCTCGCAGCTGTATGCTGCATCGTTCATTACAACGCAGCTCTATGACTTTATTTACCCTGGGTATAGTTTCACGGATCAAGGAAAAATCTTCAGGCCCTCTGTAATATTTGGACCACAGACTGTGAAGGGGGTCGTAATCATGGCTCACGGGGAGCTAGGCTTCAACGGATCGTATGATGACGGCTATACTTATACAATGGACCATATAGGCGGCCTTCTGGCCGCTAAGGGGTTCGTGTGTCTGAGTGTAAGGCCGCGTCCGCTTAATAATCAAACCAGCGTGGCTCAGGGTACATGGGAAACCATTATCCGCCATCTCATCTATCTCAATCAAACACTTGGGACCAATCTCTATGTCAAAGGAAAACCCCTTGCCTTGGTTGGACACAGCCAAGCAGGTCCCGCTGCCTCGAAAGCCGGCACGATCATTCGAGAGAATCATGTCGAGAATTATTCTAAAGTGCACGCGGTAGTCTCGTTGGCAGGTACGGCCGGCGATTTTCAGTATCTTCAACCTGCAGAAACATTTCTGGCTCTGGCCCCAGTAAGAGACGGAGACATCCCCTCCAATGATCCCCTGACACTCATGGCCTACGAAAGGGCTAACCCGACTGGGGGCAAATACCTGATGTGGATGTGGCAATGCAATCACATTCAGATGCTACGATCGAAGGATAGTCAGCAAGGCGCTCTTGACGGCTTTTATCCTGGCAACATTGGGATGATTGGCGGACCTGCACAGAATACTGCAGTGGCAAATTATGTAGCAATGTTTCTGCTCTGGAAATTAGCAGACAAGTCGGAATTCGCCACTGTGTTCTTAGACGGAGCAAAGATCTCCTATAATGTTGGTAATCAAGAAACGCAATCGGATCTCGATACCCTGACGGTGCTTCCTCGTTTCGATCGCTATCGCCCGACTCATTTATATGCATCCGCTGCAGATATTGGGTTTGTCGGGATGTGGTATAACGATGGTGTTCCGGTTTTTGATGAACTCCGAATTATTGAACCAACCTGCGTGAGTCAGACAACGCGTGGTTTTGTTGTTTCGTGGGATCGTGACAAATTTTCCTCTCCCCGCATTGATGTGAATATCACAAATCCACAAGCGCTGAAGGATGACGTTGCAGCTATAGAGTTTTTTGCGGTTGTAGTTGGTAGCACCATGGACGAGGCGTATCTGTCCCCTGCCAGTGCACAGGTTTTCTTGTGGGACGGCTTCGTTAAATCGAAATTTGTAGCCGTGAATATTGAGCCATCATATAGTGGCTTAAATGAACATACCATAACCTGCCCCAGCACGATTAGGATCCCTTTGTCGCTGTTCGGCCTTGCTAAGGGATTCTCCCAAATGAAAGTCTTACGCATCTCGTTCTTGAGCTCAAATCTAAAGAAATCCAAGATTGCGATTGGAGGTTTCCGAGTAGCGTTTACCTGATGGCTCTCCGACAGAGGCCCCCCCCCTCCCGCAACATTTGCGCAAGGCGGCTTTTTTTGCACGTTTGACTGTGAACCGTACCAAGGTTAGGATCTCGGCCTGAGGGAAGGCTATGGCTCGCCGTTCTGACTTCACACGCGCATTGCTTGTCGGTTTTGGCATGTGTGGCTCGTGCGGGCCCAAAGAGCCTATTTCTTCTATACCTTCGACCTCCTCTGCCTCTGTTAGCACGGATGTCACTGGAGATTCAGGTGAAAGTGAAAGTGCGGCTGCCATACCTACGACCTCAGAGCCGCTCTCAACTGGAGTACTGGCAACAGCATCCTCGGATGCGACAGCATCTTCGCTGACGGGATTTACGGAGACGACTTGTAATTTTGTTTGCGAAACAGGTGCAAATGATACATGCGATGTTTTCGTTCAGGATTGTCCGAGCGGTGAAAAGTGTGCTCCTTATGTTTCCGGAAATGCAGGTGCCCAAACTCACGACATGTCAAAATGTGTTCCGCTTGTTGATGAACCACACCAGCCCGGCGAGACGTGTGAATTGTTTGGTGATGCACAACTAGATAACTGCGATAAAGGTCTACTATGCCTTCCTGTCTCGGGAGCGACCCGTCTCTGCCTGCAGATGTGCACGGGGTCGGTTGAGAGTCCAATATGTCCAAGTGGGTATGACTGCCTCCTCGGCGGCTACGAAGTACTGAATGGGTGCATCCCAAATTGTCATCCCCTGGATAATGATTGTTTGGATAAGCTCTGTGTGCCCTCACCAGACATTGCTGTGAATGGGTTCGACTGCGTTCCTGATAATTCGGGAGATGGCGGGGAGATATATGGTTCTTGTGCATCCTTGGATGCATGCGATGTTGGCCTCATTTGTGCGGATGCGACGGCATCCGAAGCGTGCGACGTAATGGCCTCTGCTTGCTGCCTTGCACTCTGCGATGTCTTCAGTCCGATGTGTCCGTCGCCCGACGAAAGCTGCTTACCGTTTTTCCCTCCAAATGAAGCACCTGTGGGTTTGGGAAATGTCGGATTTTGCGTCATCTGAATCACCTCGACCGCTAGTAGGGGCAGTCGCCGCAGACGCCGAAGCCCGCGAGTTCGTCCTTGGCGAGCTCGGATCTCGGCGGGTGGTCGGTGGTCGGTATCCGTTCGGCAGACTGCGTCGTGACATGAACACCTCCGAGGGGCTACCTGAGCCTCGGAGGTGACGAGATGAATGATGAGGGCGACGAGCAAAGCGCGCTGGTGTTGAACCCAGCGGAGCCGGTGTACGGTGTACGGTCGATTTACGCTGCAGCTCTCGGACGCCTACACGTACGAGGCGACTGAGACGAAGCAGGGGGTGCGAAGGTGCTGTGGTGGGACAAGAATGGGTACTGCCTGCTGAGCAAGCGGCTGCAAGAAGCGCGAGGAGGTCCGTCGCCAGAAGTCGCGGCCCATCGCCGACGCCTTCTTCGACTGGTGCGAGCAGCAGGCCGCCTCGGCCCTCGACGAGACGCCGATCTCGAAGGCCCTCGGCTACGCCCGCAACCAGCGCGCCGCGCTGCGCCGATTCCTCGACGACGGCCGCCTGCCGCTCGACAACAACATCTCCGAGCAGCACCTGCGCCGCGAGGTGCTCGGCCGCAAGAACTGGCTCTTCCTGGGCAGCGACGAGGGCGCCCATGCCAACACGGTCTTTGTCACCCTCCTGGCGAGCTGCCAGCTCCACGGCATCGAGCCCTGGGCCTATATCCGCGACCTGCTGTGCCTCCTGCCGTCCTGGCCCAAGAGCCGCGTCCTCGAGCTCGCCCCCGCCTTCTGGCAGCAGACCCTGCAGCAGGAGGACACTCAGCAGCGCCTGGCCGCCAACGTCTTCCGCGGCATCTCGCTCGTCGAACACGCCCCGACCACGTAGCCCGGATCGCCGTCGAGGTCACGACGCGGTCCGTCGAACGGATACGGTGGTCGGCAAGACCATGATGCATCGGGAGCCGTCGATGGCGATCAGCGCGGCGGCCGCGAACCACAGGAGCCGCGCGAGCAGGTGCCTTTCCGCGAGGCCACGGGGATCCCCAGTCTGACTCGGCGGCCGCCTTCCTGCCAGCACGTTGCCAAGCGGTTGCCAAAACTGCGGCATGACGCGGCATGACGCGACGATCTACCCCGCTCTGATCGCCCCTACTTGCGAGAATTCGGCCGAACGGCGGAAGGGGGGGCAGTCTGAGCGGGGCAGCGTGTTTCGGGCTTGAAGTCGCGGTGGACGATGCCCTTCGCGTGCGCCGCCGCCAGCCCCTCGCCGGCGCGGCGGAACAGCGACAGCACCTCCGGCCAGGCCGGCCGCCGCGTCGCCAGCGACTCCGCCAGCGTCCTGCCGTCGACGAACTCCATGGCGATCCACACCTGCTCGCCGAGCGTGCCGACGTCGTGGATCGCCACCACCGCCGGGTGCGACAGCTGGGCCAGCGCCTGCGCCTCGCGCAGCAGCCGCGTGCGCCCGTCCGACAGCGAGCCGCCGTCGCCCACCAGCAGCACCTTGATCGCGACCCGCCGGTCGAGCTCCGGGTCGTAGGCCGCGTAGACCACCCCCATGCCGCCCTGCCCGAGCTCGCCGAGGATGAAGTAGCGCCCGACCGACGAGCCGCGCCCGAGGATCGCCGGCTTCGGCGCCGGCGCCGTCATCGCCCCCGGCGGCGCGCCGGCCAGCAGCGCCGCGCGCCCGCGCGGGTCGTGCGGAGCCGCGGTCACCCCGAGCGTCAGCCCGGACAGCGTCGGCTCCCACGATGCGCTCGCCTGCGGGTCCTCGTCGTTCACCACACCACGGTCGAGGCCCCATGGTAGGCGAGCGCCGAACCGCCGGGCAATCTCCGCGACGGTGCGCTCGCGCGCGTACGCTGCACGTCGCCCGCTACGCCCGCTACGCCCGCGAGGCCCCGGTGCGGTAGCGCGGGTTGCTGTCGTGCCATTCGAACCCGCCGCCCATCCACGACCGCAGCCCGCGCAGGAACCGCTGCAGCTCCGGGCTCGCCGCCGCCATCAGCTCGCGGTGCCCGGCCTCGAAGTCGTGGACCATGTCGTTGTGCAGGTGCACGACCGCCTCGGTCGCCTCCGCGATCGAGCACCCGCGGTCGGCCGCGACCTGCAGCACCATGTTGCACGGCGGCTTCTCGTCCTGCAGGTCCTTGCCGACCGAGTAGAGGTCGTTGACCAGCACCACCGCCGTGCCCGCCCAGAACGCCAGCCTGCGCACCCGCGGGTCGTAGAACAGATCCGCCGCCAGGTTGTAGCCGCCGATGATGTCGATCAGCGTCATCGACGTGTAGAAGCTGTCGTGCTGGCGCGCCGCCAGGTACTTCCAGGCCGGCGGATACTCGCCCGTGTGCCGCCACGCCGCGTAGCCGCACCACGACACGTACATCGAGAACGTCGCGTAGTTGACGCGCTGGACCTGCGCCGGCGTGCCGTAGCGGCCCGCGTGCTCCATGCCCCCGCGCAGCGCGACCAGCACGCGGTCGCCCGCGATCGTCTCCGCGAGCGGCCCCGAGAACTCGCCCGCCGGCGGCACCGGGTCCATCGCCGCCATCGCCACCACCAGCCGCGGCGGCAGCTGCTGCGAGTCGGCGCCCATCGCCGTGTCGTCGGCGTAGTAGTCGTCGGCCGCCCACCACGCGAAGTTGAGCTTCGCGCCGATCAGCAGGCGGTCGGGGTCGTCGCAGTCCGGGTGCCCGAGCATCACCAGGCGCCCGAACCGCATCTTGCGGACCTTGGCGACCTCTTCCTCGGAGTACCCGATCTCGCCGGCCCACGCGGCCAGGCGCTCGTCGACCTCGTCGGCCAGCGGCTCGTTGAACCGCTCGGTGAGCGGGCAGTAGAGCGGCTGATAGGTGCGGTCGCCCCACGGCCGGTGGCCGTACGCCGGGTCGGCCTCGACCCGCGCCGCCGGCGGATCGAGCTCGCCGCTCCGCGCCGCCCGCACCACCTGGTCGGCGAGCCGCGCCGCGAACGTGCCGAGCCCGCGCGGCCGGGCCGCGACGCCGCGCGCCGCGTCCAGAGCAGATTCCGTGGTCTTGCCTCGCTGTTCGCTCATCGCCCTCGCCCCCGTCCGATCGGCCCGCGCCGGTCCGCTCGATGGTCGCAACCCGCGGCCATGAAAACAATCGCGGCCCGCAGGGCCGTGCACACGAACCCTGGCGCGGACCGGCGTCCCGTCGGCCCGCGCCCGCGCGTCACCGGGGCAGCCGGTCCGCGACGATCATCAGGTAATGAAAGCTCCCCTCCTTGTAGGCGGTGAGGAACGGGTCCTCGACGCCGGTGCGCACCGACGACTTGTTGCGCAGCTCCCAGTAGGGGATCGTCGCGGCGGTCAGGTCGGTCACCTGGATCGGCACGAGGTCGTTGGCCGCCAGCGCCTTGAAGTACTCGCTGCGCGGGTGGATGTTGCAGATGTACTGCGCGTCGATCTGGCTGACCGCGCGCGAGCGCCCGCCGAGCACGTCGTTGTAGCAGCCGGTGATGCACACGTAACGCCCGCCGTCCTGCAGCAGCCGCGAGAACTCGGCGTACAGCTTGAACAGGTCGACGTACATCGTGGTCTCGTTGGTCCAGATGCTGCGCATCGACCCGGCCTCGAACCCGGTGTCGAGCATGTTGCGGAAGTGGAACTTCACCCTCTCGCTGATGCCGCGCTTCTCGGCCTGCTCGTTGGCGAAGCCGACCTGGTACTCGGAGATCGACACGCCGTCGACCTGGTTGCCGAAGCGCTCGTGGACCATCACGCTGGTCCCGCCGCGGCCCGAGCCGCCGTCCATCACGCGGTCGGTCGGCTTGACGTCGCCGAGGTGGTCGATCAGGTAGGTCGCCTGCGCGTGCTCGAGGCGGTGCAGCTCGCGCAGCACGCGGTCGTCGCGCTCCGCCTCCGGCGCCTCCAGCACCTTCCAGTCGACGTCGCCGATCCCGTAGTGGTGGTGGTAGTAGCCGTCGATGTGCCCGAGCAGGATGTTCTGCGGGTCGTTTTGGTTGGTGTTCCAGTAGTTCGCCACCGACTTCTGGTACTCGCTGCGCAGCACGTTCTTGGCCGTGATCGGCTGATTCATGGTCGTTCCCTCTCTCCCTCTCGTGACAATGGCCGAACCCGGCGGACACGTCGGCCGCGCCTCGGCGTACGGTTTTGTGGTCTCGCTACGGATCTCAGTCGTGAATCGGAATCGTCACACGATGCGCGCGGCCGCGGCCTTCAGCGCGTCCTTCGCGCGCGCCGCCGCGGCCCCCGCCGCCTGCGCCGCCGCCATGCCCGGCGGCGAGTGGTGCGCCCGCAGGAAGCTCTCGTCATAGCGGCCGGTCAGGCGGTGCCAGTCGAGGATCCCCGCCAGCCAGTCCTGCAGGCCCTCGACGTACTTGCCGAGCGCCGCGCGGGCGGGCTCGTCGAGCTGCAGGCGCTCCACCAGCGCCGGCAGGTCGTTGGCCAGCACGTGCTCGAACTGCTGCATGCGCGCGGTCATCAGCGCGTTCGCCACCGCCAGCGCCTCGTGCCGGCCGATGTCCAGGAACTTCTCGAGCACCAGGCGGATGTTGTGGAGGTCGCCGTCGAACTCCATCTCCTTCTGGTACGAGAACACGTCGTTCATGAAGCACGCGTAGTCCTGCGCCGACACCTCGAGCCAGCCGAGCTCGCGCGACTCCAGCACCTCCGGCGGCAGGTCGCGCCCCTTGGTCACCCGCGCCAGGTTCAGCGTCAGGTCCGAGCCGAACGTCTTTCGCCGCATCTCCACGTAGTCGACCGGCTCGGGCACGCGGTGCTGGCCCTGGTTGAGCACCTCCCACACCCAGCTCTCCGCCATGTCGACCACGCCCTTCTTGAAGTGCGCCCGGTCGCGCCGCGACATGCCACGCGCCGTCCGCGGCCACAGGTCCGCCAGCCCCGCCTCGAGCGGGCTCTGCGGCGGCGGCATGCTCACCAGGTCGAGCGGCATGAACAGCGCCAGCCGCTCGGCCTGCAGCCTGGCCCCCGCCAGGTCGCGCCCGTTGCCGTGGAGCATCGGGAACAGGTCGTCGCCGTAGGTCCCCCAGGTCAACCACGCCGACGAGACGTCGAGCTCCTCGCCCTCGCAGTCGGGGTGCAGCCGGGCCGCGCACTCCGCAAAGTCGTAGGCCCGCACCTTCTCCTCGGTCCACACGCTCCCGCCCGGGGCGCCCGGCACCGGCAGGTAGAAGCCCATGGCCCGCGACCACTCGACGCAGTAGCGCCGCGAGCGCTCGAGGTGCTGGTTCACCCGCGCCTTGTAGGGCATGTAGAACTTCGGCAGCACCGTCGGCCCGACCGGTTTGAACAGCGTGTCGGTGTGGAACTTCAGGCGCTGCAGCCCGAGCTGCCCCGGGCGGATCCTCGCCGCCGCGGTGCCGAAGCCGGTCGGCCCGCGCAGGCGCGCCAGCTGGTCGGCGAGGCCCGGCCGGTCCGTCGCCTCGACCTCCGCCATGACGATGCGCGCGAAGCCCGGCACCGTCTCGTGCGGCCGGTCGTTGCGCGTGCCGAGGTTCATGTACCTGCTCGACCGCAGGTGCCACTCGTGCCCGCCCGACTGCCAGTCCTGCAGCCCCTTGATGTACCTCGCGACCGCCGCCTGCCCGTCGGGCGGGGTCCGGCGCTCGGCGTACAGCAGCGGCAGCTCGACGAACGCGGTGTTCTCGAATTGGTGCAGGCGCCCGGTCAGCAGGTCGTTGGTGATGTCCGCCGCCTTCTGGGTGCTGCACCCGAAGAACCGCTCGACCACCAGCACGCAGTTGGAGTTCTCGCCCTCCTCCTCGACCTCGCGCTGGTACGAGAACAGGTCGTTGCGCAGGTGCACCGCGTCGGAGAAGGTGTCGCGCAGCACCCCGAGCGCCCGCGAGTCGGCCAGCGCCGCCGGCACCTCGCCGCCCGCGGCGATCTCCACCAGCCCCGCCGACCACGGCGCCCCGCCGACCTTGCGCCGCATCTCCACGTACTCGAGCGGGTTCGCCACCCGATTGATGTGGATGTTGCCGAGCTCCCACATCGACTCGACCAGCAGGTCCCACGTCACTTTGATGAAGCGCCGCCGCCAGTCCCGCGACATCGCCGGCGCGCTGCGCCGCCACAGGTCGTGCAGACCCGCCTCGACCGGGTTCTCGGCCTGCAGCGCCGGCTCCGCCAGGTCCTCCGGCATGAACGCCGGCAGGCGATCGAGGTAGGCCTGCGCCCCCTTCAGGTCCTTCGAGTACTTGAAAATCTCGAGGAAGTGGTCGTCGAAGAAGAACACCCAGATATACCAGTCGGTGATGAGGTCCAGCACCGACTGCGAGCAATCCGGGTGGGTGTACGCGCACAGCAGCGGATAGTCGTGGGCGTCGAGGTCGCGCTCGGTCCACACGCTGCCGTCGATCATGCCCATCCCGCGCGCCCACTCCTTCGAGTGCACGCGCGTGCCCTCGAGGTTGGGGTTGAGGCGCGCCGGGTGCGGCAGGTAGAAGTCCGGGAGTGTGAACGGCTGCTTACGCATCAGACCCTGCCCTCCGCCGCCGGCGGCAGCCCCCTCGGGGCCTCGTAACGCACCACCTGATATGCATGCGGCGCGGCGACCCGGGCCTCCGCCAGCGCCGCCTTGATCTCGTAGCGGATCGCCTCGCACACCGGGTCGTCCTGCCCCGGCGCGGCGCGGGTGACCGTCCGCAGCCACACGCACGACTCGCGCAGCTCCTGGACCACGATCGCCGTGTCGTCGAGGATCTCCGGCATGCCCAGGCGGGCCGCCGCGAACCGCTCCTTCAGCGCCGCGAACACCCGCGCCAGGTCCTCCTCGTGCGGGACCCCGAACTCGACGATCGCGTTGACGTGGCCCTGCGAGTGGTTCGAAACTGCCCGGATCTCGCCGTTGGGGATGGCGTGGACCACCCCGTAGTCGTCGCGGATCTTGGTCACGCGCACCCCGATCTCCTCGATGTTGCCCTGGAACTCGCCGATCTTGATCTTGTGCCCGACCAGGAACAGCCCCTCGAACAGGATGAAGAACCCCTGCACGAGGTCGCTGACGATCGCCTGCGCCCCCAGCCCGACGGCGATGCCCATCAGCCCCGCCGCCGCGAACAGCGGCGTGGTGTCGAGCCCCAGCTCGCCGAGCGCCATGGCGAAGCTGAAGATGTAGATCCCGTAGCGCGCCAGGCTGGTCGCCACCGGCACCAGCGTCAGCTTCTGCTGGTACTCGATCTCCGACATCTCCTGCGTCCTGGCCGCCAGCGCCTCGCGCAGCATCACCTCCACGACCTCGACCACCACCCGGCTGACGTACAGGATGGCGATCACGCGGATCAGCGTCTGCCCCCACTCGGCCAGCAGCGTGCCCGGCGCGAGCTGGTGGCTGATCATCGTCGCCGTGCCCACGTACACGAAGTAGTCGACGACCCGCCGGGTCACCCCCGCCAGCCGCGGCATGCGCCCGATGTAGCGCAGCGGCGACCGCTTGCCCTGCAGCTTGTCCGAGACCTCGAACAGCACCTCGATCGCCATGTGCGCGACCGCCACGACCGCCCGCGCCAGCGACACCCCGACCGCCACGTAGGTGACCACCGCCAGCGGGTAGAGCACCGACTCGGAGTCGGTCAGCGTCCGCGCCGCCGCCCACAGCGCCCCGAACACGCACAGCGAGCGCAGGGTGACGATCAGCCGCGCGACCACCAGGTCGAGCGCCGCCCGCCGCCCGACGAACGCCTCGGTCCGCCCGATCGCCTCGCCGATCGAGGCGACGACGCTGCGCAGCAGGAAGTACAGCGCCGGCGCGCCGAACACCACGCCCGTCAGCCTGGCCGCCGTCCACGCCACCGCCGCCGGGTCGGCCAGCAGCGTGCCCACGACCCACCGCCGCACCGCCGCCGCCGCGTCGACCTCGTAGAACGTCAGCGCGACCGCCCCGGCGAGCGTCCCCAGCGTGACCAGCAGCGCCAGCACCACGAACAGCCGCGTCAGCTGGCCGGTCCACCGGCGCGCCAGCTCGCCGGTGCCGTCGAGCCGCCGCAGCAGCGCGCCGACGGCCCGCAGGAGCACGCGCGAGGCGACGAACCCGACCAGCAGCAGCGCGACGAGCACCGCCCCCAGCGCCGACAGGTTGGCGATCAGGATGTCCGCCGAGATCAGCATGCAGGCCGCGGCGCCGCCTCAGCGGGTGATCTCGCAGTTCTCGAGGATGCCGAGCGCGTCGGGGATCATGACCGCCGCCGAGTAGTAGGTCGTCACCAGCAGCGACGTCACCGCCCGCTCGTTGAGCCCCATCCTGCGCACCGACAGCCCCTTCTCGCGCTCGTCCGGCAGCCCCTCGCGATACAGGCCGATCACCCCTGGGCCTCGAGCCCCACGCGCATCGCCAGGATCGAGCTGGTGCCCTCCGGCGAGATCGGGACCTTGTCGCACGGCAGGATCGGCACCCCGCGCCACGACGCCACCGTCGCCCCCTCGAAGGCCACCGGCGGCGCCTCGATGCCCATCCGCGTGCACTCCTGGCGGAACGCCGCGATCGTGCGCGGGTGGGCCAGGAAGAACTTGGTCTTGCGCCGGCGGCACAGCAGCTCGTCCATGTCGTCCGGCGTCGGCGGCCCCTTGCGCGTGTTGATGCGCTGCTTGTAGTCCGCGTTGTGCAGCAGGCCGAAGTCGCGGTTGTTGAGCATCTCGTGCTCCTGCGCCTCGCGCAGCGCCTCGATCGTCAGCCGCAGCTGCTCCTCGACCTGGTCCATCGGGTCGTTGTAGAGGTCGCCGACCCGGGTGTGCACCTGCAGCACCGTCTGCGCCACGCTGAGCTCGTACTCCCGCGGCTTCGGCTCGTAGTCGACGAACGTGCCCGGCAGCACGACCTCGCCCGCGTGGCCCGCCGACAGCTTGATCGCGGCCTGGCCGGCCTTGTCCTGCGGCCTGCGCAGCAGCTCCTTGTAGCGCTCGACGTGCGCCCGCAGCACCGGCGTGCGCGCGATCAGCTCCTCGAACACCGCCTGCGGCAGCGACAGCACCGTGCACGGCGTGACCGCCTTGACCGTGTACTCCCACACGTCGTCGTCCTCGACGATCGCGTCGTCGCCGAAGTGCGCCCCGTCCGCGATCGTCTCGAGGATGGTGTCGTCGCCGTACTGGCCCTTGCCCAGCTTGTTGGCCTTGCCGTGGACCAGCAGGTGCACGTGCTCGGCCGGCTTGCCGAGCTCGGCGATCGTCGCGCCCGGTCGGTGCTCCGACTGCACGAACTTGCCGGCCAGCGCCGCCAGCGCCGCGTCGTCCGCGAAGCCCCGCAGCACCGGCAGCTCGCACAGCTCCGCCGGGACCACCGCGGCCCTGGCCCCCACGTTGGTGAACTCAAGCCGCCCGTCGCCGACCGCGTAGCTCATGCGCCGGTTGACGCGGAAGGTCCCGCCCGACACGTCGACCCACGGCAGCGCCCGCAGCAGCCAGCGCGGCGAGATGCCCTGCATCTTCGGCTGCGACTTGCTGGTCGTCGCCAGCTGGCGCGCCGCCAGCGTGCTGAGGCTCATCTGCCCCTTCGTGTCACCCTCGAGCCCGGACTTCGACATGACGCTCCCCTTCTTCGACCTGCGAACGACGCGCGCGCGACCTGCCCCGCCGGGGCCGCGACGTCGCCTCGACGTCGCGGCCCGGCGTCACCCCGCCGCGCGCCCGCACGGCGCGCGGTCCGGGCCCTCTAGTCGCCTGCGCGACCGATCTGCACGCTCTCGAGCACGCCGAGCGCGTCGGGGATCAGCACCGCCGCCGAGTAGTACAGGCTCACCAGGTAGTTGATGACGGCCTTCTCGTTGATGCCCATGAACCGCACCGACAGGCTCGGCTCGATCTCGTCGGGGATGCCGGCGTGGTGCAGGCCGATCACGCCCTGGTTCTTCTCGCCGGTGCGCATCAGCATGATCGAGGTGGTCCGCGTGTCCGAGATCGGGATCTTGTTGCACGGGAAGATCGGCACCCCGCGCCACGACGGCACGTGCTGCCCGCCGAAGTCGACCGTGCCCGGGTACACCCCCGCCTTGTTGCACTCCTGACCGAACGCCGCGATCGTCCGCGGGTGGGCCAGGAAGAACGACGGCTCCTTCCACACCAGCGCCAGCAGGTCGTCCATGTCGTCCGGCGTCGGCGGGCCGCTGCGCGTGTGGATGCGCTGCTTCAGGTCGGCGTTGTGCAGCAGGCCGAAGTCCGGGTTGTTGACGAGCTCGTGCTCCTTGGTCTCCTTCAGCGCCTCGATCGTCAGGCGCAGCTGCTCCTGCGTCTGGTTCATCGGCTCGTTGAACAGGTCGGCCACGCGGGTGTGCACCTGCAGCACCGTCTGCGCCACGCTGAGCTCGAACTCCCGCGGCTTGGTCTCGTAGTCGACGAACGTGCCCGGCAGCACCGGCTCGCCGGTGTGGCCGGCCGACACCTCGATCGCCGCCTGCCCGGCCGCGTCCTGGCTCTTCGACTGGCGCGCCTTGAAGCCGTCGACGTGCTTCTTCAGCGTCGGGTACTGCGCGACGATCTCCTCGAACGCCGGCTGCGACAGCGACAGGATCGTGCCCGCGGTCACCGCCTTGGTCGTGAACTCCCAGAAGTCCTGCGACTCGAGGATCACCTGGTACGAGAAGTGGTCGCCGTCCGCCAGCGTCTCGAGGATCGTCTCGTCGCCGTACTTGCCGAGGCCGATCTTGTTGACCTTGCCGTGCGCGACCAGCACCATCTCGTTCGCCTCGGTGCCGCGCTGCGTCAGCACGTCGCCCGCCTTGAACTCCTTCTGCACGAAGCGCCCCGCCAGCACGCCCAGCACCTCGAGGTCCTCGTAGCCGCGGAACAGCGGCAGCTCGCACAGCTCGAGCGGGACCACCTGGATCTTGGCGCCGGTGTTGTAGAACGTCACTCGGCCGTCGCCCACCGCGTAGCTCAGGCGGCGGTTGAGCCGGAACACGCCGTTGACGTGGACCCACGGCAACAGCTTGAGCAGCCAGCGCGACGAGATGCCCTGCATCTGCGGCGGCGACTTTGTCGTGGTGGCGAGCTGCCGCGCCGCGGCTGTGGCGAGACTCGTCTGCTGCTGATCATTCCCCGGCTTACCTGCGATCGACATCACGGACCTCTTTCACTGCAGCTCCCGCTGCCGTTTCCAAACGCCTCACGGCCCCACGGGCCCAAAACGGCGGCAGACCCATCCCCTCGCGGCGACAGACCACCGATGAAATCCCCGACCCACGGCCCGTCACCCGGACAGACCGAGGGTATTCACTCAATTCGAGCGTCGCCCGGAATGCGAGCTCCGAGCGGTTCGTTCCCACACTCCGCACATTCACTGCGGAGAGTCGGACTCACGCGAGCGAGCGCCTCCGGTATCCACCACTCCGCGGTGCCACCGAGTCGGCGCGCAGGACCCTAGCTTCGCGGCGCTCCCCTAGTCAAGCCTTAAAAGCCGTGTCGCGAACTTAATGCATACATATTTCGAGCTCGAGACGTCGCGTAAAGGCCCGGAAGCCGTGATTCCGCGCCCGCGATACGCTGCTTCCGCGCAATCGTCATTGGTCGGCGTGCACCTCTGCGCATCTTAAGACGATCGCAACATATCGTCGGTCCGGCCGATTCGTCGGCGACGCCCCGCCTGCGCCGCCTGCGGGGCGTCCGGGCCGGTCACGCGATTCACGCGTGTGATCGCAGCCACACTGCAGACTGCGATCGACACCGACCTCCGTCGGCCCCCGGCGAGCTCGTCGGCCGGCCGCATATTCCTGCGTCCGCCCTTGCAAAGAACGGCAGTCGCCGGCGCGCCATGACGCGTATCGATCCGCGTCGTCACGGCGATTCCGTACAACGTTTTATCAACGTTTCGCCGCGATATCCCCGCGACTCCCCATTCGCGTCCTGACGGCCCGTCACCCTCGACAGGGCGACGTTATCGCCGCTCCTCGGCACGCGCCTCACTGCCCGCGAGGCCGACCGGGTCCCCCGCGCTCTCACGGTCGCGTCGCCAGGCCCCGCGTGTCACGCCGGTGTCCGCGCGGGACCGATCGGTCACGGCGAGGCCTCAGCGATCGAGCGGAGGATCCGGCGGCGGCTCGGGGCGCACCAGCACCGGCGGCCGGGTGTCCTCGCCGGCCAGCGCGCGCCGCAGCGTGCCCGCGACGAACGCCCCGTCCCACCCGAGCCCGCCGTCGAACACCAGCGTCGTCGCGCCCTGCCTGGCCCGCGTGACCAAGCTGTGGACCGCGTCGTCGCTGCCCTCGACCGCCCCCGAGCGGCTGACCACCAGCCACCCGCCGGACAGCAGCGCGTACAGCGTGGCCACCCGCCGCAGCCCGGCGTCGTTGCGGCGCAGCTGCAGCTGCCCGTAGCCCGAGAGCTGCAGCGTCCGGCCGTCGTCCGCCAGCGCCGCCGCGCCCGGGAGGATCAGCGAGACGTCCGCGTGCTCCTCGCGCCCGCCGCTCGCCGGCCGCCAGCGCGTCAACCTCCCGCTCTCGAGCAGCGCCAGCACCTCGGCTCCGTCCGCCGTGTACTCGAGGTGCTCGGGGAAGCCCGACAGCTCGAGCTCGCGCAGGTCGTCGCCCTCGATCGCCCGCTCGCGCAGCGTCGTCTGCGGCCCGCGACCCGCCTGGACGAACCACGCCATGCGCCGGCCGTCCCGCGAGAACGCCAGGTGCCGCGTGCCCGCCAGCGAGTGCACCTCCCGCCCCGCCATCTTGAGGCTGCGCACGCGCGTCCGCGCCGCGCCGCCGGTGTACTCGATCGTGGCCAGCCAGCGCCCGTCCTCGCTGAGCGCCGACGGCGTCTCGCCCTGCATCACCTGGGTGGTGCTCGTCCCGTCCGGCGCCACCAGGATCACGTCGAGCTTGCCTGTCCCATCGGACAGGTGGATGCTGGCCCGCCCGCCCGCGGTCACCAGCGCGTACGCCGAGACGGCGCCGATCTCGCGGGTGAAGCGGGCCTCGCCGGTCAGCACCTCGCGCACCTCGACCGCGCCGCGCCGCTGCACCACCGCCCAGCGCATGTCCTCGCTGACCGCCAGCAGCCGCTCTCCGTCGCGCGTCACCGGCAGCCGTCGGCGCGTCGCCAGGTCCCAGAACACCTCGCGCTTCACGCTCGAGCTGCGCAAGATCCTGCCGTCGCGCGACAGCGTCGGCGTCACCGGCCCCGCGTCGCTCGCCGGCCGCAACACCTCCGCCTCCGCCGCCCCCGGCCGCCACACCGCCGCGGCGCCGTAGAGGTCGACCATGCCGACCGCGCCGCGCCCCGACAGCTCGAGCTCGCGATCCGGCAGCGCGTCGCCGGCCGCGAAGAACCGCGTGCGCCCGTCCGCCACCGACCGCACGCGAAACCCGCTCAGCGCCCCGCCGGTGACCACCGTCGTCGCGTCCGGCGAGACGTGCCCGACCGTGGCGTGGCCGCAGCCGAGCAGGTCCTCCTCGCCCGGCCGCCGGCTCGGCTCGCCCGGGTCCTTGTAGCGGTCGAGCCGCGCCGCGCCCTCCTCGGGCGTGCAGCGCCCGCTGTGGTGCTGCAGCGGCTCGCCCGTCCGCGGGTCCCACACGTAGATGTCGCCGCGCGTGTAGACGGCGACCAGCCGCTCGTTCGCGTCGAAGCGCAGCGACAGCGGCACGTTCTGGTCGGGGTTGCCGCCCATGTGCCGGCGCTCGCTGTACTTCCACTGGAACGCCAGCAGCGCCAGAGGTCGCCCCGAACGATCGAACACCCGCACCTTCGAGTCCGAGCCGCCGACCGCCACCAGCCTCGCCCCGTCCGTCATCGCCAGCGCGACCGGCCACGTCGGCGAGTCCTCGAGCACGTTGTCGTGCTCGCCGGCGTCGCGGTAGACCCGCGTGATCGTCGGCGTGGTGCCGCTCAGCGCGAACTTCGTCAGCCGCTCGCCCTTCGCGCCGTAGAGCCCCGCACCGTCCTCGCCGATCGCCAGCACCAGCAGGTCGTCGCCGGCCCCGCTCGTCACCACCTGCGTCACCCGCCCGCCCGGCCGCGCCAGCGCCCGCGCCTGCGTGCCCGACAGCAGGTCCGTCAGCACCAGCGTGCCCTCCTCTTCGCGCACGAACCCGTCGCCGCCGAACGCCAGCACGTGCGAGGGCCTGGCGAAGTGGAGCGTCCGCCCCGCGCGCACGCCCTCCCGGGTCGGCGCGAACAGCTCGAGCGCCCCGACCTGGTCCTGCAGCGTCTCGAGCGACGAGTACAGCCGCATCACCGCCATCTCGTCGCCGCTCCACCCGAACGTCGTCGTGAACCACGTCTCCACGGCCTCGATCCGCGTGTCCGCCCCGCGCTCGTGCAGCCCCGCCCGCGCCGCCGCCCACAGCCGCCGCGCCGCCGCCAGGTCGCCGCGCCGCGCCTGCAGGCCGCCCGCGCGCGCCAGGTGCACCGGCTCGCCCGCGTGCGCCGCCGCCAGAGCGCTGGCCGCCTCGCCCGGGCGCCCCGCCGCCTCCGCCGCGTAGGCGGCCCGCTGCTCCGGCGTGAGCGCCGGCGCCGCGATCGTGCCCTCGCGCGCCGCCGGCAGCCCCGTCAGCCGCGCCTCGACGTCGGCGACGAGGCCCCGGTCGCCCCGCCGCTCGCCGATCGCCCGCGCCTCGGCCAGCCCCTCGCGCGCCCGCCGGAGCTCCCCGCCGGCCACCAGCGCGTCGATCCACGCCGCCAGCCGCGCGCGCGTCGGCTCGCCGCGGAACGCCTGCCCGCGCAGCCCCGCCGCCACGTCGTCGACGCCGAGCGCCGCCGCCTCGTCGGCCAGCCGCGTCCAGCACGCCGCGTCCGCACACCCCTCCGCCGCCCCCGCCGAGGCCTCCACCGGCGCCGCCGCCGTCGCGCCCGCGGCCTCGCCCCGCCCGTCCGCCCCCGCCGGCGCCTGCGACGGCCCCGGCGAGCACGCCACCAGCCAGCACGCGAGCCCGAGGCGCCGCGCAGAAATTTTCGCCGAGGCCCGCACCCCGGCCGATCGTACGCAACGTCGCCGCGACATAGAAGCTCGAACGCCCGTTCTCGACCCCGGCCTCGTCCCGCGTCACCCCGCATCCGCCCGCTCCCGCTGCCCCTCGCCAGCGGGTAACGTCGCCTGGTTTGAGCCTGCACGAACCACCGCGCGGCGACTCCGCCTCGCCCAGCGGCACCGGCTTTTTTAAAGCGCTGCCGCCGAGCGGCCGCCTCGCGCGGCTGTGGGCCCGGCTCGGCCTGTGGCTCGGCCGCTTCCTCACCACCGTCGTCCGCGACGACCACGTGTTCCTCATCCTCATGGCCGCCGTGGTGGGCACCGCCTGCGGCGTCGCGGCCGGCGCCCTGCTCGCGTGGATCGCCCACGCGATCACGCTGTTCCCCCAGCCCGAGGACAACAGCCCCGTGCTGCGCTGGCTCGTCATCCTCGGCGTGCCGGTGGTCGGCGGCCTGCTCGCCGGCGTGTTCCACTACGTCGTCAAGCACGTCCTGCAGCAGCGCCTCGTCATGACCGTGCCCGCCGTCATCGAGGCCGTCGCCCTCCGCGGCGGCGTCATCCGCGGGCGCCAGGCCGTGATCACCGGCCTCGGCACCGGCATCACCATCGGCAGCGGCGGCTCGTGCGGCCACGAGGGCCCGTCGGTGGCGATCGGCGCGGCCGTCGGCAGCGTGCTCGCGCGGTTCTTCGGCATGCGCGCGCGCTGGCACCTCTCGATGGTCGGGGCCGGCTGCGCCGGCGGCCTCGCCGCGGCCTTCAACGCCCCGCTCGCCGGGGTCATCTTCGCCGTCGAGGTCGTGTTCGGCGGCGCCATCGGCGGCAACGTCGGCACCATGTCGGTGTTCGTCCCGCTGATCGTCGCCGCCGTCGCCGGCACCTTCACCTCCCACGCGATCCGCGGCGAGACCATCGTCTTCGACCCCGTCCACCACGGCGACGCCATCCTCGTCGACCTCCTGTTCTTCCTCCTGCTCGCCGTCGTCGCCGGCCTCGTCGGCACGCTCATGAGTCGGTGCATCATCCGCACCGCCGCGTGGTTCGAGCGCCTCGCCTTCCCCGCGCTGTTAAAACCCGCGGCCGGCGCGCTCGGCGTCGGCCTGCTCGCCGCCCTCGTCGCCAACGAACTGCTCGGCGCCGGCCACTCGACCGTCGCCGCCGCACTCTCGAGCGCGCTCGCCTGGCGCCTCGCCCTCGCGCTCGCCTTCTTGAAGATCGTCGCCACCGCCCTCACCGTCGGCAGCGGCGGCTTCGGCGGCGTGTTCATGCCCTCGCTCTACGTCGGCGCCTGCCTCGGCACCCTCGTCGGCGGCCTCGCCTTCCTCGTGGTCGGCCCCGGCGCCGAGAGCACCGGCGCCTACGCGCTCGTCGGCATGGGGGCCGTCTTCGCCGCGACCATGCACGCCCCGCTCACCCCCATCGTGATGATCTTCGAGCTCACCCGCGACTACGCGATCATCCTGCCGCTGATGCTCGCCTGCATCCTGTCGGTGTTCGTGGCCCGCCGCGCCTACCCCCACAATTTCTTCAAGGACGTGCTGCGCGAGCGCGGCGTGGTGCTCGGGCACGAGGCCGAGGTCGAGGTCATGAAGCGCGGCCACGTCTCCGAGCTCATGCTGCACGGCCCCGGCGCCCTGCCCGAGTCGGCCGACTTCGAAGAGGTCCGCCGCGTC
This sequence comes from Myxococcales bacterium, assembly GCA_016793465.1. Next base: position 57,353 of record JAEUJW010000073.1, read on the forward strand.
ACCCTCGCCGCCGACATGCGCGCCACCTTCGTCGTCGACGCCGCCGGCGCCGTGGTCGGCTTCATTAATGGCAACCAGCTGGCCCGCCGCATGCTCACCGGCGACGTCGGCCCCGGCTCGACCGCCCGCGACCTCATGGGCACCACCGGCCTGCCGTTCCTCTACGCCACCGACACGCTCGCCGGGGCGATCCTCGCGTCCGCCCGCTCCGGCATGGAGGTCCTCCCCGTCGTCGACGCCGACCGTCGCCTCGTCGGCGTCGTCCGCCGCGGCGACCTGCTCGCCCACTACAGCGACAAGGTCCTCGGCCAGCAGGAGGAGTCGATCAACGTCCACGCCGGCGACCAGCACGACCACGAGGTCGGCCTCGGCAAGGGCGTCATCCTCGACCACATCGTCGTCGGCCGCCGCTGGGCCGGCCGCTCGCTCGCCGACCTCGCCGTGCGCAACCAGACCGGCGTCACCGTGCTCGAGTGGGCCCGCGGCGAACAGGTCATGCCCGTCGACCCCCGCGCCCCGCTGCGCGAGGGCGACATCCTCGCCGTCGCCGGCACCCGCGAACAGCTGCTGCAGGCCCGCCGCCTGTGAGCCCGCGGCGCCGCGGCTCGCGGCGGCGCCTACTACTAGGCGTTCGTCGACGCCACCGTCACCGCCCTCGAGCTCTGACCCGGCCTACGGCTCCGGCGGCCTCGGCGGGCGCTCGAGCACGACCGGCAGCTTGACGCGGAAGCTCGACCCGATGCCCGGCTCGCTCGAGACCGTGACCTCGCCGCCCATCAGCTTGCAGAAGCGGTGCACGATCGCCAGGCCGAGCCCGGTCCCCCCGTACTTGCGCGTCGTCGACATGTCGGCCTGGTAGAAGTCCTGGAACAGCTTGTCGATCTGGTCGGCGCGGAAGCCGATGCCGGTGTCGCTGACGGTGAACACCACCCAGTCGCGCCCGTCCTCCCGCAGCGGCACCGCCGTCAGCTTCACCACGCCGTCGCGGGTGAACTTGGTCGCGTTGCTCAGCAGGTTGAACAGGATCTGCTTGACCTTGGTCTCGTCGCCGATCATCCGCTCGACGTCCGGCGAGACGGTCTGCGACAGCATGTTGCGGTTCTTGGCGACCATCGGCGTCAGCATGGTCGCGACCCGCCCGACCAGCCCCGACACCGAGAACTCGAGGATCTCGAGCTCCATGCGCCCGGTCTCGACCTTCGACAGGTCGAGGATCGTCGAGATCAGGTCGAGCAGGTGCTGCCCCGACATGCGGATCTTGCCGAGGTCGGCGACCATGTGCCGCGCGCCCAGCTGCTCCGCGTCCTCGACCAGCATCTCCGCGAAGCCGATGATCGCGTTCAGCGGCGTGCGCAGCTCGTGCGACATGTTGGCCAGGAAGGTGCTCTTGGCCCGGCTCGCCCCCAGGGCCGCGTCGCGGGCCGCCGTCAGCTCCTCGTTGAGCCGCAGCAGGTTCTCCTCGCTGATCTTGCGGCGCGTGATGTCGCTGACCAGCAGCACGTGCCCCGCCTCCGCCCGCGTGAACTCGTGGAAGTGGCCCGTGAAGGTCACCTCGAACACCTGGCGCTCGCCGCCGTGCACCGGGTGCAGGTCGGCGACGCTGCGGCCCAGGCTCTGCGCCTCGCCGCAGCGCGGGCACGGGCTCGTCTCCGGCAGCAACAACTGCCGGGCCGCGTCGTGCCACCACGCCTCCGACGACGGCCACCCGCGCGTCATCTCCCGCAGCGTCGGGCTCACCTGCGCCAGCTTGCCGTCCGGCTGCAGCACCGCGATCCCGATCCCCACCGCGCTGGTGGCGTGCTCGATGAGCGCCGACTTCTCGTGCACCGAGGCCACGATCTGCGCTTCGAGCTGGGTGGTGCGGGCGGTCTCCAAGGCGATGGCGATGTGGCCGGCGACGGCCTGCAAGATGTCCACGTCGTCCCCGGTGAAGGCCCCGCGGATCGTCCGGTTGTCGAGGTACACGATGCCGATCAGCGCGTCCTTGAGCAAGAGCGGGGCCGCCAGAACGCTACGCCGATCACGGCCCGCCCGGTCCCCCCTGGCCAGCACCGGCGCCCGGGTCGTCAGCACCTGCGCCAGCACCACGTCGTCCACGTCCAGCTCGCCGCCCCGCGCCCCGCGCAGCTCGTGCCCCTGGGCGTCGCGCCCGGCCACCATCACCAGCGGCTCCCCCTCCCGCCCGAGGAACAGCGCCGCCCGCTCCGCCGGCAAGATCCGCGTCAACTCCTCGATCGCCGCCCGCGCCTGCTCCTCGAAGCCCCGCACCCGCGCCGACGCCAGACTCAGCGCCAGCAGGGCGTCGAGGTGCCGCCGCAGCTTCAACGCCGACGGGTCGCCGCGCCCCGGCGCCGGCGCGGCCAGCTCGAACTCCCGCCGCAGCACCAACCCCCGCTGCGGCCAGCCCTGCTGGTCCGCCAGCGCCAGCGCCAGCCTGGCCTCGCGCAGCCCCGCCTCCCCGTGCCCGCCCGCCCGCAACGCGTGGGCCTGCTGGCGCAGCACCTCGAAGCGCAGCCAATGATTGTCGGTCTTCAAGGCGAGATCTTCCGCCTCCCCGAGAGTCCCCAGCGCTCTCCCGGGATCTCCTCTCATCCATTGCAGCCCTGCGCGGGCGAGCAGGACAAACCCGCGGTGCAGCGGATGCGCCGGCCGCCGCTCCGCCTCCCCGATCGCCGCCGCCAGCCGCACCAGCGCCGCCTCGCGATCCGTCCCCGTCGCCAGCGCCTGACTCAGCCGCGCGAACGCGACGAAGGGATAAAAGAAGCGGCCGTAAAACGGCACCCGCCGCTCGCCCAGCCGCTGCTGCGCGTGCCGCTGGATCGCCCGCTCGAGCGGCTCCCCCAGCTCGCCCGTCTCGACCGCCCGGATCACCTCGCAGGTCAACAACACCGCGCTCTGATACAGATCGCCGGGCGAGCTGGCGAAGCCCTGCTGCGCCGCGGCGAAACACGCCGCGGCCTCGCCGAGCCGCCCCTGCGTCGTGTGGGCCAGCCCCGCCTGCGCCTGCACGAGCACCAGCGCCTGCCGCCCCGCCAGCTCCGAGCCCTGCTCGGCCCGCCCCGCCAGCTCGGCGATCAACGGCTGCACCGCCGCCAGCGCGGCCGCGTCGCGCCCCCGCACCCACAGGTTGAACGCCAGCACCTCGCCGACCGTGATCTGCCCCCACGCGTCGAGCCAGCGCCGCTCGTGCGCCATCACCTGCCGCCCCAGCGCCTCGCTCAGCCGCGGCTCACCCGCGAACTCGTAGACCACCATCAGCCGCTGATGCACCCGCGCCAGCGTCGGCTGCCCGAGCCGCTGCGCCAGCCCCTCGGCCGCCCGCGCGTGCGCCAGCCCGCGCCGGCGATACCCCAGCGACACCAGCAGCGTCGCGTAGTTGCAGCGCGCCAGCGCCAGCTCCGGCGACGGCCCCAGCCGCTCCGCGAGGTAGAAGTGCCGCAGCACCGCCTGCACCATCGTCCGCCGGTCGAACGCGAGGTAGGCCATCACGTAGGCCTCCTCGAGCGCCTGCGCCAGCAGGCTCGCGCGCGCCCGACCGGCCCCACGCAGCCCCCCGCGACCGATCCCCGTCAGCCCCACCAGCAACGCCAGCAGCCAGCACCACGCGCTCACCAGCCCGTCACCCGCGCGCCGACCCGGCAAGCGCTCGCCGACCGCCGCCATCGCCTCGTGCATCGTCGCCAGCGCCCGCACGTGATCGCGGCGCAGCAGCGCCGCCCGGGCCCGCCGCCGCAGCAGCCCCGCCCGCCGCCCCGGCTCGCGCGTGTGCGCCAGCCCGCGCTCGATGTGCCGCTCCACCTCCACGAAGCGCCCCGTCCGCAAGCACGCCTCCGCCAGCGCCTCCACCAGCTGCGGATCCTCGGCCCCCGGCAACGCCAGCGCCCGCGCCAGGAATCGGTGGGCATCCGCGTCCGCGGCCTCCGCCAGCGCGTGCAACCCGGCCGCCACACACGCCGCCCGCGCCGGCCCCGGGTCGCGCAGGTCCCCCGCGAGGTAATGATGCGCCCGCGCATACACCTCCCCGTCCGCACCGATCGCCTCCGCCAGCGCCTGATGCAGCGCCCGCCGCCGCTCCTCCGCGACCCCGACCAGCAGCGCCTCACGCACGCGGTGATGCACAAACGCGTGCCCCCCGCCCCGCCCCGGATGGATCAGCGCGGCCGCGCCCGCCTCGAGGAGCGCGGCCTCGATCTCCGCCGCCGACTCTCGCGCCGCCCGACCCAGCAGCGCCGCCTCGAAGCGATCGCCGCACACCGCCGCCAGGCGCAACACCTCGGCTGTCCTCGGGGACAGCTGACCGACCCGCGCCGCGATCAGCCGCAGCGCGTCGCCCCCGAGCGGCAAGGCGGCCAGCGCCGCCTCGTCGGCCACCCACGCGTCCCAGCTCGGCCGCAGCACCCCCTCGTCGAGCATCGCCCGCACCAGCTCGAGCACCGCCAGCGGCATCCCGTCGCTGCGCCGCGCCACCAGCAGCGCCAGCTCGGGCGGCGTGCGCCGGTCGCCGAGCAGCCCCGCCATCAGCTCACCGACCGCCGCC
>JAEUJW010000010.1 GCA_016793465.1 Myxococcales bacterium
GGCGTCGTAGACGGCCCCGGGTCGACGCGCCCTGTCTGAGGGCGGACCGCTTGCCGGACTCCTGGCCCCGCGACGATGTGCGGGCGCCAAGCCGGACCCACCTCGGTCCGTGCGAAAGCGTCCGCGCCTCGGTCGGTCAAACCCCCTGTGTCGAGGCACTAGACCGCCGCCTCGCGCGGCGCCCCGAACTGCAGCTCGAACGCCGACTCGAGGAACCCGACGATGTCGTCGCCGGTCAGGTCCGACCGCTCCTCGCCGACCAGCCGCTCGCTCAGCAGCCCCTGCACCGACACCCCCGACGCCTCGATGCGTCCGACGATCCCCGGCTCGACCCCCGAGCCCGCGGCCGCCGCCTCGATCGCCCGCACGATCGCCGCCGCGATCGTCGCTCCGTCGGTCGCCTCGGTGAACCCCGCGATCGACCGGTCGAGCTCCGCCACCAACAATCCCCGCATCCCGTCTGGCAGTTGCATACGCCTCCACCCATATCACGCCCGCGGGCCGCGGCGTACGGCGCGATCCCGCGGGCCTCGCCGCGCGCGCGACGGCCCCGCGCGCCGGCGTCGACGCGACGACGCCGGCGAACGGCGTCCGACGAGGCGACGCCCTCGCGCCGACGTCGCGCGCGAGCGACGGGCGCGGGCCGTCGCCCCGCGCCCGCCGCCCGCGACGCGCCGGCTCACTGGTACGCGATCGTCAGGCACCACTGCGTCAGGGTGCCGTTGTCGCCCGAGGCGAACAGGTCGTCGATCACCAGGTTCCACCCGCCGCCCATCGGCCCGGCGTCGAAGCCGGCGAGCGGCTGGTTGGGCGTGCGCGGCGGCGGGCTGTTGATGCCCGGCACGGTCACGGAGCACACGTTCTCGACCGGCCCGCCGTTGCCCTCGTCGTCGAGCGCGACGTCGATGTTGTCGGTCGAGCACCCGAAGCTCGACGCCGGCACGCCCGGCCGGTCGATCACGTAGCGGGTCACCCCGTTGTGGATCAGGCGGTAGGCGAGGTCGCCCGGCCACGTGTGCGTGGTCTTGATCGACACGTTCACGTCGGTCACGGTGCCGACCACCGGCACGTTGATCACCGACGGGTTGTTGATGCCGGGCCCCGCGCCGGTGATGGCCTGGTTGGGGTTGGCGCACACCACGTAGGGGTTGGCGAACGCGCTGCACATCGCCGTGTTGAAGCTCGTGCACGAGCCCCCGCACTGCAGCGTCCCGCCGCCCTGGAAGCCCTGGCTCACGCACGTCTGGCCGTTGAGGTTGGCGCCGTCGCACACCTCCACGCCCGCGTTCACGTAGGTGTCGCCGCAGCTCGCCAGCTTGCAGCTGTCGACGCAGCCGTCGCTGTTCGACATGTTGCCGTCGTCGCACTGCTCGACGCCCTGCTTGAAGCCGTCGCCGCAGACCGGCAGCTTGCAGGCCAGCGTGCACGCGCCCTCGTTGTTGTTGAGCCCGCCGAGGTCGCACTCCTCCTGGCCCTGCTTGAAGCCGTCGCCGCAGGTCGCCAGCTTGCACACGTTGGTGCAGCCGTCCTCGTTGCTCTGGTTGCCGTCGTCGCAGGCCTCGCCCGGGCCGACGAACCCGTCGCCGCACACGTTGACCGTGCAGTCCGACTTGCACGCGTTCATGTCGCCGTTGTTGCCGCCGTCGTCGCACTGCTCGACGTTGGCGTGGATGAACCCGTCGCCGCACACCGCGTCCTCGCAGGTCAGCGTGCAGGCGCCGGTGTTGCTGTTGGCGCCGGCCAGGTCGCACTGCTCGCCGAGGCTGGCCTGCACGAAGCCGTCGCCGCAGACCGGCGCCTGGCAGGCGTCGGTGCAGCCGTCGTCCTGGTCGCCGTTGCCGCCGTCGTCGCAGGCCTCGCCCGGGTCGGGCACCCCGTTGCCGCACTCCTCGAGCTTGCACGAGGCCGAGCAGCCGTCGCCGCCCTGCTGGCCGCCGTCGTCGCACTGCTCGCCCGGGCCGAGGTCGCCGTCGCCGCACGCGTTGGCCTTGCAGCCGGCGTTGCAGGCCTTGCCCGGCCCGTTGTCGCCGGCGTTGTCGCACTCCTCGCCGCCGTCGGCGTACACGAAGCCGTCGCCGCAGGTCGCCGCCTGGCACGCCAGCGTGCAGGCCGCGCTGTTCGAGTTGTCCCCGCCGTCGTCGCAGACCTCGCCCGCCTGCACGAAGCCGTCGCCGCAGGTCGCGTCGGTGCACGCGGCGGTGCACTCGTCGGTGTTGTCCTGGTTGCCGTCGTCGCACTGCTCGGTCGGCGCGACCACGCCGTCGCCGCAGCTCTGCACCGCGCACACGTTCGAGCACTCGTCGTCGTCGACCTGGTTGCCGTCGTCGCAGCCCTCGCCGGGCCCGACGAACCCGTCGCCGCACACGTTGTTGGTGCAGTCCGACAGGCACAGGCCCATGTCGCCGTTCATGGCCCCGTTGTCGCACTCCTCTCCGGGCCCCTGGTCGCCGTCGCCGCAGGCGTTGGCCTGACAGTCGGCCAGACACGCCTTGCCGGGCCCGTTGTCGGCCCCGTCGTCGCAGGCCTCGCCGTCCTCGACGACCCCGTTGCCGCACTCCGGATCGGGCGCGCCGGTGGTCGAGTCGGTGGTCGCGTCGGTCGTCTCGGCCGTCGCCGCCGTCGTCGTCTCGTCCGGCTTGCCCGTCACGCCGCCGGTCGTCGGACCCGGCTCGCTCGTCGTCGGCGGGCCGCCGGTCGGCTCGTCGCTGGTGGTGTCACCCGGCGGCGTCGCCGTCGTGTCGACCTGCCCGCTCGAAGACTCCGCGCCGGTCTCGCTCGGCGTGCCGCCCGAGCCCGGGCAAGCGCCGACCAGCGTCAACAAACCAATCCATCGCCATCCTGTCCATCGAACCATCGGCTTCATCGCCTCCAGCATCACTCTACGAGAAACCCGGGGGACCGGTTCGTCGCCGCCGCTCGTCGCCGCGTCGCCACCGTGACGCGCCGTCATGCAGATACCACGACCCCTCGCGCGGACGTCCGAGCACGCGGACGACGACCTCCGCGAGCCTCGACTCGTCGACACCCGTCGTCACGCAGACCTCGCTCGCCCCGCGAGTGTCCCTGTGTCTTCAAACAGGTCCCTTCTGCCGGGTCTTCACGGACAGCCGCGAAAGCCGCCGAAACGCCGTCAACCGGGCCCAATTCGCGATCGTCGACGCATCCACGTGCAGACGCCGCCGTCGCCGCGGCCCGAATGTTCCCCCGCCGTCATCCCGCGCAGCTCCTGCCGACCGAGCGCCGCCGTCCGCGCCGCGATCCTCGCCTGTCTTGTCAGACAGGTGCAGATCAGGTGCCGTTCGACTCGCCCCACGCGAACGCCATCGCGTCGATCTCCGCGACGGTCTGCGCGAGCGTCTGCCCCGTCAACCCCGCGAGCACCGCCTGCGCCCGCGCGACCGGCGGCGCGCCCGCCTCATCGACCGTGTGGAACACCAGCCGATCGACGCCCGCGAGCCCGGCCGCCAGCAGCTGCAGCGTCGCCATCAGCACCCGGTCGCCGCCGTACGCCCCGGTGCCCCAGTGGCCGGTGTGCACCACGACCTCCGCGCCCTCGCCGAGCGCCGCGGCGGTGTCGGCCCGCGCCGCCGCGAACCCGCTGTACGCCGTCGCCAGCGCGTCGTGGATCTCGGCCAGCATATAGCGCCCGTGGCCGCCGCTCGGCGCCTCGACGGCGACGATGTTGCTGAGCGTCGGCGGCCGCAGCACGGTCGTCGCCGCCAGCACCTCGGCGAGCCCGGCGCGGGCGAACGCGTTGCCGTACAGCCGCTCCGTCGCCAGCGCGCAGCGCCGCTCGACCCCGCGGATCAGCACCGGCGTGGCCACAGCGTCGCGGGTCAGCGGCGCGAGCGCAGGATCGCCGCGTCGTTGCAGATACTCGCGGACCGCCGCCAGCGCCGGATGCTCGAGCACCTGCAGCTCGTCCTGCGCCAGCAGCGGCCCGCCGTAGGCGATGAACAGGCTGTGGTGCGCGAAGTTCAGGTGCCAGTCGAGCCCCGGCCGCGCCGTCGTCCGCGGGGCGTAGGTGAACACGTCCGCCCGCACCTCGCAGGTCGCCGGCCGGCAAACCTCGGCCAGCGGCAGCTCGCGCTGGCCCCACCGCGACACCACCAGCTCGCCGGCGTGCGCGCTGTCCGGCGGGCACACGTGGTCGAACACCCCGCGCTTGTTGCGGTGCTTCCACCTCGGCGGGTGCGATCGCATCAGCTCCGCCGCCGCCACCTGGACTCGCCCGAGCAGACCGTCGCTGTTCATGTCCGCCAATGTATCCCGCGAGCACGCGCGCCTGCCATCCGCGGCGCCGCCGACGGCGCGCGTCCGCCCGCGAGTTCGTGATACGACTGCGTCGTGGCGTCGTACGCGCTGGTCGGGGTGGTGGTGCTCTTGCTGCTGGTCGCGCTCGCCGATCGCCTGCAGACCGCCCACACCATCAAGCGCAACTTCCCGCTGATCGGCCGCTTCCGCTACTGGCTCGAGGCCGCGGGCGGGCCGGTGCGCCAGTACATCGTCGCCGGCAACGACGAGGAGCGCCCGTTCACCCGCGACCAGCGGCGCTGGGTCTACGCCTCCGCCAAGCGGGAGAACAACTACTTCGGCTTCGGCACCGACAACGACCTCGAGCTCGCCAGCGGCTACCCGATCGTGCGCCACGCCGCCTTCCCCCACGACGCGCCGGCCCCCGGCCAGCCCGGCTACGACCCGCAGTACGTCATCCCCTGCGCCAAGGTCCTCGGCGGCGCCCGCGGCCGCAAGCACGCGTTTCGCCCGACCTCGATCGTCAACACCAGCGCGATGAGCTACGGCTCCCTCTCGAGCGCCGCGGTCGAGGCGATCAACCGCGGCGTCAAGATCGCCGGCGCCCTGCAGAACACCGGCGAGGGCGGCATCTCCGAGTTCCACCGCAAGGGCGGCGACCTCGTGTGGCAGATCGGCACCGGCTACTTCGGCTGCCGCGACGCGCGGGGCAACTTCTCGCTCGAGCGCTTCCTCGAGACCGTCGCCTCCGCCCCCGTGCGCGCCGTCGAAATTAAACTCAGCCAGGGCGCCAAGCCCGGCCTCGGCGGCGTGCTGCCGGCCGCCAAGATCACGCCCGAGATCGCCAGGATCCGCCTCATCCAGCTCGGCCAGGACTGCATCAGCCCGTCCGCCCACAGCGCCTTCCGCGACGTCTCGTCCCTGCTCGACTTCATCGAGCGCCTCGCCGACGCCACCGGCCTGCCCGTCGGCATCAAGTCCGCCGTCGGCGAGATCGGCTTCTGGACCGAGCTCGCCCGCCAGATCGACACCACCGGCCGCGGCCCCGACTTCATCACCATCGACGGCGGCGAGGGCGGCACCGGGGCCGCCCCGCTGGTCTTCACCGACCACGTGTCGCTGCCGTTCAAGCTCGGCTTCTCGACCGTCTACCGCGAGTTCGCCGAGCGCGGCGTCAAGGAGAAGATCGTCTTCATCGGCTCCGGCAAGCTCGGCTTCCCCGCCCAGTCGCTGCTCGCCCTCGGCCTCGGCTGCGACTTAATCAATGTCGCCCGCGAGGCCCTGCTGGCGATCGGCTGCATCCAGACCCAGCTGTGCCACACCGGCCACTGCCCCACCGGCATCGCCACCCAGGACAGGTGGCTGGTCGGCGGCCTCGACCCGACCAGCAAGTCGGCCCGCCTCGCCAACTACCTGGTCACCCTGCGCAAGGACATCCTCGCCCTCGCCCACGCCTGCGGCGAGGTCCACCCCGCGCTCGTCACCCTCGAGCACATCGACCTCATCGACGGCCTGCAGCGCCGGGGCGCCCGCGAGTTCTTTAATTATGCCCCCGGCTGGGGCCTGCCCGGCACCGACGACGTCCGGGCCATCCGCGAGGTGATGGCCGCCCGCGTCGCCGAGCTCGCCGCCCGCCCCGCCGCCCACTGATCGACCCCGTCGACACGCGTCCCGGGGCCGCCCGCGTCGCCGAGCTCGCCGCCCGCCCCGCCGCCCACTGATCGATCCCGTCGACACGCGTCCCGGGCGACTCGCGCCCACCTCCGGCCCGGGCTCGACCGGCGATCGTTCCTGTGTCCTCGCCGCGAGCCGGACCCGCACGCACGCGGGGCTGGCCGCCCCCAGGCCGCCCCGGCGGTCGCCCCGTGCGCGACGCTGCGCAAACGCTGCCGATCGGCGCCGGGTCGGCCGCCGCGCACAAACCGGGTTATGCTGTCGGCCGTGCCGCCCCGCCCCGCGTCGTCCCGGCTGCGTTGCCTCCTCGCCCTCGCCCTGACCGGCAGCGCGGCCGTGGCGTGCATCCCCCGCGGCGAGCTCGTCGCCCGCGACGGCAGTCGGCGCATGATGGCGCGCGACCCCCAAACCGGCCTGTCGGTGATTCTCACCTTCGGCGCCTGGGAAGGCAGCCCCTCCGACCTCGATCAAGAGATCACCGTGGTCCACGCGCTCGTCGCCAACATGGGCACGAGCACCGTGCGCCTCGCCCCCGGCGACCTCGAGCTGACCGACGAGCGCGGCTTCCGACGCGACCTGCTCGACGCCGGCGGCAGCTTCATCGTCAGCGGCGACGCCGACCGCGGCTATCACCCCGGCAAGAGCCTCGACTACGGCCGCATCGAGTGGAACAGCGGCGGCGACGTCGGGGCCACCGCGCTGCCGTGGGGCATGCTGAAGCCCGGCACGCAGATGCGCGGCTACCTCTACTTCCAGCGCGTCGACGACGCCGCCAACGCCGCCAGCCTGACCTGGCACTTCCACAACGACAAGGATCAGCCGCTGGTCGACCTCGCGTTCGACCTGTTCGTCGTCCGCCCGCGCGGCTGAGGCGGTCCTACTCGGTGCGACGATGCGGCGGGGCAGCGCACAGCGGTACGGATCGTCGCCGCGAAGCACCTGTCTCTCGGGCCAGGTCATGATCCTCGCCGGGCTCGCGCTGGCCCCCGCGGCCGCCCGCGCCAGCAACCCGTGGCTGACCCCGCTCGGCAGCGAGGCCGCCATGTCGGGCGGCGCCGTCGCGGCCATGGGCCGCGACACCGGCAACGCCTGGTACAACCCCGCCGGGCTCGGCGCCAACACCCGCGCGCAGTTCGACATGTCGAGCACGCTCGCGGTGCTGCGCTACCGCGTGATCCCCAACGCCTTCCGCGTCGACCTCCCGGGCGGCAGCTCGAACGCGGCGCTGACCAGCATCCAGCCGCTCGTGCTGTCGGTCTCGATCTTCAAGACCCGCTACCTCGGCCGCGGCGTCACCGTCGGCGCCGGCCACTTCGCCAACAACTACGACTTCTACGACTACAGCGGCAGCCTCAGCGACCTCACGGGCAAGCGCTTCGGCGCCGCCTACGACACCAACGTGCAGGTCGACGGCTGGAGCACGCGCCACCACTACGGCCCGACCGTCGGCTGGCAGATCCGCCCGCGGATCCGCGTCGGCATGTCGCTGTTCCTGACCTACGAGTGGCAGCGCGACGAGGGCCGCCTGTGGGCCAAGGCCGGCCCCGACGCCGCCCACATCGACACCAACTGGGTCACCGGCGACATCGACGTGCGCCGCTCGACCTACGCCATCGAGGCCGTGTTCGGCCTGCAGTGGGAGTTCGCCCGCAACTTCCACCTCGGCCTCGCCGTCCGCACCCCGCGCATCGTCATCGTCGAGCGCCTGCGGACCCGCCAGACCGTGACCGCCAGCGTCGAGGTCGGCGACGGCCACGACTCGAGCCTCATCGACACCGCCCCGCCGATCGACGTCGGCGCGGTCCGCCGCGGCCGCACCGCGCCCGTCAACGTCGTGCTCGGCGTCGCCTACGCGCTGCCCCGCGACCTCGGCTGGGTCAGCGTCGAGGGCGACTACTCGCCCGCCCTCCTCCACGTGCGCAACGGCGTCGACCTGCGCCACACCGTCAACGGCCGCGTCGGCGCCCGCATCCGCGCCGGCGAGAACATCCACGTCGGCCTCGGCTTCTTCACCGACCGCAGCGACCGCGCCGGCGTCAGCAGCTTCCCCGACTTCGCCATCAGCTACTACGGCGGCTCGCTCGGCGTCGAGTACCGCCGCCACATCAAGCTCAGCGCCCACGAGCGCGCCCGCACCATCCAGTTCCTCACCGCCATCGCCGTCCGCTACGCCTACGGCACCGGCCCCGCCGGCACCGTCGCCTTCGACATCAAACGCGGCCTCACCTCGCCCATCTACCCCGTCTACGGCGGCCCCGACCCGGTCAAGTTCCACACCTGGGGCGGCCACCTCGGCACCGGCTTCTATTTCTGAGGGGTGACGCGGAGGAGCGTGGCCCGAAGCCGCGATGCGCCGAGCACGTGCCATGAGGGGGTACCGCCGTAGCGAGGCGCCGCGATGCCGTCGGCCCTCCCGTCGCCCGCCCCCAGCCTCCCGCGCCCCCGATCCCGCGACCCCGGCAGCCGCGCGCCCCCGTTCCCTGGCCAAAAAAACGTGATACCGTCCGCTCCATGGCCTCGAAGGACGACCCGGAAGACCTCCCGACCTTCACGACCCGGGTCGGCGGCAGCCTGAGCGAAGCCCAGCGCGAGATCAGCGACAAGGCGAAGAAGCACGCCGACAGCCCGGGCGACCTCGCCAATCCGGTGCGGGCCAACGACGCCCCCGGAGACCCGGGCCACGCCAGCCACGGCAGCCACGGCAGCCACGGCTCGCACGGCAGCCACGGCAGCCACGGCAGCCACGGCAGCCACGGCTCTCACGGCAGCCACGGCAGCTGGTAGCCATGGACATCGCGGCGCGCATCGAGCAGCAGCGCCCGCGCGTCCACATCTTGACCGGCGCTGTCTGCAACAACAACTGCATCTTCTGTATGGAGGAGGACCGCGACGGCCGCTACGTCGTCAACTCCGCCACCACCGACGAGTCCGTGCGCTGGATCCTCGGGCGCCACGACGCCTACGAGGAGGTCTGCTTCACCTCGGGCGAGCCGACCACCAACCCGCGTCTCGGCCACTGGATCGCCATGGCCAGGCGGGCCGGCGCGCGCTGCATCAGCGTGATGACCAACGGCCGCGCGCTCAGCTACGACAGGTACACGCGGGCCCTGCTGGGCGCCGGCCTCAACCGCGTCTACATCAGCATCCACGGCCACGAGCAGAAGCTGCACGAGGGCCTCACGCGCACGCCCGGCAGCTTCGATCAAACGGTCGCCGGCATCGACACCGTCGCCAGGTACCTGCGCCACGGCGTCGCCCTGCACACCAGCACGGTCGTCACCCGGCGCAACCTCCCGCACCTCGGCGACATCTACGCCTTCCTGCGCGGCCACGGCGTGCAGCAGGTCGTGTTCAACGTCATGCAGGCCAACGGGCGGGCCAACACCTACTTCGAGCAGCTGTTCCCGACCTACACCGAGATCGCCGCGGCCGCCGAGTCGTTCCTGCGCGAGGCCGGCGCGCGCGAGTCGCCCGTGCAGGCGTTCTTCGTCGACATCCCGCTGTGCACCACCACGCGGCTGCCCGATCACAACCGCGGCTACGTCGAGGCCTACGACCACTACGAGCCGCCGAACCCCGGCCACGACATCGTCGCCGACCTCGAGTCGCGCCGCGCCGGCGAGCGCGGCGAGCTCGTGCAGATCCGCCGCGGCGACCTCGACGACAGCAACCGCCGCAAGCGCCCCGAGTGCGCCGCCTGCCGCCACGACCGCGTGTGCGAGGGCGTGTGGGGCAACTACCTCCGGCGCCACGGCTGGGCCGAGTTCGTGCCCGTGCCATGACCGGCGTGCTCGCGCTCGACCTCGAGGCCCGCACGCTCGCCGCCTGGCGCCGCGCCTGCGGCGACATCCTCGGCCACGTCCCGCGCCTCGGCCGCGACGCCGGCGGACCCGTGCTCGAGTTCGTCGCCGAGACCAGCGACATGTACCGCAAGGCCGTCGCCGACATCCGCGTGTTCCCCCGGCCCGGCGTGCGCGCCCACCTCGCGCGCCTCGGCTACGCCTGGGGCCCCGACGGATCGATCACCACCGTGCCCACCCCGCTGAGCCTGCGCCCGCGCATGCGCGCGCTCGGCCTCGACGCCGGCTTCGTGCCCGAGATCCACCCGATCCGCGGCCTCTACATGTCCAAGAGGACATGGCTGCTGCGCCAGTGCGCCGGGTTCGTCCCGGTCACCGTCGGCACCGCCGCCTACTACCGCCGCGTCGCCCTGCAGCGGCGCCTGCCGAGCACCCGTCACTTCCGCGAGCACCTGCGCTACCACCTCCACGGCCTCCAGCACGACATGACGCGCCACGCCCTCATGCTCCACCTCGTGCCCGCGGCCGCCGTGCGCGGGCTCGGCGAGCGCGTGCGGGCCGCCGTCGCCGCCGCCCCCGGCCTGCACGTGCCCGAGCCGCTGGCCCGCTTCTACGAGAACGACCTCACCGGCTACTGCCAGGCCGTGTGGCGCGACCTCCCCGACCCCGCCGCCTTCACCGCCGTGTTCGACCACCCGCCGAACCTCGCCCAGCTCCACGCCGCGCTCGCCGCCCGCGTCGCCGAGTCGCGACGCCCGCTCCGCCAGCGCCTGTTCGGCCCGCTCGCCCCGACCCCGACCTTCCACGTCGTTCTGCCGCCGCAGCCCCGACCCGGCGACCGCGGTTGAAGTCGTGTGCGTCGCGCCGCGGTGACACGCGCCCCGACCCGCGTCCACGCGGCCGCGCCGGTCCGTCGGCGCGGCCGTCGTCGCGCGGGCTGGTGTATCGTCCGGGCATGCGCGCCCTGCTCGCCCTGCTCCCCGCGTCGCTCCTCGCCTGCACCTCGACGCCCGCGGGCGGCTCCGGCGGCTCCAGCGGCGAGGCCGGCGACACCGGCAGCGGCGGCGAGGCCCCGACCACCTCCGACGCGACCACCGACGCGACCACCGGCGACGTCCCGCCCGGCATGATCCCGATCCCCGCCGACGACCAGCGCAGCGGCGACCCCGAGGCCGGCTACCACGCGCTCGTCAACAACGGCTACGTCACCTGCGGCATCCCGTGGACGGCCTACAGCCAGGTGTTCGGCGAGGCCCCCGAGGCCGACCGCCTGCCCGGCCGCGACGGCAAGAACGCGGCCCTGCCGTACCACCAGACCGCCTTCACCAGCGCCGGCGGCGTCGAGCTGGTGTCCGCCAATTGCCTGCAGTGTCACGCCGGGCGCATCAACGGAGAGCTCGTGATCGGCCTCGGCGACTCGACCGGCGACTACACCGCGCCGGTCGGCAGCACCGCGGCCCTCGCCGCCGCCCTGCTCAGCGACCCCGCCGAGCAGGCCGAGCTGCAGCGGTTCGTCGATCGCCTGGCCGCCATCGAGCCGTACACCCAGACGCTCACCATCGGCGTCAACCCGGCCGACGCCGTCGCCGCCGTGCTGTTCGCCCACCGCGACCGCGAGACCTTCGCGTGGCACGACCCGCCGCTGCTCGACCTCCCCGAGCCCGCGCCGATCCCCGTCGACGTCCCGCCGTGGTGGTGGATGAAGAAGAAGCACGCCATGTTCTACGTGGCCGGCGGCCGCGGCGACCACTCGCGCACGATGATGGCGAGCGCCACCCTGTGCACCGACGACATCGACGAGGCCCGGGCCATCGACGCCTACTTCCCAGACATCCACGCCTACGTCACCTCGATCGAGCCCCCGAAGTACCCGTTCGCCGTCGACGCCGCGCTCGCCGCCGCCGGGCGCCCGGTCTTCGAGGCGACCTGCAGCGGCTGCCACGGCACCTACGGGCCGGACGGCGTCTACCCCAACCTGCTGGCGCCGATCGCCGTCGTCGGCACCGACCCGGTGCTCGCCCAGGGCGCGGCCCAGTTCTCCGACCGCTTCCTCGACTGGTTCAACGGCTCGTTCTACGGCGAGGTCGCCCACCTCGCGCCCGAGCAGGGCTACATGGCGCCGCCGCTCGACGGCGTGTGGGCCTCGGCCCCGTACTTCCACAACGGCTCGGTGCCCACCGTCGCCGCGGTGCTCGACAGCGGCGCCCGCCCGACCTACTGGACGCGCACCTTCGACTCCACCGACTACGACCCCGCCGCGCTCGGCTGGCAGATCACCGCCCTCGATCACGGCCAGGCCGACGAGCCCGCGGCGGCCGAGCGCAAGAAGATCTATGACACCACCCTGCCCGGGCACGGCAACGGCGGGCACCCGTTCGGCGACGGGCTGACGGCGGACGAGCGCCTCGCCGTGCTCGAATACCTGAAGACGCTGTGAGCCGCGGGCCGCCGGCGAACAGGTATGCTGCCCGCATGACGTCGAGCGAGACACCACCGGCCTGGCTGCGTCCCCGGGCGCCGATCGGCAGCGGCGCCGAGTACGTCGAGAGCCTGCGCGGGCGCGACCTGCGGGTGTTCTACATGGGCGAGCGGATCGCCGAGCCGGTCGATCACCCGGTCATCCGCCCGTCGATCGCCGCGGTCGCGCGGACCTACGACCTCGCCGTCGAGGACCCGGCGCTCGCCACCGCGGTGGTCGGCGAGACCGGGCGGCGGGTCAACCGCTTCCTGCACGTGACCGAGAGCGTCGACGACGTGGTCATGCAGAACCGCATGCAGCGGCGGCTCGGCCAGCAGACGGGCACCTGCTTCCAGCGCTGCGTGGGCATGGACGCGATCAACGCCCTGCACGCCACCACCTGGTCGATCGACCAGGCGCACGGCACCGCCTACCACGCGCGGCTGACGGCGTTCGTGCGGGCCATGCAGGCCCAGAACCTCGTGATCGGCGGGGCCATGACCGACCCCAAGGGCGACCGCAGCAAGGGCCCGTCGGATCAGCCGGAGCCCGAGGTGTTCACGCGGGTGGTCGAGCGGCGGCCCGGCGGCGTGGTCATCCGCGGGGCCAAGGCGCACCAGACCGGGTGCATCAACTCGCACTGGATCATCGTCATGCCGACCATGCGCCTCGGCCCGCGCGACCGCGACCACGCGATCGTGTGCGCCGTCCCAGTCGACCATCCGGGGCTGACGTTCGTGGTCGGGCGGCAGTCGTGCGACACGCGCGCGCTCGAGGGCGGGCGCGTCGATCAGGGCAACCCGGGCTACTCCGGGCAGGAGGCGCTGATCGTCATCCGCGACGTGTTCGTGCCCGACGAGCTGGTGTTCATGGACGGCGAGACCGGCTTCGCGGCCGAGCTGGTCGAGCGCTTCACCGCCTATCACCGCCGCAGCTACGTGTGCAAGACCGGGGTCGGCGACGTGCTGATCGGCGCGGCGGCCCTGATCGCCGACTACAACGGCGTCGCCGGGGTCTCGCACGTGCGCGACAAGCTGGTCGAGATGGCCCACCTCAACGAGACGATCTACGGCGCCGGCATCGCCTCGTCGCACGAGTCGCGGCCGACCCCGGCCGGGAACTTCCAGAACGACGACCTGCTGGCCAACGTGTGCAAGCACAACGTCACGCGGTTCCCCTACGAGATGGCGCGGCTGGCCCAGGACCTCGCGGGCGGGCTGCTGGCCACCCTGCCATCGCAGGCGGACTTCGAACACGACGAGATCGGACCGCTGCTGAAGCAGCTGCTCGGCGGGCGCGAGGGCGCCTCGGCGGAGGCGCGCGCGCGGGTGCTGCGGCTCATCGAGAACCTCACGCTCGGGCGCGGCGCCGTCGGCTACCTGACCGAGTCGATGCACGGGGCCGGCTCGCCGCAGGCCCAGCGCATCCAGATCGCCCGGCAGATGCAGGTCGACGACAAGAAGCGGCTGGCGCGGCGGCTCGCCGGGCTCGCGGACGACGACACGCCGGTGTGATCGCGCGGCGTCAGAGGTCCTCGATCTGCTGCGCGGTGCAGTCGTCGGGGGCCACGCGCGGGTTGCAGCGCGAGGGGTCGCCGCCGGGGATCTCGACGAAGTACTCGAGCTCGCCCTTCGGCGCCGGGTAGTCGGTGCTGATGAACGTCGCGCCGCTGGCGAGCGCCGCCTCGGCGCGGGTGTGGTCGTCGGCGAACGGCTCGACGTTGTCGGCGTCGGCCCGCGTACGCACGAGGTGGCCGGCGTCGACGATCGCGGCGATCTCGTCGGCGTCGGCGATCGGGTCGTTGATCGAGTGGACCGCGGCGTACGGCAGCGTGAGGTCGCCGAACGCGTCGGGGAACAGCAGCTTGCCGGCGGTGCCGGCCTGCACGTAGCGCGCGCGCCAGCTCTCGCCGTCGTGGAGCACGAGCAGCAGCTTGCCGCGGGTCGCGTCGATGCTCGGCCAGCCGCGCGTGGCGATCGCCGTCGGCAGGTCGGGCGCGTCGCCCTGCACGTCGTCGGGCGTCAGCACGCGCTCGCGCGGCCAGACCGCGAGGATCTGCTGCTCGAGGTCGGCGAGCCAGGCGTCGGCCATGATCTGGTTGAACGCGGTCTTGACCTCGATCATCACGTACAGCAGGTGGTGCCCCGGGTGCGCGTCCGACCAGCCGCGCAGCGCCTGCAAGCACGCGCCGAGGGTCGCGCAGGTCGTCATCTCGTCGAGCAGCTCGAGGTGGTACACGGCGATCGGCGCGCCCGGGTCGCCGAAGTGGACGTCGAGCTCGAACTTGCGGACGCCGCCGTCGAGCTGCTCCGCCAGCGGACGGTGGGTGTAGTCGAGGTCCTTGACCGACGAGCCCGACGACACGTGGTAGCTGTTGTGCGTGCCGAGGGCCTGCAGGTGGTTGAGGCGCAGGCCCGCGATCGGCGCGCCGGTGGTCTCACCGGTGGTGCTCCCGATGGTGCCGCCCGTGGTGCTCCCGCTCGACTCGCCGGTCGACGTCGTGGGCGCGCCGCTCGTCGCCTCGCCGCCGCCCTCGCTGCTGTGCTGCTCGCTCGGCACGCCGACCTTCAGGCACGGCGCGCAGCCGACGCCCGCGGTGAGGCCCGACAGCGCGACGGCGAGCAAGCTCTGGCGGCGGGCCAGGATCGCCGCGCGATCGGGGTCGTGCGCGGCGCTGGGGACGGGGGCCTCGGGCAGGTCGTCGCGGATCATCGTCGCCGACGATACCGCGAACCGGCGGGTCGGCGCGGCGAGCCGCGACGGCCGCGTCGGCCCGTCAGCGGGCGCGGCCCAGCGCGGCGGCGCGGGCCTCGACCGCCTCCTTGCAGTCCTTCAGCGGCTTGCCGGTGAGCTGACGGTGGCGCTTGATCGCGGCGATCTTGTCGCCGGCGCGGAGGAGGCGATCGGTCTCGGCGTCGAACCCGGCCTGCGCCGCGGCCGGCCCCGGCGTCGTCGCGGCGAGCTGGGCCTTGCGGGCCTCGACCGCGTCCTTCGCGGCCTTCAGGCCCACGCCGGTGCGCTCGCGCCACAGCTTGATCGCCTCGATCATCCGGCCGTCGCGGATCGCCTGGTCGACGGGGTCGGCCGGCGCGGCGGGCAGCGGGATCGCGGGCTTCGCCGGCGGCGGCGCGGCGGGTGACGGCGGCGCGGGCTTCGGCGCTGCTGGGAGCGCCGGCGTCGTCGCGACCGGCGCGGGCTTCGGCGCTGTTGCGGGCGCCGGCGTCGTCGCGGCGGGTGGCGGCGGCGCGGGCTTCGGCGCGGCTGCGGGCGCCGGCGTCGCCGCGACCGGCGCGGGCTGGCGGATCGCCAGGTAGTCCGACGCCTCTTTTAGACCGCAGCCGGTCGCGTCGCGGTAGCGCTTGATCGCGGCGATGCGGTCGCCGCGGCGCACCAGCTCGTCGAGCTCGCGCTCGAGCGAGCCGGCGCCGCGCCGCTGGCCGAGGTCCCAGTGCATGGCCTCGATGGCCGCGCGGGCGGCGGTCAGGGTGCCGCCGTGGCGCTCCTGGTACAGGCGGATCGCGGGGATCGTCTTGCACTGCTCGACCAGCGCGCGGATGTCGGCGTCGTCGCTCATGGTCACCTCATTGCGGGAGGAACGGCGCGCAGGTCGACACCCCGGCCCCGACGATCACCAGCGGCGCGGCGTCCTCGACCTGCACGAGGTCCTGCTTGCCGTTCATGTCGCTGTCGTCGTAGTCGAGGTGGGTGACCTCGCTGATGTTGTTGTTGTTGCTGTCGGTGAAGAAGTAGAAGTCGCCGGCGAAGAACGCGAAGGCGAACGCGCCGTTGTTGATCTCGAGGCCGTTGAGCGGCAGCGTGTCGATGACCGAGGCGTCGGTCTTGTCGACCTCGACCAGCTTGGCCGGGAACGCCCCGCCGAAGATGAAGGCCCGCCCGTCGCCCGAGCCGCTGCCCTCGGCGCCGTTGAAGTTGGTCTTGCCGAGCTTCGAGAGGATCAGCGTGTCGGGGTCGATGGTGATGAAGTCGCCGACGCCCGGGCCCTCCGAGAACGGCGGGATGCCGTTCCAGGTGTTGCCGTAGATGCGGTCGCACACGTCGACCGCGCTGTTCGACACGAACGCCATGCCGAAGTTGGTGACGCCGAGCTGCCCGGGGTTGTAGCCGGGGTCGTCGCACATGCCGAGGTCGGTGAGGTTGACCTTGCGCAGCTCGCCGCCGACGTACTGCACCCAGGCGAAGCCCTGGCGGTCGACCGCCATCGAGAACGTCGAGAACAGGCCCGGGCAGGCGATCGTGCCCAGCATCTCGAAGGTGTTGCTCTCCGGGAAGTACTTCCACACCTCCGAGTCGTCCGACAGCACGAAGATGCCGTCGTCGAGCGCGACCTCGAGGTCGGGGCACTCGCAGGCGCCGACGCCGGTGGTGGTGTCGTCGCCGGTGTCGCTCGAGGGGTCGCCGCTGGGGTCGCCGGTCGTCGTGGTGCCGGGCTCGCTCGTCGACGTCGTGGTCGTCGACGGGTCGCTCGACGACGACGGGTCGCTCGAGGGGTCGCTCGTCGGGCCCACGCCGGTCTCGCTGCTGCCGGTCGCGAGCGGGCCGGTCTCGCTGGCGACGGCCGTGGTGCCGGTGCCGTCGCCGCTCAGCGTGCCGGTGCCGGCGCTCGTCACCTCGTCGCCGCCGGTGGTCGGCTCGACGCCGGTCGGCGACGACGGCGAGCTCGCCGACGTGCTGCCGCCGGCGCTGGCGCTGGCGCCGGTGTCTTCCGGGGGGTCGCCGCAGGCGACGAGCAGGACGGCGGTGAGGACGGCGATCGGTCGGGACATGGCGCGCTCCTTGCGAGGGGCGCCGAGGATATCACGCGCGTCGCCGACGCTCGCGCGGGCGCAGCGCGACCCGCCCAGGCGCCTGTCACCCGCGTCGCCGCAGCGCGACCCGCCCACTTGCCTGTCACCCGCGTCGCCGACGCTCGCGCAGGCGCAGCGCGACCCGCCCACGTGCCTGTCACCCGCGTGGCCGACGCTCGCGCGGGCGCAGCGCGACCAGCCCCGCCCACGTGCCTGTCACCCGCGCCGCCGACGCTCGCGCAGGCGCAGCGCGACCAGCCCCGCCAGCCCGAACAGCCCGGCGAGCCCGGCCCACGTGCGCCAGCGGGCGGGCGCGGGCGGAGCCTCGTCGGGGGCCGGCGGCGACGGCTCGACCGCCGCCGCCGGCGCGGGCGCGGGCCGCCGGATCGTCAGGGCCGGGCGCCGCCTCGCGGCCACGAAGTCGAGGGGCCCGACCGCGCCGTGCGAGCCCGCCGACGCGTCGCTGAACCACACCTGGCCGTGGTGGCGGTGGCCCGCCTCGAGGCGGGCGAGCAGCGGCAGGCGCACGGTCACCGCGGTGAGCGGCTGCCCCTCGGGACAGGTGAACGCGGCGTGGAACGCCAGCCCGTCCTCCTCGACGAACGTCACCCGCTCGACCGCGCCCGCGCACTCCGCCGCGCCGTCCTCGATCTGCACGCCCGCGCCCATGGCGGCGGCCAGCGCGTCCTGCACCTGCAGCAGCTCGATCTCGGAGACGACGCCGTCGCGGTCGGCGTCGACCCGCGGGACCACCTTCGCCGCCTCGCCGCGGGCCAGCACGAGCTCGACGCCGACGCGCCGGCCGTCGACGCGGTAGGCCCCCCGCGACAGCCCGGGCTGGTGCGCCGCCGCCGGACCGGCGACGAGGACCACGAGACCGACGATCAGGGCGAGCCGAAGCACCCGCGCACTCTACACCGATCCCGCGCCCGCGCGTCACGCGACGATCGCTGCGGTCGACGTAACCTGGCTCGAAGGCCAGGTCACCGAGCCGATCCCGGCCGCCCGCCGCGCCCGCGTCACGCGGACAGGGCCGCGGTGAGCGGCGCTCGACGTGACCGCCGCGCCAGCGTCACGCGGACAGGGCCGCGGTGAGCGGCGCTCGACTTAACCTGGCTCGAAGGCCAGGTCACCGGGCAGGCCCCGGCCGCTCGCGCCCGGGCGTCACTCGGACAGGAACGCGGCGATCTCGGCGCGGCGCGCCAGGGTGTCGCGGTAGCCGAGCTCGAGCAGGCGGTCGACGTAACCTGGCTCGAAGGCCAGGTAACTGAGCAGGTCCCAGCCGCTCGCCCCGGTCGCGCCGATGCCCCGCAGGAGGTAGCGCAGGGTCCGCGGCAGGTCGTCGTAGCGGTCGGCGGCCAGGCGCCCCAGGTCCTGCGAGGGCCGCAGGGCCAGGGCGGCGAGCGGGCGCAGGCGCTCGGGCATGCGCCCGCGCTCGTCGTGCGGCACGAAGCCGACGGCCTGGTTGATCCGCTCGAGCAGCTCGAGGTCCGCCTCGAGCGAGTCGAGGAACACGGCGTTCAATAAGACCCCGGCGATCTCGGCCAGCGAGACCTTGTCGGCCTTCAGCTGCTCGTTGAGCAGGACCGTCTGGTCGCCGGTGCGGGCGTAGCGGATGCCGATGGCGATGAGCTTGTCGGCGCCGAGGTGGATCGCCGGGCTGGTCGGCGCCGTCATGCGCACGCAGCCGTCGCCGTAGGGCGCCCCGCCGAGCGCCACCGGCGGGAAGAACAGCGGGATCGCGGCCGAGGCCTGCACGTGCTCGACGCGGATCGGGCTGCGCACGCCGATCCGGCTGCTGCGCACCCACGGCGCGATGTCGGGTGCGCCGTCGAAGAAGCTGACCGCGGTGCCGGTGAGATAGTTGGTCGCGGTGACCGCCAGCCCGCGCAGGCGCCCGCTGGCCAGGTGTCCGGCGATGCGCGCGACCTCGAGGTGCTCGCGCAGGAAGCCGCGCAGCGGCGCGGTGTCGAGGAGGAAGTTGATCGTGCCCGCGCCGACGATCCCGCCGAGGCTGAGGTCGCGGACCCAGCGGGTGCCGAGCGCGGCCAGGCGCGCGACGTCGGTGCGAAACACCTGGCTCGAGTCGAGCCCGTGCCACATCGACCACAGGTTGCGGGTCGCGGCGCGGAAGTCGTCGGCCTGGCTGGCGAGGTAGGCGGCGTTGATCGCACCCGCCGACACGCCGGCGAGCACGCGGAACGGGGTGCGGTCGAAGTCGGCGATCTCGGCCAGCGCCTTGAGGGCGCCGACCTGATAGGCCGCCCGGGCGCCGCCGCCGGTGAGCACGAGGCCGAGGGTGGTCACGCCGGCCCTTATAACAACAACGACCGACGCTGACCCGCGGGCCGCGGCGATCGGCGCGGCATTTTCGACGCGGGCCGCGTCGGCGATCCCGCCGGCCCCGCGATCGTCCCGCCCGCGGCGTGATGTACGGCGCACCACGCGGCCGGGCGACCGTCCGGGGCCGCGACGGATCTATCGAGGCCGTCGTGCGTGGGGTACTCTGGACCGCCGTTTTGCCGCCCGCTCCGCCCACTCCCCCGCCCGGCTCTCCCGAGGCGCTGCACGCCGCCTACGCCCAGCACGTCGGGACCGTACGCGCGGCGGTCCAGCTGTTCGGACTGCCCGCCGACCTCGCCGACGAGGTCACCCTCGAGACCTTCGTGATGGCCCACGGCCGCGGCGAGGACCTGCACAGCCCGGCGATCGCCAAGGCCCGCCTGTGCACCCTCGCCCTGCGCGTCGCCGACAGCTTCCGCGACGAGGTCCCGCCCGACTCCCCGCCCGTCACCTACGCGGTGCCCGGCGGCGTGGTCCTGTCGGTCTTCCTCGACGGTTTGAAAGATCGCCGCCGCGAGATGTTCGTGCTCGCCGAGCTCGGCGGCCTGCGCGTGCCGGAGCTCTCGGCCGAGCTCGGCCTCGGCTTCGACGGCGTGCGCGCCACGCTGGTCGAGCTGCTCCGCGACTTCGCGGCGACGACCGCCAACGCCGAGGCCGAGGAGGTGCTGCACCTGTGGGTCGAGGCCAACACGCCCGACCCCACGACCCTCGAGCGCGGCTGGCACCGCGTGCTCCGCCGCGTCGCCCCCGAGCTCGCGCCGCGCCGCACGCCCACGCCGCCGCCCGGAAGCTGGGGCCTGCCGCCGATCCCCGCGCCGCCCGACCCCCCGCCCGAGCCGACGCCGGCACCGTCGCTGCTCCCCGAGGCCGCGCCAGGCTCGCTGCTCGCGGCCATCAACCTCGACGTCGAGTCGACGCCCGAACCACCGCCGCTGCCGGGCTTCGTGATCCCGACGCCCGCGAGCCCGAGCCCGCCGGCCCGCCCGCAAGAGCCGCCCTCCGTGCCGCAACCGCCGTCGTCCCCGTTCGCGCCGCAACCGCCGTCGTCCCCGTTCGCCGCGCCGCAACCGCCGTCGTCCCCGTTCGCGCCGCAACCGCCGTCGTCTCCCTTCGCCGCGCCGCAACCTCCGTCGTCCCCGTTCGCGCCGCAACCTCCGTCGTCCCCGTTCGGCGCGCCACAGCAGCCGCTCGCGCCGCAGCAACCGTCGTCCCCGTTCGCCGCGCCACAACAACCGCTCGCGCCGCATCCTCCCGGCGGCCAGTTCACGCCGCAGCAACCGCTCGCACCACAGCAGCCGCTCGCGCCGCATCCTCCCGGCGGCCAGTTCACGCCGCAGCAACCGCTCGCACCGCAGCAACCGCTCGCGCCGCATCCTCCCGGCGGCCAGTTCACGCCACAGCTCGCGCCGCAGCAACAACACGCGCCGCATCCTCCGGTCGGTCAGTTCTCGCCGCAGCATCCGCTCGCGCCGCCTCCTGCTCTCGGACAGCCGCTCGCGCCTCCTCCTCCGGGAGGCCAGTTCGCGTCGCAGCAGCCGCTCGCGCCGCCGGTCCTCGGTCAACAACAACTCGCACCGCCCGCGCTCGGCCAGCAACCTCTCGCGCCTCCGCCTCCCGCGATCGGCCATCCACCACTCGCACCGCCGCCTCCCGCGCTCGGCCAGCCACCCGCGATTGGCCAACCACTCGCGCCGCCGCCTCCCGCGATCGGCCAACCACTCGCGCCGCCGCCTCCCGCGATCGGCCAACCTCTCGCGCCGCCTCCCGGCTCACCGTTCGCGCCACACGCTCCTCCCGGCCAGGGCTTCGGCGGCCCATCGCCTCAACCTCCGTTCGCTCCGCAGCCGCCGCAGCCTTTCGCCGGGCCGCCGCAGTTCACCGGCCAACCCGGTCCGCAGTTCGCCGGCCAACCTGGCCCGCAGCCGCACTTCGCCGGCCAACCCGGTCAACAACCGCCGCCGCACTTCGCCGGTCAACCCGGTCAACAACCACCGCACTTCGCCGGCCAACCTGGTCAACAACCGCCGCCGCCCTTCGCCGGCCCACCCGGTCAACAACCACCGCACTTCGCCGCTCAACCCGGCCAACAACCGCCGCACTTCGCCGGTCAACCCGGTCAACAACAGCCGCCGCCCTTCGCCGGTCAACCCGTTCAACAACCGCCGCACTTCGCCGGCCAACCCGGTCAACAACCGCCGCCCTTCGCCGGTCAACCCGGCCAACAACCGCCGCACTTCGCCGGCCAGACCGGCCCGCACCCGCAGCTCGCCGGTCCGCTCGCCGCGCCCCAGCCTCCGCCCGCTCCGCCCCCGCTCGCCGCACCCGCCCCGCCGCGGCGCTCCGGCAGCTTCAGCGACGAGACGCTCGGTGTCCCGCCCGCCCCCGTCGGCGGCAGCTTCACCAGCGAGGCCCTCGACGCTCCGCCGCTCACGGCCCGCGGCGGCAGCTTCACCAGCGAGGCCCTCGGCGCGCCCGCGCCGGTCGTCCCCGCGGGCGCGCATCGCTCGTTCAGCGACGCCACCCTCGGCGCCCCGCCGCGCCCGACCCACACCTTCAGCGACGAGGGCCCGAGCAGCGCGATCGACTCGCGCCCCGATCACCGCCGTCGCCGCGGCAGCCCGCTCGTGTGGGCGATCCCCCTGCTGCTCCTGCTCGTCGGCGGCGGCGTGGCCCTGTGGTGGTTCGTCCTGCGCGCCGAGCCCGAGGCCGACGAGGTCGCGATCGCCGACGTCGAGACCCCGGCCGAGCCCGAGACCCCGGCCGTCGACAGCGCCCCCGTCGACCCCTCGCTCACGCCCGCGATCCCGGTCGACCCGACCGCGCCCGTCGACCCGACGACCACCCCCGCGCCCGTGCCCGGCGACCCGAGCAAGCCGCCCGAGACCCCGCCCGGCAAGACCGTCGACACCCCGCCCGGCAAGACCGTCGACACCCCGCCGAGCAAGACCACCAAGAAGCCGAGCGGCGGCGCCACCAAGAAGCCCAAGCCGAGCGGCGGCGGCACCACGACCAAGGAGGACCCGTTCGAGAAGCGCCGCGACCAGGCCGACCAGGCCGACCCCGGCCGCGTGATCATGGAGCTGGAGATGCTCAGCGCCGCCAAGAACTCGCTGAAGAGCAACCCGCTGCAGGCCCTCGCCTACGTGCAGCAGCACGAGAAGGAGTTCCCGAAGAGCCAGCCCGGGCTCGTCGATCAGTTCGACGAGGTCAAGATCAAAGCCATGTGCGCGCTCGGTCGCTCGGCCCAGGCCAAGACCGAGGCCGCCAACATCCTGAAGAAGCGCCCCAGCTCCACGCGGGTCGCCAACGCGATCAAGCTGTGCAAATGAGGCCGCTGCTCGCCCTCGCGTTGCTCGCGGCCTGCACGCGCGACCCGGCCCCCGCGATCGTGCGCCCGGAGCCCCCGCCGATCGCGCCGTCGCCCGGCTCACCGCGCACCTGCATGGACCACGCGATCGGGTCGCAGGACGCCGCGCGCTGCTGGGTCGAGTGGCTGGCCTCGCCGGCGCTGACCGGCCGCGCCCCCGGGTCGCCCGGCGGCGAGACGGCCCGCGCCGGCCTGATCGCCGCCTTCACCGACCTGTCCCTCGAGCCAGCCGGCGAGGACGACACGTTCCTGCAGGACCTCCCGCGCGGCGCCAGCGTGCTCGCGCTGGTCCCCGGCAAGGACCCCGCGCGCGAGCACGAGGTGGTCGTCGTCGGCGCCCACTACGACCACCTCGGCACGATCAACGGCGCCCACTACCCCGGCGCCGACGACAACGCCAGCGGCGTGGCCGCGCTCGTCGACCTCGCGCGCCGCCTGGCCGCCGCGCCCGCCCCGCGCACCGTGCTGCTGGCCGCCTTCGACGCCGAGGAGCCGCCCGCCTACCGCACCGCCGCCATGGGCTCGCAGCGCTGGGTCGCCGAGCCGACGATCGCCCGCGATCGTGTGGTCGCGATGATCGCCCTCGACGTGCTCGGCGGCAACCTGTGGCCCGGCGCGCGCACCCCCGTGTTCGTCATGGGCCGCGAGACCGTGGCCGCGACCGGCGCGCCCGACCTCGGCCTGGCCCCGGTCCCGAGCCGCGCCATGCACCTGCGCCTCGTCGAGGAGCTGCCGACCGGTCGCCAGGCGTTCAGCGATCACGGGGCGTTCTTCGCGGCGAACATCCCGGCGCTGTTCATCTCGAGCGGCCGCTCGCCGCACTACCACCGCACCACCGACCTCCCGCAGCACCTCGACTACGAGAAGCTCGCCGCCGCGGTCACCGTCGTCGAGGCCCACGTGCGCTGGCTCGCCGAGTCGCCGACGCGCCCCGGCTGGCGCGCCGAGCAGCCCGTCACCGCCGCCGACGCCGGCGTCGTGCTCGAGCTGCTGCAGCAGGGCGCCGCCACGCCCGAGCTGTCCGGGGCCGCCGCGCCGGCGATCCGCGAGGCCACCGCCGCCATGGCCCGCCTCGCCGCCGGCGACCCGGCCGCCGCGCTCGCCGAGGCCGACGCCCGCGTCGTCATCGCCACCAGCTTGCGCCTGCAGTGCCTGCTGACGCCCGACGACGAGCTGCCCGCGCAGGCCTGCCTCGCCCTGCCGTGATCCCACGAACAGGCGCCGCGGCCCTCACGGACCACGGCGCTCACGCCGGCTTGATGTGGAACAGCTGCTGGCCGATCAGCACCAGGCTGCCGTACGGCACCACCGTCCCCGAGCGCACGCGCAGGTAGGTCCCGTTCGACGAGCCGCGGTCCTCGAGGTACACGCCCGAGTCGTCGGCGACCACGCGGCAGTGCGCGCTCGACACGTAGCCGTCGGACGGGAAGGTCAGGTCGCCGCGCTCGCGGCCGACCGTGAACTCCGCGCCGACGATCGGCTGGGCCTCGCAGGCGCGACCGACCTCGACGAGCACGCTGATCCGCCCCCAGTAGCCCGGGTTCGGGCTGCCCATGCGCTCGGTGCCGTCGGCCAGCACCTCGGGCTCGGGCAGGTCCTCGTAGTACAGCAGCTCCTGGCCGACGCGGAAGGTGTCGCCGTGCTGCAGCTCGATCGTCCCCTCGATCTTGCGGAACACCCCGTTGGTGGTGCTGAGGTCGTCGACGCGCACGCCCTCGGGCATCACCGTGAACGCGCAGTGCTGCGGGTTGAGGTAGAAGTCGCCGTCGAACGGCGGGCCGTAGTCGCGGCCGAACGGCACCGGGCCGTCCTCGAGGTGGAGCGTGCCGCCCTCGCTGCCGTCCTCGCGGAGCAGGTGCAGGCTGGCCCGCAGGCCAGGTCGCGGCGGGGCCACCGGCGCGGGCGCGGGCGCCGGGGCCGGGGCCACCGGCGCGGCCACCGGCGGCGCGCTCGGCTGGGCCGTCGGCGGCGGCGCGGCCAGGCGGCTGCCGCAGCGCCCGCAGAACGCGAAGCCCGGCGGGTTGACCATGCCGCAGCTGCTGCAGCTCGCCGACGCCGACTCGGCCGGGGCGACCATCGGCGGGGCCGACCCGACCTTCAACACGCTGGTCGCCTCGAGCGGGTGCTGCGCGGCGCTCGGCTCGCGCGCCTGCGACCCGCTGCCGCCGACGACGGTCCCGCCGGTGCGCGGCTGGCTGGGCTCGAGGCCCGCGCTGGTGGCCGTGACGAGCGGCGGCGCGTTGTTCTGGCTGGCGCCGACGTGCGTCGACCCGCGCGGCGGTCCGATCACCGGCGCCGCCGCGGCCGCGGGC
The DNA here is from genome assembly GCA_016793465.1 of Myxococcales bacterium. Next base: position 25,014 of record JAEUJW010000010.1, read on the forward strand.
TGGCTCGGCGTCACCACCGTGCCGCCCTTCGCCGCGGCCGCCGGCGCCGACGCGGGCTGGCTCGGCGTCACCACCGTGCCGCCCTTGGCCTGGCTCGGCGCCACCACGGTGCCGCCCTTGGCCGGCGCCGCCGGGGTCGCCGCCGGCACGATGGCCGGGGCCGGGCGCGCCGAGGCGGCCAGGCGAGCCCCGCAGCCGAGGCAGAACTTGTAGTGATCCTGGTTTTCCTTGCCGCAGTTCGAACAGTTGATCACGTTGGCGCCCCTTGACTCACGAGATCTCGACGCGCAGGAGCTGCTGCCCGACGAACAGATAGTCGCCGTGGTACAGCTCGAGCGCCCCCTTCGTGCGCACGAACGTGCCGTTGCGCGAGCCGGTATCGGTGAGGATGACGTGGTGGGAATCCGAGGCGGCGTCGAGACGCGCGTGACGCCCCGAGATGAAGCGGTCGTTCGGGAAGTTCAGCGTGTTGCCCTCGCGGCCCATCGTCAGCATCGCGCCCTGGGCCGAGACGATGCGGCCCTCGCCGCCGCCGGCCAGCATCTGCGCGACCCGGAAGCGGCCGTCGGGGCGCGGGCTGCTGTAGCTGTAGGTCCCGCCCGCGTCCGGGCTGCCGTCGCCGAACGGCGCGCTGTCGAGGCGCAGCAGCTGCTCGCCGACGAGGAAGCAGTCGCCGTGCTCGAGCTGCACCGGGCTCTTGATGCGGACGAACACCCCGTTGACGCTGCCGAGGTCCTTGACGAACAGGCGCCCGCCCTGGACCGTGAAGCGCGCGTGCTCGGGGTTGAGGAACAGGTCCTCGTTGAAGCGGATGTCCCCGGTGCTGCGACCGACCGTGTGGTTGGTGGCGCTGAGGTGGTACGTGACGCCGTCGCCGCCCTCGCCCTTGATCACCACCAGCCGCGGGATCACCGCCTGCTGCTGCAGCGCCCCGAAGAACATGGTCTTGGCCGCCGGCTTGACGTTGCCGGTGGGGCCCTCGGGCAGCCCCGTGGCCGCGTTGAAGCGCTGCTGGGCCTGCGCGGCCTGGGCGACAACCTGGGCCGCCACGTCGGGCCGCGCCGTCATCGGCGCCGACAGGTGCGGGCCGGTGGTCGGCTGTGGACCCGCGGCCGCGGCCGGCGCCGGCGCCCCCGCTTGCACCACCGGCGACACCGTCGGCAGCTGCATCGTGCCCATCGGGCCCTTGCCGCCGGCCAGACCCGCCGGCCCCACGGTGCCGATCGGGCGTGGCGCCAGCGGAGCGTGGCAGCGGTCACAGGTCACGGCGCGCAGCGGACTCAGGAAGCTGCACACCGAACAAGCGAGGCCGAGTTCCATGACCCGGGGATCCTCGTCTGCCGCGGACCTCGTTGTCAACGCGATCGACGCGGTTTCGCGGCTGCGGGCGCAGGATCAGGCCCCGCCGCGGCGCGCCCGCGGGAGCGACCCGCCCGGGGGGTCGCCGCGCTCCCCGACCGCTCCGCCGCGCCGGGGCCCTCGACCAGCGGCCGCAGGTCGACGCACCCGGAGGCCGCCCCCGCGCGCGCAGACGGGCACGTGCGGCGCGCCTCCGCGGCCTGGGCCTCCGCCCGCGTGCCCGCCTCCGCCGCCGCGAACGCCTGGTCGAGCTCGGCCCGGTACGGTTCCAGCGCGCTCGCAGGCACCGGCTCGTAGCGCGGCGCGGTCACGCTGGTCAGCCAGCGATCCACGGTGATCTCCCAGCCGCCCTTGCGGACCTGCGGCAGCGCCGGCAGCGACGCGGCCCCGTCGCGCGCGACCACCTGCCGGGCCAGAGCCGCCGCCGCCGCGTCGCGCGCCAGCCCCGGCACGCCCACGAAGCGCCGCAGGAGCGCCGTCATCAGCCCCGCCGGCCGCCCCGCGTGCGCGACCTGCCCGAGCCGCCACGCCGCGATCGCCGCGATCGTCGGATCGGCCGCGTGCAGGCGGTCGTACAGCTTCGTCACGTCGCCGTCGGGGGTCAGCGCCGCCTCGGCCAGCGCGCACACCCGCCGCTGCTGCAGGTTCGCCGCCGAGGCCGCCAGCCGCGAGACCCGCGGCAGATCGCCGGACGCCCCCGGGACCCCGCTGCGCGCCAGAGCGGCGCACGCCAGCGACCCGATCAGCTCGGCCTGCTCGGGCACCGCGAACTTGCGCAGGTGCCCCGCCGCCGCCGGCGAGCTGCTGTGGGCCAGCGCCCACGCGGCCGCGTACCAGCTCTCGCGCGACGGATCGCTGGTCGCCAGCAGATCGCTGAACACCGCCACCGCCTCCGGATCGTCGAGCTCGCCCGCCGCGCGGATCGCCGCCGCCCGCGCCTGTTCGAACGCCTCCCGCACCGTGCGCGTCGCGTCGCGCGGCGGAGTCAGCTGCGCCCCCATGCGCGCCAGCGGCACCGCCGTCTGCGGCAGCCCCAGGACCCCGAGCTGCTCCGCCGCCCGCAGGCGGTCGCCGACCGCCCCGCGCGTCAGCGCCTCGACGAGCGCCCGCCGCAGCGCCGGCGTGCGCGACTTGCCGGGGTCCCTGGCCCACGCCTTGACCTCCGCCGACGCGCAGCGGTCGAGCGTGTCGAGCAGCAGCTCGCGCGCCGCCTCGTCGGTCGGCTCGCGGCGGATCCGCAGCAGCGTCAGGTCGAGCACCGCCAGCGACTGCCCGCTCGCCTCGGCCAGATCCAGCGCCCGCCGCCCCGCCTGCTCGACGATCTCCGGCGGCCCGCCGTCGCTCAGGATCCCGCGCAGCCCCGCCTCCGCCTCGCGCACCTGCCCGCGGCGCAGGCTCAGCTCGGCCATGCGCAGCCGCGCCGCCGCGTCCTTGGGGTCGCGCGCCAGGATCGCCTGGTACGTCTTCGCCGCCTCGTCGAGCTCCCCGCGCCGCTCGTACAGCTCGCCGAGCCGCACCAGCACGCGCGCGTGCTCCGGCCCCGCGCCCTCGCTGCGGGCCGCCGCCGCCAGCACGCGATCGATGTCCCCGGTGTCGAACGCCAGCTCGGCCAGCTCCGCCAGCACGTCGGCGCTGCGCTTGGGGTCGAGCGCCATCAGCTGCTCGAGCGTCGCCATCGCCGCGTCGCCGCGCCCGGCCCGGCGCAGCGCCAGCGCCAGCTCGGCCAGCCGCTCCGGGTCCTGCGGCCTCAGGCGCACCAGCTTCTCGTGGATCGTCACCGCCTTGGAGAACCGCTCCTCGCGCGTGTACAGCTCCGCCAGCAGCAGCCCCGACTCGATCGCCAGCGCCGCGTCCTTGCCCTGCTCGAGGTTCGTCAGCGCCGTCTTCTCGAGCTCCTGCCGCTTGCTCGCGAACGGCGACAGGTTGCCCCCCACCAGCAGATCGACGATCCGCGTGCGCGCCTCGTCGTGCAAGAGGCGGTGCTCCGGCGCCCGCGTCATGTCGAACACCTGCTGCCACGTCGCCAGCGCCCGCTGCGGCACGCGGTCGTCCTGCTCGAGCAGCGCGCGCAGCCGCAGGTACTTCGGGTCCTTCGGCGCCGCCTTGAGCGCCCGCTCGAGCGACTGCCCCGCCTCCGGCCGGCGGTGCTCGCTGAGGATCTCCGCGTGCCGCGCCCACCCCGCGTGCGCCGGCCTGATCAGCCCCGGCAGCACCGCCCACTCGCGCATCGCCTCGGCCTCGCGCCCCATCTGGAACAGCTGCTCGCCGAGCGCGATGCGGGCGTCCGGGTCGCGCGGGTGCGCCTTCACCAGCCGCTGCGCCACCGCCAGCGCCCGGTCCGGCTCGTCGTTCAAATTATAAAAGTCGAGCAGCCGCAGCAGCGTGTTGCCGCTCCGGCCCGCCGCCGCCTCGATCTCGCCGGCCACCTCGAGCCCCTGCTGGCGGCGCCCGTTGGCGATCAGCCGCCCCGCCAGGTCGAGCCCGAGCTGCACGCGCTCGCTGTTCCTGGCCCCGAGCTCGCGGAACTCCTTCAGCGCCGCGTCGCTCTCGCCGCCCGCCTCGAGCGCCCCGATCAACGCCGCCCGCGCGTCCGGATCGCCCGGGTCGTGCGCCAGCACCTTGCGCCACGCGTCGACCGGATCCTCGCCGACCATCGTCTTGGCCCGCGCCAGCGCCCGCCAGGCCGCCGCGTCCTTCGGGCTCCTCGCCAGATACTTGTCGACGCGGGCGATGAACGCGTCGAGCGCCCCGGCCCGGTTGGCCGCCTCGAGCGCGATGCTCCAGCCCGCCTCGCGCACCTGCTCGCCCTTCGCCTCCTCGAGCGGCCCCCACACCAGGTCGGCCGCGCCGCCCGGATCGCCGACCTGCAGCCGCGCCCGCGCCCACTCCTCGCGCAGCCCCGGCCGCTCGCCCTCGCGGGCCTTCGCCAGCGCCCGCGTGTACGCCTCGTCCATCGGCCGCTGCTGGCCCGCCCGCGCCGCCGCCCGCGCGAGCCGCAGGTCCGCCGCCTGCCCCGGCTGCAACGCCGCCAGCGCCTCCGCCAGGCGCAGCGCGTCGGCCCCGCGCTGGGCCGCGTCGGCCCGCGTGTACGCGTCGCCGAGCAGCTTCGCCTTCGCCTCGCCCCTGGCCGACGCCGCCGCCTCCTCGAGCGCCGCGATCGCGGCCGCCACCTCGCCCGCGGTCTGCAGCGCCCGCACGCGCAGCTCGAGCACCTTCGATCGCCACCCGCCGGCCTTCGCCTCGAGCCCCGCAAGCCGCTGCGCCGCCCCGCGCGCGTCGCCCTGCCCGAGCCGGGCCCGCGCGTCGAGGATCCCGAGCGCCACGTCCGCAGGATCGCGGGCGATCGCCTCCGCGATCTTCTTCGCCAGCCCCGCCTTGCCGATCGCCCCCTCGAGCGCCCGCCACTGCCTGGCGTCGAACGGGTCCTGCCGCAGCTTGGCGAACCGCTGGCCGACGAGCGCCGGATCGGCCGCCCCGCGCTCGAGCCCCCAGTCGTCGGCCAGGGGCGCCTCCTCCGGCGGCGCCGCCGCGGCCACCTGTCCCGTGAGACATGCGCCGAGGACCAGCCACATCCCGAGCGAGGTCCGGACGGCAGCGCGCATGCCCGGCCAGCGTAGCAGGTCCCTCACCCGCTCGCCCGGCCCCTGCAGCCGCCCGCGGGCCCGTCCTGCCGCGTCGCCGCCCGGGCCCGCGTCGATCGCCGCAGGGACGCGGCGATCGCCCGCCGAAGTACGACCGGCGCCGCCGGCGAGCGGAGCTCCGCCGCGTTCCCGCGCCCCGCCGACTCACGCCCGGGGGGCTTGACCGCCATGGGCACCGGTCTACATTCCCGCTCCCGGAGCCCAAGGCCATGCCCATCTATGCCTACCGCTGTTCGAAGTGCGGCGCGGACGCGGAGTACATCCAGAAGTTCGACGACCCGCCGATGACCGTGTGCGAGGCCTGCGGAGGCCCGCTCGCGCGCGCCGTCACGGCCGCCGCCTTCCACCTCAAGGGCGGCGGCTGGTACAAGGACGGCTACGCCAGCGCGAAGGCCGACGGCGGCGACAGCAAGTCGAGCGACAGCAAGTCCGACGCCGCGTCCTCCACCACCTCGACCCCCGCCGCCAAGAGCGAGCCCGCCGCCGCAGCGCCGGCCCCCGCCGCGCCCAAGGCGGCCGCCGAATGAGCGCCGCGGTCCTCGACGGCAAGGCCTGCGCAGCCGCCCTCCTCGACGCCCTGCGCGCCCGCGTCGACGCGCTCGCGGCCCGCGGCGTGCGGCCCTGCCTCGCCGTCGTGCTCGTCGGCGACGACCCCGCCTCGCACGTCTACGTGCGCAGCAAGGAGCGCCGCGCCGCCGAGGTCGGCATCACCGCCCGCGATCATCGCCTGCCCGCGACCACCGGCACCGCCGAGCTCCTCGACCTCGTCCGCGCCCTCAACGCCGACCCGGGCGTGCACGGCATCCTCGTCCAGCTCCCGCTGCCCGCTGGCGTCGACAGCGACGCCGTGCTGCTCGCCATCGACCCGCACAAGGACGTCGACGGCTTCCACCCCGACAACCTCGGCCTGCTCGTGCTCGGCCGCCCGCGCTACGTCGCCTGCACCCCGCAGGGCTGCATGCGCCTGCTGGCGGCCGGCGCCGTCCCGCTCGCCGGCCGCCGCGCGCTCGTCATCGGCCGCTCGACCATCGTCGGCAAGCCGATGGCCCAGCTCCTCGTGCACGCCGACGCCACCGTCACCGTCGCCCACTCGCGCACCGCCGACCTGGCCGCCGAGGTCGCCCGCGCCGACATCGTCGTCGCCGCCATCGGTCGCCCCGAGCTCGTGCGCGGCGAGTGGATCAAGCCCGGCGCCGCCGTCATCGACGTCGGCATGAACCGCCTGGACGACGGCCGCCTCGTCGGCGACGTCGACTACGCCGGCGCCGCCGCGCGCGCCTCCGCCATCACCCCCGTGCCCGGCGGCGTCGGCCCGATGACGATCGCCTGCCTGCTCAGCAACGTCGTCGACGCCGCCGCGCGCTGACGTGCGGCGAAAAAGTCGACGCCCCGGGCGAACCGCGTGAAACCCGGCTTGCCCCCGCCGGCCCGCGCGCGTAACGATCGCCGCGCATGCGCACCCGACTCGTCGCCCTCCAGTGCCTCGCCCTCGTCACCGCCTGCGGCGACAGCGGAGGCCGCGACGACGCCAGCGGCGCCAGCGCGCCGACCACCGTCCCGGCCGAGACCACCGCCACGACGGCCAGCGCGCCGACCGAGTCGACGCCGCCGACCGGCAGCGACCCCGGCACCACCGACATCCTCACCTCGAGCTCGACCGGCCCCGTCGATCCGACCGCCACCCCCGCGACCACCGCCGACGACACCACCGGCCCGGTCGACCCCTCGACCACGCTGCCCGACCCCGACACCACCGATCCGTCGACCACCACGACCCTGCCGGGCACCACCGACGAACCGCCGCCCGAGTGCAGCACCACATTGAAGGCGGTCGTCCGCGACTTCAGCGCCGCGCACCCCGACTTCGAGGACTACCTCGGCTCGTACAAGGGCCTCGTGCAGGCCGACCTCGGCGGCGACAAGAAGCCGGTCTACGCCGCCGGCGGCGCCACCCCGGTGAGCACCGGGCCGGCCGAGTTCGCCCAGTGGTACAACGACAGCCCGGGCGTCAACCAGAGCTTCACGATCGACATCCCGCTCACCGAGGTCATGCCCGGCCTCTACACCTACGACAACAGCAGCTACTTCCCGATCGACAACCAGGGCTTCGGCAACGAGGGCAACGAACACAACTTCCACTTCACCTCGGAGATCCACACCCAGTTCACCTACCAGGGCGGCGAGGTCTTCACCTTCACCGGCGACGACGACCTGTTCCTCTTCATCAACAACAAGCTGGCGATCGACCTCGGCGGGGTGCACGGCGCCGAGATGGGCAGCGTCGACCTCGACGCCAGCGCCGGCTCCCTCGGCATCCAGATCGGCAACATGTACGACATGGACATCTTCCACGCCGAGCGCCACACGAGTGAGAGCAACTTCCGCATCGACACCAGCATCATGTGCTTCGTGGTCCCCGGCTGAAATTCGCCCCATAAAATCGAACGATTCTCCTTAATTTAATCAGAATTGTTCGATTTAATGTCGACATATGTCGGCTCCTCCTCGACTGTGGCCCCTCGTCGCCGCCTTCGCCTGCGGCCTACCCGCGACCTCCACCGAGCCCGTCGACACGACGACAGAGTCGACCGGCAGCGCCGCCGACCTCACCGAAGCCCAGAGCAGCACCGCCGGCACCACCGACCTCGTGACCACCGGCGTCGTCGAGCCCGGCCCGTGCGACGCCTGCGGCCCCGGCGAGTACTGCCGCTGGGGCGGCGCCGACGACGTCTGCGACGGCACCGCCCCGGTCACCTGCGAGCCGCTGCCCGCAGGTTGCACGCGCGAGACCCTGTGCACCCTCGAGTGCGTGCACCACATCTGCGGCGGCTACAGCTGCTCCGGCGTCAACCCATGCGAGCTCGCCGGCGCCGTCGCCTGCGACGATCGCTGCGACCCCCACGCCGACGTCGGCTGCCTCGTCGACGGCACCCACTGCACCGCGATCTCCGCCGACGACGACCCCTACTACGACGACTTCGCCTGCGTGCCCGAGCCGGCCGACGGCCACGACCTCGGCGAGGCCTGCGGCGTCACCGCCACCGACGCCTGGCGGTGGGGCGACTGCAAGCCCGGCCTGCTGTGCCACGAGGTCGACCCCGACGGCGCCGGCGGCACCTGCAAGGCGCGCTGCACCGGCGCCCTCGGCGAGCTCGCGTGCGACGACCCCGACGCCGCCTGCATCGAGTGGACCAGCGGCCAGGACCTCGTGCTCCACCTCTGCGAGCCGACCTGCGACCCCCTCGATCCGTCCGCCTGCGAGCCCGACGAGACCTGCATCCACGTCGAGGATCAGGCCACCGCCGCCAACACCTTCGCGTGCATCTTCGACGCCTCCGGAGGCGCCGGCGCGACCTTCGACGCCTGCCAGTCGGCCAACCAGTGCGACCCCGGCCGCACCTGCGTCGCCGCGTCGTTCGTCGCCGAGTGCGAGGCCGCCGGCGACGCCTGCTGCGTCCCCTTCTGCGACCTGAACCAGCCCGCCTGCCCCCCGACCCTGACCTGCCAGCCGTTCCACGGCCCCGGCGAGGCCCCGGCCGGTCAGGAGCACGTCGGCCTCTGCCTCACCTGAGCGCCCGGGGCGTCACGCCGCCGCCGCGAGCCCGTCCGCGAACCGCCGCGCGATCGCCTCCACGATCGCCGCCTCCGGCATGCCGAGCTCCGGCGGACAGACCTGCGCCGCGGCAACCCGCGGCAGCCCCGCGAGCGCCGCGGCCTGCCGCGCCCGCACCAGCTCCCTGCCCCGCTCGTCGAGCTGTCCCAGGAGCCAGGCGTGCAGGTCCCACGCGAGCTCGGCGTGGCGCGCCTCCTCGCCCGCGATCACCGCGAGCAGCCCCCGCACCCGCGCGTCGCTCGCGTGCGTCGCCTGCCACGCCGCCTCGACCGCCGCCCAGGCCTCGTACACGCACCCCTCGACCGCGTTGTGCAGCGCGACCGCCAGCAGCGCGCGCTCCCCCGCACGCCGCTCGACCCGCGCCGTCACCCCGCCGAGCTCACGCACCAGCCCCGCGAACGCCGCGGCGTGCCTGCGTTCGTCCTCCGCCGCCTCGACGCAGCGCAGCGCCAGCGCGCGCGGCCCTCCGACCGCCGTCAACCACTCCGCCAGCTCCACGAACGCCGCCACCGACGCCGCCTCGAGGTGAGCGCAGCGCGCGAAGTACCCCCGCAGCCCGTCGTCCTCGCCCGTCCACTCGACGTGCCCGAGCGGCCGCCGCCCCTTGCACGCGTACGAATAGGCCGCCCCAAAGCACTTGACCCGCCCGATCACGCTGTCCGGCGTCGCCCCCGGCTCCGGCTGGATCGTCATCGTGCAGTCGTCGACGAGCGCGTGCCACGAGGCCTCGCGCTGATACACCTCCCGGCAGATCCAGCGGCACTCGAGCTCGCCGCGCTGCATGTCCGGCGCACTCCCGATCACCGCCGTCACGTCCGCCTCGGTGACCGGCCGATCGAGCGCGAACGGTGCTTTCTTCGGCGGCGGAAAGCAGCAGGTCCCGGCCGTCAGGAACGGCAGCAACGAGGCCAGGATGAGCGCCTCCATCCGCATCATCGCCGACGATACCCAACCTCTCCCGCGAACGCGAGCCTACGACCGCGTTTGACGACTCGCCGAACTCCAGTCCACGCGGCACGTCGTCGCGTCCTCAGCGTGACCGAGTGTCACCCTCGACGCGCGACGAGCTCGCTCCGTCGCGCTCGTTCTCCCACGCACGACGTCGAGGTCGTCCGTGGACGCCGAGAGCTCGCTCCGATAAGCTCGTCCCCTCGGTTTTGGACCTGTGGCGCGGGGCAGCGACGCGTCGATCGAGCGCGTGGCGCTGGCTCGTATCGCTGGCTGGGGTGGAGGGGGATGACTATGCGGACGAATTTCGACGTGATGATCCGATGGGCCGCGTGCTGCGCCCTGGCCGCGTGTGGCGACAGCGGCGGAGGCACGGCGAGCGCGGGCGGCAGCTCGACGAGCGGCGGCCCGGGCCCGACCAGCGGGCCCACCACCACCCTCACCGGCACCGCGCCGACCGAGGCCGACGGCACCGCCACCGACTCGGCCTCGCAGTCGAGCGTGAGCAGCGACTCGAGCGGCGACCCGCCGACCAGCGCCGGCACCGTCGCGACCACCACGGCGGCCACGACCACCACGGGCGACGGCACGACCACCGACGACACGACCACCGGCCAGACCACCCAGGGCGGCTCGATCGGCGCGAGCAGCAGCGACACCGGCACCACCGCCCCGATCACCGCCACGGGCACGGACACCGGCTCCGACAGCAGCACCGGCGATCCGCCGTGCGTGCCGCCGATGGGCGGGGACGAGTTCAGCTACGCGTGGGTCGCCAACACCGACCAGGGCAGCGTCTCCAAGATCGACACCAACACGATGGTCGAGCTGGCGCGGTACTACACCGACCCGGTGCAGAGCGGCGCGGCGTCGCCGTCGCGGACCAGCGTGAACCTCGACGGCCGGTTCATGGTCGTGTCCAACCGCGACACCGGGAGCATCACCAAGATCGCCGCCAACGAGAGCGACTGCGTCGACAAGAACAACGACGGCATCATCCAGACGTCCAAGGACAAGGGCCAGCTGCTGCCCTACGCCCAGGAGGAGTGCATCCTCTGGACGACCAAGCTGACCATGAACAACCACCAGTGGGGCCCGCGCGCCACGACCTTCGGCATCCCCGAGTTCAACGCCGACACCTGCCAGTACGAGAACGAGAAGGTCTGGGTCGGCTACATGATCACCGCCTCCAACGCGCAGATGGCCCGCCTCGACAGCTACACCGGCGCCATCGAGGTCAAGGTCGACATCCCGAACTTCCCGCTCTACGGCAGCTACTCGCCCTACGGGGCGGCCGTCGACCCGGACGGCAACATCTGGACCAGCGCGGTGACCCACCGGGCGGCCATCAAAATCGACGTGACGACCCTGCAGGTCACCCGCTGGGACTCGCCCGACGCCGACGCGCACTACGGGATCACCATCGGCGGCGACGGGCGGGTGTGGTTCGCCAACTACGGCGGCCACGGCGGCCACGGCGGCGTGTCGGTGTTCGACCCGGTCAGCGAGCAGTGGAAGGTGATCCCCGGGACCACCGGCAACCTGTGGCGCAGCGTCGCCGTCGACGAGCAGAACCGGGTATGGGTGTCGAACAACGGCGGGCCGTTCGGCTGCGGGCTGCTCGAGATCGACGGCGACAGCGAGACGATCAGCAACTTCCACACGTTCCCGCAGTGCGGCACCCCGGTCGGCGTGGGGCTCGACAGCAAGGCCAAGGTCTGGATGATCGACTACAACGGCTGGACCTGGCGCCTCGACCCGCAGACCTTCCAGAAGGACCAGCTGCCGGTCGCCAACGTGCACTACACCTACTCGGACTTCACCGGCAGCGGCCTGCTCGGGATCATCCCGCAATGACCGCCCGCGACGATCGGCAGGTTCTCATGAGCTCGCGGCGATTGACCCGTGCGGCGTGTGCGTGGACGATCACGATCGCAGCGTGCAGCGGCGGCGACGGCGGCGGCACGGCCGGCCCGATGACGACGACGACGGTCGACCCGCCGATGACCTCGACCGTGACGCCGACCGGCTCGTCCGGCGACCCCGGCACGTCGACCACCGCCGACCCGCCGACCACCGCCGATCCGTCGACCGGCTCCGGCACCACGGTCGAGCCGACCGGCACCAGCACCGGCGACGGCGAGTCCGGGACGACCGCCGCCCCGATCTGCGGCGACGGCGTCGTCGACCCCGGCGAGCAGTGCGACGACGGCCCCGACAACAGCGACGCCGCGGCCTGCACCGCCGGCTGCCAGCTCGCGGTCTGCGGCGACGGCCTGCTCGGGCCGGCCGAGGGCTGCGACGACGGCAACACCGTCGACGACGACGCCTGCTCCAACGCGTGCAAGCTGGCCAGCTGCGGCGACGGAGCCCTGCAGATGGGCGAGCTGTGCGACGACGGCAACGCCGACGAGACCGACGCGTGCCTCGCCAACTGCGCGCCCGCCAGCTGCGGCGACGGCAACGTGCAGGCCGGGGTCGAGGTCTGCGACGACGGCGACGACGACGACAGCAACGCCTGCACCGCGCTGTGCCAGCCGCCCGCCTGCGACGACGCGATCAAGAGCGGCGACGAGAGCGACGTCGACTGCGGCGGCGGCTGCGGCCCGTGCGCCGTCGACGCGGCCTGCGCGGCCCCGGCCGACTGCGCCAGCGGCTTCTGCAGCGCCGGCGTGTGCACGATCGCCGCCCACTGCGCGGAGATCAAGGCGGGCGCCCCGGACGCGCCCTCGGGGGTCTTCACCGTCGACCCGGACGGCGACGCCGGCGAGCCGCCGTTCGACGCCTACTGCGACATGACCACCGACGGCGGCGGCTGGACGCTCGTGCTCAACCTCGACACCTCCGACGGCCACGTGATGTGGTGGGGCAACCCGAAGTGGACCGACGGCACCAGCCTCGGCACCGCCGCGACCGCGCGCACCGCCGACCACGTGGGCGTCGGCTGGAAGAACTACGCCGGCGCCACCGAGATCCTGCTGCTGATCCACAACGAGGGCACCACGATCGGCTGGCGCTCGTTCACCAAGGTGTCCCCCGATCCGATGCTGACGCACGTCAACGGCGGCGACAACGTTCTGATCGGCACGCCCAAGAACAGCTTCATCCCCGGGGTGTGGCAGGGCGAGCTGCTGGTCCGCACGACCACCGACCTCTACGCCAACCGCTGCGTGCAGACCGGCGGGTCGTGCACCAGCGGGTCGACCGGATCCCCCGACGGCGACCGCATCGGCTCGGTCCAGGCGACGCCCTCGGACAACGTCGGGGGCGGCCTCGGCAACTGGCACGACATGAACTACTGCTGCAACGGCAACCACGGCAGCGGCAAGGTCTGCGTCGGCCAGGCGTTCCGCACCGCGTCCGAGGCCCAGGCGGGCTGGGCGCCCTGCTACGGCGGCAAGGGCCACTTCGGCACCGACACCTTCGCCCCCGCGACCAACACCTGCAACAACAACGTCTGCGGACAGGCCAACTGGTCGCAGACCAACGGCTTCACCTACGACTACTCGCTGATGCTGCGCTGACCGCTGGCCGAGGGGACAGGTCCCGAGGGCCAGGTCGCCGGCATCCCCGGCCCCGGGCCCCGCTCGCGCGGACCGCGACGCGCGCGACCGCGACGCGCCGCCGCTCGGGCGGCGCGTACGCTCCGCCGCTCAGAAGCGGTTCCACAGGAACTGGTTGGTCACCTCGTGGTGGAACTGCACCTCGCCGACCTTGATCAGGTTCCCGAGCGAGCGCGGCGAGCGCTCCGCGGCCGCCTGCTTGACCTCGGCGAAGCGCGTCTGCACGCTCTCGCCGAGCAGGTCCGCGACCACCTTCGACGCCTTGAACAGGCGGATCGCGTCGTTGACGTTGTCGGGCAGGAAGCGCGTGCGGGCCCGCTTGCTGGCCACCTCGGCCGGATCCGGCAGCGGCCCCTCGAGCCCGGTGCGCAGCAGCGTGTACACCGTCAGGTACGGGTTCGAGTCCGGGGCCACCGAGCGCACCTCGATGCGAGCCGAGCGCTCGTTGCCCAGCGGGATGCGGACCATCGACCCGCGGTCGTTGGCCGACGCCTTGATCTGATTGGGCGCCTCGAAGTGCGGGTCGAGCCGGCGGTACGCGTTCACGCTCGAGTTCAGGATCAGGCAGATGTCCGACGCCGAGCTCAGGACCCGCTCGATGAAGTTCCAGCCGAGCGCGGACAGCCCGCTCTCGCCGCTCTTGTCGTGGAACAGGTTGGTGCCGCCGCGCTGCAGCGAGATGTTGGTGTGCATGCCGTTGCCGTTCACCCCGGTGACCGGCTTGGGCAGGAAGCTCGCGGTCAGGTCGTAGTTCTGGGCGACCTGGCGGCACAGCAGCTTGTACAGCTGGACCTGGTCGGCCGCGACCACCGCCTCCGCGTGGGTGAAGTTCATCTCGAACTGCGACGGCGCCACCTCCGGGTGGTCCTTCTCGTTGCCGAAGCCCATCGCGCGCTGGACCTCCGCGGCCGAGTCGATGAAGCGGCGCAGGTCGTCGCCGGGCAGCGAGTGGTAGTAGCCGCCGGTCGAGATGAACTCGAACGCGCCGGTGTCGATATAGCGGCGCTCGGCGTCGCGGCCCTTGAACAGGAACCCCTCGATCTCGTGGGCGAACTGGGCCACCGTCCCGTCCCTGGCGAACAGCTCGGCCGTGAACTGCTTCAGGCGCGCGCGCAGGTCGGCCTGGTACGGCTGGTTGTCCTGGCCGCGGACCTCGGCGAACACCAGCACCTTGCCGGGGCCGAACACGTCGGAGGGCAGCCAGTAGAAGGCCGTCCAGTCGATCGCCAGGCGCAGGTCCGACTCGTGCTGCTGCGAGAACCCGCGCACCGACGACCCGTCGAACGTCAGGTTGTCGGCCGACTTCAGCAGGAACTTCTTGTCGTAGTCGAGCATGTGCAGCCGACCCTCGAGGTCGGTGAAGGCCACCGTGACCGCCTTGATGCGCTTCTCGTCGGTCAGGTACTTGACCCGCTGCTCGCGCGCGACCGACTCCGAGACCCGCTCGAGGCGCGCCTGCTTGACCTCGAGGTTCATTTCCGCCAGCTGGTCGTACGGAATCTCGAGGAAGTCACGCAGGGCAGGACGAGCAGATTGTTCTTGAGACCGAGACATGAAGGCTATCTACCCGCCCCACTATTCTAAAACCACCAATTTTTATCACAGCGATATCCGCGCCATCTCACATCCGCCCCTGTCGCCGACGTTTCGCCCCTGCGGACACCTGTCGCGGTAACGTGCGGCCCCCCCATGACACGTTTGCACCTCGCCACCCTCCTCGCGCTCGGCCTGGCCGCGTGCAAGCCCGCCGGGACCTCGACCCCGACCGACCCCGGCAAGTCCGGCACCACGCCGACCGCCGACATCCTCGCCGCCTCCGACCTCCCGCCGACCCTCGACGCCCCGATCGCGGGCGACGGCCTCGGCGTCACCATCCACCGCCTGAAGAACGGCCTCACCGTCTACATCAGCACCGACCGCCAGAAGCCGCGGATCAGCGCGTGGATCGCCGTGCGGGCCGGCAGCCGCAACGACCCCGCGGCCTCGACCGGCCTGGCCCACTACCTCGAGCACATGCTCTTCAAGGGCACCGACGAGCTCGGCACGCTCGACCACGCCGCCGAGAAGCCGCACCTCGAGCGCGTGCGCCAGCTCTACAAGGACCTGCGCGCCACCGACGACCCCGCCGCGCGCCAGAAGATCTTCGCCGAGCTCGACCAGGAGAACCAGACCATCGCCGGCTTCGCCGTGCCCAACGAGATGGACCGGCTCTACACCAGCCTCGGCATCGAGGGCATCAACGCCTTCACCAGCGACGACCAGACCGTCTACATCGCCGACATCCCGCAGAACCGCCTCGAGGCGTGGGCCACCGTCGAGGCCGAGCGCTTCAAGGACCCGACCTACCGCCTGTTCTTCACCGAGATCGAGAGCGTCTACGAGGAGAAGAACCTCTCGCTCGACAGCCCCGACGAGCGCGCCGCCGAGAAGCTCGCGCTGCAGCTCTACCCCAGGCACCCCTACGGCACCCAGACCACCATCGGCTCGAGCGAGCACCTGAAGAACCCGGCGTTCCAGGACATGGTCGACTTCTTCGAGCGCTGGTACGTGCCCAACAACATGGCCGTGCTGCTGTCCGGCGACATCGACGCCGCCGCCGCCCTGCCGGTGCTCGAGCGCACCCTCGGCGCGTGGGAGCCCAGGGCCCTGACCCCGCCCGAGCCCGGCGACCTGACCAAGATCACCGCGCGCGCGCACAGCGAGGTCGTCGGCGAGGGCGAGCAGGCCGTCACCCTCGCCTGGCAGACCGTCGCGTTCCGCGACCCCGACGAGCCGGTGCTCACGGTCATGAACTGGCTGCTCGACAACGACACCAGCGGCATCCTCAACCTCGAGCTCGAGCTCACCCAGAAGGTCCCCGACGCCTACGCCTACGCCTACAGCAGCAACGAGAGCGGCCGGTTCGTGCTCCGCGCGCTCGCCCGCGAGGGCCAGCGGCTCGAGGACGTCGAGCAGCTGCTGCTCGGCACCGTCGCCAAGCTGAAGGCCGGCGAGTTCACCCAGGCCGACATCGACGCCGTCGTGCTCGCCAACGACATCCGCCGCAAGACCCAGTACGAGAGCCTCGACGGCCGCGTCTACAAGCTGATGGAGTCGTACATCAACCGCGTGCCGTGGACGAACATGCTCGAGCGCGACGAACGCCTGCGCAAGGTCACCCGCGAGGACGTCATGCGCGTCGCCAACGCCCAGCTCGGCCCCGGCTTCAGCGTGGTCTACCGCCGCAGCGGCAAGCCCGAGGTCGCCAAGATCGACAAGCCCAAGATCAGCCCGCTGGCCATCGACCCCAACCGGAGGAGCCCGTTCGCCGCCAAGATCGAGGCCATGAAGGCCCCGCAGCTCAGCCCCGAGTGGCTGGTCGAGGGCACCCACTACACCCGCGCCGACCTCCCCGGCGGCCCGCTGATCGCGGTCGTCAACAAGCGCAACGACCTGTTCTCCGTCAACTACTCGTTCCTGCGCGGCAACAAGCGGGACCCGCTGCTGTGCCACGCGCTCGACCTGCTCGAGCAGTCCGGCGCCGGCGAGCAGTCGGCCGAGGCCCTGAAGAAGCAGCTGTTCGCGCTCGGCAGCACCGTGGACTTCTACTGCTCGCCGCACCAGGTCACCGTCAACGTCAGCGGCATCGACGCCAACATGCCGGCCACCATCAAGCTCGTCGAGGGCTGGCTGCGCGACCCCAAGCTCGACCCCGAGACCCTGAAGAAGCTGACCGAGAACACCATCAGCAAGCGCCACGACGCCGTCGAGGACCCCGACCAGCTGTGGTTCGCGCTCGGCCAGTACGCCACCCGCGACAAGCAGAGCGACTACCTGCTGGTCCCCAGCAACCAGCAGCTGCAGGCCGCCCGGGTCGAGAAGCTCGCGCCGCTGCTGAAGAGCTTCTTCGACCACGCCCACAAGACCCTCTACTACGGCCCGCGCCCGGCCGCCGAGGCCGCGCCGCTGCTCTCGCTCGGCAAGACCCACAAGAAGCTGGTCCGCCGCCCGCCGATCGCCTACCGCAAGTCGAAGGAGACCACCGTCTACTTCGTGCACCGCGAGGTCGCCAAGTCGTACGTGTGGCTGGCGATCCCCCACGGCGTCGGCACCCGCGAGCAGAAGCCGGTGGCCAAGCTGCTCAACACCTACCTCAACGGCGGCATGAACGCGCTGCTGTTCCAGGAGATGCGCGAGGCCCGGGGCCTGGTCTACTTCGCGTTCGGCAGCATCAACGACGGCCGCTACCCCGACGACGCGTGGGCCATGTCCGGCGGCATGGGCACCCAGGTCGACAAGACCCCCGAGGCCCTCGGCACCTTCCTCGACCTCGTGCGCGGCAAGGCCCTCGACGACGGCCGCATCGCCACCGCCCGCGCCACCCTCGAGCAGGAGTACCGCTCGAGCCGCATCGACCCGCGCGAGAGCGTGTTCTGGATCGACAGCTGGGACGACGAGGGCGAGAAGTCCGACCCGCGCCCGTGGACGTGGGAGCAGATCGGCGCGCTGTCCCCCGATCAGCTGAAGACCTTCGCCGGCACCTTCGCCAGCACGCCCGTGCTCGTCGGCGTCGTCGGCGACCGCAACCGCGTCGACATGGCCGCCCTTGCCAAGCTCGGCAAGGTGGTCGAGCTGAAGCCCGAGCAGCTGTTCAGCTACGGCGCCTTCCCCAAGCCGAAGGCCGAGGCCAAGCCCGCCGAGCCCGCGCCGGCCGAGGCCAAGCCCGCCGCCAAGCCCGCCGACGCCGCCGCCAAGGCCCCGGCCGGCGCGCCCTGAGATCCGAGACCACGCGTCCGCGACGAGTGAGCACTTGTGCTCACTCGATATTTTTGAACCGCCCCGCTTGCGCCCCACTGGCGCTTCGCGTATCAATGTCGACGCGCGTAGCGCTGGCGGGCATCGGCAATTTCGCCGATGTTGACAATCTTCACGGCCCTCCGGGCCCACGAGATACGAAGGATCGGCCATGCCGTCCCATGTCGCTCCTCCCCATGTTTCATGGGGAAGCATCGAGCTCCTCCACAACGTCGTTCGCACGCTCACACAACTGAAAGAGGACGAGGGCAAGCCCTTCCCGGTCGTGCAATACCGGGCCAAGGTCAAGCTCCACGGCACCAACTGCGCCGTGCAGGTCACCGCCGACGGGGTCTATCCCCAGAGTCGCTCGACCATGCTCACGCCCGAGTCGGACCTCATGGGCTTCGCCGCGTGGGTCCGCGACAACCGGGCCTACTTCGCCGGTCTGCGCCCCGGCCTCGTCGTGTTCGGCGAGTGGTGCGGCCCCGGCGTACAGCGCGGCATGGCCATCAACGCGGTCAAGCAGCGCCAGTTCGCCGTGTTCGCCGTCCGCGACGGCGAGCGCCAGATCGTCGACCCCGACGAGATCCGGGCGCTCGTCCCCGCCGCCGGCGCGCCCGCCGTGCTGCACGTGCTGCCGTGGGAGGGTGACACCTTCACCGTCGACTTCGCCGAGCGCGCCTCGCTCGACGCCGCCGCCGCCGCGCTCAGCGGGCGCGTCGAGGCGGTCGAGCGCGAGGATCCGTGGGTCCAGCGGACCTTCGGCGTCTCGGGCCTCGGCGAGGGCCTCGTGCTCTACCCCGTCGCCGTGAACGGTGAGCCTCCGCCGAGCGCCCCCGAGGCGATCGGCGCCCTCATGTTCAAGGCCAAGGGCGAGAAGCACCGCACCGTCGGCGCCCGCGCGGCCGTCCAGGTCGACGCCACCACGGCGGCCTCGCTCGACGAGTTCGTCGACCTCGTGGTCACCGAGCCTCGCCTCCAGCAGGGCGTCGACACCGTGTGCGGCGGCAGCTTCGGCACCAACAAGATCGGCCAGTTCCTCGCGTGGGTCGTCGCCGACGTGCGCAAGGAGTCGACCGCCGAGCTCGCGGCCGCCGGCCTGACCTGGCCGCAGGTCGAGAAGCCCGTGCAGGCCCGCGCCCGCGCGTGGTTCCTCGCCCGCCGCACCTGAAGCGCCGACGCGTGACGCCTCGCAAGCGTCACGCGCCGCGTCTCCCACGTTCAAAGATCCGTCCGACCGCGTCGCCGTCGCGTCGCCGCGGCGCGCCGCGTCACCCGCCTTCGCACGCGCCGCGCCCGCGGATAGACTGGCCGCGATGTCGACCTCGACCAGCGACTCCGACCTCCTCGCGCCGCTCGTCACCGCCTGCGAGCACGCGAACCCGGGGCCGCTGCTGGTCGTCACCGGCGCCGGCGTCAGCCTCGCCAGCGGCATCCCGACCTTCCGCGGCAGCGACCCCGACGCCGTGTGGGCCAACGACGTCATGGAGCTCGGCACCGTCGAGTACTTCCGCCGCGATCCGGTCGGCTCGTGGCGCTGGTACCTCGCCCGCTTCGAGAGGGCCCTCGCCGCCCGCCCCAACCCCGCGCACCACGCCCTCGCCGCGCTCGAGCGCTGGCAACGCGCGCGCGGCGGCCAGTTCCTGCTCGTCACCCAGAACGTCGACACCCTCCACGACCAGGCCGGCTCCGAGGCGCTCGTGCACGTCCACGGCCGCGCCGACCGCTTCCGCTGCACCGGCCACGGCTGCGACCACGCCGCGCCCCGCGGCTCGATCGCCCGCACCGACGCGCTCATCGCCGGCTTCCTCGCCGACCCCCAGGGCGCCACCGTCCCGCGCTGCCCGGCCTGCGACGCGCTGCTGCGCCAGCACGTGCTGTGGTTCGACGAGTACTACACCGGCCACCGCGACTACCAGATCGACCGCGTGCTCCGCGTCGCCAAGGACGCGCGCACAGTCATGTTCGTCGGCACCTCGTTCGCCGTCGGCGTCACCGACATGATCCTCGAGCGCGGCCTGTCCCGCGGCGCCGCCATCTTCTCGATCGACCCGGCCGCCCGCGCCCCGCACCACCGTGTGCAGCAGATCGCCGCCCCCGCCGAGCAGATCCTGCCCGACCTCTGCGTCGCCCTCGGCGCCGTCTGATCGCGCCTACTTGCTCGGCGCGCCCGCCAGCGCCGCGACCGCGGCCTGGACCTCCTGCGCGCCCTCCGGCGTGGCCGTGCCCGCCTTCACCGCCGCGTGCAGCACCCCGGCCCGCTCGCACAGCTGTTTGGCCGCGGGCGCCGCCGCCCCCGCGCCCTTGCAGGCCTCGTGCAGCGCCGCGAACCGCGGCTCGAGCGAGCCGTACTCCGCCGGCTTCGCCTTCGCCAGCCCCTCGCCGAGCTCCTGCCCCGCCCGCAGCAGCATGTCGCCCGAGGTCTGCGCCGGCGCCGTCTTGTTCACGTACGACCTGGCGAAGAACGCCAGCCCGAGCACGACGATGCCGACGATGACGACGAGGTACTGCCGCATCGCGCCAGCATGCCACGCCGCGCTTTCGCGCTCAACCGCGGCGGCCCGCGATCACCGCCAGCCGCTCGCCACCGACGCCCACGCAGCGGGTGCGTGACGGCCTCACAGCGCGACCCGCGTCGTCGACGGCGGCGCCGCTGCGCCTGCGTTCCACGCGTCGCACATGTGCGCGACGAGCCGACGCGCGCACGCGAACCGCCCCCTCGCGATCTCGCCCGCCGACCGCCGCGGACGCGGCTGCTACCCTCGCGGGATGCCTTTGCCTCGCTGTCGCAGCCTCTTCCTCGTCCTCGCCGCGTGCGGCGGAGACGACGCGATGAACCCCTCGGACAGCCAGACAGACAGCGTCACCACCGTCACCCAGCCCTCGTCCACGCCCTCCGGCGACCCCAGCGGGCCCACCGACGGCAGCGCCTCCGCGGAGTCGTCCAGCGAGGCGGGTGTGACCTCGACCACTGGACAGCCGACGAGCGAACCGGTGCCGACCACCAGCGCACCGACCGGCGATCCGACCGGCGACCCGACCACCGATCCCTCGGCCGGCCCGACCTCGACGCCCGGCACCGACACCGACTCGGACACCGACACCGGCGGCACCTGCTTCCAGTGCACCCCCGACCTCCACGGCATCCAGACCTGCGAGGGCGAGCTCGTGCAGACCTGCGAGGGCGTCGAGGGCTGCGACGTCGACTCGGTGTCGTGCATCAACGCCTGCACCGCCGCCGAGAACAGCAAGCAGTCGGTCGGCTGCCGCTACTACGCCACCTTCATGCAGCACTGGGACGGCCCCGGTCAGCGCTGCTTCGCCGCGTTCGTCGCCAACACCTGGAACACCCCGGCCAAGCTCTCGGTCACCCGCGCGGGCGTGCAGCTCGACATCGCCAGCTTCGCCCGCCGCCCCGAGGGTCAGGGCCAGAACGTCAGCTACCAGCCCTACGACGACGCCCAGGGCCTCGCGCCCGGCGACGTCGCGATCCTCTTCCTCGCCGGTCCGCAGGGCAACCCCGGCCCCGGCATGGCCCCCTGCCCGGTCGACAGCGCGGTGCCCTCGGGCGCCGCCGTCAACGGCACCGGCGTCGGCGAGTCGTTCCGCATCGAGTCCGACGTGCCCGTGGTCGCCTACCAGATCAACCCCTACGGCGGCGGCAGCGCGGCCGTCACCGGCGCATCGCTGCTGCTGCCGACCAGCGCGTGGGACACCAACTACGTCGTCATCAACTCGCTGGCCGCCTCGGTCGGACAGCCGTCGGCCAACATCGTCGCCCACGAGGACGGCACCAAGATCACGATCGGCCCGGTCGTCGACCTCGACGGCGGCGGCGGCATCCCGGCCGGCGCCGCCGGCGTGCCCGTCGAGTTCATGCTCGACGCCGGTCAGCACGCCCAGCTCACCCAGCCCGAGGAGCTGACCGGCAGCGTCATCCAGTCCGACAAGCCGATCGGCCTGATGGGCGGCCACTCCGGCATGCAGTGCCCCGTCGGCACCTCGTTCTCGGACCACGCCGAGCAGATGATCCCGCCGGTGCGCGCCCTCGGCAGCGAGTACGTCGGCGTCATGCACCGCCCCCGCGTCGACGAGCCGGCGATCTGGCGGGTCGTCGGCGCCGTCGACGGCACCACCCTCACGTGGAGCGGCGACGTCGGCGGGCCCGCGGCGCTCGACCGCGGCGACAAGGTCGAGTTCACCACCGGCACCCCGTTCGTCGTGCGCAGCCAGGACGAGGACCACCCGTTCTTCCTGTTCACCTACATGAGCGGCTCGGGCTGGCAGCCCAACCTCGACGGCCGCGGCGACAGCGACTACGTGATCAGCGTGCCCACCGACCAGTACATGCCGCGCTACGTGTTCTTCACCGACCCGACCTACCCCGAGACCAACCTCGTGCTCGTGCGCAAGAAGACCGAGGCCGACGTGTTCGAGGACGTGACGCTCGACTGCGCCGGCGTGGTCGCCGGCTGGACCGCCGTCGGCGACTACGAGTGGGCCCGCGTCGACCTCAGCACCGGCGACTTCATGGCCGTCGACGGCTGCGCCAACGGCCGCCACGAGATCAGCAGCGCCGGCCGCTTCGGCATGTGGATCTGGGGCTGGGGCACGCCCGACACCTCGGTGTTCACGCAGAACGTGTCGTACGGCTACCCCGCCGGCATGAACGTGCAGCTGATCAACGACGTGATCATCACGCCCGGGTGATCGGCCGCATCGCCGCGTAGCCGCGGGCCCGCACGTAATTGATGTGCAGGCCCGCGCAGTCGGCCGCGTGCACGCACGCCTTGCAGCGCAGCGACTTGGTGCGGAAGCGATCGAGCACGTACCGCCTGGCGTAGCGGAAGATCTCGACGCGCCCCTCGGACGTCAGCATGGCCGCGTCGAGCAGCTTCGGGCGCGCCCGCGGCGGCCGCCCGAGCACGCACGCCGGCACGCCCTCGACCGGGACCGCCAGCGTGAAGTCCGCGAAGAACGCCGGCAGGTCGACGTCGTCGCTCGCCGAGCTCGTCAGGCGCTCGTGGGTCGGCTGCCACAGCACCAGCCGCGCCGGCGCCTCCGTCAGCGCCTGCAGCCACGGCGCCGTCGCCCGCGACAGCGCCAGCGCCACCTCGAAGTCGCCCGGCCCGGCCAGCAGCGCCGCCGCCGTCGCCGCGTCGCGCGTGACCACCCGCGCCAGCCGCTTGCCCGCGATCGTCACCTGGCCCGTGGGACCTGTCCATTCAGCCAGGCGCCCCGCCAGCCCGGCCGCGTCGTCGAGCTCGAGCTCGACCTCCGGCACGCCCGGAAACCCCCCCGCCGCCGCGATCGCCGCGTCCACGTCCGGCGCCACCAGCCACAGCCGCCGCGCCCGCGCCTCGGCCGCCAGCGCCGGCAACGGCCGCACCTTCGGCGGGCGGAACTCCGGCAGCCCGCGCTCGCCCGACATGTCCCCGAGGACAGGCAGCCGCAGGCGCGGCTCCCTCGCCATGCCCGCCGCCGCCTCGGCCTCCGCCCCCGACATCAGCCCGGCCTGGGCCCGCAGCGCCATCTGCGTGTCCGCCCGCTTCTTGCTGGCCGGGTCGCCGCCGTAGACCGCCGGCTGGCGCGCGTCCCAGGTGGTGTCGACCCGCAGCACCGCGAAGTCCGCGGTCTCGACGGTCGCCCGCACCTCCTCGAGCGTGTCGCACAGCGGCTCGAGGTAGCAGTGCCCGCAGCGGTGCGGCGCCCGGCAGTCGAGCGCCACCCCGCGCTCGAGCAGGTGGGCGAACTCCTCCTTGCGCCCGCGCACCTCGTCGCCGAGCTTGTACGGGTCCTGAATCAGGTGCTCGTAGCCCTCGAGGTGCTGCGGCGGGAAGCGGTTGAGCCAGATGTGGATCCCCGGCTTCTTCGAGTACTCGAAGGCCGCCAGCAGGTGCGGCCGCGCCTCCTCGAGGTCGTAGAACAGCGTCTCCTTGCCCTCCGTGTAGGCCCGCCCGAACGGGATCACGTGCAGCAGGTCGTACTCCCGCACCCCCATGGCCGTGAACGTCGCCAGCAGCTCGGCCAGGTGCTTGACGTTGCCGCGGTTGACGCACACGTCGATGTTGATGACGGGCCGCCCGTCCGCGAGCGCGAGCCGCAGCCCCTCGACCTCCTCCTCGAACGCCCCCCGCGTGCCGACCAGCGCGTCGTGGATCCTCGCGTTCGGCCCGTGGATCGAGAACGTGATCTCCGAGAGCCCCGCGTCGAGCGACCGCTTCAAGAATTGCGGATAGGCGAACATGCGCCCGTTGGTCACGGTCTGGATCTTCCGGTAGCCCGCGAGCCGCCCCAATTTGACGAAGTCGACGAAGTCGGGGTGGATCGTCGGCTCGCCGCCGGACAGGATCAGCCGCTGCGCCCCCTTGCGCCGCCCGTCGAGGATCTGGGCCTTAATTTCATCGCGCGCCCGCACGCTGCCGTCGTGGGTGTGCGCGTCGAGGCAGAACACGCAGCGGTCGTTGCAGTCGAAGGTCAGGCGCACCCAGTTGCGCTGCTCGTGCGCCGCCTCCTCGTGCTCGGTGATCTTGTCCGCGGGAACCGGCGCGTCCACGCCGCCATCCTACCCGCTCCGCCTGGCCCCGCGAACCCCCGACGCGCCGATTGATCCCCGCCGGCCCCGCCGCGTACACTCGGGCGAATGTCCCGCGCGCGCGTGCTGGTCGTGCATCCGCCGCTCTCGGTGGCCCGGGACTTCATCGACTACCCCTACGTCGCCGACCTCGGCGCCGTCCAGCTCGCCGCCGTCCTCGCCCGCGACCTCGGCGACGCCGACGTCGAGCTCGTCGACGCCTTCGCCCTGCCCGCCTCCGGCCTGACCTGGCGCCCCGACGGCCGCGCCCGCCTCGGCGTCGACCCCGGCGCGCTGCTCACCGCCGCCGCCGGCCCCTACGCCTGCGTCGTCGTCGCCCTGACCCCGTTCCACCGCCCGTCCGTGCGCGACGACCTGCTCGCGGCTGTCCTCGAGGACATCCGCGCCCGCTGGCCCGCCGCCGCGATCGTGCTCGCCGACTGCTACCAGAGCGGCCAGCACTACGTCGCCGTCGCCCCCGCCGAGCTCCTGCGCGCCTACCCCGAGGCCGACGCGCTCGTGCAGTTCGAGGCCGAGGTCACGGTCCCCGCCCTCGTGCGCGCCCTCCTCGACCGCGGCGAGCGCCCCGCCGGCGCCCACCGCGGCGTACAGCCGGACCTCGACGACCTCCCGCCCCCCGCCTGGCACCGCCTCGACCTCGCCGCGCTGTGGGCCTTCCACGCCCGCGTGGTCGCCGGCCTCGGCCGCGCCGCCTGGGCCTTCCCGATCGCCGGCCGCACCCTCCCGCTCGTCACCACCCGCGGCTGCCCGTTCACCTGCCTGCACTGCAGCTCCAACCCCGACACCCCGCACGGCCAGCCCAAACGCCAGCGCCGCCGCTCCGCCGAGAACCTCACCGCCCTGCTCGATCACTACAAGACCCTCGGCGCCGACCGCCTGTACGTGCTCGACGAACTATTGAACGTGAACGAGGCCCACTTCGACCACGCGCTCGCCGAGGTCACCCGCCTCGATCTCCGCCTCGAGATCCCCAACGGCATGCGCGCCGACTACCTCGAGCCGCGCCACCTCGAGCTCCTGCGCGGCCGGATCACCACGGTCAGCGTCAGCGCCGAGAGCGGCGTGCAGCGGGTCGTCAGCGAGGTCGTGCACAAGCGCCTCGACCTGCGGGCGATCGTCCGCGCCGCCGAGTCGGCCCGCGCCGCCGGCGTGCCGCTGATGATCCACTACATGATCGGCCTGCCCGGCGAGTCCGCCGAGGAGATCAACCACACCCTCGCGTTCGCGCTCGACCTGTGGGACCGCTTCGCCGCCTGGCCCGCGGTCCAGCACGCCACCCCGCTGCCCGGCACCCGCCTCGCCGCCGCGTCACGGCCCTCGCTACCTGTCCTCTCGGACAGCGACCACGGCGACTGGGGCCCCCGCTTCCAGCGCGCCGCCAGCGGCGTCGGCAGCGTCGACCCCGCCACCCTGGAGCGCTTCCTGTGGACCTTCGAGCAGCGCCTGCGCTCGTCGCAGGGCCCGCAGAAGCTGGTCATGAACGTGACCTACGCGTGCAACAACCACTGCACCTTCTGCGCCGTCGGCACGCGCACCGGGCTCGACGGCCTGCCCGAGCGCCAGCGCGAGCAGCTCGCCCACTACCGCGGCCTCGGCGTCACCCAGCTCGACATCGACGGCGGCGAGCCCACCCTGCACCCCGAGCTGATCGGCCTCGTGCGCCACGCGCGGGCGCTCGGCTACACCCGCATCAACGTGACCACCAACGGCCGCCGCTGCAGCTACGAGGCCTACGCCGCCCGCCTCGTGCACGCCGGCGTGACCAGCGTGCTGTTTAGCATCCACGGCCCCGACGCCAGGATCCACGCCCAGAACGTCGGCGTCGCCGAGGCCTTCGAGCAGACGATCGCCGGCGTGCGCCAGTGCGCGCGCCTGGCCCCGCCGGGCGTCGAGCTCGGCATGAACGTCACCATCACCCGGTCCAACGTCGACCACCTGATGCCGCTGGCCCAGCTCGCGTGGGACCTCGGGCTGCGCTGGATCAACCTGCAGTTCCTGACCCCGTTCGGCCGCGCGACCCACCAGATCGCCCCCGACACGCAGTACGCCGCCGACCGCGTGCGCGCCCTGATCGACGCCTGGCGCGCGCGCATGAAGCTGCAGGTCATCAACCTGCCGTTCTGCTTCCTGCCCGACCACCACGAGCTCCTGCAGGGCGACCTCGGCAAGCTCGCGCGCCACATGGTGTTCGTCAACAACGAGACGGTCAACCTCGCCGCCTACCTCGCCGAGCGCCGCACCCGCAAGCCCGTGTGCGCCACCTGCCCGCACGCGTGCTTCTGCGGCGGCTTCTACGAGCTCGACGACGTGCCCGAGCCGCCGTGGCTGATCGCCCCCGAGGACCTGGTGCGCCCGCTCGCCGATCCTCGCCGCCACGAGTCGGTGCCCGCGGGCTTCCGCGGCCGCGTCGCCGCCCGCCTCGCCGACGAGTCGTGAGCCGCTAACGCGGCTTCGGCTTGACGACCTTCTTGGTCTCTTCTTTCTTCGGCGCGTCCTTCGGCACCGGCGGCGACCCGTACATCGGATCGGCCGTGCTCTGCGGCGTCACCGGCTCCGGCTCCACCGGCGGCGGGACCAGGTGCGGCGGGACCGGGGCCCCGTAGGCCGCCTCCATCATGTTCGGATCGGGCGGGCGCACCGGCTCGCTCACGTCACCCGGCACGACCGGCACGACCGGCACGTTCGGCTGCGCCGGCGGCTGCTTCTTGACCTCCTCGATCTGCTTCGACTCGCCGCTCGTGCAGCCCGCGAGCGCCAGCCCCAGCGCCACCGCGGCCGCGGTCAGCGTGCCGGCCTGCGGCCGCTCGCGCCCGCAGTGCGGGCAGGACGGGTCCTGCGCCTTGACGTGCTCGGCGCACGACGGACAGACGACGAGGCGCGTATTCGGGAGCAGGGCCATGACAGTCCTCCGCGGCCCAGCTTCCCACGCGCCTTCGCGGCCCGTCAATCGCGGGCCGCGGCGCGCGTTCGCCTCACGCGTTCGCCTCACCCGATCATGGGGCGTCGACCGGCAGCCCGCTCGGGACCGCGTCGGGAATCTCCTGCGCGAGCTTGTGCGGCCGCATCGCCGGATCCGACAGCGCCTCCAGGAAGGCCACCAGCTGCTTCACGTCCTTGGACTTGTCGACGTGCACCGTCGCCAGCAGCGGGTCGGCGCCGGCCGCCAGGATGTCGTCCGCGTTGTCCAGCAGCGAGTCGTGCAGCGACTCGTGCTCGCACTGGAACGCCGTGTAGTCGTCGAACGGCGTGTCCGGCAGCTTCTTGATGTTGTACTCGAGCAGCGACTCGATCGGGTCCTCGTAGTGCTCGACGAAGTCCTTCAGCTTGGCGAACTGCCCGAGCCGCCCGTACGGCGCCGTGAACTCGATGTTGCGCAGCGGCGGCGTGCGCCAGGCGTAGCGCTCGTCGACCGGGAAGATCTCGTCGCCGAACCCGCCGAACACCCACGGCCCGGCGTACACGTTGCGCGCGTGGCCGAAGTCGTCGAGCCCGGTCGCGCCGTTGCGCTTCGGCAGGTCGTTGCCGCAGCCGAACTGCGGCGCCAGCGTCTGGTGGAACTGGCTGTCGCTGAGCCCCGCGCCGGCATGGCAGGCCGCGCAGTTGCCCCTGTCCGCGGCCAGGAAGTGGCGGGCGCCGCGGAGCTCGTCGTTGTCGAGCGCGCAGTCGTCACCGCCGACGAACGCGTCCCACGGGCTGCCGTTCGAGGCGAACACCGCCAGCTCGTAGGCCGCGATCGCGTTGCCCGCGTGGCCGAAGTTCATGTCCGCGAAGTCGACGCCCTCGTAGGCGTCCTCGAACATCTCGACGTACTCCGGGACGGCCCCGAGCCGCGCCATGTAGCCGTCGAACATGCAGCCGAACACCACCGGCAGCGGCACGTTGGGGTCGAGGCAGGCCAGCAGCTCGTTGCTGTCGACGCCCGGGATGCCGAGCATCTCGCCGAAGGTCACCTCCGGCAGCATCGCCTGGCCGGCGATCACCCGCGGCGCGACCACCCCCGGGAAGTCCTCGAACGGCGCCTGATACTCCGGCAGGATCACCGGCAGCCCGAGCCCGACCACGTTGTCGCCGTCCATCGCGACCTTGCCGTCGATCGTCAGCAGGTCGAGCGTGTGCAGGTTGAACAGCGTCTGCGAGTGGCGCCCGCCGGTCTGCCCGCCCTCGCGCCCCAGGCCGAGCCCGTGCCCGTGCACGCCCGAGAACAGCGGCCGGCGATCGGTCAGCCCGAGCCCCGGGTTGTGACATGTCCCGCAGGACACGTCGTGTCCGCCGCTCAGGATCTTGTCGTGGAACAGCATACGGCCGAGCTCGACCAGCTCCGGGCGGATCGGCGGCGGCTTGTGCAGCGGCGTGATGCCGCGGTCGTCGATCAGACCGCGGACCTCGTCGATCAGCGGGCTCTTGCACTTCTTGCCCCCGCGTTCGACCACCTCCGCGTCCTCGAGGCCCGCGGCCTCCTCCTCGACCGCACACGCCCCGAGGTTGAACGGCCCCGCGAACGCCAACAATACGGACACCCGGACAGCACTGCGCATATTCGATACCTCCATGCCGGTTCACCACCACGCACGCACCCACGCACCCGTCGCGCACGTGGCGGCGCGAGACGGGCCGACGCGTCGCGGCCGCCGCACGCGCGGCCGCGATCGCCTCGGTTCATCGCTGGACCCGACCCAAGTGTCGTCCACGCGACGGATCGATCATCGTGCGGGCCTCGTTCTGGTGTCAAACAGGGTTTTGTCCCGATGACCTGACGTCATCACGGGCGATCCTCCGCGCGGCCCTCGCCGCGAGGCGCCAGCGTCGCCGCATCGCGTCAATTGTCGAGATCGCGGCCGCATGCGGGCGAACCGTGCCCGCACGTCGACTGTGATCGCCGTCACCGCGGGCCTCGCCGGGGTCGGCGCCGCGCCGCTCGTCGCGCCCGCGCGCCGGTGAACCTGGCGAGGGCCGGCCCGCCGGGCATACCCTCGTCGGCCTCCATGGAGCTCGAACACCTCGAAGCCCTCGCCCTCGCCGACGACCGCGCCGCCGCCCTCGCCGCCCTGCTGCCCGGCACCGTCGAGCACGACTACTGGCACGGCGTGCAGCTCCAGCACCAGGGCCGCCTCGACGAGGTCGACGCCCTGCTCGCCGGCTGGCACAAGCGTCACGGCCGCAGCGACGAGCTGCAGACCCGACTGCGCCGCCGCCAGCTGCTGCTGCGCGCCGGCCTCGACCTCGCCGCCCACGCCGACGCGCTGCGCTTCGAAGCCGGCCTGCGCCTCGACGACCAGGCCGAGGCCGTGGCCGCCGCCCAGCGCCACCCGGGCAGCCTCGACCCCGCGCTCCTCGACCCCGCGGCCCTGCTGAAGGAGGCCCTCGCTCGCGGCGGCGACCTGTCCTACGTGACCGACTGGGCGCTCGGCGACCTGCTCGACCGCGACCTCGATCCCGCCCGCCGACGCGACCTGCTGCAGCGCCTCCGGCGCGCCAACCACCCCGCGGTCGTGCGCCTCGTCGCCGCCGACCTCGGCGAGAAGTCGTCCCGCGGGTTCGGCGGCCTGCCCGCGCACGACCTCCTCACGCGCGCGCAGCTCGACGAGCTCGCCGCGCTGCGCCCCGAGCTGCGGAGGCAGCCGGCGTGGGTCCACGCCGCGCTGGAGCGCATGCACCCGCCGGCCCACCTCGACCACGAGCACGACCCCGCGGCCCGCGCCGCCTGGCTCGCCGAGCTGTGGGCGTTCGCCGAGCCGCTCGCGCCCGCCTTCAACGGCCTGAAGGCGAGGATCCTCTACCACCAGCTCGACCTCGATCGCCGCCAGGGTCGCCTCGACCGCGCCCGCTTCCTCCGCTACCTCGCCCTCCCGCGCGACGCCCACTACGCCCGCCGCGAGCGCCTGAAGGACGTGCCCGGCGATCACCGCGTCGGCGCCGCCACCGACGCCGACCACGCGCTCGCCCTCGCCGCGGTCGGCGACGACGAGCCGCTGATCCGCGAGCACCTCGCCGCCTTCCTGCTCGCCGACGACGGCGACGACTTCTCCGAGTACCTGCGCGCCGACTGGCTCGACGAGCTGCGCGCCGAGGTCCGCCTGCTCGCCGGCGCCGCCGAGCCCGAGCGCTGGGCCGCCGCGCTCGGCCCGACCCGCCTCGCCGCCCTGCGCGACCGCGTCGACCTCGAGCTCACCGTCCGCAACCCCGAGCGCGTGGCCGCCGACGCCGACGTCGCGCTCGAGGTCGACGTCAAGAACGTCCCCCGCCTCGTCGTCAAGACCTTCCGCATCGACCCCGTCGCCTACTACCTCGCGCGCCGCGCCGAGGTCGACACCAGCGTCGACCTCGACGGCATGGTCGCCAGCGACGAGCAGGAGCTGCGCTGCGACCTGCCGGCGATCCGCCGCACCCGCCTGCGCGTGGCCCTGCCGGCCTGCGCCCGCCCCGGCACCTACGTCGTCGAGCTGATCGGCAACGGCAAGTCGAGCCGGGCCCTGATCCGCAAGGGCGCCCTGCGCCACAGCGTGCGCGTCGGCCTCGCCGGCCCGACCGTGCGCGTGCTCGACGAGCAGCAGCGCCCGCTCGCCGACGCCAGCCTGTGGCTCGGCGATCGCCGGTTCACCCCGCGCGACGACGGCGCCGTCTCGATCCCGTTCTCCACCGCTCCGTCGCGCGCCCAGGTCCTGCTGGTCCACGGCGACGTCGCCCAGCTCGAGGCCATCCCCCACCCCGCCGAGTCCTACGAGTTCACGGCCGGCTTCCACCTCGAGCGCGAGTCGCTGGTCCCCGGCAAGACGGCGCGCGCGCTGGTCCGTCCGCAGCTCACGCTCGCCGAGTGGCCCGCGACCCTCGCCCTCGTCGAAGATCCGCAGCTCGAGATCGCCGTCACCGACCGCGCCGGCACCACCACCAGCAAGACCCAGCCGATCGCCCTGCACGACGACGCCGAGACGCCGGTCGAGTTCATCGTGCCCGAGGACGCCGCCTCGCTGGCGCTGACCGTGCGCGGCCGCGTCCGCGTCGTCTCGAGCCAGCAGACCCTCGACGTGTCCGCCAGCGCCGACGCCGCGATCGGCCGCATCCACTCCGAGCCGCACACCGAGGCCCTGCACCTCGCCAGCGTCGCGGGCCGCCACGAGCTGCGCCTGCTCGGCAAGACCGGCGAGCCGCGCGGCGGGCGGGCCATCCCCGTCACCATCAAGGCGGCCAGCGTCGGCTTCGAGCTCTCGACCACCCTCGAGACCGATGCCGACGGGCGCATCGACCTCGGCGAGCTCCGCGAGGTCGAGCACGTCGCCGCCGCCCTGCCGTCGGGCGCGGCCCAGCGCTGGACGCTGTGGCCCGAGCACGCCGCCCCGCGCGCGCTCCACCTCGTCGCCGGCCCGCCGATCGTGCTGCCGCGTCCGCCCGGCGCCGCCGCCCCGGCCGCGCTCGCCCTTTACGAGCTGCGCGGCGGCGAGATCGCCGTCGACGTCACCGACCGCGTCACGCTCGTCGACCGCGCGCTGCGCATCGACGGCCTCGTCCCCGGCGTCTACCTCCTGCAGGCCCGCGGCGCCGCCGACGTCCACCTCACGATCGTGCCCGCCGACGCCCCCGTGGTCGACGGCTGGGCCGCCGCCGGCCCGCAGAGCGTCGAGCTCTCGCCCGCGACCCCGGTGCTCGCGTCGCTGACCGTCGACGACGCGAGCATCACCGCCACCGTCGTCGACGCCGGCCCGCACACCCGCGTGCACGCGATCGCCACCCGCTACCGCCCCGACCGCGCCCTCCCGGGCTCCCTGCAGCAGGCCCCGCGCGACCTGCGGACGATGCGCCTCGCCCCCGTGCTCTCGCACTACGTCTCGGGCCGCGACATCGGCGACGAGTACCGCTACGTGCTCGAGCGCCGGGGTCAGCCGCGGCGCCCCGGCGTGCTGCTCGACAAGCCCGGCCTGCTGCTAAACCCCTGGGCCGTGCGCACCACCAGCACCGGCGTGCAGCAGGCCAAGGGCGGCGGCAACTACCACGCGAGCGCCCCGCGCGGCGAGCCCAGGCTCGTCGGCGCCATCGGCGGCCTGCACGACGCCGAGGCCGCGAGCGTCGGCGGCTACGTCAGCCTCAACTTCCTCGCCGCGCCCGCGGTCGTGCTCGCCAACCTCCGCCCCGACGAGCGCGGCGTCGTCCGCATCGACCGCGCCGACCTCGGCGCCGCGCAGCACCTCCGCCTCGTGGTCGTCGACGCGGCGCTCACCAGCACCGCCGACCTCGCGCTCCCGGCCCGCGAGGCCCGCCCGCGCGACCTCCGGCTGCGCCTCGCCCTCGACCCCGCCGGCCACTTCAGCGAGGAGCGGCGCGTCGACGGCGCGCCAACGGGCAGCGTGCTCGTCGTCGAGGACACCCGCTCCGGCAAGCTCGAGCTCGTCGACACCACCGCCCGCGCCCACCAGATCCTCGTCTCGCTCGGCGCCCCCGAGCCGCTGCGCGAGTTCAGCTTCGTGGCCGGGTGGCACGCCCTCGACGAGGCCGCCCGCCGCGCCCGTTACAGCAAATACGCCTGCCACGAGCTCCACCTGTTCCTCCACTTCCGCGACCCCGCGTTCTTCGCCCGCGTCGTCCGCCCCTTCCTCGCGCACAAGCGCCACAAGACGTTCGTCGACCGCTGGCTGCTCGGCGACGACCTCGCGGCGTTCCTCGACCCCTCCGCGTTCGCCCGCCTCAACGCGCTCGAGCGCGTGCTGCTGGCCCGCCGCCTGCACGCCGAGGCCGCCGCGCTGGCCCGCCTGATCGGCGACGAGGTCGACCTCGTGCCGCCCGACCCCGAACGCGACGCCCGCCTCGTCGACACCCTGCTCGGCGCCGCCGCCCTCGACGGCGAGGGCCTGTCCGCCGACGCGGCCGCCGACGAGCTCACGCTCGAGGACGCCGAGGAGTCGCGCCCGCGCGCGCCCAAGGAGAAGGCCGCCAAGAAGCCCGCCCGCGCCAGCCGCCTGCGCGAGATCCAGGCCGACGAGGACGACGCCGACGGCTTCGGCGGCGCCGACGATCGCACGCTCATGTCGATGGTCGACGTGCCGATGGAGCGCGAGCGCGGCGGCGGCGGACGTGCCGACGAGGCGCCCGCCAGCGCCCGTCGCCAGCGCCGCGCCGCCGACAACGACCGGGCGACCGTCGCCGCCGACCTGCGCGAGCGCGGCCGGGCCCGCCCGCTCTACCGCAGCGCCGACAGGACCCAGGAGTGGGCCGAGTCCGACTGGTGGCACGTGCGCGCCGGCGACGTCGGCCCCGGCCTCGTCCCCGTCAACCGCTTCTGGCGCGACCTCGCCGCCCACGACCCCGCGCGCGGCCCGTTCCTCTCGCCGCACCTCGGCGAGTGCACCACCAGCTTCGCCGCGGCCCTGTGCGCGCTCGCCGTGCTCGACCTCCCGTTCGTCGCCGGCGCCCACGTCGTCGCCCGCGACGACACCCGCCTCAGCGTCACCACCGCCTCGCCGGCGCTGGCCGCCCGCGCCGGCATCGCCGCCGTCGAACCCGACGCCGAGCCCTCGCCGGTCCTCGTCGGCCAGAGCTACTTCCGCGGCGACGACCGCTGGCAGTGGGACGGCGCCGAGCAGCGCGAGAAGTACGTCACCGGCGAGCTGCTCGTCGGCGTGGTCTACGTGTGCCAGGTCGTCGTCACCAACCCGACCAGCCGCCACCTGAAGCTCGCGCTGCTCCTGCAGATCCCCCGCGGCGCCGTGCCCGTGCACGACGGCTTCTACACCCGCACGCTGCACCTCCACCTCGGCGGCTACGGCACCCAGGCCTTCGAGTACTCGTTCTACTTCCCGCTGCCCGGCCGCTGGCCGCACTTCCCGGCCCACGTCAGCCGCGCCGGCCAGCTCGTCGCCTTCGCCGCCGCGACCGAGCTCGAGGTCGTCACCACGCCGCGCACCGTCGACGCAGCCTCGTGGGCCCACGTCTCGCAGCACGGCACCACCGACGAGGTGCTCGCCTTCCTCGACGCCGCCAACCTCGGCCGCGTCGACCTCGCCCGCGTCGCCTGGCGCATGCACGACCGGGACGCCTTCACCCGCGTGCTCGCCCTGCTGTCCGCCCGCCACGTCTACCACGACCGCCTGTGGGCCTACGCGCTGCTGCACCACGACCGCCGGCGCGCCGCCGAGTGGCTGCGCCACCAGACCCACTTCCTGCGCCCCGCCGGCCCCGCGCTCGCGCGCGGCCTCGTCGAGCTCGACCCGATCGAGCGCGCCTGGTACGAGCACCTCGAGTACGCCCCGCTGATCAACGCCCGCGCCCACCAGCTCGGCGCCCGCCGCCAGATCCTCAACGACGCCCTCGCCGGGCAGTGGCGCCGCTTCCTCGACGTCGTCGCCCACCGCCCCGCCGTCGGCCCCGACGACCGCCTCGCCGCCGCCCACTACCTGTTCGCCCTCGATCGCACCGACGAGGCCCTCGCCGCGCTCGCCCGCGTCGACCGCGGCGGCCTCGCCACCGGCCTGCAGTACGACTACCTCGCCGCCTACGCCGCCTGCTGCCGCGGCGACCTCGCGGCCGCGCGCGCCCTCGCCAGCCCCTGGCAGGACCACCCCGTCGATCGCTGGCGCGCCCGCTTCGCCGCCCTGCTCGCCATGCTCGACGAGGCCGAGGGCCGCGGCCCCGCCGCCGCCGTCGACGCCGACAGCCGCGAGCAACGCATGGACGAGCTGGCCGCCCGTCAGCCCGCGCTCGACCTGTCCGTCGAGCGCGGCGCGCTCGTCGTGCAGCACCACAACGTCGCCGCGGTCCAGCTCCGCTACTACCGCATGGACCTCGAGCTGCTGT
Organism: Myxococcales bacterium; assembly: GCA_016793465.1. Next base: position 60,288 of record JAEUJW010000010.1, read on the forward strand.
TCTCGCGCCAGCCGTTCGTCCAGGGCGACGTCGGCCGCTTCGGCTGGATCGAGCCCGGCGCCGTGCAGGACGTCGCGCTCGCCGGGCACGGCCGCACGCGCGTCGACCTGCCCGAGCCCATGCGCGGCAAGAACCTCGTCGTCGAGGCCGTGGCCCCCGGCCTGCGCCGCGCCGTCGTCCACTACGCCCACGACCTCGCGGTCCAGGTCATCCACGCCTACGGCCAGGTCCAGGTGCTGCGCGCGACCGACCAGGCGCCGCTGCCCGCGACCTACGTCAAGGTCTACGCCCGCGCGCAGGGCGGCGCCGTCGGCTTCTACAAGGACGGCTACACCGACCTCCGCGGCCGCTTCGACTACGCGACCCTGTCGACCGACGACCTCGACCGCGTCGAACGCTTCGCCATCCTCGTCGTCTCCGACGACGCCGGCGCCACCGTGCTCGAGGCCCCGCCGCCGCCGCGCTGACCCGCCGGCAACCTGCGCGCCGCGAAGGCTGCTACCGTGCCCCGATGAGCGGCGGCAAGCTCCACCTCGCGGGCATCCTCGTCGGCGTCGGCCTCGTGCTCGCCCGCGCGGGCGACGACTGCGCCGGCATCGCCGCGCGTTCGGCCCGCCACGTCGACGGCGTCGACCTCGCGCGCACCGCCTCGCGCGCCCCGCTGCCCGACGGCGCGTCGGCCCACCTCGCCGCCGGACTCGACGACCCCGCCCGCCTCGCCGCCGCCGCCTCGCGCTCGGCCGGCCAGGCCGCGCACGTCGACGACGTCGGCGCCCACGTGCTCCGCGAGGTCGGCCCCGACGTCGGCCTCGAGCTGTTCGAACAGGGCATCGACGACCTGCCCGATAGGCTCCCGCCGGCCGCCAACGTCGGCCGCGTCGCCTGTCCCCGCACGATCGCCCTCAGCGAGGCCCCCGCAGAGTGGGAGGCCCTGCGCGGCGGCCTCGGCGTCGCCTGCGCGCCGATCGTCGTGCTCGGCCGCGTCGGCGCCGACCTCCGCTCCATGCAGCTCGCCGGCCGCGACGCGCCGCTCGCCGAGCTCGCCCGCGAGTGCCTGCTGGTCGGCGCCCGCTGCACGTTCGTCGGCTGCCGCGACGCCGCCTGCGTCGCCGCCACCCGCGCGAGCTACCGCGCCACCGCCGTCCAGCCGCTGCTCGCCCGCTACCTCGCGGACCTCGTCGCCCGCCTCGCCCGCCAGGACTCGCCGCCCGCCGTGATCGCCACGCCAGTCGACGTCGACGGCAGAGCGCGCCTCGCCCTCGCCCGCCCCGGACCGGATCCCCCGCCTCCCCCGCCGTCGCCTCCGTAGTCGGGCCCGCGAGGGCCAGCCACGACGTCCGCACACCACGGCGACGCCGGATCGAAGCTCGGCGAGACCGACGCAGACGGGCGACCGGGCACAGCCCGGCCGCCCGCGACGCGCGAGGCTCCGCGCCTACTCCTCTTGCTTCTGCGGGTTGGCCTTGAACGTCCAGCGGAACGTCGCCAGGCCGTCGCGCTGATCGACCGGGTCGAGCACGAGCCCGTCGACCGCGCGCACGATGCAGTCGCTGAGCGACTCGGGGGCCTGGGTCTGCTCCTTGTCGACCTGGGCGTCGAGGATCTTGCCGGTCTTCTTCTCGACCTTGAACTTGACGGTCACCTGGCCGTCGAGCACCGGGTTGGCCACCAGGGCCGCGTCGTAGCACGACTTGATCGCCGACGACTTGGTCTCGACGAGCGTGCGGGTGTCGGCGCGGTAGGTCTCCGCGTCGCGGGCCAGGCAGGTGCAGCCGGGGACCACCGCCGAGGCGGCGAGGAACAGGGCGCTGAGGGTCGTGGACAGTCGCATGGTCACTTGGCCTCCTCCGCCTTCTTGGCCGGCGCAGCCTTCTTCTCGACCTTGGTGTCAGCGGCCTTGGGCTCCTCGGCCGCCTTGGCCGCCGCTTCTTCGGGCGTCGGCGGGGCCTCTTTCTGGACCGTCGAGGTGTTCTCCTCGAGCACCCGCTCCTTGCCGGTCTTCGGGTCGATCTCGACCTTCTTCTGGGTCACGTCCTGCTCGGTGACCAGGAACTCGACGCGGCGGTTCTTCTCCTTGCCCTCCTCCGTCGACTCGTCGGCGATGAGGCGGGTCGGGCCGTAGCCCTTGGCGGTGAACATCTCCTTCGGCAGGCCGCCCTTGGTCACGAAGTAGTCCATGACCGCCTTGGCGCGCTGGTCGGACAGCTTCATGTTGTGCCTGGCCGAGCCCTCGGACGACGTGTGGCCCTCGATGGCCAGCTTCTTCACGTGCGGGTTCTGCTTGATGACGGTGATGATCTCCTGCATCAGGCTGTCCGACTCCGGCTTGATGGTCGCCTTGTCGAAGTCGAACTGGATCTTCTCCGCGATCGTGATCTTGTTGTCCTTCAGCTCGACGCGCGGCGGCGGCTCGGGCTCCTTCACGGGCTCGGGCGGCGGCGGCGGCGGCTTGGGCAGGGGCGGCGGGTCGCCGACGATCTGCAGCGCCGTCGCGTCGTCGAACACGGTCGGTCCGCACGCCGCGAGGAGCGCGGCGGACAGGACGATCAGCCTCGACGAGGCGAGGCGGGTTGTACGAGCAAATGACATCCGGGTCTCCTCCGTGCGGCGCCACCGCTCAGGTGACGCCCGGTGCCAGTTTTACTGACTTAAGCCGCGGCGTTGAGGCAATTTTTGCGAGAGTGCGTTTCCGGCCGCAACCGCGGCGTCGAACCTCGCAATAACCCCGTTCATGTCACGGCAATGACGGGCAGTCGCCGCGGCCGCACTGTCGGCGCTTGCCCCCGTGCCGTCGCGATCTCCTCGTCGCCGTACACCTCGAGGTAGTCCGGGCGCACCCCCGGGCAGACCTGCTCAAAAGGACAGCCGGCGCACGCCGGCACGTGCACCCGCCCGGCCAGGCGACTGTCGCGGAGCTCGAAGCTCGCCTCGGGCGTCACCACCCGCACCCGCTGCGCGCCCGGGTCGTACGCGTGCACGTGGTCCTCGCCGAGCAGGCAGCGCGGCACGTGCAACGAACGCAGGGTCATCCCGCGGGCGCGCGCGGACGCAAACGCCTCGGCCATGATCGGCGCCGCCGCGGTCATGCGCGGCAGCGAGGCCGCGTTGCCGCGGTTGCCGTCGGTCAGGGACACGAACCACAGGTCGGCCGCCCGCACCCCGCGGTCCCACAGCCAGGCGATCGCCGCCGGCAGGCGCGGCAGCGTGTCGGCCTTGACGATGACGTCGGCCACCACCGCGGCCCCGCTCGCGACCACCGCGTCGAGGCCCGCGACCATGCGCGCGTGGCTGCCCGGGCTGCGGACCAGCGCGTCGTAGGCCGCGGCAACGTGGGTGTGGATCGACACGTGCACGCGATCGACGCCCGCGTCCCGCAGGCGGCGCGCGTTGTCTGCCTGCCCGAGCATCAGTCCGTTCGACTGCACCTTCACGTCGCTGAAGCCGAGCGCGCGAGCGGCCCGCACCAGCCCCAGCAGATCTCCGCGGATCGTCGGCTCCCCGCCCGTGAAGGCCACCCGGTCGTAGGCCGCCGCCCGCCCGGCGCGCATGGCCGCGACCACCTGCGCGGCGGTCAGCGAGCGCCGCCGCATCTCCGGCGTGATCGTGCAGTAGTCGCAGGCGAGGTTGCAGTCGTAGCCGAGGATCACGTCGAGCAGCCCGCTCATGCGACCCCCGCGAAGCCGCGCTCGAGCGCGTCGATCTCCGCCAGCACGCCCGCGCCGAGGTTCGTCGGCCGCGCGTGCGCCCGCAGGACCTCGACCCCCTGACGGTTGCCCGCCACGATGGCCGCGTAGCGCTGCCGGAAGCGGGGGTCCGCCGCGCGCGGATCCCCGGCCGCGAGCATCTCCATGTACATGCGGGCCACCGGCAGGAACGCGTGCACCGCAAGCAGCACCCCGTGCAGCGGCCGCGGGTCGGGCCGCACCGGCGAGGCGTACAGCGGCGAGTAGGCGTTCTCCAGCACCGCGTCGAGCTCGAGCAGCAGGTTGATCTTGTTGTGCTGGAACTCGTGCACGAGCGCCTCGGCCAGCGTCATCGGGTCGGGGTGCAGCGACAGGTACACCGTCCCGATCGCCTCCTGGTACGACGCCGACAGGTGGCGCTCCGCGTCGTAGCCGACCGGCACCACCTGCTGCAGCACCACCGCCATCTCCGCCCGGATGCCCGGCAGCCAGCGCTCGACCAGCGCCAGCGCCTCGCGCAGCGCCGCGGCCCAGGCCTCCGGCGCGCGCCCGCCGAGGTCGACCGCGTTGCCCTGCTTGTCCGGGTGGGCCTCGACGTGCGCGAGCGGGTTGTTGTCGATCGGCGCGAGCACCAGCCCGTCGGCGATCACCACCGGCCGGTCGTGCGGGTCCGCCTCGAACTCCGCGAGCGCGCGCGTCCCCTGCTCGCCCTCGTGCACCACCCCCGCGCCGCACACCAGCGCGCCCGTCGGCAGGCGCCAGCTCGTGCGCGCCCCGAGCCCGACGATCCGCGGCGGCGCCGGCACCCGCAGCGGGGACCCCAGCGCCCCGGCCAGGGCCAGCTCGACCGCCAGCGTCGCCACCAGCTCGTCGAGCACCGCCGCGGTCCGCCCCGGGAAGCGCGCGACCCGGATCAGCGCCCCGACCGTCGGCCGCCGCAGCGCGCTCCACACCGCCCCGGGCGCCGCGGCCATCGCCTCGCGCACGGCCGCCAGCAGCCCCGCGTAGGCCGCCCGCGCCGCCGGCGAGGCCCCGCGCACGTCGAGCCGCCCGAGGTCGGTCAGCAGCCGCCGCAGCCCGCGCGACAGCAGGTCGCGCACCGTGCCCGAGCCCTCGCGCGGGAGCGTCAGGTCCAGGACGGCGACCGGCGGCGCCATCACCCGGCCCCGGCCCCCGCCGGCTCGCCCCCCGCGCCCCGCCACGTCAGCGCCCCTGTCCCCGCGAACATGTCCCCCGCGCCAGCCCGACCTGTCCTCGCGGCCACGTCCCGCAGCGCCCGCGGCGACAGCTCGTCGGCCCCGAAGCGCGCGAGGTAGCCCGCCGCGACCCCCGGACACCGCGCGCGCGCCGGGCACCCGCCGCACACCGGCGCGTACGCCCGCGGCGCCCCGCGCCCGGCCCCGCGGAACGGCCCGAGCAGGCAGTGCGGCGCCCCCTCGATCGTCCCGCCCGCCCGCGCGAGCGCCTGCAGCGCGTACGGCACGGCCATCGCCAGCCGCGGCGTCACTCCGTCGACCGCCGCGCCCGCGGCCACCACCACGCGCCACGGCAGGCCCGCCAGCCACGCCGGCATGCCCGCCAGCGTCCGCAGGTTCGAGCGCGTCAGCAGCGTCGACACCGCCCGCAGCTCGCCGCGCGCCCGTCGCTCGGCGATCGCCGCGAAGTCGCCGGCGTCCCCGGCCACGAAGTCATGCGCCGCCGCCGACGGCGCGTGCACCCACGCGTGTCCGGGCGCCGCGCCGGCGTCGAGCCCGAGCCCCGCGCGCCCGCACAGCGTCACAGCGCCAGTACGCCCGCGCGGGCCGCCCGCTCGCGCCAGCCGAGCAGCCCCGGCCCGTCCGCGTCGCGCTCGGCCAGCCACGCGGCCAGCGCCCGCGCCGCGTGGGCCTGGGCCTCGTCGGTCGGCGTGCGGCCGTCGCCCTTGTTGGCGATATACAGCCCGAGCCGCCCGGTCTCCGCCACCGCCGCCGGCCCCTCGGGGTCGCGGCGCAGGACGTCGACCTGGAAGCGGACCCCGGCCGGCGTGCGCATCACCACGGGCACCGCGCCGGCCGTGAGCGGCAAGACCGCCTCGACGACCCCGCGGCCGATCGACGCGCCCGCCGCAAGTCCGTGCCCGAGCAACGAAAATTCGCCGTCCGCGGGCACCTCGAGGCGGGCGCGCGGGGCCGGTCCGCCGCGCTTGGCGGCCTGCCTGGCCGCCGCCTGGCCGGGCACCAACCCGCCCGCGCCCGCGGTCAGGGCCGCCACGAGGACCTTGCGTCGACCCAACTCTCTGCGCGAAACCTGTGTCATGCCTGCTCCCAGCCGAGCACCAGGCTACCCGGGCGCGCGGCGGGCCGTCAAGGCGCTCATCAAGGTGGGCTACGGCTGCAACGAGCACTGCACCTTCTGTCATACGCTCGACGTCCGCGAGATCCAGGGCAGCGCCGCCGAGGTCGAGGCCAAGATCCGCCGCGCCGCCGAGCTCACGCGCATGGCGGGCGTGCGCGACGCTCCGCCCATGGTGGTGCTGTCCGGCGGCGAGCCGACCATCCGCCCCGAGCTCGTGCGCTGGGCGGAGCTGGTCGCCAGCCTCGACATGGACCTCGGCCTCGTCACCAACGGCCGCATGCTCGCCTACCCCGAGCTCGTCGACCGCCTGTGCGCGCTGCGCCTGAAGTACGTCTACCTCTCGCTGCACGGCGGCAGCGCCCGCGTCCACAACCTCATGGTCCGCAGCCACGCGTTCGACGAGGCGCTGGCCGCCCTGCACAACCTGAGGGACCGCGAGCTCGACCTCCACGTCCACTGCGTCGTCACCCGCCACAACCTCGCCCACCTGCGCGGCCTCGTCGACGCCACGCTCCCGTTCACCCGCGCGACCGTCAAGTTCTCGATGGTCGAGCCCAAGGGCGGCGGCGACCGGCTGTTCGACCACCTCATGCCGCGCGTCGCCGACGTCGCGGCCGCCGTCGACGCCGCGATCGCCCACGGCGAGGCGCACGCCCGCGGCGGCGGCCCGAGCTTCGAACACGGCGCGATCCCGCTGTGCCTGGTGCCCGGCCGCGAGCGCCAGTACGGCGACCTGAAGACCCACCGCTACCACACGATGATCGAGGTCGGCGAGCCCGACTACTTCCCCGTCGACGACCGCAACAAGGTCCACCCGCCCGCGTGCACCGGCTGCGCCCTGCGCGGCCCCTGCCCCGGCCTCTACCGCGGCTACCACGCCCGCCACGGCGAGGGCGAGCTGCGCCCGGTCCGCGGCCCGCGCGCCAACTCCTTCAACTACACGCTCGTCGGCCTCGTGCAGGGCGCCGGCGACCTGTCCTCCGGGACATGTCCGCTGCGCGACGGCCCGCTCGGCGTGACCCCGTGGGACCGCGGCCGCGACCTGTTCGTGCGCCACGACGGCAAGCTGGCCCGCTACCGCGCCGACACCCGCGACTTCGACGACGACGAGATCGCCGCCGTCAAGCACGCGCGCGGCCAGGTCTACCTCGACGCCAGCCGCAAGCCCGCGCCCGACGACTTCGCCCGCGACCTCGTGCCCCTCGCCCGCGCCGCCGTGTGCCGCGGCTGCCCGCACCACGGCGCCTGCACGGGCCTGCACGAACCTGTCTTCGAGGACATCTTCAGCCGCGACGACGCCGCCGTGCGCGAGCACCTCGCCGGCCTGCGCGGCGACCTGCTCGACCTCGGCTGCGGCGAGGCCCCCTACCTCGACGCGCTCGCCCCCGCCGTCGCCGCCGGCGACCTGCGCTACACCGGCGTCGACCCCGACGCCGCCCGCCTGGAGCAGCTGCGCGCCCGCCTGCCCGCGGCCGCCCTGCACACCGCCGTCCCCGCCGACACGCGCTTCGACCACCTGACGATCCTGCGCAGCTGGAACCACCTGCCCGACCCCGCCGCCGAGCTCGCGGCCCTGCTGCCGCGCCTGCGCCCCGGCGGCAGCCTCGTGATCGTCGACAACCTCGCGTTCGGCCTGGCCCGCACCCCGGCCCAGACCCGCCGCGGCGAGACCGGCGGCGCCGGCTGGGAGCACCACCGCCTCGACGGCCCCGACGAGGCCGAGGCCGCGGTCGACGCCGTCGCCGCGCGCCTCGCCGTCCCGCTCGCCCGCGCGGACCGCCGCGACATCGCGCCCGGCACCAGCAACCAGTGGCTGCTCCGCTGGCGCCGCGCCTGAGGCTACGATCCGCCGACCGCCCCGCATGTCCACCGCCCCGCCCGCGCCCGAAGGTCGTCAGGTCGTGATCATCGGCGGCGGCGTGTCCGGCGTGGCCCTCACCATCCACATGCTCACGCTCGGCGCGGCCCGCGTCGCCATCGTCGAGCGCCGCGAGGGCCTCGGCCGCGGCCCGGCCTACGGCACCTCGGACCCCGCGCTGCGCCTCAACGTGCCCGGCGCCCGCATGAGCCTGTTCCCCGAGCGCCCCGGCGACTTCCTCGAGTGGGCCCGCGCGCACGCCGACTGGAGCGCCGACGAGTTCCTCCCGCGGCGGCTGTTCGGCGCCTACGTCGAGGCCCGCCTCGCCGACGCCGCGCGCGCCGCCCCCGGCCGGCTGGCGTTCTTCCGCAGCGAGGCCGTCGACGCCGACACCCGCCGCGTCACGCTCGCCGACGGCACCGCGCTCGCGTGCGACGCCGTCGTGCTGGCCACCGGCAACCAGCTGCCCGCCGCCCCCGCCGCCTTCGACGCCGCGCTGCTGGCCTCGCCGCGCGTCGTCGGCGATCCGTGGGCCGACGGCGCGCTGTCCCGCGTCGCCGCCGACGAGTCGGTGCTGCTGATCGGCACCGGCCTCACCGCCGTCGACGTGCTGCTCGCGCTGCACAACCACGGCCACCGCGGCCAGCTCGTCGCCGTCTCGCGCCACGGCCTGCTGCCGCGCCCGCACCTGCCGGCCGACGACCCGGGCCGCCGCCCGTTCACCCTCGCCGGCGAGCTCCCGCGCGACGTCGTCGGCCTGTGCCGCCGCCTGCGCGCCGAGGTCCGCCGCGCCGCCGCCGACGGCGTCGCCTGGCAGTCGGTGATCGACGCCCTGCGCCCGCACACCACCAGCGTCTGGCGCTCGCTGCCGCTGTCCGAGCGGCGCCGCTTCATGACCGCCGTGCGGCCCTACTGGGAGGTCCTGCGCCACCGCGCCGCCCCCGATCTGCTGGCCCGCATCGCCGCCTGGCGCCGCGACGGCCGGCTCGAGATCCTCGCCGCCAGCGTCGCCGCCGCACGCGAGCAGGACGGCGTGCTCGTCGACCTGCGCCCGCGCCGCGGCCCCGCGCAGCGCCGCCGCTTCGATCGCGTGGTGCTGTGCACCGGGCCGCAGACCGACGTGCGCCGCTGGCCCGGCGAGCTCTACCGCCGCCTGCTCGCCGCCGGCGAGCTCGTCGGCGACCCGCTCGGCCTCGGCGTCGTCACCGACGAGTCCGGCCGCGTGCAGGACGCCGCCGGCCGCCCCTCGTCGTGGTTGTTCGCCCTCGGCGCCCTGCGCCGCCCGCACCTGTGGGAGACCACCGCCGTGCCCGACATCGTGCGCCACGCGCTCGCCCTGGCCCGCCTGCTGACGACGCGCGAATGCGACGATTTGTATTGACCCCGCGCCGCGCCCCCGGTTAGGGTGGCCCCGGCGCTGGTACTGCCTGCATGTGCAAACATGCACGCGGTTCAAAAGGGAACCCGGTGAGACTCCGGGGCTGCCCCGCAGCGGTAAGCGAGAACGAACCCCACGCGACACTGACCTCGGTCGGGAAGTCAGGGTAGTAGGACCGGCACGACGCCGGACGCTCGTGAGCCCGAAGACCTGCCCGCGCCGGGCGACGGGAGACATCCGTCGCCGACTCGACCTGGAAGCCTCGCGGGAGGCTCGGCGGACGCGAGCACGCGACACGTGTGAGCCTCTCCTCCCCCTCCCGCACGGCGACCGGTCGCCCGCGGGGGCGAGAGGTCGGAGCAGGACGCCGCCCCGCGCTCCCTCATCCGACGCCCCGCCCCGCGCGAACCGCGAGACGACGGAGGCGAGATGACGAGCGACACCACGGACCGACGAGCGAACCGCAGGCCTCACCCGAGCCCTGCGCCGCCGCGTCGGCCGCGCGTCGTCTCGCCCGCCGATCGGCGCTCGCGGCGGCCTCCGCACGCATCAAGGATCGATCCATGACCCTCCCGAGCAAGCTCCTCCCCGCCGCCCTCCTCCTCACCCTGACCGCCTGCGAGTCCGGCGCCGGCACCACCGACGACACCGACACCGCCGCCTCCACCTCGAGCGGCGACGACACCGGCGCCCCGACCACCGGCGACGCGCCGACCGGCGAGACCGGCGAGGCCACCACCGGCGAGGCCACCACCGGCGCCGCCGTCGACGAGCCCGCGATCGCCGGCAGCTACACCGACGAGTACGGCTCGATGCACACCATCGACGCCGCGGCCTGGACCATCGACGCCGCGATCTTCCACCTCGTCGCCGTCGACAACGAGGCCGTCCACCTGGTCGCCCGCAACGACGCCGCCAACATGTACAACCCCGACCTCTACTCGCGCTTCGACTGGCACGTCGACGGCGACGCCATCTTCTACTGCCAGTCCGCCTTCGACGCCGCCGACGCCGACGCCGCCGAGGCGACCCCCGCGGCCGACGGCGCCGACATGGCGACCGGCTGCGGCGGCTTCCCCTGGACCCGCCTCAATCCGTGATCCGCATGCGCCGCCGCCTGCCGCTGCTCGGCCTCGCCGCGCTCGCCTGCGACCCGCAGGCCTCGCCGCCTCGCGACGTCGCCCCGTGCGAGGCTCCGCCCGCGCTCGCCGGGCCGCCGGCGCTCTCGGGCCCGTGCGTCGGCGACGTCGCCGAGCCCACGCGCCTGGTGGTGACGACCACCGACTTCGCGACCGGCGCGGTCGGCCTCGTCGACCTGCGCACCGGCGAGGTCACGCCCGACCTCGCGCTCGCCAGCACCGACGCCAAGCCCTACGTCCACGGCGACCGCGTGTTCGTGCTGCAGCGCTACATGTTCGACGCCCTCGACATCCTCGACGCCGACGACCGGCTCGCCCTGCTCGGTCAGGTCGGCCTCGTCGTCGACGACGTCCCGAGCACCAACCCCCACGCGGTCGCGCTCGGCCCCGACGGCCGCGCCTACGTCAGCCTGTTCGGCGCGCCCGGGCTGCAGGTGCTCGACATCGCCGATCCGGCGGCGATCCGCGGCGAGGACCCGATCGACCTGTGCCCGGTCGCCGACGCCGACGGCACGCCCGAGGCCTCGCTCCTGATCCGCTGCGGCGACACCCTGTTCGTCAGCATCGAGCGCCTCGACCGCGACCGCGGCTTCGCCCTCACCGAGGACCACGACGCACTCGCCGCCGTCGACCTCGCCAGCGGCCGCCTCCACGACTTCGACCCCGACGCCGACGGCGTGCAGTCGCTGCCGCTGCTCGGCCCGTGGGCCAAGCAGTGGCGCCTCGATCCGCGGGCCGCCGACGGCCGCGCGATCTACGTGCTCTCGAGCGGCCTCGAGCGCGTCGACCTCGCCGCCGGCGCCAGCGCGTGGGCCGTCGACCCCGCGGCGCTGGCCGCCCTCGGCCTGGACGACTACCGCCTGCCGCAGGCCTTCGACCTCGACCGCGACGGCCGCGTCGCCTACCTCGCCGCCTACACCGCCGACTACGCCGAGGTCCTGCTGCTGCGCGCCGACCTCGAGGCCGACGCTTCCGAGGATAAAATTGAAATTTTCGCCGAGGGTCTGCAGTCCGTCGAGCAGACCCTCGAGGTCGCCGGCGACACCCTGTGGTTCGGCGATCGCAGCCACGCGGCCGCCGGCCTGCGCGCGTGGGACATCTCCGTCGATCCGCCGACCCCTCGCTTCGCCGGCGAGCCGCTCGCCACCGGCCTCCCGCCCTACGCCCTGGTCGCCATCCCATGAAGCACGCGCTCACCCTGTCCTTCGCCCTGCTCTCGGCCTGCGCCGTCGCCGACGAGGCCGACGAGTCCGCCGGCAGCAGCGAGACCGGCGACACCGCGACCACCGGCGAGCCCGCCGTCGTCGACGACCTCGACCGCAGCCCCGTCGCGCACGTGTGCGCGCCCGGCGAGGCCGCGAGCGACGCGTTCGCCGACTGCGTCGAGTCGTTCCGCCCCGGCGACGCCAGCTTCGGCCACGACATGCTGCCCGACGTCGTGCTCGGCCCCCCGCGCGGCGGCGGCAAGGCCAGCGGCGGCCTCGACGTCGCCTCGCTCGGCTGCGACGGCGTCATCACCCTCCACTTCGACGATCCGGCGCTCGTCGACGGCCCCGGCCCCGACCTCATCGTGTTCGAGAACGCCTTCGACAGCGGCTCGTCGAACTTCATCGAGCCCGCGCGCGTGCTCGTCAGCGCCGACGGCGTCGACTGGCGCGCCTTCCCCTGCGACCCCGCGCAGGCCGTCCCGCGCGGCTGCGCCGGCCTCACGCCGGTGCTCTCGTCGCCCGCCAACGGCGTCGACCCGACCGACCCCGCCGTCGCCGGCGGCGACGCCTTCGACCTCGCCGACGTCGGCCTCACGCGGGCCCGCTACGTCCGCATCGTCGACGTCGGCCTCGCGCACTTCGGCCAGGACACCTGGTGCGGCGGCGCCGGCGGCGGCTTCGACCTCGACGCCGTCGCCGCCGTCCCGCGCGGCTGACGGCGCGACTGACGGCGAGCGACGCGGGCGCGAGCGCGCGAGCGCACGCGTTCGAGCCGGCCCATGCCGACGAACGCTCGCGGTGTAGGGCCCGGACGTCGGCCGGCGTTGGGGAGTGGCATCATCGCCAGGGGTCATGACTTCCATGCCAGCTCGCACCGCCTCCGTCCTCGCCCTCCTGCTGGCCGCCTGCGCCGCGTGGGAGACCACCACGCCGTCGACCGCGCCGCCGCCCGCCGAGAGCCCGAAGCCCTCGCACTACGCCCCGCCGCCGGACGATCCGCCGGCCGAGCCCCAGCCCGAGGTCGAGCCCGAGCCGCAGCCCGAGCCGCAGCCCGAGCCGACCTCCTCGCCGATCGTCACCTCGCCGGTGACCCGGCTGCAGGTCGCGATCGCCTCGGTGCAGCTGCTCGACGACTGCCCCGACCCCGCGCCCGCGCCGCAGAGCGCCCCGGCGCCGGCCGCCGCGGGCAAGGCGATCCCCGCCGCTGCGAGCGAGATGGCCTCGGAGCACTCGTCGATGCAGAAGCGGCCGGGCGGCGACTACCGCCGCATGTGCTCGCAGTCGACGGTGCAGCTGTCGGTCCAGGCCGACGGCGTGCAGCCGTTCAAGATCGAGGCGGTGCGTGTGCTCGCGGCCAGCGGCAAGAAGGTCGTCGGCGCCACCCGGCTGCGCGCGCCGACCACCTGGGACGACGCGAGCGGGACCTACGGCGCGTGGCAGGAGCACACGGCCGCGGGCAAGGCCCTGAACGTCAGCTACAAGATGAGCGACCTCGAGCTCGACGACGCCGCCGACAAGCTGAGCGGCGACAAGTTCAACACCTTCAGCGGCCCGTTCGTGCTCGAGCTCGTGGTCTCGGCCGGCGGCAAGCGCAAGACCGTGCGCTCGCCCGAGTTCACGCGCGAGCCGCCGCACGTGATGGTGACCTGAGCCGCCCGCGCCGCCCCGACGCGTCGGCCCGGTCGCGCCCGCCGCAGGCGACGGTGACGACCGGGCCGCTCGCCGCTCCGCTCACGGCACGTTGGGCGCGCCGGGCGTCGGCGTCGAGGACAGCGCCCAGTCGGTGGCCGCGTTGTTGCCGTCGTAGCCGTTCGGCAGGCGGGACAGCGAGCCCGTGGCCGAGTCGCCGGTCGGGAACGCCATGCCCTCGACGAGGTTGACGCCCGTGCCGATGCCGGTGACGTTGGTGTTGGTCATCGAGCCCTCGTACGACAGCGAGTCGAGGCGCGTCTTGGTCACGGTGTTGACGAGCGCCACGCCGTCGGGGTCGCCGTTTTGCACGATATTGTCGGCGATGACCATGCCGAGCTTGATCGCGCCGACCGGGACCATCACCGCCGCGTTGCCGACGACCAGGTACTGCCCGGGGTTGAGCATGCCGGCCGACGACAGGTCGACCACCAGGTAGGTGTTGTTGTTCGAGCCGTTGACGAGCACCAGCGTGTGGTTTGCCAGGGCGATCGGCGCGTTGGTGGTGTTGAGGATCTCGATGAACTCGCCAGTGTCGGTGCCGGGCGTGTCGTAGTCGACCTCGTTGATCACCAGGCCGGCGACCGAGCACGGCTTGCACATGTTCTGGCCGCCGCCGCAGTCGACCGCCGTCTCGCCGGCGTTCTTGATGCCGTCGCTGCAGCTCGGCAGCTTGCAGAGGTTGCTGCAGGCGTCGTCGTTGACCTGGTTCTCGTCGTCGCACTGCTCGGTCCCGCCGCCGGCGTTGAACACGCTGCCGTCGCCGCACACCGCGTTCTTGCACTCGGCCGTGCAGGCGTCGTTGTCGGCGAGGTTGTCGTCGTCGCACTCCTCGCCGGCCTGCTTGAAGCCGTCGCCGCAGGCCGGCAGCGTGCACGACAGCGTGCACATGCCCTCGTTGCTGTTGTCCGCGCCGAGGTCGCACTCCTCGTCGTTCTGCTTGATGCCGTCGCCGCAGCCGGGCGGCTTGCAGGCGGTCGTGCACTCGTCGTTGTTGTCGAGGTCGCCGTCGTCGCAGGCCTCGCCGGGGCCGACGTCGCCGTCGCCGCAGTAGTTGTCCTTGCAGTCGGCCTTGCAGGCCTTGCCCGGGCCGTTGTTGGCGCCGTCGTCGCACTGCTCGGTCCCGCCGGGGCCGTCGAACAGCAGGCCGTCGCCGCACACCGCGTCCTTGCAACCGCTCGTGCACGCGTTGTTGTCGCCGTTGGACCCGCCCTCGTCGCACTCCTCGCCCTCGCTCGGCTGGTGCTGGCCGTCGCCGCAGGCCGGCAGCTTGCACGCGTCGGTGCAGCCGTCGTCGTTGTCGCCGTTGGCCCCGTCGTCGCAGTCCTCGCCCGGGTCCGTCACGCTGTTGCCGCACTCCTCGAGCATGCACATGGCCGAGCAGCTGTCGCCGGGCTCGAGGTTGCCGTCGTCGCAGGCCTCGATCGGCGACACGTCGCCGTCGCCGCAGATGTTCTCGGCGCAGCTCGCGTTGCACAGCTGGCCGGGGCCGTTGTTCATGCCGTCGTCGCACTGCTCGGTGCCGCCGGGGCCGTCGAACACGTGGCTGTCGCCGCAGATCGCGGCGGCGCACTCGGTCGTGCAGACCGCGTTGTCGGCGTTGTCGACCCCGTCGTCGCACTCCTCGCCGGCGTCGGGCTGGAGGAACCCGTCGCTGCAGGTCGCCGCCGTGCAGGCGTTGGTGCACAGGTCGGTGTTGTCGGCGTTGCCGTCGTCGCAGGCCTCGGCCGGGTCGACCATGCCGTCGCCGCAGGTGCTGGCCACGCAGGCGTTCGAGCACTCGTCGTCGTCGACGTCGTTGCCGTCGTCGCAGCCCTCGCCCGGGCCGACCAGGCCGTCGCCGCACGCCGCGTTGGTGCAGGCGCTGGTGCAGCTGTTCATGTCGCCGTTGTCGGCCCCGTCGTCGCACTCCTCCTGCGGGCCGAGGTCGCCGTCGCCGCACTTGTTGAGCACGCAGTCGGCCGTGCAGCTCATGCCCGGGCCGTTGTTCGCGCCGTCGTCGCACTCCTCCTCGCCGTTGGTCACGCCGTCGCCGCACACCGGGTCGCCGCCGGTCGTGGTGTCGGGGTCGGTGGTCCCGCTCGACGTGCCCGGGTCGGACGTCACCGGCTCGCCGGTGGTCGTGGTCGACGACGTCGGGGGCTCGCTGGTGGTCGGCGGCTCGCCGGTCGAGGTCGGCGTCGTCGTCGCGCCGGCGGAGGTGTCCTGCTCGCCGCTGCTGGTGTCGTCGCCGTCGACGGGCGGGTCGGCGGGACAGCCCGCGAGCCACAGACAGCCGGTCAGACCGAGGAAACCACGCAGCGCAGAATGAAGTTTTTTCATGTCAATCGACCCTCGCCTCTCTCGGCGCGGACGCTACCACTACCCGGCGGAGCCGGTCTACGCGCCGATCAGGCGGTGGTGATCAGCGAGGCCGGCAGGTGGCCGGTGTCGTTGTAGCTGATCACCGCCTCGAAGCCCTCGGGGTACACGCGCAGCTCGGTGATGCCGCAGTGGCAGCAGTCGAAGCGGCTCCAGGCCTCGTACGGCAGGCGTAACGTGCTCGTGACGAGGTAGCGGATCAGGTTGCCGTGGGTGAACACCACGCAGACGTTGGTCTGCCGCGGCGGACGGAAGAACCGCTCGCGCACGCGTTCGACCTGGCGCACCGTGATGGCCCGCTCCTCCGGGGTGGTGAACGGCAGCCCGGGGTGGGCCCCGAACTCGGCCACGCGGTCCGGGTCGAGCAGCGGCAGCACCTCGTGGAGGTACGGCTTGACCTTGATGCGGTCGATCGACAGCTCGTGCGCGGCGATCTCCGCGGTCTGCAGGGCCCGCGGCCACGGGCTGGCGAACAGCCCCTCGAACTTGCCCTGGGCCGCCTCGAGCAGCTGGACCAGGCGCCGGCCGGTGCGGGCGGCCTGCCGCCGACCGAGCGCGGTCAGGCCCCACACGGTGTCGCCCTGATCGCCGGTGCGCTCGTAGTGGCCGTGCCGCACCAGCAGGATCCGGCTGTAGACGACGTCGAGGCTCATGGCTCGGCCGGGGAGCCTTGTATCACGGGCGG
Organism: Myxococcales bacterium; assembly: GCA_016793465.1. The sequence goes on from JAEUJW010000010.1 coordinate 76,623, forward strand.
GACCACCGCGCGACGGCGAAGCGCACGCCACAGGCGCTCATCGCCGGCGACCAGGCGCTCCTTGTCGCGGCGACACAGCGCCTTGATCGCCCACTCGAGCTGCCGCGCCGCCCGCGGGGGCTGGCGCCGACGCTGCCAGACGACGACGACGGGCCGCCGGGAGCGGGTGTAGCGGGCCCCGACGCCGCGGTTGTGGGCGTCGATCCGGGCCTCGAGGTCGCGCGCGATCCCGGCGTAGAGGCTGCCGTCGGCGCAGCGCACGAGGTACACCGTCCAGGTGGTGGTGCCGGGCACCCGGCGATCCTACACGCGGCGGCGACCGGGCACGACCGGCTCGCTGCCGATGCAACGAGAATCCGCGGACCGCCGGTCCTCGCCGACCTCGGCCGCGGCGGAGACAGACGCCCCGCCAGAGCGCGCCGCGACGCAAACGCTGCGACGATCACGACCTGCGAACGCGGGCACGCTGTCGCCGTGACCGCCGCTCCCGACGAGCACCCGGTGACGCCCGACGGCCGCTACTTCGTGGTCCGCGGCCGCCTGTGGCGCCGCGCGAACCCCGAGCTCCCGCCCGCGCGCCGCGAGCAGCTGGTCCACGAGCTCATGGCCGCCCGCCGGGCCGTGCGCGCGGCCAGGGCCTCCGGCGAGGGCCTGGCCGAGGCCCGCCGCCGGGTCGACCGCGCCAAGCGAGGCCTCGGCGAGCGCGGGCCGGTGTGGTGGACCGACGGCGCGCCCGACTACAACCGCCGCATGGTCGCCAACACGCCCTACGCCGAGTGGTTCGCCGACCGCGAGTGACCGGCGCGCGGCCTCAGGAGGCTGCCTGCGCCCGCGCGGCCCGGAACGCGGCCTTCAGCGCCTCGACGCGCGGCGCGTCCTCGAGGTCGATCGGCGGCACGGTGTCGTAGGCCTCGTAGAAGATCGTCGGCTTCAGGTCGTCGGCGATCTCGAGGGCGCGGCGGATCTTGCGGTTGTCGGGCACGAACCCGCGGGGCACCAGCTGCTCGATGCACGTGCCGATGGTGCCCTGCAGCCCGCAGATCAGGATCTGCACCTTGCTCGGCAGGAACTCGCCGCGCCCGAGCCCGATCGCCTGCTCGAGCCCGTCGATGCGGTCCGGGGCGAAGAACGACTCGGCGCGGCCGACGTGCCCGCGCCAGTCGGGGCAGGCCTTGGGCCGGCTCACCGTAGGCAGGTACTTCAGCCCGTGCTTCGCGACCAGCGCGTCGAGCTCGTCGCGGTAGCCGAGGTCGGCCTCGTAGCTGACCCCGTGGATGATCACGTAGTCGGCGAGCGAGCGGCCCGGGTCGCGGTTGATCTCGCTGCGCACCATCGACAAGAACGGCGCCAGCCCGGTGCCCGCGGCCACGCACACCTTCAGCCGCGGGTCGCCGACCCCGGTGGTGTCCTCGACCGTGAACTTGCCGGTCGGGTGCACGCGCACGTACATGCGGTCGCCGGCCTTGCGGGTCCACAGCAGGTGGGTGAACGGGTTCTCGCTCTCCGGCTTCTCGACGAAGCGGATGTAGAACTCGACGAGGTCGCGGCGCTCCGGCGCCGACGCGATCGACATCGGCCGGCGCACGCCGCCGAGCTCCGGCTTCACCTCGTTGTTGAGCCCGAGCACCATGTACTGGCCCGGCACGAACCACGAGCCCTCGCCCGGCAGCCGGTCGTCGGGCTTGATGCGGAACACCCCGAGGGCCGGCGTCAGGTCCTCGCGTTCGACGAGCGTTGCGTTGTACTCGAGCGGTTTGGCCATCGGCGGGCATCATGCCCGAGCGCCGCGGCCCGCGCCAAGGGATCCGCGCGCATCCGCCACCTCGCCCCGATCGCCGCGATAACGCCGTTCCCGGGCGCGCCGCGGTTCATCGGCGGCCCACCGCGAGTTTCGCCCGCCGCCTCCGGGCCCCCGCGGACCCGGCCGACGCCTACACGTACTCGACCTCGATGTGGATCGACCCGCCGTCGCCGAGCTCGAGCGCCCGGTCGTAGCGGGTGTTCGACAGGTGCCAGCGGGCGAACCCGTGGCACATCGTCTCGACCGCGCCGAGCCACTTGTGCAGCGCCGGGCACTCGGAGAACTCGAGGCGGAGGAACGCCGACGCGCTCATGAACAGCCGCAGCGCCGCGTCGTGGGTCCTCTCGAGCTCGCGGCAGGCCGTCACGAGGTCGCTGGCCTTGGCCTGGGCCAGGCAGAACGCCAGGTTGAGGCCGCGGTCGCGCGCGTCCTTGGCGATCGACACCAGGTCGTTCTGCACGAGCACCATGTCGCAGGTCGCCCGCTCGAGCGCCGCCAGCACCGGGTGGCCCTGCAGCTCCTCGGGCAGCGGCTCGCCGCAGCAGTACTCGACCAGCAGCAGCGTCGGCAGCACGCCGATCGAGTCGCGGCGGCAGGCCACGTAGGCCGCGACCGCCGGGTGCGCGCCGGTCTCGCGCAGCGTCGCCAGCATCTCGGCCTCCTCGCGGACCGAGCGCAGCCACCCGCCGAAGCGCTCGGCGAAGCGGTGCGACCAGCGCTCCGACATGCGCGCCCGGTAGCGCTGCGCGTTGTCCCAGAACGCCTGCAGGTACGGCGAGGCCGCCGCCCGCTCGAACGTCGGGTCGCCGCCGATCGCCGCCACCGCCAGCGCCTCGCGCGCCTCGCCCACGCCCTCGAGCATGTCGTCGTAGAAGATCCACAGGGTCAGGAAGCGCGTCACCGTGGCCAGCGCCTCGGCGTCGGCGTGGTACAGCGGCCAGCCGCCGTAGCGCGCGACCCCGAGGTGGCGGAACTTGGCGGCCACGGTCGGCGAGTCGAGCAGGCGCATGGCGTTGAGCCACGCCTGCGTGCCCTCCTCCGCCGCCTCCGCCTCGGGGTGGACCGGCGTGTACCACTGCAGCGGGTACCGGAGGGTGATGATCGTCGACATCGGGACGCAGGGCGCGGTTTGCATGACGAGTCAGGCCCGAGCAGCCGGGCCGTCGACATCAGCGCCTGATACCACGGCATTGGATCACGAACGCAGGCGCCGGGCAACATGGCCCATCGGACAGCTGTGATCTCCATGGCAGGCCACGCAAAGCGTCGTTTCGCCGCACTTTCGGCGCCTCTCCCCGATCGCGGGGCGCGGCCGTCTCCAGGTCCCGCGCACGTCGATCGCGGCGGGGGGCGTGTTCGCGCGCGGCCGTTTTGGCGGCGCACACGGCCAGGTTTTCCGGCTTGCCGGATCCCGCCGATCGGACGACGCTCGGACTCCCCGCGCCCCCGCACGCGTACGGTCCCCGTGCTCCACCGCTGGCTCCGCCGCATCCTCGCCTCGCTCGCCGTGTGGGCCGGCGTCCACCTGCTCGCCATCTCCGTCGACGGCTGCACCGACGAGGGGGCCGACGCGGACCTCGCCGTCGTGCTCGGCAACCAGGTCGGCCGCGACGGCGTGCCCTCGCCTCGCCTGCAGCGCCGCCTCGAACGCGCCCTCGAGCTGTGGCGCGCGGGCAAGGTCGCGCGCGTCATCGTCAGCGGCGGTCAAGACCCCGGCAGCCCTCACGAGGCCGACGTCATGCGCGCCTGGCTGATCGACCGCGGCGTGCCCGCCGGCCTCGTCGTCGCCGACCGCGACGGCGTCAACACCCACGCGACCGCCCGCTTCACCCGCGACTACATGCAGGCGCACGGGCTCACCTCGGTCGTCGCCGTCAGCCAGTTTTACCACCTCAGCCGCTGCAAGCTGGCCCTGCGGATGTTCGGCGCGCCCGGGGTGTCGGCCGCGCACGCCGCCCTCGAGTTCGAGGCGCGCGACCCGTGGTCCATGCTGCGCGAGCTGGTCGGCTACTACGCCTACCTCGGCGAGGACTACGGCGCCCCGACCCCGCCGTAGCGCACCCCGGAGAGGTGGGCCATCTCGCGGTCGAAGGTCGTCAGGTCCGCCGGTTCGAACCCGCCGAGGTGGTCGTGCCCGCACGCGCGCGCGAGGATCTGCATGAGCTCCACGCTCTCCGTCAGGAAGCGCCGCAGCTGGCGCGCCGAGCGGTCGACGTCGAGGCGCGCGCGCAGGTGCGGCTTCTGGGTGGCGATGCCGACCGGGCAGTTGTTGGTGTGGCACGCCCGCATGCCGAGGCAGCCGATCGCCTGCAGCGCCGAGTTGGCGAGCGCCACGCCGTCGGCCCCGAGCGCCAGCGCCTTGACGAAGTCGGCCTCGACGCGCAGGCCGCCGGTGACGATCAGCGTCACGTCGCGGCGGCGCCGGCGATCGAGGTGCCGCCGCGCCCGCGCCAGCGCCGGGATCGTCGGCACCGAGATGTTGTTCTTGAAGATGTCGGGCGCCGCGCCGGTGGCCCCGCCGCGGCCGTCGAGGATGATGTAGTCGGCGCCGGCCGCGAGCGCGAAGTCGAGGTCGTCCTCGATGTGCTGGGCCGACAGCTTGAAGCCGATCGGGATCCCGCCGGCCACCTCGCGCACCTCGTCGGCGAGCTTGCGGTAGTCGCGGGGCGTGAACAGGTCGGGGAACGTCGACGGGCTGATCGCGTCGGTCCCGGCCGCGAGCCCGCGCACCGCCGCGATCTTGCCCTGGACCTTGCTGCCCGGCAGGTGGCCGCCCGTGCCGGTCTTCGCGCCCTGCCCGCCCTTGAAGTGGAACGCCTGCACGCGCGCCACCTTGTCGATGCTCCAGCCGAAGCGCGCCGAGGCCAGCTCGTAGAAGTAGCGCGAGCACTCGGCCTGCTCCTCCGGCAGCATGCCGCCCTCGCCCGAGCAGATGCCCGTGCCCGCGAGCTCGGCCCCGCGGGCCAGCGCCACCTTGGCCTCCTCGCTGAGCGCCCCGAAGCTCATGTCGCTGACGAGCAGCGGGATCTCGAGGCGCAGCGGCTTCTTCGCCCGCGGCCCGACGATCAGCTCGGTGCCCACCGCCGCGTCGTCGAGCAGCGGCTTGCGCGCGAGCTGCCCGGTCACGATCTGGATCGCGCTCCACTGCGGCAGCTGCTGGCGCGGCACGCCCATCGCCGAGACCACCCCGTGGTGCCCGGTCTTCGCGAGCCCGTCGCGGGCCAGGCTCTGGATGTACCCGTTGAGCTCCTCCTCGGGCCCGCCGTGCACGTCCGCGTAGGCCCCGAGGTAGACGGCGCGCTTGAACTCCTGCGGGTGCACCTGCACGAAGCGGCCGACCTCGTCGGCGTCGACCAGCACCGCGTCGTGCTCGTGGTCGATCCACGCCGTGAACTTCTGCAGCGCCTCGTGGTTGTTGTACTCGCTGACCCCGGTGTCGAGGCGGTAGTCCCAGCCGTGCACCCCGCAGATCAGGTTGTCGCCGTCGACGTGGCCGTCGGCCAGCAGCGCCCGGCGGTGCAGGCAGCGCCCGTACAGCACCGACACCCTGTCGTCGTGGCGCACGATCACGAGGTCGACCTCACCGACCAGCGCGCCCGCCGGCTTGCGATCGGCCAGCTCGCTCCACCGCGCCACCACGACCTTGTTGAGGGTTCGAATCTCGACCAGCGTCATCGCGGCCTCCTCCTCGCCTTCATACCAGCTCCGCCGGCGGAGCCCGGAGTTCCCCGAGGCGGGCCCGTTCGCCGCAGCCGCTGCGTTCGCCCGGGCCGCGCAAATTCGCCCGCCGTGGGCCTCGCCACAGCGCCGCCCCGAATCGCCGATGAGCCGCGGGTTCGCCCGCGGAACGGCGTATCCTCGCCCGGTGAAGCGTCGCGCCGACAGCGTGCTCCTCCTCCTCGCGCTCGCCGGCTGCACCCGACCGAACGCCGCGTTCGATGAGCCGGGCCCGGCCGACGCGACCACCACGCTCGCGGGCTCGACCACCAACCTGCCGACCACCACCGCGGCGCCCGCGGGCACCAGCACCGGCGCCCTCGACGGCGACGCCGACGCCAGCGCCGGCGACCTCACCACCACGGCCGCCGTCGACGCCTCGACCGCCGCCGACGCCTCGACCACCGCCGTCGACCCGACCACCGGCGGCGGCACCACGACCACCGGCGACGACGCATCCACCGGCCCCGCCGAGCCCGAGCACCTCCAGCTCTACGACCCCGGCCGGTGCGAGGAGCCGCTGTGGTGCTACAAGACGATGGAGGGCGTGTTCTCCGGCGTCGGCGCGCGCACCTCCTCGCAGGCCTGCTTCACCCCGGGCATGTCGCCGCCGTTCGGCGTCACCCGCGTCGGTTACATCATCGCCGCGAGCTTCGGCAACGTCGGCGGCGTGCTCGAGATCTACGGCGACGACGGCGACGGCCCCGGGGACCCGATCGCGACCACCGCCCTGCAGCCGGACGCGGTCACCCCCGGCGCGCACGCCATCGTCTACCCCGACCCGATCCTCGTGCAGACGCCGCGCTTCTGCGTCGGCCTCACCGGCGGCCGCCCCATGCCGTCCGCCGGTCTCGGCGTCGCCGTCGACCCCGAGGCGCTCGTCGCCGATCAGTCGTTCCTGCGCATGCAAGGCCCGCCGGGCTGCTCGCACCCCGACTGGGTCGACCTCACCGCCGTGCCGAGCACCCCCTCGGGCGCGTGGTGCATCGACGTCGACGTCGCCGACCTCTGACGGCCGCCGCCAGCCCGCCCGCGTCGTCGAACAGCGAGCAGGCGACCGGCACGACGAATTAACTTGAAAACGATTTTCAAAGTCTCTATATCTCTCCCCACGAGCGGCCGCACAGTCCGCCAGCCGGCGGCAGGGTTCCTGGGTTCTCCCTGCCGCCGGCTGATTCTGTGTCCGGGGCTCCGGGCTCGCGGCTCGCGCCTCGCCGCTCTGCGCACCCCGTCGGCCGCGGTCGTCCCGCGAAGCGCGTCGCACCGGCTCGCTCCGGGTCGGGCCGCTTCGGACAGCGACGTCCGCGGCGCCGCTGTCCCGGCTTGCGGGGTCGTCCGGACCTGTGCGTCACTCGCCCGCGTGACCGACCCCGAGCGCTTCCGCCGACGCGACGTGTTCGTCTCGCTGTTCGTGCTCGGCCTGTGGCTGGTGCCGATCACCGAGGGCGCCTTCAACGCGGCGCCGGGTCGCTACTGGCCGGGCCTCATCCGCGACTTCGGCTCGGTGTCCTGCCTGTTCCGCTCGCGGCCCGACGCGGTCCGCTACTTCCGCGTGCAGGTCCGCCGCGGGCCCGAGTGGAACGTGCTCGACGAGCGCGAGTTCTTCCCCATGCACCCGTTCGGCCACCGCTCGCGCTTCGACCGCTTCATGGAGCGCTGGGGCGGTCGCCTCGACAAGTCGCGGGCCGACCTGGCCCGCTGGATCGTCGCCCGCGACCGCGAGCTGCGCCCCACCGCCCCGCCGATCGTCGCCGTCCGCTTCCTCGCCGGCAACCACCCGATCCGCCGCGACGACCCGCCGCCCAGCCACTGGGTGAAGCCGCCGCTCGACCTGCGCCGCGAGCGGGTGCTCTCGACCCACGAGTTCCCCGCGGAGGTCGCCCCGTGACGCCCGCCGGCCTCGCCCGCTCCGCCCTGCGGTTCGTCCACGGCCCCGTCGACGCCACCCGCCTGGTCGTGTTCCGCCTGCTGCTCGCGCACAGCCTGCTCATCTACATGCTGTTCCGCTGGCAGGAGCGCGCCGAGTGGCTGACCACCGCCGGCTACCACCCGAGCGGCGCCGCCGTCGACGGCCTGCAGCAGCCCGTCCCGCTGCTGCCGGAGGCCGCGCTGCCGTGGTTCGGCGCGGCCTACTTCGGCAGCATCGCCGCGCTCATCTTCGGCGTCCGCCCGCGCGTGACGATCTGGCTGGTGCTCGCCGGCACCGTCTACGTCACCCTCGCCGATCGCCTGGCCGCCTTCACCATCAACAAGCTGTTCGTCGCCACGTGGTTCATCCTGGCCCTCGCGCCGCCGATCTTCAGCGACGCCGAGGGCCGCCTGCGCACCCGCTCGGCCTGGGCGCTGCGCGTCCTCCAGCTCACCTTCATCCTGCAGGTGTTCGGCGCCGGCATCTGCAAGGTCCGCTTCGGCGACTGGATCGGCCACGACGACACCCTGTGGGCGCAGGTCCAGCTCACCTTCATGACCGACATCGCCGCGTGGATGGTGCGCAACCTGCCGCTGTCGGTGTGGGCGTTCCTCCAGCACCTCGCGCTGGGCTTCGAGCTGGCGATGCCGCTGCTGTTCCTGGTCCGCCGGCTGCGCCCGCTCGGCTACCTCATGGGCTTCGGCATGTTCGCCATCATCTCGCTGACCATGCACGAGCTCATCTTCTTCGCGCTCCAGCTGGTCTGCTTCTTCGTGCTCTTCATCGACCCGGACCGCCTGCACCGCTGGCGCGCGGCGGTCCGGCGGCGCCTCGGCTAGCAGCCGCAGCGCCAGCGGTTCTTGCCGCAGTTGTCGGCCGGCGCCAGCGCCCCGTTCGGCTGGCGACACTGGATGTCGCAGTCGCCGTTGTCGTGGCAGTGGACCTCGCCGCTTATCATGATGACCGAGCAGCTGTCGAGGTTGTGGCAGTCGACCTGGCAGTCGGCCCCGCAGTCGACCGTGCACACGCTGGCGTCGTGGCAGTCGGCCTTGCAGTCGTCGCCGCACACGCCGTCGCACGAGACCGTGTTGTGGCAGTCGAAGTGGCAGGCGTCGCCGCAGCCGACGTCGCAGTTGTCGACGTCGTGGCACTTGGCGTCGCAGCCGCCGACCGGGCAGTCGTACACGCAGTTGGGCACGTTGCTGCACTGGCAGTCCTTTCCGCTCGGCCCGCAGTAGTTGGCCCCGGGGTACGGCGGACCGCACGCGCCGAGCCACAACGAAGCGGTGAACAGGACGGCCCCGACGAGGTACGCGATGCGCATATCCCCACAGTACCACGATCGCGTGGCCGCTCGGCCCCGATCGCCGCCGCGGCCGAGGTCCGCGGGACCCACCCGCTCGCGGGCCCACTCCGCCGCGATCGCTGCGACAGCGGCGGACGTCGCCGTTCCAACGACGAAGCGGCCGCGCGCGCCGGGACCCGGGCACGCGGCCGCGACGCGCCGCAGGCGACGACCGTCAGGACGCCTGGCCGCGGCCGACGACCTTCTGCCAGCTCGGCCGCTCCGAGATCCGCTTCCACCACGCGCCGGTGTTCGGCGAGTCGGTGATCAGCGCGCCCTCGCCGACCATGAACAGGTACTCGATGTACGGCATGAAGCAGATGTCGGCCAGCGTGAAGTCGCCGACGAGGTGCTCCTTGTCCGCGAGCTCCTTCTCCATGACGGCCACGGTCTTGCGCACGGCGGCGCGGCCCTCGTCGACGAGCGCCATGTTCGGCTCCTGCCCGCGCATCTTGCCGAACAGCAGCTGGTACAGGATCTTCATCACCCCGGGGGTGAAGTTGGCGGCCTCGATCGAGATCCACTGCTCCATCTTGGCGTGCGTGCGCGCGTCCTTCGGCGTCAGCGAGGCCCCGGGCAGCGTGGCGTCGAGGTGGCGGATGATCGCCCGCGACTCGATCAGCTGCCATCCGTCGTCCTCCTCGAGCACCGGCACCTGCCCCCACGGCTGGCGCGCCAGGTGATCGGGCTGATGCCCCGCGCCCTGCATGATGTCCACGAGCTGGAACTCGGCGTCCACGCCCTTCTCGGCCAGCGTGGTCAGCACCTTGCGGGTGCACGTGCTCATCGGATGTCCATACACCTTCATGCGGCAATTCCTCCGCGCAGGCTTTTATCACGGCCGTGCGAGCACAAGCGCGCGTCGACGGTCACGCCGCTGCAACAGTCCGTCGCGCCGCCGCGCCGGGCGCCCGCCCCGGCGGACGCGCTACTCGGTGATGACGACCGGCGATCCGCGCCCGATCGAGCCGACGCCCGGGCTCACCGAGTGCCAGCCGTCGGGCAGGTGCGGGCCGGTGAACCCGAACAGCCAGCGCGCGTCCCCGGGCGAGAGGTTGACGCAGCCGTGGCTGCGCACGAGGCCGAACCCGCCGTGCCAGAACGCCCCGTGCAGGGCCACGCTGTTGTGGAAGTACTGCGTCCACGGCACGTCCTCGATCGAGTAGGCGTCCTCCTCGACCGGCTGGTCGCGCATCGACGTGGCCACGTGCTTCGACTGCAGGCGGTGCACGCCGATCGGCGTCATGCCCGGCTCCTTGCCGGTCGACACCAAAGTGGTGAACACCGGGCGATCGCCGATGTACGCGACTAGCACCTGCTCCGAGAGGTCGACGTGCACCCAGTGCTCGTCGGCCCCGACGCCCGGCGGGCGCCGCAGCTTGTACGACTGCCCGACCGCGTAGGCCGGCATCAGCAGGCCGTCCTTGTCCTCGTAGTACTGCGTGGTCCCGATCGTCACCTTGCGCACGAACGGGTGGCGCGAGCGCCGGACCAGCGGCTTCGTCTCGAGCTTCTGCAGGGTCTCGCTGCCCTCCGACGCGCGCTTCAACATCGCCGTCTCGCGCACGATCCAGTGCACCGGCAGGTCGGCGTCGCCGGTCAGCAGCACGCCCGAGAACTGCGAGCCCTCGCGCTGCTCGAGCTGGTACTTGCGCACGAACACCCCGCGCAGCGTCCGCAGGAACTTGCGCTCCGACTTCACGGCCTCGCCGGCCACCGTCACGTAGTAGCCGGCGTTGAGGTACTCCTTGACCACCGCGGGCACCTCGGGCGGGCGCTCGGCGGGGTTGGTCGGCATCGGCGCGCGCCCGTTGGCCGCGATCCACGCCTGGCCGGCCGCGTCGGCCTGCTGGGTCTCGCCGAAGCTCGGCAGGCGGTGGAAGAACGGCGTGCCGTCGTGCGAGACCCGCCAGTACTCGTACGGCATCGGCTGGTCGAGCTTCGGCGGCGGCAGGTTGATGGTGCCGTCGTCGGGCGGCGTGTCGCCGACCTCGAGCCCGGCGTTGAGGCAGATCCAGCCCTGCGGGAAGATCGCGTGCCAGCCCTTGGTGCAGCCGCCGCCGAACGACAGCGGCGCGTCGACCCGCACCCGCGTGCCGGCCCGCAGGATGCCGACGATCCTCGCGTCCTTCTCGGTGCGCTCGCGGACCAGCACGGCGGCCCCGGTCACCAGCCCGTGCCTGGGGAACTTGGCCTCGGCCTCGGCGTCGAGCGCCAGCGGCGGGTCGTAGATCGCCGGGTAACTCGTATACGCACCGTCCGGTCCGGGCATGTACGGGTCGGCGGCCGCCTGCTCGCCGATCGGCGCAGCCGCGGCGGGCTCGCCCTCCGGCGCCGGCGCCCCGGCCTCGCCGGCCCCGGCCTCCGCGATCTCGGCCTCCGCCGTCGCCACCGGCTCGGTCGCCACGCCCGGGGCCCGACCGCCGAGTTCATAGACCGCCGCGACCAGGCCACCGCCCGCGACGAAACTGCCGAGCATCTCGAGGACGCGCCTCTGCTGCATGATGGAGACCGCCCGACGCGGCGGCGCGACCATAGTCGACACCCGCGTCGCTTGGCAATCCCGGCCCGATAACAAGCTTGCCCCGACCTGCACGCCTGCTCCATGCTGTGGCCCGTGCAGCACCCGACCCGCCCGCGCCCCGCCTGCATGCACCCGCGTGCTGCCGGCGCCGCCTGGTCGCTCGCCGCCCTGTCCGTCGCGCTCCTCCCCGCCGCAGCGGCCGCCGCGCCCGCGACGCCGACCGCGACCCCGGCGCCCGCTGCCACGCCCGCGTCCGCCGCGTCGACCTCCGCATCGGCCTCCGCTCCGGCTCCCGCTGCCACGCCCGCGTCGGCCACGCCGACCGCACCTGCGCCCGCCGCGTCGACCTCCGCATCGACCTCCGCTCCGGCTCCCACGCCCGCGTCGGCCACGCCGACCGCACCTGCGCCCGCCGCGTCGACCTCCGCATCGACCTCCGCTACGGCTACCACGCCCGCGTCGGCCACGCCGACCGCACCTGCGCCCCCGGCATCCGCTCCGCCCCCCGCGACCTCGGACGCCCCGTCGCCCGCCGACGCCGTCGCCGACCCGGGCGCCGAGCCCGAGCCCGGCGAGCCCGCGACGCCCGAACCCGCCGCCGAGGGCCCCGCCGAGGCCCCCGCCGCCGACACCACCGCCGCCGCCCCGCCCGTCGCCGCCGCCCCGGTGCGTCCTCCGCGGGTCGACGGCCCGTACATCGGCGCCACGCTGACGTTCTCCGAGAGCTTCGCCCGCGTGAACGACTTCCCCACGCCGAACCCGTTCTCGGGCACAACGACCGGCCTGCGCTTCGGCCAGGCCGTGTTCCCGTGGATGACGATCGGCCTGCAGGTCACCGGCACGTTCGCCTACCGCTTCGCCGACCCGCAGCAGCGGCTGTTCCAGGGCGCCGGCCTCGTCGACTTCGGGTTCCTCCCGGTCCCGCGGATCCCGCTGTCGCTGCGCGTCGGCTTCGGCGCCGGCGGCGGCGCGGTGCGAGAGGCCGGCGTCGCCGCCCGCAGCGGCTTCGGCGGGGCCGTGTTCACCGGCAGCGTGCGCTACGAGATCTTCCCGCTGGCCGCCCGCAAGCGGCCCAAGCGCGGCGGAGGCTTCGCCCTCGGCCCCGAGCTCGGCTGGGTCGGCTTCACCCCCGCGGCCAAGGGCCGCCCGATGTCCAACACCGTCTACCTCGGCCTGTTCATGGGCTTCTACTTCGGCTCCTGAGCGCGACGCCGGCGCTGCACCGCCCCGCAGCTCCGGTCCGCGGCCGGCCCCGCCCGTGCCCCTCACGCGCCCCGTCCGCGCAGCGACGCAACACCGGAGCCGCTCGTGCCGACCTCCCGGCATGCTCCCCACCATCTCCTGTTCGTCCGCCGTCCTCGGCCTGCCCGGACCGCGACCGAGGCTGCTCGCCGGCGCCATCCCGGCCGCGCCGCGCCTCGCTATCGTCGGCAGCCGCGCCGCCCTGCACCGCGTGCTCGCAGTCGTGCCCGCGCTCGTCCGCGTCGCCGCGGCCCACGGCCTCGCGCTCGTCTCGGGCGGGGCCCGCGGCGTCGATCGCTCGGTCCACGACGCCGCGCTCGCGCAAGCCGTCCCGCAGCTCGCCGTCCTGCCGTGCAGCCCCGACGCCCTCTATCCGCCCGAGCACGCCGACCTGTTCACCGCGATCGCCCGCACCCCGGGCTCCGGCCTGCTGTTCTCGCTGAGCCCCGGCACCACGCCCGCGCGCGGCGTGTTCGCCAGCCGCAACGCCACCATCCTCGACCTCGTCGGCGCCGTCGTCATCGCCCAGTCGGCGCCGCGCTCGGGCTCGTGGTCGACGGGGCGCCAGGCCCTGCGCCGCGGCCTGCGTACGGCGGCCCTGACCGGCAGCCCCGGCAACGCCGAGCTGATCGCCGCCGGCGCCGCCGCGATCGACATCGCCGACGGCGGCGTGCCCGACACGTTCTCGACCTGGCTCTCGGGACAGGCGCCAGCGCCCCGCCCCTGGCCGGACGAGCTCGCGTGGCTGCGGGCCGCCTTCACCGCAGCCGGCGCCGCGGGCCTCACGCTCGACGAGCTCGACGACCCCCGCGCCTGCACGGCCCTGCTGACCGCCGAGCTCCGCGGCCTCGTCGTCGAGTCCTCGCCCGGCCGCTACCACGCGGCCTGAAGAAAGCGAAGAGCCCCGGCGCCAGGGCCGGGGCTCCACACGTTCACCCGAGGCGGCTCACAGCATCGGGCAGTCCTTGGCCTTGTTCTCCGACAGCGCGCAGGCGGCGGAGATGGTCGTGCCGGCCGGAGCGGCGCCGGCGCGCACGAGGATGAACTCGAGGTTGAGGCCCTGCTCGAGGCACTCGGTCGACATGTCGTCGAGCATGCTCGGGGTCTGGCCGCCCTTGTCGGTGAGTGTCGCGTAGCAGACCGTCGCGCCGGCCGGGGCGATCCACGCGGGCATGCCCATCGGGCCCACGCCCTCGGTGCACTTCACGACCGGCACGCGGGTGCCGGCGCCCTGGTTCTCCTCGTACAGCTGGCAGTTCGGCTGGACCAGCTCGTCCTCCGGCATGATGTCGCGGACGCAGCTCGGCATGCACGCCGGCTTGATCTGGTCGCGGATCTTGTCGGCGATGTCGGCGAGCGCGGCCGAGTAGTCGTCGTCGCAGATCGAGTAGAGGTTGCGGCCTTCCTTCGGGTCGACGTTGAAGGCCTCGGCGAACTCACGCTCGCGGACCGGCGGCACCGCGGTCGCCTCGGGCGCGTTGGCCGGGCCGACGATGCAGCCCGGGCCGATGCCGAACTTCGACATGTAGTCGGCGTCCATCGAGTCGGCGTACGGGATCTCGGCGCCGAAGCTCTCGTACATGCTCGGCACGCCGGCGATCAGCGACACCAGGATCTGCTGGTCCATCGCGGTGTCCTGCTTCTTCGTCTCGATGCCCTGCACGAAGTCGATGTACTTCTGCACCGGGATGAGCACCGCGTCGGCGTCGGACGCGCCGGCGATGGCGTTGACGTCGTAGTTCTCGGAGTAGCAGGTGTCGTAGATCGGGGCCGAGCCGTCGCACGCCACGCCGGCGTCCCAGCACAGCGACGAGGTCGGGGCCGGATCGTCGGGCGACCACCAGAACGTCTTGTTGTTGATGAAGATGTCCTTGTGGGTCGGGTTGAACGAGCAGTCGACCTCGTCCGTGATGAACACGATCGAGAGGATCGCCTGGGCCCGCAGGAAGCCGTAGTTGTTCTTGGCGTTCTTGTCGCTGGCGGCGGCCAGGGCCTTGTACATGGCCTCGAGGTGCGACTCGAAGCCGCAGCCGGTGATGCCCTGGGGGCCGAAGCACTTGAACGCGTCGACCATGCTGTCGGTGCCGCGCACGTTCGAGACCGTGTTGATCTTCTCGATCCACTTGCGCTTGGCCATGCTCGCGTCCTGCTCGATGCCCGACTCCGCGACCGTGAGGTCGGCGCCGGACAGGCTGCAGTTGTTCGTGCAGGCGGTCGAGAAGTCGCCGTCGGCGGTCACGAACTCGCCGTTGGCCACGCGGTCGAGGCAGCTCTGCAGGACCAGGCTGCCGTTCTCGGGCGTGGTGTTGCTGCAGCGCGGGTTGCCGACGTCGGTCGTGGTGATGCCGATGCGGTAGTTGGCCTGCACGTCCGGCGCCTCGAGCACGTCGATGAACGCCTTGAAGTTGGCGGCCACGCGCTCCTGCTCCTCGGCCATCGACCCCGAGTTGTCGATCACGAAGAGGATGTCGACGTCCTTGTTGATCTCGATGGCGACCGTCTTCTCGCCTTCGGAGGACTTGTCGTACTCGACCGGCTTCAGCGGGTGATCGAGGCAGGCAGTGAGCGCCAGCGCCGCGCCGGCGGCGAGCATGAAGCGGGAGCAGTCAATAAAAACACGAGACATGTGTGAACTCCGCGGGACGGTCCCTTGGGGCCCACCATCGCAAAGCTCCTCGCCCCTGTAAAGGTCCGTGACGCCCCGACTTGCGGGCGGCCACGCGCGCTGGCTCTCGCCGCGGGCGCCGCTTGTCAGTCTCGGCAGGCCCTGACCTGGTCCGGGCGCCAACGCGGTTGGCAGACGCGGGGCCCGCAGATCCGGGGGCCCCGCGACCTCACGCCCCGCCTCACTCGCCCGCGCGCTCGCGGTTCCCCTTGCCACGCGCCCGCACGACCAGCCGCACGGGCACGCCGCGCAGGTCCCAGCGCGTCCGGAACCGCCGCAGCAGGTAGCGCTCGTACTGCGGGGTCAAGCAGCGCCCGTGATTTGCCGATACGACGATCAGCGGGGGATCGCTCTCGGCCTGGGTGGCGAACAGCAGGCGCACCATCCGCGGCCCGAACATCGGCGGCGAGTGCTCGGCGACCGCGGACGCCAGCTCGGCGTTGAGATCCGCCGTCGGGATGCGCCGCCCGAGCGCCCGCGCCGTCTTCAGGCACGCCTCGAGCAGCTCGTCGAGCCCGCGCGCCCGGCCCTGCCCGGTCTCCCGCCCCTCGCCGACGATCGACGTCTTGACGATGTACGGCCGCTCGAGGAACGCGAGCTCGTCCTGCGCCTGCGTCCACGCCGCGTGCGCGGCCTTCTTGTCGCGCGCGACGAGGTCCCACTTGTTGAGCGCGACGACCACGCCCTTGCCGCGCTCGTGGGCCATGCGGGCGATCCGCTGGTCCTGATCGGTGACGCCCATGGCCGCGTCGATCACCAGCACGACCACCTGCGTGCGCTCCATGGTGCGGATGGCCTTGATGGCCGCCAGCTTCTCCATGGCCCGGTCGATCTGCTTGCGCCGGCGCAGGCCCGCGGTGTCGATCAGCACCAGCGGCTGACCCGCGAACGTGAACGGCAGGTCGATCGGATCGCGGGTGGTGCCCGCCTCCGCGTCGACGATGACCCGCGGCTCCTCGAGGATCGCGTTGATCAGCGTCGACTTGCCGGCGTTCGGCCGGCCCATGAACGCCATGCGCGTGCCCTCCGGCGTGGCCTGGGCGACGCCCTCGGGCGCCGTGCGCGTGGCCATGCGCTCCAGGATCGCGTCGTGCAGCTCCTCGCAGCCGCGCCCGTGCGCCGCCGAGACCGCCAGCACCTCGCCGAGCCCGAGCTCGAAGATCGCCGCGGCCGCCAGCTCGCGCGCCGGGTTGTCGGCCTTGTTGGCGACGACCAGCACCGGCCGCCCGGAGCGCCGCAGCATGTCGCCGATCTCGCGGTCGACCGCCGAGAGCCCGTCGGCCACGTCGACCACGAACAGCAGCAGGTCGGCCTCGGCGATCGCCATGTCGGCCTGGATCTTGATGTGCCGCATCAGCCCGCCCTGGTCGCCGAGGTCGAGCCCGCCGGTGTCGACCACGAGGTAGCTGCGCCCGCCGTGGTTGACCGCGCCGTACAGGCGGTCGCGGGTCACGCCCGGGCGGTCCTCGACGATCGCCTTGCGCGCGCCGATCAGGCGGTTAAATAGCGTCGACTTGCCGACGTTCGGCCGCCCGACGATGGCGACCAGGCCGGCGTCCGCCGCCGTGGCCACCGGGCCCTCGTCCTCCGCGACCTCGTCGTCGCCCTGCCAGGTCTCGTCGTCGCTCACGCCTCGCCTCCGATCGCCTCGTGCAGCCCGAGCCGTTGCATGAGCGCCGGGTCCCGGGTCCAGTTGGCCGTCACCACCACGTTGAGGAACAGGTCGCAGGCCCGCCCGCTCAGCTCGCCGACGGCCCGCCGCGCGTCCATCGAGATGGCCTTGATGGTCTGCCCGCCGCGGCCGATGACGATGGCCTTCTGGCTGTCGCGCTCGACGTGGATGGTCGCGCGGATGATGTCCCGCGGCGGCCGCTTCTGCTCCTTGTACGACTCGACGGTCACCGCGCACGCGTACGGCAGCTCGTCTCCGAGGTGCTTGAACAGCGCCGCCCGCACGCGCTCGCCCGCGTGCCAGCGCATGCTGCGGTCGCTGAGGCGGTCGTCCTCGAAGCGCGGCGGCCCGACCGGCAGGGCCCCGGCGATGTACTGGCGCACGGCGTCGAGCCCCTCGCCCGAGTGCGCCGAGACCGGCAGGACCGCGCTGAACGCGTGCAGCCGGGCCCACGCGGCGATGACCGGGAGGATGAGCCCGCGCGGCTCGACCCGATCGATCTTCGTCAGCACCAGCGCGATCGGCTTGCCGAGGGTGATCAGGTCCTCGAGCGCCGCCTTCGCCCCGGGCCCCGGCTCCCACGCCTGCGCGACCTCGGCGTCGGCGACGATCGGCGCCTCGGCCAGCAGCAGCAGCACGTCGACCGCCCGCGCGCCGCGCATGGCCTCGTCGACCATGAACTTGTTGAGCGCCGACTTGGCCCGGTGGATCCCCGGCGTGTCGACCAGCACCGCCTGGAACCCCGGCTCGCTCCACACCCCGAGCATGCGCTCGCGGGTGGTCTGGGCGAACCGCGTGGCCACGGCCAGCTCGGCCCCGACCAGCGCGTTCAGCAGGCTCGACTTGCCGACGTTCGGCCGCCCGCACAACCCCACGGTCCCGGCCCGAAACTCGGACCCGACCGTCTTCGCATCGTCGGCGGCGCCTGTCATGGTGGGCCGGGGTTATTCGCCAGAACGCCATCCCTGGCAAGCTCCGGCGGCGCCCCGGGCCGCGCGTGAGCGCACGGCCGACCCGACCACCTGGTCACACATGTAGGATATTTGATTCCATCCGCCGACAGGCTCATGCTGCGCGACATGGCCCTCGCCCTGGAACGCCGCGCCTCCGCCCGGATCGACAAGGTCTTCCGCGTCCTCGTGTTCTCGGAGGAGTTCGGGGAGCAGTGGTTCGTCGCCCGCAACATCTCCGAGACCGGCATGTTCGTGGAGATGCCCGAGCCCCTGCCGCTGCGCACCAAGGTCGTGGTCCGCTTCCAGCTGCCCGACGACGACGCGGCCATCTGCGCGATCGCCCGCATCCAGAACCACTACTACCTGCAGTTCTCGGGGCCCACCGGCATCCAGGCGCTCGCCGGGGTCGGGCTCAAGTTCCTCCGCTTCGTGCCCGAGATCGGCGCGTCGATGCCGGCCGAACGCCTGCACTGAGCGCCGCGCGCGGGCAAGCCGCGATCAGCCAGGTCGCGGCGCCCCGCGAGCGCCCGAGGAACGCCGACGGGCGGCAGATCGGGCGAACGGGCGCAGGCTTCGGCGGGTCTTCGACCGCGCGAGCGCATGACGACGGTCTTCGAACTTCGCGGCGCCGTGCCTCCCGCGCGAGCGCATGACGACGGTCTTCGAACTTCACGGCGCCGTGCCTCCCGCGTGAGCGCATGACGACGGTCTTCGAACTTCGCGGTGCCGTGCCTCCCGCGCGAGCGCATGACGAACGCCGACGCCCGGGCGCCGTGGGCGTCCGGGCGGCGGATCGCGACGAGCCGGCTCAGGGCTTCGGCAGGTCCTCGAACTTCTTGCCCGGCTTGATCGTCGGCGCCTTCGGCTCTTCCTTCTTCGGCGTCGTCGGCTTCTTCGGCGTCGTCGGCTTCTTCGGCGTCGTCGGCTTCTTCGGCTCGGTCGGCGTCGTCGGCGTGGGGGTGGTCGGCGTCGTCGGCGTGGTCGCCGGAGGCGTGGTCGCTGGAGGCGTCGTCCCGGCCGGGGTCGTCGGGGTGCCTGCGGGCGGCGTACCGGCCGGGGTGCCCGCGGGCGGGGTGCCTTCCGGGGTGCCGGCCGGCGGCGTGCCCGCCGGGGTGCCGGCCGGCGGCGCGGCGACCGGCGGGGTCGCGGCCGGGGTCTCGGGCGCGGGGGTCGGCTCGGCCGGCGCGGCCTCTTCGGTCGGCGCCGCCATCGTGCGTTGATACACCACGAAGCCGCCGCCGCCGACGGCGCCGAGGCCGAGCAGGACGATGAGCCAGGCCGGCACGCCGCGGCTCAGGTTGCTCTCGGCCCGCTCCGGCCGATCGCGGCCGATGTCCGGCATCGACCCGAGGCTGCCGACGAACGTGCCCTTCGGGCCGCTGCTCGGCGCGTGGCTGCCGGAGAACTCGAACACCGTGCGGTTGCCCCCGGCGAGCTCGTCGTTGCGGCCCTGCGCGGGCGGCGGCGGCACCGGAGCGGCCCCCGGATACGGCGCCTGCGGGTACGGCTGCTGCGGCGGCTGCTGCGGGTACGGCTGCTGCGGATAGGCCTGCTGCTGCGGATACGGCTGCTGCGGATACGGCTGCTGCGGATACGGCTGCTGCGGGTACGGCTGCTGCTGAGGGTACGCCTGTTGCTGCGGGTACTGCTGCTGCTGCGGGTACGGAGCCGGCGCCGCCCCGGGCAGCTGCACGGCCACCCCGATCTGCGCCGGCACGTACTGCGGACCGGCCGGAGGTGCCGCCCGCGAGGGATCGGCGCTGCTGCCGAGCGGCAACGTGGAGGACGGCGGCGGGTTCTGGTTCACAGTGCGTCTCCTTCGAGGCTACCGGGCGGTCCCGGGCGTCGCCGAGTGTGCCACGACGGCGAGCGGGGGGCGAGCAATCCGCGTTCTGCGGAGGAGCGGCTCTGATACGCTCCGCCACGCATGACGGGACGGCCACCGGGACGCTTCATCGTGATTGAAGGCATCGACGGCAGCGGCACCACGCTGCAAACGCGCGCCCTCGGCGAATGGCTTGCTGCCCGCGGCCACGCGGTGCTGGAGACCCGCGAGCCCTCGACCGGCGCGATCGGTGCGCTCGCCCGTCGGCGCCTCGCCGTCGACGCCGCCCCCGATCCCGCGACGCTGGCCCTCCTCTTCGCCGCGGATCGCCTCGATCACATCGCCCGCGAGGTCGCGCCCGCCCTCGCCGCCGGGCAGGTCGTGCTGTCCGACCGATACCTGCTGTCCTCCTTCGCCTATCAAGCCCTCGACTGCGACGAGGCGTGGGTCCGCCAGATCAATCGTCAGGCCCCGCGCCCCGACCTCACGCTCGTGCTCGACGTGCCCGCCGACGTCGCCTTCGCCCGGGTCCAGCGCCGCCAGGCCGACGGCGCCGCGGTCGCCGAGCGCTTCGACGCCCTCGATCTGCAGCGCCGCCTCGCCGCCGCCTATCGCCGCCTCCACGACGACCCTGAGCTCGGACCGATGGTCGTGGTCCCCGGCGATCGCCCGCCCGCCGAGGTGACCGCCGCCCTCGCCGAGGCGCTGCGCGCCGCCGGGCTGTAGCCGCAAGAGCCCCGCGTGCACCTGTCCGGGGCCTCCGGACCGAGGTTGCGCGGGCGCCCCGCCGCGGACTACCATGCCCGGGATGATCGAATACGCCGTCCTCTGCAAAGCCATCGAGGAGTGGAAGTCCGGACGTCCGGCCTCCCCCGTCGCCGCCACGCGCCCCGCGATCCCGACCCGCCAGGCCGCACCCGCCGAGGAGCCCGAGGAGGTCGTCGAGTACTCCGGCATGTACGAGTCCGGCGAGGCCGCCGAGGCCGTCGAGGCCGTCGAGGCCCCCGCCGAGCCGCAGGAGTCGACCGTCATCTACCAGCTCCCCGACTACGAGAACGTCGACGTCAACGACGACGATCGGTGAACCTGTCCGAAGGGACATGTCCCTTCGCGCCGCGACGCCCCGGCGCCGCGTGACCCGCCCGCGGTCGTCACGCGGCGATCGTCGCGTCGATCCGCCGTGCAGACGCCGTCTGGCGTCGTTTGCGCGGCCGCGCCCGCCGAAACCTCACGGCCCGCGCCGTGGACACGTTCCGCGGGCGTCGGTATCCCTGCCTCCGCCATGCCGGACAGCCAGCAACCGTTCGACGCGCCTCCGGGGCTCGACAGCCTCGACGTCGAGAACCGCCGCGTGTTCGTCCGTGTCGACTTCAACGTCCCCCTGAAAGGCAGCGAAGTCCGCGACGACACCCGCATCAAGGCGGCCCTCCCGACCATCCGCCGCCTGCGCGAGCGCGGCGCCCGGCTGATCCTCGCCTCGCACCTCGGCCGCCCGGACGGCGCCCCCGATCCGAAGTACAGCATGGAGCCCGTCGGCGCCCGCCTGGCGGAGCTGCTCGACGCCGAGGTCCGCCTGCCCGACGAGGTCGTCGGCGACGGCGTCACCAAGCTCGTGCTCGACACCCGCGCGCAGCAGATCGTCCTGCTCGAGAACCTGCGCTTCCACCCCGGCGAGACCAAGAACGACCCGGCCTTCGCGCAGGCCCTCGCGCACCTGTGCGAGGCCTACGTCAACGACGCCTTCGGCGCCTCGCACCGCGCCCACGCGTCGGTCGTCGGCGTGCCGAAGCTGGTCGCCGCCCACGCCGCCGGCCTGCTGCTCGCCGCCGAGATCGAGGCGCTCGGCAAGATCGTCCACAAGCCCGAGCACCCGTTCGTCACCGTCATCGGCGGAGCCAAGGTGTCGGACAAGCTGCCGGTGCTGCTCGCCACCCTCGGCCGCCTGCAGGCCGGCGACAGCATCCTGATCGGCGGCGCCATGGCCAACACCTTCCTGGCCGCCCGCGGCCTCGCCGTCGGCGCCTCGCTGCACGAGCCCGACCGCGTCGGCGACTGCAAGCAGCTGCTGACCCGCGCCGAGGCCCGCGACATCCGCGTGCTGCTGCCCACCGACCTGCGCGTCGGCAAGGGCCTGCAGGCCAAGGACGCCCGCGTCGTCCAGGTCGCCACCGCCGACATCGCCGCCGACGAGATGGCCCTCGACATCGGCCCCGAGAGCGAGACCCGCTTCGCCGCGGCCGTCGGCGGCGCCAAGATGCTGTTCTGGAACGGCCCCATGGGCCTGTTCGAGAACCCCGCGTTCGCCAGCGGCACCCTCGCGGTCGCCCGCGCGGTCGCCGACTGCGGCGGCTACACGGTGGTCGGCGGCGGCGACAGCGTCGCGGCCATCCAGGACAGCGGCGTGGCCGATCGCATCGACCACATCTCGACCGGCGGCGGCGCCTCGCTCGAGATGATCGAGGGCCAGGTCCTGCCCGGCGTCGAGGTCCTGCTGCAGCACCCCCACCGGAGCGCCTGAGCATGGCACGCATCCGCTGGGCGATCGGCAACTGGAAGCAGAACCTGCTGCGGGGCGCCGCCGAGGAGCTCGCCACCGGCATCGTCGGCGAGCTGCCCGAGGCCGTGCTCGACGGCAGCAAGCACGTGAAGGTCGGCATCGCGCCGACCTTCGTGGCCCTCGACGCCGTGCGCCCGTGGGTCCGCCCCCAGGGCCCGCT
The DNA here is from genome assembly GCA_016793465.1 of Myxococcales bacterium. The sequence continues at coordinate 98,993 of JAEUJW010000010.1, forward strand.
GTTCCTGTTCGGCCAGAACGTGGCCGCCCAGGAGGAGGGCGCCTTCACCGGCGAAGTCGGCCCCGGCATGTTGCTCGACATCGGCGCCCACGGCGCGCTCGTCGGCCACTCCGAGCGCCGGGCCCACTTCCACGAGACCGACGAGCTGATCGCCCGCAAGGTCGCGGCGGCCCTCGAGGCCGGCCTGCGGGTGGTGCTGTGCGTCGGCGAGGGGCTCCAAATCCGCGAGGCCGGCAACCACGAAAGCTTCGTGATCTCGCAGCTCTCGGCCGCACTTTCGAACCTCGCACCCGAGCTCGTCACCGACCGCCTGATCCTCGCCTACGAGCCGGTCTGGGCCATCGGCACCGGCAAGACCGCCACCCCTCGCGACGCCAGCGCGATGCACAGGAAGATCCGGGCCTGGATGGAGCAACGCTTCGCCGCCGCCGGCGCCGACAGATCCATCCTCTACGGTGGTAGCGTGAAGCCCAACAACGCCGCGGCCCTCATGGCCGCCGGCGACATCGACGGCTTCCTCATCGGCGGCGCCTCCCTCGAGGCCGAGGCATTCCTGCAGATCGTCCGCCTCGTGATCCCCTAAACTACCGCCCGCGGCACCCGCATGTTCGACATCCTCGTCACCATCATCACCGTCTTCTACGTGATCGTCTGCATCCTGATGGTCCTGATCATCCTGTTGCAGGCCGGCCGCGGCGGCATGGGCACGGCCCTCGGCGGTGGCGCCTCGCAGAGCGTGTTCGGCGGCGGCGGCAGCTCCGACGTGCTGGCGAAGATCACCCAGGGCTGCGCCGGCAGCTTCATGGTGTTCGCGATGTTCCTCGCCTACGCCAGCGCCCACTCCGGCTCCGACCGCCTGCAACAAAAGAGCGAGGAGGCCAACGCCGAGGAGCGCGCCGCCGGCGACAACGAGGTCGTCGACTACGAGCAGATCGGCCCCAACCCGCTCCCGCTGCCGTCCAAGCGCGACGCCAAGGCCGCCGCCCCGGTCACGCCGGCCGCCCCGCCGACCCCGGCCGAGCCCGCGGCCGACGCCCCGGCCGACGCCGTCGATCCCGCCGCCCCTGCCGACGCGCCGCCACCCGACGCAGCCCCGCCGGCCGAGCCGACCGACACCAAACCCGCCGACGCCGAGCCCGTCGAGGCCAAGCCCGAGACCAAGACGGAGCCCAAGAAGCCGCGCACCCGGCCGGCCAAGCCCCCCGTCGCCGCCGAGCCCGCCGCCGAGCCCGCCGCCGAGCCCCCCCCGGCCGAGCCCGCCCCCGCCCCATGAAGCTCGCCTTCACCAAGGTCGAGGGCCTCGGGAACGACTTCCTCCTGCTCGACCTCCGCGAGCACCACCTCCCCATCTCCGAGCTGCAGGCCCGCGCCCCCGCCCTCTGCGACCGCCGCACCGGCGTCGGCGGCGACGGCCTGCTGCTCGTCACCACGCCGACGTCGCCGCACGCGCGGGCCACCATGATCGTCGTCAACTTCGACGGCTCGCGCCCCGAGATGTGCGGCAACGGCCTGCGCTGCGTGGCCCTCTACCTCGCCGACCAGCCCGGCGACTTCATCGTCGACACCGACTCCGGCCCCCGCCCGTGCCGGGTGCACACCCGCGAGGAGACTTCCGGCTCGGTCGAGGTCGACATGGGCCTCGCGCGCCTGCTCGGCCCCCGCCGCGTCGGCGAGCACGACTTCACCGCCGTCTCCGTCGGCAACCCCCACGCCGTCGCGTTCGTCGACGAGGACCCCGAACGCCTGGCCCGCCGCTACGGCCCCACGGTCGAGCGCGACGCCCAGTTCCCCGAGCGCACCAACGTCGAGTTCGCCCGCGTCGAGCACGGCGGCTCCCTGACCCTGTGGGTGTGGGAGCGCGGCTGCGGCATCACGGCGGCCTGCGGCACCGGCGCCTGCGCCACCGTCGCGGCCGCCGTCGACCGCGGCCTCGTCCCGGTCGACACGCCCGTCACCGTCCAGCTCCCGGGCGGCCGCCTGGCGGTCCGCTGGCGCGACGGCCGGGTGTTCATGACCGGGCCCGCCCGCCTGGTCTACCGCGGCGCCCTGCTGTGACCCCCGGGACATGTCCCGAGCGACATGTCCCGAGCGCCAGCCGCGACGCGCCGCCGATCAGAAGCGCAGCGTGAACCCGGCGGTGTTGGTGCCGAACGCGGTGCGGCCGGTGTACGGCGCCAGCGTGACCGGCTGCCCGCGCTTCCACGCGTTGTACTTGCCGAGGCGGATGCCGCCGACGACCGCGAGCGGGATGCCGACGCCGAGCCCGATGATGCCGAAGGTCAGCACGATGCCGCCCGCGAGCGAACCGACGCCGCTGGTCACCTGCCCCTCGGTCCCGCCGACCGCGTCGCCGACCTGCCGCGAGAGCGCGATGACGTAGGCGCCGTAGATGGTGAACGGCAGACCGACAGCCGCCGCGACCACCGATCCGGTGATGAGCATGCCGATCCCGCGCGGCGGCTCGGGCTGCGGCGGGCCGTACCCCGGCGGCGGCGGGCCGTAGTACCCCGGCGGCGGCGGACCGGGCGGCGGCGCGGCAGCAGGCGCGGCGTTCGGATCGGCGGGCGCCGCCTCGGGCGCCGCCTCCGGGTCCTGCAGCGTGACGAGGCCTCGCAGCTTCATGCCCGTGGTCATCGGCGCCAGCGGTGCCCGCAGCTGGAACGCCGCGTCGGCCACGGATCCGTCGGCCAGCGCGGGCACCGGCGCCAGCGCGACGATCGCGGTCAGGGGTAACGAGAGCATCGCCGTGGCGGCGCGACGCGGGATCGACGAACGGTTCATGCAGGTCCTCCGCGCCCAGTGTATCCCGGCCGACCCCATCGTCGCAGCCTCGACGCGGGCGGACGTGCGCGGTCCTCCGCCGCGCCGGCGGCCCGATCGGGCCGCCGTCTTTGTTACCCTGGAGGACCATGATCGACCTCTACACGGCCGCCACGCCCAACGGACACAAGATCTCGATCGCCCTCGAGGAGCTGGGGCTCGCGTACACGGTGCACGCGCTGAGCCTCACCGCCGGCGACCAGAAGACGCCGGCGTTCCTCGCCATCAACCCCAACGGCCGCATCCCCGCGATCGTCGACCGCGACCACGACGACTTCGCGGTGTTCGAATCCGGCGCCATCCTCATCTACCTGGCCGAGAAGACCGGCAAACTGCTGCCCGCCGACGTCAAGGGCCGCTCGCGCGTGCTGCAGTGGCTGATGCTCCAGATGAGCGGCGTCGGCCCGATGTTCGGCCAGGCCAACGTGTTCTTCCGCTACGCCCCCGAGAAGCTGCCGTGGGCGATCGGCCGCTACCAGCGCGAGGGCCGCCGCCTGCTCGAGGTCCTCGACCGCCAGCTCGCCGGATCCGAGTACCTCGCGGGCGACTACTCGATCGCCGACATCGCCACCTGGCCGTGGACCCGCGGCGCCGACTGGGCCGGCATCGACACCGGCGGCCTGCCGCACCTCGAGCGCTGGAGCGCGGCCGTCGCCGCCCGCCCCGCGGTGCTCCGCGGCAAGGACATCCCCCCGTCGCCGCTCGCCGCCCCCGACGCCGACCGCGAGCAGTTCGCCCGCAACGTGCGCGACACCGTGCTCGTCTGACCTTCGAGACAGGTCCGGCGCGCGGGCGCGGCGGGTGACGCGGCCCCCGGCGACAGCCCGCGAGAACTGCCCTACCCTCGCTGAAGCCGCAGCGCGCCTCGATCGGAGCCCCGGATGACCGCCAACGCCACGCCCCCCAGCCCCCCGGAAGTCCAGGCCCTGCTCGCCGAGCTGTCCGCCCTGCGCGAGCGCAACCACCTGCTCGAGGCGGTCGTCGCCCACTCGGCGGCCATCATCTTCGCCAAGGACGTCGAGGGCCGGCTGATCCTCGCCAACGACGCCTACGCCGCGGTGTTCCCCCACATCGCGGCCAGCGGCATGCTCGGCAAGACCGACGCCGAGATCTTCGGCGAGGCCGCGGCCGTGGCCGTGCGTCAGAACGACCGCCGCGTGTGCGAGGGCGGCGTGCCGATCGAGGTCGAGGAGCTGATCCCCCAGGCCGACGGCGTGCACGCCTACCTCTCGATCAAGTTCCCGCTGTTCGACCGCGACGGCGCCGTCACCGGCGTCGCCGGCATCGCCACCGACATCACCGAGCGCAAGCGCGTCGAGGACGAACGCACCCGGCTGCAGCAGCAGATCATCGACGTCCAGCGGGCCACCCTCAGCGAGCTCTCGACCCCGATCGTGCCGCTCGCCGACGGCGTGATCGCCATGCCGCTGGTCGGCGCCGTCGACAGCGAGCGCGCGCGCCAGATCATGTCCGCCCTGCTCGACGGCCTGGCCGTCAGCCGGGCCCACACCGCCATCCTCGACATCACCGGCGTGCGCGCGGTCGACAGCCACGTCGCCGGCGCGCTGCTGCAGGCCGCCCGCGCGGCCCGCCTGCTCGGCGCCCGCGTGATCGTCACCGGCATCCGCCCCGACGTCGCCCAGGCCCTCGTCGGCCTCGACACCGACTGGACCGGCATCGACACCCTCGCCAACCTGCAGGCCGGCGTCGCCCTCGCCCTCGCCCGCCCGCGCTGACGGGCTCGACCGCCCGTGCGGGCGCCGTCCCCCGCGTATCCTCGCGGGCGCAGCGCTCGGGTCACGCTTCCTCGCGCGCGAGACGTCGCCGAGAGTGGACGGCGATGACGACCTCCGCGGCTGGCAGCGCGCGCGCGTGGGCCCTGCTCGTCGGACTCGCGGCCTGCGGCGACGCCGGCGGCGGCGACGAGGCGACCGGCGACGCGACGACCCCCGACACCCCGACCGACGCGGCCCCGACCGGCGACGCCTCGCTGCCGACCGGCGGCGACACCGACCAGGCCGGCACGACCGAGGCCCCGCCCCCGCTCGGCCCCTGCGAGCAGGCCCACCCCGGCGACCAGGTCGTGCGCCGCCTCAGCAACTCCGAGTTCAACGCGACGATCCAGGACCTGTTCGGCGCCGGCGTGGTCCACTCGCCCGCCGCCCTGCTCCCCTACGAGGGCGACGGCAACGGCTTCACCAACGACACCGCGCTGCTGACGGTCTCGTGGCAGCACGTGCAGCAGTACCTCGCGACCTCGGAGGCGATCGCCGCCGACGTGATCGCCGCGCTGCCCGCCCTGCTGCCCTGCGCCGCGACAGCGGGCGTCGACCCGATCGCCGACCGCGCCTGCGCCGGCGGCTTCATCGACGGCCACGGCCCCCGCGCCTACCGCCGCCCGCTCGTCGCCGGCGAGCGCGACGCCCTGCTGCTCGCCTACGACGACGCGATCGCGGCCGGAGAAGGCTTCAGCGGCGGCGTCGCCCGCGTGATCACGCAGGCGCTGCAGTCGCCCGCGTTCCTCTACCGCGTCGAGCTCGGCGCCGGCCCGTTCGACGACGTCGCCGATCGGCTGACCCCGCACGAGACCGCCGCCCGCCTGTCGTACCTGCTGTGGGGCTCGATGCCCGACGACGAGCTGTTCGCCGCCGCCGCCGCGGACGCCCTCGCCACCCCCGACGAGATCGCCGCCCAGGCCGAGCGCATGCTGGGCGACCCGCGGGCCCGTCGCCGCGTCCGCCAGCTCCACCGCGAGTGGCTGCGCCTCGGCGCCGTCGTCGACGTCCAGCGCGACGCCGCCGTGTTCCCCGGCTTCGACGCCCTGAAGTGGATGCTCGTCGCCCAGGCCGAGCGCTTCGCCGAGTCGATCGTGTTCGACGATCCGGACGGCGACGTGCGGGCCCTGCTCACCTCCGCGAAGACGCTGCTCAACGCCGACCTCGCGCCGCTCTACGGCGTCGACCCGGCCGCGGCCGGCCTCTCGCCCGAGGACGGCGACCCCGCCACCGACGAGTTCGAGGCCGTCGACCTCGACCCCACCCAGCGCGCGGGCATCCTGACCCACGCCGCGATCCTCGGCGCGCTCGCCAAGCCGACCGCGCCCGCGCCGGTGCTGCGCGGCAAGTACGTGCTCGAGCACCTGCTGTGCTTCATGCCGCCGCCGCCGCCGCCCGACGTGGTCATGCAGCCGCCCGACGGCGCGCTCGGCAACACCACGCGCGAGCGCTGGGCCGCCCTCACCGAGGCCGAGGGCTCGCAGTGCGCCGCCTGCCACGCCATCATCAACGGCCCCGGCCACGCGTTCGGCCACTACAGCGCGGTCGGCCAGTGGATGCCCGACGAGGGCGGCTTCCCCATCGACCCCGCCGCCGGCTTCGTCGGCCTGCCGATCGCCGGCGAGTTCGCCGACGCCGTCGACATGATGGACCAGCTCGCCGCCTCGCCGGCCGTGCGCGCCTGCGTGCTCGACCACTGGTTCCGCTTCGCCTACGGCCGCCGCCCGCAGGGCGACCAGGACGCCTGCACGATCGACGAGCTCGACGCGCGCTTCACCGCCTCCGACGGCGACCTGCGCGACCTGCTGATCGCCATGACCCAGACCGACGCGTTCCGCCGGCGCCCGAACGGAGGCAGCCCATGATCCGCCGCACACCGATGAGCCGCCGCACCGCCCTGCGCGGCGCCGCCAACGCCCTGATCGCCCTCCCCCTGCTCGAGGCCATGGGCTGCGACGACGGCCCCGCCGGCGCCCGCGCGCGGGGCGGCCGCGCCGAGCCGCCGCGCCGCTTCATCGCCACCTACCACCCCAACGGCATGGCCCCCGATCAGTGGTGGCCGAGCGTCGTCGACAGCGAGACCGACTTCCAGCTCGGCCCGAGCCTCGCCCCGTTCGCCGGCGTGCGCGACGACATGCTCGTGCTGCGCGGCGTCAACCTGACCTCGGCCACGCTCGGCGTGCAGGACGGCCACCGCGAGGGCAACATGGCCCTGCTGACCGGCAGCAAGGTCCACCCCGACTGGCGCGTGGCCAACGCCTCGCTCGACGTCCACCTCGCCTCGCGGCTCGGCGCGGCCACCCGCCTGCCGCAGCTGTGCATCGGCGCCGTCGGCGGCTGGGCCAACCACGGCAGCATCTCGCACTTCGCCAGCGGCGGCGGCCCCAACCGCATGACCCAGCCGCTGCAGGTGTTCGCGGCCCTGTTCGGCGACCCCGGCGTCGACCCGGCCGAGCTCGCCGAGCTCGTCGCCCGCCGCCAGAGCATCCTCGACCGCGTCGCCGGCGACTACGAGGCGCTCGCGCCGAAGCTCGGCGGCGCCGACAAGCAGCGCATCGACGAGCACCTCGAGGCCATCCGCACCGTCGAGATGACGCTCGGCAAGCAGGTCGTGTGCGACAGCCCCGACCCCATGAGCCTGCCCGGCCTCGACGACGCCGACCTCACGCCGTGGTTCACCGCCATGACGCAGCTCGTCGTGCTCGCCCTGCAGTGCGACATCACCCGCGTGATCACCCTGACCTTCCGCAACGGCGGCGGCGGGGCCAGCTACTTCCCCTGGCTCGGCCTCGGCTTCGGCGGCGACGCCGACTACGGCTTCCGCGAGCACCACGAGATCTCGCACTTCTGGTCCGACCACGCCGACGTGGGCAACGGCGAGTCGAAGGCCGGCAACTACTTAAAAATCCTCGACTGGCACATGCAGCGCCTCGCCGCCATGGTCGCCGCCCTGCGCGACGCGCCCGAGGCCGGCGGCGGCCTGCTCGACAGCGTCGCCTGGCTGCACACCTCCGAGCACTCGTGGGCCCACGACAAGACCGACATGCCGTTCCTGCTGTTCGGCCAGGCCGGCGGCCTGATCAAGACCGGCCGCTACCTGCAGCTCGGCGGCGTGCACCACAACCGCCTGCTCGTCAGCCTCATGAACGCCGTGGGGGTCGAGGGCGACAGCTTCGGCGAGCCGTCGCTGTGCGCCGACGGACCGCTCGCGCTCGGGTGACTCACGCCGCCGACGCGCCGCCCCGCCTGTCCCATGTGCGCCGCTCCGGGTGATCCTCCAAGCATGTCGAAGCCCGCCCCCGGACCCGGCACGCTGCGCTTCATCCACGGCGCCCGCACGCGCGGCCTGCTCGGCCTCGTGCGCGAGCTGTGGCACCAATACGGCGACGTGTTCCAGGTCCGCATCGGCCCGCGCACCCTGATGATCGCGCTGCACCCCGACGCCGTCGAGCGCGTCAGCGTCGCCAACCGCCACAACTACGACAAGCGCGCCAGCTACGACCCCGTGCGCCGCTACCTGCTCGGCCAGGGCCTGGTCGCCAGCACCGGCGAGCTGTGGCGTCGTCAACGCAGGCTCATGGCCCCGTTCTTCACCCCGAGGAGCGTGCAGGCCTACGCCGCGCTGATGCTCCGCGACGGCGAGCGCCTGGTCGAGCGCTGGCGCGGCCTGGCCCGCGGCGACGGCGAGGTCGAGATGTCCGAGGAGATGACCCTCGTGACCGCCTCGATCATCCTCAAGGCGATGTTCAGCAGCGAGACGATCGAGTCGATCAACCTCATGAAGGACGCGGTCGGCACCATGATCGCGTTCGTCGACAACCAGGCCACCCTGCTGCGCCTGCCGCTGTGGCTGCCGACCGCCAGGAACCGCCGCTACCTGGCCGCCCGCGCGCTGGTCCACCGCTCGATCGCCGGCCTCATCGACCAGCGCCGGGCCACGCCCGAGTCCGAGCGCCCCGACGACCTGCTCTCGCGCCTCATGCAGGCCCGCGACGAGGAGACCGGCCAGGTCATGTCCGCCGAGCTGCTGCGCGACGAGTCGATCACCGCGTTCTTCGCCGGCCACGAGACCACCGCGCGGACCATGACCTTCACCTGGTACGCGCTCGCGACCCACCCGCACGTCGCCGAGAGACTCCACGAGGAGCTCGACCGCGTGCTCGCCGGCCGCACCCCGACCACCGACGACCTGCGCCGCCTCCCCTACACCCTGCAGGTCGTCAAGGAGGTCCTGCGCCTCTACCCCGCCGCGCCGTTCTACATCCGCGACGCCGTCGGCCCCGACAGCATCGGCGGCCACGACGTCCCGGCCGGCGCCGCCGTGCTGCTCTCGCCGTACTTCACGCACCGCCACCCGCAGTTCTGGGACGCGCCCGAGAGCTTCGACCCCGGGCGCTGGACCCGCGAGCAGGAGGCCGCGCGCCACCCCCACGCCTACCACCCGTTCGCCGCCGGCCCGCGGATCTGCATCGGCAACAACTTCTCGCTGCTCGAGAGCCACCTCCTGCTGGCGATGCTCGCCCAGCGCTTCGCCCCGCGGCTGCGCCCCGACTACGTGCCGCGCTGGGTGATGCACGGCACGCTCGGGCTGGCCGACGGGCTGCCGATGCGGCTCGTCGAACGCTGAGCGCGCGCCCGCGGCCGCCGCGCCGCGGTGATGCGGGTTATCCTCGCCCCGCCATGATCGTGCCGACCAAGGACCTCCCCGAGCCCGCCCGCAGGCCCCTGCTCCTCGCGCTCTCGCTGCAAGCCCTCGCCACCCGCGCCGGCGCGCGCGCGGCCGACGTGTCCGCCGACGAGCTGAGCAAGTTCGCCGCCGAGTTCGCCGCGCTCGTGCACGACGCCCGCGAGTCCGGCTGGCTCGGCGAGGACGTCTCGCCCACGCTCGCCGAGCACGCCGCCCCGACCCGCCTGAAGGACGTCGCCGACGCGGTGTGGACGGTCGGCCTGCACCGCCTGCAGCAGCTCGTGGCCGCCGGCGAGTGGTACCCCGACGAGCTCGACCTCCTGATCAAGCCGCGCGAGGAGCCGCTGGTCTCGCGCGACCACCTCGGCCTGGCCCGCCGCCACGGCGCGCACAAGCTCGGCTTCAAGTGAGCCCCGCGCCCGCCGCGGGCCGCGACCTCGAGCGGGTCGCACCGCCGCTCTCGCTGCACCACGACGACGAGTGAGGCGCGCGTCGGCCCGGCGCACCGCCCCACGAACGCGTCGACGGCGCTCGTGCAGCGAACGGCGACCGTCTGCGGACAGGCGTACGCGCCTGGAGTCGATCCTGAAGACCCGCTCATAACGTCCCGCGGGCCGGCGCGTCGGCCTCTTTTCCGTGCGCACAGCGTTCCGTATGCTGGTCCGACTAGGTAGGGCCTGATGCATACACGTTCGAAGCTGTCCCTTGGCTTGCTGTGCGCCGCGCTGACGGGTTGCCCCGACAACCCGGCGGTGACGACCGACCCCGACACCGAGTCCTCGTCCGGCACCGACACCACCGCCGGCGACGACACCACCGAGCCGACCGCGACGGTCCCGACCGGCAGCGACCCCTCGAGCTCGACCACCGTCGATCCGCCGACCTCGACCACCGTCGACCCGCCGACCACGGACCCCTCGACCTCCACCACCGACCCGACCGGCGACAGCTCGTCGACCGGCGGCACCGCGTCGACCGGCGGCACCTCGACCACCGGCGACACCTCGACCGGCACCACCGACGCCCCCGGCGTGTGCGGCGACGGCGTCGTCGACGGCGGCGAGCAGTGCGACGACGGCCCCGACAACGGCGACAACAACGCCTGCACCTCGCAGTGCCTGGCCGCCGCGTGCGGCGACGGCCTCGTCGGCCCCGGCGAGCAGTGCGACGACGGCCCCGACAACGGCGACATGAACGCCTGCACCTCGCTGTGCCTCGCGGCCGCCTGCGGCGACAGCCTCGTCGGCCCCGGCGAGGAGTGCGACAACGGCCCCGACAACGGCGACATGAACGCCTGCACCTCGCTGTGCCTGGCGGCCTTCTGCGGCGACGGCCTCGTCGGCCCCGGCGAGGGCTGCGACGACGGCAACCAGGACGACGCCGACGAGTGCACCAACGCCTGCGCCCTGCCGACCTGCGGCGACGGCATCGCCTCGATGAGCGAGGCGTGCGACGACGGCAACGCCGACGACACCGACCTGTGCACCAGCGCCTGCACGACCGCCGCCTGCGGCGACACCTTCATCCAGCCGCTGAACGGCGAGGCCTGCGACGACGGCCCCGACAACAGCGACAACGGCGACTGCACCGGGTCGTGCAACCTCGCCGCCTGCGGCGACAACCTGATCCACGACCAGGGCAGCGGCAACGAGCAGTGCGACAACGGCAACGCCAACGGCCCCGGCGCGCTGTGCAACGCGCAGTGCGAGCTCAACGTGTGCGGCGACGGCGACCAGAGCCCGGCCGAGGCCTGCGACGACGGCGGCCTGGTCAACGGCGACGGCTGCAACGACCAGTGCCAGACCGAGGCCTGCGGCGACAACAAGGTCGACGTCGGCGAGGCCTGCGACGACGGCATGGACGGCGACCAGGACGACGGCTGCACCGACTTCTGCACCCTGCCCGCCTGCGGCGACGGCTTCGAGCAGCCGAGCACCGGCGAGCAGTGCGACCTCGGCAACGGCAACAGCGACACCGGCGCCTGCACCGCGGCCTGCAAGGACGCGGTCTGCGGCGACGCGCTGATCCAGGCCGGCGTCGAGCAGTGCGACAACGGCAACGCCAACGCCAACGACAAGGCCTGCAAGGCCGACTGCACCGACAACACCTGCGGCGACGGGTTCGTCGAGGCCGGCGTCGAGGAGTGCGACGACGCCAACGCCGTCGACAACGACGGCTGCAGCAACGTGTGCAAGGCCGCGACCTGCAACGACGGCGTCAAGAACGGCGCCGAGACCGACGTCGACTGCGGCGGCTCGCTGTGCAACATCTGCCCCTCGCTGGTCCTGCTGTCGGGCGGCAACGGCAGCGACAACGGCGTGTTCGTGGCCAGCTTCACCGCCGCCGGCGGCTGGGTCAGCCAGACCCTGGCCGGCCGCACCGTCGACGACGTCTCGATCGCCATGATGTCCGACAACACCGCCGTCGGCCTGCACCGCTTCACGCAGATCGGCAACCCGATCGACAACCGCCTGCAGTACACCACCTGGAACAAGGGCGTGTGGACCCCGCTGGCCTCGATCGACCCGACCGTGACGACGCAGTCGTGGCCGGCCGCCGCCGCCGCCGGCACCCAGACCCAGGCGGTGTTCCGCGGCTTCGACAACAAGCACTACTTCGCCGCCTACAACGGCGGCGTGTGGAGCCCGATCGCCCAGGACACCGGCGCCGGCGGCACGGTCGCCCCCGACATCGCCGCCCTCGGCGCCAACGCGGTCATGCTGTTCAACGACGGCGCCAACGCCAACAAGGTGACCGTCCGCGATCGCATCGGCGGCGTGTGGGGTAACAGCGTCTTGCTGTCGGGCAACGAAGTGGTCACCAGCGGGGTCCCGCTCGACATCCTCGCGCTCAACGGCAACAAGGAGCTGCTGGCCCTGTGGTACGGCACCTCGATCACCCAGCTGCGCTACTCGTTCCGCAGCAACGGCGTGTGGTCCGCCCCCCTCACGGTGCCGAACGCGGCCCCCGGCGGCCGCATCCAGAGCGCCGCGCTGCCCGCTGGCAGCGCCGCGATCGCGTTCCGCGCCAACTCCAACCAGAAGTTCCGCAGCACCGTCTACAACGGCCTCACGCAGGCCTGGCTCGGCGCCGTCAAGCTGCTGCCGCCCGCGAACGACCCCGTCATCACCGGTCCGCCGGCGATCGCCCCGGGCATCGGCAGTTCGCTCGCCGAGGCCGTGTTCGTGTCCGGCGGCAAGATCTTCCACACCCGCTTCAACGGCAACATCTTCGACATCGCCAACGCGAGCTGGTCGGCGCCCGTCGAGATCGGCGGCAGCGGCCAGGTCAGCGTGGCCCTCGTGCACAGCAACTGATCGACCACGTCGACCGTGTGTATGAACCTCCGGCCGGCGGTGGACCCTCCCCCGCCGGCCGGCTCGCTCGGATCGTCCCCTCGTATACGGGACGGTGACGATGTTCAGCGCTGCCGGACCAGCGCCTCGCCCTTGCGGTCGGCGACGACGATCTGCGTGTCCGTCGCGCACACCTCGGTGAGCCCGTGGTAGCCCTCGCCGAGCGCCGCCGCCGCGATCTCCACGGTCCACGCGCTCCCCGACCAGCGCATCAGCCCGAAGTCGCCGGCCGCGTACATCGCGTCGCGCGCCCCGCCGAGCCCCTCGATCGGTTTATCAGCGGGCAGCCCGGCCTCGCGCCGCTCCCACGCGCGGCCGTCCCAGTGCAGCACGCTCGACCGGTTCCACGCCTCGCCGTCGGTCAGCGCCCACACGTCATCGGGCGCGAACACCACGAGCCGACGCACCCAGCGATCGGTCCTCGTGTCGAGCCGCGTCCACGCCCCGTTCGAAAATTTGAGCACGGTCCCGCCCTGGCCGCCGACCCACACCTCGCCGCCGACGATCGCCACCGCCGACAGCGAGCGCCAGGTCCCGCCCGCGAACGTCGCGAAGCCCTCGGCCCCGCCGCGCGCGATCCTCCCGCGCCCCACGTAGTACACCTCGCTCGCGCTCGGCGCCGCGAACTGCCCGTCGAGGTCGCCCTGCCAGCGGTCGAGCGCCCGCCGGATCCAGCGCGCCCCGTCCCACTCGACGACGCCGGCGCCGCCCTCGAGGTACACGTGCCCGTCGGGCGACGCGCCGATCGAGCGCCCGTACGTCGACTGCTCGAGCCGCGGCAGCGCCGTCCAGCGCGCCCCGTCCCACGCCGCCACGTCGCCGCTCCACGAGCGCGCGTACGCGTGCGAGCCGGTGCAGACCAGCCCCTCGGGCCCGCCGATCACCTGCATCGCGTGCACCGACCAGCCCGGCGGCAGCCCGCCCTCGGCCCGCACCAGCGAGCCCGCCAGCAGCCCCGTCGCCAGCGTCAGCCCCACGATCGCCGCGCGCATCATCGCCGCCTCCTCCGCACCAGCCCGATCACCGCGAGCCACGCGAGCGACCCCCACGCGCCTGCGTCCACCGTGCACCCGCAGCCCGGCGCCGGCGTCGTCGGCGGCGTCTCCGTCGCCTTCGTCGGCGCCTCGTTGTGCGTCTCCGCGATCGGCGGCGGCGTCACGCTCTTCGAGCGCAGCGGCAGCGCGGGCAGCTCCGGGGCCACGCAGTGCAGCCCCACGCTGCAGGTCGGCGGCCCCGCCACGACCTGCCCGACCATCATCGGCGGCGGCTCCTCGTCGCCGCGGCAGTTGTCCGCCGGATCGCAGGTCCCGACCACCAGCTCCATGCGTTCGGGCGGCGCCGGCTCCTCGCGCAGCCCGCCCGGCACCACCTCGCTCGCGCGCGTGCACACCCGCCACGGCTTGCACGTCGCCCCGCCCGCGCAGTCGACCCCCGGCGCGCACGTCCACGGCACGCACCACTCGCCCGCGTGCGCCGACCGGCCCATCGCCCCCGGCGGACACGCCGGCGGCCCCGAGATGGCGTCGGCGCGCGCGACCCCGGCCGTCGCCAGCCCCACCAGCGCCCCCACCAGCGAGGCCCACACACGCGGCGACGATCGGCCCATGCCGCATCGTATCGCAGGCCGCGAGCCCCGCTCAACCCCTGCCCCGGCACGCGACGAGCGCCCCCGGTTCGTCCGCGCCGCCGGCTCCCCGTCGACCTCCGCGCCCGCGACACACCCACGGCCAGCGCCGACCCGCCGCTCACGGCGCCTGGATCGGGCAGCCGTCGCCGTCGGCCCGTCCGTCGCGCGGTTCGACCACCGTCGGGCACTTGTCGTACTTGTCCGAGATGCCGTCTCCGTCGGTGTCGACCACCGGACAGCCGTCGCGCAGCGAGCCGGCCTGGTGCGGGCACGCGTCGTTCGCGTCCTGCACGCGGTCGCCGTCGCTGTCGATCGGCGCCGTGATCGTCCGCGGGCGCGCCACCGGGCCGCTGGTCGCCCGCAGCGACGCCGGCTGCGACGACGCCGGCGGCGTCGTGTTGGTGGTGGTCGTCGTCTGCGCGCAGCCGAGGATCAGGAGGACCGGGATCAGGAGGGCACGCACCATACCGCCGAGGGTAACAGCCCGCGCGCCCGCGCACCGCAGGAATCTCGGCCCCGCGTCCCCGCGATCAATGACGTCGGGACAGCGCCGGGCGCTCACCCGGTCTTGCCGACCCGGGCCCCGACGAACGCCGCCAGGTGCTCCCCGGTCAGCGTCGAACGGGCCGCGACGAGCTCCGCCGGCGTGCCCTCGAACACCAGCCTGCCGCCCTCGTGCCCTGCGCCCGGCCCGAGGTCGATGATCCAGTCGGCGTGGGCCATCACCGCCTGGTGGTGCTCGATCACCAGCACCGACTTGCCGCTGTCGACCAGGCGGTCGAGCAGCCCCAGCAGCTGCCGCAGGTCGGCCAGGTGCAGCCCCGTGGTCGGCTCGTCGAGCACGTAGACCCCGCCCTCCGCGCCCATGTGCGTCGCCAGCTTGAGCCGCTGGCGCTCGCCGCCCGACAGCGTCGTCAGCGGCTGGCCGAGCCGCAGGTAGCCGAGCCCGACCTCGTGCATGCGCCGCAGGATCGCGTGCGCCGCCGGCGTCTTCGCCGCGCCGCCCGCGAAGAACGCCTCCGCCTCCTGCACCGACATGTCGAGCACCTCGGCGATGTTGCGCCCGCCGAACTTGTACTCGAGCACCGCCGCCTGGAAGCGCTTGCCGCGGCAGTCCTCGCACACCGACGTCACCCCGGCCATCATCGCCAGATCGGTGTAGATCACGCCCGCCCCGTTGCACGTCGGGCACGCCCCCTCCGAGTTGGCGGAGAACAGCGCCGGCTTGACCCCGTTGGCCCTGGCGAACGCCTTGCGGATCGGCTCGAGCAGGTCCGTGTAGGTCGCCGGGTTGCTGCGGCGCGAGCCGCGGATCGGCGTCTGGTCGATCGCCACCACCCCCTCGCGGTTCGCCACCGACCCGTGGACGAGCGAGCTCTTGCCCGACCCCGCGACCCCCGTGATCACCACCAGCACCCCGAGCGGGATGTCGACGTCGACCTTCTTCAGGTTGTGCGCGCTCGCCCCGCGGATCTTCAGCGACCCCGTGGGCCTGCGGACCTTCGGCTTCAGGCTCGCGCGGTCGCCGAGGTGGCGGCCGGTCAGCGTGCCGCTCCGGCGCAGCCCCTCGACCGTGCCTTCGAACACCACCTGGCCGCCGTCGCTGCCCGCGCCCGGCCCGAGGTCGATCACGTGGTCCGCGATCGCGATCACCTCCGGCTTGTGCTCGACCACCAGCACCGTGTTGCCCTTGTCGCGCAGGCGCAGCAGCAGTTCGTTCATGCGCTGGATGTCGTGCGGGTGCAGGCCGATGGTCGGCTCGTCGAACACGTAGGTCACGTCGGTGAGCGACGAGCCGAGGTGCCCGATCATCTTGGTGCGCTGGGCCTCGCCGCCGGACAGCGTGCCCGACGGGCGGTCGAGGCTGAGGTAGCCGAGCCCGATCTCGACGAACGAGTCGAGCGTGTGCTGCAGCGCGGTCAGCAGCGGCGCCACCGACGCGTCCTCGATCCCGCGCAGCCACGCCGCAAGATCGCTGATCTGCATGGCGCACGCCTCGGCGATGTTCTTGCCCTTCACCCTCGACGAGCGCGCCGACTCGTTGAGCCGCGTGCCCGCGCACTCCGGGCAGGTCTTGAAGGTCACCGCGCGCTCGACGAACGCCCGCACGTGCGGCTGCATCGCCTCGACGTCCTTGGCCAGGAACGACTTCTGGATCTGCGGGATGAGGCCCATGTACGTCAGGTTGATCCCGTCGATTTTAATTTTGGTCGCCTCCTTGTGCAGCAGGTCGTGCAGCTCCTTCTTCGTGAACTTGCGGATCGGCTTGTCCGCGTCGAAGAACCCGCAGCCGCGGAAGATCCGCCCGTGCCAGCCCTCCATGCTGTAGCCGGGGATCCGCAGCGCGCCCTCGCTGAGCGACTTGCTGTCGTCGTACAGCTGCGCGAGGTCGATGTCGTTGATCGACCCGCGGCCCTCGCAGCGCGGGCACATCCCGCCGGCGCGGTTGAACTCCACCCGCTCGGCCCTCTGCGCGCCCTTCTCGACGGTGATCGCCCCGGTCGCCTTGATCGACGGCACGTTGAAGGCGAACGCGCTCGGCGGCCCGACGTTCGGCTCGCCGAGCCGGCTGAACAGGATGCGCAGCATCGCGTTGGCGTCGGTCGCCGTGCCGACCGTCGACCGCGGGTCCGCGCCCATGCGCTCCTGGTCGACGATGATCGCGGTCGTCAGCCCGTCGAGCACGTCGACCTCGGGCCGGCTCAGCGTCGGCATGAAGCCCTGCACGAACGCGCTGTACGTCTCGTTGATCAGGCGCTGCGACTCGGCCGCGATCGTGGCGAACACCAGCGACGACTTGCCCGAGCCCGACACCCCCGTGAACACCGTCAGCCGGCGCTTCGGGATCGCCACGCTGATGTCCTTCAGGTTGTTCTCCCGCGCCCCCTGGACGCGGATCAGGTCGTGGCTGTCGGCGGGGTGCTGCCTGGTCATAAACGCGCCATCTGTGTCAGCGAGCGTCGCCGCTTTGTCAAGCGACGGCGCTCGTCGCCGCCGCCCGAACACGGGCCGCCGTCGCCGCGGCGTGCACCTCGTGCGTCGCTTCCGCGGCCACCCGCGTTCCGCGATACTCCCGGGGTGACGCGCCCGGTAGACGCGACAGCGGCGATCGCCCGGGCCCTCGCCGCCCGCGCCCGCGGCGCCCTCGACGAGGCCGACATCACCGCCCGCGAGGCCGCCGCGGCCCTGCCCGACGACCCCCGCGTGCACGTGCTGCTCGGCTCGCTCGCCCACCTGCGCGGCGAGCTCGCCGACGCCGCCGCCGCCTACCGCCGCGCCCTCGCCGTCGCCCCGACCGACGCCGCGGCGCACGCCGCCCTCGCCGTCGCCCTCACCCAGTCGGGCCGCTTCGCCGCGGCCCAGCCCCACTTCACGGCCGCCTGCGCCGCCCCCCGCGGCCTGTGGTCGGGCCTGCGGACCCTCCGCCAGGCGCGCGCCGCCGCCGGGGCCGTCGCCGCCGAGGCCGCCTGGAACGCCTGCGCCACCCCGCTGTTCGAGCTCGAGTCGCCCGCCCCCGCGCCGCTCGTCACGCGCACCTTCACCGCCGGCCGGATCCCGTGGACCGTCGACGACCTGCGCGCCGCCCTGCGCGACGACCCTCGGATCGTCGCCGTCACCGGCGCCGGCATCTCGGTCGCCAGCGGCCTGCAGACCCGCAAACAATTGTGGCAGCGCTTCGCCCGCGACGAGGCCGTCAGCGCGGTCCGCTTCCACGCCGACCCGCGCGTGCTGTGGTCGGTCATCGCCGACTTTTGGGGCGACCGCACCCCGCAGCCGAACCCCGCCCACCACGCGCTCGCCCGACTGAACAACCTCCGCGGCATCGTCACCCAGAACGTCGACGACCTGCATCAAGCCGCCGCCCGCGACCCCGATGTCCCGATCCTCGAGCTCCACGGCAGCCTGCTGCGCACCCGCTGCCTCGCCTGCGGCGGCCCCGGCCCGCCCGCGCCGCCGCTCGCCCGCCACCTCGATCGCCTGCCCGCCCTGTGCGCGTGCGGCGGCCACCTGCGCCCCGACGTCGTGCTGTTCGGCGAGCGCGTCCCGCCGCGCACCCTCGCCGCCGCGGCCGCCCTCGTGTCCGCGTGCGACGTCCTCCTCGTGATCGGCTGCGCCATGGACGTGTCGCCCGCGAGCGAGCTCCCGGTGCTCGCCGCCCTCGCCGGCGCCACCGTCGTCGAGATCAAGCGCCAGCCCTCGAGCCTGTCCGACCTGATCCGCGTGCACCACGTCGCCGGCCCCGCCGAGCACGTCCTGCCCGCGCTGCTGTGATCGGCCCGCGACGACGTGCGGGCGCCCAGCCGGACCCGCCGCGGCCCGTGCGACGCCGTCCGCAGCGCGCGCCTCCACGGCCCGCGTACCCACTCGCGGCTCGCGGTCACCCAGCGTCGCTCGCGCGCACGGGGCCGCGTCGACTACTCGAGCTGCTCGAAGCAGTACACGCGCGCCATCGACGTGCACAGGTTGGTCCCGCAGCTGGTCCACGCGCTGTCGGTCCGGCGCGCCGAGCCGAGCGTCCCGCTGAACCCGTTGGCCGTCGACCAGTTGTTGCAGAAGCTCGCGGCGAGCGAGCCGATCACGGTCGTGCCGGTCCAGGCGACCACGCTGGGCCCGCAGTCGTCGCCGCCGGCGGGCAGCAGCGCCTTGGAGCTGGTCACCTGGATCGGGTTCATCAGCGGCGTCTGCGGGGTGGTGAGGTCGACCCAGTTCATGGCCACCGGCAGCCCGTCCGGCCGCACGTACGGCCGCTCCGACTTGACGAACGCCGTCGACGGCATCGACCCGTTCTTGCTCATCCACGGGAGGAACGCCCCCATCTGGTGCACGCCGTCGAGCTTGCTGTCGAGCTCGACCGCCTCCTCGCCGCACAGCCCCTCGGCGTGGGCGAACGCGTCGCCGTCGGCCGCGCCGAAGAACGTGCCCTGCGACACGAACACGAACGCCGCGTCGCGGGTGCACAGCGCCGAGCAGCCGTCGAGGTCGACGTAGTTGCCGTCGTCGCACTGCTCGTCGCCGTCGAACACCTTGTTGCCGCACGGGTTGGCCGCGCAGTTGGCCAGGCACGCGTCGAGGTTGTTCGCGTTGCCGTCGTCGCACGCCTCGACGCCCGCGTGCACGAAGCCGTCGCCGCACTGGGCCACCTTGCAGCCGGGGCACGCGTCGGTGTCCTCCTGGTTGCCGTCGTCGCACGTCTCGCCCGCGCCGGGCTGCACGATCCCGTCGCCGCAGGCCGCCAGCTCGCAGGCGCTCGTGCACGCGTCCTCGTCGATCGCGTTGCCGTCGTCGCACTGCTCGTCGCCCTCGACGACCCCGTCGCCGCAGGTGGCCCCGCCCGGCAGGGTCGTGCCGGACTCGCCGCTGCTCGCCGGCTCGCCCGTCGCGCTCGACCCGGTGACCGCGTCGCCGCCCGTCGTCGTGCCGGCCGTCTCGCTGACCACGGACGGGCCCGTCGCCTCGACGCCGGTCGTCGTCGGCGTCGCCGCGCCCGAGCTGGTCGACCCGGTGTCCGACGTCGTCACGCGGGTCGTCGAGCCGCCGCTCGACGCGGTCTCGCCGCTCGCCGTCGATCCCGAGGTGTCCGCGTCCGCCGGGCTCGGCGGCGCGAAGCAGCCTCCGACCAGCGGACCGACCAGCGACAGCACCATGAGACGACCAGCGACGAGCGAGCGCATAGAAAGGTCGCGGAGTGTAACACCGCGGTCCGCCGGCTCGTCGCCGGTCGAGTCTGCCCGCCGCGTCCGCGGCCGACCCGACGCCCGCGCTCGCGAGCCTCGCGCGTCGTACGGCCGCCGTCGTCCGCGCGAGCGCCCCGACGATCTCCGGCGGGCGGCGCCGTCCTCGAGCCCCGGGCCCGCCCCGCCGCGCCCGCGAAATGCGCACCGGATCGCCGTCCGGGCGGCCCTGGCGAGGGGCAGCAGTCCGCGCTTGTCTCGCGGCCGCACGCATGAGAGTTCATCGTCCGCATGTCCAGCCGCTCCACGCTCGTCCTCCTCGCCGCCCTGGTCGCCCCTGTAGGATGCGACTCCAAGCAGCCGCCGCAGCCGCCGGCGTCGGACACCCCGACGACCCCCGCGCCGCCGCCGACCGCCGCCGAGCCCGAGCCCGCGTGCAACCACCTCGTGCTGATCGACGCCAGCAGCAGCTCCTCGCGCGCCTACACCTTCGAGATCGAGCGACCCGACGGCGGCGGCCTGCCGACGGCCGTGCGCGCGCTCAGCATCGTCAAGACCGAGCCCGGCCTCGCCTCCTTCAAGGACGAGCCCGCCAGGGCCGGCGCCTCGATCGCCGCGCTGCTGGCCGCCGACGACGGCCCGCTGAAGAAGGTCCCGGAGAAGTGCCGGGCCCGGACCGCCGCCGGGGCCATGGCGACCGCCGGCATGCGCAACCTCGAGAGCGAGGCGGGCGGCCAGGCCGCGGCCGACGCCATCTTCGCCGCCGTCAAGAAGGCCATGGCCGACGCCGGCTTCGACGCCCGCTTCGCCGGCACCATCAGCGGCCAGCAGGAGGCCCTGTACGGCTGGATCACCGCCAACCACCTGCTCGGCCACCTCACCGGCGACGGCCAGACCGTCGGCGCGCTCGACCTCGGCGGCGCCTCGACCGAGATCGCGTTCGTCCCCGCCGACGCCGCGGCCGCGACCATCAGCGCCAAGTTCGGCGACAAGACCTTCGCCGTCTACGCCATGAGCTACGGCAACTACGGCCAGGACGTCGCGCGTCGCCACCTCAACGTCCCGCCGTGCGACCCCAAGGGCCTCGGCAAGGGCACCGGCAAGTACGGCCAGTGCGTCAGCAAGCTCGAGGCCTCGGTCAAGGCCAAGTCGTGCCCGGGCGCCAGCTGCGGGCTCGCCTCGCCGGGCGACCCCAACAACGTCGGCGTGGTCCAGCCGAAGCTCCCCGAGGGCATGAAGTTCCACGCCACCAGCGCCTACCACTACACGCGCAAGTTCCTCGAGCTGCCCGAGCAGACCACCCCGGCCGCCCTGCGCGAGGCCGCCGGCGGGCCCAAGGGCAGCGCCGGCTTCTGCGGGCTGAAGTGGGCCGACATCACCGCGAAGTTCACCGGCGAGTCGCAGCCCCACCTCGAGACCTACTGCTTCTCGGCCGCGTGGATCGACGTGCTGCTGCGGAACTACGGGTTCGCGCCGACCACCGACCAGATCACCTTCAGCGAGACGATCGGCGGCAGCGACGCGGGCTGGGCCGTCGGTGCCGCCCTGTGCTCGGTCACCGGCTGCCTGCAGGCCTCTCCGGCCGCGCCGGCGCCCGCCCCCGCGGCCAAGCCGGCGACCTGAGGCCGGCGGCACAAGCTGAAGCGCCCGTCATCCCGCGGAGGCCGCGCGAACCGATCGCCGGCCCCGCGGGAAATTCTGCGCCCTGACGCCGCCGCGGACCCCGCCCACAGTAGCCGTGAGGTCCTCGATGCTCCGCGCGCTCCGCACTCTCGCCGTCTCCTCCGTCCTCCTGAGCATGAACACCGGCTGTCTCAACGGCGCCGACCGGGCCACCCGCACGATCGTGCCCTCGGCGCTCGACAGCTCGGTCGGCTTCCTCGAGAGCAGCGACAACCAGGCCCGCATCCGCCGCATCATGGAGTCGCCGGAGATCCAGAAGGCCCTCGGCGAGATGGTCGACGGCCTCGTCGGCGGCGCGATCGACAGCGGCACCGATGAGCAGCGCATGGCGCGGGTGCGCGACGTCAGCACCAAGTTCATCGCCGCGACCAGCAAGGCCCTGTCCGACAGCCTCGAGAACGAGCTCGGGCCGGCCGCCGCCCACTCGGCCGAGCGCCTGGTCGCCAGCACCCTGCACGCCGCCCTCTCGCCGCAGACCCGCAAGGGCGCCGCGCAGATGGTCGACGCCGTGACCCGCGCGGCCGTCGCCGGCTTCAGCGAGTCGGCCGGCGAGGGCCTGCGCGACGACCTCGGGCCCGCGATCGCCAAGGTCCTGCAGGTCGACCTCGGGCCCGCGCTCGAGCGCGTGGTCGCCGACAACCTCGTGCCCGCCATGGACGAGGCGCTGTGCGAGATCATGCCGCAGGTCAACGACGCCACCCGCGACCTGACCCGCCACGCCCTGCTCGGGGTCGGCGACGCCCTCGACGACGAGGAGTTCCAGGACAGCGTCGGCCGCTTCGCCGACGCCGTGCTGCTGCGCGCCGACTCGGCGCTCAACCGCGGCATCGGCCTCGCGGCCATCATCGCCATCGTGCTCGGCCTGCTCGTCATCGTGCTCGGCCTCATCGTCACCCGCGTGTACCTGGCCCGCCGGCGCGTCGAGAAGGAGCGCGCGCACAGCGAGCGCATGCTGCTGCTGGTCGTCCAGGCCATGCAGAGCGCCCAGGACAAGCCGGACGTCGAGGCCCTGCTGCGCGACATCCACGAGCGCGAGACGGACCTCGGCGACGAGGGCTTCCTCGACGAGCTCACCCGGCGCGTCCGCGGCGCGCGGCGGGCCGCCTGATCGGCGCGCGCGTCCGGGCCCGCCGCGGGCGCGGCATCCGCGGTATCATCCCCCGCCGTGCCCGCCCGCGACCCCGACGCCCCGTTCGCCGGCACCGACCGCTACGAGGTCGTGCGCCGGCTCGGCGCCGGCGGCCACGGCGTGGTCTACGAGGCCGTCGACCGCGACAGCGGCGAGCGCGTGGCCCTGAAGACCCTGCAGAGCGACCACCCCGAGGCCCTCTACCGCCTGAAGCGCGAGTTCCGGGCCCTCGCCGACGTCCGCCACCACAACCTCGTGCGCCTGCACGACCTCGTCGCCGACCCGCAGTGGTTCATCACCATGGAGCTGGTCGACGGCCGCGACTTCCTGCACGCCCTCGCCGGCGCGCCCGCCAGCCAGACCGCGACCCAGGCCGCGCCCCGCGCGCACGCGATCGACAGCCTCGGTCGCACCCTCGCGGTCGGCCCGGGCTCCCTCGCCGCGCTCGCCGACCACGCGGTCGTGCCGGTCGCCCGCCACCCGCGGGCCGACGTCGCGCGCCTGCGCCCGGCCCTGCGCCAGCTCGTCGACGGCGTGGTCGCGCTGCACCGCCGCGGCATGCTGCACCGCGACCTGAAGCCCTCGAACGTGCTCGTCACCCCCGCGGGCCGCGTCGTCATCCTCGACTTCGGCCTCGTGCGCGAGCAGAGCCTGGCCGAGCGCCCCGACGTCGCCGGCACCATCGAGTACATGGCCCCCGAGCAGGCCGCCGGCCGCGAGGTGACCGCCGCGTGCGACTGGTACAGCGTCGGCGTCATGCTGTTCGAGGCGCTGACCGGGCGCCTGCCGTACCACGGCTCGGTGCTCGAGGTGATCGGCCAGAAGCTCGCCGTCGACGCCCCCGAGCTGCGCGGCCTGGCCCCCGACGCGCCGTCCGACCTCGCCGCCCTGTGCATGGCCCTGCTCGCGCGCGACCCCGACGAGCGCCCCGGCGACGACGAGGTGCTCGCGCTCGTCGCCCCCGCCCGCGACGCCGACCCGCGCACCCTGCCGGGCCTGTTCGCCCCGCTCGCCGGCCCGCGCCCCGCGACCCCGGCGCCGCCCGGCGAGGGCGCCACGCTCGTCGACGCCGGGCGCCTGTTCGTCGGCCGCGAGCCCGAGCTCGCCGCGCTCGCCGAGGCCGCCGCCCGCGCCCGCGAGGGCGCCGCCTCGGTCGCGCTGATCTCCGGCCGCGCCGGCCTCGGCAAGACCTCGCTGCTGGCCCGCTTCCTCGCCGGCGCGCCCGGCCTCGTGCTCGCCGGGCGCTGCCACGAGCGCGAGCGCGTGCCCTACAAGGCCGTCGACGAGGCCGTCGACGACCTCGCCCGCGCCCTGCGCGAGCGCGACGACCCCGCGGTCGCCGGCCTGTGCCCGCCGCACGTGCACACCCTGGCCCGCCTGTTCCCGGTGCTGCGCCGCGTGCCCGCCATCGACCGCGCCCCCCACGACGCCCCCGACCTGGCCCCCCACGAGCTGCGCCAGGCCGCCTTCGACGCCCTGCGCGAGCTGCTGGCCCGCCTCGCCCGCGACGCCCCGGTGGTGCTCGCGCTCGACGACTTCCACTGGGCCGACGGCGACAGCGTGACGCTCCTGCGCGACCTGCTGCGCCCGCCCGACCCGCCGCCGATCCTGCTCGTCGTGGCCTACCGCGGCGACGTGCACGCGCCGGTGGTCCAGGCCCTGCGCGCCGCCGTCGACCACCCCGAGCTCGCGCGCCGCGAGCTCGAGCTGCTGCCGCTCGAGCCCGCGGCCGCCCGCCGGCTCGCGCGCGGCCTGCTCGGCGCCGGCGGCGAGCACGAGGCCGACGCGGTCGCCCGCCAGTCCGAGGGCAACCCGCTGCTGCTCGCCGAGCTGTGTCACTTCGTCCGCGGCGCCGGGGCGCTGGCCGAGGCCCCGAGCTTCGAAGCGGTGCTGCGCGCCCGCCTGGCCGGCCTGGCCGCCCCGGCGCGGGCCCTGCTCGCGGTCGTCGCCCTCGCCACCCAGCCGATCGACCCCGAGCTCGCGGTCGCCGTCGCCGCCGGACGCGAGCCGATCGCCGACCCCTCGCCGCACCTCGCCGCGCTGCGCCGCGAGCACCTCGTGCGCAGCCACAGCGCCGACGGCGCGACCACGCTCGAGGTGTTCCACGACCGCGTCCGCGACGTCGTGCTCGCCGGCCTCGACCCGCTCGAGCAGCGCGCGATCCACCGCGCCCTCGCGGCCCGCCTCGAGCAGGCCGCCGAGCCCGACAGCGACGCCCTCACCTTCCACCTCGAGGCCGCCGGCGAGCCCGCCCGCGCCGCCGCCCACGCCCTGCGCGCGGCCGCCGGCGCCGGCGAGGCCCTCGCCTTCGACCGCGCCGCCGCGCTCTACCGCCGCGCCCTGCTGCACGCCGCCGACGCCGAGCGCCCGGCGATCCTCGAGCGCCTCGGCGAGGTGCTGGCCAGCGACGGCCGCGGCGGCGAGGCGGCCGACGCGTTCGAACAGGCCGCCGACGCCGGTGAGCCCGGGCGCGCGCTCGAGCGCCTGCGCCGGGCCGGGTTCGAACGCCTGCGCAGCGGCCAGATCGACGCCGGCCTGGCCGTGCTGCGCAAGGTCCTGGCCGGCGAGGGCATGCGCCTCAGCCCCACCCGCGCCGGCGCGCTCGTGCAGCTCGCGCGCCACCGCGTGGCCCTGACCCTGCGCGGCCTCAAGGTCCGCGAGCGCGACGAGCAGGACATCGCGCCGCAGGTGCTCCGCCGCATCGACGTGGCCTGGTCGGTCGGCGCCTCGGGCCTCGGCATGGTCGACGACATCGCCGCCGGCCAGTACCAGAGCCTGTCGCTGCGCCTGGCCCTCGAGGCAGGCGAGCCGCGCCGGATCTGCCGCGCCCTCGCCGGCGAGGTCGCCTTCTCGGCGGTCGGCGGCACCCGCAGCGCGCGCCGCACCGCCCACCTGCTGCACACCGCGCGCACGCTCGCCGAGCGCCTCGGCGACCCGCTCGCCCGCGGCACCGTGGCCATGACCGCCGGCATCGCCTGCTACCTCGAGGGCCGCTTCCGCGACGCCGCCGACACCAGCGCCGCCGCCGAGCTGCTGCTGCGCGGCTGCCCCGACGCCGCCTGGGACCTGCAGAACGCCCGCCTGTTCGGCCTCCACGCCCGCGTCTACCTCGGCGAGTGGGACCGCGTCGGCCACGAGCTCGCGCCCCTGCTGCGCGACGCCGAGGCCCGCGGCAGCCTGTACATGCTCGCCAGCCTGCGCGCCGGCCCGACCCACCTGCACTGGCTGGCGCGCGGCGAGCTCGACGCAGCCGCCGCCGGCATCGACGAGGTGGCCCGCCGCTGGTCGACCCGCGGCATGCAGGTCCAGCACTACTGGCAGATCCACGCCCGCTGCAACCTCGACATCTGGCGCGGCGATCCGCGGGCCGCGCTGGCCCGCCTCGAGTGCCGCTGGCCCGACCTCGCGACCCTGCGCAGCATCCAGTTCGTGCGCATCGACACCCACCACCTGCGCGCCCGCTGCCGCCTCGCCGCCGGCGACGTCAAATACTTGGAGCCCGTGCTCGCCGACGCCCGCGCCATCGAGGCCGAGCGCGCCCCCTGGGGCGTGCCCCTGGCCCAGCTGCTGCGCGCCGCCGTGGCCCTCCGCCGCGACGACCGCCGCGCCGCGGTGGCCCGCCTGGCCGAGGCCGCCGCCGCCGCCGACCCCGCCAACATGTCCCTCCATGCCGCCCTCGCCCGCTTGCGTCGGGCCGACCTGTCCCAAGGGACAGCTGCATTGATGCTGCGCGAGGGGGCCACGACCTGGCTCGAGAGCCAGGGTGTAAGAGACATACCAAGACTGCTGGCCACCCTGACTCCTGGACTCGATCCCCGCTGATCCGCGACGAGGGACGCGGGGCCCGGGTGGCATCGTCTCGGGCCCCGCTTTTCTCCGAGGGCAATAGCTTCCGTGAACGAACAATCGCTCCCCTCAAATTAAAATTTGAGCCATTGATGTGATGCTCATGCTGCACGACTCGACTCGCGCGAGTGATGCCACCGCGGCCGGGAACAGGCGGCTCTCCTCGTGCGTTGCCGGGGCGTGACGCGCCTCGCCTTCGCGCTCGTGCTCGCCGCTTGTGGGTCTCCGCCGCCCGTCGCGGCCCGCGAGAGCGCGGCCGCCGGAGTCCGCGTGTGGCAGCGACCCATCGCTGTCGACGGCGGGCCCGGCCGCCTGATCGTCGCCGAGTTCGCCCCGGGCGCCGACATCGAGGTGCTGCCCTCGTCGGTCCCTGTGCAGCTCGAGCGCATCGCCGGGCCGCTCGCCGATCGCGCTTGCGTGGCCATCAACGGCGGCTTCTACGACGACACCGGCGCCATGGGCCTGGTCGTGCACGCCGGCGCGGAGACAGCGGCGCTGCGCAAGAACGGCGGCTCCGGGGTGCTGCTGGTCGACGCCGCCGGCCCGCGCATCGTCCACCGCGACCTCGCCCTCGGCAGCCCGCGCGAGGCCCTGCAGAGCATCGATCGCCTGGTCGACGGCGGCCGCAGCCTCGTCGGTCCCGCAGCGCGCCCCGATCCCGACGCCCGCAGCGCCGTCGCCCTCCGCGACGACGGCACCCTCGTGCTCGCGGTCGTGTTCGCCGAGCAGGCCGTCGTGCGCGAACAACCGGGACGCCTCGAGCTCGGAAGTGCGAGCAGCTCCACCGGCCTCGGCCTCGCCGCCTGGGCCGACCTGCTCGCGCGCCCGCTCGCCGACGGCGGCCTCGCTGCGACCACCGCCCTCAACCTCGACGGCGGCTACTCGACCGCCATCTCGATCCACGCCGCCGGCCTCGACCTCGAGGTCGTCGCCCACGTCGCAACCATCAACGCCGTGCGTGTCTGCACCGGCACGTCGTGAACAACCGCCGCGGGCCTCGACCTCGAGGTCGTCGCCCACGTCGCCACCATCCACGCCGTGCGCGCCGGCACCGGCGCCGTTACATCACCGCCCCGGTGACCGCGCCAGCACCAGCCACACCCCCGCCTTGAACGTCACCCCGCGCGGCCCGAGGTGCTGTTCGAACATCGCCCGCACCGCCGCCTTCGCCTGCTCGCGCAGCTCCGTCGACGCCCCGTTCAGCGCCGCTCCGAGCGGCCCGATCTGCGTCACCGAGTGGACCGCCGCCTCCATCCCCTCGCCGCCGAGCACCATGTCCTCGTCGTGCGCGCGCACCTCGACGTCGACGAAACCCGCGTCCGCGAGGATCTTCCGCAGCCGCTGCTCGTCGGCGAACGCGAACGGCCCTGGCGCTCCCGGCGGAGTCGGCTTCGGCACCTCCGGCAACAGCGACCGCGCCGCCGCCAGCGGCGCGGACACCCAGGGATTGGCCTCCATCGCCCGCCAGCACACGACCGCGAGGCGCCCGCCCGGCCGCAGCGACTCCCGCAAATTATTGAACGCGGCCACCGGGTCGTCGAAGAACATCACCCCGAACCGCGAGTACACCACGTCGAACTGGTCCGCGAACCTCATGGTCTGGGCGTCGCCGAGTTCGAATCGCAGGTTGTCCGCGCCCGCCGCCCGCCGCCGCGCCAGCGCCACCAGCGGCTCCGAGACGTCGACCCCGACCACCTCGCCCGGCGCCACCCGCCGCGCCAGCGCCAGCGTCGTCGCCCCCGCGCCGCAGCCGACGTCCAGCACCCGGTCCCCGGCCCGCCACTCGAGCCGCGCCATGCCGGCCTCGCCGAGCGACTCGAGCTGCGCGTCGAGCTGGCGCTGCATCGCCACCCACTTGGGCCCCGCCACTTCGTTCCAGACCCGCGTCTGTTCGAGGTTCGCCTCGGTCATGGCGCCGACTGTACCAGCCGCGCCGCCGGTCGTCCGCCGACGCGCACCGACCGACGGACGAACGGGCCCGCCGTCGTCCGGCCGCTTCGACGCCGCGGAGCTGCGTTCAAGGCCGATCAGAAGCGCCCGATGATCCGCAGCCCCGCCGAAGTCGGGCTCGCCGTCGGCGTCACCCGCACGCGGCGCTCGCGGCGGTCGAGCGCCAGCAGCACCGCCCCGCCGACCACCAGCTCGGGCGCCAGCGCCAGCATGCCGACGCCGACCGGGTGGAGGTCGAGCCGCTTGTCGGGGTCGCCGCGGTACGGCTGCAGGTCGGCCAGCGTGAAGCCGAGCCCGATCGCCGTCAGCGGCACGCCGACCGCCAGCAGCGCCACGCCGACCTTGCCCTTCACGCCGAGCCCGCGCTGCGGCACCGCCGGCAGCGGCACCGCCACGCCCTCGCTGCCCGGCACCGCCACCGCCACCCGCAGCGGGTCCGGCGTGGCCGCCCAGCGCGCCGTCATCTTGTAGTGCCCGGCCTCGCCGGCGCGGTCGAGTCGGTGCAGCTGCACCGCCGGGTCGGCGCTCGCGCGCGGCGGCGCGTCGCCGATCGCCGCGCCGGCCGCGTCGCGCACCCACACGTCGACGTCGGCGGTGATCGTGCCGCCCTCGCGGCGGACCGCTCCGACCCGGGTCGTCACCACCGGCGCGCCGACGATCGCCCACGGCACCTCGATCGCCACCGCCCGCGCGCCGGTCGCCTCGGCCGCGCACAGCAGCCGCGGCAGGCGCCCGCGTCGCAGCGCGATCGGCCCGCTCGCCGCCGCGTAGAGCCCGCCGTCGAGCGAGCAGAACGTGCCCGGCGAGACCACCACGCGGCCCGGCTGGCTGGCGTCCGCCGGCAGCAGCTCGAGCGTCGTCGCCGCGAAGCGCAGCCCCTCGCTCGCGCGGCCCTCGAAGCCGTCGCCGTCGATCGCGCTGACCCGCGCGAAGTACGTGCCGCCCTGCGGCAGCCGGACCTCGAGCTTCGTCACCGCCGCCGGCACGGTGGTGTCGACCACCAGGTCGTTGAAGCGGTCCTCGCGGGCCACCTGGATCCGCCACTGCGCCGGCGGCGGCGCGTCGGCGCGGGCGCCCGGCGCGTACTCGCCGACCAGCGAGACCTCGCGCTGGACCACCAGCGGCAGCGGCCGCGCCGTCCACACCGGCTCGGCCGGCAGCGGCTGCGGCGGCGACGGCGGCGACCCCTGCACGGCCTTGCTGCCGAACTCCTCCGGCACCTCGACGGTCTTCTTCTGGGCCTTCACGCGCGCCTTGCCGCGGTGCACCGCCACCCGCGTGGTCGCCCGCTCGTCGACCGAGATCTGGGTCTCGCCGCGCGCGCCGCGGTCCGACACCAGCGCGACCTCGGCGCTCGGCGTGGCCAGCGTCACCGGCTTCTGCCGGCGCCCGCCGAGCGCGCCGAGGTACGCCTTCAGGTTGCCGGTCACCAGCGTGGTGTCGGCGGCCCCGCCGACCCTCTGCGCCTGCTCCTTGGTCGACCCGAGGATCACCACCAGGCTCTGCTCGCCGAGGCGCAGCTGGCTCTCGTCGGCGAACGTCACCTCGGCCGACGAGGCCGCCAGCGTGCTCACCTTGTGCCCGCGGCCGAGCGGCTCGTCGCGCTGCCCGGGGTGCTGCTCCGGCGTGTACGTCTCGACCTCGTTGCGCAGGAACGTCAGCGTCGCGTCGGGCCCCTTGTGCGCGTGGCCCTTGCCCGGCACCTTCAGGATCTGCCCGGCCTCGAGCTTGTGCGGCAGCGGCCCGAGCTGCGGGTTGTGCGTGTGCAGGGCCGCCAGGTACTTGCTGCTGCCGTACAGCTTGCGCGCGATCTGCCCGCACGTCTCGCCCTTCTTGACCTTGTAGTCGTCGAGCGGCACGTCGGCGGCCGCCCCCGCGTCGGCCGGCGCCGCCAGCAACACCCCGGAGATCCACAGCACGTTCATCGTCCCCTCCTGATCATGCGCCGCAGCTTGGCGCACAGCGCTTCGTCGCCGACCTGCGCCAGCCCCACGTCGCTGGCCCCCGCGCGCACCAGCCCCGGCGTGGCCGCGACGTCGACCACGTCGATCACCAGCACCGGCAGCTTCGCGGTGGTCGGCCGCGACCGCAGCCCCGCGATGCGCGTCGCCACCTCCTCCGGCCCGATCACCAGCGCCCGCACCCGCCGCCCGACCGGCCCGTCCGGGCCCTGCGAGGCGCGCACGCCCCACAGCCCGTTGGCCGCCATCGCCGCGATCAGCCGCTCCGCCCGCGGCGCCTCGACGCCCCACAGCAGCACGCACTCGTCGTCGGCCATGGCCGGCTCGCCCGTCAGCGCGGCCGGCCGCTCGGGCAGCGCCCGCTCCTCGCGCGACGGCCCGCGCTGGCGCTCCGCCTGCCCGCGCAGCGCGAACGTCACCGAGTCGTCGCCCGTCAGCGTCTGCGCCAGCTTGTCGCGCAGCTCGACCGCCGTCGGCCGCAGCTCCGGCCGCTTCGCCAGGGCCCGGCGCACCAGCGCCTCGAGCGCCGGGCTGACCGCCGGCCGCTGCCCGCACTCCTGCAGCGGCGGCGGCTCGACGAACATGTGCTTCATCATCAGCTCCGGCCCGCTGTCGCCGGTGAACGGCGGCACCCCGGTCAGGGCCGCGAACAGCATGCCGCCGACCGCGTAGATGTCGGCCTTGGCGTCGACGTCGCGCCCGCGGCACTGCTCCGGCGCCATGTACAGCGGCGTGCCCTGGACCGCCCCGGTCGCGGTCAGGCGCACGTCGTCCTCGCGCTCGCGCATCAGGGCGATGCCGAAGTCGAGGACCTTGACCCGCCCGCCGTCGCGCAGCAGGAGCACGTTGTCGGGCTTCAGGTCGCGGTGCACCACCTCGGCCGCGTGCGCGGTGGCCAGCGCGCCGAGCAGCTGATCGAAGATCACCCCGAGCCGCGCGAGCGACAGCAGCTTGCCGTCGACCACCAGCTGGCTCTCGAGCGTCGCGCCGTCGACCAGCTCCATGACGATGTACGGGTCGTCGTCGCGGTCGTCGAAGTCGAGCACCGACACGATGTTGGGGTGGCGCAGCCGGGCCAGCGCCTTGGCCTCGCGGCGCAGCCGGGCCCGCAGGTCGGAGTGGCGCGCCAGCTCGGAGCGCAGGAACTTGATCGCCACCGGCTCGTCGATCGACAGCTGACGCGCGCGGTACACCGACCCGAACCCGCCGGTCCCGATCACCGCCTCGATGCGG
Organism: Myxococcales bacterium; assembly: GCA_016793465.1. The sequence continues at coordinate 130,732 of JAEUJW010000010.1, forward strand.
TAGCGCCCGCCGATCACCTGGCCGATCCGCCGCTCCGCCCGGTCGTCGAGCAGCGACGAGCGCGAGTCCAGGGTCACCTCCTCGCGCCGCGCCTCGGCCGGCAGCGACGCCAGGCCCGAGCCCGAGGCCCGCGCGTCCGGCCGCGCGGTGGCCCGCGGCAGCGACGGCAGCGTATCCCCCAGCCCTTCGCCGGTGGCGCCCGCCCGCGAGGCCCCGGGCCCCGCGGTCTGCGCCGGAGCCGTGGCGCCGCCCGCCGAGCCGCGCGCCGGCGTGCGCGTCGGGCACTCGCCGGCGGCGTGCGGGGCCCCGCAGCGCGGGCACGGCGGCGACTGCAGGGTGTCCTTCATTGCACCTCCAGGATCTCCACCGGCAGGTGCTTGCCGCGCAGCGCGTGCTCGCCGCGGTGCACGAACACGAAGCCCTCGCCGGCCGCGCGCGCCACCTCGGCGGTGATCAGCGTCTGACCGGCGCGCGCCATGCCCTCGAGCCGCGCCGCCACGTTCACGACGTCGCCGATCGCCGTGTACTCCATGCGCTGCTCGCTGCCGAGGTTGCCGACCAGCGCCTCGCCGGCGTTGACGCCGATGCCGAGCCGGGCCTCGATGCCGTGGCTCTCGCGCCAGGCCGGCGCGCTGGTCTCGACGAATCGGTGCATGTCCTCGGCGCACGCCAGGGCCCGCGCCGCGTGGTCGTCCTGCTGGTCCGGCGCGCCGAAGATCGCCATCACGCAGTCGCCGATGAACTTGTCGACCGTGCCGCCGTGGCGGAACACCACCTCCGCCAGCACCGTGAACAGCTCGTTGAGGAACTTCACCACCGACTCGGGCGCGGCCTTCTCGGCGAAGGTCGTGAACGACACCACGTCGGCGAACAGCACGCTGACCGTCCGCCGCTCGCCGCCCAGCGTCAGCGCGTGCTCGCCCGCCGCGACCCGCCGCGCCACCTCGGCCGGCAGGAAGCGCGACAGCCCGGCCTCGACCGCGGCCCGCCGCTGCAGCTCGCGCTCGCCGGCCGCGAGGTCGTCGGCCATCGCCGTCATCGCCGCGCCGAGCACGTCCATCTCGTCGCCCGAGCCGACCTGCCAGCGCGCCGAGAACTCGCGCCGCGCGTACGCCCGCGTCAGCCCGGTCAGGCGCTTCACCGACCGCGTGGTCCGCCCGGCCAGCCACGCGCCGGTCAGCATCGCCAGGGCCGCCAGCGCCGCGCCGACGAACACCAGCATCTCCTGGGCCGCGCGCAGCGAGCGGTAGACCGCGCTCGCCGGCCGGCGCACGACCACCGCGAAGCCGAGCTCGGAGATCGCCCGCAGCGACCCGACCATCGCCTCGCCGTCGGCCGTGAACTCGGTGGTCGCCCCGAAGTCGGCCGCGAACGCGTCCGCCGGCAGGTCGAGCCCCGCGAGCACGTCGCGGCCCTGCAGGTCGCTGCCGACCGCCAGCGGCCCCGCGCTCGGCCCGAACAGCACCCTGCGGTCCCCGCCGAGCACCAGCACCCCGTCGTCGCGCCCGTCGAAGCGGTCGCGCGAGATGTCGGCCAGCCGCCGCGACAGCCCCGCGCCGAGCGTGCCGACCACGAACATCACCGCCTCGCCGTCGACCCGCACCGCCTCGACGTAGCGCAGCTCCACGCCGTCCGCGCCGACCACCGGCGCCAGCCACCCGTCGCCGCGGGCCGTCGGCGCCAGCGCCTCGCCGGCCCCGCGCGCCGCCTCGCCGCGCCGCACGATCGCCTCGATGAACGCCCCGTCCGGCGTGTAGATGGCCACCTGCGTGAGCCCGTCCGCCCGCGCCACCGCGTCGCGGGCCATCTCCATGCGCGCGTCGACGTCGTCGAAGCTGCCCGCCGTCAGCACCACGCCGACGCGGTGGGTCGCGTCGGCCGCGTCGCTCAGCGTGCGCACGAACAGGTCGGCCACGTGATCGCTGACCGCGACCTCGAGCCCGCGCTCGGCCTCGGCCAGCCCGCGCCGCTGGATCTTGACCCCGAACCACGCGTACGCCCCGATCGAGACCAGCACCACCGCCAGCAGCGCGAGCGTCCAGCGCGTGCGCAGCGACAGCCGCACCCGCGGCGCCCCGCCGTCCCCGCTCACCGCCCCGCCTCCCCGCGCGTCCCCGCGGCTCGCGCAACAAGCATCGCCGAGGACGGCAGGGTCGTGGTCTCTCGCATCGGCAGATCCGCCGCGGGACCCCGCACCGCGAGCCCCGACAAGGCGCCGGCGCATGTCACCACACGCGCGCGCCGCATGGCAAGCGCCACCCGCGTCGGCCGTTTCAAGCGCAGCCCGCCTTTGAATGGCCGCGACGCCGCCTGCACGGGGCGCGCCGGATCGCCGCTCCCCCTGGCGGAGACGCGGCCGCAGCGCGCCGCACGTCGGACGTCTTCGCCGCGGCCGCCGTCCCCATCGGCAGCCTTCACGCCGCGCCGGCCGACCCGCATCGATCCCCCTTCGTCGATCGCCACGCGTCGCCGCGGCGATCGACGCGCCCCGATCACGCCGACACGAGCACCGACGCGGCGGCCCCTGGCGCCCCCGGATCGGCGTTTGCCATCGAGTGCGCGAAACCGTACCATCCCGCGCCATGCGACCCCTCGTGCTGGCGTTCCTCCCCTGCGTGCTCCTCGGACCGGCCTGCAACGAGTCCGACCCGTGCGAGCTGCGCGCCGCCGGCGACTGCGCCATCGACGACGACGAGTGCCTCGAGCACGTGCGCCACGTCGTCACCTGCATGCGAGGCGTCGAGCACCCGCTGCCGAAGATCGAGCGGCTGACCGCCGACGAGTACCTGGCGCGCCTGCCGGCGCCGGCCGAGCCGACGCCCGAGGAGGCCGACCGCGCCGCCAAGCTCGACCGCGCCTTCGCGCTGCTCGAGCTGCTGCCCGCGGACCCGGGCGACGACGACGAGTCGGAGCCCGGCGAGCTCGCGCTGCCGCTGCTGGTCTACGACTGGTCGAGGCGGGTCGTCACCATCGTCGCCGACGGCAGCGACCCCGAGTTCGAGCTGTTCTCGCTGGTCTACACCCTGGTGGTCGCCGACCGCGACGCCGAGGTCGGGCTCGACGCCCTGTTCAGCGACGACGCCGTCACCTTCGACCGCGCCCGCGCCCTGCGCACGCTCGTCACCGGCGAGGCCCAGTTCTACGCCGACCTCGCGACGTGGCGGAACCCGGACTACCGCGCCGCCTCCGACGACTTCGCCTACGGCCTCGGCCTCGACGACGTCATGCGCGCCTTCGCCGACCCCGAGGTCCCGTGGTACCAGGCCATGGGCGCGTTCCAGTACATCTTCGGCGCCTGGACCACCCAGGGCCGCTACATCGTCGGCGGCCACGACGACGTCGACGCCGCCTACGCGTTCGCCGGCGACTCGACCGCCTACGCCCTGACCGGCGGCCTCGAGATCGACGCCGCCTTCGCCGCCATCGACACCGCCCTGCCCGAGCCGCCCGCGGGCTTCGGCTACGTCTCGCAGGACTCGTACGGCCCGGTCATGTGGCACATGTCCGAGATCCGCCGCGCCGAGGAGGCCAGCGACCCCAACACCTTCAGCGTGCTCGCCGAGCACTGGGTCGGCGACCGCATGATCGTCGCCGGCGAGACCGACGGCGAGCGCGTCGCCGTGATCTGGCAGCTCGCCGCCGCCGACGGCGCGGTCGACGAGACGCTGATCGTCGCCAGCGACGCCGAGACCGCCGACCTGTTCGCCGAGCTGTTCCCGTGACGCGTCGCCGCCGGTCGTCGCGGCGACGCGGGCCCGCCGGCGCTCACGGGGCCTTGAACGCGCTGACCGCCGCCTGGCCGTTCGACGTCTTGTAGAACACGTTGTCCGCGGTGTCGACGACCACGCCGGTGGTGTAGTAGCCGCCGTCGAGGTTGACCGCGGTGCCGACCGTCAGCACGGCGCCCGGCAGGCTGACGTAGTCGATGCGCCCGCCCGCCGGGAAGTGCGCGACCATCAGCCGCGTGCCGTCGCTGTCGACGCCGAGGCCGTCGGGCGCGGACAGGCCGGCGATGACCTGGGTGAACACCCCGCCGCTCGTCATGGCGTCGACGCGGTTGTTGGTGTTGTTGGCCACGTAGAGCGTGGCGCCGGACGGGCTGAACACCAGGTCGCTGAGGATGCCCGAGCTGGTGCCGATGGTCGTCAGGCCGTTGTTGGCCGGGTTGTAGGCGTTCACGGTGCCGGCCGTCGTCACCCCGACGATCTGCCCGCCGTAGGGGCCGAACCCCGGCGGAGCCACGGCGATGGCGTTGACGGTCTGCGGGTAGGCGACGTGCATGGTCGGCGCGTTCACGCCGTCGGTCGACCACAGCTGCGCCGGGCTGTCGGTGGCGACGTAGATGCGGCCGTCGGCCGGGCGGTAGGCCACGCCGTTGGCCGAGCTGACGTTGCCGAACTTGGCCACGAGGTTGGTGACCGCGCCGTTGGTCTTGCTGATGCGCGAGACCCCGCCGGCGAACGACGTCACGGCCAGCACGTTGCACCCGCCGTCGAACGCGATCTCGCCGTAGTAGTTGTTCGGGTTGACGACCGCCGGCAGGTTCATCACCGCCGGGTTGAGCACGCAGCCGACCTCGATCTGGCAGGTCGCGCTGCAGCCGTCGCCGGCGACCGCGTTGGCGTCGTCGCACTGCTCGACGCCGGCCTGGACGATGCCGTCGCCGCACACCGCGGTCTTGCAGGCGTTGGTGCACGCGTCGGTCTGCACCTGGTTGCCGTCGTCGCACTGCTCGACGCCCTGCTGCACGAAGCCGTCGCCGCACTTGGCGGTCTTGCAGCCCTGCACGCAGGCGTCGGTGTTCGAGCCGTTGCCGTCGTCGCACTGCTCGTTGTTCGACGGCTGGGTGAAGGTGTCGCCGCACACCGGGCTCTTGCACGCCAGCGTGCACACGCCGACGTTGCTGTTGTTCATGCCCGCGTCGCACTGCTCGGGCGGCTGGGTGAAGCCGTCGCCGCAGGTCGCCAGCTTGCACACGTTGGTGCAGCCGTCGTTGTTGCTCTGGTTGCCGTCGTCGCAGGCCTCGCCCGGGCCGGTGTCGCCGTCGCCGCACACGTTGGCCTTGCACATGGCGTTGCACGCCTTGCCCGGGCCGTTGTTCGGCCCGTCGTCGCACTGCTCGACGTTGGCCTGGATGAGCCCGTCGCCGCAGGCCGCGTCCTTGCACATCGACGTGCACGCGCCGCCGTCGCTGTTCTGCCCGCCGAGGTCGCACTGCTCGCCGACGCTCGGCTGCTCGAAGCCGTCGCCGCAGGCCGGCTCCTGGCAGGCGTCGGTGCAGCCGTCGTCGTTGTCGCCGTCGGCCCCGTCGTCGCACGCCTCGCCCGGGTCGATGATGCCGTTGCCGCAGCCCTCGAGGTTGCACAGCGGCGAGCAGCCGTCGCCCGCGTCGAGGTCGCCGTCGTCGCACTCCTCGTCGGGGCTCTTGTCGCCGTCGCCGCAGGTGTTGAGCAGGCACATCGCGTTGCAGACCTGGCCCGGCCCGTTGTCGACGCCGGCGTCGCACTGCTCGGCGCCGTCGCCGGTGTTGAACACGTGGCCGTCGCCGCACACGTTGGCCTTGCACTCGGTGGTGCACGCCGCGTTGTCCGAGTTGTCGACCCCGTCGTCGCAGTCCTCGCCGACGCCCGGCTGCACGAACCCGTCGCTGCACAGCGCGTCGGTGCAGGCGCCGGTGCAGGCGTCCTCGTCGACCGTGTTGCCGTCGTCGCACTGCTCGGTCGGCGCGACCACGCCGTCGCCGCAGGTCGCCAGCGCGCACGTGTTGGTGCACTCGTCGTTGTCGACGTCGTTGCCGTCGTCGCAGCCCTCGCCGGGCCCGACCAGGCCGTCGCCGCAGGCCGCGTCGGTGCAGTCGGACTTGCACGCGTTCATGTCGCCGTTGTCGGCCCCGTTGTCGCACTGCTCGCCGGGCCCGACCTCGCCGTCGCCGCACGCGCCGGCCTGGCAGGCGGCGTTGCAGGCCTGACCCGGCCCGTTGTTCGGCCCGTCGTCGCAGGCCTCGCCCGGCCCGACGTCGCCGTCGCCGCACACGTTCGGCGCGCAGCTCGCGTTGCACGCCTGGCCCGGCCCGTTGTTCGCGCCGTCGTCGCAGTCCTCGCCGACGTCGACGGTGCCGTCGCCGCACACCCCGCCGGGCCCAGTCGTCGGGTCCGTCGACGTCATGCCGGCCGACAGCGACGTCGGCGGCATGCCCGTCGTCCCCTCCGAGGTCGTCGGCGGCTCGCCGGTGTCGGTCTGCGGCTCGCCCGAGCTCGTCGAGCCCGCGGACTCGCTCGCCGAGCTCCCAGCACCGCTGTCACCACACGCCGGCAGCGCCCCGCCGACGATCCACGCGCACAGCCACCACGAACGATCCAGCCCTCGCATACTCCACCTCCGTCACCCGAGCGGCCGCCGCCCCATCGGCGTCGACCTCCACCACGTCGGCGATACCTCGAGCGCGACGAACCGCGCAAGCGTGAAACCCCGTCCACCCGCGGCGCCGCCGACCCGCCGCGCCGACGACCGCGGGCGGCGAGCGTGGAACCAGTCCACCCGCGGCGCCGCCGACCCGCCGCGTCGACGACCGCGGGCGCCGAGCGACCGTCGCGTGCGTCGAGCAGCGGCGCGTCGCCGCCTCACGGCCGGCGCCTGGCGCCGCGGCGCCCGTGAAAGTGACAGTGCGAGCCGCTCGGGTCCGGCCGCGGGCGCGCGGCACGGCCCATCCGCGCCGCGAGGCCGCCGTGGTACGATGCGCCGCGCCCTCGCTCCGGCGCTCACACCGAGGGGTCGTCATGTTCGCCATCTCGCGAGGCCAGCGCGACAGCTTTCGCCGGGCCCAGCTCGACAGGTTCGCCGGGGAGGCCGAGCCGTTCCTGCGCCGGCACTTCGAACCGCGGCTGCGGCCGTGCAGCCCGGCCGACGTCCGTGAGGCCGCGCTGCGCATGCACGCGGCCGCGCGGGCGCGCGGGCTGACCCGCCGCGCCGAGCTGCTGACCTGCCTCGCGTGCGCGTGCGTGTGCGGCTTCGACCTGTTCGACGACCCGCGCTGCGCGTGGCTGTTCCACGAGGACCCGCGGCCCGGGCGGGCCGAGCCGGTGCTCGACTGCAACATCGACACCTTCGCGGCCAACCTCGCCGCGCCGGCGCACGCCGGGTGGTTCCCCGACGATCCGCTGGCCGCCTGCGAGGCGGCGGTGACGCTCGGCGAGCGCACCCTCGCGGAGCCCGGCGCGACGCTGGAGCGCGCCCTCGCGGCCACGCTCCCGGCGCGCGCGCCCCTGCTCGCCACGCCGCGCCTCGGCGAGTTCCTGGCCGCGGCCGACGCGGCGGCCGGGCGCTCGCAGGTCGGCCCGCGCGCCCGCACCCGCCACACCCTGACCGCCTGGCTGCTCGGCGTCGGGTTCGTCGACGACCCGCTGTGTCGGCCCGTGTTACCGTTCCTGCGCGCCGCGGAGCCGGGCGCGGCGGGGTGACGGATCATGGCGGGTGTGAAGAAGGCGGCCGCGGCGGCCACGGGCGACGACGCTGTCGGCGAGGACGAGGCCAAGTGCCCGTGCGAGCTGACCCTGACGGTCTGGCGCAAGCAGGAGTGGAACAAGGTCCCCGGGGCGGCCAACGAGAACGTGCAGCAGGGCGGCACCATCGGCGACTTCGAGCTGCGCAAGTCCGGCGACGACAAGCCGCTCGTGACCGGCAAGATGCTCGAGGCCGCGGGCCCGTCGAGCAAGGTCCAGGGCAGCGACGCCCGCGTCATGCCCGGCACCTACGCGCTGATCAAGAACCCCGGCAGCAAGGGCCCGTACCGCATCGTGCAGATGACCCAGAGCGAGGCGACGTCGCACTTCGGCACGCGCGGCGCGGTCAACATCCACGGCGGCAACAACCCCGTCGACCTCGAGGGCTGCCTGCTGCCCGGCGGCGCCTCGGCGAACAACCCGGTCAAGGTGCCCGGGGTCGGCAAGGCCAAGCCGACCACGCAGTACTACCCCTCGATCTCCGGCAGCCAGGCCAAGCTGACCGAGATCAAGGACGCGATCGCCAAGTACGGCGTCACCGAGTCGAAGACCACCTACGACGGCACGGAGAAGTACACGACCACCACCTACACCAACGTGAAGGTCGTGATCGTCGAGATCGTGAGCCCGCCGAAGTGAGTCACGGGTCGACGCGGCGCAGCCCGCGGTCGCCGTCCTCGTACCACAGCGCCGTGACGTCCTTCATGAACTCGGCGCGCTGCTCGGGGGTCATGACGGCCGCGAAGGTCGTCATCACCCGCGGGTCGTAGAAGCGGAAGAACAGGCGCTGCGGCTCGCCCTCCGAGTGGACCATGAGGAACTGGCGGAAGTGCCGGCGGACCGCCGCGAAGCCGGCGTCGCTGGTCAGGAACACGCCCCACGCGTCGCCCCAGCCCTCGATCACCAGGCGCTCGAGCAGCCACGAGTCGCCGCGCAGGTGCACGAGGTACGGGGCGATGTCGTCGAACGCGCGGCCCTGCTCGCCGTCGTACAGCGAGGCGTAGGCGTCGACGCTCTCCTCGACGACCTCGAGCGCGCGGCGCGAGCGGGCCGCGTCGACGATCGCGTAGAGGTTGCCGGCGTCGCAGCGGCGGCTCAGCTCGGCCAGCGCGGCGCGGCTGGCCGCGGTCGGCGCGGCCGGCGTGCGCGGCGGGGTGCGGTCCTCGACGAGGAAGCGGAAGTCGGTGGCGCCGGCCGCCATCCACGTGCGGTTGGCGAGCTCGGCCGTCCACACCGCCCGCCCCTGCACGGTGATCTTCGGCCCGCCGATCGCCTGCACGTGCGCGCACACGCCGTCCCACACGATCTGGAAGTGCGGCACGCCGGCGGGCGGGCCGGACGGCGGGAACTCGCGGCCGGTGTTGGCGATCGCCTTCGGCACCCCGAGCTCGAGCTCGACCTTGGCGAACGCGGCGCGGCCCGACCACACCTGCAGCACGCCGCGGCGGCGCACCGGCGGGCCCGGCGGCAGCAGCGGGTAGCGGATGAACGTGTAGTCGAGCTCCTCGAGCGTGTCGGCGTACTCGGGGTCGGAGTCCTCGAGGTTGCGCGCCGCCAGCGGCCCGAGCGTGGTCCGCCGGCGCTCGGCCGCCGTCGGCACGCGGCCGTCGGCGGTGGCCGCGGCCATGAACTCGAGCTGCCCGGCGATCTGCCGCAGCACCGACCAGCTCGCCGGGTCGCGGCGGGCCGTGTCGCTGCGCGCCTGGCCGAGCACCGCCGCGAACGCGTCCCTGGACAAGATGCGCATGATGTCCGCCATGCTGCCGCGCGCCTCACAGTCTGCGGGTGGTCGACGAGCCGTGGAAGCTCCACGGGATCATGAGCTGGGTCGCGCCGCCCTTGCACGGCACGACCTTGCCCGGGTCCGTGTCCGACCTCGGCATCGACCAGTCGTCGTCGATCGGCGCCGCGGTGCTCTTCAGGCCGAGCGCGGGCGTGGCGTCGAAGCGGACCTCGCGCCTGTCCCGCGGGACAGCCGGCGGGGTCGGTACGCCGTCGACCCGCGGGTACACCTCGCCGGCGGCGCCGAGCTCCTCCGGCGGGATGGCGATGTCCTGCGAGTAGTAGGCGCCGTTGTCGGAGCCCGGGCTGCCGCGCTGGTAGAACGTCTGGTTCGACACGTCGACGACCTCGACCGGCTGCGAGAGGTCGATGCCGCGGAGGTGCGAGGTGATCTTGCTGGGCTTGACCCGGCCCGAGTTCTTGCCGGCGTAGAACATGTAGGCCACGCCGAGCTTGGCGGCGCGGCGCTCGAGGTCGAGGCCGTCGCCCTGGTCGGCCTGGCGCGCGAGCGCCACCATGTCGAGCGTCGAGGTGCCGAGCAGGTCGCGGCCGGCGACGGCGCCGGCGGGCGGCTCGTCGTCGAGGGTCGTCGACTCGCCGGGCTTGGCCGAGTCGTCCCGGTCCTCCATCTCGCGACGGCGACGCTCGCACTCCTCGCAGAACGGGGTGCCGGTGCGGGCGGCGGCGCGGAAGGTGAAGCTCTGGCCGCTGCCGCCGATGATCACGGTCGGACAGCCGCGGGCGATCGCCCCCCCGTGGTCGCACGCGTCGCCCTTGCGCGCGGCCTTGCGGCTGTTGAACACCACCGTCGGCGAGCCCTGCGAGATCGCGTCGGCGGGCCCGACCGGGAAGCACACCACGCTGTCGCCGACGCGGGCCGCCGGCAAGAAGCCGACGATGATGTTGGCGCTGCCGCTGAAGATCGGCCCGCCCACGTGCGGCACGGGCCCCGGCTCGACCTTCGGGCAGGTGTGAAAGTCGCTGATCCTCGCTGCGTCCGGCATCCCCGTCCTCCCCCTCGCGGCGCATCGTAACAGAGGCGTGCGCGCGGGCCGTGCGACGCGCGGACATTCGCGGGCGACCGCGTCGCGCGTCGACGCGCGGGTCGATCTCGTCGCCCGCGCCGCCGCGGTCCCCGCCTGTTTCCATGGCCGCGGCGATGCGTGTACGCTGCATGACCGCGCGTGCCCGGCTCGTTCTCACCTGGTCTCGGCGATCGCATCGAGGAGCGGTACGAGCTGGCGGCCCAGCTCCGCGTCTGCGCCGTCGCCCGCACGTTCCTCGCGGTCGACGAGTACACCGGTCAGAACGTCGCACTGACGCTGTTCGACCCGGCCTGCGTGACCGCGACGAGCTGGGCGACCTACGTGAAGGTCGTGGCCGCGGCGTCGGCCGCCAAGGTCGCCGGCCTGGTGCTGCCGCACACCGTGCCGGCCGCGCTGCCCGACAGCCCGCACGTCGCCGGCGACCCGCAGATCGATCGCGGCCTCGACCGCCTGCGCGAGCAGGGCCCGCTGCCGTGGCAGCGCGCCCTGACGATCGGCGAGCGGATCGTCGAGGTCCTCGCGGCGGTGCACGCGAGGACGGCGGTGGCCCACCACGGCCTGACCCCGGCCCGCTGCCTGGTGTCGGCCCGCGACGAGGTCAAGCTGCTCGACTACGGGGTCGCGGAGTTCGAGCGCACGCGCACCGACGACGCCGACTACCGCGCGCCGGGCTGGCCGGCCCCCGTCGCCGACGTGCGCCCCGACATCCACAGCCTCGCGGTCATGCTGTTCGAGCTGATCTGCGAGGCGCGCCCGCAGCCCGGGCAGTCGCTGCGCCGGCTGGTGCCGGTGCCGCACGCGGTCGACGAGCTGATGACCCGCGCGCTCGCCACCGATCCGCAGCGGCAGTACGCCGACCTCCACGACCTGCGCACCGACCTGCGCCAGGCGCTCGGGCTGCCCCCGCTGCAGCCGGCGCCGCCGCCCGAGGAGGCGCCGCCGCCGGTGACGACCGCGGCGCCGACGATCGTCGCCCGCGAGCAGGCGCCGATCGCCGCGCCCGGGTGGACCCGCCTCGGCGGCTCGCGCGGCGCGACGCGGCCGGAGCTCGAGCCGACGCCGAGCAGCGCGCCGCGCCCGGAATCGACGCTCGAGCTGAGACCCGAGCCGCCGCTCAAGGAGCAGACCCTCGAGCTGCAGCGCGAGCCCCCGCTCAAGGAGCAGACCCTCGAGCTGCAGCGCGACCCCCCGCTCAAGGAGTCGACGCTCGAGCTGCAAGCGACGTCCGCGACCCAGCCCGCGACGAGCCAGCCCGAGCCGCGCGAGGAGACCGTGGTCGCGCCCGTCAGGACCGCCGGCAAGACCGGGGCCCAGCGCAGCCTGCAGACCACGACCGGCGCCCAGCGCACGCTGCAAGCCGCCACCGGCCCCCAGCGCGCGCTGCAGACCAGGACCGGCGCCCAGCGCACGATCCCGGCCGGCGCGACGCGACCCACGCCCGCCTCGGATCCGTCCGCCGCGACGTCCGGCGCGCGCGTCGCGGCCGCGTCGACGAGCGCGACGAACATGAAGGTCGCCGCGGCCGCGTCGGCGAGCGCGACGAACATGAAGGTCGCCGCGGCCGAGTCGACCGCAAAACCGCCGCCCGCGCGCATGCGGTCGCCGGCCACCTCGAGCCCGTCGATGCGCGTGCGCGCGGTGCAGGCCGCGATCGTCGAGCACGAAGATCCCGCCGACGCCGACCGCACGGTGATCGCCCGCCGCCCGGGCGCGCCGCGCCAGCCGCGGCTCGACGTGACCGACAAGCTGCCGACCGACGTGCTCGACGCGGTGAACGAGGCCCACCGCGCGCAGGCCGACGCGCCGACGAGCGACGGCCCGCCGCGACGCCCGCGCCTCGACCCGACCGACCGGCTGTCGTCCGACGTGCTCGCCGCGGTCCACGACGCCGCCCGCCCGCCGGGCCCGCCGCCGACCCCAGGGCCGCCCTCGCTGACGCCCGCCGCACCGCCGCGACCGGGCCCGCCGACGCCCCCCGAGCCGCCCTCGCTGACGCCCGCCGCACCGCCGCGGCCGCCCGCGCCACGCGCAGCCCCGCCGCCGGTCGTGCGCACCGTCGTCGCCCCGCCGCCGAGGCCGCCCGCGGTCGCCGCCCCGCCGCAACCAGCCGCGACGAGCCCCGCGCCGACGAAGCCCGCGAGCTTCGAGATCCCCGCGCAGGTCGCCGCCGCGGTCTCGGCGAGCGCCGCGCGACCGGCGTCAGCGGCGAGCGCCTCCTCGCGCTCGCCGCTGACGCCGCTGAAGAGGCGGCTGCTCTACCTCAACGTCGGGCTCGTGACCCTGCTGCTGCTCGCGCTGGTCATCGGCCTGGCGCTGTGAGCCCGCGGGCTCACTTCGAGCCGCGCTCGGACGGCGTCGCCGGGGTCGGCGCGGCGTCCTGGGCGTCCTGGGCGGTCGCCGGGCTGGCGCCCGCGCCGGAGATCGGCCCGCCGCCGCTGTTCAAGTAGATCATCGTGCCCTCGATGTAGATCCCGCTCGGGTCGATGGTGATGTGCCCGCCCGCGGCCTGGATCGTCAGCGAGTCGCCGGCGTCGAGGATGATGCGGCTCGACTTCAGGTGGATCTCGTCGCCCGTCTCGATCGCCTTGCGCCCGGCGATGCGGGTCTGCTCGTTGCCGAGGACGATGCGGTGGACCGAGCCGTCGACCTTCTCGATCGTGCTCTTGCGCGTGTGCGTGTGGCGGTCGCCGTCGACCAGCGACAGCGCGTCGCTGCGCACGTGCATGTCGAGCCGGCCCGGCGCGTCGACGCCGCCGATCAGCAGCTGCACGTCGCCGCCGAGGTGGGCCTTGGTGTGGCGGTGGATGTTGAGGAAGTGGTCGTGGAACAGCTGCACGAAGCTGTCGCCGGCCTTGCCGCCCTCCTCGTGGCCGACCGTCACGTGCGAGTGCTGCCACACCGTCGAGAACGCGTCGTTGTTGACGCGCACGTCGATGTTGCGCTCGGCGTGCAGGAAGATCTGCTCGGCGCCCTTGCGGTCCTCGTAGCGCAGCTCGTTGTAGCCGCCGCCGCCGAGCGAGCTGTCCGACTTGATGGTGCTCTTGGTCTTCTCCTCGGGCAGCTGGTACGGCACCTCGTTCTGCCCGTGGTAGATGCGGCCGACGATCACCGGGCGGTCCGGGTCGCCCTCGAGGAAGTCGACCAGCACCTCGTGGCCGATGCGCGGGATGAACATCGCCCCCCACTTGTTGCCGGCCCACAGCTGGCTGACGCGCACCCACGTGGCGCTGGTCTCGTCGAACTTGTCCTCGCGGTCCCAGTGGAACTGCACGCGCACGCGGCCCCACTTGTCGACGTGGATCTCCTCGCCCTCGGGGCCGACGACCGTGGCGGTCTGCATGCCGCGCACGCTCGGCCGCGGGGTCGCGCGCGCCGGCCTGAACGGCACCTTCAGGTCGGTGACGATGAAGCTGTTCTCGTAGGTGTTGTCGCCGTCGGCGTCGACGTCGAGCGCCTGCGGCTGGGTGCCGCGGTGCTTCACCTGCAGCACGCGGTAGTCGATGTTGAACTCGTCGCGCGGGTGACCGGCGAGCGTCATCACGTAGCCGGGGGTCAGGCGCGCGCTGTCGCTGCTGCCGCGGCCGAGCTTGCGGGTCGCCTGGATCTCCTCGAGGCGGATCTTGGCCATCGACTGGCCCTGGTGCGGTCCGCCGCGCGCGGGCTCCTGGTACTCGGCCGGGTAGTCGTAGACCTCGAGCTCCGGGTTGGCCTTGGCCGACTCCTGCACCTCCATCGGCATGTCCGGCTTGTGCAGGTTGAAGTCGCGCAGCGAGACCCGGCCCGGCCGCACGCGCCCGCCGAACCGCAGGCTGTGCACGTGCTCCTCGTCCTGCACGGCGTTGCCCTGCGGCGGGGCGAACCACAGCCGCGAGTCGCCGGCGATCGGCGTGTGCACCTGCACGTGGTCGGCCATGACCCACACGTGGCCCTCGGCGCTGTGCTCGTAGAAGTAGAAGATGCCGTCCTCCTCGAGCAGGCGGCTGACGAACGCGAGGTCGGTCTCCTGGTACTGCACGCAGTAGTCGCGCGGCGCGTAGCTGTCGTGCAGCGAGAAGCGGAAGCGGTCGGCCTTGAAGCCCGCGCCGGTCAGCACCGCCGTGACGATCTCCTGGGTGGTCTTGTCCTGGAAGATGCGGCTCGACCGCCGGTGCAGCAGGCGGTGGGCCCACGGCACGATCGTCAGCTCGTAGAGGTCGAACTCGCGGGTGTGCCCGGCGTAGTCGGCGGCGGCGACGATGCCGTGGACCACGCGCGGCTCGTCGAGCCCCTTGATCGTCAGCGCGGCCGTCTGACCGAGCAGGGTCTCGGGGTCGAACTCGGGGCCCGCGACCTCGACGACGAACTCGAACGGGGCGCTGATCGCCTCGCTGCCGGCGAACGCGTGCACGCGCAGCGGCACGTCGCCGACCTCGATGGCGAACACCGGCTTGCCGGGGAACAGGGCCGAGAGAGACGCGAGGATATCGGCTGCAGACATGGGGTTGCCCTCGTGAAGCGTGCGTTCGACTGGCGGGGCTGCGGCGGCGAGCAGCGGGCCGGCCGGGCCGGCTCGTCCGCGGCGAACGCCGCTCGCACGCGCGTGCGAGACAGCGTCGTCGGCTCGTGTCGGATACGCAGCATCACAGCCCGTGCTCGCGCGGCGCACCGTCGCCGACGCGTGAACCGGCAAGCTATCCGCGACGGCGAGCCAGCGTCAATCGATTTTCCGGCCGCGGCGCGCCGGGATTCGCGCGCGCGGACGGATGGGCACACGGCGGCACGCGGGCGCCGCGGCGCCGTTCGACCCCGCTCCGGCTCACGGCTCGCAAGTGCACGCACGTCGAGTCCGCGACGCAAGCGCTTCGCTGATGTCCTTCAAGACATGTCCATCGGGACACCCAGAGCAGAGCGAGCCGCGCCGCCCTCAGCGGAACCAGATGTTGCCGGCCGTGTGGTAGCTGGTCGGCCCGGCCTGGAACCCGCAGGCCGTGCGCCACGGCGAGTCGACCCCCGCGGGGACGTCGCAGCCGACCGTGTAGTAGGCCTGCGCCCCGAACCCGGCCGCGTCGTTGAGCGTGGTGATGTTGGCCTCGTTGTTGAGCACCAGCCCGAAGCGCACGCGCGCGTCGTAGCACGACTGGTCGTCGTCGATGTTGACGCCGACCGCCACGTAGTTGGGGCTGACCGAGGCCTCGTTGACGCTCCGGCCCTGGATCGTCAGCCACTGCAGCTTCTCGGCCTGGGTCTCGTTGAAGTAGAGCGCCTTGCCGGCGATGTCCGAGCCGACCGGCGTGGTGGAGAACAGCGCCAGCGGCGTGGTCGAGCCCGGCAGCGCGTACACCTTGCAGCCGTACTGCTGGGTCTGCGGGTGGCGCAGGCACCCGCGGATCTCCGCGCCCGGCATGGCGTTGTAGGCCGGGAACTTGCCGTCCGACGGGTCGGTCGGGCTCGTCACGCCCTCGTTGACCAGCGACACCTGCGTCCAGTGGGTCGAGTAGAAGTGGAACTGCCCGTTCGCCGGCGCGAAGCGCATGACCAGCCCCCAGCCGCCGCCGTCGGTCGTCATGTCGCAGTACACCGGGAACGCCGCCCCCGGCCCGCCGCCGTCCGGGTCGACCTGGTAGACCCCGTCGGCCGCGTCCGGCTGGGCCGCCTTCAGCGCCTTGCAGCTCGGCGCCAGCGCGCAGCTGCCCTGGTCGCACGTGCCCGTCTCGCAGTCCCCGCCCCCGCCGCACGCGTCGCCGACCTCGCAGTCGTCGCAGCCGCCGCCGCAGTCGACGTCGCTCTCGTCGCCGCTGACGATCCCGTCGCTGCAGCTCGGCGCCTGGCACAGCACCGTGCACTCGTCGCTGTCGTCGTCGTCGCCGTCGTCGCAGTCCTCGACCCCGGCCTGCACGAACCCGTCGCCGCAGCTCGCGTCCTTGCAGCCCTGCACGCACACATCGGTGTCGTCGGCGTCGCCGTCGTCGCACGCCTCCACGCCCGCCTGCACGAACCCGTCGCCGCAGCTGGCCAGCGCGCAGGTGTCGAGGCAACCGTCGCCGTTGTCGTCGTCGCCGTCGTCGCACGCCTCGCCCTGCTGCAGCGCCCCGTCGCCGCACGACGCCGGCGCGCAGGCGTTGCTGCACGCGTCGTCGTCGACCTGGTTGGCGTCGTCGCAGCCCTCGCCCGGGCCGACGAACCCGTCGCCGCAGCTCGCGTCCTTGCAGCCGGCCACGCACGTGTCGCTGTCGTCGGCGTTGCCGTCGTCGCACTGCTCGCCCTCGCCGTTGACGACGCCGTCGCCGCAGAACGGGTCCGGCCCGCCCGACGACGTGTCGCCGGTCGACGCCTCGCCGGTCGACGCCTCGCCCGTGCTCGTGCCCTCGTCCCCCGTCGACGTCGCCCCCGCGCTCGTGGTGTCGTCCCCGGTCGACGTGTCGGTCGTCGGCGCCGTGCCGGTCGTCTCGATCGCCGTCATCGACCCGCCGGTCGGCACGTCGGACGTCGTCTGCGCGCTCGTCGTCGTCGCGTCCGGCCCGCCCGTGCTCGTGCCGATCATCGTCCCGCCGCCGCTGGTGTCGCCGCCCTCGACCGGGCCGTCACCGCCGCACGCCGCCGCCGCCCACAACCCGACCACCAACCCACGCCGAACCCGCGACATCCGCCACCCCCACACCAAAGACCCGTGCAGTAATCCCGAGACCCGCCGCGCTGTCAAGCCGACCGCCTGGCCGGCGCGAACGCCCGCTCACATGCACTTCGCCCCGGTCATCTTGCCGGTCTCGAGGTCGACGGTCGCGGCCACACACTTCGTGAAGTTCGGGCAGTCGTCGTCGACCTTGCACTCCCCGCAGATGCCGAGCGTCAACAGCCCGCTCTCGACGTCGAGCTCGCCGCACGACTTCGACGCGCACACCGCGTCGACCTCGCACCCGTTGTCGTTGGCCCGCGTCTCCTTGCCGACGCACGTGCGCACCCCGCCGAAGTTGGCGAGGTCGTAGTCAGGCGTGCAGTACGGCGCCGCATCGGGGCAGTCGGCGGACGTCTTGCACTGCCCGCAGGTCGCCACCAGCAGCAGCGGCGGCACCTCGTACAGCGTCCCGCAGCTGGGGTACGCCGCGTCCTTGCAGACCGCGTCGGTCATGCAGCCCTCGCCCGCCTGCCCCTTGTTGCAGCGCGACCCGACCTCCTTCAGGGGGTTCGGCAGCGTGCACCCGCCGTTGTTGCAGTCGCTGTCGACCAGACACTCGCCGCACCACCCGCCGAGCACCGGGATCGTCGAGCACACGCCGGTCACGCAGCCGCACCCGCTCTCCTCCGCGCACGGGCTGTCCTTCGGCTGGTCCGGCGGGTCGCCGCAGACCATCGGCAGCGTCGTCTCCGACCCCGCCGTCGCCTCGCCGCTCTCGCTCGACGCGCCGGTATCGCCGGTCTCGCCGGTCTCGCCGGTGGGGCTCGACTCGCCGCCGCTCGACGTCCCCCCGGTCGTCACCGAGGTCGCCGCGGCGCCGGCGCTCCCGCCGGAGTCCCCCGTCTCGCCGCCCGAGTCCGTGAAGCACCCGGCGACCACCAGCCCGACGAACAGGGAGCGACGTCCGAACACGGGCCCACGGTCGCACACCCCACGCCCGCCCGTAAAGCCGCGCCCCGGATCCGGGTTCGGCCCGCCCTGACGGCGCTTTCGCGGCGCCGTCCGGCGTGCCACCCTCACGCCATGCACGAGTTCGTCGCCGAGTACTTCACGGGCGAGCGGCTCGCCGGCGCCGTGGTCGGGCTCGCCGGCGCGATCGGCCTCCTCGCGGCCGCCCTGCTGTACGCGCCGCGCTGGGAGCTGCGCCCGTTCGCGATCGTGCTCGCGGTCCTCGGCCTGCTCGAGCTCGTCGTCGGCCTCGGCCTGTGGATTCGCACGGGCCCGCAGGTCGCCGGGCTCCTGGCCCTCCTCGCCGACGATCCCGCCCGCATGATCGCCGAGGAGTCGGCCCGCATGACCCGGGTGCAGGCCACATTCGTCCGCCTCGAGATCGTCTGGGTCGCGCTCATCGCCGGCAGCCTCGCCGTGGCCTTCAGCCAGCGCGGGCGCCCGGCCCTGTGGAGCGCCGCGCTCGCGGTGCTGCTGCACGCCGCCTTCCTGTTCGTGTTCGACTCGGTGGCCGAGCGCCGCGGCGCCGTGTACCTGTCCGCGCTGACCCGCGCCCCGCGCTGACCGCCCCGCGCGGACGCGCGAGCGGCCCGCCGGCCCGCCGAGCCGCCGGCATTGAACCCCGATCGCCGTTCGGGCATCCCTGATCGGATGCGTTGGCAATCCGGTCGGTGTGGTCCCTTCTTCCTCTTCTTCCTCGCGTGCAACGGCGGCGGCAGCGACGACAGCGCCAGCGCCAGCGCCAGCGAGGGCGCCACCACCCAGCTCACCGGCGGCCCTGGCACCACGTCGTCCACGCCGACCGGCGGCGGCGACGACACCTCGACCACCGCCTCGTCGCAGTCCGGCACCGCGACCACCGACACGCCGACCGTCGCGACCACCGACGCGACCACCGACGCGACCACCACCGCGGCCCTGACCTCGTCCCCGTCGGGCACAACGACCGTCACCAGCCTCGAGACCGGCGACTCCTCCGGCACCACCACCACCGACGCGAGCACCGCCGACGGCGGCACCACCCTCGCGCCCGACCTCCCGCCGCCGGTGCTCGCCTGCAGCCTCGACCTCCACTCGGTCGTCGACGAGATGCAGAACGTGGTCGAGCAGTGCGCCCCCGACGAGGGCTGCCAGGACGCCGCCTGCGTGCCCGCGTGCCAGGCCGCCGCCGCCAGCGGCGCCAACTTCGGCTGCGAGTTCATCGTCCCCACCCCGCCGTCGTACCCGCCCGCGCTGCCGCCGTGCTTCGCGGTGTTCCTCGCCAACACCTGGGGTCACCCGGCCAAGATCGCCGCGACCCGCGACGGCACGGCCCTCGACCTCGGCACCGCCGCGCGCATCGCCACCCCGGGCCAGCCGCCAGCGATGTGGCCGGTCGTGCCGCCCGAGGGCATCCCCGCCGACGCCGTCGCCGTGGTGTTCCTGTCGAGCCACCCCAACGCGGTCATGCCCGAGAACCAGGTCCCGCTGACCTGCCCGTTCACCCCGACCGTCAACGCCCCGACCGCGTTCGGCGGCTCGGGCCGCGGCGCGGCCTTCCAGCTCACCGCCGACATCCCCCTGACCGCCTACGACATCCTGCCGTTCGGCGGCGCCCGCTCGCACTTCCCCAGCGCCGAGCTGCTCTACCCGACCAGCGTGTGGGGCGACAACTACGTCGCCATGGTCTCGATGGTCGGCACCGCCACGCCCGCCGGCCCCATGTGGCTGCAGGCGGTCGGCCGCGAGGACGGCACCACCCTGCAGATCGTGCCGACCACCAACCTGGCCGCCGGGCCAGGCGTGAACGCCGTCGCCGCCGGTCAGCTCGGCGAGTTCAGCCTCGACGCCGGCGAGATCGTCCAGTGGCAGCTCGCCACCCCGAGCGAGGCCTCCGGCACCGTCGTGCTCAGCGACAAGCCGGTCGCCTTCCACACCGGCAACCGCTTCCTCCGCCTGCAGCCCCAGCCCGCGCCCGGCGGCGAGGCCACCCACCAGCAGAACAGCAGCGTCACCGCGCTCGGCCACGAGTACGTCGGCTCGCCCTACGAGACGCGCAAGAAGGACCTCACCCCCGAGTCCGTCGAGTACAGGTTCGTCGGCGCCGTCGAGGGCACCATCCTCGAGTACGACCCGCCGATCCCCGGCGCCCCGACGATGCTCGAGAGCGGCCAGGTCGCCGACTTCTCGACCACCCTCGCGTTCCGCGTGCGCAGCCAGGACAAGGACCACCCGTTCGCCATGGCCCAGATCATGGACACCGCCAACCTCCCCGGCGGCACCCGCCCCGGCGCCACCGCGCCCGGCTTCGGCCTGCTGCTCGGCGACGAGGAGTTCGTGCACGTGCTCCCGCCGGCGCAGTTCCTGGCCCGCTACGCGTTCTTCAGCGACACCACCTACGCGACCACCAACCTCGTGTTCACCCGCACCAACACCGGCGACGGCTTCAAGGACGTCACCGTCGACTGCCTCGGCACCATCGGCGGCTGGCAGCCCGTCGGCGTCGACGGCAAGTACGAGGTCGCCACCGCCGACCTCGTGCGCGCCGACGTCGGCGTCAACGGCTGCACCAACGGCCACCACATCGCCGAGAGCGAGGGCGCCTTCGGCCTGGTCGTGTGGGGCCTCGACAGCTACTCGTCGTACGCCTACCCGGCCGGCGGCAGCGCCCTCGTGCTCACCGACATCATCATCGAGCCCGCCTGATCGCGCCGTCACTCGACCCCGACGCGACGTCGCCGTCACGCGACGTCGCATTCGCCGTTCGTGCATCCCGCGGCCCGGCGGCCGACGACAGGGGGGAAGACCTCAATTTTCGGATCGAGTAATTCCACTTGAGTCCGCCTCCGACGAAGAGTATTTACACTCGTGTAGCCGACGAACCTCTGGGGGGTTCGCCGCGCGTGGGAAGGTGGGTCGGGGTATGCGTGGATTCGATCGTTATTGGCTATTCGTCGCCGGGCTGGCGTTCACGGGCGCTTGCGGCGACGCGGGCAACGCCACCGCCGAGGGCGGCAACACCGACTCCGGCACCTCGAGCGCCGGCACCTCGACGGGCGGCGGCGTACCGACCAGCACCAGCGGCGACTCCCTCACCGGCGGCGGCGTCACCGACTCGATGACCAGCACCCCGACCGGCCCCGACACCGGCAACGAGACCGTCGCGCCCGACACCGGCGACACCGTCACCGAGACCACCCTCCCGCTCGACACCGGCAACGAGACCGTCGCGCCCGACACCGGCAGCACCGCGGCCCCCGACACCGGCACCGACACCTCCGCCGGCACCGGCACGTCGTCGACCGGCGGCGACACCGACGACCCGGTCGTGCCCTGCGCCGGCGGCAAGCTGTGGACCCTCGACGCCGACTTCGACGAGGGCGTGCTCGCCAACGTCAACCACGACGCGCCCAACAGCGACCAGCTGCAGATCACCATCAACGGCTTCTCGGCGCCGAAGCCGTACATGTTCGTCGGCCAGACCAGCGACGGCTGGATCCTGAAGATCGACACCGTCACCGGCAAGCAGCTGGCCCGCTACGAGTCGGTGCGCCTGGCCGACTGCCCGACCTGCTCGCCGAGCCGCCAGGGCTGGTACCCCTCGCGCATCATCGTCGACTTCGACGGCGACATGTACGTGGCCAACCGCGCGTTCGGCGGCCAGGGCTCGATCACCAAGATCGCCGGCAGCCTCGCCTCGTGCATCGACCGCAACAACAACGGCACCATCGAGACCTCGAAAGACGCCAACAACGACGGCCTGATCGACGTGAACAGCCCGGCCGAGCACATGGCCCAGACCGACGAGTGCGTGCTCTACACCCTGCCGATCGGCGGCGTCGACATGCTGCCGCGCGCGCTCACCCTCGACGGCAAGGGCGCGGCCTACGTCGGCACCTACAGCGACATGAAGGGCTTCAAGCTCGACATCACCACCAGCCCGCCGACCATCCTCGAGACCTTCCCCCTGCCCTCGACCCCCTACGGCTTCGTGGTCCGCGGCGACTACCTGTACAGCTCGGCGCTCGGCCAGCCGGTCATGCGCATCGACCTGACCGACAACTACTCGGTCACGACCATGAACGCCCAGGGCAACTACGGCATCGCCATCGACCAGAACGGCATCGGCTGGTTCGGCGGCTACCCCCTGACCCGCTGCGACTTCGACATGGGCGGCGACTGCCAGGTCGTCGCCGACATCGGCTCGAGCGGCGTCGCCGTCGACCCCGACGGCGACATCTGGGCCGCCGGCGACCCGACCTACAAGTTCTCCAACAACGGCACCATGCTCGGCACCGTCAATACCCCCGGCGGCTACGGCGTCGCCATCGGCCACGACGGCAACCCGCGGGTCATCGGCGCCTACGCGGCCTACAGCGTGGTCAACGGCGGCGCCGGCATGCCGCCCGGCGCCGTCACCACCTACAGCACCGACCTGCCCGGCAACACTCAGGTCTACAACTACACCTACAGCGACTTCACCGGCTTCGCCGCCCAGAACGTGACCGTCAAGAAGGGCGAGTGGACCGTGCTCCACGACAGCGGCGTCGACGCCACCGCCTGGGGCACCATCACCCACAACAACGAGCCCGAGGGCAACGTCCCGCTCGGCACCAGCATCACCTTCCAGGCCCGCGCCGCCGACACCCCCGCCGAGGTCGCGCTGAAGCCGTGGAACGACGTCATCGACGACGTGCCGGTCGGCGTCAACGTCGGCCGCTACCTCGAGCTGCGCGCCCGCCTGCTCATCTCCGACGACATGGTCGACGTCTCGCCCGTGCTCAGCGACGTGTGCCTGCGCGCCGACTAGTGGCCGCGCCGCGCGATCGACCCGGGGCCGTCGTGGTGTGACCCGCACCGCGACGGCTCCGTCGCGCGTGCATCCGCAGTCGGCCGCCGCCACGCCCGCACGCCGGCGCGCGGGTCGTCCGCCGCGAATGTGCACACCGCCGCGACGACCGTCACCTCGGCGGCGTCAGGAACTCGAGCAGCAGCGGGATCACCACATCCGCTCGCGCCGGGGAGGATGTGCACACCGCCGCGACGACCGTCACCTCGGCGGCGTCAGGAACTCGAGCAGCAGCGGGATCACCACATCCGGCCGCTCGCGCTGGGGAAAGTGCCCCGTCGGCACCTTGACGACGCGCACCGGCCCCGCGAACCCCGACACATCGTCGAAGGCGTCGAGCGGGGTGGTCCCGTCGTCGATGCCCGCGATCACCAGGCTCGGCGCCCGCGTCTTCACCCGCAAGAACGCCGGCGCCTTGAACTTCAACCGTCGGTAGTACCCCAGCGCCCCGCGCAGCGAGCCCGGCGCCGCGAACGTGTTCTTGACCGCCTCGCGCTCGGCCGGCCCCGAACGCCACGTCGGCGACCAGCGCTCGTACAGCTCGTCCACCCCGGCGAAGTCGTCCCGCGCGAACTTGTCCGCCGCGCCGCGCCGGCGCAGCGCCAGGAAGTGCCGCGCCCGCCGGATGTCCCGGAGGCGCAGCTTCAACGTCGCCGGATGCGGGATCGCCAGCGTCACCAGCCGCCGCACCCGCTCCGGCGCCAGCGCTGCCGCCGAGTAGGCCAGCAGCGCCCCCCAGTCGTGCCCGACCACGTCCGCGTCGCGCCTGGCGAACGCCGCGATCAGCCCGATCACGTCGCGCCCCAGCGTCTCCGCGTCGTACGCGTCCTCGCGCGGGATCCCGCTCGGCGCGTAGCCGCGGAGGAACGGCGACACCACATAGAACCCGCGGGCCGCCAGCGCCGGCCGCACCGCGTCCCACGCGTGCGCGGTGTCGGGGAAGCCGTGCAGCAGCAACACCAGCGGATCCTCCGGGCGCCCGTCCGCGAGGTACGCGAACCGCAGCCCGTTGGCCTCGATGTACTGCACCCCGCGCTCGGGCACGTGCACCCGCGTCGGCGGCCTCGCGGCGCAGCCGGCCGACCACGGCAGCGCGAGCAGCGGGACCAGCAGCAGCAGCGCGTGCAGCTTCATCGCCGCGGATTGTACGCGCAATCTTCGCCGCGCCGCGAGGCCGCGCCGCCCCCGTGCTACCGTCCGCCGATGCGGCGCCTCGTCACCGTGCTCGTGCTGACCCTCGCCGCCCCGGCGCACGCGCAGGATCCCGCCGCTCCGCCGCCGACCCCGCTGCCCGACCCATCGCCCGTCCGCGGCCCGCACACCCGCGTCCCGCGCGACTGCCCCGCCTACGTCGAGGGCCGCCCGCTGCACTGCGCCTGGGCCTACCTGCTCGTCGCCCCCGCCGGCCTGCTCATCCCCCCCGGCGACGTGCGCCGCGACGGCGCCGACGGCCCGCGCCTCGGCTACGACGGCGGCGCCGGCCTCGGCATCTTCCGCGCCCTCGGGGCCGACCCCAACGCCGATCGCACGCGCTTCGGCGTCGCCGGCGGGCTGCGCCTCGACCGCGGCTTCACGCGCCAGCGCTTCGACGACCGCGTGTCCCGCGTCGACTTCCTGCGCCTCGGCCCCGAGCTCCGCCTCGGCGTGGTCCGCTCGCGCGTGTTCGCCTTCACCGTGGTCCGCGGCGGCCACGCCCGCTGGCAGCAGGACTTCGGCTACCGCCTGCTCGCCGCGCCCAACGAGTGGAAGGGCGGCTTCCTCGGCGTCGGCGCCGGCGCGTGGGCCCGCCTCGCCGGCCGCTTCCTGATCGGCGGCGAGGGCTTCGTCGACACTTACTTCGTCGACTACGGCGACCGGCGCACCGTCACCCTCGCGCTGTCCATCGGCCTGTGGCTGTGATGTATGAATAACCTGTCCTGACGGCCAGGTGCTAGCATTCGCCGTCAGCCCGGCGTGGCGTCGAGCCGGCCCGCCTGCGCGTCCATCAATCCTCGCAGTCGATCCGCCGTCAGCCCGGCGTGGCGTCGAGCCGGCCCGCCTGCGCGTCCATCAATCCTCGCAGTCGATCCGCCGGCAGCCCG
>JAEUJW010000040.1 GCA_016793465.1 Myxococcales bacterium
ACGCTTCGTCCACGGCCCGCCGGCTTCGCGACTGCCGCCCGCCGCCGTTTACATCAACCCCCCCGGAGAAACCCATCGCGACCACCACCACGCTTCACTAAATTAATCGCTGCCGTGTCTCAAAGTCGTTGACAGGCACCGCGGCGCCAAGACCCCTCAATCCAGCATGTTCTGCCTCATGTCGCCGGAGTCGGTGGTGCCTGAGCGGCACCCGATCCGGCAGGTCAAGAAGCTCGTGGACCCGATCTTGCGGGAGCTGTCGCCGGTGTTCGAGGGCATGTACTCGGCGATGGGCCGACCGTCGATCCCGCCGGAGTCGCTGCTCAAGGCGACGCTGCTGATGGCGCTGTTCTCGGTACGCAGCGAGCGGCTGTTCTGCGAGCAGCTTGGCTACAACCTCTTGTTCCGGTGGTTCCTCGACATGAACATGACCGAGGAGGCCTTCGACCCGACGACCTTCACGAAGAACCGCGAGCGTCTGATGAACCACGACGTCGCGCGCCAGTTCTTCGCCGCGGTCGTCGAGAAGGCCAAGGGGGCCGGCCTGATGAGCAGTGAGCACTTCTCGGTCGATGGGACGCTGATCGAGGCGTGGGCGTCGCTCAAGAGCTTTCGCCGCAAGGACGAGACGCCGGAGGAGAAGCCGCCGGTCGACGACCCGGGCAACCCGACGGTCAGCTTCCACGGCGAGAAGCGGAGCAACGAGACGCACGCGTCGACCACCGATCCCGAGGCGAGGCTCGCGCGCAAGGGCAAC
Source organism: Myxococcales bacterium (assembly GCA_016793465.1). The sequence continues at coordinate 758 of JAEUJW010000040.1, forward strand.
GGCAAGGAAGCCAAACTGGCCTACGCGCAGCACGTGCTGATGGAGAACCGCAACGGGCTCATCGTCGACATGTGCGTCACGCACGCTCACGGCCGCGCCGAGGTCGAAGCCGCGTACCAGATGCTCGAGCGCAACGACCCGTCTCGCTCGAGACGAACGGTCGGCGCCGACAAGGGCTACGACACCCGCGACTTCGTCGAAGGCTGCCGTCGCATCGGAGTCACCCCGCATGTCGCCATGAACACCGGACGCAACGGCGGGTCGGCGATCGATAAGCGCACGTCGAGGCATCTCGGATATGGGGTCAGTCAGCGCATCCGGAAACGGATCGAGGAGGTCTTCGGCTGGGGAAAGACCGTCGGCAACTTCCGCAGGACACGAGTGAAAGGCAGACAGAGGACCGAGACCGCGGCGCTCCTGGTGGGCGCCGCGTACAACCTGTGTCGGATGGCCAAGCTGCTGCTGGGCGTCCGGTAAGGGCAGGCGACGCGGGTGATCCCCGCGTCGCTGAGCCCATGAAGCCCCCACCGCGGGGGGCCTCCAAGCCACCTCCCTCGACTCAATCAGGCGACCTCGAGCCGGATAGAGCCGTTCCACGTGGGTCTCCGACTCTTTTTCCGCAACCTGCTAGGGCGCCGAGACGGCTCCGCACAATTGCGTATTGGTCTGCGAGGCCAAGGCGCTGTGGCACGAGCTCTCGGGAGTCCTGGCGCAGGCGTTTGGGTACGTCGACCTGCTCGCGCTGAAGAATTGCCGGCGCATCCTGATCACGCAAGGATCAAGGTTCTACCTTTACACGCCCCGTGCAGACGATTGGGCCCCGACCGGCTATATCAACATCGAGAACATCCGGGATGATCACATCATGCCGGCGGGCACCAGCGCGATCGACACATTGATCGCACTCATGCCGCCGTGACGGATGAACCGCGAAGACTGCTGTAGCAATATCCGGCCGGCCAGCCGGACGTGTGTGCCGTCTCGGCCGAGCTTCACCGCCCCGGGCGAAAACGGCTTGCGCGAGAGCACCCTGCTCGGCATTGTTCCGCGCATGCAATCTCGCGCCCAGCCCCACGTCGAATGTGTAGAAAGAGCGGAAAGAGGCCCCACGTGGGAGGAGCTCTACAAGTCGTGGTGCTCCAACGCGCGAGAGTACCCCGAACTCGGCGCGCTCCCGGCGTTCGCCGAGATCCAGTGGCCGGGAGGCACCTACTGGGTGCCCGGACGACCCACGGAGGCGTACGACCGGACGGACCACGAAGCTGCGTGGGTGGATTGGTGGCCGCGCGCTGAGCGGACGGCGCGAGCCGAACTCCTGGCGAAGAAAACGAGCTACGGCTGCTGGAACAGCGCATTTCCGCATCTGCCCGACGCGTGCCGCTATACGCTGCACTACCTCTGGGCGGCACGGCAAGACCCTCAGCTCACCGCGGCCGTCTGGCTCGCAGCGACGATGATCATGTGGAGATCGACGCGTGAAGAAGGGACGCGGTGGGGCCCGATGTCGGATGTGCGCGAGCAGGTCCATTACCTGTGCATCGAGCGCATGGAGAAGGCCGGGATCGGGCGCTGGCTTCACAACTGCAAATATACGCTTCCAGAGGCGTTCAATCGGTTCATCCGCCCTCCGAGGTACATGCACGAGCTCGTAGAAATGGCCGCCGCGAACGCGGTCTTCGTACACAATCGCTGGATGCTGGTTCGGCTCTGTGACGAGAAGAAGGCCGATCGCAAGAACCCTCCAACGACCGCATCTTGATCCGTCCTCGGCGAACTCGACGGCCCGGCGGACCGCAGCGGGGCCGCGGGCGGTCGCCTGACGGACCGACCCCGGTACACTACTCCTCGCCGTTCGCGTCGGGCCACCGCGACTTGATCATCTCGGCGATCTCCTCGAGCTTGTGGCCCTGGGCGGGCGAGGCTCTGGGTCACGAGCAGCAGCAACAACGCTGCGCCGGTCTCACTCGCCGGGACCAGCGCGCGCTCATACCAGGTGACCGCCTCGTGCAGTTCCTCGCGGAGACTGGCGACGTCGCCGATCCCACTGAGCGCCAGCACTGCGAACACCGGGTTCGGCATGGTCATCGTGCGCGTATACACCTCACGGAAGCCGGCGATCGCGTCGTCGATACTCGGCCCCCGTATCGCCGCCCCCGATCGAGGCCGACCCCAGCGCCAACCGGATCGAGAGCCGCCTCACCCTCACCGCCGGCAGGCTCTGGGATCGGGAAAGCGGCGTGGATCTCGGCGAGGTCGTATCGGGACGATGACCAGGCGAGCGCGACCTGCTGGGGCGGGGCGTCGTGGCGCGAGCCGACGCGGCCACGCGAGCCGCCGATCGGGCAGTAGCCGATCACCCCGACGAACGCAGATTCACCGCGACGGGCGGCGTTTGCCCTGCGGCGACAAGTCGAGCGCGACCAGCACTTGGCCGAGCACCCCGACGGAGACCACGTTGCCGTCCATGGTGGTCCGCGAGAACAGGATGAAGTTCTGGTAGTCGACGTCGAGCAGCCGGTCGACGACGGCGTCGCCGCCAAAGTGCTGAAGGGCCGCGACGGCCAGCCGCCCGGCGCCCCGCGCCTCGTGGTCGATCCCCTGGCGCAGCGCGCTGCGGACCTCGTCGACACGCAGGGTCGGGAGCGTGACAGGCCGCGGCCGTGAGAGCACGGACGAGGATGAGCCCGAGGCGAGCACGATTCCCGCGCTGTGATGGTCCGATGGTCCCACCCGGGTCTGGGCCAGCATCAACGCCTGGCGCCCGACCTGCGTAGCCGTCGAGCGCCGGACCACGGAGGAGAGCGCGGGGCGCTCGCGCCCGGGTCAGACAGATCCGTCGATGCTCAGGCGTTCGATATGGATCTTGCCCTTGTGCGCGCTGCCGGTGATCTCGCTGGCTTCGACCTTGAGTTTGGCGGTCTGACCGGCACGGAGTTCGCCCTTGGCCGAGAACGGGACCGTCGCCAATTCGCGATCGTCCTTGCCGATGTAGGTAATCTTGCCATGCATGTCCCGCACATCGAACTCAGTCGTATTCGTGAACTCGATCGCCGTCGCCCGCGTGTAACTGTTGATGATGCCCTTGTCGTAAAAATCCCACTTTCCGGGCTTGATGAACCGCGAGGGCTCGGCGTTGAGATCGGCCCGCGCCTTCTCGCGTGCCTTCATCTTCTCCAGCAACTCCCGATCCTCTTGGCTGATGAGCGGAGATACGTTCTTGGCCTCGACCTTGGCCTCGACCTTTCGTTCCGCTGGTTGACTCGAGTTGCCCGCACCGCAGGCCGCGGCGAACATCAGGATGACAGACAATGACAGACACGCGCGAAGCATGAGGTCCCTCCGGCCGCCAGGATAGCCGTCATCGCCGCATCGGGACAGAATTGCACGCAACGATCAAAACTCGCTGCCGTCCGATGAATTGAAGGAGCCTTCCGCGAACTTTGTTCTCCTGTCCAGTGCGCCGACCGGAGAACATCCCCCCGAACTACAGGAGATTGCGTCGATGGGGTGGGTACCGGCTCGCCTATCGAGCCACCGCACGTGGCACGACGAAGAACTCGAGGTGTCCGTCGAACGCCTCGTTCGCCGCGGCGAGCGGCAACCCCATCAGCGCCTTGCGGAAGCACCAGCGCAGCGACGGATCGCGGATCGTCGAGTTTACGGTCAGGGCCGAGACCCTCCCCTCCCGCGCCGTGAACGCCAGCGAGATGGTCCCCTTCAACGTCCGGTCGCGTTGCACGAGCGGACGACAGCAGGCCGCGAGCTTATCCAGGGCCCCGTGCACCGCCCGTCGGATCGGCTCGACCTGCGCCTGCGTCGCTCCGCTCGCGCGCACGAGCGAGATCTGCGGCACCACGTCCGGCGACGGCGGCGGCGGTTTCGCGGCGGCTCGTCGCGGTGGTCGGGGCCGGTTCGCCGGTGGTGGGGCCTGCTCGCTCACGGGTGGCGCTGTCGAAGCCATCGGCGGCGGGTCTCCCACGACGGGCGCCGCGGGCTCTCGGGACTGTGACTCGGTCGGCAGAGAGATCTCCGACTCGGCGACCACCACGGCTTCCTCGTGCACCGCCGGATTTTTCACGCCGATCCACCAGAGCACGGCGCCCGCGACCCCCATGCACGGCGCCCCGACCCACGCCCATCGAGCCGATCGCCGCCGCGACGTGACCACGCGCAAAGGCTCCGCCGTCGCTCGCAGCCCCGCGACCTCGCCGTGGTACCGAAATTGAAACGGCGTTTCCGGCATCCCTCGAAGACCCGCGCCTCGTCGTTGCATGTACCACGGCCCGCCGTGACCGTGAAGCTGTGTCTGTTCGCCGCGCGATCACCGTGAAAGACTCACGCTGACTCGCGCCTCATGTCCGCCCCCGACGTCCCCCAGCCGCGACGCGCCCTGCGCCAGTCACTCCTCGCGGGCCTCGCATTGCTCGCACCCGGCGCCTTCGCCCACGCCCTCGACGCCCCGTCCCTCCCGACCAGGCACAATGTCAAACTCGGCCAGCGCTATCAGATATCGTCGAGCACGCTCATCCACGGCTCGTGCAGCGGCTGCAGCGACCAAACTGTGGGGCCCATCCCCGACGCGCTCCTCCTCGTCGATCTCGTCGTCACGGTCGACGGCACCACCCACACCCAGACGCTCAGCCTTCCCGGCGACGCCACGTTCGTCCCCCCCGTCAGCGGCACGCTCGAGCGCTGGCGCGCCGCCGCCGACCCCGTCCCGCCCCATCGTCGCGCCGAGATCCCGAGCGGTTGCCACGTCACCGGCGGCACTCCGAAAGTCGAGGTAACGCCATGAGCCAGCCCGCCACCAGCCCACCACCGCCCAGCGGCCGACCCGGCTTCGTCGCCGACCTCGGCTTCCTATTCGTCGTGCCCTGGCTGCTTCTATGGCGATACGAGGTCACTGATGCGTCGTCGCGCTCGCTGTGGGTCGGCTGGACTCCGGCCCTCGTCGTCCCCTTCCTCTGTATCATCGCTATCGTCGTCGCCCTGAACCAGCGCCAGCCGCGGGGTTTCTTGCCGTATCCTGCGCGCTGGGCCGGCCTCGCCATGGCCCTGGTGCTCCCGGCGTGGATCGCCCTCGCCGTCATCGATGCTGGCGGCCGCGTCCCCGATCTGCGGGACAGCGCCCGTGAGACCCGCGCGGCCGCCGAGGCCGCCCTCGCCGCCGCGCCCTCCTCCGACGAACGGCGCGCGCACGAGGGTGCGCTCGTCGCAGCCGAGTCCGCGGAGAAGCTCGCCACGGCGATTGAGAGCACCGAAGCCCGCGGCGCCCCCGTCCCGTCCGCTCCGCTCGGCGCCCCCGACGACGCCATCGCCCCGGAAAGCCGCGCGGTCCTCGAACAGGCGGTGGGCCTCGCCCACGCTTTAGAACACGGCAGCGGCCTTCCGCCGGAGTTCGCCGCGGAGGCCAAGGCCGCCGGCCTCGATGACGAGAAGCTCCTCCTCGCCCTCCTCGTGCTCGCAGCTGGCATCCTCGCCCCGCTGCTCGGTCTGTCAACGGAGGCGACCCTCCTCATCCTCCAGACCCTCGTCACCGCCGGCGAACTGTCTCCCGGCAATCTCATGAAGGTTACCTACGCGCTCGCCACCTCGGCGCGCCCCGACGGGACCTTCGACGAGCCGAAGCTGCTCGACAGCCTCGACCGCGCCACCGACCTCGCCCGTGACGCGAAGACGCTGTTCGACGCCGCCGAGAAGGCCGGCGCCGTCGGCGCGAAGGATTCGCCGCTCTACAAATTCTTCCGCGAGGCCGCCGACGACGCCGCCGCCCCGCCGCGTGATAGGACCTGCTTCGATGACCTGGTGCGCACGAACCCCGATCTCTCGAACAAGGCGCTCGTCGATCTCGCCAAACGAAGCTGCCTCGATCTCACCCCGAAGCAGATCCAATCGCTGGTGCGTCGACGCGGAGGCCCGCGATGAGCTGGCGCGTCCTGCAATACTTCGGCCTCGGCGAGCGCCGCGGGCGCGCACGGCCGGCCGCAGTCGTCGACGACGAGGATCCAGCCCTCATGATGACCGGAGATGCGCTGACGCAGGCCATCCTCGAGAACATCCGTCTGCGCCGCTCAGTCCTCGTCACCGGCCCGCGCGGCTGCGGCAAGAGCTTCTGCAGCGAGCAGGCGATCAAGCTCGCCAAGTCGCACGGCCTCATCGGCGGCTCGCGCTTCATGCAGGGCAACCGCGAGATCCCCCGCGACGCCCTCAGCGAGGACACGCTCATCGTCGGCGACGGCGGCAAGGTCGAGCTGCTCAAGGCGCTCGCCCTGCGCCCGCTCGAGGAGAGCGGATCGATCACCCGCGAGGGCTTCCCCGACTGGCCTGGCATCCCGCGCGGCATGGGCGTCGACCCCATGCGCACGTGGACCCACCGCGACTGGATGGTCCTCTTCCTCGACGAGATCAACCGCTTCGGCGACGGCTTCCTCGACAGCCTGCTCGCCCTCCTCGAGGAGCGGAAGATCGTCCGCCGCGGGCAGGACTACTACGTCCCCATCGTCGTCGTCGCCACCGCCAACCCACCCGGCTACGACATGACCGCCAAGAAGCTCAGCCCCCCGCTGCAGGCCCGCATCACCCGCTCCTTCCGCGTCTCCCAGCCCGACGTCGACACCCTCGTCCACGGCATCATGCCCGCCAAGATCGACGAGTTCACCCGCGACTATCTCCCCGGCGAAGCGCCCGCCGTCCCGCTCGAGCTCCGCTACCTCGCCGCCGGCGTCACCCTGTGCCTGTGGGGCGACCCCTCCGCCGGCTCGAAGGGCCGCTACTTCCTGTCCCACGCCACCCGCGCGCTCCTGCAGCGGCTCATGGCCGCCGACGACGCCCTCGCCCGCGACATGCGCGAGCTGTCCACTCTCATCGAGTTCGGCCCCGATGCGCGCGCCATCACTGACTGGATCGGCTGCGCCATGGCCCGCGCTGGCACCGATGGCGCCCGCGTCGTCACCCCGCAGCACCTCGAGGCCACCGCCGTTCACGTACTCAGCCACAAGGTCCGCGAGAAGTTCAACGAGGGCGCCAACCCCAACCTCGGCATCCGCCGCGACCGCCTGATCCTCGACATCGTCCGCCGCATCGTCCACAAGCCCGCCATGACCGCAGCGCTCGGCCTCGCAACGGCCAAAAAGCCCGCCTCCCTGCCTCCCCGCCCGCAAGCCCCCGCCTACAAGCCCGAGCTTCTGCCCGACTCCGCCGTCGCGCAGATCTTCGGCGAGTTCGCCCACGCTCGCGTGTTCGGTCACGCCCTCGTCCCCGGATACACCCAGCACCGCGCGACGGTCCTACCGACGGCCGACCACGTCCGGATCTGGGCCAACACTGTCGACGGCGCCCTCCAGCCGTACGCGACGCCGGCCGACGTCCAGCAGATCGTCTCACGCGGCCTGTGGGCCCTCGTGCGCGCCGTCCACCCCGGCCAGCAACTCGACATGCAGGTCGTCCAGCACACCGGCGAGCTGTACATGTGGACGTTCGAGGCGCTCGAGAGGACCGCCAACCCCGCCGGCATGGAACGCGCCCAGGCCGCCCGCGTCGCCGTCGACAAGGTCGTCGCCGCGATCTTCCAGTCCCCGGCCAACCCGCGGAACGCACCGCGGGCGGCACACGAGTGGAGCGCGTGAGTCGTGCCCCCGTGGTCGGCGCTCGCGCTCGTCTCACTGTTCTCGACGCTCGCGCTCCTCGTCACGGTCGCCACCTGGCGCCGGCGCCGAGCCACCCCGCGGCGGCTGTCCCTCCTGCTGGCCACGGCCGCCTGCGGCGCGATCGTCCTCGCGGCCGTCGACATCTCGATCCCCCTCCCGTCCGCGTTGTGCGTCCGTAGACTCGCCGCCGACGACCGCCCGCTCGCCGCGGCCCTTGCGGACACACTCGACGACTGGGGGTGGTGGTGGCGGCCGTGTCGCCGCCTGCAACTCGATGTCACGATCGACGACCTCGGCACCCCCATCGACTTCGCCGCGCTCGCGGCGAGCGCGGCCGCCAGCTCCGTCGCCGTCGACGTCTCGCTCGCTGGCGCCGCCACCTGGCCCGGCGAAGCCCTCGAATGGGCCGTCGTCGCGGGCGACCACACCCGCCCGATCGACGCGCCCATCCCCGCTTCGATGAGCGACGCGGTCCATCCCCGCTTCGAGGGCGACCGCGTCACTCGACCGATCTGCGAGCTCGATCGAGACTCCGCCGATCACGGCCACGACACTCTCGACGAGCTGCTCGACGCGCGCACCGATCAGCAGAACACCGGCTTCCACCTGCTGCAATGCCGCCACCCGTCGCTGCCGAACGCCCCGCCGCTCTCCGCCTACGTGCACGTCACGCGGGGCGGCGTCGTGCTCGCGTCCTCGGATCCCCAGAATATCCAGGACATCACCCTCGGCACCAACGCCGACCACTTCGAACTTCTCCCACAGCTCGACGCTGTCGCGGAGGGCCACCCGAGCCTTGGCGCAGCATCCCTCCTCGTCCTCGACCGCCCGAAGCACCCCGCGAGCTGCCGTCAGGCGCAGACACTGCTGCAGCGCGGGGCGACCGTCGTCGTCGCCATGCCCGAGGACAGCTTCTTTCGCGACTGCCCGCTACCGCTGACTCCGGCTCTCCTCACTCGATCCGGTGCTTCGATTCGCTTCGACCGCCGCCCGCGGCTCACCTATCTCCTCGACGACTTCGCCGACGATCTACGTGACCTCCCCGGCTTCCTCTTCCAGACCAACCGCCCCGGGCAAGTCACCTCTCCCATTCCTGCGGAAACATCTTCGAAGCTGCAACGCGAACAGGCCGTCGAGTCGTGCGGCGACGTCGCATCGACGCTGTTCAACATTCCGGCACCCTGCGAACCGACGACAGGCACGCCCCCCGATGATTTCGCCGCCATGCGGATCCCGGAGCTCCCGAGGTCGCACGCGTCGACGGACAAACAGCGCATCGATCGCAGCGCCCCCGAGTCCCGGCTGAAGCTCTACGACGAATCCCTCGCCGCCGCCGACGCCCGCGTCTATTGGGAGAACGAGACCGTCATCGTTTTCACCCACGACCCGCGCCCCACGAAAGAATCTGCGTGGGCGCCATTCCTCGAGCGCGGCTTTCGCGTTCACCGCGCCCAGATCCGGGACCCCTACGGCCGCTCCCTCGGGCCCCTCCACAAGAAACCGCTCCCAGAGAAATCGTCGCCGAGCAAACTCGTCACCGAGATCACCGGACGCCTCGACTACCCCAGCCCCGCTCGACCCTGCGGAACCGAGACCGCGCGTTGCATCCCTGACATCAAATTCCCGGCGCGGGACGTACCGCAGACGAGGGCACAAACGAGTAAACTCGGTGGCAGATTTGCGGTCGACCTCGCCACACCCACCGAGGCCCCGGTGAGATTCGGCTGGTGGCTGCCCGCCCGCGAGCGCGTGCCCGGCGGGCTCGCATCCATCGTCACCACGACTGAGGACGCAGGCCTCGCCGCACGCCCCCTGGCGATCGGCGCGCTCGTCGGCCGCGGCCATCTTCTCTTCTTGAGCTATACGCCGTTCGACGCTGCGCCGGAATGGAAAGGCGCGCCCGCCCCGAATGACATCCTCGGCGGATACAAACCCATCGAGTCGCTCTACGCCGCCACCGAGCAGCAGCTCGTGCGTCTCGCGAGCCCCGTGCTGGCGGTCGAGCGCAAGCCGGACGGCGCCGTGTGGATCACACTCGACGCGGATCCGTCCCGGGTCTTTCCTTTCTCGCGCGTATTCCGCGAACGCGACGGTCGCCGAGAGATCCGCGCCCCGCTCGTGGATTTCCACGTCGCCCAGCGAACGCTCACCTACGCGTTGCCCGCCGCCGAGCTCCGCGGGCTGACGCGCTGCACCCCCTTCCTCGCGTCCAAGGACGGCTCCACGGAGCCAGAGCGGCACGACCCGATCCACGCCTGTCCGCCGGACCGCGACGCCGAAGCGGGCGTCGGCATCGACGCCGCGACTGGCCTGCGCCTGCTCGCCCGCTACTCCGGCGGCTCACTCGGATCCGTCCCCGCGGGCGATGCCTTGCACACGCGGCCGCTCGGGCTCGGGTTGCTGTCGCTGCTCTTCCTGGTCGCCTGGGGCCGTCGCGCTGTCCGTCGGCTGTCCGCCCGCGTCGTTCGCCGTCGGATGCGTCGGCTCGAACACCACGCGCAGCGCCGCTACGACCCGCCGGACGCCGTCGCCGCCGCCGCCGGCGACTGGGATGGCCGCAGCTCGACCTGGCCGCGCACCGGCGCGTTCGGAGGGTTCCGGGCGATCGAGGCCGGCGATCGCCCGGACGCCGTCGTACTGCAGGACCTCGTGCTTCCGGCCCTCGGCGGACCGCGGCAGATGCCGAGGGTCGCCACGCGGATCGAAGAGGCGTCGCCCGCCGTCGTCGTGCTCGTCAACCTCGGCGCCTCGATGCGGGTGCCCGGCGGCATCAACCCGATCAAGGTCACGTTTGCCGGGCGAGTCGCGCTCCACCTCGCGGCCACCGCCTGGAAGATCGGCGGAGAGGTCACGATCCACGCCGTCGGCGTGCGGGACGACTGCGAGATCGTCGAGACCACCCGCCTGAGCCCCGGCGCCGAGGCGCTGGACGGAGTGCGTCGGTGCCTCCGCCAGCGCCCTGCCAGCGGCCGCGCGCCCTGGCCTGAGGAGCTGCCGGAGTGTGGCGCCGTCGTCTATGTCTCCGACTTCCAGCTCGAGGACGCGTCGCGCATGCAGCAGTGGCTCGCCCGCCTCGAGGGCGCGGGCATCCGCGCGGGCGGCGTCCTGATCTACAGCCCGGTCGAGTTCACGATGATCGAGGGCGGCCGCCTCGCCGGCTCCGCCGCCTGGGCAGAGCGCGCTGACTGGGACCCCGACGATGTGTTCGCCGCCTTCGACCGGCGGCGCGGCGCCATCGAACACATCTTCGACACCGTGACCACGGGCGGCCTCGTCGTCGCCTCCACCCACTTCAGCCAGGACGACCTCGAGATCGTCCTCGCGGGCGGGCGGCTCCTCCAGATCCTCCGGTGACCCGATGCTGCCTGCCCCCCTCCTCGCCCTCGCCTCCGGAACCGCAGCGACCCTGATCTGGATCGCGTGCCTCGGCCTCGCGGCGCTCGCGGTCATCCTTTACTTCCCGCAGCGATTCTCGGGGCCGCTCACCGACCGCGAGCGACGCGCCGCGCACGGCGGGCTCCGCCGCGCCCGCGTCCTCGTGTTCGCCGCCCCGGTCGCCACCCTCGCGGGTTTCGTGCTACTGCTGCCGCCGATCGTCACCCTGCGCGTGCCCGACGACCCGGCTGCCGCCACCGCCGCGCCCGCGTCCTTCGCGTCGCGCCTCTCTTCCGTGGCGTTCGACCGGTCGACCGCCCGCTGGCTGGACGCCGTCCGCTGTCGGGTCCCACGCGGAGCCATCGGCGAGCGGGAGCTCGTCCAGGCCATCCTCGACGCCGCGAGCGCCGGCTTCGCCGTCCCACGGAACTGCGTCGCCCCGCCCGAGCTCGACCCGTGGGCGCGCGTCAGCATCGCGCTCAGCCTCGTCGAGGTCGCCACACGCACCTACATCCTCGCCGGCGTCGACATCCACGCCGGGCCTCGCCGCCAGGACCCCGATCCATGGGACATCATGGCCCACACCCTCGAGGCCCGCGGCATCGAGGCCCACGTCGGCCGGCGCGACCACGCGACCATGAACGAGACAGGCATCCTCCGCCTCGCCCGCGCACGCGTGCGCGGCGAGCAGATCGATGTCCACGCTCTGGTCGGCGCCTGCGCGCCTGGCTTCGACGGCCGCCTGCTCCACCCCGACGGCCGCGTCGCCGTCCCGGCCTGCACCCTCACACCGAGCCTGCCCTGCGACCCGTCCGCGGCCCGACAGATGCTCACCATGCACGCCTCTTGCCCGGGGTTCACCCCTGCGGAGCACGCCGGCGGCCTCTTCCTCGCGGCCGGTCAGGGCGAGACCCCGCTCCGCCTCGACCTCGAGGGCCCGATCGGTGTCTTCGTCCGCGAGCCGTCGGACCGCCGCCGTTTCGGCGATGCCGTGAAGGCCACGTCCGACGCCTTCGCCGACGAGCTGAAGCGTCGCGCCCTCCGCAGGCTCGCCCTGGTCGACGACGCGGCGATCGAACTCTCTCTCGGCGCATCGATCGTGCTTCGCGGCCCGCGTCCGCTCGATCCCGGCTGCCGCGCACCCGACGATCACGGCCCGTTCTCGTGGGCCGGCATGCACCCTCCGCATATCATGCCCGGCGACCGCAGCATCACCCTCACGGCGTCCTCCGACACCGTCCTCACCGACCGCCTCGACACCCTGCGCGAAGCCAATGACCCCACCGAGTTCCTCGCCCTCATGACCACGATCACCTGGGCTGCGAACGCCCTCGAGACCGGCATCTGCCGGGAACGCGAGGAGCCCCCCGCCAGCGCCCCGCGACCTCCCCGCCCGCTGCTGACGCTTGCGGAGATCGACCTCGTGTCCGCGGCCTTGCGCCGCGATCGCGAAGCCGTTGGTCTCGTCCTGCTCGCGCTGGCGATCCTCTCGCTGGCTCTCGGCCTGCGCCGCAGTGCCGGTGACTGAAGACTGAAACGTCCACCATCTGAGCAGCGGCCTCTACGACCCTCCCGAATGCGTTACGCATCCGAAGAGGAGTGACGGTGGGAGGGGTCGAGTCGTCACTCGAGAACCTCCGGCGGGTCGGCGGTCCAGGCTCCGTTGCCGAACGTCGCACGCTGCACCGCAATGGTGAAGCGTTGCCAGGACTCGTCGATCGCGGTCCCGCGATCGCGTCGAACCTCGACCCGTGTCGACCCCGGAAGCGGGGACGACACGGCCGGCGAGCGGGCCAGGTGGAGCACCGCGTTCGGCCCCTCGAACCACCCCAGCCGAACGAGCCGGGCGTCCGGAGCACCGGGTCCAAGCACCAGCCGCACACCCGCGCGATACAAGGACCGCTGCAGGTCGGTGGACGCGAGCAGCCGATCGCACATCGCCGGCGAGCGCAGCACGGCTATCCGCACGCCATCCGCGAGCGGGAGCTCCGGTACCCGTGTGGTCGTGTCGGACAGCACCAGCACCACGACGTTCGCATCGGGATAGGCCAGGACCTCATCGGCGCCGCCGGCTCCCACGACGATGTGCAGGGGGGAGTCGCGGGCGAAGCACGGGTGCTCCGTCGTCGGCCCGGGGTGATCGTCGGCGCCGGCGCAGATCGTCAGGTGGGGGCCGTGTCCCTGGCGGCAGCGTGTGCGCATATCGTCAACGAGGCTGGCCAGCGTCGTCGGGTCGAGCGGTCCGGCCAGGTGTTCGATCCGCACTGGAGAGAAGGCTGCGGAGACGACTGGGTCGGCGACTCGCATCTGGCCGTCGTGTTCGCCGACCAGCCCGACCCCGAGCAACGTCGGGTCTCTGCGACCCACCCCCCACGCGATGTCTCGCACCATCTGCCGCTGCGCAGCGGTATAACTGTCGTGAAACGCGAAATGCAGGTAGCGCTCGAGTTCGCAGAGCTCGCGGATCCGGCACGAGAGCGCGGCCACGTCGGCGTACGCCCCGCTCGCGTGGGTGGCGAGCAGCCACTCGAGAAGAAACGCGCTGCGGCGCCAGGTCCAGGGGAGCTCGTCGAACAGCTTGCTGGCGGCCTCCGTTCGCGCGGCCATACGCGCCGCCTCCTCGTCGGTCAGTGGGGAGATGTACCGCAGCGACTTCTCATGCAAGCGACCGCCAACGTCGGCAGCCTGCAGGGCCGCGCGCTCGGCCGGGGTGAGCGCGAGGACCACCGACACGCCGCGCTTGCACAGCACCTCGCACCCCGCGAGAAACTTCGCCGGGTCGCGCCCGTCACCCGCACGGAACTGCGGCTCGTCGACCAGCAGGACGGTCGCCTTGCCGCGCGGAGGCCACTGTTCGACCCGACGGAGTTCGACGTACTTCGCCCGATCGCCGTGTTGGTGTTCGAGGGCCTTGAGCACCCAGGTCTTCCCGCTGCGGCGGGCTCCGACCAGCAGCCACAGCACGCCGTGCGAGGGTGGGCGGGCGACCAGTCGCGCGAGCTCGGCGTGGTCGCGCACGTCGAACGCAGGGTCGTAGCCGCGGTCGCGTTCGAAGGTCGGTAGATCCGCCGGGAGGCCGGCCCGGGGCAATCGCGCGTGCAGCGTCTCCGCGGCCAGTCTGTGCCGAGACACCAGTGCTGCGGCCGCGTCGGCGAGCGCCTCGAGGGACGCGATCTCACCCGGCAGTTCGCGGCGAAAGACGTCGCCATCCGGCCCGGCCACGAGGAACCTCCGCAGACCTGCAGGGCTGCGGAACCGATCGGTGAGCAACTTCGGATCGAACGTCATGACGCCGTCCCGAGGATACTGCGCCGAAGCCAGTCGTAGAACGGAGGGTCGGGCACCCACCGCCCCTCGTGGACGAGGCCGGCGGCACCGAGCAGGGTCCGCTGCAGCAACGACAGTCCGTGGAGCGCGGGGGGGGCGTCGAGCGTCCAGTCGTCCCGCGCGAACAATCGCCGGATCAGCGCCTGCGTCGCCTCGGGCAGTTCGCCCCAGCGGTCGCGGAAGACCGCGAACCATCGGTCGAGCAGCTCGCCCTCGTACAGGTCTCGCAGTCCGGCCGGGTCTACGAACGCCCGACGATCCTCGACTCGTGCCCGCTGGACCAGCGCGTAGCCCATCGCCTGCATGTAGAACGGCCACGGACCACACAACCGGACGACCCGGGCGGCCAGTGCCGCGTCGAGGGCGACGTCCGGCGGCGCGGTGTCGACGAGCAGGCGCTCGGCATCGGCGACCGAGATCGGGCCGAGGTCGAGGGTCAGCACATCGTTGCCGTACGAGGAACCCGGGGCGATCTGCGCCGCATGGTCGATGACCCGCTCCCAGTCGCGGTGGGTGCCGGCGTACACGAGGCTGGCCAGGCGGTCCTGCCCGAGCCCGCGGAGCAGCGCGAACACCCCGGGCTCGGCCCCCAGTAGGCCGGCGACCTCGTCGAGCAAATAGGTCGGCCGCGGTCCATTCTCCAGCCGTCGCTGGAGCTCCTGGAACGGTCGATCCACGGTAGCGAGCGTCGGGTCCAGCCTACGCGCCAGGTCGTCCTCACTGCGGAGCACAGCACCGGCGAGATCGAGCACGCGCGCGTGCGGGGCGCAGCGCACGAGCCGGCGCACGAGCGAGGTCTTGCCGGCCCGACGCGGCCCGCGGACCACTATCGGCCGGGCCTGCGCGACCAGGCCGAGCAGTTCCTCGAGCAGGTCAGCACGTCCTGCGAGCACGATGTCCTCGGGGACAGGTGTGCCGGGCAGGAACGGGTTGATGCGTGGTGAGGGCGGTTCATCCGGGGCGCTTGCAACGGTCCGAGGGCGGGCCTCGGACACGATATCAAGGGTGCCATTCGAGATCGGCGCCGCGAGCCACCCGCGGGCCTTGAGTTCGGCCATCGGGTCGTCCTGCGAAAGGTCGCCCGCAAGGGCAGCGGCGACGCGGTCGGGGCGCTCTAGCACACGGCGGAGGCCAGCGAGCGGGAGGTCGGCGGTACCGTCGGTACGCGGTACTCGGACGCGTAGCGGGGTCACGTTATCATCGGCACCCGTGTAGAATCCGCCCGGGGTGAGAGCGATGCCGGGAGGCCCGTACAAGGATGCGAGGCAGCGCCAAGTTTCAATGGTTCCGCTGACATCGATACGCATCCAGATGCGCACGGTATTGTCGGAGCTGGCGGACGCGAGACGATGTTCGTCTGGCGACCACCCAACGCACCATACCGAATCTTCATGGCCGAGGAGGGATGAGAGACAGTCACCGGAATCAGCGTCCCAGATTCGTACGGTGTTGTCGGAACTGGCGGACGCGAGGCGACGATTGTCGGGTGACCAAGCCACCGAATGCACTCCGTCTTTGTGGCCGAGGAGGGATTTTTGACAGTCGCCCGAGGCGGCGTCCCAGATGCGCACGGATTTGTCGTCGCTGGCGGTGGCGAAGCGGAGCTCGTCTGGGGACCACGCCACCGACTTCACCGCGAGTTCGTGTCCTCGGAGGACAAGACGGCAGGCTCCAGAGGTGGCGTCCCAAATTCGCACCGTCTTGTCGTCACTCGCGGAGGCAATGCGATGTCCGCCCGGCGACCATGCCACCGACCGTACCCAACCTGTATGGCCGAGGAGGGAGGAGAGACAAGCGCCGGAGGTGACATCCCAGATCCGTACCACGTCGTCGAAACCGGCGGAGGCCAGGCGTTGACCGTCCGGCGACCACGTCACATATCTTACCTCATGTTCGTGGTCGAAGCGGGCAGGGAGGCCGGCTCCGGTGGCGGCATTCCAAATACGTATCGATTTATCAGCGCTTACGGAAGCAAGACGATGCCCATCCGGAGACCATGCCACGGATCCCACCCAATTTTCATGGCCGCGGAGAAGGAATAGACAGGCGCCAGAGGCGGTGTCCCAGATGCGCACGGATTTGTCGATGCTGGCCGAGGCGAGGCGATGGCCGTCCGGCGACCATGCCACAGACGTCGCCCCATATGCGCGATCGAGGCGTGAGAGGCAGACGCCGGAGGCGGTGTCCCAGACACGCACGGATTTGTCGTTGCTTGCAGTGGCAAGACGACGCCCGTCTGGCGACCATGTTATGAACAATACCGTATATTCGTGCCCCAGAAGAGAGAACAGGTAGTCGCCGGAGGTAGTGTCCCAGATGCGCACGGATTTGTCGCTGCTGGTGGAGGCGAGCTGACGCCCGTCCGGTGACCAAGCTACAGAAAACACCGCGCCATCGTGGCCAAGGAGGGAGGATAGACAGACTCCGGAGGCGACGTCCCAGATGCGCACGGATTTGTCGCGGCTGGCGGAGGCGAGGCGACGCCCGTCCGGCGACCATGCTACGGACAACACTGCGTCTTTGTGGCCGCGGATGGAGGAAAGGCAGGCACCTAAGGTGGCGTCCCAGATGCGAACGGATCTGTCGCTACTCGCGGAGGCTAGACGGCACCCGTCCGGTGACCACACCGCGGACAACACCCCATCCTCGTGGCCGAGGATGGAGGTAAGGCAGACACCGGAGGCGGCGTCCCATATCCGAACAGAATTGTCGTCGCTCGCGGAGGCGAGGTATCGTCCGTCTGGCGACCATGCCACGGACCACACCGCATTTTCGTGGTCTTGAAGGCAGAAGAGGCAAGCGCCGGAAGCGGCGTCCCATATACGCACGGATTTATCTTCGCTGGCAGAGGCGAGGCGCCGTCCATCTGGCGACCATGCCACGGACTGCACCACATTCTTGTGGCCCAGGAGGAAGGAAAGGCAGGCGCCGGAGGCGGCGTCCCATATACGCACGGAATCGTCGCTGGCGGATGCGAGGCTGCGCCCGTCCGGCGACCACGTCACGGCCGTGACAGCACCTGCATGTCCCGGAGCTAGTACGGTCGCAAGGGCGGACGGACGCTTCGCAACCGTCGGTCCTTGCGAACCAAGCACGGCCCAACTGGTGACGTCGGCCCCGTCCAGTTCGACTCCTGTCCACACGCACTCGGTCCATGTCGACTGTCGCAGCCTCGCCCGCTGGAGCTCCGCATACGTCAGATCGACCCGATCCGCCTCGACCAGCGTCAGATCGGCCGCGACGAGTGACGCCCCTCCCAGCTTCGCGCCGTTGAGCGAGGCACCCGCCAGACACGCGTCGTCGAGCCGGGCCCTGCGCAGATCCGCGTCCGCGAGGTCACACCCGACGAGGTCGGCCCTTCGCAGGTCGCACCCCGGCGCCCGCAGCCCGCGGAGCTCCTCTCGCGCCAGCGACACCCCCCGCAGGTCGGCCCCCTCGGGGATCCACGCCGTCCCGTCCGCCACCCAGGTAGCGAGCCCGTGCAGCAGCCTCACCGCGTTCGCCGCGGCCTCCGGCGCGCGCACCTCGACCCGCCCGCGCACCAACCACGTCTGTACCGCAAGCACGCAGACCGCTGCACGCGGCTCCCCACCGCGACGCAGAAGCCCGCCGACGAACGCGACGACCTCCCGCGTGAGCGGCAGCGTCTTCAGCGCCTCCTCCGGTCGAGCCGCCAGCGTGCGTATAAGTCCTCGCGCCAGGAAAAATTCCTGAAACGACCGGTGGGCGAAGCGGAAGCTCGCCTCCCCTTCTCGCACGAAGAACGCACCGCCCTGGATCTCGTGATAGACGGCGACGAGCGGCAGCTCGGTCGGGAGTTCGTGTATCAGCACCTCGCGCACCGACTTCTGCAGGTCGGCCCATGTGCATGCCGTCTGCCCCAGTCGCCACATCTGCTCGGCGAGCGCCTCGGCGAACGCCTGCTTCTGTACGTCCGAGAACGCCTCCGCCTCCCCGAGGTGCGTCTGCTCGAGCCAACGCTCGAGGTACGCCTCGTAGATATCCGCGGTGCCGACTCGTGCTCCGGGCTCGATGGAATCCAGCGTCTGGGCAACCATCGCCAGGAGCAGCGGCCGATTGATGAGATCGGGGAGATCGTAGATTTTTTGGATCTTCCGCAGGGCCAGATCCCCCGAGTGCTCCGACCCGCACACGTGATCGAGGACCTCGCGAACCTGATGCTCCCGCAACGGCTGGATCTTGAGCTCATACGGCCTTCCCCGATCCCCCAACGCCATGCGTACGATCTTGCCGAGCGCTTCGTCGCTGTCGAAGTAGTGATCGCGCGCCGCGAGGATGATACGCCCTCCCTCGTCAGTGACCGCCGCCAGGGCCTCGATCCGCGCACCGAGCTCGGCGCTCGAGATCCTCGTCGCCATCTCGTCGAGTCCATCGAAGCACGGGATCAGGTGTCCGCGTGTGACCAGCAGCTCGAGCGCTGCCCGCCCTGCTGGCGTGTCCGCCACCCCGGTCGCCACGTGCAGCATACTCCACGGGCTACCCGCTGCGCCTGCGAGGGCGACGAGCACCGGCCGCGGCCACGTCGGCTTTTGCCAGCAGCGATGCGCCCACTCGGCGAGGAGGGTCGACTTCCCCGACCCAAATTGTCCGAGCACCAGCATCATCGAGGACGCCGTCATCGACCAAACGTCCAGGCCCTCGAGGCCCGATCGCTCCTGCGAACCCATAGTGACGTCCGGATCGACGAAGTGCCCCCCGACCTCGCGCAGCCGCGACTCACGGGCCTCCGCGATCCGTTCACGGACCCCTACGAGGACCCCGAGCAACCCGCGGATCCGCGCCTCTCTATCTGCGACCTCGAGCGGCACGTTCCTCACCGTGTCCGCGCCGCAGACCACCTCGCCGAGCGCCGCCGCGATCGCCGGGCCGTGCGCGACCCCCCACGGATCGTCGCCCGACGGCCACAGCTCCCACGCCTCGCCACGTGCGACCAGCGTCATCCACGCGGATTGTTCCGGGTGCTTGGCCAGCCGCACATACACCGTCGTCACTCGGTCCAACCCCTCCGCGCGCGCCAGCCGGGCGTTCGACCGCGCCGCCTCGGCGTTGTGGACTCCGCGAAAGCCCTCGTCCCCGTCGTCGGGCGCGAGCTTGCCGCGGACCATCCGCTCGGCGATCAGGTCCCCGAGCAGCGCCCGCGACGCCCGGTCCACCCCGCGTTCGTCGACCTTGCGACCGTGCAAGGCGAGCACGCGTCCTCGCGGATCGCGGTGGAACTCTACGACGTACGCCCCGCACCGACGCTCTCCGAGCGCCGCGAGGTCGAGCTCCGGCACCTGCACGACCACCGGTGGCGGACGTGGCGGCGCCGGCTCGGGGCTGGCGGTCGCCTCCACCATCGCCGCCTGGACGGCGCGCAGCGCTTGCACCCCCTCCTCGGTCCACGTCGCGCTGTCCGGCGCCGCCAGGCTGGCGCTCGCGGTCCGCAGCCGTTCCTCGACCTCGGCCATCCCGCTACCCGTGTGCTCGCGCACCCACGCGAACACCTGGTCGCCGGCCCCCCGCGCCAGCGCCAGCCGCAGTGCGGAGAACGGCAACAAGTTTGGCGGCAGCACCACCTCGCGGGTGAACTTGCGCAGCTCCTCGAGATCGGGGATCCGCTGCAGCCCGCGGAGCATCCGCTGGAGCCGCCGTGCGCGGGACTGCCCGGGCAAGCCGACGACGTTGAGCAGCGCCACCCGCTCCGAGGCGATCGCGGCGATCGCCGCCTCGAGTCCCTCGTCGCCCTCCCCCAGCGAGCTCCACGCCGCCAGCAGCTCGACGTACCGCGCGAGCACCGGGTGAGCCGTGTACACCAGCGACGCCGCTGCGTAGCTCGTCACGGTCAACGGCGACTCGTACTTCGTCGACGGCCCGGCGGGTCGCAGCCCGAGGTCGACATCGGCGACAATGACGCCCTCGTCTCCGGGGTCGAGGTAGCCCGTCTGTACCGGAAAATCACGAAGGTCGCGCGGCGCCCCCTCGTCGACGTAGATCGCCGTCCCGCCGCCGCCGGCGATGTCGCAGTACAGCACCGGCCGCCCGTAGCGCCGTGCCTCCTGCTGAGCCCGCGCCGCGAACTCTCCGAGCGTGTAGTGTGGCGTCAGGCTCGGCACGCACAGGAAGCGGCACTCCTCCAGATGCGGGCCCACCAGCGCGCGAAAATCCGGGTGCTCGCGGTGCAGGAAGTCCAGACAGATGAGCACCCCGAACGCGTCGTTGAGTGCGTCCTCGACCCGAATCGGTGCCCACGCCGTCCCGGGCTTGAACCCCTTGCGTTCCGGCTCCGCCGGCTTCAGCTTCGCCTGCAGCCCGACCAGACGCCCGCGGAACAGCACCGGACAGACTGCGGTCCCGTTCGGCGGCACCTGCTCCTTCGGCCAGCCGAGCCGCGGATAGACCCCACGAGCGTCCCGCTCGATCTGGTGGGTCCCCGCCACCACCACCATATCGCCGGCGGCCGCCGCGACCACGGGGAGTACGTCCCACGGCACGCTGTACTCCGGGAACACGACCACTCGCACGCCCCACCCGCGGCACGCCGCCAGGATCGCCAGCAAGCGCCCGGTGAGCTGCTCGCAATACACCGCCCGCACCCGTCGCTGCAGCGCTGCGAAGCGCTCCTCGAGCACCGGCGGCACATGCCCGTTCGCCGGCAACAGGCTGTCGGGCTTCCCGATCTCGAACAGCGGGTCCTCGAGCGGCGAGCGCATCTCGAGCACCGCCGCCGGGTGGTAGGCGAGCTGGACGACCGCGACGCGGGTGGACAGGGGCGAGCTCACGCGGCCCGGAGGCTAACAGATCCTTGAGACCTCGACATGCGGCCCTCGCCGGGCTCGCCGGCTCGGACGCCACTGGCTATTCTTCCGCCAGACCTTGCGGTATCGGCTGGGCTTGCCTCCTCGCTGGGCCGCCTTCAGGGCGGTCAGGCACGGCGCTCGCGTCCGCCGACCTGCAAGAGTCGAGATCTTGCGTCGAGGAATGCCAGGGCCTCGATCAACTCCTGGGACTCCGGGAATTCGCCCCGCAGCCGCTCGAGAGCGTCGCGCTCCGCGAGCTCGACGGCAGCCTCGATGCGGACGGCCGCGCTCGAGCCGTGATCCACGAGGTAGCGGTACATCTCCAGCCAGGGGAGCGTCGTCCGCTCCCAGAAGCTCACCCACTGCACGAGCCCCGCGAGCTCCAGCAGGCGGCGCTCGTCCTCCGGGCCGTGGACGTCACTCAGCAACGCATCGATGCTCGGGAGGGGTGGAACCTTCTGCGCTTCGCCGGTCGACTTCCAGTAAGAGGCCGCGAGCAGCGGCCGGCGTGGAGCCGCCTCTCGGATCAGCGCGAGGAGTTCGGAGCGGGCCCCCGGGAGCAAAGCAGCGATCGCCAAGCGGAGCTCCAGATCCTTGTCCGGGAAGCGGGATAGTCCCGATCGCTGAACAAGGTCTCGGGCAGTTCGTTGGGATGGATCGTCGAGGTGAAAAAGGAAAGTGTGCACTGCCCAGAACCAGGACGCGGCTGGGAACTCGGGGGGCGTCGCGCTCGCGTAGACATCCAGCGAGCGCTCGGTACGCGCCGTCAATGCCTCGTCCGCGGGAAATTGCAGGCAGAGCAACGCTTCGGCGTCGAGGGAAAACGCCCGGAACTCAGGGTGTCGACCCGCCCACCCGATCGCATGGGCGAGTCCTTCTTGCCACGGGTGGTGCACGAACGCGCCGGGCAGGTATCGGAGGAGGCTTGGGTGCGACTCGTAGTATGCGAGGAGATCGTCGAGAAACGGCAGGCTCTGGGATTGAACGATCTCATGGGAGAGCCCGGCGGTGCCGCGCTGGGTCGCGGCGACTGCGGAGAAAGCACAGCGGACGACCGCCACGGCGGTCGGTGCGAGGCTCCCAGTGGCGAAGAGGTCGATCGCAAAGTCGTGGGAGAACACGAGATCCGGCCAGGCGTCACAGAGCGCGAGCGTCAGCAAGAGCCGGAGCATCCGCGCCAGCGAGGCGAAGGTGCGAGGATCCTCGTCGACCTCCATGAGATACCCGTGGAGTTCGGCATGGTAGGCCTCCGGCGCCGCATCGAGCACCGCTCGTCGCAATTCCATCGTCCACGGCAGGAACGCTTCGTGGGCGAGTGCGAGCGCGAATACGAGTGTGGTCGTTGGAGCGGCGGCGAGCGCTCGACGGGTCAGTTCGGGCGTGAACGCGCTGCGCCAGCGGCCCATCGCCTGAGCGCCATGGACGACGAATGGCTGCAGTGCACGTGCTTCGATTCTTGCAAGAGTGAGGTCCAGGAATTGCCGATCCGGTAGACCGGCCAGGAACGGCAAGAGGAACCGCTCGTCGCGGCGCCCCGGCGGCGCTCGGTCGAGCAGGTCGAGCAATCCGGGCCAGCGCCCGGAGACCGAGCCGAACAACTGCGTGAGTGCGCTGCGGATGCCGTGCCAATCCGGCGAATGGTACAGCCAGTCGTTGATTGCAAGTGCGCACTCCCGGGCCGGTCCGGGCGCGTCGAGGTCCGTCTCGACAAGGCCGAGGATGCACAGCTCGGCGAGCATGTCCATGGCGGTGAAGGGGAAGCGAGGCCCGATCGAGTCGATCGCCGCATGCAGCAGACGGACCACCACGTCGGGGCGGTCGCAGAGGAAGGCGCAGGTTAGGGCGAGGGTCTGTCGCCACTGCCACTCGTACCAGTGCGCCGCGAAGATGGCTTCCAGGGTCTCTGCGCGGGGGTCCGAGCAGAACCGGCCGTAGAGCTCGCTCGCCGCGAAAAATCCGAGGAACGCGCGGTGGAGGAACTCATACGTGTCGTCGCCGGCGTATCCGAAGATGCACGCGCGATCGCGGAGGTGTTCGTGGAGGGTCCGGGCGAGGCCGTCCGCGATGTTTCGTTCGTGCGGGAAATGATCCTCGCAGAACTTGCGAGTGAAACTATGCAGATGATCCGCGGAGATCACGTTGCCGGCGCCGTCGTGCGAGGTCATCATCCACCATGCGAGCTTCTCGAGGAACTTTCGCTTGATCGTGTAGGTGAACCGGGCTGGGCCGGAGATTCCAGGGTCCGCGTCCCACTCGGCCAGGAGCCGTTCGGTCGCTCGCTCGAGCAGGTCCCGACGTCCGCGCGGCGGGGCGTCGATGTGGAGGACGATCAAGGACAGGAGGAACGGGTTGCGCGACAGGTCGTGCAGGGTCACGTTCGTGTCGATCGCATTGCGCAGCCGCTCGCACCGCTTCGCGCCGCGCTCGCGTTCGCGTGGGAACGCCAGTTCATGCCAGCGGGTGAGGAAGCGGTGGACTTGATCGTCGTCGAAGTCGAGGAGCGTGACGCAAGCGATGTCATGTCGCGCGACGCGGTCGCGGATGATGTTGCTGCCGACGAGCCGACAGGTGAGGATGCCCCGTCCGGGGTTATGGCGGACCGAGAGAAGGATGTCGAGGACGTCGCTCCGCAGATCTGGATCGGTGATCTCGTCGATCCCGTCAAAGAGCCACACCAGTCGACCCGCCTCGGCGAGGCGCTGAAAGTCCGCCGCGCGGAGCGGGTGACGGGTCTTCGGGGCCCCTGTCGCCAGGTGGTCGAAGAGCGTGTAGCCCTCGCCGAGCTCGCGCCGCCGGCGGGCGAAACGGCGCAGCTCGACGTGCACCGGGAGCAGCCCCGGGGGCAGAGCGGCCGGGTAGCGCCCGTCGACGCACAGGCGGAGGGCGAGCCACCGGGTCGCCATCGATTTCCCCACCCCCTGCCCACCGAGAAGTAGCAGCCAGGGGGAGGCCTCGTCGAGGAGGAGCGCGTCGAGCGAGCGCCGGCGAGGAGACTCGGCGGGGCGCTCATCGGGCTTGCGACGGGATGAATGATCGTGACGCGGGACGTCGAACTGGACCTGCTGCGGCTCGAATAGATCGAGCAGCTCGATGGCGGTCTGTTCGAGCCTGTCGGGGGGCGGAGGCGCGGGCAGCCTGACCCAACGGAGCGACTGGGCCAGCCATGCTCGATACTCCGCGAGCGCGGGCTCGAGGTCGGTCGCCCTGTCGGAGAACGAGGCCGCGAGATGGTCGATCTCGTCTGCCCTCCGGGGGCGTAAGGCTCGCAGTCGAGCGAAGAACTCGCCGTCGACGGCGCCGTGGCGCTCGAGCAAGCGTACGGCCTCGAAACATCGCTCGGCGTGGCTGACGGTCGGCCTCAGCTGGTCGTAGATCGGCGCCTCCGACGGGAAGGATGCCGAGAGGAGAGCCAGTTCGTGTTCCGTGAGGGCGTCACGCATCCACTGGGCCAGCTCGACGGTGCGGTCGGGAACGGACATCTGCGCTTCGCAGTCGGCCAAGGTACAAGACTCGTACGATCGCGTCCAGTCGGTCGGGTCGGGGCCGTGGACACCGCCGGCGCGAGCGGCACGACGGCGAAGCGCAGGCCGGCCGGATCGAAGTCCCAGAGGACACGAAGACGACCGGGACGCCGCAGCCGCGGCCCGCGGATCCGTCGTTCGCCTCCCAGGCCGACTACGACGCCGCGATGTTGTCGACCATCCGCGGCGCCGACGAGCGGATGGCCTCGTCCGCGATCCAGGCGAGGGTCGGCGGATCGACCGATCAGATCCGGGCAGCGCTACGTCGCCTCGTCCCGCGGGTCAGGTTGGTGAGGGTGAAAACGCCGTCGTGTGGCGGGCCCAGGACCGCGAGCTGCGGACGAAGGTGGCTATCAAGACCCTCCGGTCGATGGATCCGAGTCGTCGGGGGCGGACGCACTGCCCCAGCGCTCGTCGATCATCGGCTTGATCTCGTCGAGCGAGTAGAGCTGCGCCCGCATCTCCGTGATAAAGCGGGCCCGCTCGAGCGCCTCGCGCGGCCACCGCGACTTCACGCCGTTGCCGTCGGAGACGATCTTCGCCTGCGGGAGCAGGCCGCGCTTGACCCACTGCCGGAGGGTCTGACGCTCGACGTTCGTGATGGCGATCAGCTCCTCGGTCGTGGCGAACCGGGGCTCGGGCTTCTTCGGCAGGCGTGGCACGGCTCCCCTACCTTAGAGCGTCCTTCGACGGTCCGCCACCTGACCTTCCGTTGTCGGTGGCTGGTTGATCATGAAGGGCGGTATCGAGCGATATTTTCTTGTTGACGGCCGTCAGCGGGCATGCTTATTTAAACATCGAAAGGTAATTCTATGCAAAGCCAAAGCACAACCTCTGCTGGCGGCGCAGGGTCTCCTGCACTTCGAGAGACCTCGCCGGCGCATGACGTCCCCACGTGGGGAGAGAGCTCGGTTGTGCGGCGAGCGGCCCGGCGCGTCGAGATCGATCGAGACCAGCAACTGGTGAGCAGGAGCCTCGTCCGTCAGGCGTCGCGACTGTTGGCGGAGGAGCGCGGTTCACACCCGGAGGTTCTGTTCGAGCGGCTGGAGGCTGTCCTCGCGGCAGCCCGCGCCGACCACCAGCGCCTGGGCAACGCCCGGATCAGCCTCCGCGCAGAACGCAGCGCCCGGTTCAAGGACAGTGTGCCCCTGCCAGCGGAGCTCGCCGTATACGGCCACCGGGGCAACTACCACGGCGTTCAAGCGTCCATGTCGGCGCTCGGCGTCATCCTCGGGCATCTCGTCGGGCACCTGGATGGCGAGGTGGAGCGCACCTCCGCCGCGGCGCTGGCCGAAGAGCTGCACCGGCGCTGTGAGATCTGGACGCTGGAGCGCGACGGAGTCGTTCATGTGTTCGCTCGGCCCGCCAGCGACGCCGACAAGGTACTCGCCGGCAGCGCGACGCGCGTGGCAAGAACGCTGCTCCCCGAGTCACGATCCTCGCTCGTGATTTTGTCCTGAGCGGGCTGTCTTTTCTCCCTGATCGCAGCCAAACCCGTGAACTCGGCCCGGCCCTCCCGCGCTGCAGGCCGTGCACGACGAGCTCGCTCCGAGCACAACGCCCACGACCGCATGAACTTCGAAGCCGACGTCCACGACGTGACGGCCCAGCAGATCGAGAACGAGTGCGCGTAGGGGCGCCGGCCTCTGGACCCCTCGACGCACCCGACAGTGTTACCCGGCCGAGGAACAAGAAACTCCGGGCTTCCCCCAACAGTCGGCTCCTCGGGCCGACCTCTCACCAGCGCCTCGGGCCAGCACCCGCGGCGCTTACTTCAGGAACCGCGCCATGACCAAGAACCAGTCCAGCACCCTCGCCCTCGTCGCTTTCGCCACCTCCGCCTGCGGATGGCACATCGACACCACCGACGATTCCAACAACTCGTCCGAGACGTCCGGCACCACCGCCGCCACCGATGAGCAGCCCACCGGTGACGTGGTCCTCTTCCCGATGCACTTCGCGTGCTACAACTCCACGAACTATCAATGGACCCCGGGTGGTCCGTTCTACTTTCCGCTGATGCACACGTGCGCGCAAGTCGACGACCCCGACAACTGGTCGTCGGACGAGAACATGATGAGGATCCTCGACGCCTGCTCGAAGACGTGCCAGGAGTCCCAGGGTGGGTGGAACAACCTGTGCACGAATGAGGGCTGGAAGGGCGTCGAGCCGACCGGTACGCCCTGCGATCCCGAATACTACGCGCCCGAGTACGGTGGCGGGATCCTCTGGCTCGACGGCGTGCAGTCGACCGATCGTCAGGTGACCTGCGACCTGCACACCACGTGCGTCGAGGCCTTCGGTAGTTCGACCCCGGACGGATCCGGCCCCAGCGAGGCGCTGCGGCACGTCGAGGTTGAGCTCCGGGTGGAACTCGGACAGACCGAAGTTCTCCTCGGCGGAACGCTCTCGTACTCGACGCCCGATTGCGGCGCCACGGCCTGCCCGCTGTACCTCGCGGAGCTCGAACTGGTCCAAGTCGAGGCCAGCGCCGCGATGACGTTCGACCTGCGGGACTTGGGCCGCATCGACAAGCGCGTCTCCGACCTCCGCATCCAGCTTGCCAGCCCCGTGCTCGGCATCTCGCTCTCGGACGGGCAGATCGCGTTCCCGGTCGATGCCCTCAGCCTCAGGGTCGATCTCGACGTTGCGGGTGCCGAGAGCCCGCTGGTTGAGAACGGAACCCAGTCGTTCGTGGTGCGTAACCCCGACGTCGTGCTCGGGCGGCTGTCCGCCGACTCGCTGGAGTTCGACATCGAGATCCCCACCATGTTCGGCCCCGTCAGCCTCCGCTCGGGCCGGATCGAGTAGCGGCGCAGATTGCGCACTGGCATGGCGGCGCGAATGCAGTCATCATCAGGTCCCATGCGTCCGTGGCACGGCCTCGTCGTCGCGTTCTGCAGTGCGTGTGCAGCCGATCCCGATCCCGGCTACTTCGACACGAAGTATGTCCGCTACGTGACCGACCAGTCCTTCGCGTTCTGCGAAGGGCTGGCGAGCGACACGGATCGCAAGATCGAGTACCTACTCGATCAGCTCAAGGAACCGTATCTGCCTGAGCAAGCAATCCTCTACAAATGGGTTGTCGACCGATCGAAGCTTGCTTGCAGCGAGAGCAAGAACGCCATCGGCTGTGCGAACTTCGACGGGGAGGACGTCCGGGTCACCTCGATCGAGCCTGCAGTATTCCACGAACTCGCGCACGCCGTCCATTTCTACCATCTCGGAATGTCCCACAGACTGCTCACAGAAGGTCTCGCCAGCTACCAAACAGAACCAGGTCGGGGCCTTGATCCGGACATGCCGAATTCATTCGCGGCGGACATCGAGTCCATGATCACCCTTGGTGCAGTGCCCGACCTCAAGAGTTACGATATCGCGGCCCACTTCGTCGGCGTGACAGTCGAACGCTTCGGCATCGAGGCATTCAAGAGTTTTTACTTAGATATCGACCGAACCTCAACCCTTGATGATTTTCGCTCCACATACGAAGCACATTACGGAGAGGCGTGGTCCGAGGCGCTCACGCTCATCGCTTCACAGCAGCGGACCGTCTACGATGATATCGAGTGTGAAGGAACCGCGGAGATCATCGGTGCGGAGGGCCTCCATCGAACGATCACCGCGACCTGCGAGGACGACAATGTAACCGGTCCGATCCGGCTTGGTAGCGTTCCCGCGGGGGAGCTGCAGATCCCCGTGGAGCTCACCGAGGGGTTCTACCGCTTCGCGTTCGTCCACCCTGGAGAGCCCGGCGACACGGCCGCCACGTTCCGCGGCTGCTTCGTCGGCGCGAAGGCGCCGGAGGCCCCAATCAAACGATTCACCCCGAGCGACGACATGAAGGTCCTGCTCGCCACGGGTCGCTACTTGCTCAGCGTTCGCGTGCCGCTCACCGACGGGAGCCCTCCGATCGAGGTGATTGTTGAACCCGTGGACTGAGCTCTATCTCCCCGCGTACTCGACGACCAGGGCCATGTGCCCACCGCGACCCCCAGGGCGTGGCAGCCGTGTCGACCTTCGGGCCGAACTGCTCGGCGAGGCCGTCCGATGACCCCTGGAGACAGGGGACGTAGCCGCATGACAGCGGGGGAAGCCTCGGCTAGAGTGAGCGGGTCATGCGCTCGCGCCTAACCTGGTGCCGCCTCCTGCCGTGCGTCCTCGCGGCCTGCGGCGGACCGCGGTCGGAGACCGGGTTCGCGACCGGCATGCCGACCAGCGCCTCGGTCGCGGCGGACGAATCTGGATCGTCGAGCAGCAGTTCCTCGACGAGCGGGCTCCCGTCCGACGACTCGACCTCGACGTCCGGCGGCTCATCGACGAGCAGCGGTGCGCACGACGGCGGTTCGACGAGCGTGGACATCCCTGATTTCGGGCCCACGGATCCGCCGGGCTGCGAGGGCAAGATCGACTTCCTGTTCGTCATCAGCGCTGGAGGCACGATGAAGAACGATCAGGACAAACTCCTCGCCAGCTTCCCCGGCTTCATCGACGCGATCGAGCAGCAGCTCCCGGACTTCGACGTCCACATCCTCTCTGCCAACACGAACCAGAGCATCGATCTCGACGACTGCAGCGTCTGCACCGACAGTTGTGACCCGCAGGGGGATCCACCCTACTGCGGCGCGATGTTCAACGCGTGCGACAAGAAGCCCGGCGCGGGCGTCGTCTTCCCCACCGGGATGTACGCGTCGAACCGCCGCTGCGACCTCGACAGCGGTCTGCGATACATCACCAACGGCCAGCAGGACCTCAAGGAAGCGTTCGCCTGCGTCGCCCAAGTCGGCATCGCTGGTGGCGGCATCACCGGCGAGGCGATGACTGTGGCGCTCCAGCCGGACATCAATAATCCTGACGACGCGGACGCGTGCAACCGCGGGTTTCTTCGAGATGATGCGCTCCTGGTCGTCACCATCATCCAGGACGACTATGACGAAAAGTCGCTCGGCACGGTTGAGGAGTGGATCGAGGCCCTCCGCGCCGCGAAAAAATACGACGACGACGCGTTCATGGTGATGGTGCTGACGACGGATGTGGATGTTGGCTTCGACCAGCTCTGTCTCCCAGATCAATGGAACCAGACCAAGAATCGACTCCGGTTGCTCGCCGAGGGCGTCAAGCACGGGTTCATCGACTCGATCTGCCTCGACGACTACGCTCCCTTCTTCGCCGAACATGTCGCGCACCTCGTCGATCTCTGCGACGACTTCGTCCCGCCTGGCTGATCCGCGGCCAGCCAGTCAAGGATGGTGCACTCGCGCCACGGCGTACGGCATTAGATTGGCCGTCCGGTACCCACCCCACCCGCAGAAGCCCCGCGGATCACAGGCGACTGCGCCGGCTGCATCGTCACCGGGGACGCCGTTGTCGTAGGTGATCCGCGGGTCGAGGAGGCCAAGAACTGTGAACACGCGGGTGTCATCTGAACCCACCTGGCGTGATCCAGCACTGACGACCTTGTTCTCCCGGTCACACGCGATCCCGTGGATCTCGGTTGCGAAGAGTTGCGGCTCGGCGCGACGCTGATCCAGGGCCATGGTTTTGTCGAACCAGAAGATCATCGGATTGGGTTCGGCAGCGGGGGCTTCGTCGCGCGTCCATCCTCCGACCAGGAACCCATCCTCGCAGACGGTGATCGATTGGCCGGCATCGTGGACGAACGAGGCGTCGGCCGTCGATGTCCAGGGCATCCCGACGATGCCCCCGGTCGGCTGGACACGAACCGCGAAGGTCCGGTCGTAGACATTGACGACGTCCGGCTTGAACTCCCGCTCGCCAACGGCGATGGCGTAGCCGGTGCCAGGCTGGACGGCGATGGCACGGACCCTTTCAACAAGGAGGTTATCCAGGTCCGGGTCGAACTCGTCCGGGGTGAACGGCGCCCGGAGCGTGGTCGGCGGTGCGACGAATACCGAGTCACCGTCGAAGTGGTAGATCCAGACCGCCGCGTCGGTTTGAACCGGGTTGTCGTTCGTCCACACCGATCCGCCGACGAACACCTTGTGAGAGTGCTGGTAGAGGGCGGCGGCGACGCCCGCCAGTTCGTCGCCGGGAGCGCCAGCCCTCTCCCACAGGCGGGCGCCATCGTCGGTCAGCAGAGCGACGTACGCCTGCAGCTTGCCGTTGTTCAGAAAGTTGCCGCCGACGATGATGTTGCCGTTCACGTCCTCGTCGACCGCGGCGCCGAGGGAAGTGAGCCCCTTGAACCCGTCGTCGCCCGTCCAGTTCGCGATCGTCTTGGGCCAGCCGGGGACGAGGCTGCAGTCGTCGGGGTCGAGCTTCCAGACCGCCAGCTTGAGCGCGCGCGTGCCGACCGCGAAGATCGCCTCGGGCGTGTACTCGATCGCCGAGATGACGCTGATGACCGCGCCTTTGTCGGGGTCCTCGAAGTAACACCTCTCGACGCCGGGCTGCGGCAAGGTGAGGGTGATTGGGTCAGTCTCCCGCTCGTCGGTGAGGCCCTCGGCATCCTCGACCACGACCTTGAACTTTCGCTGAGCGCCGTTGTACTTCGCCGAGAGCACGTCGTAGACGTACGGAAAGTCCGCAAGGTTCAGGTTGCTCTCAAGCTCCTCCCCGTCGAGGAAGAGCCGGACCTTGACCACCGCATGGTCGTCGCTCGCGGTGAGCATGAGGGTGAGTGGGCCCGCCTCGTCGAGGAAGTACACGCTCGCGTCGAACGTATCGATCTTGGGCGGCTGGTTCTCCGGTGGGCCGGTTGTCGTCCCGGAGGTCGTCGTCCCGGAGGTCGTCGTCTCCGCTGCCCCGGTATCCTCGCTGCTGGCCCCCGTGGCGGTCTGCACCCCGGGGTCGACCGGCGCAGGGTCGGTCGTCGTCGGCGTCGGCGGCTCGGTGGTCCCGCTGGATGTGGTCTCCTTCGGCGGGAACTCGGCGATGCTGTCGGCGTAGATCTGCTCGACGCAGCCGGGCAGCGCGAGCGAGGCGAGGAGCAGGCGGTGATGTCCTGGACGCATCGTCGGGTCTCCTCTCAAAACCTCAGCCGCAGGACGGCCCCTCCGCCGAGCGGCCCGCCGTAGGGTACCAGGGCGACACCGCGGGAGGCCGACTTGCGCGTCACCAGCAGGGCGATGCCGGTCGCCAGGCTCGCCGCCCCCGCCACCCCGGCGCCGATCGCCACGTTCCGCGTCTGGATGCTGTCAGCCTTGATTGCATCGGCCCGACTCCGATCGGGATCCGATAGATCGCCGGTGGCCCTGGCGTTGTCGAAGATGTCGCGCAGATCCTCGGCCTGGCGCACGCGGAGGCCGATCATGGCTGCGACGACGCCGGCGAGGCCGACACCAGCGCCGGTCAGGACGGCCCCCGCCGCCGTCCGGGCGTGCCAGCGGCGCCGCGCTGCCGGCGTGGGCCCGGACAGATCGAGTCGTGGTCGCTCGTCCTTGACCCTCGGGCCAAGGGACGCGGCAGCGGAAGGAAAGTCCGCGTCGTCCAGCACCGCGACGCGGGGTCGCAGCGGCGTGCCGGTGGCGTCGTAGCGGCAGTTGGCGACGCCGGTTGCAGTGGCGCGCCTGCGCAGACGATCGAGATCGTCGCGCCGAACCTCCTCCCATGACATCCGCGCCTGATCCTCTGCAAAATGCGCCGTCGACAGGGCCAGCTCCGCGGCGAGCAGGGCGCGGCACAGGTGCTGGGCATCATCGGCGGTTAGGAACGCCAGGTCGAAATTCTTGTGGGCCCCTTCGAATTCGTCGAGCTGCTGGACGCCGGGGGAGGCCGCGCGCCGGAGGTGGTCCTCGGCGATAGCGGCATAGGCCGCGGCCTCCAGCTTCGGGTCGCGCTCTGACGAGTCCACCGCGGGGGTGGCGAGGAGGTTGGACAGCAAGACGATCGCCAGCATTGCGCTCCTACTCCGCGGCCTGGCCTCGCGGCTGGAAAAAGATGAAGTCCTCGATCGGGCGGATGGTCGACGGGAGCCTGGCGCTGCGAACGACCTGCTCCGCGCACCCGGCGAACGGATGCTGGCTGCTCAACTTGAGCACGCGGACCGAGTCGATCGCGCCGCTCACGGGATCGCTGCGGATCTGCACCGTCGTCGGCGTCTCCGCGAACCCGGCCTCACGCGCACACGTGCGAAGTCGAGGTTCGAGGCGTGTCATGACCTGCGCGAAGGTCGCCGTACGAGGGGCCGACTGCTTGAGCAAGGCGGGGCGGATGGGGTCGGCGTCCGATGTCGACGTCTTCGGCGGACGGATCGCCGCGACGACCGGATCCTTGCCGGGAGTTGGCGACGACGCGGACGGCGGCATGTTGGTCGTGGGAGCGGGCGATTGCTCCGTGGCTGATGGGGCTGGCGCTGCTGGTGACGCGGGGAGAGCGGGCGGTGCCGCGGGCTGGACGACCGACTCCGCTGGGTGCTGCTCGGCCATCTCAGCACCGTTTATTTCTCGCGGCTCGCGCTCACGCATGAGCCCCCAGGTGAAGATCGCGCCGAACAGGCCGCTGCCCACCATGAGCGCGACGCGCCTCCATCGATCGCCACCGTGTTTGCGGGTCACCGTGGGCGGTGTGCCAGACCCAACCCGAGGCTCTGGCGAAGGCTCCTCGGGGCGCGCGACCCTCACTGTCGGCGCCTCCCGGAACGGGCGCATGTCGGCGTCCGAGACGCTCGAGCTTGCCGTCGGCGCCGTGATGGTCGGAGACGACTCCGCGGCCGGCAGGACATGGTCCTCACGTCGCCCCTCGGCATCCACGCCTACGATCGCAGCGCGGATCGCCGCGGCCATCTCCGCCGCGCTCTGGAAGCGGGCGTCGATGTCGCTCAACGCGCGCATCACCAGCCCATCGACGGCGTCCGGAAGCGTCGGCACGAACACACGCGGCGAGGGGATGCAGATCAAGTCGGGCGCGGCTCGCAGATCGGGCACTTGCTGGCCGGTCAGCATCACGTACATCAGGGCGCCGACCGAGTACAGATCGCTCCGTGGCTCCGGCAGCGCCCCCGCCAACATCTCCGGCGCGATGAAGCCGAAGGTGCCGAACACCTTGCGGCTCGGCACCGGGGCTCCGGTGAGCCGCCTCTCCGGCGGCACCGCGGCGAAGCCAAGGTCCAGGAGGGTGACGTGGATCTGCTCGTCGAGGGTACGCAGGACGAAAACGTTGTCCGGCTTCACGTCGCGGTGGGTGATGCCGCGGCCGTGGAGCTCGGCCAGCGCGGCGAGGAGGTCGAGCACAACCAGGCAGAGCTCGCGCCACGGCATGAGCTTCTCGCAGTAGAGCTCCGAGAGCGCTTCGCCGGGGACCATGTCGAACACGATGAACGGGCGCCCGTCGTCCTCACCAAAATCGCTGGCGTGGACGAGGTGCGGGCTGCGGATCCTCGCCGCGAGGCGGGCCTCCTGGCTGAAGAACTCGCCCACCGCCGCCAGCGCGCCCCTGTAGAGCACCTTGACCGCGACGATCGACTTGGTGTTCCGATCGCGGGCGCGGTAGACCGTGGCCGTCGCGCCGCACGCGAGAACCTCGAGCAGCTCGTAGCGGTCCTGAAGGACGTCGCCGGTGTCGTCCTCCGCGTCCGGCTCGCCGAGTCCGAACACCTCGATCTCGTCGTCGGGTGCTTGCTTGGGACGAACCCACGAGGAGGCCATCAGATCATCGCCCGGGGGGTGGGCGCTCCGAGAGTAGGGTACCGACCCTCGTGTGAAAAAAACAGGTCCGTCGGCGGTGTTCGAACTTGCGCCAAGGGCCGAGGGCCAAGGGCCGAAGGAACAGCGAACAGCCGTCACCGGCGGCCGTGAAGCGAGGCAACCAGTTCGGCACCGCGGACCAGGCCGCGTGCGGTGAGCTCCTCGATGCGCCAGCCGCAGGCGGAGCTGGATGCGTCGGTCGTGGCGGAAGAATACCGCGGCGCCGTCGCCCGGCGACGGAGATCGTGCGGCCAGTCGGCTCGAGGCTGATCCACCAACTGCGGTTCGGGTGGAAGTCGGGTGACCCGGCGCGCTCGAGCTGCTCGAGGCGGGGCGGCGACATGAGGGAGATTGCGAGCAGCAGTCGAGCCCGCGGTCGTTCACGCCGAAGCCCTGACGGAGCTGATCCTGTCGACGCTGCGGGCAGAAGCTCAGGTACGGTCGGCTGGTGTTCACCGACCCAGCCGGATCCTCGGTGACCTTGTCGTCCGCAACCGGCGAGACCAGGCGCTTCGCCTGGGCGGAGTTCACCAACGTCGAGCAGGACACAGGCGGATCTCGTCGTGGTCGTCGGACGTGAAGGCCCAGCCGCCCGCGGTGCTGCAGTCCGTGAGCGGCTGGTCGATGCCCGCGACTTCGATGTCGACGTAGTCCCAGTACGGGTACATCGGGTCGAGCCGGATCGTACAGGTGATCGCCACCAAGACGTCGACGACCGCCGCCTGTAGCTCGAGCTGGTCGTGGGTGTCGTGAACCTCGGCTCGTCGGCGAGCGGTGCGCCGCCGGCGAAGGCCAGCTCGTCGAGTTTTGCGTGGGGATTGACGCCGTCGGGGACCCCGTCGGAGACGGCGGGGCTGGTCATGTCGGGGATGGCGATGCCGACGACGTGGGTCGTGATGAACCAGGCCAAGACGGCGCTTGCGCTGCTTGAGCGGGCGGAGGTTGTCGACGAGAGCAGCGGAGCCCGAGGCTCACTTCGCGCTGGCCCGGCCCTCGCAGCGGTCGGCGACGATCACGGGCGTGCGCTCGCCGTGGCCACACGCGCGCATGACGAGCTACAGCGCACCGCCCGCGGAGGTGGCCGGCTCGTCGAAGTCGATGGATCGCGGCGCATACCGTCCCCTGGACACCGGTGTCGTCCACGACTTGGCTCCACCGATGGATGCCGCAGCACCCCTCGTGGCCGCCCTCGCCAGGGCGACGAACGGGGCACCGTTCGTCGCCCGTGAAGCCGCCGCGGTCGTCACCCCACCCGTGGCCCGCGATGTGGCGCCTGACGTCGCCCGCTGTGTCGCCCGCGCGATGTGCCCTACACCTGTCGGCTACGGGCCGTCTGACTGCTGTGGGACGCGATCCGACGGGTGGATGGCGGCGGCCCGAGCCGCGACCTTGCAGGCGGGTGGGGGTCGACGTCACCGGCATGCAGTCGATGCAGTGGCCGCTCGCGGCACCGTCATGCATGCCGCCGCCGTGCCTGCAGGGTGTCTGTCCGCGTCTCGCTGTCGGCTCAAGACATCCGCACGCCGGGCGGGGGCAGACACCGGGTGTCGCGCGGCGTCCGTCCGCCGCGCGCCGGCCGGCATGCCCCGCGCGGCGCGGCGGCGCCGCGGCTCCGAGGCTGCGCGTGCGCCCGCCGTCAGCGGGTCAGCATGGCGCGATCGAGGCAGAGCTCGCTACGATCTGCGGCGCGACCACAATCTCGAGCGGACCAGCACGCGGGAGTCGCGGTCTGCTCACCGACTACGTCTCCGCAGACGAGTTGGGACGTCTGGTGATCTATGTGGGCACCCCTCACTCGGAACGGAGCCAGAATATGTGGCCACGCCATGGCGGCGTGCCGTGGTGATCGTCAGGATGACAGCCATGAAGACGATCGCGGTCTACAACAACAAGGGTGGAATCGGAAAAACGACTTTCTCCGTGCACGTCGCGCTCTACGCCGCCAAGCACCGGATCCGGACGCTGGCGGTCGGGCTCGATCGGCAGGGCGACCTGTGTCGCTGGCTCGCCGGCGGGGACTGCGAGGTACAGGACGGCCTCTACTTCCGGCACAGCGACTTCCTGCAGGTGATCTACAGCCCCATGGAGCTGCCCGACCGGCTCACGAACTTCGACCTGGTGATCGCGGACTGCCCGCCCGCCGTCGAGGTGGTCGACAAGCTCAGCGCCGACCTCTGGCTCGTCCCGCTCGACGGCCGCCTCGCCATGGAGAACCTCGGCAACATCTACCCGAGCCTGAAGCAGACGACCGGGCTGATCACGCTGGTCCTCAACCGCTGCGACCTCGCCGGCAAGCGCGTCGTCGACGGGCTCCGTGACGCGGCCGAGCAGATCCCGAACGCGATCGTGCGAGGCGAGCCGATCCCCGCGTCGGCGGCGATCGCCAAGGCGGCCGAGTACTTCAGGCCGGTGTGGGACGTCCCCTACGGCCGCGGCACCCAGGGCGACCGCGCGATTCAGAAGCTCTGCGTCGATGTGTTGAAGGACTGCGGATTCGAAGGGAGGCTGGCATGAACGATCGAATTAGGAAGACGGACGGGCTGCGCTACAGGATGAACGCGAACCCGGGGGCGAGGCAGCCGAGCGGCCTCGGTCCGACCGGCATCGAGTTCCTGCGGCGGGAGGGCGGCCTCGCGGAGGATCCACGCCCCGAGCCTATCCCGTTCCCGAGCCCGGACATGGTCGGCACTGCGGCACCAGCGGAGCCAGCGGGGGCTCCTGCAGCCAGCCCCGAACCGCCGGCGACCCCGACGGCGCGCCCGGAGCCGAATCAGTCGACTCCAGGGGGCAGCTCGCCCCCGAAACAACCAGCGCCGACCGGCGGCTCACCTCCGACACAACCTTCGCGCCTTTCCAAGAAGCGGACTCGCCAGTCGAAGGGCGACGCGTACGCGCTCTCACCGTCGCGCAAGCGTCAGCCCTCGCGCTCCAACCATTTCCGTCTACCGGCGGACGTCGAGGCCCATCTCAAGGAGCTCGCGGCTCAGTACGAATGTAGTCGCACCCACGTGGTCTGCTCGGTGATCTCGTCGGAGTGGCAGCGACTCAAACGCCGGCAGAGTCGTTCGTCGAAAGCGACGGTCACGCCCGCTTGAGCAAGGCGGCGTTGGCCCTCGCCTCCGCGGCCAGGCGCTCGCGGCCAGCGGAGATCGTCGCGAGCGCCTCTGGTGTCGGGTTGCTGAGCCAGTCGAGGCGCACACGCCAGAGGACGTGTCGGCTCCGACGGCCGCGGGCGATCAAGGGCGAGCGCTCGGTCAACCATGCGAGCGCGTCTCGCCGCGTACGCTCACCGGGTACTTCCTCGAGCTCGCCGTCGGCCAGCCGTCGCCACAGCGCCCCTGCGTCGAGCAGCAGCTCGAGGCGGTCTCCTTTCTCGTGGGCGGCCGCGAGGGCCCACACGAATCGGCGGGCTTCTCGCGTGCCGTCGACGGCGACCGCCGCCCGCACGAGCTCGACCAGGTGCGCCTTGATCGGGGTCGCCAGCGTGGCGAGGCGGTCCAGCGCAGCGACGACGGCATCACGATCAAAGGCGCTCGGCGGATCGGGCCGGACCAGCGGGGCTTCGGCTGGCAGCAGCTCCCAGTCGCTCAGGCCCATGGGTTGACCACGTGCGAGGCACCGCGGCTCCCCTCCGTCGGGGACCAGCACGAGTGCAGCATCGTTGACGCCGAGCAAGCAGAGGTAGACCTCGCCGGCCGCGGTCTCGATATAACCGACGAGCCCCGGCATCGGGGCGTGCTGGAGACGCTGAGGTACGCCGCGGACGCGAACCTGGAACGGGCGACTGCTGCTGTGAAAATCATCGTCCCAGGCGTCGTCGGCGCTCTGGTAGAACGCGGCGGCGCCCCCCATGCTGAGCTGACGGCCGAAGTGTTGCAGGGTGAAGGACCCACGCGGGCTGACGAGGACCAGGCAGTACTGGTCCTCGACCGGACGTACCCGGGCCTCGTAGCCCGCACCGAAGCAGGTAAACGAGGCGCCGTCGCTCGTGGCGGGCCCGTCCCATTGCGTGAGTGCCAGGCGTCGGTGCTTCATCGCCGGATCGTCCGCGGGACCACCATGCGGACCGCCGGCGGCGAGGATCTCCTCGAGGGCGCGGTGGAGCGTGTCGGCCGTGCCACGGGCCAGGATCCGCGAACCACGCCCTGGCCAGGTGTAACGCAGCACCATCGTGGTCCCGGCGGGCCGAATCGAGGCTTGGTGGTACGGCGGGCTCACCAGGATCTCGTCGGCGCCGTGCTTCTCCCAGACGAGCACCTGGCGCCGCCCTCGTGTCGCCAGCCATTGGTGACGCAGGACAGAGAACGGGTCGGCGCCCCCGGGTAGCCTGAGCAACTCGCGAAATCGGGCCTGTACATCCTGCATGCATCACCTCACCACGAGCGTAGCCCGAACAGGGGCGCGAGCGTGCTCTCCGAGAAGAGATCTCGAATTAGTTTCCAAGAGCGCAGCTACCGCGCGCTGGTCTCCGAAGGCCGCGCGATCGAAATCTACTCCGGACGATATCTGACCCGCGAGCGCAGACTCGAGCGACGCGACCGAGCATGAAGGAATCGCGCCACCGGAAAGGAGCGGTTTCGCAGCTTGAAAGGGTCGCTGAACCCATCTTCGAGAGGGCTACGCTGGCACATGCGGGGAGGTCGACGATGCAGTCGGACTGTGAGGGTGAGCTCGAATTGCTGACACGTTACATCCGGGGTGTGGTGACCGGGCCGCGTGCTCAGCTTGATCTCGTCGACGAAAAATCCGTAGAGGTGCTGCGTCGCGAACCACTACACGCATGGCTTCTCAAGATCGCACGGAGCGGCTGCAAGATCCGCGGCGCGCGGGGTAACTCGGTGAAGGAGGTGCTCGCATTACTCGAAGATGCGCGTAGTCAGTATGGGATCTCCAAGACGGAATTATCCAGGCGCTCCGGGGTCTCACGCGGACACCTCGCCGAGATGTTCGGACGGATCGAACCGCGGCCGGTGATGGAGACGATCGTTCGCCTCGCAGTCGGTCTTGGATTCCCGCTCGAGGTCGTCGCCCAGGGAGCCGACCAGGTCGACGATGGGGGAGCTCCGGGGACGGCGTTGACCCCGAGCTCGCCGGGTGCTGTCGCCCCGGCCGGCACCGAGTCTGGATGGCGGCAGGCCGGTGCTTTCGGCGCGTGCATGGTGGGCAGCGCCTTGGGCTCCGCCGTCGGCGGAGCCAAGACATCCATCGGCTGCGGGATCGCCGGCGCTGCCGCAGCAGGTGTCGGGTTCCTGCTCGAGAACCCGAAGAAGCGGGAAGGCATCCTGTTCGTGGGTGTGGGCGTCATCGCCGGGACGCTGGTGGTCGGAGCGGTCCGACTGGTGAACGCCCTGGCCGGGCAGGGAGGGAACAATGGCACCTGAAGGCGAATCCACAGCGTCGACACCGTTGACGATCAGCTTCCGCGAGGCGCTGGCCCTCACCGGGTTGTCGAGGAACACCCTCTACAGATTGGTCAAGGCCAACAAGGTCCCCGGTGCGCAGAAGCTCGGCGGGTGGATTCGATTCCACGTCGGCCTGCTGCACGAGTGGTTGGAATGCCGGGCGCCAGACAGAAACGGGTGACATGGATATTCCCGGCTGTCGTCTCGTGCTCGGAGATAATTTGCACTTCTGTTTGACCGTTACACACTCGCACTTGAATCTTCGATAGATTTGGGCGTGCAGTCGACGGGAGGTGGGTGTGGATCGCGGTCGTAAACGGAGAGGTTCGGTCTCCTCGGTCAACTCGGGGCCGATCCCTGACATGTTGAAATCCGAAGGCGTGAGCTCGCGCAACGTGGTCGATCTGCCGCCGCCACTGCTCACGGTGCAGGACCTCGCCGTTCTGCTCGCCACGAGCAACAGCGGCATCTACTCCCGCGTCGCCCGCGGCCAGATCCCCGGGGCCCTTCGTCTCGGACGGACGCTTCGCTTCGACCCCAGGGTCATCGCACAATGGCTCTCGGCGAACAGTGCGAGCGCAGGAGGTCACCCATGATCAAGCTGCGCCCGTGGAAGGGAAGCAAGAATGAATTTGAAGTCGACGTCATCGTCAACGGCACCCAGGGCAAGTCCCTGCGCAGGCGCGTCAAGGCGCCCGTCACCGGCAAGTCGAACGCGGAGCGGTGGGCCCGGTCGCTCGAGCAGGAGCTGCTCGCGCAGCTCCTCGCCCCCGAGCCCGAGCGCGAGAAGCCGCCCGCGCCGACGTTCGAGGAGTTCGCCGCGATCTTCCTCGACCTCTGCAAGGCCAACCGCCTCGGGGTGAACACGCTGATGAACTACGAGATCCACCTGCGGCGATACCTGGTCCCGGTGCTCGGCAAGCGCCGGCTCGACCAGATCCCGCCGTCGGACATCACGAAGATCAAGGCGTCGCTGTCCGCGAAGTCGCACAACACCGCGTGCGAGGTGCTGAAGACGCTACGGCGCGTGTTCAACGCGGCCATCAAGCAGAAGCAGATCACCAGCGAGCCGGTGGAGCTCGAGATCCCGCGGCGACGGCGTAAGGCCGTCGTCGCGTACGACGCCGCCCAGCAGGCGGCGCTGCTGGCGGCGGCCCGGCAGCTCGGGCCGTTCTTCGAGCTGGTGGTGCTCCTCGGGATCGACGCCGGCCTGCGCCGCGGCGAGATCGTCGGACTGCAGTGGTCCGACGTCCTGCTTGGCCGCGGGGTCCTCGTGGTCCGGCACAACGTCGTCCGCGGCAAGCTCGACGTGCCCAAGGGGCGCAGCGAGGACGAGGTCGCGCTGACGCCCCGCCTCCATGCCGCGCTCAAGGCGTACCGTCACGATGGAACCTTCGTCCTCGACAAGGACGGCGGGCACTTCAGCGACGGCGAGCCTGAGACGTGGTTGGTGAAGGTCACCCGTCTGGCCGGCCTCCCGTGGCACGGCACCCACATCCTGCGGAAGACCTGCGGGACCCGCATCGCCGACGGTGGCGGCGGGGTCGCGGCCGTGGCCGCGCACCTCCGCCACAAGAGCCTGGCGATCGCTAGCCGCTACATCGACCGCAGCGGCGCGAGCTCCCGCGCGATCAACGCGCTGGAGAGCTGATGGAGGCGTGAACACGCCCACCTCCAAGTTGCTGTAATTACAGCATCAATTGGCCTGCTCCTCATTGCTGGAAGCAGTCCCCCTCTTCGCCCGGTCTTCGCGGCCGGCGAGGAGATCTACGCCAACTGTGCGAGATCGCTAGGCTTTGCAGCCCATCGGCATTGACCGGAGAGACCCGGAGGAGGCCATGCCGGCCCCCTTGTCTTGGAACATTTTGGGAACGTTTTTCGGCAGCGGCCACCGCCGCGCACCGCGGTGCGCAACGCTGGAGGCTGAGATGTTGGAAGTCAACGTGCATCAACGGGATGGCAAGCAGGGCAGGGTCCACTGGCAGTACGACTTCCGGGTGACGCTCCCGGACGGCAGCATCTATCGCGAGCGCCGCAAGGCCCGCGGCGCGACCTCGGAGTCCGCGGCGCGGCGCATCGGCGAGACCCGCATGCGCGAGGTCCTGCGCGCCGGACCATCGGGCAAGAAGGCCGTGCCGGTCGCCGAGCTGCCGACACCGACCGTGGCGGAGTTCGCCGTCGAGTGGCTCGACATCTGCCGGACGGAGCGCCAGAGCCCGATCACTGTGGCGCACAAGGAGATCATGCTCCGCCGGCACCTGCTCCCTGTGGTCGGTGAGCTTCGGCTCGACGAGATCACCGAGCAGAAGATCACCTTGCTGCGCAAGCGGCTCGCCGACATGAAGTCGTCGACCGTCAATCTTGTCGTCAAGACCTTCCAGACGATGCTCCGGCGTGCCCGCAAGCTCGGCTACCGCGCGACGGTCCCCGAGGTCAAGCTCCTGCCCGAGCAGCGCCAGCGGAACTGGTACACGCCCGAAGACTACGAGCGCCTCGTCGCCGTCGCCGCGACCTTCGACGTCGTCAGCCTGGTCATCGTCCTGCTCGGCGGCGACGCCGGCCTGCGTGCCGGCGAGATGCTCGGTCTGCGCTGGGAGGACCTCGACTTCACCCACCGGACCCTGTACGTGCGTCGCAACCTCGTCATGGGCCAGGAGCGGGCCCCGAAGTGGGGCACCGCCCGCGACATCCCCCTCTCGGACCGGCTGAAGGACGCCTTGCTGCTTGCTGCGGCTCCGAACCCTGGACGGCGGCCTCGACCGGGTGCTCAAGTCGAGCAACGGCGGACCGATGACGATGAGCCACATCCGGCCGCTGCTCGAGCGCGTAGCCCGCTACGCCGGCGCCCCCCTCTACGGCCCGCACGCCCTCCGCCACAGCTTCGGCACCCGGCTGATGCTCAACGGCGCCAGCGCCCGCGTGGCGATGGAACTTCTGGGCCATAGCAGCCTCAAGACGACCCAGATCTACGCCCACGCGAGCAAGGACCACCGCCGCTCAGCGATCGATTTGCTCGTCCCTCGGTAGAGCGATTTTCAGTCGATAAAGTGGGGTTGCGCCAGGTCTGCAGTACCCGACATTCAGCTTTCCAGGTCTTGCCGCACGGAACTTGGCGCATCTGGATGCAACTCCATTACACTAGCGGCGTCCGGCTTTTCCATCACAACACTTAGATACTCCCCATCAATCGACAAAACTTCAAAAACATGCTGGTATTCGAGCCTTATTTGCTCATTGTTTGCATTTAGCACTTTCAGCTGTTTATCTAACTCCTCCAACGCTATTAAAATATCCTCCGGAGTACAATCGACACCCAAAAGCACAAAGTGACATGGGTTCTCAGGCTCATCGGTAACTGGATCATACTCTGCGACAAGCGTAA
The DNA here is from genome assembly GCA_016793465.1 of Myxococcales bacterium. Next base: position 43,855 of record JAEUJW010000040.1, read on the forward strand.
AGCCGAGCAACTCGCACAGCTTGCTAAGATCAATCTTGATAACGCATGAAAATCTTGGCGCGCCGCCCTGGAGTAGAATCGAACATCTGGAACACCCCGTGCATGCTTGAAGGTTTACCGATAACCCTTCAGTTCCATCTTTATCGGTCCAAGGCCAATCGTGAGGCAGAACACGCCATCCGAAGTCTGGAGGGACATCTTTGGTCTTGGGATTGAATCGCTTAAGTCGCTTGGGTTCCAAGTTCCGCAGAAAAACTCCTTCCACGAGTTGCTCATGGGGGGAAAGCGAAGGAATGGTGGCCTGTTTTAAGCAGCTTGCTCGATTCATTGCAAACTCACCCTACTTCTTCCAATACGGGCTTTGACATTGCGAGCAATCTCTCAGCAGAGCGAAAGCGCTCGATTTTGACAATGCCTGACTTTCCGCCTGCAGTCTTCCATTCAGGGTTATGAAGATATGACCTCACGTTGATGCCAGGCCACGGCAGCCGACTTTCCTTTACCAGCCATCTCAGGGAGCGCCGTGTATTCCACACAACTTCCACAGCTCCTCCCGGAAAGCGATGCAGTTTCGCTACAGGGTGTTGGTTTGGCTGACTTGGATCAAGGCTAGCGAGCATTGAACAGACCAGCCTCTTGCAGACATCGAGTAGTTCTTTTGAGACAGGGCCTAACTTATCGGTCGCTTTTTCCTCCGCCAAAGAGTTCAGTTCCGAGACGAGCCAAGTCGGAGGGGGCGCTGATGGCAGTTGTGTCGCCCTCTTGATCCAAAGCCTTAATTTCACTTCGCCCAAGTCATCGAGACGTGCAATCTCACCAAGAATGCTATCAAGATTTTTTACAATCTCGTGAGGGTCAGGCAGGCCTACAGCGGCAAGGATCTTTTCCTCAATCGCGCGAAACGGATCTTCAAACTTTGGAGGCCACGACTGACTTGAGTCTTTAGAAGAAACAACAAGAAGGTCGGGAGCCTTTGGCAGCCAGTCCAAAACCCAAGAAGTCGACGCAGGGGCCATACCTACAGCATGGCCAGGTAAGTTATAGGGCCGTTGGCGCTCATTGCGATGCCGATCTTCGCAATGGCTGAGAAGTTCGGAGAGCAACAGACCTCCCCAATCCTCATCCTCATGAGAAGGGGGAACAGTGGAGATCAATCCTCCGGGAATTGGCATCGATGCCCCATCAGACAGAGACTCGCGCCATGGTGATGAAAGCTTATCGTGCGTCATTGTGAACCTCTCGACAGCATTGACAGCACTTCATTCGCCCGAGCCGGACTCGCCATCCGCGCTTGTCGCCGCGGATGCATCTGGCTTGTTGTGTCGATTAATCGCGTCAAGTTCTCCGCGAACTGAGGAGAGAGCATTTTGGATTTGTTTTAGAGACTCGACGCCAAGATCGGCCTGAACAGTTCGAGAATTTCCATCCTCGTCTAACACACTAATTTTCAAAGCAATAACAGGAGTAATTCCAAGGACCTTCCCTTCTTCGATCAGTGGTCTCAGAAACAACGACAGATTAAATCTTTCAAGACGACCCTCGCGGGTATGGAGAGCCTGCGAAGCCTTTGTGATAATTCTCATCTGCGCACGCGGGCGAAGGATCTCCCTCATGATCAAGAGAAATTCTGCGTTTTCATCCGAAAGCGATAGATGTTCTTGCACAAGCGAACAAAATTCATCCATCTCCGATTTGATTGTGTCCTTAGGAATTACTGAAAATAGAGTACCGAGATGGATCAGAAACCGTACGAGAGCGTCTCTTGCTACAGGGGCGCTCAGATGTGCGCGAAACAGGTTTTCAAGGTCTTTCTCGTTCTGCGGAGGACGAGCGACCCCTTTGGTGTCTAGTTCTGAGAGCGCCGCGCGGAGCTGTTCGGTCTGCTGTTCGTAAAGCGCGCGGAGATCGGCGCGAAACGACGCCTGCTCAAACAATCCCTCAAAGTTTTCCGTCAAATTCATAGGATCATTCTTGCACGTCTTACACCGAGATGCAATTTCGCGCATGTTGGAGCGACCCTTGAGCGACATCCTAAGCTGGCCCTGGATCTTGGGTGTTCGTTGGGGGCTGTACAGACTGCGCCAGCGGTCGGGACGCGATAGAAGTCAGAGGATAACCCGTCAGCTAGAGGGTTGTTCCTTCAAAGATCGCGCTCATGGTCATTTTCGAGCCCCTCGTGCAGCATGGTCTTGTACTGCCTCCAAGCGGCCAAGCCGACCACCCTTACGAGGGTCTGACGAGGCCGCTCTCGTGGCCTCGCACCGGCACTAGACCGGAGATGAGCACAGAAGTAGCCGTCAGAGTGGGCCTCGGAAATCGCGAGGTGTGCGGGCGGATCCTCTCGATTCCCGGCCTGAGTTATCTATGAGCGGAATAGATCAACGCTCACCCGGTAGACGGCACCATGCTCGACTAGGTAGCGATAGCGCCGACCCTCCATCTGGTCCTGTACCTTTCGCATGTCGAGGCAGGCCAGGATCCAGACGACAGACGGATCGACGAGATCTTCGAGCTCCCGCCGGAAGAACGTGGCCAGGTCGGGCGCAGTCCCCAGGTACTCCACGCCTTCGGGCAACGTCTCCGCCGAGAGGACTTGTTCTTCGCTGACCTCGGTCTCTGGGTCGTCGACAGGGCCGGGTTCTGTGATGGCGAACGGTGGAGGTGGAGGGTCAGGGGGCTCGTTCAGGGACATTAGCCGCAATTAGCCGCAATTAGCCGCGCAGCGCAACCCTCCTTGGCGCGGTTACACTCCGCCCGGTGAGCGACACGCCCAAGGTCAGCACCAGCGACGTTGCCGCCGCCGCTGGGGTGTCACGGGCGACCGTTCAACGATGGGCCAAGGCGGGGCTTTTGCCGCTTCCTACGGTTTATTACGGGCTAAAGCCCGGAAAGCACAGCTACTGGGACGAGAAGGCGCCTGCCCAGGCTGCCTGGGTCGCGGCCCAGATCTCGGCGGGGCGGACCTTCGAGCAGATCAAGGCGGCGCTGGACGCCGGTGCCTTTCGACCGTAGCGGCAGCCGGAGCTACGCCGGGAGCGCGTCGCGGGGCGACAACCCCGCCGACACGGCCGCCCGGATCGCTCGGTCCCGCCTCTGTCCGTTGGTCCAGAGGATGTAGCGGACCTTCTCCCGCCAGTCGCCGTCGAACATCCACGCGGGCGCGGTTCTCGCTCCATCGGCGGTCATGGGCTTCCTGCAGCTTGCGGAAGTAGATGCCGCTCGAGATCCGCGGGACGATCATCGGCAACATCATCGAGACGCCGGCGACCAGGAGACTCCAGCGAGGATGCGCCTGGATCCTCTCGAACCAGGCCCGCATCCCGTCCGTGGCTGTCAGCAGGCTGCGGACCGCCCCGTCGAGCGCCTGGAGTTGGGTGAGTGTCTCGACGATGACGGGTGGCAGCCCCGCCATCAGCGCCGCCATCATGTCGGTGTGCGCCGCCGGAGGTTCCGCGAGCGTCGGGGTCGGGGCCGTCGGCATTTCGGCGTCGGACGGCGGACGGCGTCGCCGCCATTCGTGCGGCGATCTCGGGGCTCGTGTTTACCGGAATCGTGACGGGCGCCCCTTGTCGACCGCGGCGCCGCTGCTTGCGCCTCAACGTCGTCTGCTGCGCCTGACGCTCTCGCGTCGACCTCCGCTCGGCATCCTGCGCTGCGGCCTCGGTCGCCCTGCGTCGGGCGGCCTCCTCGGCTTCACTTCGGGCGGCTTCTTCGGCGCTTCGCCTGGCAGCTTCCGCCGCCTGTCTCGCCGCGTCGTACTTGGCCTGCTCGGTGGCCACGTACTCGGCGAGGACGTCGCGCGCGAAGCGAAGGAACTTGACCACCTCCCGCAACCACATCAGCCCAGCGTAGGGGCCCGCGCCGCGACCTTCAAGGCCCCGTGGTGCCGGCCGCCTGGCTGTCGTTGAAGTTCTTGAGCGTCTTGGTCAGCGTCGACACCTCGCGCACGAGGTCGCTGAACTGCCCGATGTTGGACGCCCAGTCCTTGATGTTCCGGGCGTTGAACGCCCCTTCGTCCTCGGGTGTCTGACCGGTGGTCGGGTGCTCCTTCTTGATCGTCTCGCCCTCGAAGATGGCCCGCAGGGCGCTCTGCAACTCGAGCGTGCCCTCGACGGCCCGCTGGAGCTGCAGGGTCAAGTCGAGGTTGCGCTTGAACATCTCGGCGGACCGCTCGGTGAGACGGTCGAGCGCCGCGGTCTCCCGCTCGTAGATCTCCCAGAGCATGCGGTGGGCGAACTGGTACGCCTCCCCCATGTCGCCCCCCTTCAGTTCGGGCAGCGACTCGACGTCCTCCTGCCCGATGTCGGACCCCTTGGCGACGATCACCCCGTCGATCTCGAGGGCCTGTTGTGGCCGGAGCTGACCCTCGATCTGCTCCCGGACCTGCGGTGCCACGTCGGGCGACAGGTGCTCCAGCACGAGCTGCAGCGTCTTCTTCGGCGGCCCCGGCTTCTTGGGATCCTTCTTCTCGATCGAGTAGAGGCGGAGGATCCGGAAAGATTCGGTCCGGCCCCCGTTCTGATCGGTGGCGGTCCGTGATGATCGCGACTCGTTCTCAACTCGGCTCATGCCGATCAAGATAGATCGGCGATGTCTCGGTGACGACGGGAGTTGTCGCGCGACGAACAGACAGATCCCAGATCCACGTCGATCTCGACGATGGGCCGACCGGCCCGCAGGTTCATGCCCAGCTTCACGGCCGCCACCTGTCCTATGGGACACCTGGACCACCTACTTCCCAGATCCTCGAGGATCTTCTTCATCATCTGACCGGCCGCGGAGTTCACAGCCGGATCCTGGGTGTCGCGGATCGTTCGACCTGGAGCCGTGAGGCCCGCGAGCCGTCGGCCCCCGACGCCCTGTACCGGGCCGCATGGCCGCTCGACAGCCGCGGGGTGCCTGTGTCTACTGGGGACGACGATGCCGCACGCCGATCATCTGACGGATGCCCAGCTCAGGCAGATCGTCGCCATGATCGCCGAGCAGAAGCAGGCGTTCGCTACCGGCATCGAGGGCCTCTACACCCTCAAGAAGGTGCTCGAGCACGCGGTCCACCGCATGGGGATCGCGGTCGAGTGGGACCCGAGCACGCCGCCGGCGGTGCGTGACCGCTTCGCCATCGTGTCGCTGTCCGCGCTCCAGTGGAGCTTCGGCGGCGCAGCCCTCGGCCTCATGATCGGCGTGTTCACCGAGCGGCCGGCGCTCTGGGCCGCCGGGGGTGCGGCGATCGCCGCGATCGTCGGCGGGGTCCAGGGCCACGAGGCCGTCGAGAGCGGCTGGCGGCTGCGCGGCTACCACAACGAGCAAGGCGTCGAGTGCGTCGAGGTCATCGTGCGGGCGCTGCCGGCGAGTAGCTCGTGACGCTCGTCGGGTGACGAGCGTCGGCTGCCTCGTCGTGATCGTCGAGCCGTCGACACGTAGCGACTCGGCCGGCTGATCGTGCTTGACCTGCCGGCCGGCTTTGGAACATACTGGGAACGGAACAGAGCCGCTGCCCCGTTCCCAAGCAATTTCAATGCCTTACGGCCCGTCCGCCTACTGCTGGAAGCAGTACAGCCGCTGCGCGGTCGAGCAGTTCGACGCGTTGCCGAGGCCCGTGTTCGTCCAGCTGCTGTTGGTCGCGTTGTTGCGGCCCTCGTAGCCGATGACGAGGAAGCCGCCGTCGTCGAACCACCCGGAGCAGTCCTCGTCGAGCGAGGTGCCGTTGCTGTTGGTGCCGGTCCACACGTCGAACTGGCCGACGGCCTGCTTGTTCTGGTTGACGTTGATGGGCGTGTCGATGGTGCCGTCGGTCAGGTCGGCCCAGGTCTGGGCGACGTCGAGGCCGGTGGTCAGGGCGTAGCCGGTCGTCGACTTGGTGAAGCGCGAGCCCGGGTTGTTGGTGTTGTTGCTGAGCCACGCCTTGTACGAGCCCGGCAGGTTGGCCGACGTGGCCAGCGCCTGGCACTTGGCGTCGCCGCCGGCGAGGCCGCCGAGGTTGCCGTTGAACGTCGAGCTGGTGATGAACACCAGCTTGGGCTTGGTGCAGTTGGCGTTGCAGCCGTCGTTGCCGACCGTGTTGCCGTCGTCGCACTGCTCGCTGCCGGCCTTGACGAAGCTGTCGCCGCACTTGGCGTTCTTGCAGGTGTTGAGGCACGCGTCGGTGTTGGCGCCGTTGCCGTCGTCGCACTCCTCGTTGATGCTGACCTGCTTGAAGCCGTCGCCGCACACCGGGTTCTTGCAGCTCAGCGTGCAGGTGCCGGTGTTGCTGTTGTTCTGGCCGAGGTCGCACTGCTCGGGCGCCTGCTTGATGCCGTCGCCGCACTGCGCGGTCTTGCAGGCGTTGGTGCAGGAGTCGTTGTTGTTGGTGTTGCCGTCGTCGCAGGCCTCGCCCGGGCCGACGAACCCGTCGCCGCAGATCTGCGTGGTGCAGTCGGCCTTGCACGCCTTGGTGTTGCCGTTGTTGGCGCCGTCGTCGCACTGCTCCTTGCCGATCCACAGGAACCCGTCGCCGCACGAGGCCAGCTTGCAGGTGTTGAGGCACAGCCCGCCGTCGCTGTTGTTCGGCCCGGAGTCGCACTGCTCGCCGGCCTGCTTGAAGCCGTCGCCGCAGAACGGCACCTTGCACAGCGTGGTGCACATGTCGGTGTTGATCATGTTGCCGTCGTCGCACTGCTCGCCGGCGTCGACGATGTTGTTGCCGCACTTCTCGAGGTTGCAGGTCGCGTTGCAGCCGTCGCCCGCGGCCAGGTTGCCGTCGTCGCACTGCTCGTTCGGGCCCTGGTCGCCGTCGCCGCACTTGTTGAGCTTGCAGCCCGCCAGGCACGACTGGCCCGGCCCGTTGTTGGCCCCGTTGTCGCACTCCTCGGTGCCGGTGCCGGTGTTGAACAGCAGGCCGTCGCCGCACACCGCGTCCTTGCAGCCCGAGGTGCACTCGCCGGCGTCCGAGTTCATCGGCCCGCTGTCGCACTGCTCGCCGATGCCGGCCTGCTCGAAGCCGTCGCCGCACCCGGCGTTGGCGCAGCTGTCGGTGCACAGGTCGGTGTTGACGTTGTTGCCGTCGTCGCACTGCTCCATCGCCGACACGATCGCGTCGCCGCAGGTCGCCTGCGTGCACATGTTCGTGCACTCGTCCATGTTGTCGGTGTTGCCGTCGTCGCAGGCCTGGTCCGGCGCCGGGAACCCGTCGCCGCACTCGTTGAACGTGCAGTCCGACTGGCAGGTGTTGGTGTCCTGGTTGTTGGCCTCGCCCTCGTCGCACTCCTCCGTCGGCCCGAGCACCGCGTCGCCGCACACGTTGCTGAGGCACTGGCCCGTACACTCGTTGCCCGGCCCGTTGTTCTCGCCGTTGTCGCACTCCTCGCCCGGCCCGGCGTCGCCGTCGCCGCACACGTTCAGCACGCAGTTGGCGGTGCACTCCTTGCCCGGGCCGTTGTCCGCGCCGTTGTCGCACTGCTCGCTCGGCCCGTTGACCCCGTCGCCGCACACGTCGGCCGGGGCGGTGGTCCCGTCGGTGTCGCTGTCGGTGTCGGTGTCCGTCGCGCTGTCGGTCGCGCTGTCCGTCGCGCTGTCCGTCGCGCTGTCCGTCGCGCTGTCAGTCGCGGTGTCGGTGTCGGTCGCGCTCACCGGCTCGGTGTCGCTGACGGTGCCCGGCCCGGTCAGCGTCGCGTCGGTCGGCACGCTGCTGGCCGTCGGCTCGGTCTCGGTGTTGCTGCCCGCGAGCGACCCGTCGGTCGACGTCGGCACGGTGGCCGAGGGATCGGTGGTCGTGCCCTGGGACCCCGTGCCGGTCCCGCCGCTCGACTCGGTCTGGGACGCGCTGCTCGTGGTCTCGTCGCCGCCGCAGGCCGCCAGCAGCAGACAGAGACACGAGGTGAAGGTGAACGTGGATACGCCGAACTTGGAACGCATCCCCGATCCCTACAGCGCATCGCCGGGGGTGGCAACTGGAGCGCCGGTGCGCGGCGACCCGCCCGCGCTCGGCGACCCGCTTGGGCGGCCCTCCTGGGCGTTTTGAACGCGTCTTCACCAGACGCGCACAAGTACGCTGGTGACAGCTTCACCCGAAGATCCGCCGCCCGCGCACGACGGTCGCCCCCGCGCCCGCTGTCACATGACCCTGTGGACATGTCCGTAACGACATGTCGCCGAGGACATCCGACGCGCGCCCGCCGGGCCCCTCGCCCGCGCCCGCGGAGCCCGGCGGCCGGCGCGTTGACAGCCGGGCCGGACGCGTGCTCTCCTGCGCGCGGTCGACCATGCTCAGCCCTCGCCTCCCCCTGATCGCCCTCCTGTGCGCCACGGCGTGCGCCTCCGACCCGTCCGACGACTCCACGGAGACGTCCACCTCCGGCGACGCATCGACCGCCGACGCGACGAGCAGCGGCCCGCCGACCCCGACCGGGAGCGACCCCGGCGACACCGACAGCGCCGACAGCACCGGCGCCACCGGCGGTACCTCGGCAGACTCCGGGACCACCGACGCGGACGGCGCGGTCGGCTGCGACGGCGTCCCGCTGCTGGCTGTCCCCGAGGACACCTCGCTGCCCGGTCCGTGGCCGGTCGGCGCGCGCGCCGGGGTCGTCGACGACCTCGCCTTCGAGGTCTGGTACCCCGCCGAGCCCGGCAGCGACGCCGGCGCGAGCAAGCTGCGCTACGACATCCGCGCCGCCCTGCCCGACAGCGAGACGGCCAAGATCCCCGACGACGCCAACCCCTGGCAGGACTGCGAGTGCTACCGCGACCTGCCCGTCGACGCCGCCCACGGCCCCTACCCGGTGATCCTGTTCGTCCACGGCACCGCGGGCTTCCGCTCGCAGTCGCTCGAGTTCGTGACCCACTGGGCCAGCCGCGGGTTCGTCGTCGTCGCCGCCGACCACCCCGGCCTGTGGCTGAAGGACCTGCTCGGCTCGCTGTGCGGCGTCCCGGCCCCCGCCCAGGACCTCGGCGGCGACCTCGCGACCCTGCTCGCCGCCGTGCGCGCGCCCGCCGGCGACCTCGCGTTCCTCGCCGACCGCGTCGACGGCGGACGCGTGGCCATGTCCGGCCACAGCGCGGGCGGCTTCGCCGTCGAGTCGGCCGGCGCCGAGGCCCAGGTCGTCATGCCGATGGCCGGCGCCGGGGTGTCGCCGGGAGCCGCCCTGCGCAGCGTGCTGGTGCTCGGCGCCCAGAGCGACAAGGTCGTCAACTACAGCCAGCAGCAGGACGGCTACGCCGACTCGCCCGCGCCCAAGCGCCTGGTCGGCCTGGCCGACGCCGGCCACCTCGCCTTCTCGAGCCTGTGCTCGCTGAGCAACGCGGACGGCCAGGACTTCCTCGAGATCGCCGCCGAGTACGACATCTGCGGGGCCAACATCGCCGGCGCGCTGTTCGACTGCAGCCCCGACTACCTCCCCGACCCCGAGGCCTGGCAGATCGTCAACTACGTGACGAGCGCCGCGCTCGAGGAGACGCTGCACTGCAGCGCGGCCGGCGACAACTTCTCCGGCCTCGCCGACAAGTTTTCCGGCGTCGGCGAATTCCTGGCCGAGTGAATGTCCCGCCCGCCGCCCGTCCGCGCGGCCCCGCGTGCTAGCTTGCGAGCATGCGCCGGCATGTCTTCATCGCAGCGATCGCGCTGGGTGCTTGCACCCCGGACCAGCCGACCACTCCGCCCGAGAAGTGGCCCGACATCCGCCAGGCCGACCCCGCGGACCAGCCCGTCCTGCCGGCGTCGCCGGGCCCGGCAGGTCCGGCGCTCGACTCGTCCGGCCCGGTCGTCGCCAGCCCCGGCCCGGCGTCGAGCCACGAGGACCCGCGCGACGTGCTCGCCCCGCCGCGCGCCCGCAACGGCCTGCCCGCGCGCGGCGGCCCGGTCAGCGGCTGCGAGGGCGGCAACCGCAGCTTCGGCGACACGTGGAAGGTCGACTGCAACGAGTGCTCGTGCGGCAGCGACGGTCAGGTCACCTGCACGGCAATGGCCTGTGGCTATCACTGAGCGACCACAGCTCGGGGATCTTCCCGGCGAACAGGGTCCGCGCCGCGCTGACCTCGGCGCCCGCGAACACCACCGGCCCCCGCACGCGCCGCGGCGAGCGCGTCCGTAGACGCAGCGCGACCCGCCGCGCCCGCGCGGCCATCGCCCGCGCCCGCACCGCCAGCGGCCGCACCACCGGCCGACTCAGCGTCAGCTCGGCCGGCTCCGGCTCGCGCGGCTCCGGCGGCGCGGTCACGAGCAGCGCGAGTCCGACGGCCATCGGCACCAGCGAACAGACGAGCAGCAGCAAGATCATCATGGCGTCCTCCCGGAACGAGGTACCGGAGGTCCAGCAAGCCGCGGGCCAGTTTGGCCCCAACACCGGAAGACCGCGCCGCGCCGCCGCTCCGCCGCGCCCGCCCCGCGCTCAGAAAGTCTTCAGGACACCCGTGTCACGGCGCAGCGCCCGCGATGTCGGCGATCTCCCGCTCACGCACGGGCGCGCCGCCGGCGGACTCCGCCGACCAGCACGAGCAGCCCCAGCGCCGCCGTCGCCGACGACTGGCTGCGACACCCGCATCCGGAGTCGTCCGCCTCCATCGGCGCGGTCGGGTCGGTCGTGAGCGGCCCCGTCAGCGTGGTCGCGCTCGTCGGCCCCGCCTCGTCACCGCCGTCGGTCGGCGCCCCGCCGGTCGGCGAGTCCTCGGCCGAGCCGGTGTCGCCCGTGCCCGCCTCCTCGCCGGTCCCGGTCTCGCCGTCGGTCGTCGTGGTCGGGTCGGGCACGTCGATCGGCCCGATCTGCAGGACCACCGGCGGCGACTCGGCGACCAGCCCCGCCGCGTCCTGCGCCACCGCCACGAGCTCGTACGTGCCCTTCGGGAACTTCACGTTGGGGAACTCGAACGGCGCGTACTTGTCGGTCAGCGGCTGCTCCATGCCGTTGATCTTGATCTTGACCTCTGCCACGCCCCAGCCGTCGCCGTCGTCCGCGTCGATCACGATCGCCGTCTCGAAGCTGGTCTGATCGAGGTACTCGGCCGTCACCGGTGTGGTGATCGTCACCGCCGGCGGCGCGTTGTCCGGCTGGGCGTCGAAGCCCGCGCCGCACGTCTTGCTCGACCCGTTCTTCGGCGTGCCCTCGCACCACGACGTGAACGTGCCGTAGCCCACGCCCGGCTCGCCGGCGTAGAAATTGTTGCAGCGGAACGTCGGGTTCCAGGTGCCGTCGACGTCGTGGCACGGCGTCACGTCGATGCCCGACTCCTGCTCGATCCACGGCACCGCGTCCCACACCAGCGAGTGCGTGCCGAGCCCGCCGCACTGCCCGAGCAGCGTCGAGGCGATGCCGAACACGTGCCAGCTGCCGTCCGGGTAGCGCACGAACGCCGGCCCGCCCGAGTCGCCGGGGCATATGCCCGGGTCCTGACCGCCCCCGACGTCGGCCGAGCCGTTGTTGACGTCCTTGATCGGCGTCATCCCCCAGTTCTTGACGCCCGAGTCGCCGTTCTCCGCGGTGATGCCGAAGCCCGTCACCGCCACCTGGGTGCCGACCTGGACGATCTCCGTCTCGCACCCGTACACGATCGGCGTGACCGGCACGTCCTCGATGTCCTGCCCCAGCCGGCAGAACGCCCAGTCGTGCTCCTGGTCGTTGACCCCGCCGTAGTTGGGGTAGACGCGGCACAGATCGCTGCTGACGGTCTTGTAGGGCGCGCCGACCTGCTGCCCGAACAGGATGTTCTTGTCCCCCCCGCCGCAGTGGGCCGCGAAGATCACCAGACGCGGGTGCACCAGCGTGCCCGTGCACAGCGAGTTGCCGCCGGTGACCGCCACCGCCGTCGGCCACGCGCACATCATCGCCTCCTGCCCGTTGTGGATCCCCGCCGGCTCGGCCTCGGGGGCCGCCAAAACCCCGTCCGCAGGGCCTGCGCCGGCGCGGGCGACCCCCCCGAGCGGCAGCGCGGCGAACAGCGCCAGCACCAGTGAAAAGGCAGGCAGGGGTAAGCGCATGGCCGCAGCATGACACAACCCCGCCCGGTACCGCTCGTCATTTTGCTGACGGGAGGTCATCGGACGGCGTATCATCGCGCCTGGCTCGGCGGCCCGCGACCACACCCCTCACCTCGCACCTCCATCACGACCCCGCACGTCCCCCTCGCCGCCGCCGTCCCGGAGACACTCGATGCACCCATGCGCCTCGTGGCTCACCCTCGCCTTGCTGACCGGCTCGCACGCCGCGCCGCCTCCAGCGGCCGCGAGCGCCACGCCGCCCGCGAGCCCCGCGCCCGCCAGGGCCGCGGACCAGCCTGACACCGCCAAGGCCGACCCCGCGTCCGCGCGCGACGCCGACGACGCGCTCGCCGAGAAGGCCGCCGCGCTCTACAGCCAGCGCAAGTACCTCGAGGCCGCGGAGATCCTCGAGGGGCTGTGGGCCCGCGTGCAGGAGCCGCGCGACCTGTTCAACGCCGCTCTGGCCCGCATCGCCCTCGGCCACCGCGCCCACGCGATCGCCTACTGGGACACCTACCTGAAGCAGCCCGGCATCCCCGGCGACGGCCGCGAGCAGGCCGAGACCCGCCGCAAGAAGGCCGAGGCCGCCAGCGTCGCCGTGCTCCTCCGCGTCGGTCCCAGCGCCGTCGCCGAGATGGGCGTCAACTACACGTTCGAGCGGGTCGGCGCCGACCCGCGCGACACCCGTCCGCCGCTCCACGTCCACCTCGAGCCCGACGCGCCCGAGTTCCGCTCCGGCGGGCGCACGGTCTACCTCGACGCCGGCAAGTGGCGCCTGAAGGTCGAGGCCCGCGGCTACCTCGTCGGCAACCAGGAGATCGTCATCAAGGCCGGTCAGCCCGGGTTCCCGCGGGACATCGTGCTCGGCGTCGACCCGATGTTCCGCCAGGCCACCTTCCAGATCGAGCCGCCCGCGGCGGTGACGGCCGGCGCCAGCGTGACCCTGAAGCGCATGACCCTCGCGGCCCAGCCGGTGGTCTGCGAGCTGTCGGACGTCGGCACCTGCACCGTCAAGCTCGAGCCCGGCGACTGGGAGGTCACCGTCCAGGCCCCCGGCTTCCAGCGCTACAGCGAGAAGGTCAGCCTCGGCGCCTCGCCGACCGCCCGCTTCGCGGTGGCCCTGACCCCCACCGTCACCGGCAACGCCGCCGTCAACGCCCCCCCGGGCCCGCCCGTCCCCCCGCCGACGGCCACGCCCGCGCCCCAGCCGCCCACCACCGACACCGTGCCCCCGGCCCCGGCCGCGCCCGCCGTGCCGGAACGCGTGCCCCGCCACGTGCGCGTCAAGCTCTCGACCGGCCTGATCGCCTCCGGCATCCCGCTGTTCATCGGCGGCCTGGCCCTCGGCGTGGTCGGCAGCAACAACTACCAGGACCGCGTGACCGCCGGCGCCCCGACGAGCGAGCTGCTCGGCCCGATCCGCAGCCGCGCCGCCGGCATCGCCCTCGTCGGCGCCGCCGTCGGCCTGTGGACCACCGGTCTCACCGCCGAGTACGACGTGAAGCCCCGCGCCTGGTACGCCGAGCTCGGCGTCGGCGCCGGCGCCGTGCTCGCGGGCACGATCTGGACCGCGGTCGGCACCAGCCGCTGGAACCAGAACAAGGTCAGCGACTTCCACTGCGGCAACAGCGACGGCGTCGACTGCTTCGCCGCCCACCGCATGGCCGCCGGGTTCTTCCTCGGCGCCGGCGCCAGCCTCGTGGTCGGCTCGACCATCGGCCTGCTCGTCCAGCGCAAGCACATGAACAAGCAGCCGCGCACCGGCATGAGCCCGTTCTTCGGCAACGGCAGCGCCGGCCTGCTCCTCCAGGGCCGGTTCTGAGTGCCCACGGCCCCGGCCGATCGGCCCTGATGGCCCGTTCGCGCGAGCCGACGGCCGATCGTCGGCCCTCTCGGCCCTGATCGCCGCCCGCGTCGCCGACGACCGGGCCGCCCGGCCTTGACGGCCCGCTCGGTCGGGCCCCGACGACCCCGACCGACGTCACGGGTCGGGCCGCTGACGCATCCGCGCCTCGTCGGATACGATGCGCGGATGATGCTGCGTACGGTTGGCCTGCCCCTGCTCGTCTGTCTCCCCCTCGCCGCCTGCGGCGACGACCAGTCGGGCCCGTCCGACGACACCGGCGGCCAGACCTCCGGCTACACCGGCGAGCAGGCGAGCACCGGCCAGTCCGACGCCACCGGCCCGGTCGACCCGACCGAGGGCGGCAGCGTCGACGCCACCACCGGCGGCGACGCCAGCGGCGACAGCGGCGACGCCAGCGACACCGCCCCGCCGACCACCGGCACCAGCGGCGGCGAGTCCGACAGCGACACCGACACCGGCGAGCCCTCGCCGTGGGACGGCGAGCCCCTGCCGCCCGCCGACGACGGCGAGTGGAACTGGGTCGACTTCCCCGACGCCAAGTGCCGCGACGGCAGCCCGACCGGCATCGGCGTGCGCTACGGCAGCGGCGACGGCCTCGTCATCTACTTCCAGGGCGGCGGCGCCTGCTTCAACGGCATCACCTGCGGCACCAACCCCGCGAGCTTCGACGCCGGCAACTTCGCCGGCTTCTCGGGCGGCGCCGGCGCCCAGAACTTCTTCTCGACCGACGGCCAGAACCCGGTCGGCGACTGGAGCTTCATCTACGTGCCCTACTGCACCGGCGACGTGCACGCCGGCGCCCGCCCCGACGCCACCGTCGACGGCGTCATCGGCCAGCAGCAGTTCGTCGGCTACACCAACGTCGGCTACTACCTCGACCGCGTGGTCCCGACCTTCATCGACGGCACCACCCGGGTGCTGGTCGCCGGCGAGAGCGCCGGCGGCTTCGGTGCCGCGTTCAATTACGACCGCATCGCCGAGGCCTTCCCCGGCGCCGCCGTCAGCCTGCTCGACGACTCCGGCCCGCCGCTGGCCGACGACGTCATGGCCCCCTGCCTGCAGAAGCAGTGGCGCGAGGCCTGGAACCTCGACTTGACCATGCCCGCCGACTGCGACGCCTGCTTCCCGCCGGACGGCGGCGGGATCATCAACCTGGCCGCCTACCTCGGCGAGAAGTGGAGCGACCAGCGCCTCGTGCTGCTCTCCTCGCTGCACGACACGGTGATCCGCTTCTTCTTCGGCTTCGGCGGCGACGAGTGCAACGCCCTCATCCCCAACACCCCCGCCGACGCCTTCGAGGCCGGCCTCTACACCCTGCGCGACAACTTCCTGCAGACCCCCGCCGGGGTGTGGGGCACCTACTATATCGACAGCGACACGCACACCTGGATCGGCGGCGGCGGCTACTTCTCGCAGGAGGTCGACGGCGTCAAGATCGTCGACTTCGTCCGCGCCCTCACCGAGGGCCAGGTCTCCCACGTCTCCCCGTGACGTCCGCGCCCTCGCGCCCGCGCCCGGTCCGGAAGCGTGCATGTGCATCCGGACCTGGTGTATCGTCGGCACATGGCGGATCAAAAGACATACCTCGAGCTGTCCGAGGACGGCGGCGGCTCGCACAAGTTCTACGAGGTCACCATCAGCGGCAGCTCGGTGACGATCCGCTACGGTCGCATCGGCGACCAGGGCCAGGCGAAGACCACCAAGTACAAGAACCCCGCCGAGGCCGCCGCCGAGGCCGCCAAGGCCATCTCCGGCAAGCAGCGCAAGGGCTACGCCGTGGCCGTCATGGGCCAGCGCGCCAAGCGGAGCGTCGGTCAGCGCGCCACCGTCAGCGCGACCGCGGCCCGCGGCACCACCCGCGCGCCGGTGCTGTGGACGTTCTCCTCCGGCAGCGCCGCCGCCCTCGGCATCTTCGTCGACGATGAGCTGTGCTGGATCGGCAACCAAAGCGGCGACGTGTACGCCATCGGCCACGACCAGAAGGTCGCCCGCAAGTTCAAGCTGCCCGAGGGCGTGATGTGCCTGGTGCGCGACGAGGACTGGCTGTACTGCGGCTGCAACGACGGCAACGTCTACGACCTGACCCGCAAGATCCCCTTCATCGCCTACGAGATCTCCGACTCGATCAGCATCTACTGGCTCGACATCCACGACGGCTCGCTCGCCGTGTCCGACTCCGACGGCGGCCTCACCGTGCTCGACCACGACTGCGACCTGCTGTGGCAGAAGAAGAGCCCCGGCGGCGGCGGCTGGATGGTCCGCACCGACCGCGCCGCCATCTACCACGGCTACAGCGGCGGCGTGACCGCCTACGACTGGCCGGCCGGCAAGGCTCTGTGGAACCACAAGCTCGACGGCGCGGTGCTGTTCGGCTGGCAGGAGGCGAGCGACGTCTACGCCGGCACCACCCGCAACGTCGTCCAGGTCATCTCCAAGGGGGGCAAGGCCGGCCTGGTGTGCCGCTGCGACGGCACCGTCTACTCGTGCGCCGCCGCCGAGGACGGCAAGTACATCTTCGCCGGCGACTCGAGCTCCTCGGTGTACTGCTTCGACAGGACCGGCAAGCGCCTGTGGAAGCTCGACACCACCTGCGGCTCGGCGCTGTCGATGCAATTCTTCAAGGATCGGCTGTACGTCGTCACGTCCAGCGGCACGCTGGCCTGCATCGACGTCAGCGAGGCGGCGATCGCCGCGGCCCAGGCCGGGACCGTGCCGAAGGCCGCCGCCGTCGAGGCCCCGCGCGACCTGAAGGCCGCCGCCGTCGGCGACACCCTCGAGGCCGCCGCCGCCAGCGAGGGCGTGCTGGTCGAGTGTTACAGCGAGGAGGGCCGCGTGCGCGTGCGCCCCCGGTCGCCGGGCTACCACGCCGACTGGCACGTGCAGTTCCCCCGCAACATCCGTACGCCCGGCGTCACCTACGTGGTCGACGGCCTGCGCGAGTCGGGCCAGGGTGGTTTTTACCGGGTGGTCGGCCAGATCCGCACCGCCACCGGCGCCGCCGTGGCCAAGACCGCCGCCAAGGCCAGCTCCAAGAAGGTCGCCAAGGCGGCCACCCCGCCCGAACCCGCCGCCAAGAAGACCGCCAAGAAAACCGCCAAGAAAGCCACCAAGAAGCTCAGCAAGCGCTGATCCCAGGAGTCCTTCACCATGGCCACTCAACGCACCTATCTCGAGCTCTCGGAAGAGGGCGGCGGCTCGCACAAGTTCTACGAGGTCACGATCGACGGCAGCAAGGTGACGGTCCGCTACGGCCGCATCGGCGACGCCGGCCAGTCGAAGACCACCAAGTTTAAAAACCCCGCGGAGGCCAGCGCCGCCGCCGGCAAGCAGCTGGCCGAGAAGCGCCGCAAGGGCTACGCCGAGGCCGTCATGGGCCAGCGCGAGCGCCGGGCCGTCAGCCGCCGCCCGACCACCAGCGCGTCCGCCCGCCGCGGCACCACCCCCGCGCCGGTGCTGTGGAAGTTCACCACCGGCGACACCGCCTTCGGCATCTTCGTCGACGACGACCTGTGCTGGGTCGGCAACGAGAAGGGCGACGTCTACGCCATCACCCACAGCGGCGCCGTCGATCGCAAAATTAAACTGCCGGACGGCGTCATGTGCCTCGTGCGCGACGAGTCGTGGCTGTACTGCGGCTGCAACAACGGCAACGTCTACGACCTGACCGGCAAGGTCCCGTTCGTCGCCTACGAGGTCAGCAAGTCGAACGACATCTTCTGGCTCGACATCCACGCCGGCTCGCTGACCGTGAGCGACTCCGACGGCGAGCTGACCGTGCTCGACCACGACTGCGACCTGCTGTGGCACAAGAAGAACGGCGGCTCCGGCTGGATGGTCCGCGCCGACAAGGACGGCGTGTACCACGGCCACGGCGGCAGCCTGTCCGCCTTCGCCTGGGCCGACGGAAAAAAACTGTGGTCGCAGAAGACCGGCGGCATGATCCTGTTCGGCTGGCAGGAGCCGACCACCCTCTACGCCGGCACCAGCAGCGACGAGGTCGTCGCATATACTAAAAAAGGAAAATTACTCAAAAAGTACAAGTGTGACGATTCGGTGTACTCGTGCGCGGCCGCGCAGGACGGCAAGTACGTGTTCGCCGGCGACTCGAGCTCGAGCGTGTACTGCTTCGACGAGGCCGGCAACCGCCTGTGGAAGCTCGACACCACCTGCGGCTCCGCCCTGTCGATGCAGTATTTTAAAAACAAGCTGTACATCGTCACCTCCAGCGGCGCGCTCGGCTGCATCGACGTGAGCGAGGCGGCGATCTCCGCGGCCAAGCAGGGCGAGCTGCCGAAGGCCGCCGAAATCAAACCGGCGCGCGACCTCAAGGCCGCCGCCATCGGCGACAAGCTCGAGTCGGCCCCCGCCAGCGGCGGCGTGCTCGTCGAGTGTTACCAAGAGGGCGGCCGCGTGCGCGTGCGCCCGCTGTCGCCGGGCTACAAGGCCAGGTGGCACGTGCAGTTCCCCCGCAACATCCGCACCCCCGGCACCACCTACGTGGTCGACGGCCTGGCCGAGTCCTCGAGCGGCGGCTTTTACCGGGTGACCGGAAGGATCCGCACCCTCGCCGGCGAGGGCGTCGCCAAGACCGCGGCCAAGAAGGTCGCCAAGGCCGAGAGCAAGACGGAGAGCAAGGCCGCCGCCAAGAAGGTCAGCAAGACCGCGAGCAAGACCGCCGCCAAGGCCACCACCAAAAAGGTCGCCAAGAAGGTCGCCAAGGCCGCCACGAAGACGGTCGCCAAGAAGGTCCCCGCCAAGAAGGCCGCCAAGAAAGTCAGCAAGCGCGCGTGAAACCGCGTGCACGGCCCTACCCGCCGCGCTACGTTGCCTCCCGCCGAAGCCTCATGACCGATCTCTCCGCCCCGCCCGCGACCGGTGAAGTCGTTTTATATCAGACCGATGACGGCAATCAGACCGTGCAAGTCCGCCTGCAGGACGGCACGGTCTGGTTGACCCAAAAGCTGATTGCGGACCTGTACCAGACGTCGACTCAAAATATTAGCCGGCATCTCACCGAGCTTTACGAAGAGGGTGAAATTGCTCCAGAGTCAACTATCAAGTCCTACTTGATAGTTCGTACCGAGGGTTCCCGGAATGTGCGCAGACCGGTCGATCATTACAACCTGGCGGCCATCGTCGCGGTGGGTTTTCGCGTCCGTTCGGCCCGTGGAACAGCGTTTCGCCAGTGGGCGATCGCGCGCCTCGACGAATTTCTGAGCAAGGGTTTCGTGATGGACGACGAGCGCCTCAAGTCGGGCGCGCACCTGGGCACCGATTATTTCGACGAGCTGCTCGAGCGCATCCGCGACATTCGCGCATCCGAGCGGCGTTTCTACCAGAAGATCACCGATATCTACGCCCAGTGCAGCGTCGACTACGACGCCAAATCCGGGCTCACCCTGTCGTTCTTCAAGACTGTGCAGAACAAGCTGCACTGGGCGGTTCACGGTCACACCGCCGCCGAGCTGATCCACGAGCGGGCCGACAGCACCCGCCCGAACATGGGACTGACGACCTGGAAGAACGCGCCGTCCGGCAAGATCCGCCAGGCGGATGTCACTGTCGCCAAGAACTACCTCGACGCCGACGAGCTCCGCGAGCTAAACCGCATCGTCACCATGTACCTCGACTATGCCGAGGACCAGGCCCGCAAGCGCCCCCTCCGACTTCGATCGGATGGTCGCCGGCATCGAGGCGCGGGCGCCTCGCGGCCGCCGACGCTCGGACTGATCCGCCGCCGCGCGCCTCGGCCTGGCACACCCTCGTTCCCGAGGCTCGCTCCCGGGGGCGGCGCGATTCGTCGGCTCACTCTCCGCGCCCCGGCTGCGGCCGCGCGGCCAGGTACTGCTGCGGCCACACGACTCCGTCGCCGGTGTACCCCTGCTCCGCCGCGGCCCTCAGGGTCAGCTGCGGGTCCAGCAGGTGCGGCCGGGCCAGCGCGCACAGGTCGGCCCGCCCCGAGGCCACGATCGTATTGATCTGATCCCAGTCCTGAATGTTGCCCACCGCCATGGTGGCGATGCCCACCTCGTTGCGAATCTGGTCGCTGAAGTGGGTCTGGAACATGCGCCCGTAGATCGGCCGGGCCTGCGGCGTCGTCTGCCCGCTCGACACATCAATTAAATCGCAGCCGGCCGCTTGCAGCATGCGGGCGACCTCCACCGAGTCCTCGCCGGTCAATCCGCCGGGCGCCCAGTCGGACGCCGAGATCCTCACCGACATCGGCCGCTCCGCCGGCCACACCGCCCGCACCGCCGCGAACACCTTTAATGGGAATCGCATGCGCCCGGCCAGGTCGCCGCCGAACTCGTCGTCCCGCTGGTTCGTCAGCGGCGAGATGAAGCTCGACAGCAGATACCCGTGGGCCATGTGCAGCTCGAGCAGGTCGAACCCGCTCTCGACGGCCCGCTCGGTCGCCCGCACGAAGTCCGCCGCGACGGCGTCCATGTCGGCCGGCGTCATCGCCCGCGGCACCTGGAAGCCGGGCGCCCACGCGATCGCCGACGGCGCCAGCAGCTCCCACGCCTGATCCGCCGGCAGCGGCACGTCGGGCCTGTCCCAGCGGTTCTGCGTCGCCCCCTTGCGGCCCGCGTGGGCGATCTGCACCCCGATCTTCGCCCCCGAGTTCGCGTGCACGAACGCCGTCACCCGCCGCCACGCCGCCACGTGCTCGTCCTTGTAGAGCCCCGTGCAGCCCGGCGTGATGCGCCCGGTCGGCGACACGTCGGTCATCTCGGTCATCACCAGCCCGGCCCCGCCGACCGCCCGCGCCCCCAGGTGGACCAGGTGCCAGTCGTCGGCCACGCCGTCCTTCGCCGAGTACTGGCACATCGGCGACACCACCACGCGGTTGCGCAGCCGCAGCTCGCGCAGCTTAAAATGCGTGAACATCGGCGGCGTGCGGGTCGGCGCCGCGGCCGAGCCCGCGAACCACTCGTCGACCGCCGCGATGTAGCCCGGGTCGCGCACGCGCAGGTTGCCGTGCGTCACCCGCTTGCTGCGCGTCATCATGCTGAGCACCAGCTGCTCCGGGGCCATCTTGCGGTAGCGCGAGATGTCCTCGAACCACGCCTGGCTGACCCGCGCCGCCCGCTGCAGCTTGGCCACCTCGAGCCAGCGCGCCTCCTGGTAGGCGGCCAGCGCCGCCGGGATGTCGCCGGGGTGCTCGACGAGCGCCCCGGCCAGCGCGATCGCGTCCTCCATCGCAAGCTTGGTGCCCGAGCCGATCGAGAAGTGGGCGGTGTGGACCGCGTCGCCGATGAGCACGAGGTTGTTGTGCCACCAGCGTCCGCACGAGATCGTCCGGAACGAGATCCACGTCGAGTTGTTGGTCAGCAGGCGGTGGCCCTGCAGCTCCGGCGCGAACAGCTCCTCGAGGTACGCCACGCTGTGCTCGACGCTCGCCGTGTCGAGCCCCGCGCGACGCCACGTGTCCGGGTCGGTCTCGACGATGAACGTGCTCGTGTCCTTGTCGAACGGATAGGCGTGGACCTGAAACAGCCCGTGCTCGTTGTCGCGGATGATGAAGGTGAACGCCTCGAAGCGCCGCGTCGTGCCGAGCCAGATGAAGCGCGCCTTGCCCGGCACGATGGTCGGCTGGAACACGTCCTCGTGGGCCGTGCGGACCTTGCTGTTGATCCCGTCGGCCGCGACCACCACGTCGGCCTGCGGCAGCCCCTCCATCTCGGCCTGGAAGTTCAGGCGCACGCCGAGCCCGCGGCAGCGCTCCTGAAGGATCTGCAGCAGCCTGCGCCGGGCGATGCCCGAGAACCCGTGCCCGCCCGAGCGGATCACCGCGCCGCCGACGTGGGTGTCGATCGCCTCCCAGTGCGCGAACGACTCGGTGATGCGTTCGAACGTCTCCGCGTCGGCCTCCCGGAAGTGGCCGAGCGTCTCGTTCGAGAACACCACGCCCCAGCCGAACGT
The DNA here is from genome assembly GCA_016793465.1 of Myxococcales bacterium. Next base: position 65,592 of record JAEUJW010000040.1, read on the forward strand.
GTCGTCCGGGCGGTTGCGTTCGAACACCTCGACGTCGTGCGTCGGGTCCGCCTTCTTGATCAGCAGCGAGAAATACAGCCCTGCGGGCCCACCCCCGATGACGGCGATCTTCACGCGGCGATGTTAACAGCCCGCGGCCGAAGTCGACACACCACGCCGATTCGTCGCAACGCCACACGCCTCATGCTGTGAGAACACCCACGCCTTCGCAGCCTCGCCGCGTGTATCCTCGCCTCGCCTCACCATGGCCGGCGACCGCCTCCTCCTCCTCGCATTCTTCCTCTCCGGCGCCGCCGCCCTCGGCTACGAGCTGGTGTGGACCCGCCTGCTCGGCCTCTCCCTCGGCAGCGAGACCCTCGGCGTGCTCGCCACCCTCGCCGGGTTCTTCGGCGGCATGGCCCTCGGCGCCGCCGCCCTCCACCGCCGCGCCCGCACCAGCCCCGACCCCGCGCGCCTGTTCGCGATCCTCGAGCTCGTCGCCGCCGCCTTCGCCGTCGCCTCGCCGCACCTCCTCCACGCCCTCGGCGCGGTCCTCCCGGGCGCCCTCGGCACCGCCCTCGCGCCGCGCATCGCCGTCGCCACCCTCGTGCTCCTGCCCGGCACCGCCTGCCTCGGCGCCACCCTGCCCGCGCTCGCCGAGGCCCGCCGCCGCGTGCACGCCGGCGACCTCGACGGCCGCGGCCTCGGCCGGCTCTACGCCGCCAACACGGCCGGCGCCACCCTCGGCGTGCTGCTCACGGTCTGGCTGGTGCTGCCCGCGCTCGGCCACGCCGTCGGCGTCCTCGTGCCGGCCGCGCTCGGCCTCGTCGCCGCCGTGCTGGCGCGCCGCTGGGCCCGCGGGCGCCCGGGCGCGTCTGTCTCTTCGGACCTGTCGCAAGCGCCAGCCATCGACGCCTCGCGCGACCCCGACCCCGACCTGCTCGCCGAGCCGTGGCTGCTGTACGCCCTCGCCTTCGGCGGCGGCGTGGCCGGCATCGGCCTCCAGGTCGTCGGCGTGCAGGTGCTCGCGCAGAACCTCGAGAACACGGTCTACACGTTCGCCAACATCCTCGCGGTGGTGCTCGTCGGCACCGCGATCGGGGCGGCGATCTACCAGCGCTGGGTCCGTCGCCTCGTGCACGGCCGGCCCGCCACCGCCACCCTCGCGCTGCTGTTCGTGCTCGGCGCGCTCGTCGTGCCCGCCGCCTTCGCCCTCCACCGCAGCCCCGCCCTGCTGGCCGCCCTCGCCCCCGCGCACCCCACCCTCGCCGAGGCCGCCCTCGCCGAGCTCGGCGTCGCCGCCCTCGCCTTCCTCGCGCCGATGCTGGCCATGGGCGCGTTCTTCGCCCACGTCACCGGCCTCGTCGCCGCCCGCGGCCGCGGCGTCGGCCTCGCCTACGCCGTCAACACCCTCGGCTGCGCCGTCGCCCCGTTCCTGTTCGGCCTCTACGCCGTGCCCGCGCTCGGCTACGCCGACGCCTTCTACCTGGTCCTCTACCTCTACCTGCTGCTGTTCGGCCTGCTCGGGTGGTTCCGCCGCTTCCACCCGGCGATCCTCGTCGGCGGCGCGGTCGCCCTCGTCGCCCTGTCCGCGCTCGGGCCCCGCTCGCTCGCCCTCGTCGAGCCCGAGCCCGGCTGGACCGTCGTCGAGGCCAAGCAGACCGTGCACGGCCTCGTGCTCGTCAGCGAGGACACCACCACCAGGCCGGGCGAGCCCGAGCTGCAGCAGTCGGGGCCCCTGCGCCGCCTGCAGGTCGGTCGTCACTTCCGCATGGGCGGCGCCCGCAGCTTCGGCGAGCGCCGCATGGGCCACCTGTGCGCCCTGCTCGCCGAGTCGTCCGCCGAGGCGCCGATCTCCCGCACCCTGTTCCTCGGCCTCGGCACCGGCGCCACCATGGGCGCCGCCATGGACATGAGCGACGCCGAGGCCGACGGCGTCGAGCTCATCCCCCAGGTCCTCCCCCTCCTCCACCACTTCGACAAGCTCAACGGCGAGCTCGACCGCCGCCCCCACGCCACCCTCCACGCCGCCGACGCCCGCCGGTTCGTCCAGGCCGCCGACACCACCTACGACTTCGTGCTCTCCGACCTGTTCCACCCCGGCATCGACGGCGCCGGCGCGCTCTACTCCGCCGAGCACTTCGCCGCCGTGCGCGAGCACCTGCGCCCCGGCGGGCTCTACTGCCAGTGGCTCCCGCTCTACCAGCTCGGCGAAGACGACCTGAAGGTGGTCGTGCGCACCTTCCTCGGCGAGTTCCCCGAGGTCCACGCCTTCCTCGGCATCCACAACCCGCAGACCCCCGCGCTCGCGCTCGTCGGCCGCGTGCCCACGCCGACCCGCCCGCACCTCGTGCTCGAGCGCGCCCGCCTCGAGCCCCTGTTCACCCGCCCGGCCCGCAACACCGCCACCATCTCGGTGGTCCGCGACCTGCTCGCCTCCTACCTGGCCGACGGGACAGCTCTGAACAACTGGGCCGGCGACGGGCCGGTCAACACCGACCTCCGCCCGCGCGTCCTGTTCGACGCCCCGACCGCCGCCTACGCCGACGACCCCGCCCTCGGCGCGCGCAACCTCGCCGCCGTGCTCGCCCTGCGCCCGCAAGACCCGACGGTCCTGTTCGACCCCGCCGACGCCGAGCCCGTGCGCGCCGAAGCGAAGGCCTACGCCGCCGCCGTCGACCTCTACCTCCGCGCCGGCATCACCCTCGGCGACCACACCGACCTCAGCACGTTCCCCGCGCCGGTCGCCGAGCAGCTGCTCGCCGCCTACGAGGCCTACCCCGCCTACGAGCCGGTCCGCCAGGCGCTCCACGCCGTGGCGAGCAAGAACCCCGCGCTCGCCGAGCAGATCTTCCCGCGCATGCTGGCCCGCAGCCCCGACGACCCCCGCGTCTACCAGGGCTTCCTGCGCCACCTCCAGGCCATCGGCGACAAGCCGCGCCACGACAGCTTGCTCGAGCAGGCCAACGCCCGCTTCGCCGACGCCTCGCAGGCGCCGCCCGCCCCGGTCCCCGTCACCCCGAACGAGTAGCCGCCGAACCCGCCGGCCTCAACCACGCAGCCGCGCCAGCTCCGCCTCGAGCTCCGCCACCCGCGCCTCCGCGGCCGCCCGCGCCGCAGCCTCCCCGGCCGCCGCCCGCGCCGCGGCCTCCGCGACCGCCCGCGCCGCGGCCTCCGCGGCCGCCCGCTCCGCGTCCGTCGGCCACAGCGTCTCACCACCCGGCCCGACCCCGAGCCGGATCGTGCGATCCGGCTGCACGACCAGCCAAACCCCCAGCACCGCCGACAGCACCCGATCGGCCCGCGTCTCCTGCCGGACCAGCCTCCCCCGAGCGTCACGCACCCAGTGGGTCAGCAGCCGCCGCAGGGGTCGCCCGCCGTGACCGGCGTCGTAGCGGATCAGCTCCTGGACCCCGAGCCGCTCGTAACGCGTCAGGAACGCGTCGTCGTAGTCCTTGCGCCACTCGTCCGACACGCACTCGAACGCGAGCGCCGGACCCTTGCCGCCGCGCTCCCAGACCTTCCAGCACGGCACCCCGTCCGGCTCGATCGCCTCGCCGTCGATCACGTAGAGATCGGGACAGACGACCGCGCTCGCGTCGCCCTTCTGCCAGTAGAAGAATTGGTTGATGCCCACGAACGCGACCCGCCCCGTCCGCGCGACGTAGTCCCGCAGAAGCAGCAGCAATACGACGCACACCTGGACCTGAAAGCTGCTCTCGCCCATGTCGTCACTCACGGGGTACGTCACCCCGTCGGCCTCTGCCTCGGCCGGGGCCGCCCCATCGTGGAGCTGTTCGCCGTGAACGTGGCCCTCGTCAGACATCATGGCCCCTTATACCACGCCGATCCGCGCGCGCCACGACGACCCCCGGACGCTCGACACCCGCGGTGAAGCCTCGCCGCCGGGCCCCGACTCTCAGCCCACCAGCCCCGGCCCGACCACCCGCATCCACGCCTCGATGTCGGTGACGTTTTGCATGTGCATGCGCGCGTCGAGCCGCGCCCGCGCCCGCGAGTCGTCGACGCCCAGCGCCTCGCGGTGCCAGCGGTCCGCCAGGTCCGCGTGCAGCCCCATGCCCGTGTCGTGGAACGCCTGCTTGGCCAGACCGAGGTGGCGCAGCGTGCCCGCCGAGTCGCCGCGGCAGGCCGACAGCCCCGCCCGCAGCAGCAGCGCGTCCGCGGCCAGGTGCGGCGTGCCCTCGCCCTCGAGCCGCGCGATGTCCTCCGTCACCAGCGCCATCACCCGCGCGTCGCCGCCGGGGCTGGCGCGCAGCACCGCCAGCCCCGCGCGGGCGCGCAGCAGGTAGGCCTCGCCGCGGCGCGCCGCCAGCTCGAGGAAGCCCGACGCCGCGAGCACCGGCCACACCGCTTGAATGCGCTGCCACGCGTCGTGCGGCCGGCGCTCGTACAGGTCGCAGAACACCCCGATCTTCAGCGCGTGCAGGTCCTGGATGTGAAAGCCCTCGCGCGGCCAGGTCGCCAGCGCCCCGTGGACCCGCTCGCGCGCCTGCCTGGGCTTGCCCGCGGCCAGCAGCGTCAGCGCCGAGTAGATCGCCGCCAGCCGACTGCTATGAATGTCGCCGATCGCCTGGGCCCGCTGGTACAGCGACTCGCTGCGCTCGCTCATCACCCGCAGCTCGCCCATCGCCTCGAGCGCCGCCATCGTGCTGGCCTGGCCGAGCCCGCACTCCCACACGCTGCCCGGGCAGTGGTCGCGGAGGTACTGCACCCCGAGGTCGATCTCCGCCAGCGCCGTGCGCCACTGCCCGCGGTGACGCGCCACGATGCCCCGGCACACGATCGCCAGCCCCATCGCGTACGGGTCGCGGATGCGCGTGGCGATGCGCTGCGCCTCCGCCAGCATCGCCACTCCGGTCGCGTCGTTGCGCCCGCTGAGCAGCAGCCCGCACAGCCCCAGGCTCCGCGCCACCCGCCGCGGCTCGCCCGCCGCCAGCGCCAGCGTCGTGCTCTCGACCAGGAACAGGCCCGCCTGCAGCGGGTCGTTGATGAACAGCCCCTTGCCGGCGATCCACCCGAGGTCGATGCGATCCATCTCCCGCCGCGACAGCTCGAACTCGCTGCGCTCGACGAACGCGTAGCCGCGCCGCTCGAGCCGCCGGATCGCCTCCGCCAGCGCCGCCCCCGACGGACCGGCGTCCGTCCCCCTCGCCCCCGCGGCCTGCAGCAGCTCGTCGAGGATCCGCCGCGCCCGCTCGAGGTGCCCATAGTTGAAGAAATGCTCGGCCGCCGCGCGCAGCATGCGGGTCGTCGCCGCCGCCGGCGCGTGCTCGGCCGCCGCCAGGAACAGCGGCGCCGCCTCGGCCCCGCGCCCGGCCTGGACCAGCGCCTCGGCCCGGTTCTTCTCGAGCGTCCACTGGTTCGGCTTGCACTCGAGCGCCAGCGCGTAGAGCTCCGCCGCGCGCTCGAACGCCAGCACCCGGCTCGCCGCCGAGGCCGCGTCCGCCGCGTGCTCGACCGCCTCCTCGTCGCGCCCGGCCGCGTGCAGGTGCCGCGCCACCCGCTCCGACCCGGCCGAGTTGGTCACGATGTACGCCGTCGCCAGGTCGCCGTGGCTGCGCCGCAGCAGCTCCGGCTCGAGGATCGACAGCGCCGCGTGCTGCAGCGGCTCGTTGGTGCACTCGATGGTCGGCGCGTCGCCCTCGCTGGCGAACTGCAGCAGCCCCTCGCCGCGCAGCGGCACCACCAGCGTGCGGATGTCCCCCGACCACGCCCCCGCGTGCTGCAGCAGCGCCAGCGGCACCGCCTGGTCGGCCACCACCACGCGCGCGTACAGCTCGCGCGCCGCCGGCGTCACCCGCCCGAGCCGCGTGCGCACCAGCCGGCGCAGCAGGTCGCCCTCGCCCGGCGGCGCCGTGCGGCCGGCCCCGCCGCGCTCGACCTCCTCGACCAGCGCGCACACCAGCGCCGGGTTGCCGCCCGACTCGCTGACCACCGGCCCCACGTAGCGCGCGTCGAGCAGCTCGCGCGAGCGCCCGCGCAGCCGTCGCACCAGCTCGCCCGCCCCCGACGGCGACAGCGGCCCCAGCCGCACCTCCCGCAGCTCGTACGGCGGCGTGCTCATGGTCCGCTGCAGCCCCAGCATCTGCAGCAGCGGCGACTCCGTCGGCCGATAGGCCAGCACGAACAGCGCCGGCGGCACCCCCGGCGACGCGAACAGGTGGTTGAGCAGGTACGCCGAGTCGAGGTCGCCCCACTGCAGGTTGTCGAGGAGCACCACCATCGGCCGGCGCTCGGCGATGCGGTACAGCAGCACCTTCAGCCCCTCGAACGCCCGCCGTCGGACCTCGCTCGGCTCCGCCGCCCCCGGCGTCGCGCGCGACACCCAGCCGACCTGCGCCAGCACCGGGAAGATCTGCGTCAGCGCCGCCAGCTTTGCCCCCAGCCCCGCGCTCAGCGCCTGCAGCTCCGCCGGCACGTACGAGGCCAGGTGGGCCGTCAACGCGTCGAGCAGCCCGTCGAACGCCCGGAACGGCACCGACTCGCGCGGCGAGCACACCCCGCGCAGCGCCACGATGCCCGCCTCCACCACCTCGCCGGCGAACTGCTCGGCCACCGCGGTCTTGCCGACCCCCGCCTCGCCGACGAGGTCCACGCACGCCGGCGTGCCGCGCGTGACCCCGTGCAGCGCCTCGTACAGCGCCGCCATCGCCGCGTCGCGCTCGATCAGCGCCGTCTTGGCGAGCGGCGCCACGCGCAGCAGCGGCGGCGAGCGCCGCGGCGTGCACCAGCGCAGGATCTCCGCCGCCCCCGGGCGCTCGGTCGGCACCCGCCGCAGCAGCGCGGCGATCAGCTCGACCAGGTCGCGCGGCACGTCGGGCCGGAACTGCGAGACCGGCGGCGCGTCCATGCACTGCTTGTCGTTGAGCGGGTCGGCCTCGAACGGCCAGCGGTCGGTCAGCACCTCGAACAGGATCACCCCGACCGCGTACCAGTCCGACGCCGGCACCGCGAGCTGGGCCGCCGCCTGCTCGGGCGCCATGTACTGCGTGGTGCCCTCGATCATCCCCCGCGACTCGAACAGCGACTCGCGACCTGTCTCGTCGACCAGCCCGAAGTCGAGGATGACCACGCGGCCCTCGGTGGTGACCATCACGTTGTCCGGCTTCAGGTCGCGGTGGATCTTCCCGGCCTGATGCAGCGCGTGCACGCCCCGCGTCAGCTGGCGCAGCAGGTCGCGCACGCCGTCCCAGTCGCACGCCTGCATGGCGTCGCGCAGGTTGCGGCCCGACACCAGCTCCATCGTGAAGTACCAGCTGCCGTCGTCGTGGTGCAGGTCGTGCAGCGTGACCAGGTTCTCGTGGGCGATGTCCGCCATGCGCCGGAACTCGCGCTTCAGGCGATAGACCCCCAGCGCCTCGATGTCGAACAGCATTTTTAATGCGACGCGCTGGTCGTTGCGGGTGTCAGTCGCCCGGAACACCCTGCCCATCCCGCCCGCGCCGAGCTGCTTCTCGAGCATGTAGTGCCCGAGCCGGCGCGGCAGCCCGCGCCGCGCCGGCGCCGGCGGTGCCTCCGTCGCGCCCTCGGCCGGCGCCGCCGACCCCTTGCCCTCGCCCGGCCCCCGCGGCTTCAACGGCGGCGGTCGTGCCACCGACCGCTTCGCCTCCGCCGGCCCTCGCGGCTTCAGCGGCGGCGGTCGTGCCACCGACCGCTTCGCCTCCGCCGACCGCCGCGACTTCGCCGCCGGCGCCGCCGTGCCCGCCGCCGCTGCCGTGCCCGCCGCACCCGCCACACCCGCCGTGCCCGCCGGCGTCGCCGTGCCCGCCGCCGGAGCCGCGCCCGCCGGCGCCGCCGTGCCCGCCGGCAGCGTCACCTCCTTGCTGTCCACCCGCCGCGAGACGACCTGCCGCGCCTGCCGCCCGCGCTGCGTCGACGCCTTGCTGTCCGCCGGCCCCCGCGGCTGCTTCGGCTTCGCCATCCCAGCCCAGGATGCCGCGCCTTCGCCTCCGCCGATAGTCCGCACGCCGCCCCCACGCGGGCGGCGTCACCCGCCCGGCCGCGTCCGTTCGCGCGCCAGGCTCACCTCCGGGCCGTCTTCTTCGCCGCCACCTTGGTCAGCTTCTTGTTCGCCACCGCCTTGCTCGTCGCCGGCGTGCTCGCCGCCTTCGCCGCCGTCTTACTCACCGCCGGCTTGCTCACCGCCTTCGCCGCCGCCTTCGCCGCCGGCTTGCTCGCCGCCTTCGCCGCCGGCTTGCTCGCCGCCTTCGTCGCCGGCTTGCTCGCCGCCTTCGCCGCCGGCTTGCTCACCGCCTTCGCCGCCGTCTTGCTCGCCGCCTTCGCCGCCGGCTTGCTCACCGCCTTCGCCGCCGCCTTCGCCGCCGGCTTGCTCACCGCCGGCTTGCTCACCGCCGTCTTGCTCACCGCCTTCGCCGCCGGCTTGCTCACCGCCTTCGCCGCCGTCTTGCTCGCCGTCTTCGCCGCCTCCGTCTTGCTCGCCGCGTTCTTCGCCCTCGACCCGCCGGGCAGGTTCGCCTCGTAGAGCGCGATGTACTCGCGCGAGGGCACCCTGCGGATCGCCTCGCCGACCACCTCGAGCGCCACGTCCTCGAGCTTTTTAAAACGGATGCAGCTCTTGCCCATGTCGAGCTTCTTGCCGGTTTTGGCCCACGCCGCGCGCAGCCAGGCCTCCTCGCCGGGCTTCATGTACGTCGCCATCAGGTAGATCGCCATGTGCGACTTCTGCGACGCGATGCTCGCGAACGGCAGCGGCTGCCTGGGATCGGTGTGGTAGCCCGCGGGGTACAGCGAGTGCGGCACGAAGAACCCCGGCATGCCGTAGCTCATGCCCTCGGCGTAGCCCTCGCCGAGGTTCTTGATAATTACCTCGCGCACGGCGGACAGCGCCGCCCGGCGATCGGCGGGCAGCTCCGCCATGTACTGTTTGACCGTGGTGGGCTTGTTCGGCATGCCGCGGAGTATCGTCGCACCCCGCGAGCGAAATCAATGATGGATCACGCCGAACAGCGTCAACAACGGCTTTAGCACCCCGCCGAGCCCCTCCGCCACGATCGACGCGACCGCCAGCGTCGTCAGCGTGACGTCCTTCCAGCCCAGCCAGCGCCCGAGCACGATCCACATCACGAACCCGCCGAGGAAGAACGAGACGCCGAGCGCCGGCGACAGCACCAGCCCGAGCCCGATCCCCACCGACTCCGGCATCCAGCGGCTGAGCCCCTTGACCCGCTCGAGCAGCGTATACGCCGCCCCGACCGCCGCCCCGATCAGCAGCGCGTCCAGCACGCCCTCCGGCAGCGCCGCCGAGCCCTCGAACATCTTGGCGCTGGCCGCCCACATCTTCGCCACCGGCGCCGAGTGCCCCTCGCCCTCGAGCACCAGCGGCTTCGCCGCGTGGATCTGCGAGAACACCCACGCCGCCACCAGCGAGCACGGCAGCACCGTCAGCGTCTGCGTCCAGAACTGGTAGCGCGACGGCACCTTGAACCACCGCCCGTACGCCATGTCCCCGGTCAGGAGGCCCGCCTGCGCCCCCGAGCCGGCGACGAAGCCCGCGCCGCTCAGGTTCTCGGCCACCGTCTTGCCGCCGAACGCCGTCGTCACCCCCTGCAGCAGGATGCCCATCACCCGCGCCGGGTTGAACGCCGTCATCGCCGCCGCCCGCGTGGCGATGATGTTCTGCAGCAGCCCGCCGATGGCGATCAGCACGATCACCAGCACGATCGACAGCCCGAACACCAGGTTGAGCACCGCCGTCGCGGTGGTGAACGCCACCGCCGCCAGGATCGCCAGCGTGCGCCCCGACATCACCGGGTCGTCGTCGTCGGTCTTCTGCCCGAGCGACAGGATCGACGCGAACCCGCCGACGAACGCCCGCCAATTGATTAAAATGTTGACGATGCCCGAGGCCACCAGGTAGCCGAGGCCCGGCCAGTAGAACTGGTGCGGCCGCGTCGGCGTGTCGAGGTGCGGGGCCATCACCATCAGCGCCGCCGCCCCGAACAGGAAGCCGACGCACGTGCGCATGCCCATCAGGTACGAGCCGCCGATGGCGAACGGCGACCACGCGATCGCCCCGCCGACCGCCGCCAGGGCGCCGAGCGGCGTCGCCTCGGGGAAGATGTTCAGGCCCTCCTCGCCGCTGCCGACCACCCAGAACATCAGCAGCAGGCACGCGCCCAGCAGGATCTTCGGCTGGCGCGGGTCGCCCTCCTCGACGAGCGCGCGGATCACCCCCTGCACCGCCCGCGAGCCCGGCCACGGCAGGTCCTCGCGCAGGATCAGCAGCTGGCGCAGCGGGATCACCATCACCAGCCCGACCACGCTCGACACCACCGCGAACGCCACCATCTCGAACATCGAGAACGCCGGCCCGGTCATCGCCTTGGCCGCGAAGAAGTTCGAGATGAACCCGAGGCTCCCGCCCGCCGAGCCCATGGTCGAGACGATCACCATCTCGGTGGTCGTGATCGGCATCTTCGACACGAAGAAGATGGCGAAGAAGAACAGCGCCGCGATCGTCGGCCCCTCCTCGATCACCCCGAACGACAGCGTCAGGTACGAGTTCATCGCGCACAGCAGGCACGCCAGGATGAACCCGGCGATCACCGCCCGGGGCGTGATGCCGTGCGAGGGAGCGGACGGAGCTTGCACAGCCGGGACGATAGGGGACGTCGCCCCCGGCGATCAACCTACTTCGGGCGCATGCGGGTCAGGCAGTCCTTCAGGGCCTCGCGCAGGTTCGAGTGCACGGTGAGCCGCGAGAGGTCGAGGCCCAGCGTCACCATCGTCTGGGCGATGTTCGGGTGGATGCCGGTGATGATCCCCTGCGCCCCCAGCAGCTCGATCGCCCGGACCAGGCCCAGCAGGTGCCCCGCCGTGCTGGTGTCGACCACGTCGACGCCGGTCATGTCGAGGATGGCGAACCGCGCCCGCACGCGGGTGACCGCCTGCAGCAGCCCGTCCATGATCTCCGCCGTGCGCACGCTGTCGACCAGCCCGAGGATCGGCAGGCACAGCACCCGCTCCCACACCTCGATGATCGGCGTCGACATCGAGCGGATCGCCTGCTGCTGGCGCTCGATCAGCTCGAGCTGCGCGCGCAGCTCCTTCTCCCGCTGCGCCGAGTCGCTGATGTCGAGCGCGATGCCGAGGAGCCGCGCCCCGCCCGCCTCCTCCGCCCGCACCGGCACCAGCCAGCTCTCCCAGTGCGAACCCACCATCTCCATGAAGTTGTGCTTCGCCTGGCCCGCCAGCGCCTCGCGCAGCGCCGAGTGCCCGTGCTCGGTGCCCGGCAGCGCGAAGATGTTCGCCCCGACCAGCGACCCCGGCGGCGCCTGCGAGGCCCGACCCTCGTACAGCAGGAAGCCCCCCTCACCGTCGATCGCCCACACCCCCACGTTCAGGCTCTGGGCCATGGCCCGCAGCAGCCGCCGCTCGAGCGCCACCTGCCCCGCCTCCGCGACCCGCGCCGTCACCTCGCGCCCGTAGCAGTGCGCCCCGCACACGCGGTCGTCCGCGTCGTACAGGCACGCGTGCAGCCACTCGAACGCGCGCCCGTCGCTCGCCAGCCGCCACACGTGGGCCGCGTCGTCGTCCGCCAGCAGCGACGTCCACGCCGCGCCGTCGGCCAGCGGCACCAGCTCGGCGAGCGAGCGCCCGACCGCCGCCGCCGCCGCCACCCCGAACGTCTGCTCCGCCCGCGGGCTCCACGCGGTGACCCGCAGCCCGGCGTCGACCGCGAGCTCCACGAACGGCGCCGCCCCGCGGCGTACGACCCCATTGTCCGTCATGACACTGTACTCGCACATTCGCGGCCGCTTGTCGCCGGTCCCGGCGCGGGCGAGCCTGCGCCGGCGCGCGGCCTTTATCGCACCTGGCGCAGGAGGCAGTACTTCAGGGCCTCGCGGAGGTTGGCGTGGACGACGATGCGCGAGAGGTCGAGCCCCAGCGCGACCATCGTCTGGGCGATGTCGGGGTGAATCCCCGTGATGATCCCCGTGGCCCCGAGCAGCTCGATCGCCCGCACGAGGCCCAGCAGGTGCCCCGCGGTGCTGGTGTCGACGACCTCCACCCCCGTCATGTCGAGGATGGCGAAGCGCGCCCGCACGCGCGTGACCGCCTGCAGCAGGCTGTCCATGATCTCCGCCGTGCGCACGCTGTCGACCAGCCCGAGGATCGGCAGGCACAGCACCTTGTCCCACACCTCGATGATCGGCGTCGACATCGAGCGGATGGCCCGCTGCTGGCGCTCGATCAGCTCGAGCTTGTCGCGCAGCTCCCGCTCGCGCGCCGTCGCCTCGCTGACGTCGAGCGAGATGCCGACCACCGCCACGTCGGTCGGCGCCTCCGCCTGCAGCGGGATCATCCAGCTCTCCCAGTCCTTGCCGTACTGGCTCGACACCCCGTGGTCGGGCTCGCCCCGCAGCGCCGCGCGTATCGCCTCGCCGACCCCGGGGCCGTACAGCGTGAAGATGTTCTGCCCGACGAGCGAGCCCTCCGGCACCATCGCCGCCCGCCCGCACTGGATCACGAACGTCCCGCGGCTGTCGATCGCCCACAGCACCATGCCGAGCGTCTGGTGCACCACCCGCAGGATGGCCTGGTCGCGCCGCGCCAGCCGGTCCGCGGCCGCCTGCGCCGTCACCTCGCGCCCGTGACACACGGCCCCGCACACGCGCCCGTCGGCGTCGAACAGGCACGCGTGCTGCCACGCGAACACCCGCCCGTCGGCCAGCGACCACACCTCGTCCGCGTCGCCCTCGCTCAGCACGCGCCGCCAGCTCGCCTCGCCGCCGGCGACCGCGACGAGCTCGGCGATCGGCCGCCCGATCGCCGCGGCCCGCTCCGCCGCGAACGCCTGCTCCGCCCGCGGGCTCCACTCGGTCACCCGCAGCTGTGCGTCGACCTCGACCTCGACCCACGGCACCCGCCGCAACACCCCGCGTCGCTCGCTCATCGAGCCCGTCTCTCGCACATCGCGGCGGTTTTGTCCCGGTCTGCGCCCGCCGCCCCCCGCGAGACCTGGCCCACGCGCTCGCCCGGCGAAACTGCCCGGTTGACGGCGAGACGGCCGCCGCCTAGCTTGGGCGGCATGCGCGGCCTCATGCCCGAAACCCCGCTCCTCATCTCGTCGATCATTCGCCACGCCGACCGCGTGTTCGGCGACCAGGAGATCGTCAGCCGCACGGTCGAGGGCCCGCTCCACCGCACCAATTACCGCGAGGTCCACGCCCGCAGCCGTCGCCTCGCGCGGGCCCTCCTCGGCCTCGGAGTCCAGCCCGGCGACCGCGTCGCCACCCTCGCGTGGAACGGGTTTCGCCACGTGGAGGTCTACTTCGCCACCTCCGGCCTCGGCGCGGTCTGCCACACCATCAACCCGCGCCTGTTCCCCGAGCAGATCCTCTACATCCTGCGCCACGCCGCCGACGCGGTGCTGTTCGTCGACACCACCTTCCTCCCGCTGGTCGAGCGGCTCGCGCCCCAGTGCCCCGACCTCCGCGCCGTGGTCGTGCTCACCGACGCCGAGCACCTGCCCGCGACGACATGTCCCAACGTTCATGTCTACGAGCCCCTCCTCGCGGCCGAGCCGCCCGAGTTCGACTGGCCCGACCTGCCCGAGTCGACCGCGTCGTCGCTCTGCTACACCTCCGGCACCACCGGCGAGCCCAAGGGCGTGCTCTACGCCCACCGCAGCACCGTCCTGCACGCCCTCACCATCGCCCTGCCCGACCTGTTCGCCCTCGGCGAGCGCGAGACCGTGCTCCCGGTCGTGCCGATGTTCCACGTCAACGCCTGGGGCATCCCCTACGCCGCCGCCATGACCGGCACCCGGCTCGTGCTGCCCGGCCCCAGGCTCGACGGCGACAGCCTGTGGGAGCTGTTCGAGCAGGAGAGGGTCACCATGTCCGCCGGCGTGCCGACGGTGTGGATGAACCTGCTGGCCAGCATGAAGCAGCACGGCCGCCGCTTCACCACCCTGAAGCGCGTGATCTGCGGCGGCTCGGCCGCCCCCGAGGCCATGATCCGCAGCTTCCAGGACGACTACGGCGTCGAGCTGCGCCACGCCTGGGGCATGACCGAGACCAGCCCGCTCGGCACCTTCTGCGGCCTGAAGCCGGCGATGTCGACCTGGCCCAAAGACCAGCAGCTCGCCGTGCAGCGCAAGCAGGGCCGCCCGGTCTTCGGCGTCGAGATCCGCATCGTCGACGACGCCGGCCAGCCGCTGCCCGAGGACGGCGACGCCTCCGGCGAGCTGCAGGTCCGCGGCGCCTGGGTGTGCAGCGCCTACTACCAGGAGCCGACGTCGACGACCCACAAGGAGGACGGCTGGTTCGACACCGGCGACGTCGCCACCATCGACCCCGACGGCTACATGCAGATCACCGACCGCGCCAAGGACGTAATTAAATCCGGCGGCGAGTGGATCTCGTCGATCACCCTCGAGAACCTCGCCGTCGGCTTCCCCGGCGTCGCCGAGGCCGCCGTGATCGCCATCCCCCACGCCACCTGGTCCGAGCGCCCGCTCCTCCTCATCGTCAAGCGCCCCGGCGCCGACGTCGACCCCGCGGCCCTGCGCGCCCACATCGGCGAGCACGTCGCCCGCTGGTGGCTGCCCGACGCCGTCGAATTCGTCGACAGCCTGCCGCACACCGCCACCGGCAAGCTCAGCAAGCTGCAGCTGCGCCAGCAGTTCAAGGACTACGCGCTGCCCGACGTGTGCAAGCGCTGAGCCGCGTCGGCGTCACCCGGCGCGGCGCACGATCACCTGATCGACCTGCAGCTCGCCCGACCCGTCGTCCTCCGCCCCGCGTCTGATCCGGCGCCGCGGCCGCGGGCACATCCGCCCGCCCCGCTCAGGCGTCGTGACCCTCGAACGACGTCGGCGCGAACGGGTCGTCCTCCCGCGGCCCCGCCGCGAACTCCCCCGCGGCGATGCGCCGCTCGAGGTCCTTGATCGCGACCGCGGCCTGCCCGATCGCCGCGGCCACCGTCCACGTCGAGCCCGCGCACACGTCGCCCGCCGCGTACAGCCGCGCCGCGTCGGTCCGTTGCCGCGTATCGACGCGCACGAACCCGCGGTCGTCGAGCCCGCACTGCCCGGCGACCAGCTCGCTGCGCGCCGCCAGCCCGGCGCAGATCACCACGCCCGCCGCCTCGACCACGCACTCGCCGTCCGGCCCGCGCAGCCGCGCCGCCTCGACCCGCTCGTCGCCCTCGATCGCCAGCAGCTGCGTCTGCATCCTCGGCTCGAGGTTCGCGCAGCGCAGGGCCGCCGCGCGGAAGTCCGGGCGCCCGCCGAGCCGCTCGCCGCGGTGCACGAGCACCACGCGCGGGCAGATCCTCGCCAGCAGCGCCGCCTCCTCGAGCGCCACGTCCCCGCCGCCGACCACCAGCATCGGCCTGCCCGCGAACCGTGAGCCGTACCGCCGCGCCGCCGGCGACAGCCCGCGCCCCGGCTCGTCCGCCTCGCCCGGCACGCCCAGACGTCGCCGCGTCGCCCCGGTCGCCAGCAGCAGCGCCGTCGCCGTGAACGTCGCCTCGGCCGTCTCGACCGCGCCCGCGGCCGCGTCGACCCGCCGCACCTCCGCCCCCGCGCGCACCTCCCCCCCGAGCTCGATCAAGTGCTCGAGCAGGCGCTCCGCGAGCGCGGGCCCGCTGTCGACCTGCAGCCCCGGGCTGTCGACGATCGGCGTCGGATTATTTAATAATTGGCCGCCGGCGTGCGGCCCCGCCTCGAGCACCAGCGCCCGCATCCGCAGCGCCCGCGCCGTGATCGCCGCCGCCAGCCCCGCGGGCCCGGCCCCGATCACGATCACGTCGTACGTCGTCATCTCATCGCTCACGAGCCGTGCAGCTCGCCGAAATCGGCGGCCGTGCGCACGCACTCGACCCCGACCGAGCGCACGTACGGCATGTCGAGCGGCTTTTTAATAATCAGGACGCGGGCGCGCACGCTCGGGTGCATGCGGATGACCTCGCGGGCGAGGTCGACGGCCAGCGCCTCGATCAGCGCGTAGCGCCGGCCCTCGACGTGGCGCCGCAGGTGCCGCGTGATCTCGTAGTAGTCGACGAGGCCCTGCATCTCGTCGCGGGCCGGGCCCGCCCCGAAGTCGCACTCGAGCGTCAGGTCGACCTCGAGCTTCTGCGAGATCCCCAGCTCGACCGCGTGGAAGCCGATCTCCACCTCGAGCTCGAGGCCGTTGCAGTGGACGATGTCGCTGGCCATGCGGTCCGGACCCTAACACGGGCCCGGACCCGGCGTCACCGCCTCAGCACGCGATCCGCAGCTCGTGCAGCGCCGCCGCCGACGGCCGCACCAGCCGCGTCAGACCTGCCCGCCAGATCGCCCCGCGCAGCGGCGCATCGACCACGCCGAACGTCCGCAGCTCCGGCGTGCCCGGCGCGGCGAGCCAGCGCTCCGCGTCCGCCTCGGCCCCGGCGATCGCCGCCGCGAACACCTCGTGCATGCGCGCCTGCTCGGCCGCGTCCAGCCGCCCCAGCGCCCAGCGCACGAACCGCCAGCCGAGCTCCGCGTGGCGCTGCTCGTCGTCGGCGATCTTGCCCAGCAGCCGACGCAGCGCGACGTCCTCGGCCCGCATCGCCGACTCGCGGACCTCGAGCGCCGACAGCGTCTCGCCCACGCACGCCTCGCGGATCACCGCCTCGGTGATCGCCGCCAGCCCGAGCGCCCCGCCGTCGCGCGCCTGCGGCAGCGGCCCCGGGCCCACGCCGGCGCCGCCGTGGGTCGCGGCCAGCGCGAAGCACACGCGCGCGTGCTCGACCTCGTCGGCCAGCGCCGCGCTCGCGGCGCTCACCAGGTCCGCCGGCGCCCCGACCGCGAGCAGCTGCAGGACGAACCGGGCGAACGACGCCACCGACGCGTGCTCGAACAGGCCGATCTCGGTCCAGTGCGCGGCCAGGCGGGCCGCCAGCTCGGCCGGCACCGCCGCGCACAGGGCCGCGCCGCGCCAGTCGTCGCGCTCGCTCGCCGCGGCGGTCACCGCCACCTCGTCGACGAAGAACGGCCGCCCGCAGATCGCCTGCGAGCACTGGAACACGCCGTCGACGAACAGGCAGCCGGTCGTCCCGCACATGAAGTCGCTGTCGCACTGGTCGTCCGGCGTGGTGCAGTGGCCGTCGTTGACCTCGTCCGGGCAGTCCTCGCCGTAGGTCTGGGCGAACTGGCACAGCCCGCCCTCGCACGAGTCGTCGTCCGTGCAGGCCGACGGCGTGCACGTGGTGAACGGCCCGAGCACGTCGCCGCCGCAGCGGCACACCTCGCCCGCCGCGCAGTCGGCGTCGGTCTCGCAGCCGTACACGCAGCCGCAGAACAGCAGCCCCTCGCTGAACTGGTGGCACGAGCCGAACGGCTTCTCGTTGCAGTCCATGTCGCTGTTGCACTGGTTGCCGGGGTCCATGGTCTGGCACGGGTTGGCGGTCTCGTTGACCTCGCACGCCACCTGGTCGACCCGGTGCGGCAGCTTGTTGCCGCACTTCACCCAGCCCGACGGCACCGGCGGGTCGGTCCCGGCCTGCATGAGCTCCACGCAGTCGTCGCCGGTCTCGCCGGTCTCGCCGGTCTCGCCCTGGGTCGTGGTCGTGCCCGGCTCGCCGGTCGCGCCGCCGGTCGTCGCCGCGGTGGTCGTCGCCTCCGAGGCGCTCACGCCCGAGGTGCCGGCGGTGGTGCCCGGCTCGCCCGTCGTCGACTCGCCCGCGCCGGTCTCGCCGGTGCCGGTCCCCGACATCCCGCCGGTCGGCGCGCCGGTCGACGATGTCACCGCCTCGCCGGTCGACGCCGACGACGAGCCGGTCGAGCCGCCGGTGTCGCCGCTCGCGGACGACGAGGTGGTCTGGCCGCCCTCGCCGCCGCACGCGGCGAGCAGACCGAGCGCGATGAACAACGAGCGACGGATCGGATCGAGTGAAATGTGCAGAGTAAGCATGGCGCCGACCTTACCCGCCGAGCGATCGCCGCCGCAAGCTCGCCGCGCGTCACGCCGCGGCGACACGCCGCGAGCCCCCGGGGTTTCACCCGCGAGGCACGACATGCATGTCACGGCAAATGCACAGACAACGACCGTTCATCGCCGGCCGGTCCGCCGCCCGCGTCCGCGACCCGTGCGCGGCCCGCCCCGCGGGGGCGCCGGACGCCCGCCTGCCGGCCGCGCCGGCGCCGGACCCGACGACGCAGCCGCAGACGGCGCCGAGGTGTCCGCGAACTCGTGGCCCTCGACCCGCGCGAGCGGCCGCCCGATCAGCCGCTCGATGTCCCGCAGGAACGCCCGCTCCTCGCCGTCGCAGAACGACATGGCGATGCCCGCGGCCCCGGCCCGCGCGGTCCGCCCGACCCGGTGCACGTAGGTCTCCGGCACGTTCGGCAGGTCGTAGTTGATCACGTGCGAGACGTTCTCGACGTCGATGCCGCGCGCCGCGATGTCGGTGGCCACCAGCACGCGCAGCTCGCCCTTCTTAAAATTGTCGAGCGCCCGCGTGCGCGCGCCCTGCGACTTGTTGCCGTGGATCGCCGCGGCCCGCACCCCGCCGCGCTCGAGCGCCTCGGCCACGCGGTTGGCCCCGTGCTTGGTCCGGCTGAACACCAGCGCCCGCGTGATCGCCCCCTGCTTCAGCAGCGACAGCAGCAGCCTGGGCTTGTCGGCCTTGGCCACGTAGTAGAGGCGCTCGTCGATCTTCTCGACCGGCCGGTTGACCACCGCGATGCCGACCTGCACCGGGTCGGTCAGCAGCGACGCGGCCAGCGCGCGGATCTCCGGCGGCATGGTCGCCGAGAACAGCAGGTTCTGGCGCCGCGCAGGCAGGGCCTGGATGATGCGCTTCACGTCGGGCAAGAAGCCCATGTCGAGCATGTGGTCGGCCTCGTCGAGCACGAACATCTCGACCTCGCGCAGGTCCACCAGCTTGCGGCCCAGCAGGTCGAGCAGCCGCCCCGGCGTCGCCACCAGCACGTCGACCCCGCGCCGCAGCTCGCGGATCTGCGGCGCCTCCGGCACCCCGCCGAAGATCACCGTGTGCCACAGGTCGCTGACGAAGCGCCCGTAGGCCGCGAAGCTCTCGCCGATCTGCGCCGCCAGCTCGCGCGTCGGCGCCAGCACCAGCGCGCGGATCGCCGGGTCGTCGCCGGCCGTCGCGTCGAGCCGCTGCAGCACCGGCAGGGCGAACGCCGCGGTCTTGCCGGTGCCCGTCTGCGCGCAGCCGACGATGTCTCGCCCCGCCAGCGCCGGGCCGATGGTCTGGCGCTGGATCGGCGTGGGCGCGACGTAGCCGGCCTCGGCAACCGCGCGCTGCAGCTCGGGGATCAGGTTCAAATCGGCGAAAGTTGCGGTCGCGGTCTCGGTCACGGGCCGCGAGGGTGTCGCACGAGTCCGCCCGCCGGGCAAGCGGCTGACCCAAAAGACAGGCGCAGGTCTAGGCCGCCCGCAGCAGCGCCGCCGAGCACGGCCGCACCACCTCGGTCAGCCCGCCCTGCACCACCACCGCGCGCAGGCCGGCGTCGACCACCCCGTGGCGCCGCAGCGAGGCGTCGCCGTCCCACGCCGCCACCCGCGCCTCCGCGCCCGCGATCGCCGCCGCGAACCACTCCGCGGCCCGCGCCCGCAGCCCGGCGTCCTGGGCCAGCGCCCACTGCAGGAACTCCCACCCGAGCGCGGCGTGCCGCGCCTCGTCGGCCGCGACCCGCTGCAGCAGCCGCCGCACCGCCGGGTCCTCGGCCCGCGCCGCCGCCTCCTCGACCTCGAGCGCCGACAGCGTCTCGCCCACGCACGCCTCGACGATCACCGCCCGCACGACCTCCTCCAGCCCCGTCGCCAGCGCCGCGCAGCCCGCCGGCAGCGGCCCCGGCCCGACCTCCGCCCCGCCGTACGCCCCCGCCAGCGCGAAGCACACGCGCGCGTGCTCCACCTCGTCCGCCAGCGCCTGCTGGGCCGCCGCCACCAGCGAGGCCGGGGCCCCGACCGCCAGCAGCTGCAGGATGAACCGCGCGAACGACCCGACCGACGCGTGCTCGGCCAGCCCCATGCGCGTCCAGTGCCTGGCCAGCGCGGCCCGCTCGGCCGGCACGCGCACCAGCGCCGGCGCCTGCCAGTCGCCCCGCCGCACCGCCGCCGCCGTCTCGGCGACGCCGTCGATCCGCAGCGGCCGCCCGCAGTCCGCCCCGAAGTCGCAGGCCCACGCGCCCGGCTCGATCACCCCGAACCGGCACTGCGCCCCGACATCGCAGTCGGCGTCGTCACAGCACGCGTCGCCGTCGGCGTGGCAGGCGAAGCCCGCGACCTCGGGCGCGTCGATCGCGTCCGTCGAGGCCGCGCAGGCGGCCCCCCCGCAGTCGTCGTCGGTCACGCACCCGGCCGCCACGCACCGCGACCGCGCGCTCACGCCGTCGGCCGCGCACAGACAAACTTCTCCCTCGCCACAATCCGCGTCGGTCTCGCACCCATAAACGCACCCGCAGACCCCCGCCGTGAACCCGCAGACGGCTCCTTCCATACACGTCCCGAACGCGTGCTCCGTACAATCTTCATCCGCCAGGCACGAGCTGCCCTCGAGCGGCTCGGTGCAATCGGTCTTCGCCTGCGGCGCCGCGCAGGCCACCGCCTCGACGCGATGAATCAAACCACTCGCGCAGCGCACCAGCCCCGAGGGCGACTCGCTGCCGGTCTGCAAGATCGGCTGCGGATCGACGCAATCTTTCAACCCGCAGACCAGCGCCCCCGTGTCTCCGGACTCGGACGCGCCGGTGTCGACGCTCGTCGCCGTCGGGCCCGCGGACGTCGGGCTCATCGTCGCCTCCGTCGCCTCCGCCGAGCTGCCCGTGCCCGTCGCCTCCGCGCTGCCCGCGGTGGTCGTCGGCCCGCTCGTCGGCCCGCCCGACGTCGCCGACCCCGCCGACGTGTCGGCCGTGGTGTCCGCCGCGCTCGACGAGCCCGACCCGCCGTCGTCCGCGCTCGTCGATCCGCCCGGCCCGCACGCCAGCGGGGCCAGCCCGAGCGCGGCGAGGATCCCCAGGCGAAACGAGGCGAGTCGAGCTTCGAGCCGGCGGTGCATGCCGATCACGACATCACGTCCCGCCGCCGCCGCGCAAGCGTCAACCCGTGACGTCGATCAGAACGCCGCCTGGAGCTGCAGCCGCACCTGATCTCCGCTCCCGGTCGGGAGCGCCGGCCCCCAGGTGTGGATGTAGTCGAGCTGCAGCTTCAGGGCGTGGCGATAGAAGTAATAATTGAGACCCGCGCCGACCTCGTCGAGCCGGGCCAGGCTGGTCGCCATCGACCGCGGCGGCCGCACCCCCGACGAGCGCGCCGTCCCTTCGAACCGCGTGCGCGGGACAAACAGCCCCATCTGCGCGGTCCAGCCGAACCCGTTGCGAGCGGCCTGCGCGGCGATCGGCAGGCCCTCCGCGTCGGTCAGCGCGCCCGGCTGACGCCACCCGCGGCGCCAGTACACGTCGGCGAGGACCGACAGCCCCATCCATTTGAGCACGACGTCGGCGGTCAGGTTGTGCGCGCTGGTCGTGCCGCCGTCGGCGAACGCGGCGCCGGCGATCGACCGCGTGCGGTGGTCGCGGTCGCTGAACGCGTAGGCCACGCCGACGCCGAGCTTCGGCGTGGTCGACCGTTCGAAGTCCGACTCGGCGTAGTCCTCGAACATCCCCAGCGGCAGCAAGTCGACGCGGCCCATGTACGTCAGCCCGAAGTCGGCGGCCTTGTACCAGTCGTAGCCCTCGCCCATGAACACGCCGGCGTAGTAGCGCAGCTTGCCGAGCCCCGCGACGTCGGGCGAGCTGACCTGCACGCCGATGTCCTGGTCGAGCGTGAACTCGTAGCTCGCGGCCGAGTTGTCCATCATCTGCAGCCGCGGCAGCGGCTGCATGCGCTGCCGCGCGTACGGCACGAAGAAGAACCCCGCCTGCACGTTCGCGTGCCTGAACCGGTCGAACGTCGAGTACCACTGGAAGATCGGCGCGCGCCTCGGGGTCCCGTCCTTGAACCCGAGGTCCTTCGGCGCGAACATCAGGTGCACGTAGTACTTCACGTGCCTGCTGAACACGTTGCCTTGCACGATCGTGCGGGCCCGCCGCAGCTCGAGCGACGCCCAGGTCGCGTCGCCGCCCGCGACCGGCGCCTCGTCGTGTTTAATTGACAGCAGCAGCTGGGCCCACAGCGTGAAGTTCAGTGAGAAGCGCCCGTCCTGCGTGCGCACCGTCAGGCCGCCGCCCGGCTTGTAGGTCGCCTTGCCGCCGGCGATCGGCCGCTCCGCCATCGCCGAGCGATCGCCCCGCGGCTGCCACGGCGACGGCGTCGGCGGCAGCTTCGGCGGCGTCGGTGCCGGCGGGTTCGCGCGCGCCGTCGCGGGCGCGAAAAGGACCACGGCGGCGAGCAGCCGCAACACCCCCCCGCGCTGCCGCCCGGCGAGCAAGCCGGGCCGAGGTTCGCCGACGCAGCGGCCGCACGCAAGCCGTCCGCGCGCCGGGAACTTCCGCCTCCTCGCGCGGTCCATGCCGCGTTTCGCCGGGGCCCGGGCCCGGGCATCCTCAGGAGTCTCGCCATGCCTCGCCGCCGCCGTGCCCCGCTCACCTCCGCCACGGCCCTGTTGATCTCAGTCTCATTAAACGCCTGTCAGGGCCACGGGCCCCCGCCGCCGAGCGGCCCCGGCGGACCGCCCGACGCCGCCCGCCAGGCCGCCTTCGACCCCGCCGCCGTCGGCCCCGGCGCCCCGCCGAGGCCCGCGCCCGGTCGCCCGCTCGACGTCCTCGACTACGGACCGATCGGCCGCACCGAGGGCAACACTCAGATTCACGTGCGCTTCAACCAGCCCGTCGTCGCCCTCGGACTCGACGACCCCACCGATTACACCAGCCTGTTCTCCTTCGACCCCCCGCTGTCCGGCCGCGCCTATTTTAAAAGCCCCGAGCTCCTCGTCTTCGACCCCGACGAGGACCTGCGCGACTGCCAGGGTTACACCGCGAGGTTCGCCGGCGGCCTCACCGGCCTCGGCGACCAAAAATTCGAGCGCCCGCTGACCTGGAACTTCGAGACCACCCGCCCGACCGTGATCTCCTCGCACCCGAACGCCGGCGAGGCCGACCTGCGGCGCGACAGCGCGGTGTTCTTCCAGCTCGACCGCCCGGCCGCGCTCGCCGAGGTCAGGGCCCACGTGACCGCCTCGGCCCGCCCGCTCGACGGCGGCGAGGCGATCGCCGTCCCCGTCACCGTCCGCCCCGCCACCCGCAAGGAGATGGAGCGGCACTTCTACGTCCACGGCAGCGACGTCGAGGCCAACCTCCGCCGGATCTACGCCGTCAAGGCCAGCGAGCTGTGGCCCGTCGGCAGCGAGGTCACCGTCGCCGTCACCCCCGGCCTCGTCAGCGAGGCCGGCCCGCTCTGGCTCGACACCCCGTGGAGCATGGCCTTCAAGACTTACCGCGTGCAGGGCGTCGAGTCGCTGTCGTGCGCGCCCGACCAGCCCTGCGGCCTCGAGCCCATCCGCCTGACGCTGCGCAACCCGATCCTCGAGCGGGAGGCCCGCAAGATCTCGGTGAGCCCGCGCCCGAAGGGCTTCGCCGTCAACCTGTGGGACAGCTGGGGCGAGGGCGGCCGCGAGGTCTCGATCGAGGGCATGTACGTCCCGGGCACCACGTACACCGTGACCATCCCCGCGAGCATGCGCGACATCTTCGGCCAGTCGCTGGCGAAGACCGAGAGGCGCCAGGCCCTCGTCGCGCCCAAGGCCAGCCTCGCCATGTCGAGCGCCGGCGGCATCCTCGTCGCCGGCAGGCCGGGTCAGCCCCAGACGATCGGCGTCGAGTCGCGCCACGTCGGCCGCCTGCGCGTGCGCATCGGCGTGTTCGACGACCGCGAGCTGCGCGCGCTCGACTCGTCGCAGGTCGCGACCATGCCGTTCCCCGCGCGCACCCGGGTCCACACCGTGCCGCTGACGCCGAGCGGCCCGGGCGACTGGTCCTCGGTCGCGCTCGACCTCGCCGCCCTCACCGGCGACGTCCGCCGCCCCGTGCTCGTCGAGGTCACCGCCGACGAGCTGGTCGCCCGCGCCGCGGAGTACGGCAAGCCCGCCGCGCTGCGCGGCCTGTTCCGCCTCACCGACCTCGGCCCCGTCGCCGTGACCTCGCTGCCCGCCTCGACCGTGCAGGTGCTGCGCCTGTCCGACAGCAAGCCGGTCGCCGGCGCCAGGGTCTCGCGCCACGACGCGAGCGGCGCGCTCGAGCTGCTCGGCCTCACCGACGCCGACGGCCACCTCGCCCTGCCCGCCGAGGTCGTCGCGCTGCGCACCAGCCTCAGCGACGAGCAGAAGCGCCGCCCGGTGCGCCTCGTCGTCGACGACCCCGCGCACGACGACCGCACCTACCTCGACGTCGACGGCCCCTACGACGGCAACCGCTGGCGCAGCCGCGCCGACGTCGAGGCCGAGGCCAAAAAGACCAGCGGCCTGCGCCCGGGCGAGCGGCTGATCGCCCGCGTGGTCAGCGAGCGCGGCGTCTACCGCCCGGGCGAGAAGGTCCGCGTGGTCGGCTGGTCCGCGCTCGACACCCCGTTCTCGCGCAGCAACCTCGGCCGCCTGCCCGCCGGCACCCCCGTGAAGTTCGAGCTCGTCGACCCCTACGACCAGGTCGTCGCCGTGCACCCGACCGTCACCACCGAGGAGGGCAAGTACTGGGCCGAGCTCGGCGTGCCCGGCGAGGCCAAGCTCGGCCGCTACGACGTGCGCGCGACCGTCGGCGCGACCACCGTCGAGACGACCGTCAAGGTCGAGGACTACCGCGTGCCCGAGTACACGGTCGAGGCCGCGTCCCGCCGGCCCGACATCCTCGTCGGCGAGTCGACGCCGATCGACGTGCGCGCCGAGTACTACTTCGGCGGCCCGGTCCCGATCCGCCGCATGGGCACCGCGATGTCGTGCCGCCTGCAGCGCTACCGCCCGCCGGGCCTCGGCAGCGAGTGGGCGGTCGGCGAGCCCCTGCCCGCCGACCGCCGCCGCTTCGGCGACAGCGCCCGCGTACACGTGCCGACCGTCACCCCCGACCCGACCCCCGGCCGCCGCCTGCACACCAGCACACCTGTCTTCGAGGACAGGCGCTACCCGGCCCGCTGCACCGCCTCGTTCGAGGTCCAGGACGAGTCGCTGCAGGGCATCGGCGCCGAGGCGAGCTACAACGTCCACCCCGCGGGCTTCTACCTCGCGCTCGCCGCCCCCCAGGGCCTCCACCACGCCGGCGACCGCGACGTCGGCGTCCGCGCGCGCGCCGTCGACATCGCCGGCAACCGCGTGGCCGCCGGCAAGGTCGAGCTCGCCGTCACCCGCGTGTGGTCCGAGCCCAAATACCGCGACGAGGGCGGCAGCCGCGTCTACGACGGCACCGAGGAGAAGACCGCCAAAGTTAAAACCTGCACGCTCGACCTGCCGGCCGCCGGCGACGACCCGACCTGCGAGCTCCCCCCGCTGCAAGACGGCCGCTACGAGCTCGCCGCCACCGCCACCGCCGGCGACGGCCGCGAGGCCCGCACCGCCGCGTCGTTCCACGTGTGGCAGAAGCTGAAGGGCCGGGACTGGCGCGCGCTGCCGCCGCCCGACCGCCTCGAGATCTCCCTCGACCGCGACACCGTCAACCCCGGCGACACCCTCGAGGCCGTGGTCCGCGGCCCGTGGGACGGCGCCTCCGGCACCCTCGTGCTCGCCCGCGGCGGCATCCGCGAGCAGCACCCCTTCACCCTCGCGGACCACGCCGCCAGCTTCAAGTTCACCGCCGACGACACCTGGACCCCGGGCGTGCACATGCACGCGTTCATCGTCACCCCGCAGACCGAGGGCACCGCCCGCCCGCGCCTCCACGAGGCCACCGCCAGCGTCAAGCAGGACTTCAAGCACCGCTACCTCAAGGTCCAGGTCGACGCCCCGGGCAAGGCCGGCCCCGGCGACACCGTCGACCTCGCCGTGCACGTGCGCGACGCCGACGACAGGCCGGTGGCCGCCCGCGTGGCCCTGTGGGCCGTCGACGAGGCGGTGCTCGACCTCACCGACTACGAGGTGCCCGACCTCCAGCCCGACTTCGTGCCCCGCCGCCCGCCGGAGATCGTCGACTACAACGAGTTCGCCGCCATCCTCTACCCGTTCCACGCCAACCCCGTCGACCCGTGGTTCGACCCCGAGGCCTTCGGCCTGCGCGGCATGGGCACGGGCGGCAGCGGCTCGGGCTACGGCTCGGGCTCCGGCGCCGGCTTCGGCGGCCGCGGCGGCCGGGCCCCCGCCCCGCCCGCGCGCAGCCGGTTCGAGACGACCCCCGTGTTCCTCGCCGACCTCGCCGTCGACGCCGCCGGCGACGCCGCCGTCAAGGCCGCGCTGCCGGAGAACCTCACCACCTTCCGCATCACCGCCGTCGCCTCCGCCCGCCTCGCCGACGCCGCCTCGCCCGGCCGCTTCGGCAAGAACGACGCCCGCACCATGGTCACCGCCCCGCTGGTGCTGCGCAGCGTCCTCCCGCGGGTGCTCCGCCCCGGCGACGTCGCCGAGGCCGCCGCCATCATCCAGAACAACACCGGCGCGCCCGGCAAGGTCACGGTCACCGCCGAGGTGTTTAATAGGCCAGGCGCTCAGGGACAGGTCCTCAAGTTACTGTCCCCCGGGACAGCCTCCGCCGACATGCCCGAGGGCGGCCAGGTCCGCCTGCCGTTCGAAGTCTCCGCGCTGGTCCCCGGCGCCCCTGACATTGAATTAAAGGCCGAGTTCACCCCGAGCGCCGGCGGCCCGCCGGTCCACGACGGCATGCGCGTGCCCCTGCCGGTCGAGGCCGAGCGGACCCTCCGCGAGCGCGTGGCCGCCTACGGCACCGTCGACGACGACCAGCCGATCGCCATCCCCGTCAAAATTCCCGCCGACGCGCTGCCCGGCTACGGCGGCGTGACCGTGGCCGCGACCTCGAGCCTGCTCGGCGGCCTCGAGGACGCGGTCGAAGACCTCGTCACCTACCCCTACGGCTGCGTCGAGCAGACCTCGAGCAAGCTGCTGCCGCTGGTCGCCCTCCACGACCTGCGCCAGACCTACCCGCTCGGCGTCGCCGACCCCGCGCTGCACATGCGCGCCGGCGTCGAGCGCCTGCTCCGCATGCAGACCCGCGAGGGCGGCTTCGGCTACTGGCCCGGCGCCGCCGACGTGCACGCCTACGCCTCGGCCTACGCCACCTGGGTGCTGCACCTGGCCCAAAAGGCAGGCTACTCGGTGCCCGAGGACGCCCTGAAAAAGGCCCTCGACGACCTCGAGCGGCGCGTGCACGCCGTCACCATGGCCGGCGTCGCCGTCGACTGGGGCTACTACGACGGCTCGCGCCTGGCCATCGCCCTGCACGTGCTCGCCGAGGCCGACCGCGACGTGCACGCCAGGTCCCTCGAGCTCTACGCCCGCCGCCAGAGCCTCCCGCTCTACGCCCGCGCCTTCTTGTTGCTCGCGCTGCACCGCCGCGACCCCAGGTCCAGCGAGGTCCACACCCTCGCCGGCGAGCTGCGCGGCGACCTGCAGGAGACCCCCGCGACCGCCCACACCAGCGAGTCCACCAGCTACGACCTCGGCGAGTTCTTCCACTCCGACGCCCGCAGCGACGCGATCTTGTTGATGGCCATGCTGCGCGTCGAGCCCGAGCACCCGCTCGTCGTCAAGCTCGCGCGCGGCCTGCTCGAGCGCCGCATCGGCGGCGCGTGGCGCAACACCCAGGAGAACGCCTACGCCCTGGTCGCCCTCGCCGACTACGCGAGGATCTACGAGGCCGAGGTCCCCGACTTCACCGCCCGCGCCTGGGTCGGCGCCCACAACGTGCTCGACGTCGCGTTCAAGGGCCGCGAGTTCACCACCCGCAGCAGCACCACCGACATGGTCGAGCTCGTCGGCCTCGCCACCCCGGAGCAGCAGGCCCTCGACGTCGTGCTCCAGCGCGAGGGCGCCGGCCGCCTGTACTACCGCCTCGGAGCCGAGTGGGCCCCCGTGCAGCGCGACCTGCCCGCCCGCAGCCAGGGCCTCGAGGTCAGCCGCACGCTGCGCGTCAAGGAGGGCAGCGTCACCGCCGGCAGCGTCACCGCCGGCGAGCCCGTCGCCATGGACATCACCATCAAGACCGACGTGCGCGTGCGCTACGTCGCCATCGACGTCCCGCTGCCCGCCGGCCTCGAGGGCGTGTCGCGCACGCTCGGCCAGGGCCGCAAGGCGGCGGTGCTCGGCGGCCGCCGCGGCTGGTGGGCCACCCACGAGGAGCAGCGCGCCGACCGCGTGGTCGTGTTCGCCGACGACCTCCAGCCCGGCACCCACCACCACACCATCGACCTGCGCGCGACCACCCGCGGCAAGTTCAGCTTCCCGCCGATCCACGCCGAGGCCATGTACATGCCCGAGGTCTACGGCCGCACCGCCGGCACCACCCTCGAGGTCCGCTGAGGCACCGGCCCGCGTCGCCCCGCGCCGGCGCCGGTGCACGTCGTCGAGGAGCGACGAGCGCCACCTCGTTAACGCCGATCCACCACGAACCGCGCGAGACCCACGCCGCCTCGCCGCGCCGACCGGGGCCATCGCTCGACACCACCCGGCGATCCTGGCATCGTGACGAGGTGCCCCGCCCGCGCCGCCTCACGCCGCTCGCCCCGCTGCTGCTCGCGGGCTGCCCGTCCTCCGCCGAGATCGCCGGCGGCGTGCTGGTGCTCGCCCCGCTCGACTACCTGCTCGCGCTCGCCGTCGTCTACGCGCTGTACGCCGCGTGGAAGCCGATCCGCCCCGGCCTCGTGTTCGGCGGCGGCATCCACGGCGGCGCCGTGCTCGCCTGCCTGACGCTCGCCGTCATCGGCTCGCAGCACGCCGAGGTCAACCCGGCCTTCCTGTGGCTGTGCGCCACCGGCATCCTCGGGATCTGGCTGATCCTCGCCCGCCTGACCCTGCGCACCGGCTGGGGCTTTCGCTGGGGCGGCATGGTCGCCACCGCGATCGTCGTGCTGCCCTCGCTGCTCGCCATCGACATGCGAGGCGCCGACGCCGAGTCGATGATGGCCCTCGGCCTCGTCCCCGCCCTGCTGTTCGGCTTCCTCGGCGTCGTCCCCGCGCTGGTCCTGCTGTTCGCCCTCATCGAGGCCGCCCACGCCCGCAGCAAACACCTCGAGTCGTTCGCCGCCCCCCCGGACCCGCCCGCGTGACCGCCCCGCGCCTCGACCACACCGCGCTGTTCGCCGCTCCGCCCGTCACGTGAGTACGTAGATAATTAATCATCGTCATCGTCAGCACCGCACGACCGACGATCCGCGGCTCGCACGCACGTCCGGCGACTCAGCGCCGCGCCGCGCGTCGCTGCTGCCGCTCTTCCCGTCGCTGCTGCCGCGCCTCGCGCCGCAGCTCCCGCTTGACCCGCATGGCCCGCTTCGTCGTCCACCAGTCGACCACCGGCTGCGCGTCGGACTCGCGGTCGAACAGCGACTGCTCCGGATCCTGATACTCGAGGACCAGCGTCCCCAGGACGAACTCCTCCTCGTCGTCCCCGTACAGGTCGACCCCGACCTCGGTCTCTCTCGAGGCCTCGCCGTCGCCGGACCGTATGCCGCCCACGGCCTCGCCCGCGGCCTCGACCGGCCCCGCCACCGGCCCCGCCACCGGCCCCGCATGGTCGCGCCCGTCGGATCCCTGCAGGTCCTCGACCACCGCGTCCTGCCGCTCCTGCGCCGGCGCTTCGCCGTCACGCGCACACGCGCCCGCGTCCTCGGCCCCCGGCACGCACATCCCGAGCTCGCCCGGGGCCGCCGGCGGCGGCTCCTCGACCCAGCCGGCGCACGCGACGACGCCGAGCGCCGCCGCGGCCGCCCCGCGCGTCGGCCGCGGCGCGAACCGGACGTGCCCCTGCGCGTCGACGCGGTAGCGGACGCACGCCTTGCCCTTGCGCGCGAACACGGCGTCGATCGCCGCCTCCGCGTGCATCGCCGACAGGTCGAGCACCTCGCGGTCGCACGCCGAGCAGCGCCGCCCCGACGCGGTCCCCGGCATCCGCGCCCAGTCCTGGTCGCAGGCCTGAAGAATGGGCAGCCGGGAGCGATGCACGCTCCCACCGTACGCCTCGCCGCGCACCACGAGACCGGCCCGCGTTCGGACCACGATGATAGACTCGCCGCGTGGACCCGCTCGACACCGCCGAGCTGCTGACCCGCCTGGCGTCGACCGGCGAGGCCAGGCTCACCGCCATCCAGGAGCTCGCGCGCCGGGCCGAACCCGCGGCGACTCGACCATTTGTCAAATTGCTGCGCGAGGAGCTGTCCCCCGAAGAAGTCGACGCCATCCTCGGCGCCCTCGAGCGCATCGGCACCCGCGCGATCCTCCCGATGCTGCAGCACACCGCCAGGTCCCGCCCCGCGCTCGCCGAGCGGCTCATGGCCCTGCACCAATCATTAAAGCGTCCTCCGCCCGCCGTCGCCGAGCCCGGCCTGCGCTGGCTCGAGCTCGACGGCGGTCGCCTCGCCGTCGGACCGCGGCCCAAGGTCCGCGCCCTCGCGACCCTGCGCGAGCTCGGCGCCACCCACATCGTCACCTTGCTGTCCGAGTCCGAGGGTGCGCGCGAGCTCGGCGACGCCGTCGTCGCCGCCGGCCTCGGCTGGCAGTGGTTCCCGCTGCGCAACGGCGACCCGCCGGCCCACGAACACGACCCCGCCGCCCTCGCCGCGCTCGACGCCTGGGCCGCGCTGCTGGCCGCCGGCGGCTCGCTCTACCTCCACTGCGCCGCCGGCATCCACCGCACCGGCATGCTCGGCCACGCCCTGCTGCGGCGCCTCGGTCGCTCGCCCGGCGACGCCCTGCGCCTGCTCGGCGAGCTGCGCCCGCTGACCGCCGCCGAGGCCGGTGAGCACCGCCTCGCCTGGGGCCACCGCTTCGCCCGCTGAGCGCCGCGAAGTCGACGGCTCGGCTCACGCGTTGCCGCCACGCATGCCCTCGCGTCCGCGGCCCCGACGAAGCCTGGCCTCCGCGCAGCTGCGCCCGCTCGCGCCGGGCCTCGCGCTCTGCTGCC
Organism: Myxococcales bacterium; assembly: GCA_016793465.1. The sequence continues at coordinate 96,592 of JAEUJW010000040.1, forward strand.
TGCTCGCCTGCCCGTCGCGCGCCCCGACCGACCTGCCCGAAGAGCCAGGTCCACCCCTCGCCCCGTGGGCGGCCTTCGCCACCGAGGCCAGCGCCGGCGGCCCGCGCTGCGAGGTCTCGCGGCCGGTCGACCTCGGCGCCGTGCTGTCGGTGCGCGGCGGCCCGGCCGACGTGCGCCTCGCCGCCGGCCCGAGCGGCGGCATGGTCGCGTGGATGCAGCCCCACCCCACCCGGCCGATCGGTCGCCTCGTCGCCGTGCGCCCGCTCGGCCGCGACGGCCGCCCGACCGGCGTGGTCCAGACCCTGCAGCCCCCCGTCGGATCTGTCCTGAAGGACATCGTCGCCGACGACGGCGGCTTCTACGTGCTCGTCGCGGCCCCCGACCAGCCGCGCGCCAACCACGCGATCGCCGTGCGCCCCGACGGCTCCGGCCTCGGCGAGTTCCGCGAGATCGCCGGCGCCGGCGGCCTCGCCCCGCTGTCCCGCGGCCACGCCCACGGCCCCGCCGCCGCCGTGCTCTACGGCTCCCCCCTCGGCGGCCACAACCCGCTGTGGGTCCGCCTCGATCGTGACGCCGCTGGCGTCCGCGTGACCACCCGCTCGCTCTCGCAGGGCCCCGGCGCCGACACCCCGTCCGCCTGGGTCGGCGGCGACGGCCGCCACGCCCTCGTCGTCGCCAGGCCCGGCGCTCCGCTCGAGCTGATCGACGGCGACGTCCTGCCCGCTGGCGCCGCCCTGCCCGACGTCCCGCTCGGCCTCGACGCCCGCTGGCGCGGCGACGCCGTCGACCTGGCGTGGACCGCGACCTCCGACGGCGGCGCCTCGCTGCGGCGCGCCCTCCTGCGGGCCGACGGCGCCCTCGAGCTCGACCCGCCCGGCCTCCCCGCCTTCGAACACACCCTCGCGCTGGCGTGGAGCGCCCCGCCGCTGCGCGGCGCCCGTCGGACCCGGTCCGGACGTCAGCTCGACGGAGACGTCATCGACGTCACCGCCGCCGACCCCGAACTCACCGGGGCGCTCGCCGACGCCGGCTGGACCTGGACCGGCGAGGCCTTCGTGGTCGGTTATCCGGCGGACACCGCCGGCGGCATCACCACGCGGACGGTCCGCGTCACCTGTCCGCGGCCCTGACCCGCTGTCACATTCCCTACGTGACGTCGCTGGCACCGAGCGCAGCGATTTCGTGCGCCGCACGACGCGTGCACATGCAGCCGCGATCGCCTTCCGCTACAGTCGAACCGTTCGCGGCCGCCGTTCGTCGACACGAGGTCTCCGATGCTCGCCCTGCTCACCACTCACCTCTCGTTCGCCGGCGTGCTTCAGCCCGGCCCCGGCGCGGCGGTCAGCTCCGCCTCCGCCGCCAACGCGACCGTCGCCTTCATCCTCGTCGTGCTGGCGATCGGCTTCGCCGTGCTGCACCGACTCGGCCGCGGCTCGCGCATCGACTGAGCCCGCGTCGCCTCAGCGAACGATCTCGAACGAGCACGCCTCGCGCTGCTCCTCCTGCTCCTCGAAGCAGTCCGCCGTCCCGTCGGACACCAGCCCGGCCACCGCCGCCGGCAGGTCCTCGCAGGCCACCGCCGCCATGCACTCGAGCAGCGCGAACGAGGCCTCGCCGCACGCGGTGGCCAGCGCGTAGCGCTCCTCGTTCACGCACATCCGCGTGCACACCTCGACGTCGCCCTTGGCCCAGCCGTCGGCCACGCACTCGATCCGCCGCGGGCAGTAGTCCTCGCACAGCCCGCGCAGCTCGGCCGCCCGCTCCTCGTCGGTCCCGGGTCGACACGCCGCGCAGGCCAGCAAGATCGCCGCAAGTCGTCGCATGGTGCCCCCGAACATCGCAGCCCTCGCCCGCGCCCGCAACCGCCGTCAGAAACGCGCCGTCAGCAGCGCCCCCGCCCCGCCCGGCGCCAGCGCGATCGGCCCCTGGCGCGCCGTGCGGCGCTGGCGCGCCCGGTGCAGCGCCCCGCGCGTGTTGATCAGGTAGCCGACCGAGCGCACCAGCATGCCCGCGCCGAGCCCGAGGAAGAACGCCGCGGTGGTGTGTCCGCGGGTCGCCGCCCTCAGCTCGGCCTGCAGCGCCGCGTCCGACCACAGCGCCTCGCGGTCGGCGTCGTTGTACGTGCGCGCCGTGAAGTACACCCCGATGGTCCCGCCGATCACCCCGACCATGCCGAGCGCCGCCTCGGCCGTCCACACGCCCTGCCTGACCTTGCGCCGGTCCGACAGCAGCACCAGGTGGGCCGCCGCCATGCCGACCGCCGCGCCGAGGACCCCCGCGCCCGCGCTGCGCAGCGACACCCCGCGCGACAGCAGGTCGCGGCACGGCCAGCCCGACGCCCCGCACTCGACGTCGCCGCGCCGCAGCGCCCGCTTGACCTCGACCTGCCCGCCCGCGAGCAGCCCGACGCCGACGCCGAGCATCAGCCCCGGCGAGGCCATGCGCCGCGCGTCCGCGTACGGCGGACGCCGCGGCGTCGCCTCGATCTGCACCACCGGCGCCACGCCGTTCGCCGGCACCACCACCTCCGTCCGCCCCTCCGCGTAGTACTCGTCGGCGATCCACACCTCCCACGTGCCCGCGTCGAGCATCGTCACCACCTCGGCCGTCCGCGAGCGCGCCGGCGGCGTGTGCATCACCAGGTCGGGCCGCGCGTCCGCGGCTCGCCCGCGGTACCTCACCCGCACCTCGAGGTCCGACGCCGACTCCGGCGTCGTCACCGCCACCCGCACCGGCACCAGCTTCGCCTCGAGCTGCGCCAGCCGCTGCGTCACCTCCGGGTCCCCGTGCCCGCGCACCTCCAGCTCGCGCAGGTAGCTCTCCGCGTGCCCGCGGTGGCCCATCGCCTCGCGCGCCCGCGCCGCGCCCAGCAGGTCCGTCGGCGAGCTCGACCTGCGCCACGCCTCCTCGTACTCGAGCGCCGCCTCGAGCAGCCGCCCCGCCGCCAGCAGCTGCTCCGCCGTCAACGCCCCCGGCGGCGCCGCGGTCGGCGTCGCCGCCGGCGCGGGCGTCGGAAGGTTCGACGACACGAGCGGCTGGGTCGGCGCCGGTCGTGCCACCGGCGCCGCGCTCGTCGATCCCGCCACCGGCGTCGCGCTCGTCGGCCCCGCCACTGGCGTCGCGCTCGTCGGCCTCGCCACCGGCGTCGCGCTCGTCGGCCCCGCCACCGGCGTCGTATTGAACGCCGGCCCCGCCGACGGCGTGCTTGCAGGTGCACCGGAAGCGGGGGCCGCGAGCGCGACGGCGAGGGTCCAGACCAGAGCTGACGACATGCGGGCGACCTTACCGAAACCCCCGCAGCGGCGCGAGGCCCACCTCCATATGTCCCGTGGACCAGGCGCGGCGCCGCCGATTCGACCGCCACGGATCGCGCCCGCGCCGGCGCCCGCAGGGCCGCGCCCGGGCGCACGCTCGAACGCCGTTTCATCGGCCCCCGTAGTTCGGCTATCGTCGCGCCCATGTCGACCCGCCTCGCCGAGCCGGTGGCCTTCGCCGCCGGAGTCACCGCACCCAACCGCTGCTGGCTCGCGCCGATGACCAACCAGCAGTCGCACGCCGACGGCACCCTGTCCGACGACGAGCACGCCTGGCTCATGCGCCGCGCCGCCTTCGGCGTGGTCGAGACCTGCGCCGCCTACATCGCCGACGACGGCAAGGGCTGGCCCGGCGAGCTCGGCGTCGCCTCGGACCTGCACGACCGCGGGCTCGCCCGCCTCGCCCGCGACATCACCGCCGCGGGCGCGCTCGGCCTGGTTCAGATCTTCCACGGCGGCGTGCGGGCCCCGCAGTCCGTCACCGGCGTGGTGCCGTGGAGCGCCTCGACCTGGCACGAGGACGGCCCCGACTTCACCGATCCGCGCACCGCCGACGAGCCCGACATCCTCCGCGCGATCGCCCAGTTCGGCGAGGCGGCCGCCCGCTCGCGGCGCGCCGGCTTCGCGGGCGTCGAGCTCCACGGCGCCCACGGCTACCTGCTGTCGCAGTTCATGAGCCGCACCATGAACCCACGCACCGACGGCTGGGGCGCCACCCTCGAGGGCCGCGCCCGCCTCGTCCGCGAGGCCACCCGCGCCGCGCGGGCCGCCTGCCCGCGCCCGTTCCTCGTCGGCGTGCGCCTCTCGCCCGAGGACTTCGGCCACGCCAGGGGCCTCGACCTCGACGAGACGCTGCAGATCGCCAGCTGGCTCGCCGAGGACGGCATCGACTTCCTCCACGTCTCGCTGTGGGACGTCGCCAGGAACACCGCCAAGCGCCCCGACCAGCACCCGCTCCCGCTGTTCCGCGCCGCCGTGCCCGATCACGTCCGCCTCGTCGCCGCCGGCAAGATCTGGACCCGCGACGACGCCGAGCGCACGCTCGACCTCGGCGCCGACTTCGTCGCCCTCGGCCGCGCCGCGATCGCCAACCCCGACTGGCCGCGCCAGGTCCTCGATCCGAACTTCGAACCCGTCCGCCCCCCGCACCCCCCCGCCGACCTCGCCTCCAAGGCCGTGAGCCCCACCCTCATCGAGTACCTGCGCCGCTGGAAGGGCTTCGTCGGCGACTGACCCCGCACCCGGCCGGAGCGAGGCCCGGCCGTCGAGGCCGAGCCCGACCTGCGTGCGCCGCTGGCCCGTCGCGGCGGATCGCCACCCGCGGGAACTTTCCTCGCGCACCCCTGTCTCAGCCGCGCCATGCCCCCCGCGGTCCTGTCATCGCGACCGTGGACGGTCGCGCTCGCCCTCACGTGCGCCCTCGCGTGCGCGTGCAAGCCCGCCGCGCCCGCCGATGTCCGCCCCGACGTCCCGCTCCCGGCCGACATCACCGTGCTGCCGCTGTTCGACCCCGCCGCCCACGGCCCCGGTCGTCCGCCGCCCGCCGTCCCGTCCGAGCCGCTGGCCGTGCTCGACATCGGCCCGCAGGGCAGCGTCGGCCACGTCTCCGAGCTGCACGTCCGCTTCAACCAGCCGGTCGTCTCGCTCGCGCTGCCGACCGCCGACCCCACCGCGTTCTTCATCATCGACCCGCCGCTGCCCGGCGCGGCGCGCTGGGCCGAGCCCGACCGCCTGGTCTTTCGGCCATCCGAGCAGCCGCGCGGCGCGACCCGCTACCGCGTCCGCCTGGCCCCCGGAGTGATTAAAACCCTCGACGACCAATTATTAAAAGATCCGCCGAGCTGGAGCTTCGAGACCGAGCGCCCGCAGGTCCACGACCTCTCGCTGATCCGCGGCGCCACCGACGTCGCGATCGACGCCCCGGTGGTGTTCTACTTCGACCAGCCGATCGCCGCGCGCGAGCTCGCCGGCTACCTCACCGCCAGCGCCCGCCCGATCGGCGCCGACGGACCCGGCGCCCCCGTCGACCTCGTGGTCCGGCCGACCACCCGCGCCGACCTCGTGATCGTCGGCGAGACCTGGCGCAGCGAGCGGCTCTCGCAGCTGCTCACGGTCCGCCCGCGCACCCGCTGGCCCAGCGCCAGCACGATCGCGCTCGACCTGCGCCCCGGCCTGCAGGGCGTCCGCGGCCCGCTCCCGCTCGACAGCGCCTACAGCCACGAGTTCTCCACCCCGCAGCCCCAGGCGATCATCAAGAGCACGTGCACGCGCAAGGCCCCCTGCGGCTTCGACAGCCCCGTGCTCACCTTCCGCAACCCCGTCCACGAGGACGACGTCGACAAGATCAGCGTCACCCCGCGCCCCGCCCGCCTCGAGGTCGAGCGGTGGGGCGAGCGCGAGGTCAGCCTCACCGGCGCCTTCCTCCCCCACGTCGACTACACCATCCGCGTCGCACCTGGCCTGCGGGACACCTTCGGCCAGACCATGCCCGCGGCCAGCGTGCGCGCCGCGTTCATCGAGCAGGCCGGCCTCCAGCTGTCGAGCTCGACCGGCATCCTCCCGCCCGCGCGCCCCCACGTCGGCCTCGAGACCCACCACCTCCGCCGCGTGCGCGTCCGCGTCGGCCTGTTTGACCATCATGAGCTCGCGGCGATCGCCGACACCGACGACCTCGAGGACCGCGCCCTCGCGCTCGTGCCGTTCCCCGCCGACGCCCGCGCCGAGACTTTAATTATCGACCCCAGGGGCCCGACCCGCTGGGGCTCGCAGGCCCTCGACCTCGCCGCCCTCACGGCCCCGCTGCGCCCGGCCGGCCCGCTCCACGGCGCCGTGCTCGTCGAGGTCACCCCGCTCGAGCTCGTCGGGGACGCCGGCCGCCACGAGCGCCCGCCGCCGGTCCGCGGCCTGTTCCGCGTCACCGACCTCATGCTCGTCGCCCACGCCTCGCGCTCGGCCACCGTCGTGCGCGCGCTCGACCTGTCCTCCGGGACACCCGTCGCCGGGGTCGAGCTGTGCCGCCTCGGCCCCGCCGAGCACGACCCGACCTGCCGCCCGCTCGGCACCACCGACGCCGCCGGCCTCCTCCGCACCAGCGTGCCCTTCCCCGGCCGCCTGCGCCCCCCGCCGAATTTCTACGACGACGAGGACGAGGAAGCGGAGCTCGTCACGGACGACGACGACGACGACACCGACGAGCACGAACAAGTCAGCGAGCCGTCCGAGCCGCCCGCCGAGCGCCTGCGGCTGATCGCCCGCACCGCCGGCGGCGACCACACGCACCTCGACCTCGGCCTCGCCCCGGCGCTGTCCCGCCGCGAAAACCCGCAGCTGCGCCCCGGCGAGCGCCTCATGCTCGGCCTCGTGCGCGAGCGCGGCGCCTACCGCCCCGGCGAGCGCGTGCACCTGGTCGGCTGGTCGGCGATCGAGACCCCGCACAACCGCCACACGCTCGCGACCCTCGGCCGCGGCACGCCGGTGCAGCTGAGCCTGCGCGACAGCCACGGGCAGATCGTCGCGCAGACCACCGGCCGCACGACCGCCGCCGGCAAGTTCTCCGCGACCTTCACCATCCCGGACGACGCCCGCCTCGGCCACTACGAGGCCGCCGCCACGCTCGTCGGCGAGGTCGCCACCGTCGACCTGAAGGTCGAGGACTACCGCGTGCCCGAGTTCTCCGTGCGCGCCGCCCCGCGCCGCCCCGACATCCTCCACAGAGAGCACGCCCTCACCGACATCCACGCCGAGTACTACTTCGGCGGCCCCGTCGACCTCAAGCGGCTGCACACCCGCACCGACTGCGACCCGCTGCGCTACCGCCCGCCGAACGTCGACGGCATGTGGTCGGTCGGCCCGAGCGGCCCGACCCCCGGCCGCACCTGGGGCACGCGCGCCGACGTCGCCGCCAGGCCCGGCGACCCCCCCGGCCAGCGCACGCTCGACAGCGTCGAGGAGCTCCGCGACCCCCGCTTCGCCCACCGCTGCAGCGTCAGCGTGTTCGCCGAGGACGCCTCGGCCCAGGGCGTCGGCGCCGAGACCTCCTACCTCGTCCACCCCGCGGCGCTCTACCTCGCCGTCCAGCCGCCGACCGGCGTCACCCACGTCGGCGACCGCGCAACTATTAAAATTCGCGGACTGAACCGCGACGGCGACCGCGTCGCCGCCACGCAGGTGCGCCTCGACCTCGAGCGCCACTGGGACGTGCCGGTCCACGAAGAACAGGACGGCCACAAGATCCTCGTCGACTACGTGCACAAGCACGCCGCCCTCCCGCCCTGCACCGTCGACCTCGCCGCCGCCGGCCCCGACGCGACCTGCACCGTCACCGCCGACGCCGAGGGCGAGATCCGCATCACCGCCGCCGCCGCCGTCGACGGCCGCACCGCCCACACCGACGCCGCCTTCCACGTCACCCGGCGCCTCGCCCCGCGCCCCACCGTCGCCCTCGCCCCGCCCCGCGGCCTCGAGCTGCGCCCGAGCGCGACCACCGTGCGCCCCGGCGACCGCGTCGACGTGGTGATCCGCGGCCCGTGGAGCGGCGCCCGCGGCCAGCTCGTCAGCGCCCGCGCCGGCGTGCACGACGTCGTCCCGTTCGTGCTCGACGGCGACCAGGCCACCGTCTCGCTCGTCGCCGACGACACCTGGACCCCCTCGCTCCACCTCGAGGCCCACGTCGTCACCCGCGACCGCCGCGGCCTGCTCCACCGCCACAGCGCCGCCGCCACCCTCTCGCAGGCCCCCGACCACCGCCGCCTGCACGTCGACGTCGAGGCCCCGCGCACCGCCGGCCCGCGCGACAGGCTGCCCATCACCGTCACCGTGCGCGACGACCAGGGCCGACCCGCCGCCGGACGCGTCGCCCTGTGGGCCGTCGACGAGGCCGTGCTCGCCCTCACCGACGAGCGCCTGCCCGACCTCCTGCCCCGCTTCGTGCCCGACCGCCGCGCCGAGGTCGACGACTACGACGACTTCTGGCAGCTGCGCGTGCCCTACGTGCCGCGCACCCAGGACCCCTGGCTGGTGGGCGGCGGCGGCGGTGCCGGCTTCGGCTCGCGCTCGACCCGCGTCCCTTCGGTACGCTCCGCCAGGGCCGAGGTCCAGGGCGCCCCGAGCGCGCGCGAGAGGTTCGAGACCACCCCGCTGTTCCTCGCCGACGCGGCCGTCGACGCCGGCGGCCGCGCGCGCGTGGTCGCCGACCTGCCCGACAACCTGACGACCTTCCGCATCACCGCGATCGCCTCGGCCCCGCTGGCCGGCGCGCCCGCGGCCCCCGGCCGCTTCGGCGGGGCCGAGGCCCGCACGGTCGTCAGCGCCCCGCTGATCGTCCGCGCCGTCGCGCCCCGCGGGCTGCGCCCCGGCGACACCGCCGAGCTCGCCGCCCTCGTCGAGAACCGCACCGGCCGCGCCGGCCGCGTCGCCGTGTCGGCCGACCTGCTCGCAGCGACAGGTCCCTCGGGACCTGCCCTCGAGCTCCTGTCCAAAGCGACAGACGAGGCCGCGCTCGCGCCCGGCGGCCAGGCCCGCGTGGCCTTCCAGGTCCGCGCCCGCGCCCCGGCCCTGGCCCGCCTCGAGCTGCGCGCCCGCTTCGCCGCCGAGGGCACCACCGCCGCCGACGCCGTGCGCGTCGACCTCCCGGTCGCGGCCGAGGCCACGCTGATCGACCGCGTGGCCGTGCACGGCGCCCTGACGTCCGACCGCGCCGCCCAGATCCCGGTGCAGATCCCCCGGGACGCGCTCGCCGGCCTCGGCGGCCTCGAGCTCACCGCCTCGTCCTCGCTGACCTCCGGCCTCGAGGACGCCGCCCGCGCCCTCGTCGACTACCCCTACGGCTGCGCCGAGCAGACCGCCTCGCGCCTGGTCCCCCTGCTCGCCCTGCGCGAGCTGTCGACCCCCGTGCCCGACGACTACCTCGCCGCCACCCTCGCCCGCCTCGCCCGCATGCAGACCGACGACGGCGGCTTCGCCTACTGGCCCGGCGACCGCGACGTCCACCCCTACGCGTCCGCCTACGCCACCTGGACGCTGCAGCGCGCCGCCGCCGCCGGCCTGCCTGTCCCCAAGGACATGCTGGCCCGCGCCCTCCGCCACCTCGAGGCCGCGGTCGAGTCCGCCGACCTCACCGCCCTGGCCTCGCGCCGCGCCGACGCCGGCATCACCCTCGCCCTCGCCCTCCACACGCTCGCCGAGGCCGGCGTGACCTCCGACGCGGTCGACGCCGCCGCCTCCGCGCTCCACACCCACCGCGGCCGCCTGCCCCTGTTCGCCCGCGCGACCCTGCTGCTCGCCCTCCACCGCCGCGACCCGTCTCACCCGCACGTCCGCGCCCTCGCCGACGAGCTGCTCGGCAGCCTGTCCGAAGGGCCATCCGAGGCGCACACCGTCGAGCGCCTGGCCCACGACCTCGACGCCTACTTCCACTCCGACACCCGCAGCGACGCGCTCGTGCTGCTCGCGCTCCTCCACGCCCGCCCCGACCACCCCGCGCTCGCCAAGCTCGCGCGCGGCCTCGAGGACCGCCGCCATGGCGGCGCGTGGCGCAACACCCAGGAGAACGCCTACGCCGTGGCCGCCCTGGCCGGCTGGACCCGCCTGAAGGAGCCCGCCGCGCCCGACCTCCAGGCCCGCGTGTGGCTGGCCGGCCGCACGGCCCTCGACGCCCCGCTGCGCGGCCGCGAGGCGACCACCGCCGTGCACACGCCGATGACCGACCTGATCGCCCTGACCCGAGAGACAGACGGCGTGCTCCCGGTGGTCCTCCAGCGCCAGGGCAACGGCCCGCTCTACTACCGCCTCGGCCTCGACTGGGCCCCCGGCGGCGACGACCTGCCCGCGCGCGCGCAGGGCCTCGCGCTGACCCGCACGCTGCGCGGCGAGACCTCCACCCCGCGCCTCGGCGACCCCATCGCCGTCGACCTCGAGCTCCGCGCCGACCGCCGCACCCGCTACGTCGCCGTCGACATCCCCATCCCCGCCGGCCTCGAGCCGCTGCAGCAGGACCTCGGCAAGGGCCAGGCCGCCGCCAGCCTCACGGGCACCGGCGGCCGGTGGTTCGACCACCAGGAGCTCCGCCGCGACCGCGTGCTGCTCTTCATCGACGACCTCCCCCCCGGCACCCACCGCCACACCATCCACCTGCGCGCCACCAGCCGCGGCAGCTACGCCTTCCCCCCCGCGAAGGCCGAGGCGATGTACATCCCCGAGATCTACGGCCGCACCACCGCGACCCGCCTCACCGTCCGTTGAGAGGAAGACGGAAATTTTTAATAAGGCGCCCGCCCGCGCCCGGAATTCCTCGTCGCCCCGCGTCTGTGGCATCCTCCGCGGGCCGGCATGACCATCACCCGCCTCCACCTCAAGAACTTCACCGTCTTCGAGGACACGAAGTTCGAGTTCTGCCCCGGCATCAACGTGCTCATCGGCGAGAACGCCACCGGCAAGACCCACGTTCTAAAAACTCTGTACGCCAGCCGCACCGCGCTCGACCACGAGTCAGTCCCCGGTATCAAAGAGCCACTCCTGTTCTCATTCCACGTCCTGCGCTCCTTTTTCGGCCTGCGTGCCATCAATGCCGATCAGCTCCGCCGTCACGGCGGTCCGTTCAACGACACGCGCGCGATAGTCGATTTCGCTGACGCACCCGCGAGCCGCCTCGCCCTCACCGGTCCCAGCTCCACCGTCACACTACCTGTCGATCCTTCACTCGGTATTTCGAGATCGAACGCCCGCCACAACGTCTTCATCCCCCCGCGCGACGTGCTCGCCATGTACCCCGGCTTCACCGCCGCCTTCGAGAACCGCGAGCTCAGCTTCGACGCCACTCACTACGACCTCTGCCGCCAGCTCTCCGCCGCCCGTCTGCGCGGCAAGGCGGCCAGGACCTTCGCCCACCTGCTCGCCCCGATCGAGGCCATCCTCGGCGGCGAGGTCCTGCTCGAGCACGACGGATTCCACGTCCGCGGCCCGCACGGCGACGTCGCCGCTCCGTTCCTCGCCGAGGGCTGGCGCAAGCTCGCCACCCTCGCCTACCTGATCGCCAACGGCTCGCTCCACTCCAAGAGCATCCTCTTCATCGACGAGCCCGAGTCGAGTTTGAATCCCACGCTGACCGTGCAGCTCGTCGAGATCCTGCGCCACCTCGCCCACGCCGGCGTCCAGATCTTCCTCGCCAGCCACGACTACCTGCTCGTCCACCGCCTCTCACAGGCGGCCGAACACGCGCTCGAGCCGAGCGTCCCCCTGCGGTTCTTCGCCCTCCACCGTCCGGACCCCGCCGCGCCGGTCCAGGTCGAGACCGCCGACACCCTCGCCCAGATCGACCACAACGCGATCCTCGCCGAGTTCGCCCGCTACTACGACGACGAGCAGCGCTACACCCTCCGCGACCTCGTCGCGGACGCGTCGACCCCGACGCCGGCGAAGAAGTCCGCGAAGAAGTCGGCCAAAACGACGAGCAAACGCCCGGCCGCGAACAAGACCTCGAAGAAGCCGAGCAAACGCGCATGACCGCCGGCCCGTGCAGCTTCCGCGAAGGCGACCTCGACTTCGCCTTCGACGCGTCCTGGACCCTCGTCTCGAAGTGGGACGACGCGGCGTCGTACCGCAAGGGCGTCGGCCAGGTCGAGGGCACGACCGCCGTCGACTTCATCGGCCTCCGCGCCGACGAGCTGTTCTTCCTCGAGGTCAAGGACTACCGCGCCAGCGAGCGCACCCCTCCGACCAGGCAAGTCCTCCGCGACGGCGGCAGCAACCTCGTCACGGTCGTCGCCAGCAAGCTCCGCGACTCCGTCGCCGGCATCGTCGGCGCCGGCCGCCTCGACCGCGACTCCGACACAACGACCCTCCTACGCCACCTCGCCGACACGAACACCCGCGTCTGGGCGATCCTGTGGATCGAGCACGCCGCCACCCTCCCCGGCGTCAAACCCCGCGTCCAGAACCTGCGCAACCGGGCCCGCGGCGGCGTCGAGCTCGACCGTCTACAGGCCGCCGTCCGCTGGCTCGGCGCGCGCGCCCTGATCTGCTCGCGCGACGATCGCGTGCACATCGACGGCCTCTCCGTGCGCAGCACCGCCGGCGCGACCCGTCGCACGGGTCACTGAGCCTCAGCGCCCCTTCACGCCCCGCCGCGCCCGCCGCTCGCGGTGCTCGTACACGTGCAGCCGCCCGAACTTCCTGGCGAGCACGTAGTCCCGGCGGAAGATCGCGTCCAGCTGTTTGAACTGCTTCATCGGGTCCTTCTTGACCCCCGGGAAGAACACCGCCGCCTTCACCACGAACGCCGGCGGCGAACGCTTAAAATCTGCCAGCAACCTGTCCGCGTGCGGCCCCGGCTTAAAATCGGCCGACCGCGAGCGCGTGAACATCCCGTTCTGGTTGTACTCGGTGACCTGCCCCAGCACTTTGAAAATTGCCGACGGCGAGCGCCGCTCCGAATGAAAGTAGGCGGCCCAGCCCGCCCAGCCCCACACCAGCACGCGCTCGTCGGGGGTCGTGCGCCGGCGGACGAACTCGCCGGCCTTCGCCGCGTTCTTGCTGCCGCGGTAGTCGATCGCCGCCGCCCGCCCGAGGGGGATCGCCGCCACCAGCGTCGTCGCCACCAGCGCGACCCCGACGCTCAACCCGAGGCCCCAGCCCTTGCGGCGCCGCCACCACGCCAGCCCCAGCGGGTGCACCGCCAGCAGCGCCAGCGCCGGCAGGTACTGCGGCAGATAATGAATGTAGTACCGCATCCCGCCGAGCCCGCAGCCGATCACGCTCATCACCCACAGGATCACCTGCGGGGCCAGCGGCGCCGCGAACCTGTCCTCCAGGACATCTCCGCTCCGTCGCGCCCGCCGGGCCCACAGCGCCCCGACCAGCACCGCCGCCGCCAGCAGCGTGTGCAGCGGGAACACGCGCGCGTGCTGCAGCAAGATCTTGCCCGAGCGCAGCCACCACAGCCCCTCCGGCCGCACCCGCGCCGCGTAGTCGGCCGCCTCCGCGATCGGCAGCAGCGCCGCCAGCAGCTCGGCCAGCGCCCCGCGCGAGGCGAACCACGCCAGCAGCGGCAGCAGCCCCAGCCCCGCCCCGAGCGGCCACAACAGCCACGCCCACGCGCGCGCGCCCGGCTCGCCCCGTCTGTGGCCCCACCACCACACCAGCGCGAACACCGGCGCCAGCACCACCGCGTGCCCCTTCAACGCCAGCGCCAGCCCGGCGCACGCCCCCGCCGCGGCGTGCAGCCACAGCCGCCCGCCGCGGATCGCCGCGATCAGGCAGGCGAACGCCCACGCGTACGCCGTCGCCATCCACGCCGAATAATTAAGATCGAACACCCCGATCGTCGCGAGGTACAGCAGCACCGCCGCGCCCGCGGTCGTCACCCGCCCGTACAGCGCCCGCGCGGCGAGCCACACCGCCGGCGCCGCCAGCAGGCACCAGCCGACGTACGCCGCCTCGAGCGCCGCCAGCGAGCGAGCGAACGCCGCGAACACCCCCGCGAACACGAAGAACGTGCCCGGCGGCTTCATGTCGATCGCGTCGACGTACGGCACCCCGCCCGCGCGCAGCAGATCGGCCTCGTACAGGATCCCCGCGATGTCGGCGTTGCCGAGCCCGGCGATCGGGTGCCACGCCCGCGTCGCCAGCAGCAACACCACGCCCGCGGCCACCAGCCCCGCCGCCCGCCACGCGTCCGCGCGCGCGCTCGCGGTGTCCGGCGGATCGACGTTCGCCGCGATGTTCTCCGCAGCGCCCGCGCCCGGGTCCACCGGCCCCTGTCGCCGCCCGCCCTCCGTCGCTCCGCCCGGGTCCTGCATCGCGTCGGGATCTTGCCTGCCTCCGGGCCCGGGCGCATCATCCGCGGCCATGACGAAGACCTCCTCCCTCCTCCTCGCCTGTACCCTCCTCGCCTGCGGCGGCGACGGCGGCGGCGGCAGCGTCGACTCCGGCCTGCCCGCCGAGAAGAAAGGCAGCGAGCTGTCCGAGTCCGAGGGCGCCACCCTCTGCGAGGCCCAGTCGGACCACCTCGGCACCCTCGTGTCCGAGCAGGACGCCCACCGCTTCACCTGCGTCGGCACCGGCATCACCGCCGCGCTGCTCGGCGACGGCAGCGTCATGTCGTGCCAGATCGTCTACGACATGTGCATCAAGACGGAGCCCGAGCCCAGCGAGCCCGGCACCTGCACGCTCACGTTCCTCGACACCTGCGACGCCACCGTCGCCGAGATCGAGGCCTGCCTGACCGCCCGCAACGAGCTGCTGGCCGACAGCTTCAAGAGCGCCTCCTGCGAGGACGTCAAGAACACCGCCCCGAGCGAGCCCGAGTCGCCCGCCGCGTGCAGCAGCATCAAGTCGACCTGCCCCGGCATCGGTTGACCCCAGGCCGCGACCGCGGGCGCAGGACTCGGGTAGACTGCCGCCCGCGTGACCGACCCGACCCCACGGCCCTCCGCACCTCCGGGCAAACTCGCCGCCGCCCTGTTCGCCGCCACCATCGGCGTCGGGGCGTTCCTCCTGTTCCAGGTCCAGTTCATCCTCGGCAAGCAGGTGCTCCCGTGGTTCGGCGGCGCCCCGGCGGTGTGGACCACCTGCATGCTGTTCTTCCAGGTGCTGCTGCTGCTCGGCTACGGTTACGCCCACCTGCTCGGCAGCAGCCAGGACCCCGCCCGCCAGCGCACGATCCACCTCGCCGCGCTCGCGCTCGCGGCCGTCCTCTTGCTCATCCGCGTCGCCCTGTGGCCCTCGCCGATCACCCCGTCCGACGCGTGGAAGCCCGGCTCCGGCGACGACCCCATCGTCGCCATCCTCGGCCTCCTGCTGTTCACCATCGGCCTGCCGTTCCTCGTGCTCTCGGCCACCGGGCCGCTGCTGCAGAACTGGTTTAGCCGCTGCTTCCCCGGCAGCTCGCCCTACCGCCTGTACGCCCTGTCCAACCTCGGCTCGCTGCTCGGCCTGCTCAGCTACCCGTTCCTGCTCGAGCCGAGCCTCCCGCTCGCCGGCCAGGGCTGGGTGTGGTCGCTCGGCTTCGTCGTGTTCGCGCTCGGCTGCGGCGCCTGCGCCGTGCAGGTCGGCCGCACCGCGCCGCTGCCCGCGACCGGTCCTTCGGGACAGGTCAGCGCCCCGCCCACCCTGGCCCGCCGGTCGCTGTGGTTCGCCCTGGCCATGGTCGCCTCGGTGCTCCTGCTCGCGATCACCAGCCAGATCTCGCTCGAGGTCGCCGTCATCCCGTTCCTGTGGATGGTCCCGCTCTCGCTCTACCTGCTCAGCTTCATCGTCTGCTTCGAGTACGAGCGCCTGTACCGCCGCGGCCTGTGGATGCCGCTGCTGCTGCTCGGCGCCGGCGGCACCGCGGCGATCATCCGCATCGGCGTCGACGCGCCCATGCTCGTGCAGCTCGGCGTCTACCTGCTCACGCTGTTCGCCGCCTGCATGGTCTGCCACGGCGAGGTCGTGCGCCACAAACCCGACCCCCGCTACCTCACCGGCTTCTACCTCATGGTCTCGGCCGGCGGCGCCGCCGGCGGCATCTTCACCGGCGTGCTCGCGCCCAACGTGTTCCCCGACCTGTGGGAGCTCCCGCTCGCCCTGCTCGCCGCCTGCGCCCTCACCATCGGCGTCATCCTGCGCAGCACCCCCGCCCCCGCCGGCCTCGGGCCCGGCGCCGTCGTGCTCGGCGGCCTCATCCTCATCGGCTCCGCCGTGCTCGTCGGCGGCGTCGCCGGCAACGGCGACCACGTCGTCACCGCCGTGGTCGCCGGCGTGCTGCTGCTCATCGGCCTCGTGCTCGCGTTCGTCGGCAAGCGCATGTTCACCGCGCTCGGCGCCGGCAAGCTCGTCGCCCGCGTGCAGGGCCTGCGCTGGGTGCTCGGCTGCGCCGGCCTGCTGTCCTGGCTGCTCGCGCTGGCCGCCGTGCTCGCCTGGCACGCCCACGACGAGCTCGACGACTACATCCACATCGACCGCGGGTTCTTCGGCGTGCTGAAGGTCGACCAGGACGCGACCGCCGCCGGCGAGACGCGCACGCGCCTGAAGCACGGCCGCATCATCCACGGCATCCAGTTCGAAGACCCCGACCTCGCGCGCATGCCGACCAGCTACTACGGCCCCAACAGCGCGGTCGGCCTGGCGATCCGCCAGCACCCGCGGCGCCTCGCCGGCCAGCCGATGAAGCTCGGGTTCGTCGGCCTCGGCACCGGCACGCTGGCGACCTACGGGGCCGAAGGCGACACGGTCCGCTTCTACGAGATCAACCCCGACGTCGTCGCCCTGTCGGCCGGCCCGGAGGCGCTGTTCACCTACGTGCGCGACTGCAAGGCCACCGTCGAGATCTCGCTGGGCGACGCCCGCGTCAACCTCGAGCGCGAGCCCCCGCAGAAGTTTCAGGTGCTCGCGCTCGACGCCTTCAGCTCGGACTCGATCCCCGCCCATCTCCTGACCCTCGAGGCCGGCCGGCTGTACCTGCGTCACCTCGCCGACGACGGCATCCTCGCCGTCCACATCAGCAACCGCTACCTCGACCTCGAGCCGGTGGTCCGCGGCCTCGCCGACGCGCTCGGCATGACCGTCGTGCTCATCGAGGACTCCGAGTCCAACGACATGGTCTGGCAGTCCGACTGGATGCTGCTCGCCCGCGACGAGGCGCTGCTCGCCGCGCCCGAGATCCAGGGCGCCGTCGCCGAACCCGCCGCCGCCGACGGCCTCTACCCGCTGTGGACCGACGCCTACTCAAACCTCCTGCAAGTGTTCAAGGGCTGAGCCACTTCGCGCACTCCAACATTCCGATCGGGCACTCGATCTCCCTCGGACCACGCGTCGCGACTACGCTCCGCGTCCTGAATTAAAAAATTAAACACCGTGCGTGTGGCGGCCTCGTTGTGAATAGCCCCGCCACACGCACGGTCTGAGGGGCCCCTCGGGCTCCAGTACGCGCGCCGCCGAACCCCCCACGCAGGCCGACGACGTACCGAGCCCCCTGCCTCCATCACACCCGGTCGATTGACTCACGGAGGGTTTATGAAGAAGCTCCCGCCCATGTTTGCCATTGGTCTGCGCGCCTCGCGTTGGGGCGCATTTTTCGTTCTCGCGGGTCTCCTGCACCAGCCGCACGCGTCGGCGCAGGACGCCGTCGCTGCTGCGCCGGTGTCCGACGCCCAGCGGCTGCGCGACGAGGTCTACGCCATGGAGCGCGCCTACGCCGGCGTGAAGGACTACACCGCGACGTTCTACAAGCAGGAGCGCGTGAAGGGCTCGCTGCTGCCGGTCGAGACCGTGCTGCTCAAGTTCCGCAAGCCGTTTAGCGTGTACCTGCGCTGGACCGGCGACAACTTCAACGGCCGCGAGGTGCTCTACGTGCGCGGCTGGAACGACGACAAGATCCGGGCGCACCAGGGCTCGTTCCCCGACATCACCGTCAACCTCCAGCCCG
The DNA here is from genome assembly GCA_016793465.1 of Myxococcales bacterium. Next base: position 114,307 of record JAEUJW010000040.1, read on the forward strand.
ACGCCGCGCTGGCGATGAAGGGCAACCGCCACCCCATCACCGACCTCGGCTTCGGCGAGGTCATCGACAAGGTGGTGCGCGCCGCCAAGCTCAGCGAGATGCGCCCGCAGGACAACGTGCAGTACGTCGACCACGGCGAATCGACGCTCTACGGCGCGCGCGTCCACTGCATCGAGTCGATCGCCCCGGTCAAGAAGTTCTCCCCGTACTACTCGCACCGCGCCAAGGTCTGCATCGACCAGAAGACCAGGATGCCGGTGCGCATCACCATCTGGGACGACGAGGACACCCTCGTCGAGGACTACGGCTTCGCCAACATCCGCCTCAACGCCGGCCTGACCGACGCCGACTTCGACCCGAACAACAGCAACTACAACTTCTGACGCCCGCCGTCGGAGGAGCCAGCGGAGCGACCCGGACCGAGCGGCCCGGGTCGCTCCGCTTCGTCGTCCCGTCGCTGCGGCGTCACGGGTCGAGGTGCGGCAGGCTGTCCCCCGAGGACATCCGCCGCGCCGTCGACCGGCTCGCTCGCATCTCCGCTCACTGCGGCACCACGCACTGCGCGTTGGCGTTGGCCGCCGAGTTGTTGTCCTCGTTGCACTCCGGGACCACGCCCGACTGCGCGTCGACGCCGTCGACGGCCACGAAGATCGGCACCGGGTCGGGCGACATCAGCGCGTACGGCAGCAGCGGGCCCTTGGTCGGCAGCAGCCCGAGGTCGGCGTTCGGCTCGTCTTACCCGTTCTTCAGCCAACCCTGCTGCAGCGCGTGGCGAACGACGCTTGCGCGGGTCTTCAGGCCGAGCTTCGCCATCGCGCCGAGCTTGCAGATCTCGACCGTCGCCGCATCGAGTCGCAGGCGCGCGGCGATCTCCCTGTCGAGGAGGCTCCGCGCGACGAGGCGGAGCACATCGATCTCGCGTTCGGTCAGGGCATCGCCGATCGGTGTCTCGTCGCTGGCCGGCTCTGCGACGACCTGCGCCGCGACCGAGGGATCTATGTAGGTCGTGCCCGCGGCCGCGTCACGGATCGCCCGCACCAGGTCCTCGACGGCCGCCCGCTTCAACACGAACCCGGCCGCCCCCGCGGCCATGAGCTGTTGCAGGTATCCACGATCTTCGTGCGCGGTCAGGGCGACGACGCGGACCTCGGGGCAGCGTCGGTGCAGCTCGCGCGTCGCCTCCACGCCGTTCATGCCGGGCATCGAGACGTCCATCACCACGACGTCGGGGCGGACCATGGCGGTCTGCCGGACCGCGGACTCCCCGTCCGACGCCTCGCCGACGACCGCCATGTCGGGCAGGGCTTCGATCATCGCGCGCAGGCCGCTGCGCACGACGGGGTGGTCGTCGGCCAAGAGCACCCTCAGCTTGCTCACGCTCCGCGCCCTCTGTCTGCCGGCAGGGGGATGCGCAGGAGGAGGCCCATCGTGCCGACGCCGTGGCTCGAGTGAGGAGCGAGGGGGCCGTGGTCGGCGCAGACAGTGGAGTCGGATGCAGACACGAGGCGCTCGCGGGTGACCCCAAGTTAGCACGCGCTGGTCGCGTCTTTGCACCAGTGTTTTTCCCTGGTGATCGTTTTCGCACAAGGACGTACAGTCCGCGTGGGGGGAGCATGGCGAACGACAATGGCAACGACGCGGGCGACCGGGATGACGCCGAGGGGGCCAGCGGCGTACGGCGGCTAACCACGCCGCCCGACGAGGTCCGCGCGCCGCGCCTGGCGTTCCCGGTGGTCGGCATCGGAGCATCTGCCGGCGGGCTCGAGGCGTACTCCGAGTTCCTCCAGGCGGCCTCCGCCGACGCGGGGATGGCCTACGTGCTCGTGCAGCACCTGCCGCCGGACCGTGAGAGCTTGCTCGTCGAGCTGCTCGCCCGCCAGACGAAGATGCCGGTCGTGCAGGTCGCGGACGGGGATGTCGTCGTCCCCAACCACGTCTACATCATCCGCCCCGGCAACACCTTGACGATCAAGGAGGGTCACCTGTGGCTCGGGCCGGCGCTGGCCGCCCGTGGGCACGGACGGCCGATCGACGACTTCTTCCGCTCGCTCGCCGAGGAGCAGCAGCAGCGGGCGGTGGCGGTCGTGTTCTCCGGCATGGGCTCGAACGGCAGCGCCGGCGCCCAGGCGATCAAGGCCGTGGGCGGGCTGGTAATCGCCCAGGAGCCGGACTCCGCCAAGTACCCGTCCATGCCGCGCAGCCTGATCGACGGCCACCTGGCGGACTTGATCCTCCGCCCGGCCGAGGTCCCCGAGGCGCTCGTCAAGTACGCGGGGCAGCCCTACGTCGCGGCCGACGGGGGCGGTACGGCGACCCCACGCGACGAGCAGGCGCTGGGCGACGTGCTCGCCGTGCTGCGCACGCGCACTCGCCACGACTTCTCCGGCTATCGCAAGCCGACCCTGTTCCGCCGGGTCCGCCGCCGGATGGGCCTGTGTCAGATCGGGACGCTGGCCGAGTACGTGCGGACCTTGCGGCAGACGCCAGCGGAGGTGACCGCCCTGGCCGACGACCTGCTGATCCACGTGACCGGCTTCTTCCGCGACCCGGAGGCGTGGGCCGTGCTGCGGGAGCGCGTGATCGACCCCCTGGTGCTCGAGCGGGCCGACGGGACGGAGCTCCGCTGTTGGGTGTCGGCCTGTGCCACCGGCGAGGAGGCTTACACCCTGGCCATGGTGCTGGTCGAGGCCGCCGAGGCTCACGACAAGCACTTCGAGATCAAGGTGTTCGCGACCGACATGGCCGAGCGCGCGCTGGGGTCGGCGCGCACGGGGGTGTTCCCCAACGGCATCGAGAGCGAGGTGTCGCCCGAGCGGCTGGCCCGCTTCTTCGACAAGGACGACAGCTTCTATCGCGTCAAGCGCGAGCTCCGCGAGCTCGTGATCTTCGCCCCGCAGAACATCCTGCACGACCCGCCGTTCTCGCGGCTCGACATCGCCACCTGCCGCAACCTGCTCATCTACCTCGAGCCGGAGACGCAGCGGCGGGTGCTCGCGCTGCTGCACTTCGGCCTGCGCGAGGGCGGAGCGCTGCTGCTGGGGTCGTCGGAGTCGGCGGCCCCGGCCGAGGGGGACTTCGAACCGATCGACAAGCGCCACCGGCTGTTTCGCCGGGTCGGGCCGACGCGGTCCGGCAACCTCGACCTGCCGGTGTTGACCGCGCCTCGCGAGGCCGGACCCGTCGCGGCGGCGCCGCTCGCACGCCCGGCGGCTCCGGTGGTCGGCCAGCTCGCCAGCCGGGCGCTGCTCGAGCGCTTCACGCCGCCGGCGGTGGTGGTGGACGCCGTCGGGCAGGTCGTGCATGTGCACGGCGACACGGGCCACTATCTGAAGCTGGCGCCCGGCGGGGCGTCCCTCGACCTGATGGCACTCGCCAGTGACCAGGTCCGAGGCGCGGTGCGCACGGCCCTGCGGCGAGCGAGCGACTCCGGGGCAGCGGCGTCGATCCGCGACGGGCTGATAGACACGCCGTATGGCCGTCGCCGGGTCGAGGTGGGGGCCACCCCGCTCGGCCCGCGAGGCGGTTCACCGCTGTATCTGGTGACGTTCCGCGACTACCCGGAGATGTCGGCGCCGCCGCCGCTGACGGACGACGACGCGACGGCCGCAGTGCGGCTCACCGACGAGCTCCAGCGCACCCGCAACGAGCTGCAAGGCGCGCTCGAGGAGATGCAGTCGAGCAACGAGGAGCTCAAGGCGTCGCACGAGGAGGCGACCAGCCTCAACGAGGAGCTGCAGAGCACCAACGAGGAGCTCGAGACCAGCAAGGAGGAGATGCAGTCGCTCAACGAGGAGCTGGTGACCGTCAACGCCCAGCTCCAGGCCAAGATGGGCGAGCTGGAGGGCACGGCCAACGACCTCGGCAGCCTGCTGACCAGCACCGACATCGCGGTTCTGTTCCTCGACCTGCGGTTTCGCATCCGCCGGTTCACGCCGGCCGTCAAGGACCTGCTCGACCTGATCCCCTCGGACGTCGGCCGGCCCTTCGTCGACCTGCGCCGCAAGTTCGCCGACCCGGAGCTGATGTCCGACGCTCAGGCCGTGCTCGACCGGCTGATCCCGGTCGAGCGAGCGATCGAGAGCGAGAGCGGCCGGGCGTACCTGCGGCGGGTGCTCCCGTACCGCACCCAGGACAACCGCATCGACGGCGTCGTGATCGCGTTCGTCAACGTCACCGAGCAGCGGCAGGCCGACGCGGCCCTGCGGGAGAGCGAGGCCAAGTACCACACCCTGTTCGAATCGATGGACGAGGCGTACGCCGTCGTCGAGGTCATCGCCGACGATTCGGGACGGTGGACGGACTTCCTCTACGTGCAGGTGAATCCGGCGTTCGTGCGGCACACGGGGATGGACGACCCGGTGGGCAAGACGGCGAAGCAGATCCTGGGGACCCCGAACCCCCGCTGGGCCGAGATCTACGGCAAGGTGGCCGAGACTGGCGAGTCGATCCGGCTCGAGGAGTCGGAGCTGACGCTCGGCCATGTCTATGACCTCAACATCTTCCGGGTGGGCGGCTCGGGTAGCCGGCGGGTGGCCGTGCTGTTCACCAACATCACCGCCCGCAAACAGGCCGAAGCCGCGCTGAAGGCCGTCGCCGATCGTGACGCCTTCCTCGTGCGGCTGACCGACGCGCTCCGCCCGCTGGCCGACCCGGTCGCCATCCAGGCCGAGGCCGCGCGCGTGCTCGGCGAGCACCTGGTCGCGGCGCGCGTGCACTACGCCGAGGCCACCGACGACGGCGCGTACGCGGTCGTGCACGCGGACTATCACCGCGACCTCCCCGGCGTCGCCGGCCGCCACCGGCTCGACGACTTCGGCCGGACGATCGTCGACGAGCTGCGGGCCGGGCGGACGCTCGCCATCGGCGATGTGCGGACCGACCCGCGCCTGACCGCCGCCGAACAACGCGACATCACCAGCCTGGGATCCATCGCGGCGACCCTCAACGTGCCGCTGCACAAGGGCGACCGCACCGTCGCCTTCCTCGCGGTGCACCACGCCGCGGCGCACCCGTGGACGAAGGACGAAGTGACGCTTGTCGAGCAGACGGCCGAGCGGACGTGGGCGGCGGTCGAGCGCGCGAAGGCCGAGGCGGCCCTGCGCGCGAGCGAGCAGCGGCTCAGCCTGGCGCTGGCCACCGCCGAGATGGGCACGTTCGTGTGGTTCCCGCAGGAGGACCGTGGCGAGCCGGACGCGCGGATGATGGCGCTGTTCGGGCTGCCGGCCGCCGGCCGCCTGAACCTGGCGGACGCCCTGGCCGCGCTCATCCACCCGGCCGATCGGGCAGGGTACGCGGCCGCCGTCTCTCGCGCCCTCGACCCGACCGGCCCCGGCGAGCTGCGGGTCGACATCCGGGTGACGAGGCCCGACGGGATCGAGCGATGGCTGGCCATCACCGCCCGCGTCGAGTTCGCCGGCGACCCACCGCGGGCGGCGCGGATGCCCGGCGTGGCGACCGACGTCACCGAGCGCAAGCGGGACGAGGAGCGGCAGGCGTACCTGCTGAAGCTGAGCGACGCCCTGCGGCCGCTGAGCGACGCGGTCGCGATCGAGGTCGAGGCGACACGCGTGCTCGGAGAACACCTCGGCGCCGACCGGGTGCTCTACGCCGAGGCCGAACCAGACGAAGACCACATTCTCATCCACCGAGATTTCACCGCGGCGGGCCAGACCAGCATCGCCGGACGGCAGAAGCTCAGCGCCTTCGGCGCCCATTGGTTGGAGGGTTATCGCGCCGGCCGGACCCTCGCCACGGCGGACTTCCCGGACATCGACGGGTCGCTCTCGGCCGCCTTCGAGGCCATCGGCGTCGGGGCGTGCGTCGGCGTGCCGGTGAACAAGGGCGGGAAGTTCGTCGGCGTGCTGATCGTGCATTCGGCGAAGCCGCGCGAGTGGACCGCGCTGGAGGTCGGCCTGATCGAGGACACAGCCGAGCGCACCTGGGCGGCGGTCGAGCGGGCGAAGGCCGAGGAGGCCCTGCGGGCGAGCGAGGAGCGGCGGGCGTTCCAGCTGCGGTTGAGCGACGCCCTGCGCCCGCTGGCCGACCCGATCGCGGTCCAGGTCGCGGCGTGCCGGCTGCTGGGCGAGCGGCTGGGCGTGGACCGGTCGTACTTCGTCGAGCTCGACGAGGACGCGGGATGCGCCGAGGTCCGGCAGGACTACCTCCGCGGCGACTCCCCGTCGCTCGCCGGCCGCTACCGGATCGCCGACTTCGGCTGGGTCATCCCGCCGCTGCGGCGGGGCGAATTGCTGGTCATCCCCGACGTCGGGAGTTCGCCGCTCGTTCCGCCGGCGGATCGGGAGATGATGGCCGCCGTCCAGATCGCCGCCCACGTCAACGCCCCGCTGGTCAAGGCCGGCCGGTTGGTCGGGGCCCTGTGCGTCACCGCGTCGGCCCCGCGGGCGTGGACGGTCGACGAGGCCGAGCTCGTGCGGGAGACCGGGGAACGGATCTGGGCGGCCATCGAGCGAGCGCGGGCCGAGGCCGCGCTGCGGAAGAGCGAGGCCCGCCTGCGCGCCGTGGCCGCAAATCTGCCGAATGGGGCCGCGTTCCTGGTCGGCCGCGACCTGCGCTACAGCCTGGCCGAAGGGCGGGCGCTCGCCGTGGCCGGGTTCACGTCGGCCGACTTCGAGGGCAAGACGCTCGCCCAGGCCCTGCCCGCGGACCTGGCCGTGCAGTACGAGCCGCACTACCGCCAGGCGCTGGCCGGCGAGCCGTTCCGCGTCGAGCACGCGGCGCACGGCCGGCGGTTCGTCACCCACGGAGAGCCGCTCCGGGACGACGCTGGTCAGGTCACGGGCGTGCTCGCCGTCTCCTATGACATCACCGACCTGCGGCTGGCCGAGGACCGGCTGCGGCTCGCCCTTAGGGCCGCTCGCATGGGCATCTGGACGCTCGACGGGGTCACCGGCACACAGATGCGCGACGCCAACCTCAACGAACTGCTGGGCCTGGACCCGGTCGAGACGACGCAGCCCTTCGCCGAGTTCCTGGGGCACATCCACGCGGACGACCGCGACCCGGTGTCGACCGCGTTCGCCGACTCGCTGCGCGACGGTCGCCCGCTGAACGTGGAGTTTCGCATCGTCCGACCGGACGGCGCGGTGCGGTGGCTCCGCGATCAGGGCGACGTGTTCGGGGACGCGGCCGCCCGCCGCCGGCACATGGCCGGCGCGTGCGTCGACGTGACCGAGCGGCGAGTGGCGGAGGACGCGGTGCGGGCCGGTGAGGAGCGGCTGCGCCTGATCCTCGCCAGCGCGACCGACTACGCGATCTTCACCGTGGCCGCCGACCGGACGGTGACGAGCTGGAGCTCCGGCGCGGCCGCGACGTTCGGATACAGCGAGGCGGAGATCCTCGGCAGACCCATGGACGTGCGCTGTTCACCCCGGAGGACCAGGCGGCCGGCATGCCCGAGCGCGAGTGCGAGACGGCCCGCCAGGCCGGCCGGGCCAACGACGAGCGCTGGCACCTGCGCCAGGACGGCAGCCGGTTCTACGCCAGCGGCGTGCTCACCCGGCTCGACAGCGGCGAGTACGTCAAGGTCGCCCGCGACCTGACCGAGCGCAAGCGGACGGAGGACCAACTCCGCGACGCCCACGGCCGGCTGGAGGCGCGGGTGAGCGAGCGGACGGCCCAGCTGGCCGCGGCCGTCCGCTCGCTCGAGGCCGAGATCGCCCGCCGCCAGGAGCTGTCCCTGCGGCTGTCGAACGCGCAGGAGGAGGAGCGCAAGCGAGTGTCGCGGGACCTGCACGACACGGTCGGACAGACGCACGTCGCGCTGACGCTGGCCCTCGCGGCGACTGCCAAGTCGATCACGTCGTGCGACGAGGCGGCGGGGCAGCTCGCGTACGCGGGCCAGTTGGCCGAGAGCATGGGCCGGGAGCTCCACGACGTCGCCATGCGCCTGCGGCCGACCACGCTCGACGACCTCGGCCTCGCGGTCGCCCTCGCAGGGCTGGTGCGCACGTGGTCAGGTCAACAGCGGACCCAGATCGACCTGCAGGCCGACCTCGACGGGCGACTACCGAACGAGGTCGAGACGGCCCTTTACCGGCTCGTCCAGGAGGCCCTGACCAACGTGGCCCGGCACGCCCATGCGACCACGGTCAGCGTGGTCGTAACCCGGGAGTCCGGGGCGGTGACCACGGTCGTCGAGGACGACGGCGTCGGCTTTGACCCGGCGTCGGCCGGCGCCGACCGGCTCGGCCTCCGCGGCATGCACGAACGAGTGACGCTGATCGGCGGCGAACTGGTCGTCGAGTCCAGCCCGGGGGCTGGCACGACCATCATCGCCCGGGTTCCGCTGCACGAGTCGCGCCAGAGTTGAAGACGGCGGCTCGACGATCTCGAGCGGCGGATGCGGTTGATCGAGGCAGGAGATGGCGGTGCGGGGTTCGGTCCGGGGGTTCCATCGGTCGCAGTCAGCGACGAGCCCGGCGGACAGCTCGAGCACCAGATCGGCGCGGCGAGCGGGGTGAGCAGGGCCGCGGCGGACCAGCGCAGGCAGAGGAGGTGCGGTGGTAGAGGAACGGCTGGGTCACCGGGGCCTATCGGGCATGCCGTGGACTACTCGAGGAGCCGGGTGTTACGGCCCGGTTTGCGAGTTGACCGGAGTTCGGGTACGAAGTCCGCGGAAGCGCCGGAGACGCCGAGCGAGTGAACACGGCCACCAATCCCCGGTTCATTCGCCTCCTGGCCAGCGATGCGCCGCGGGCCATCCTCCTGATCCGGCTCGCGGTCGGCTTCGTGTTCGCCAGCGAGGGCATCCAGAAGTTCCTCTATCCCGACGCGCTCGGCGCCGGCCGCTTCGCCAAGATCGGCATCCCCTGGCCGGAGGTGACGGGGCCCTTCGTCGGCGTCGTCGAGCTCGTCGGCGGCGTGGCGATCCTGCTCGGCGTGGCGACGCGGCCGGCGGCCCTGCTGCTGGCGTGCGACATGCTGGTGGCGGTCACGTCGACGAAGCTCCCGATCATGCTCGGACACGGGTTCTGGGGCTTCGCCGGCCCATCCGTCGCGCGCCATGGCTTTTGGAGCATGGCGCACGAGGGCCGAACCGATCTGGCGATGCTGCTCGGATCGATGTTCCTCGCGCTGGTCGGCGCGGGCCGAACGTCGATCGACGCCGCGCTGGCGCGGAGGTTCTCGCGATGAGGCGAGCAAGCTCGGACGCGCTGGCGCTCGCGGTCGTCGTCGGCGCGACGCCGGAGTCCGCGGCCGGCGCGGAGCTCTGGCCCACATCGCGGTGCCGTGAGCCATGACCGTCGAGCCGGAGGTCCCGCGCCCCACGCCGCCACGGCCGTCGAGCGCACAGCCGGAGGCCGATACGCCCTCCCGGGCGTCGCTCCCGGAGCTCGCGGCCTTGTTCGGGCGGCTCGGCGCAACGGCCTTCGGCGGGCCGGCGGCGCACATCGCGATGATGCACGACGAGGTCGTCAAACGCCGCAAGTGGGTGACGGAGGAGCGCTTCCTCGATCTGCTCGGCGCGACGAACCTCATCCCGGGCCCGAACAGCACCGAGATGGCGATTCACATCGGCTGGGAGCGCCGCCGCTGGGCTGGCCTCGTCGTCGCCGGCCTCGCGTTCATCGTGCCGGCGACGGCGATCACGGGCCTGCTCGCGTGGGCCTATGTACGGTTCGGCAGCGTGCCCGCCATGGGCTGGCTGCTGTACGGGGTCAAGCCCGTGATCCTCGGCGTCGTCGTGCAGGCGATCTGGGGCCTCGCGCCGAAAGCCGCGCCGACGCCCGGCCTGCGGGTGCTCGGGGGTCTCGCCGCGCTGCTCGTCGTGCTCGGCGTCCACGAGCTCGCGGTGTTGTTCGGCGCGGGCGCCGCGGCGTTCGTGCTCGCGCGAGCCGCCCGGAGGCACTCCGCCAGCGCGGCGTGCCTGCTCCTGCCGCTCGCACCGACGGCCGCCGCGAGCGCAGCCGGCGCGGTCACGCTGCCGGCCCTGTTTTGGGTGTTCGTCAAGACCGGCTCCGTGCTGTTCGGCAGCGGTTACGTCCTGCTCGCGTTCTTGCAGACCGATCTGGTCGACCGGCTCGGCTGGCTCACGCAGGCGCAGCTCCTCGACGCCATCTCGGTCGGCCAGGTCACGCCCGGGCCGGTGTTCACCACCGCGACCTTCATCGGCTATGTGCTCGCGGGGCCGGGCGGGGCGCTGGTCGCCACCGCCGGCATCTTCCTGCCTGCGTTCGTATTCGTGGCCCTGAGCGGCCCGCTCGTCCCACGCTTGCGCGCGTCGCCCGGTGCCGCGGCGTTCCTCGACGGGGTGAACGTCGCCTCGCTGGCGTTGATGGTCGTGGTGACGATGCAGCTCGGCTGGGCGGCGCTGATCGACGTCCCGGCGGTGTGCCTTGGAGTGGTCAGCGTGATCCTCCTGATCCGGTTCAAGCTGGGATCGACGTGGCTGATCTTCGGCGGGGCGGCCGTCGGTTGGGCGATCCACGCGATGCGTTGAGTGCGACGCATCACCGCTTCCGTCGGTCGTCAGCCTCGCGGCGAGCTCCGCCGACCTCCGGCCACGGGGCTCCGGGAGCGCCGTGGACGCCGGAGCCGCCAAGCCCGGAGGGATCAGGCCGCGAGCGGTTGATGCTCTTGATCCGCGTCCCCTCGGGCCCGCGCAGCACGTAGCCGGTGCGCGGGTTGCCGGTCTGGTCGTGGATGTACTTGCGCAGGCCAAGCACGTGCTTCGACACCTGGATCTTGAGTTGGCCGCCCTCGCCGCGCTCTCCGCGACATCCTCGCCAAAGTTTCCTCGCGCGACGGGGCCGTCGGCGCGCGCGCGGCCGCGCTCACTCGCCGCGGGACAACGCGCGCGCGTGTCGCGAGGCCAGCTGCTTGCGCTCGCGCTTGCGACGGCGCCTGGCCTCGCCGCCGCTCTCGCCGGGCAGGCGCTCGCGCACCGCCAGGCTGCCGAGCACCACGCGCCCGAGCAACCGCAGCACCCGCGGCTCGCGGGCCTCGCCCGGGCTGTCGTCCTGCTCGACCGACGCGAGCACCGCCCCGCAGCGGTTGTCGACCTGCCAGCCCGGCGGGACCAGGATGTCGAGGCTGCCGAACGTCACCCGCACGTCGATCTCGAGCGGCCCCGGCGGCAGCACCGCCTGGCGCAGGTCGAGCACCACCGAACCGAACAGCGCGCGCACCTGCATGCGCGCCGAGGCCGTCCACGCCCCGTGGCGCTCGATCGACCCGAGCAGCGCCCGCACCAGCTCCGGCTTGCCGTCGACCGGCACCAGCGCCGCCGTCACCGGCGCCGCCAGCCCGGCCGTCGCCGCCTGCACCTCGGCGACCGTGCGCGCCCGCTCGACCTGCTCGAGCCGCTCGTCGAGCTCGTCCTGCTCGACCAGGTCGCGGGCGTAGCCGTCGGCCAGCAGGGTCCGCGCCCTGTCCTTCTCTCGCAGCAGCAGCTCGGCCGGCGCGACCACGGACGGTCTTTTACAACAGCCTCCGCCGCCCGTCTACGCCGCGCAGATGCCGTAGCGCGGCAGCACGTGGTGGAGCACGTCGAAGCGGTGCTCCTGCAGCGCGTCGTGGAACATCTTCCAGTGGCTGCGCATGAACTCCGGCGTGTAGGGGAACACCGCGTCGTCGAGGTCGTGCTCCTCGGTGGTGCCGAGCGCGTCGCACTTCCACGAGCCCTCGCCCTTGTCGACGTAGAGCGGGGTGCCGCGCCCGAAGCTGAAGGCGCCGCCGGCGATGGCCTCGAGCCACTGCATGTGCCTGGCGTCGCCGTCGTCGTCCTCGATCCCGCGGATCATCTCGTTCATGACCCCGCGGTCGCGCGGCAGCAGGCCGGGCACGTCGGCGTCCGGGTCGCCGACGCGGTAGCGCCGCATGGCCCGGCACATCGCGTCGGCCGCGAGCATGAAGTCGGTCGGGTTGTCGCGCGCGATCACGTCGCCGCGCCCGTTGGTGTAGCCCCACACCAGCCACGGCTTGTCGGGGTTGCTGAGCACCGCCCCGTGGCCCAGCGGCAGCGCCCCGCTGACGAACCGGTTCATCAGCCGCGACAGCAGGTCGCGGTCGGGCTCGCCGTCGGCGCCGACGAGCTCGTGGGCCGCGTTGACGCGGTGGTTGACGCCGGCGAAGCCCTGGTGGGCCCACGTGTCCGCGTACACGTGCATGGCGATGCCGAGGCGGTGCAGCCCGGACGCGGCGCCCCGCGCGGCGATCGTGAGCGCGACCATGTCGCGGGCGACCGGGCTGTCCGGCACGCAGATCAGCTTCTCGATGAACTTGCCCGGCGGCTCCTGCCCCGCCGGCAGCCCGCCGTTGCCCGGCAGGAAGTGGAAGGGGATCCACACGCGGTGGTTGGCCAGCTCGCGGAAGTTGCGGTAGTCGAGCGTGCGGTGGGCCGAGCTCATGCGCTTGTACATGGCCCCGTTGTCGAAGGCGATGAGCCCGCCGTTGGTGGCGTCGTCGACGTACTGCGCCGCGTACGCCACCACCTCCGCGTCGAGGTGATCGAAGCCCGCGAGCCGCGCGATCACATAGGTCGCCCCGTGATGGAAGTCGATCTGCACGCCGAAGCCCTCCCGCTACACGAACAGTCCACCATAGCAAAATCCCGCGCACCTGTGCCATCCTCCGCCCGCCCATGCGCCCGACCCGTCACCGCCGGCGATCGCCCCGCGCCAGCTCCGTGCTCTCTGCGGCGCTGCTCGCCGGCGCGTGCTCTGGCCCCGGCGCCACCAGCCCCGCCGGGCCCGACCCCTCGCCCCGCCCCGCCCCGGTGGCCGCGCAGCACTCCGTCGCCGCCCCGCCGCCCCCGATCGCGCTCGCCCCGATCCCGTCCGCGCCTGCGGTCGCCCCCGCGCCTGTCCCTGCGGACAGCTCACAGCCCGCAGGCCCCCGCAAGCCGCCGACCGGCCCGCTCGAGCTCGCGTTCGTCGGCGACATCATCCTCGGCAAGTACCGCCTGAAGGAGTACGCCCCGCTGTTCGCCCCCGGCGAGGACCCGTTCGCCGCCGTCTCCCAATTATTAAAAGTCGACGTCGCGATCGCCAACCTCGAGACGCCGCTCATGCACACGCGACCCGAGAAGAGCCCGATCTACATCGGCTCGCGCTTCGGCGCCGACAAGGCCGCCGCCCGCGCGCTGGTCGGCACCTTCGCCGCCGTCAGCGTCGCCAACAACCACGCCCTCGACCTCCTCACCGCCGGCCTGAAGGAGACGCCCGAGGTCCTGCGCGAGCTCGGCGTCGCCGCCGTCGGCGCGGCCCGGGCCGAGGGCGACCCGGTCACCGTCGTCACCCTCGAGCGCGCCGGCTGGCGCCTCGCCCTGCTGTCGGCGACCACCTGGACCAACCGCCCGCCCGAGCCCGGCGACCCGGCCCTGCCGGTCTACCGCACCACCGAGCTACGAAAAAAATTGCAGCCGGCGATCGACGCCGCGAGGCCCGACCACGACCTCGTGATCGTCCTGCTCCACTGGGGTCAGGAGTACACCGACGGCCCCGACTCGGCCATGAGGATCACCGCCCAGCGCCTGCTCGAGCGCGGCGCCGACCTCGTCGTCGGCCACCACCCGCACGTGCTCCACGGCGTCGAGCACCACGCCCAGGGCCTCGCCGCCTACTCGATGGGCAACTTCCTGTTCGCCAACACCGACGAGCGCTCGCGCCTCAGCGGCGTGCTGCGCGTGCGCTACCAGCCCGGCCGCCGCTGCCCCGAGCGCGCCAGCTTCCACCCGGTCTGGCTCGGCGAGGGCCCCGGCTACCGCCCCGCCCCCGCGACCGGCGAGCAGGCCGGCGAGATCCGCAAGCGCGTCGCCACCCTCAGCAAAAAATTGAAGACGCCGCTGACGCCCGACGGCGAGGCCCTCGTGGTCGAGTCGTGGAGCTGCGACGTCCCGCCGGAGCCTGACCCGAAGGCCAGCAAGCCCGCCGGCAAGCCGAGCAAGCCGGGCAAGTGATCGTCGGTCAGCGCGGCGACGCGGTCCGGTCGGCGCCCTGCTCGACGAGCTTCAGGTCGGTGTTATACACGTCGATGCCGAAGCCCTTGCCGGCCAGCGCCTTGACCAGCTTGTCGGCGCGGCCGACGATCACGACCTGCATGGCGGCGTCGCTCAGGCCCTTGCTCGTGGCCTTGACGTCCTCCGCCGTGATCGACTCGATGTCCCCGCGGTAGCGGGCCCAGAAGTCGGCCGGCAGCCCGAACGTGCGCTGCTGGATCGTCTTCATGGTGATCGCGTCGATGCCCTCGGCCTCGAGCGCGAACTGGCCAGACATCTTGGTCAGCAGGCGCCGCAGCTCGGCCGCGTCGACCCCGTCCTCGCCCGGCTCCGCCAGCAGCCGCAGCAGCGCGTCGAGGAACTCCGGCGCGCTGCTGGTCTTGGTGCTGCCGCCGGCGTAGAACGCCCCGCCGTCGTAGCCGAACTTGTGGATCGCCGCGGCCCCGTAGGTCAGCCCCAGCTGCTCGCGCAGCACCATATTTAGACGCCCCGAGAGCCCGCCGCCGAGCGCCTGCTCGAGCACGCGGACCTGCAGCCAGCCCTTCTCGCCGATGCCCGGCGCCGGCATGACCGCGAGCACGCTGGCCTGCGCGCTGGCCTTGCGGTCGATGATGTGGATCGTGCGCGCGACCGGCGTGCTCGTCCGCTTGTGCCGCGGCACCTCGACGTCGGCGCCCTTCGCCCACCCGCCGAACGCCCTGTCGGCCAGCTTGCGCGCCTCGGCCGGCGTGATGTCGCCGGCGACCACCAGCATCGCGTTGTTCGGCACGTAGTGCCGGGCGTGGAACGCCGCCACCTGCTCGCGGGTCATGCCCTCGACCTGCGCGTCGGTCGGGAACGGCCGCGCGTACGCGCTGTTCTCCCCGTAGGCCAGCCGCGCCGCCATGCGCCCGCCGAGCCCCAGCGGCGAGGCCTTCTCCTGGTCGATGCCCTGCAGCAGCAGGTCCTTGTGCTTCTTCAGCACCGCCTCCGGCAGGGCCGGCTGCAGGATCGTCTCGGCCGCGGCGGTGAACGCGAAGCCCGCGTCGCGCGCGAGCACGTCGGCGACCACCCCCGACAGCTCGTTGTCGACGAACGTGTCGAGCGAGCCGCCGGTCGCGTCGACCTGCGCGTCGAGCGTGGCCTTGTCGCGCCTGGTCGTGCCCTCGGCCAGCAGCGCCGCCGTGAACTCGGCCAGGCTCGGCTGCTCCGCCGGCGAGTAGATCTCACCCGCCCGCACGATCGCCATCACCCGCACGCGCGGCACCTCGTGGTCCTCGAGCACCACCAGCTCGAGCCCGTTCGCCAGCGTCTGCGCCTGCGCCTCCGGGAACTTGACCGGCCGCGGCGCCTCGACGCCCGGCAACGGAGGCAACGCCGCCAGCTGCGCCCGCCTGGCCGCCGTGTCCGCAGACTTCGGGTCGGTCGCCTTCGCGTCCGCCACCGGCGGGCCGCCGCCAGGCGCCGGAGACTTCGTCTCCGTCGGCTCCGACTTGCACGCCAGCACCATCAACAACCCCGCGATGAACGTCCTGCGCATCGTCCTGCTCCTCACTGCCCCGGCACGACGTCGAACGTCACGCTCGCCGCCTGACTTAAATACTTGGCGGCGACCCGCTTCAGGTCCGCCGGTTTGACCTTGTCGAACCGCGCGATGTCCCCCGCGAACTTCTCGGCCCCGCCGAAGAACGTCTCGTAGGTCGCCAGCTCCTGCGCCTTGTAAAAGGTGCTGCCGAGGCCGTCGACGTGGCGCTTGCGCAGGCGGGCCCGCGCCCGGTCGACCTCGGCCTGCGTCACGCCCTCGCGCGCGACCTTGTCGAGCTCGGTCCAGAACGCCGCGCGCAGGTCGGCGAGCGTGGTGTCCTTGCTCGCCATCATCAGCACGACCATCTGGCTGGGCCCGTAGGTCATCCACGGGAAGCCGACCTGCATGTCGGCCTGCGCGGCCAGCTTCTTGTCGTCGACGAGCACGCGCGGCAGCCGGGCCGAGGCCCCGCCGCTCATGGTCGCCGCCAGCAGCTCGAGCGCGGTGTAGTCGGGCGTCCGCGGCGCGGGCGCGTCGAACGAGATCAACGTCAACGCCGCCGGCGCCAGCGGATCTTTGATTTCTTTAATAATGGCCGCCTTCTGCACCTCTTCGACCGGGTACCCGTACGACAGCGCCGGCCCCGACTTCAGCCCCCCGTAGTACTTCTCGACCAGCGCCCTGGCCTTGACCGCATCAAAGTCCCCGCACAGCACCAGCGTCGCGTTGTTCGGCGCATAATACTTATTGAAGAAGTCGACGAACGCCTGGACCGGGGCGTTGCTGAGGTCCTCCATCGAGCCGTAGATCGAATGCGCGTACTCCCACGAGGAGTAGGCGACGGCCGGCCAGTCGAGCAGGATCGTCCGCGCGTAGGGCGTGTTCTCCTGCTGCTGGCGGACCTCCTCCTTGACGACCGACTTCTCGTTCGACAGCGAAGCCTCGGTGATCTCGAGGTTCGCCATGCGGTTGGATTCGAGGTAGAGGATCCCCTCGAGGTAATTGCTCGGGACGGTCTGGTAGTAATTGGTGCGATCGTGCTCCGTGTTGGCGTTGACGTCGCCGCCGGTCGCGTCGAGGTAGTAGGCGTACGCCCCCTCCGGCACGTTGCGCGAGCCGTTGAACATCATGTGCTCGAACAGGTGGGCGAAGCCGGTGAAGCCCCGCGTCTCCTGCGCCCCGCCCACGCGGAACGTCGTGTACACGGTGACGACCGGCGCGCTGTGGTCCTCGCTGAGGACCACCCGCAGCCCGTTCGGCAGCGTGAACTTCTCGACCGGCACCTTCGGTCCGGCGGCGCGGGGTGGTGCGGCCCGGGCGACCGCGGACGGAGTCAGGCCAGCCACGAGGGCGGCGAACAGCAGGTGTCTCGGCGGCAAAATTTCGATTCCTCCGTGTCGCGGGGACCTGACCCCGGGGTCGCGCGCCGAGTTTCAGGCCGGTATCATCCGCGCATGCTCATCCGCCGGCTCTGCACGCTCGTGATCACGCTCACCTCTGTCGCCGGGCTCGTCGCCTGCGGCGGAGCGGCCGACAAGAAGGACGCGAAGAAGGTCGAGGCCAAGGCCGAGGACACCAAGGCCGAGGTCAAGGACGACGCGAAGAAGGCCCCGCGGGCGCGGGCGCGGGCCGCGGAGGAGCTGCGCATGCCGGCGCCGAAGGGCCGCGTGGTCGCGATCGGCGGCCTGGGCGGCGACCTCGTGGCGACCAACGCGGCGCTGAAGGCCGCGGGCGCGCTCGACGACGACGGCAACTGGGCGGGCGGCGACCTCGTGGTCGTGCAGATCGGCAACCAGCTCGGCGGCGGCAAGGACGAGAAGGCCGTGCTCGCCCTCCTCGATCGCCTGGCCGACGAGGCGAGCAAGGCCGGCGGCGCGGTCTACCGCCTGACCGGCGCCAACGAGATCCTCAACGTCGCCCTGAACTTCGACGGCGTCAGCGCCAAGGGCTTTAAAGACTACGCCGGCGAGAAGCCGGCCGGCGAGGACCCGCGCATCGACGGCCTGCCGAAGGACCGCCGCGGGCGCGCCGCGGCGTTCGCCTCCGGCGGCCCGGTCGCCAAAAAGCTCGCCGAGCAGAAGCTGGTCCTCATCGTCGGCGACACCGTGTTCGCCCACGGCGGCGTGCTCGAGGAGCACGTCAAGGAGGGCCTCGACACCATCAACAACCTCGGCAAAAAGTGGATGCTCGGCGAAGAGGCGCTGATGCCCAACCCGCTGGCCGAGATGGGCCCCGCGCGCAGCGCCAAGCTCCGCGGCGGCGAGCCCTACTGCGGCGGCGTCGAGCAGGTGCTGAGCGACCTCGCGGTCAAGCGCATGGTCATTCAGCGCGGGCCCGAGAAGTCGGAGGCCAGCATGTGTGACGGCAAGCTGCTGCGCATCGGCCCGGCCGCGGGCGACGCGAGCGGCGGTCCCGAGGTCCTCGAGATCTCCGGCGACGCCACCAAGGTCATCGCCGTCGCGAAGGAATGATCGGCGCGGGCTCCGTCCGCTGCAAAGCGTGCATTGGCCGCAGATTCAGGCGGATCCACAGTGGCGTCAGGGAGAGACGCCATGCAGCGCACACTCAATCTGATCTGGTCGTCGGTCATCGCAGCCTCGGCAGCCCTGTCACTCTCGGCCTGCGACGACCTGCTCGACGAGAGCGCCGCGCGCGACGCCGACTACGAGGACGAGGCCCTCGACATCGAGGACGACGGCGATGACGTCGCCAAGACGTCGCCGCCCCACGACCCGACCCCCGAGGACTTCGCCGCCCGCCCCGACGACGGCAACGCCGCCCCGCGCGACTTCGCCGGCACGACGCCGCCCCACGACCCCACGCCCACGGGCTTCGCCGCCGGCCCCGCGGAGCCGCCGCAGTGCATCTGCACCGACGAGTACGACCCCGTGTGCGGCATCGACGGCGAGACCTACCCGAACGCCTGCACCGCGGCCTGCGCCGGCGTCGACGTCGACTACACCGGCGTGTGCGAGTGCGTCTGCACCCTCGAGTACGACCCGGTGTGCGGCAACGACGGCGTCACGTACGGCAACGCCTGCGCGGCCGGCTGCGCCGGCGTGCAGGTGTCGTTCGAGGGCACCTGCGGCGAGAAGACCTGCACCGGCGACACGGAGTGCGAGCCCACGCAGTTCTGCCAGCGCGACGACGCCTGCGGCGGCATGGGCATGTGCGCGGCCCGGCCCGACGCGTGCCCCGACAAGCAAGCGGCGGTGTGCGGCTGCGACGGTCAGACCTACTCGAGCGCGTGCATGGCCCACGTGCACGGCGTGAGCGTCGACCTCGATCAGCCGTGCGGGCTCGACGCCCAGCCGATCGGCGACGCTCCGGGCGAGTCGGAGCCGCCGCCGGAGCTGTGAGCCCTACTGCTCGGACCACCACAGCAGGTAGTCCGACCACTGGTCGACGAGGCCCGCCATGTCCGGGCCGAGGGAGTTGGTCTCCTCGTAGTGCTGCCCCTCGGCCTCCTCGATCCACGGCATCACGTCGGCCAGCTTGAAGTCATACTCGGGCACGATGTAGCCGAGCTCGTCGTTGCCGAGGCCGAGGATCCAGCGGTAGGTGCCGCCCATGCGGTCCTTGATGTACGGGCCCTGCGGGGCCTTGTCGAGCTCGGGCGGGTTGGGGTTGTCGGCGTCGACGAGCGGCTCGTTCGGCTTGTTGACGTGCGAGCCGTCGTAGCCGCCGATCGCCAGCTCGGGCAGCAGCTCGCCGGGCACCGTGAGGATCTGGATCGGCCCGATCTCCAGCAGCGTCATCTCGGTCTCGATCTCCTGCATGCCGGTCTCGGCGTTGTCGAACACCTCGCGCTCGACGATGCCCTGGCCGAACAGCAGCTGGAACGCCACGTTGACGACCGGGGCGCGCCAGCGCTTGTTGATCACGCGCATCTGCGGATCGCTGACGTCGTCGCCGTTGGCGACCGCGTCGAGCGCCATCTCGCCGAGCAGCTGGCCGATCGAGTCGACCTTCTCCCAGCCCCAGCCCGGGCCCCACTTGTCGCCGTCGGGGTTGACGACCGCGACGCTCAGGGTGGTCATCATGCCGCCGACCGCGCCGTTGAGGAAGATGGCCGGGCCGCCGAGGCCGGGCTTGCCGGGCGCGGTGCTCCACTGCGAGCCCTGCTCGACCGTGCGCCGCAGCGCGTGCACGAAGTCGGATGTGAACAGCAGGTTCTCGTCGGCGACGGTCTCCGGGTGGCAGCCGAAGTTGATGAGCGTGGCGATGGTCTGCCCGTCGCCGTCGACGAGGTGGGCCGCGCCCAGCATCTCGTCGACGACCCACGGGTCGCGGTGGTCGGAGATCACGTTGCCGACGCCGTTCTCGTGGTACGTCGAGATGTCGACCTCGCCGACCTTCATGTCCGCGACCGGGCGCAGGTCGGCGATGGCCGCCTGCACGCCCTCGAACATGGTGTCCTGCAGCTGCTGGCGGTACTTGGGGTCGTAGCCCGAGGTGAACAGGTCGACGCCCCACATGCCCATGGTGTCCGGGCCCTCGTGGTTGTGCGCCGCGTGCACGATCAGGTGGTCGACCCCGCTGTCCGCGTCCGCCAGCCGCTCGCGCAGCGTGAGCACGTCGCCGTTGAACAGGCCCACCGTGTCGATGGTGACGATCGCCACCAGCAGGTCGCCCTGGCGGAACGCGACCGTCCGCGCCCACAGCCCGTCGCCCTCGCCGACCAGGCCGATGCCCGCGCCGCGCACGCCCGCGGCCGCCCGGTTGTGCCCGAAGCCGGCCATGAACGAGGCCTGCAGCTTGCCGTCGCCCTCGCCCTCGTCCGGGCCCGGGTAGCCCATGTCCTCCGGGCACAGCTGGTCGCACCCGCAGTCGTTGAGCTCGTCGTTGCCCTTCTTGAACTCGGAGTTCATGTCGGTGTCGATCCACGTCTCCCAGCAGTTCGGGACGATCGACAGCACCGACGCGCCGGCCTCGAGCTTGCCGCGCGCGGCGTCGCAGACGCCCGACGGGTCGCCCGGGCACATCAGGTCCGGCGGCTCCATCGGCGGGTCGCCGGTCGTGGTGTCGTCGCCGCTCGTCGCGGTGGACTCGGCGCTCGCGCTGGTGTCCGCAGCGCCGGTCGACTCGGCGGTGCCCGGCCCCTGCGTGGTCGGCTCGGCGGTGCCACCGCCGTCGCTGCTCGAGCTCCCGCCGCTCTCGCCGCTCGACTCGGCCGTCGGCGGCACGTAGGTGTCGGCGCACGCGAGCGGCGCCGCGAGCACGAAGAGGGGTAACGAGGTGCGGAGCGACAGGCGAGCGGGGTCCATTTCCGCGCCAAGATACCGAAGCGGATCCGGGAACACCAGGGACCTCTGGACCCCAGCGGGCCCCGGCTGTCCTCGCGGACCGGCCCAGAGCGGGGTTTTACCGGCTCCCGCGGGGTCACGCCCGGCGGTTGGCGGCCGCGCGCTGCGTGTTATCGTCCGCCGAATGACGGCGACCCGGCACTACGGACACACGGACACCGGCCGGGTCCGCGCGCACAACGAGGACGCCTTCCTCGCCGACAGCAGCCTCGGCCTGTTCGTCGTCTGCGACGGCGTGGGCGGGCGAGCCCGCGGAGAGATCGCCAGCCAGGAGACGGTCGAGTTCATCCACGATTGGATCAAGTCGGACGCCGGCGACATCGTCGCCGCCCGCACGCACGACCTCGACGCCGCCGGCGTCCAGCGCCTCGGCTCGCTGGTCCGCGGCGCCGTGCAGAACGCCTGTTACATGGTCCACAGCATGGGCGAGCTCGACCCGGACCGCCGCGGCATGTCGACCACCGCGTCGGTGGTGCTGATCGCCTCGGGCGTGGCGATCGTCGGCTGGGTCGGCGACTCGCGGGTCTACCTCGGCCGGCCCGGGCAGATCCGCCAGCTCACCGACGATCACACGCTCGTCAACTTCCAGGTCAAGCAGGGCGTCATCACCGCCGACCAGGCCCGCCACTCGAAGATGAAGCACGTGATCACCCGCGCGGTCGGCCACCGCGACCACGTCGAGGTCGACATCCGCACGGTGCCGCTGCAGCACGGCGACAAGCTCTTGCTGTGCAGCGACGGCCTCCACGAGTACCTCGACGACTCGTCCGACATGCTGCCCTCGCTGTTCAATAAGGCCGAGGTCCGCGAGGCCGCGCGCGAGGCCATCCGCATGGCCAACGCGTCCGGCGGACGCGACAACATCACCGCCCTGTTCGTCGAGTACCTCGGCCCCGGCGCGGTGCCCGGCAAGCTCGGCGTGTGAGCCGCGGTGACGGCGTCGGCGGACGTCGTGGTGCGGGCCAGGTCACCACTTCGGCATCCAGCGGCCGGTGTCGAGGAGCGTGTCGATACGATCCGCGAGCAGTTGAAACGCCCTGAAGTCGTCCCGGGTCGGGCATACGCCGTCGCGCCCGTGGACGAAGGACTGGCCGTCGCGCACGACGCGGATCGACGGACCCGCGTCGCCGTAGAGCGACGGCCTGCAGTCCTCGCGCCCGGCCTCGGAGCGGCGGCCGGGCGCGGCGGCGAAGAACGCGTCGACGGCGGCGAGGACGAGGCGGATGCGCGTGGGGTCGACGCGCTCGCGGACCGGCCCCTTGACCGTCACGTGCTGCTCGCCGCGGTACTCGAGGGCGTCGCCGCGGATCGTGACGCTGTAGACCGGGCATGACCCGTGACAGGCGCCGCGTCGGAACACGAGCTCGAGGTCGGCCGGCAGAGGGCGCGCGGCGTCCGCGGGGCTCAGCGTAGTGTCGTGCAGCGCGAGCCGGCGGCGCCACTCGGCGTCGACGAACTTCGCCAGCGGCCGCGACTCGACGAGCGCGCGCCAGCCGAGCTCGCGCATGCGATTCCCGCGCAGCTTCAACGACTGGAGGCCGACGAGGTGGGCCGCGCCGGCGAGGGCGACGGCCCCGTCGTCGCCGATCGCGTCGTCATCGAGCTCGAGGGTGCGGAGGCTCGTCCACTCGCGGCGGGCCGCGATGGCCCGCGCGCCGCCGTCGCCGATCGCGTTGCCGGACAGCCGCAGCGCCGCGGGGTTGCGGAGGCGCGCGAGCAGCCGCGTCGCGCTCGCCTCACCGATCCCGCAGCCGGTCAGGTCGAGCCCGAGCAAGCCGGCGAGGTGGACGGCGTCGGCGAGGGCCCGGCCGCCCTGCGCGCCGAGCGGGTTGTGGCCGAGGTCGAGCCGCTTGAGGTCCGTCAGGTGGGTCGCGCGGGCGAGGGCCGCGGCGCCGGCGGGGCCGATCTTGTTGGTCGAGAGGTCGAGCTCGCGCAGGCCCGACCACCGGCGGGCGCCGAGGATCGCCGCGAGCTCCGCGTCGCCGAGCATGACACCGTCGATGCGCAGCCTGCGAAGGCCGGGCAGGCCGCCCGCGCGGGCGAACGCGGCGAAGCGGGCGTCGCCCTGGCCGCGGCTGCGGCCGATGTCCAGCGTCACGAGGTCCTTCATGGCCGGGTTGCGCCCGAGGCCCGCGAGGGTCGCCCGCGTCAGGATGTTCGCCGACAGGTCGAGCTCTCGCAGCCCGGTCCACGCCGGCGTGTCGGCGAGGGCGAGCCCCGCATCGGTGCTGTCGAGGCTGCGGTGCAGGCGGACGATCTTCAGTCGCTGTAAAAATCGGCTGCGGCCGAGGGCGGTGAGACCGGCCCGCCCGGGCTCGCTGTTCGACAGGTCGAGCTCCTCGATCTGCGCGAGCAGCGGGCTCTCGGCCAGCGCCGCGGCGCCCTGCGGGCCGAGCCACCCCGGCAGCACGAGGCGACGCAGCGACCCGAGGCCGGGTCTGGCGCGGTCGAGGCCGGCGAGCGCCGCGGGCGGCACACAGGTCGGCAGGGCGAGCGTGAGGCTGCGGACCTCGCCGAGGTGACGGGCCGCGGCCAGCGAATCAAAAAAATCGTCGGGGCGTTCACACAGCTCCGCGACATGGTTGAAGCTCAGCGTCAGCACGGTGACCTGCGCGAGCGCCTCGCCGGCCAGCAGGGTCCGCGCCTGGTCCATGTCCAAAATTCTCACCGCGCGCACGAGCGACCAGGCGAACGGGGCGGAGCCGCCGACCCACGCCTCGTTCCAGCCGTTCGGCGCCACGCGCTCGTCGTCGGGCCAGGTCGCGGCCGCGGCCGCGCCGATCCGCAGCAGCTCGTCGCGCGCGGGGCCGGGCTCCGACGCGTCCAACAGCACGCCGAGCTCGTGCCACATCGACCTGATGTCGGGCTCGACCGGCTCGTCGTACAGCCCGCGCCGCTCCGGCAGGCGCGCGCGCAGGGCGGCGATCGGGTCGGAGATGTCCGCCGGTGCGGTCGGGGTTGCTCGCTCGCTGTCCTCCGGGACAGATTTGATGATTGTCTCCGGCGCCAGCGAGGGAGCCGCCGCCGGGCCCCGGGCACACGCGACGAGCAGCAGGAAAGACGCACCCGGGCGCACGCGTCGACGGTAGAACATTCGCCGTGCGCCCGCGAGACGGTCAGGGCGCGCCGGCTCCCTCGGTGCCGTGTCGCAGATCCTCGGCCTGCGCGGCCGGGGGCGGCAGACCCGTGGCGGCGGCGCCTGCGACCTGGTATTCGCCGCGAGGATGGCCCGACCCTCCGCCCGCTCCCTCGCCTGGCTCGCGCTCGTGATCGCCGCGGCACCGTCCGTCGCGCGGGCCGACGAACCGCCGACGTGGGTGTTCTTCGCCGACCGCGGGCGCGACCCGCAGGCGCTCGCGCGCGACCTCGCCGCCCGCGCGAACGAGCTGGCGCCGCGGGCCCTGAAGCGGCGCCAGCGGGTCCGCGGCGACGGCGGGCTCGACGCGCGCGACCTGTCCCCTGCGCCAGGTCACGTCGCGGCCGTGCTGGCCACCGGTGCCCGCCTGCGCCACAGCTCGCGCTGGCTCAACGCGGTCAGCGTCGAGGCCACGCCGGCCCAGCGCGCGGCGATCGCCGCCATGCCCGCGGTCGCGCGCGTCCAGCCGGTCGCGCGCGGCCGCCGGGTCGCGCCGGACCTGTCCCGGCCCGCGTCCGCGCGCGCGCCGATCGACGACCTCACCAGCCCGCCCGTCGCCGCCGACCCCGACGTCTACGGTTACGCCTGGGATCAACTGCAGATGCTCGGCGTGCCGGCGATGCACGACTGCGGCCTCACCGGCGAGGGCGTGGTGATCGGCGTGCAGGACAGCGGATTCAATGTTGAACACGTCGCGCTCACCAACATTAAAGTCATCGCCACCCGCGACTTCGTCGACGGCGACGACGACGTCGGCCCCGAGCCCGGCGACCCCGACAAGCAGTTCCACCACGGCACCATGGTGCTCTCGACGATCGCCGGCTCCGAGCCCGGAAAGTTCATGGGCGCCGCGCCCGGCGTGTCGCTGCTGCTGTCGAAGACCGAGGACATCTCGGTCGAGGAGCCGTTCGAGGAGGACAACTACGTCGCCGGCCTCGAGTGGATCGAGGCGATGGGCGCCGACCTGTTCACCGCCTCGCTCGGCTACAGCGACTGGTACGAGCAGTCCGACTACGACGGCAAGACCGCGGTGACGACCGTCGCCGCCGAGATGGCGGTCGCCCAGGGCTTGATCGTGATCAACGCGATCGGCAACGCCGGGCCCGAGCCGACGACCATGGGCGCGCCGGCCGACGCCGAGGGCGTCATCTCGGTCGGCGCGGTCGACCTCGACGGCGTGGTCACCGACTTCTCGTCGCGCGGCCCGACCGCCGACGGCCGAATCAAACCCAACATCGTCGCCCCCGGGCTCGACGTCGTCACCGTCCACCCCGACTCGCCCGACGAGTACATCGCCGCCAAGGGCACCAGCTTCGCCGCGCCGCTGGCCGCCGGCGCCGCCGCCCTGCTCGTCCAGGCCTTCCCCGAGCTCGGCCCCGCCGAGCTGCGCGCCATGCTGCAGGACGCCGGCGACAACGCGGCCGCCCCCGACAACGCCGTCGGCTGGGGCCGCCCCGACGCCAGCCTGCCGGTGACCCTGATGTGCGGCTGCAGCGACGCCGACGGCGACGGCTTCTACGCCGAGCACTGCGGCGGCGACGACTGCGAGGACGGCGAGAGCGCCGTCCACCCCGGCGCGCAGGAGGTCTGCGACGGCTTCGACAGCGACTGCGACGGCGCGCTGCTACCCGACGAGGTCGACGCCGACGGCGACGACGTGCTGCTGTGCGCGGGCGACTGCGACGACGCCGACCCCGACAACACCCCCGGCGCCGACGAGGTCTGCGACGACGGCGTCGACAACGACTGCGACGAGCTCGCCGACCTCGACGACGACGAGTGCGCGCCCGAGACCTCGAGCTCGACGGGCTCGGGCTCGGGCTCGGGGGGCGACACCGGCGAGAGCGGCTCGTCGACCCCAGGCGACGCGTCCCCGACCGACACCGGCGCGGCCGGGTCGTCCTCGTCCGGCGCGGACGCTCCCGCGGACGACGCGCCGATCGAGGGTTGCGCGTGCACCGGCGCGGGCGCAGGCTCGCCGCTGTGGCTCGGGCCGCTCGCGCTGGCGCGTCGGCGCCGACGCGCATCGATGCAGCGCCAATGAACGCCGTCACGGGGGCGCGCGCCCGGCATCGCGCCTGCGATCGCGCGGGCCCGGGCGCCTCGCGGCCGGTGTCGATGCGGTACCATCGCCGCCGCCGACGAGCGTCGGCAGCGAGGTGTCATGAACATCCCGGTCCTCAGCTCGCGCATCGACACGGTCATGGTCTATCGCCAGGGCGCGCTGGTCTCGCGCACGGCGATCGTGCTCGCGGCCCAGCCGGTGCCGCCGCAGGTCAAGCTGGTCAACCTCCCGCTCAGCCTCGACGACGGCAGCGTGCGCGTGCGCGTCGAGGGCGACGGCGCCGAGCTGCCGGTCGCCAGCGACGTGCGCGTGGCCCTCGACCTCGCGGTCGCCGACGACTCCCTCCCGCCGCCCGACGACGAGGCGTTGAAGAAGGCGCGGCGCGAGGCCGCGGTGATCGGCGAGAAGCTGGCCTACCTGCGGGCCCAGCGCAAGCGGCTCGAGAAGCTGCAGATATTCGAGCGCCCGACCAACAAGCGCGGCGCCCCGCCGCTGGCCTCGCCGGTGCGCGCCCGCCTCGCGCTGCTCGAGTTCCGCCACAAGTCGATCGCCGCGCTCGACGAGCGCATCGCCGACGCCGCCCAGCAGGAGCGCCGCGCCGTGCAGGTCCGCCAGGACCTCGAGCACCGCTTCAAGGCCGCCTCGAAGGCCCGCCAGGCCCGGCCCCACGAGCTGCGCAAGGCCGCGATCATCACCCTGCGCTCGCGCGAGGTGCCGACCATGCCGGTCCGCGTGATCGTCGAGTACATGGTGCCCGGCGCGCGCTGGGCTCCGTCGTACGCGATCTCTCTGGCCAAGGACATGACCACCGCGGTGGTGTCGGTGCGCGCGGCGGTGGCCCAGAGCACGGGCGAGGACTGGACCGGCGTGAGGCTCACGCTCTCGACCGCCGACTCGCAGCGCTGGACCGAGCTGCCCGAGATGCAGGCGCTGCGCATCGGCCGGCGTCAGCCGCAGCCCGCGCGCCGCGGCTGGCGCGCCCCGCCGGTCGGCGCCGGCGAGCTCTACGCCGACTTCGACCGCTTCCTCGCCAGCACTGACGTCGCGACCCCACCGCCCGTGTCGTCCCCGGTCGTCAGCAAGCCGATGGTCGCCGACCTCGTGTCCGCCGACATGCCGGAGGACCTCGACGAGTCCGAGTTCGAGGAGGTCAAGGCCGACCGCAGCGTCGCGCGCAACCGGTCCGAGATGGCCAAGAAGTCCGAGCAGGCCTCCGCCGCGTTCGTGCACACGCGCAGCGGGACGATCATGCCGCAGGGCGGCAAGGGCGCGCCGATGCGGCCCGGCACCGTCCCGCCGCCGTCCGCCGCCGCCGCGCCGATCTTCATGTCCGAGACGGCCGCCGCGCCCAAGCGCGGCGGCGGGCTCGGCTCGGCCTTCGGCGCCGCCGCCTCGGCGATCGGCGGCCTGTTCGCCGACGAGGGCGGAGGCGGAGGCGGCGGCGTGGCCCACGGCTCCGCCGGCCCCGACGTCAGCGAGCACGAGGCCGCCCCCGAGCAGCTCGCCTACGGCAACCTGCGCATGCCCGGCGTCAAGGACGGCCGCCGCGGCGCGCTCGTGGTGGCCCAGCGGCGCGAGCGTTACCTCGAGATGTTGTGGGTCCGCGAGGTCACCCGCGACATCGACGTCGTCGCCCTGCTCGACGGCGCCGTCCACCAGGCCCACAACGCCGGCGCGCGCGGGCTGCCGCCGCGCCACCACCTCGCGACCTCGTGGTCGGGCTTCGACTACGTGTACGCCGCCGAGAGCGCCGCCGACATCCCGTCCGACAACGACTTCCACGGCGTCCCGCTGATGAGCCGCCCCGCGAGCGTCGAGCTCGGCTACGTGGTCGTCCCGCGCGAGAGCACCGACGTGTTCCGCCACGTCAAGCTGCACAACCCGCTCGACGCCCCGCTGCTGCCCGGCCCGGCCGACATCTACGTCGGCGGCGACTACCTGCTCAGCACCGACCTGCGGGTCGCCCCGCCGCGCGGCGAGCTGAAGATCGGCCTCGGGGTCGAGCAGGCGATCAAGGTCTCGCGCAACACTCAGTTCGCCGAGGAGAGCACGGGCATGCTCGGCGGCACGCTCGCGCTGCGCCACGAGATCCAGCTCGAGGTCGCCAACCGCCGCGACAGGCCGATCCAGCTCGAGGTCCAGGAGCGGGTGCCGACCCTGCGCGAGAAGGAGGACGAGATCCAGTTCGAGCTCGTGCTGGTCGACCCGCCGTGGTCGGCCTACGCGCCCGAGGAGTACGCGCTGAAGGGCGGCTACCGCTGGCAGATCGCGGTCCCCGCCGGTCAGACCAGGAAGCTGCGCGCCGTCTACGTCGTCAAGATCTCCGCCAAGAAAGAGCTGTACGGCGGCAACCGTCGCGAAGTGTGAGACCACCATGCCCGAGCCCACCATCGTCGACAAACCCTCGGACGAGCGCTCCAGCCTGTCCGCCCCCACGTTCGACCTCAAGGCGCCCGTCGTCGAGGTCACCCTGCTCGAGGACCGCGCCCACGTGGTCCGCCGCGGCACCATCGAGCTCCACGGCGGCATGACCCGCCTGCGCGTCGCCGCCGTGTCGCCGGTCATGGCCGACAAGACGCTGTGCGCCTCGGTCAGCGTCGCCGGCCAGAAGCTCGGCGACCCCTCGCGCGAGCGCATCAACGACGTCCGGGTCAAGCGCGCCCGCCTCGTGCTCGGCGAGGACAAGCCCGAGCAGCGCCGCGCCCTCGAGGCCGAGTACGAGGCGCTGGTCCGCAAGCAAGAAGCCGTCACCGCCCGCCTCGGCCAGCTGCGCGGCCTCCAGGCCGCGCTCGACGGCGTCGGCGACGTGACCATCGCCGACATCGGCGTCGACGTCAGCCACGGCCAGGCCACCCCCGACGCCTGGCGCCTCCAGCTCGACACCGTCGCCGTCCAGGAGGAGTCCGCCCGCAAGCAGCGCCTCGAGCTCGAGTTCGAGGCCCACGAGCTCGACCAGGAGCTGCAGCGCCTGCGCTCCCGCCTCGCGACCACCGCCCAGGTCAGCGACAGCGTCTCCGCCGACGTGTTCGTCGAGGTGTGGACCGCCTCCGCCGGCAGCTACGCCGTGCAGGTCGACTACATCGTGCCCGGCGCCTGCTGGCGCCCGTACCACCGCGCCCAGCTGGTCGAGCTCGTCAAGGGCAAGGAGCCGGTGCTGTCGTTCGCCAGCGAGGGCTGCGTGTGGCAGAACACCGGCGAGGACTGGAGCGACGTGCAGTTCATCTTCTCCACCGAGCGCCCCTCGCTCGGGGTCGAGCCGCCGCGCCTGCAGACCGAGGTGCTGCACGCCCAGCGCAAGAGCGAGGTGCTGGTCGTCGAGGCGCGCGAGCAGGAGGTCCAGACCACCGGCCTCGGCGGCGAGGCGCGCAGGCAGCAGAGCCCCGAGCTGCCCGGCATCGACGACGGCGGCGAGGCCCTCTCGCTGCGCGCGACCGTCAAGGCCTCGGTGCCGAGCGACGGCCGGCCCTACCGCGTGCCGCTCATGCAGTTCACCTCGCCGACGACGACCGAGCACCTGCTGATGCCCGAGCTCGCCGAGGCGGTCGTATTGAAGAGCTCGCACGTCAACCGCTCGCCCAACCCGATCCTCGCCGGCCCGGTCGACCTGGTGAAGAACGGCGGGTTCGTCGGCCGCACGTCGCTCCTCTACATCGCCCCGGGCGAGAACTTCGCGGTCGGCTGGGGCCCCGACGGCCACGTGCGCGTGCAGCGGACGGTCGAGGTCGCCAAGGAGGAGAAGCCGATGATGAGCGCGTGGACCACCACCTACAACACGGTGACGGTCAAGATCTCCAACCTCGGCGCGGAGGAGCGCACGATCCACGTGCAGGAGCGCGTCGCCGTCTCGGAGATCGAGAAGCTCAGCATCCAGGTCGACACGGCCCACACCACCGACAAGCAGAAGCCCGACCAGAACGGCTTCCTCCGCTGGAAGGTCGAGCTGCCGGCGTTCGGCCGCCGCACCGTCGAGCTGCGCACGATCGTCCGCAAGCACAGCGACGTCGTCGGCGTGTGAGCGCCGGCCCGCCGAAGCTCACGCGCTCGCGCCGCAGCACTTCTTGAACTTCTTGCCGCTCCCGCAGGTGCACGGGTCGTTGCGGCCGACCTTCGGCTCGCTGCGCACGTAGGGCGCGCGCACGTGGTGGTGATGCTCGTGGTCGTGGTCGTGGTCGCAGCCCGGCCCGTGGACGTGGCCGTGCTCGTCGTGGTCGTTCGGTCCGTGCATGACGGCCCACGCTAGCGGGCCCGGGCCGCGATGTCGAGGCCCGCGCGCCGACGAAGCGGCGAGAGGCGACCCGGACGTCCGCCCGGCTCGCCTCTCGCGTCTCGCATCGCTCGGGCCCGCGGGCCCTCGGCGCGGCTCAGCCGGCCTTGCGCAGCGACTGGCAGGCCTTGGCCACCGCGTCGCGGACCGCCTGGCTGCGGTCGTTGCGGCTGCACTCGTAGGCCTTGCCGTCGATCACCTTGCGGATCTGGACGCCGTACAGCGGCGACTGGTCCATCATGCTGGTCAGCTCGAACTCGAGGTGCCAGCCGCCGTCCTTCTCCTCCTGCTTGGTGAACGACTTGAACTTGTTGGGGTCGCTCTCCACGCTCTTCTTGGCGGCCGCGAAGTCCGACGGGTACGCCTCGGTCACCGTCCCGACCATCACCGTCATCTCGCCCGACGAGACGTTCACCGACGGCGCGTCGACCGAGGTGTCCATCACCTCGGCGTCGGCCGGCACTTCGATCTCGAGCGGCAGCTTGTCGAGCTTCTTGAAGGCCATCGCGGCCGGCGCGGGCTTGGCGTCCTCCGGCTTCTTGGCGTCCTCGGTCTTCTTGGCGTCGCTCGCCTTGGTGTCGGTCTTCTTGGTCTCGCCGCCACAGGCGGTCAGGCCGAGGCCTCCGACGAGGGCGGCGACGAGCAGGTGCTTCAGGGGGTGCTTGCTGGACATGGCGCGCGTTCTAGCCCACGCGCCGAGCGATGTCGAGCGGCGTTTCTCCGCGTATGAACGGCGTCCGCGGCCCCGTACGGCCTCATCCGTGGCTGATGCGGTAGAGCTTGCCCGCGCTGTCGTCCGACACCAGCAGCGCGCCGTCGGGCATGACCAGCACGTCGACCGGCCGGCCCCAGGCCTCGCCGTTGCCGCCGAGCCAGCCCTCCGCGAACACCTCGTACGAGCTGACGCGGTCGCCGTCGAGCCGCGCCAGCGTCACGCGGTAGCCGAGCGGGTCGGTGCGGTTCCACGAGCCGTGCTCGGCGATGAAGACGTGCCCGCGGTACTCGGCCGGGAACATCTCGCCGGTGTAGAAGCGCATGCCGAGCGCCGCCACGTGCGGCCCGAGCACCCGCGCCGGCGGCGTGAACTCCTCGCACTCGCGGCCCGCGCCGAACTCCGGGTCGACGATGTCGCCCTGGTGGCAGAACGGGAACCCGAAGTGCATGCCGGCCCGCGGCGCCCGGTTGAGCTCGTCGCCCGGCACGTCGTCGCCGAGGCGGTCGCGCCCGTTGTCGGTGAACCACAGCTCGCCGGTCTGCGGGTGCCAGGCGAACCCCACGGTGTTGCGGATGCCCGCCGCGAACACCTCGAGGTCGCTGCCGTCCGCGTTCATGCGCAGGAGCGACGAGTAGCGCTCGTCGCCGCGGCTGCACACGTTGCACGGCGCCCCGACCGGCACGTACAGCTTGCCGTCGGGCCCGAAGGCGATGAACTTCCAGCCGTGCTGCGTGTCGCTAGGCAGGTCGTCGCGGACCACCACCGGCGCCGGCGGGTCGCCCAGCCGCCCGTCGATCCCGTCGATCCGCAGGATCCGCGAGACCTCGGCGATGTACAGCGAGCCGTCGCGCCAGGCCACCCCGTTCGGCGTGTCGAGCCCGCTCGCGACCTCGAGCACGGCCTCGCCGGTGCGGTCGCCGTCCTCGTCGCGCACCGCGTAGACCTTGTCGTCCTTGCGCGTGCCGACGTACACCGTGCCGTCCGCGCCCAGCGCGAGCGAGCGGGCGAACGGCACGTCGGCGTACACGGCGATGCGAAACCCGTCCGGCAGCTTGATCGACGACGGATACGCCGGGCCGGACCCCTCGTTGCTCTTGCAGCCGACCGCGAGCGCCAGGGCCAGCGCCGCGAACCATGGACGGAGCGTGTGCATGCCCCACCATGGCCCGCGAACCCCGCCCCGCCAAACCGAACGATCTGCGGAGCTCACCACGACGCCCGCAGACCCCGGCGCGGCGCCCACGGAGCCGCCGCGGGGAGCTCCGGCGTCACGCCCGTCCACGCCTCGAGGGCCGCCAGCGCCGCGTCTCGCTCCGCCGCGTCGAGCTGCCCGATCTGCGCGCCGTGGTTGCCCCCCGGCACCACCAACCGCAGCACCCCGGGGTTGCCCGCCGGATCGAACGCCGCCGCCGTGTAGGGGTCGTGCTCGCCGTAGACGAGCAGGATCCGCTCGCCGGAGCTCGCCAGCCAGTCGGCGATGTCCGGCATCGCCTCCGCGTCCAGCGCCACCGCCCCGCGCTGCGGCGACACGTACGTCGCGGCCACGTCGAGCCCCGGGTACATCATCAGGTCCGCGACGTTGGCCTCCTCGTACGCGGGATAACCGAGCTGCGTGCCCGCCTGCCAGAAGTAGGGCTCGTAGCCGAGGTACCACCCGTCCGACCAGTACCGCGGCGCCGTGATCGCGTTCAAAAAGTCCCACACCTCGGCGTCGCTCGCGTCCACCGCGGGCACCTGCGCGCACAGCGAGGCCCCCTCGTACTGCCAGAACGTGAAGATGAGCTCGAGCGCCGCGCTCTCGAGCGCCTGGTCCTCGTTTAAATAGGTGTACGTGAATCCCTCAGCGGTCGCCTCGCCCTGCATGTACGCGACCATCGCCTCGCGCCGCAGGAGCACCTCGCGCTGCGTGTCGAGCAGCGCCTGGCGGCAGGCCGGCTCGCCGCGGGTGGCCACGAACTCGAGGTAGCGCGGGTCGGCGTCGCCGTAGCTCTGCGGCGCGACGTAAGGGATCGTCACGTCGACGTCGTCCGGGAAGAACCGGCGAAAGTACATCGCCGCCATCCCGCCCTTGCTCGCGCCGGTCGCCACCCACGCGCCGTCGTACAGCGGACGCAGCGCCTCGGCGACGCGGTGATGGTCGCTCGCGGCCTGCACGATCGTCAGGTCGGCCCAGTCGGCCGCGTCCGGCCGCGAGGGCTCGAAGAACCGGTGCTCGACGGCCAGCTGATTGGCCTTTAATAATTGCGACGGCTCCTCGAGCCCGGGGAACTCGGGATATATGAAGTACCCGCTGGTCACCATCACCAGCGGCGCCGCCGGGTCGCGGTGCAGCAGCGTCATCCGCTGCACGAAGCTCGGCCCGTCCGGGTCGTCGTGATCGGCCGGCTGACGATAGCCGAGCACAAAATAGCGGTACCCGTCGATCGGCGAGTCGCGCTCCTCGACGTCGAGCCCGTCGATCTCCGCGAGCTCGTCGAGGATGTCGGCGCCGCCGCTCGTCGAGCCCGTGTCGCCGCTCGTCGAGCCCGTCGAACCCGACGTGTCGCCGCCGGTCGGCTCGCCGCTGTCAGCCCCGCTCGACGACCCGGCGTCGCCGCTCGTCGCCGCCTCGCCGCCGCCGCCCGCGTCGCCGCAGGCGACGAGCGCCATCCACACGGTCCTCGCGGCGATACGCCCGGTCTTCTGCACGAGACCAGCGTATCGCAACGCGCTCACGGCGTCGCCCCGACGATCATCGTGAAGCTGACGCGGCTGTTGACCCGCCGCCCGTTCGCGGTCGCGTTGCTGTCGATCGGCTCGGAGTCGCCGGCCGCGCGGACGACCAGCCGCGCCGGGTCGACCCCGTGACGCCGCACCAGCGTCGCCCGCACCTGCTCGGCCCGCCGCTGCGCCAGCGCCACGCGCCCGGCCGGCGACGTGCGCTCGCGGCTGTTCGCGTGGCCGGCGAGCTCGATGCGCAGCGACGGGTCGCGCCGCAGCGCCCAGACGGCCTGGGCCAGCACGACCTGCCAGAACTCGGACACGTCGGCCGCCCCGGCCGCGAAGTAGATCGGCTGCAGCTGCAGACGCGTCATGACCACGCGGACGTCCGGGCCCGGCGCGGTGTCGGGGCAGCCGTCGTGGTCGGCGAACCCGTTGGGCGTCTCGACCGCGTCGGGGCAGCGGTCGACCGAGCGGATCGTCCCGAGGCTGTCGCGATCCATGGCGAGCGCGGAGGTGGAGGACAGGAGCACGAGGGCGGCGACGGCGTTGCGGAGCATGCCGGTGAAGTCCCGACCTCCGACGATCCGATCGGCGCGCCCCGCAAAATCCCGCGGGCCGCCTATTTAAGCGCCGTTCATCGGCCGAGAGTGGCGATGTCGAGCCAGCCGTTGGCGTTGGCGGTGATCGTCACGGTGCCGTCCCAGCCGGTCGCGTAGATGGCCCGGTCGACGGTGCGCCGCTCGAACACCTCGACCTTCTCGTCCTTGAACGCGCCCTTGATGCCGACCCACGTCTCGATCGGCGTCCGCCGCCCGCGGACCCCGTGGTGCGGGTGGGCCATGTGCTCGAGCGCGACGATGTTCGGGTGGCCGTATTTGCGCGCCGTCCACGGCACGTTGCGCTCGTACGGGCCCATCGAGATGACCGCCACCCGCGGGCTCATCATCGCCATCTGGTAGTGCGCCGTCGCGTTCTTCGAGCCGTGGTGGCCGACCTGGTAGATGTCGACGTCGAGCAGCTCCGGGCGGTCCTCGTAGCGGCCGACCAGGCGCGACAGCCCGATCACCTCGAGGTCCCCGGTGAACAGCGCCGACGCCTTGCCGAAGTCGACCCGCACCACCACCGAGTGATTGTTGGGGTTGTCGCCGTAGGTGCGCGTGTCCTCGGTGACGGTGCCCCACAGCGCCAAAATCTTCGGGTCGACCGCAGACGCCGCGCACCCGCCGATCGGATCGACGATCGGCCCCGCGAGCCCCTCCGGCGGGATCGCCGAGGCGCCGAGGCCGAGGTAGCCGACGGTCGGGTGCTCGCGCAGCCACTTGTGCATGGCCATCTGCTGCGTCGCCCCCGGGTCCTCGGTCCCGTCGTTGTGCGAGTGCGGCGCGTCCGCCCCGTTGTCGACGACGTTGCGCACCGAGTACCGCTCCAGCACCTTCAGCGCCGAACGGTTGTGGTCGATGTGCGGGTGGGTGATCACCAGCACGTCGAGCGTTTGGTTCAGGTCCGGGCGCCGCGCGAAGAATGCGTCGAGGTACCCGAGCAGCGCCTTGTCGCTGTCGAACAGCTCGTTGAGCTCCCCGCCGGTGTCGATCAGCGCCGCCCCGCACGGAAACTCGAGCAGCGTCGCGTCGCCCTGACCGATGTCGATGAAATGAAAGGTCATCGCGTCGCCGGCGACGGTGTCGTCCGGTCGGCGCGTCGGGTCGTCGTCACGCGTGCGCTTCGGGGCGGGGCCCTCGGCCTTCACCTCGAGCGGCGCCGCCGGCTCGGGCCCGCTGTCACAACCCGCGATCGGGGTCGCCGTCAGGCACAGGCCGAGCAGGGTGCGTCGCTTGCGGGCCACGACCGGAGTGTACAACGCCCCGAGGGTCTCGGCGCGCGGGTCCGCCCGGTCGGTGCGCAGGGCCCGCCGGCCGTCATGACCGCGACGGGGACGGGACCTGCAAGTACACGGACCCGCGGACCGGAAGTCCGCCGGTCGGGCCCGTGCACTCGGAGGACGGCGGCACTACGCCGCCGCCGGGTGAGTCTGGTCGGTCTGAGCCTGGGTCGGGGGCTGGGCCTGGACATCGCTCCGCGGGCGCGAGGCGTTGACCGGGCCGCGCTCCTTGCGAGACAGCCGACGGATCATCCGGCGCAGCGACTTGGCAATCGCATGGCCGGTCGGGAGCACGACGGCGACGTTCTGCCCGTGCTCCTTCTGGACGATCACGGTGTGAGGTCCGATGACGAGGCGAATTGTGTCCTCGTCGGTCTTGGCGAACAGCGACAGCGCGGCGTCGAGGACTGGCGCCCACGACTCGGCCCCGCGAAACGCTCGCGGCGTGCCAGGGACGTCGACGGTAACCGCCACGACGCCCGGTGCGGTCGCCAGATGCTCCAGATTGGCGATGAGACTCATGATTGCTCTCCTGCGCGAACGGCCACTGCGGCGTTCGTCGATCAACCATGGGCCGGCTCGTCGCCCCGCGCCACACGCGTATCAGTCGCTCAGTGAGCGCACAATTCGCAGCGCCTCGTCGACATGTTTCTTGGGGCGGATCTGCGAAGAGAACGCCATACGCACGACGCCCTGGCGATCGATCACGAAGGTCACGCGACCGTCGATGAGGCCCAGAGTGCGCTGGACCCCGTAGGCCGCACGGACTGCGCCCTTGGGGTCGCTGAGCAGGATGAACGGCAGGCGGTGCTTGGCCGCGAACGCCTCGTGCGACGCGACCCTGTCCGAGCTGATGCCCACGACCTCGGCGCCCGCCTCCTTCAACACCTCGTACTGGTCGCGGAAGCTGCAGGCCTCCGCCGTGCAGCCCGGCGTGTCGTCCTTCGGATAGAAGTAGAGGACCACGCAGCCGCGAGCCAGGAGGTCGCTGAGCGTCACCCGCTGGCCGCGGTGATCCTCGAGGGTGAAGTCCGGCGCGGCCTCGCCGACACCGACCTGCGAACTCCGGGGGGTCATGCGGCGTCATGGTGGCACGCCCCCAGGGGCCTGGGAAGTGTGCCCTGCAGCACCACGGACCCTCGCCGGAGATCTCCGCGGACCGCACGGTCACCCGTCCGGCCGCGCTGCGCGGCCGTCCGCTGCCGCTGTCCGCGCGCCCGCGGCGAGAGTGTTATGACGCCCCCCGTGCCCCGCTCCCGCCTGGCCGCGCCGCTGGCCCTGCTGCTGTTCGCCGCGACGACCGCCTGCCTGGTGTGGCCGCTCTATCCCCTGCTCGGCAACTCGATCGAGCCGCGGATCTTCGGGCTCCCGTGGTCGCTGACCTACGTGCTCATCATCATCGGCGTCGACGCCGTCGCGCTGGTGCTCCTCTACTACACGCGGGCGATCGACGCCGCCGAGCACCCGGAGGACGGCGATGGCTAGCGCGCTCGTGTTCGCTTACCTCGGCTTCTCGCTGTGGCTCGGCATCTGGGCCGGGCGCAAGGGCAGCGGCGGGACCGACGACTTCATCACCGGCGAGCGCTCGTTCGGCCCCATCCTCATGTACTTCGTGATGGGCGCGATGATCTTCAGCGCCTACGCCCTGCTCGGCACGCCCCAGCGCGTCATGGTCAAGGGCTCCGACGCGTTCTACGCGCTCGCCTACGGCTCGGTCGCGTTCGTCCCGGTGTTCTTCTACGGCCCCCGCGTGCGCCGCATCGGCGCCCGCCAGAAGCTCTACACCCAGGCCGAGTTCCTCGGCAGCCGCTACGCCAGCCGGCGCCTGACCGCGGTCATGGGCCTGGCCTCGCTGCTGGCCATGCTCCCGTACATCGTCATCCAGTTCAAGGGCGCCGGCGTGGTCATGCAGCAGGTGCTCGGCTGGTCGCCGGTGCTCGGCGCCGCGGTGGTCTACGCGGTCGTGACGATCTACGTGATGTTCGGCGGCATGCGCGGGGTCGGCTGGACCAACGTGCTGCAGGGCGTGCTGATGCTGGTGACCGTGTGGTGGCTCGGCCTCGAGATCCCCCACCAGCTGTACGGCGGCGTCGGCCCGATGTTCGACCGCGTGATCGCCGAGCAGCCGGCCTACCTCACCCTGCCCGGCCCGCCCCCCGGCACCTCCGACGCGCAGTGGAGCGCCGAGGTCCTGCTCTCGATCCTCGGCTTCGCCATGTGGCCGCAGGTGTTCATGAAGTGCTTCACCGCCCGCAGCGCGCGCCTGGTCCAGCACAGCGCCGTGGTCTACCCGACCTTCCTGCTGTTCCTCGTGCCCCTGTTCTTCCTCGGCTACGCCGCCCTGCTGCTGCCGGGCGCCCCCCGCGACGAGCGCGTGCTGCTGTGGCTGGTCCACCACCCGCTGCTGGCCGGCGGCGAGCTCATGCTCGCGTTCTTCAGCCTCGCCGTGCTCGCCGCCTCGATGTCGACCGGCGACGCCATGCTGCACGGCGGCTCGTCGATCTTCGTGCGCGACGTGCTGGTCCGCGGCCTCGGCCTGCCGCTGTCCGAGCGCGCCCAGACCCGCATCCTGCGCGCCGCCGTGGTCGCCCTCGGCGTGCTCGGCCTCGTGCTCATGACCCAGGCCCACCGCTGGTCGCTCGTCGACCTGCTGCTGCTGGCCTACGCCGTGCCGGTGCAGTTCCTCCCAGTCACCGTGCTCGGCCTCTACTGGCGCCGGGCCAACCGCCGCTCGGCCGAGGCCGGCCTCTACCTCGGCCTCGGCGCCGTGATCGTGCTGTTCGCCCTCGACAAGCTGGCGCCCGGACTGTACGCCGCGCTCAACCCGCTCGGCCTGCAGATCGGCGTGCTCGGCCTGGCCCTCAACGTCGTCGCCAGCGTGGTCGTCGCCCTCGCCACCCCGCCGATGCCCGCCGAGCACCTGCGTCGGTTCGAACTGTCGTGAGCCGCCCGCGCGCGGCGGACCACCCGCCATCCTGCGGAGCGAGGGACCGACCCACCCGCGCCGCGATGCGGCGTTGACCGTGCGCACGCCCTGCTGATAAGCCTGTGCACATGCACTCCGCCGCGGTCCTTCGCTCTCTCGTCGTCGTCTGTCTCCTCGCCGGCTGCGGCGACGACACGGCGGAGCAGCCGACCTCGTCCCCGCTGACCACCGGCGAGCCCGCGACCACCGCCGCCACCTCGACCGGCGAACCCCCCGGTCCCACGACCAGCGGCACCACCGCCCACGACCCCGCGACGAGCTCGACCACCGCCACCACCGCCGACGACTCCACGACAACAACGACAACAACCACCACCGCCGACGACTCCACCACCGCGGTCGACCCGAGCACCACCACGACCACCGCCACCACCGCCGACGACTCCACCGGCGACACCGGCGACACCGGCGACACCGAGGGCTGCACCCCCGGCGAGCTCGACTGCGTGTGCGACGCCGACATGGAGTGCGTGCCCGAGGCCACCTGCTGGGGCGGCTTCTGCGAGAAGAACGGCGGCAACATCTGCCCCTACGAGTTCGACGGCAACTGCGACGAGGGCGACGGCATCTGCCCGATCGGCAGCGACCCCCACGACTGCTGCGCCACCCAGGAGAACGGCGTCTGCGAGGAGATGGGCAAGGGCGGCGACTGCCCGGTCGGCACCGACTTCTTCGACTGCGGCGGCTGCGAGTGGCTCAACGACGGCGTGTGCGACGAGCCCTTCCTGTGCCCGCCCGGCTCCGACAAGCCCGACTGCTGCGCCACCGAGGAGAACGGCGTCTGCGAGGAGGTCGGCATGGGCGGCGACTGCCCGGTCGGCGACGACGCCGTCGACTGCGGCAGCTGCCAGTGGGCCAACGACGGCTACTGCGACGAGCCCAACCTCTGCCCCCCGGGCACCGACGGCGACGACTGCTGCGCCACCGAAGAAAACGGGGTGTGCGAGGAGGTCGGCCAGGGCGGCGACTGCCCCGACCACAGCGACGACTGGGACTGCGGCTACTGCCAGTGGCTCAACGACGGCGAGTGCGACGAGCCCAACCTCTGCCCGCCCGGCTCCGACGTCCCCGACTGCAACTGACGCTCCGCCGACGGACCCGCGTCCGTCGGCCCTCCCCCGGGCCCCGCGCGCGCGAGCACGCGGGGGCGTCGATCAATCCGGCGGCGGCGGCGGCTCGAACACCTTCTGGCACACACCGATCTCGAGGATCAGGTACAGCAGCACCAGCTCCTGCGGCGTGAGCCCGATGTACGTGTCCTGGAACTCGGCCATGTGGTAGGTGGTGAACATGATCTTGCCGCACCCGTACTGCCCGGTGATGGTCAGCGGCTGCGGGTCCGACGGCACGTTGAAGCCGTCGCCGGGGCCCTCGATCCAGATCTTGTGGCCGACGTCGATCTGCCCGCCCTTGCCGTCGTCGACGAGCACCTTGGGCGTGCTCAGCACCCCGGACCAGTTGTCGACAGTCTCGAGCTGCGGGAGCTGATCGATCTGCGGGTGGAACGTGCCCCCGCCGTTGACCGGGTTGATGTTCTTCAGGGCCTCGGGCAGCGCCTCGAGCCACGCCAGCATGTCGCCGTCGAGCACCTTGCCGAGCGAGTCGTACGACGTGAGCAGGTCGGTGCCGCCGCCGTTCTTGTTCTTGTGGAACGTCTGGTACTGCCCGAAGCCCGCGAACAGGTACTCGTTCGACCAGTCCGCCACGTAGAACTTCCCGCCCGCCGCCACCCACTGGCGGATGTTGTCCTTGGCCTGCTGGCTGTACATGTCCGTGATGAACGGGTCGTCCGAGCACGGCACGAACAGGATGTGGTACTTCGACAGCTTGGCGTAGTCGCCGACCAGCTCGGCGATCGAGCCCTGCACCGGGTAGTCGGGGAAGTCCTGGTTCGACCACATGTCGAACTGCTCGGTGCCCTCCACGAACTTCTCGGTGTACGAGTTGTTGTCGATGATCGTGTCGGCCAGCCCGAGCTTGCCGAGCGCGTCCTCGAGGCGGTCGTACGACCCGAGCGCCAGCGCGATGTTGGGGATGTACATCCCGTTCGCCTCGTCGCGGCGGTCGGGCAGGCTCGTCACCTCGACTCCGAGCGGGTTGACCCCGGCGACCACCTCGATCGGCGTCACCCGCATGAACTGGCCCTTCTGCACCACCACGTACTTCATGCCCGACGCCACCGGCAGGCTGAAGCTGCCGTCCGCCTCGGTCAGCGCGTACGGCGTGTCGCACTCGAGGGCCACGCACTCGAGGCAGTAGACCTCGTTCGGCACGCCCTCCGGCGCCGTCGCGCTGGCGTAGACCAGCGCCCCGCTGACCGGGATGACGAGGTTCGGCGCGACCACCGTGCCCTCGAGCGTGGCGTCGGCCGGCTCGGGGTCGCAGTTCTGGCCGGTGTCGCCGGTCTCGAGCGAGCCCACGTCGTACTTGATCGCCTCGGTCGCCATGGTCGACCCGCCCGAGCTCGAGCCCGAGCTCTCGTGCCCGCCCGAGTGGCCCTCGGTGGTCGTCGGCTGCTCCCCGCCGCTCGACGACGACGCCGGCGGGTCGCCGCTCGGCCCGGTCGACGGCGTCACCGTCGTCACGTTCGTCGTCTCCGCCGAGGTCGACGCCGAGTCGCCGCAGCTCGCCGCGGACATGGACAGCAGGGCAGCGGCGGCGACTGGGCGGGACGGGCGCTTCATGTCCGGCGAGCATACGCGCACGTGCGCGCGGCGTACAAGCGCCCGTCACGACCCCCGTGGAGCCCCGCACACCGCCGCGAGCCGGGCGCCGGTCCCTCAGCAGCCGGCCGGCGCCGCGAACCCCTCCACGCGGGCGCAGGCCCGGCGCTCGCGACCCGCGCGCGCCACCTCCCGGGTCACCAGCTCGCCGCCCTGCACGTCGAGCACGCGCGCACCGTCGTCGGTCAGCGCCGCCCCGCCCGCCAGCCACGCCGCCACGGTCCCGGTCCGCAGGCTCACCACCGCCGCCGCGCCGTCCTCGGCGTGCATCAGCATGCGCTCCCCGTCGGCCGAGAAGCGCTCGTCCCCGAGGTTCCACGCCGCGATCCCCGGCACACTCGCCAGCCGCGTGCCCGCCCGCGCGTCGCGGATCTCCGCCCCCGCCGCGGCGAACGCCACCAGGTACGCCCCGCCCGGCGACAGCGCCGCCGAGCCGGCGTCCGCCGGCAAGTCGTCGACGTGCAGCTGCACCTTCCCGTCGCCGTCGATCACCCACGCGTGCGCCTCGGCCCGCAGCAGCAGCGACCGCCCGGCGAACCCGAACGTCGACGGCCCGACGGCGGCCGCCGGCCCGAGCCGCCGCGGCCCCAGCCGCGCAGTCCGCGTGCAGCCGCTCGTCGCCCACAGCGCGATCGTCCCGCCCTCCTCGCGCACCGCCACGCGCTCGCCGTCGTCGGACAGGGCCACGTGGGTCCTCCTCTTCGGCCCCGCGGGGATCTCACAGACCCGCCGGCCCGCGCGCGCGTCGGTCACCACGATCGGTCCGCCCGCATCGGCCACCAGCACGCGCGGCGCCCCCCGCGACACCTGCACCTCGGCCGGCTCCGCCCGGCAGCTCGCGTCCTCCGCCCACGGCCGACACGTCAGCTCCGGCGCCGCCCGCCGCCACACCACCTCGCCCGAGCCGCGCCGCACCAGCGCGACCGTCGGCGCGCCCGGCAGGCGCTGCTGGGTCACCCACGCGTACTCGCCGAACGCCCGCACCGTCCCGCGCTCGCCCGGCCTGCCCGCGACCTGCAGCGTGCGCACCCCCGCCTCGTACAGCCGCACCGTCCCGGCCGCGTCGTTGGTGACCACGAACCCCTCGCCGTGGTGCGCCACCACCTCGCCCGCCGGCGCCCGCCACGTCGACGCGGCCTCGCCGGCCGCGGCCTCGCCGGCCACCAGCCCGCACACGACCGCACCGACCCGCGCCGCAAACTTCAAGGACACCCGGCTCGAACGCTTCATGCTCGGTGGAGTGGAGCCGGCCGCGATCCGGTTCGATCACCGCGTCGCGGCGACCCTTGAGAATCGTCACGATCCGCGCCGACACCCGCGCACCCGCCCGCGAACCGTGGCAAAGTCGCCGCGGCCCATGCCCGTATCGCGCCTCCGCCCGCTCGCTGGCCACCTCCCCGTCCTCGCGCTGCTCGCGTGCGAGGCCCCCGACGCGCGCCACGCCTACCTCGACGTCGCCCCGCCGCCGCTCGCCGCGGTCGGCCCGGCGACGCCGATCGACGAGCTGCCGACCATCGCCGAGCGCCTCGGCCCGCCCAAGAAGACCGACGGCCCGACCTGCGGGCGCGGCAGCGGCGTCGACCCCGACGGCAAGTGCGTGCGCCTCAACCTCCGCGAGACCGAGCACGTGCAGCGCGTGCAGATCCCCGGCGGCGCCTTCGTGATGGGCGGCCTGCCCGACGACTACAAGGGCCTCATCACCCGCGAGGCCCCGGCCGTGCGCTTCTCCGGCCAGCCGCCGCGCCCGGCCGAGCTGCCGAGCTTCTGGATCGACCTCCACGAGGTCACCCGCCGCGCCTACGACGCCTGCGTCGCCGACGGCGCCTGCACCCCCGCCGCCTGCCCTCCCGGCCTGCCCGACCCCGCCCTCGCCATGGAGGTCGCCGACGACATGCGCGGCGTCCTGCCCCAGACCTGCGTCACCCACCCCCAGGCCGCCGCCTACTGCAAGTACGCCGACGCCCGCCTCCCGCGCGAGGCCGAGTGGGAGTACGCCGCCCGCGGCGTCGACGCCCGCATCTACCCGTGGGGCAACGCCATCGAGGACACCATCCCCAACAACGCGCTCTATCCCGCGGGACATGTCCGCGAGGACAGCAGCTACTTCGGCATCCTCGGCCTCGGCAGCAACGTCGTCGAGTGGGTCGACGACGTCTACGACCCCGACGCCGGCCTGCGCCCGTTCCTCCGCGGCGAG
Source organism: Myxococcales bacterium (assembly GCA_016793465.1). The sequence goes on from JAEUJW010000040.1 coordinate 157,742, forward strand.
TTCCGCGGCCCCGACGGCCCCGCCAGGCGCATGCGCCTGGCCTTCGAACGCAAGGCCGCCTGCGGCGACGACGACAAGTGCCGCGGCCCGTCCGAGCCCCCGCCGCGCCACGTCCTGAAGCACGCCAACGCCGGCCTGCGCTCGGGCGGCCGCGACAGCTACCCGCCGCACTGGCCCGGCTTCGAGCTCGAGGGCTGGGCCGTCGGCGGCGTCGGTCCCCAGGTCGGCTTCCGCTGCGCCGCCGACCTCGCCCCCGGCGACGTGCCGCTGCGCGTGCCCGCCCCCGCCCTGCCGGTCCCGCTGATCCGCATCGAGGGGCGCTTCCAGATCTTCGGCGGGGTCGCCGAGGCGGTCACGCACGACGAAGCGCGAGATTTCTGCGCCGACCTGCAGGTCCCCGACGGCACCGGCGGCACCCTCGTCGGCTGGCGCCTCCCGCAGCAGCTCGAGGTCGCCGAGATCGCCGCCAGCTTCCGCGGACCCGGCCCGTTCTGGGCCGAGGAGGGCGCCGTCGTGCAGAGCTCCGACGAGAGCCCGCTCCCCGACGACGCCCCCTGGAAGGCCGAGCTCTCGCCGGACGACAGCGCGCTGCTGGTCCGCTGCGTGCGAGTGTTCTGACTTCACGGCCCCTCCGGGGCCTGGGTCGGCCTGCGGCCGATCGGCGCGGGAGCTCCGTGCGCGACGGGCCCGGGCGCGACGGCCTCGCACTTTCTCGCGCATGCAACGTTCGCGCGCCCGATCGCCGCGTGATCACGCGCCGACGCGCCGACTCGCCGCGGTGTACCGTGATCGCCGTTCGAAGTTGGGTGATGCGATGACGGATCCGGACAAGCTCCTGCAATTCAACGGCCTCGACGCCACCACCGGCGCCCCCCTGTTCCCGCCGCGCGACGCCTCGTCGTTCGCCACCCGCTTGCTCATGCAAGCCAGCTCGAGCATCGACGCCGAGCACCTGCGCGAGCTCCAGGGCCGCGACTCGCTCAGCATCAAGGAGGGCGTCGACATCACCGACCTCGCGCAGACCGGCTGGGGCGTCGTGTTCCCCGCGGTGCGCCCGAACACCCCCGAGGCCGCGCGCCAGGACCAGATCGCCGAGGCGCTCTACCCGCTGTTCGAGCTGCGCCGCGAGCAGGCCGGCCGCATCGACGAGCGCCGCTTCAAGATCTACCGCGGCTCCGAGGGCTACCGCCCCGACGAGACCAAGTCCGGCTACCTCGCCCGTATCGGCGCCGAGCCCGGCTACATCGACCCCGACCGCGTCCCCTACTACCTCCTCATCGTCGCCTCGCCCGAGGAGCTGCCGTTCGCCATCCAGGTCCAGCTCGACGTCCACTACTCGGTCGGCCGCCTGCACTTCGACGACATCGCCGGCTTCGCCAACTACGCCCGCACCGTGCTCGCCGCCGAGGCCGGCCCGCTGCGCCCGCGCTCGCTCGCCCTCGTCGGCGTGGCCAACCCCGGCGACGCCGTCAGCGCCGCCGGCGCCCGCGACGTCGTCGCCCCGCTCGCCGGCCCGCTCGCGACCGCCACCGCCCCCGACTGGCAGGTCTTCCACTACGCCGGCGAGCACGCGCAGAAGGCCAGCGTCGCCCGCCTGCTCGGCGGCGACGCCACCCCCGCGCTCCTGCTCGCGACCGGCCACGGCCTCGGCTACCCGCCCGGCGACCCGCTGCAGCGCCGCTACCAGGGCGGCCTGGTGTGCCAGGACTGGCCCGGCCCCTCGCAGCCCGGCCGCCTCAACGTCGCCAGCCACTGCTTCACCGTCGACGACATCCGGCCGGACGCCGACCTGTCCGGCCTGATGTACATCGACCTCACCTGCTTCGGCGCCGGCACCCCGGTGCTCGCCGACGACGGCCGCCAGCTCACCGAGGTCCCGTTCCTCTCGGCGCTCCACCAGGCCCTGCTCGGCCACCCGCGCGGCGGGGCGATCGCCACCATCGGCCACCTCGAGCGGGCCTACGGCGCCGCCGCCCACCCCGACGAGGCCCGCGGCCACCGCATGGCCCTCGACGTCGCCATGCGCAAGCTGCTCGCCGGCTACCCCGTCGGCGCGGCGATGGAGGAGATGAACGACCGCTACGCCACCCTCGCGCTCGACCTCCACGCCAAGCTGACGGCCCTGAAGAGCGGCAAGGAGATCGACCCGACCGAGCTCACCGACCTGTGGATCGCCACCCACGACGCCCGCGGCTGCGCGATCTCCGGCGACCCCGCGGTCCGCATCGCCGCCGCCCCGGTGCGCCGCGTCGACCCGCCGACCCGCCGCACCGTCATCAACCCCCAGGACTCCTCGACCGCGATCAGCGTCGACGCCTCGATCGCCATCAACATCGACATCGACGACGACGACGACGGCCCGCCGGTGCTCGACGACGAGGGCCCGACCGAGCCCGCGGCGGTCATCATGCAGCAGATCTCCCGCACCCTCATCGACCCGCCGCGCGAGGAGCCGCCGCGCTCCGGCCACACCGAGATGGCCCGCACCGCCGCCTATCCCAAGGAGCAGCTGCGCGCCCCCAGGCCGGCCAGCGCCGGCGCCCAGGCCCTCTCCGCCAAGCCCGCCGACTCGGTCCGCACCAGCAAGCCCGCCGCCCCCGAGCCCGCGCCCGCGCCCGCCAAGCCCGCCGCGCCGCCGACCCCGACGCTCGACCCGCGCCAGGTCAGCCACACCGTCGCCCCCAAACCCCCGCAGAAGCTCGAGGCCGGCCTCAACAACCTCTTCAACCTCCTCTCCGGCAAGTCGACCGCCGCCGGCGCCCCCGAGCTCCCGACCCTCGAGCAGCTCACGCACGGCCTCCTCCAGCTGCTGCAGCGCTCGCTCGCCGACGTCAGCGACCTCGAGGTCCGCACCTACGTCGCCCGCGACCTGCCGAGCAGCGCCGCCGCCGACCGCCAGGGCCTGCCCGCCACCGCCGAGCTCCGCGCATTCACCCGCGTGCACCTCGACGGCGACATCGACGTCTGCGTGCCCGAGACCGCCGCCGGCGAGGTCGACCGCGAGCTGTGGCAGCTCCACGGCGAGATGGTCAAACAAGCCCAGCAGAACCGCGCCGAATTACTAAAAATGCTGCTGACGACCAGCGCCCACATCCTCCGCGGCGGCTGACCCCGGGCCAGCCGCCCCGCCCCGCCGGTCACATGCGCAACACCGGGTACGCGCCGAGCGCGGCCTGTGGGGCCCCGGCCCGCGGCGCGGCTCACGTCTCGACCGACACCGTCCACATGGCGACCAGGTCGCCCTCGGCGGTGGTGCCGAACACGTACACGTCGATCGCCCCCGACAGCATGTCGCCCGACTTCTCGCCGAGCCTGAACACGACGAGGTCGGTCAGGTCGTCCTCGAGCACCGCGCGGATCGCCTTGTACTTGTCGGCCCGCTCGTACTCGTAGTCGGTCCACCAGTCCTTCGGCACCGTCAGCGGGTCGAACAGCTGGGCCAGCGTGCGCACCTCGATCGCCCGATCCGCGAGCGTGGCCTGCCCCGGGTGCTCGACGTACACCGGCGCGATGATCTGCTTGACGTTCTCCTCGCTCACCGGCGCCGCGCAGGCGAACGTCTCGACGATCCACGGGTAGTCCGACTCGCTCGGATAATCGACCCCGTCGACCGCCGCCGCGAGCGCCATCGCCGTCATCTCCGCCGACGGCCCGAGCGCGCACTCGCCCGTGCTGCTGTCCCCGCCCGTGTCCGTGCCGCCCGTCGACTCCCCCGCCGTCCCCGTGTCCGCCGTGCCCGTCGTCTCGCCCGACGAGCCCGCGGCTCCGGTCGTCCCGGGGGACGTCGTCTCGGCGTCGGTCGTCACCACCGGCTCCGTCGCCCCGGTCTCGCTCGAGCTGGCCGCGCCGGTCCCCGTGGCCTCGTCGCCGCCGCTCGAGCCCGTCGCTGTCGCGCTCACGACCCCGCCGGTCGGCTCCGTGCCCTCGCCCGCGCTGCCCGTCGTCGCCGCCCCGGTCGACGCGTCGTCCGGCAGCGCCGGATCCGCCGGGCACCCGACGAGCAGCAACAACCCGAGGCTCGCGCCCCACGTACGCCTGTTCTTACGCTCAGAAAATCCGTTTTCGTGGCTATGCATGGCGGCCGACGTCTACCTCGGTGCGGCCCGCGAAGACATCCTCGAATCGCGGCGCTGCGCGCGGCGAGCTCGACGCGTCACGACTGCCACATCGAGGCCACACCGACGCCCGAACGGGGCGAGCGCCCCACCGACGATCCAAAATTAAAAACGGCGCGACGCACCATTGCGTCGCGCCTGCTGCCCCTCTGTCGGATCTCTCAGCCCTCGGCCTTCACCGTGATCTGGCGCGGCTTGGCCTTGCTGGCCTTCGGCAGCACCAGGTGGAGCACGCCGGCCTGGAGCTTGGCGTCGATGCGCTCGCTGTCGACGGTCTCGGGGATGGTGAACAGGCGGCGGTAGTCGGCGCCGGCGATCTCCGAGCCGATGGTCTCGCCGCGGGCGCCGGACTCGGACCGCCTGGCGTACAGGCTCAGCTCGCCCTTCTCGAAGCGGATCTCGATGCCTTCGTTGGGCACGCCGGGCAGGTCGGCGAGCACCAGGTACTCTTGCTCGTTCTCGTAGATGTCGACCAGCGGCGCGATGACCGGGCGGGTCGACGCCGACTCGGCGACGGGCTGGGAATGGGCGGTGTTCTTCTCGGTCTTCATGGTCAAAGGTCTCCTGGGGAAAGGGGTCGATGCGCGCGTCACCGGGCGTCAGTGGGCCTTCACGGTGATCGACTTGGGCTGCGAGTCCGGGTGCTTGGGCAGGGTCACCGTCAGCACCCCGTGCTTCACGGTCGCGGTCACCTTCTCGACGTCGACGCGGGCCGGCATGGCGAAGCTGCGGGCGAAGCGGAGCTGGCCGCGCTCCTGGCGGTGCACCGCGTAGCCCTCGGGGGCGGCGGACTTGCGCTCGCCCTGGATCGTCAGGCTGTCGCTGGTCACCGCGATCTGCACGTCGTTCTCGGTCATGCCGGGGACCTCCGCCGTCAGCACGAACGCCTCCTTCGTGTCGTGCAGGTCGACGCGCGGGTACCCCACCGTCGGGCGCGCCCGGCCGTTGCTCGCGCCCGCGTCGTAGTCGCGGAACACCTGGTCCATGCGGCGGCGAAGCGTGTCGAAGGCGCGGTAGGGGTCGCTCAGGTTCCAGTACGTCATCATGGTCGTGGTCTCCGTGTCTCGATGGCTCGCCCGCTCGCCGTTGCTGCACGGCGCCGGACGAGGCGGTCCTTGCGGCGGTCGACCCGCGCCCTCGGGCTCGCTCCGGGCCCTCTCCTCGAGGGTCTCCGGGGCTCTGCTCGCCGGGCGCCGCGTCGGCTCGTCGTTTGCGGCGTGAAAGCTAGGACCGCCTCGACCCCTGTCAAGGCCCCGAATTCAGGCTCTACGCGGCGTTTCCAAAAGACCCCGTCCGTCCGCGACCCCCCGCGTCCCCGCGGCGAGGTCCCCGCGCAAACCTGACCGCCTCACAGCGCCGGGAAGATCACCTGAAAGAAGAACACCAGCGCCGCCACGGCCACCGCGGTCCGCTTGACCGCCGTCAGCAGCGGGTCCCGGTCGCCCGGGTCGCGCGCCGCCATCCGCAGCGCCCACCCGAACACCACCGCCGGCGCCCAGAGGTAGCTGACCTGGACCAGCTCGCGCTCCGAGAAGTCGTTGAACGCGTAGGTGTAGATCACCGCCGCCGCCCCGAGCCCGCCCGCCAGCGGCACCCAGTAGACCAGCGCCGGCACGCTCGGCTTGACCGGCACCAGCGCCTGCACCGGCATCTGGACCAGCTCCGCGCCCGTCGTCGGCGGCGTCGCCGGCAGCGCCGCCGGCGCGGCGTCGAGGATCGCCAGCACCGCCTCGGCCGAGCCCGCGCGCTGCCCGACCACCGGCTCGAGCATCGCCTCGAGCGCGCGCGCCAGCCGCTCCGGCAGGTGCGGCGCCGCCTTGCGCACGAGCACCTTGCTGGTCATCTCGTCGAGCGGCAGCTCGTCCGGCTGCGCGTGGGTCAGCGCGCACATCATCGTCATGCCGAGCGCGTACAGGTCCGACGCCGGGCGCGCCTTGCCCAGCACCTGCTCCATCGGGAAGAACCCGAAGCTGCCGATCATCGTCGAGCCGGCCTCGGTGCTGGTGCGCAGGCGGTCCTGGATCGCCCCGAAGTCGACGAGGTAGGCCTGCCCGTCGCCCCCGAGCACCACGTTCGCCGGCTTGATGTCTCGGTGGATCACCGGCGGGTGCCGCGAGTGCAGGTACTGCAGCACCGCCAGCAGGCGCCGCAGCACCGCCTCGGCCTCGTCGGCGCCCCAGCGCCCGCCGCCGGCGATCCACGCCTGCAGCGAGCGCCCCGCCACGTACGCCTGCGCGATCACCAGCGACACGTCGGCCCGCGCGCCTTGCACGTACAGCGCCGACGGCTCGCGCGCCAGCTCGCCCTCGAGCGCGAAGAACTCGTACAGCCGCGGGATGCCCGGGTGGCCGAGCGACGCCAGCACCCGCGCCTCGCGTTCGAACAGCTCGAGCGCCTTCCAGTCGCTCATCTTCTCGAGGCGCAGCTGCTTCAGCACCACCGCCTCGCCGTCGTGCCGGCGGGCGAGGAACGCCACCCCGAAGCTGCCCTCGCCGAGCGCCCGCTCGACCGTGTAGCGGCCCTCGACGCCGCGCACCACCTGCCCCGGCTTCAGCTCGGCCATCCCACCGATTAATACTCGAGTCGGACCCCGAGCGAGGGGATGATCGGCAGGCCCGCCTGGATCTGGTTGTCCTGCAGGTTGTAGCTGTACACGATCGCCTCGCCGTTCTGGCGGTTGTACACGTTGATGATGTCGAGGTACGCGTTGAGCATCACGCGCTTGAACACGAACGTCTTGTCGACGCGCAGGTCGAGCTGGTGGAACGCCGGCAGCCGCCCCGAGCGCCCCGTCACCGGCTGATAGTCGTCCTGGTCGGCGTTGTAGATGCCGTTGCTGTACAGCGTGGTCGGGTTGCCGCTCACCAGGCGGAAGCGCCCGCCGACCTGCCAGTTGCGCGGTAATTTGTAGACCGCGATGACGGTCAGGATGTGCGGCTGGTCGAACTGGAACGGCCGGTAGTCGGCCCCCGGCTCGGGCCTGATCAGGCTGCGCATCAGCGTGTAGCTGACCCACCCGAACAGCTTGCGGGTCAGCGCCTTGCGCACCAGGAACTCGCCGCCGTAGATCTGCCCGGTCCCCTGGTTGGCGAAGTTCTCGAGGCGGAGCGTGCCGTCCGGCGCGGTGATCAGCCGCGTCGACGACGTCGAGCGGTCGAACACGTACTTGTAGAAGCCGGTCGCCTCGATGTCGAGCCCGATCGACTCGAAGCGGTGGGAGAAGCCGAGGCTCGTGTGCACCCCGCGCTCGAGGCTCGCGCGCGGGTTCCCCCAGATCGGGTTGAGGTTCAAGATGTCGGGGATCTGGCTGTAGAGGCCGACGCCGCCCTTGATCGTCGTGCTCTCGCCGACCTGCCACATGAAGCGCACGCGCGGGTCGACCGCCAGCTTCTTCAGCTGGATCGCGTAGTACTGCAGGCGCCCGCCCGGCAGCAGCGTGAACCGCTCGCCGAGCTGGATGGTCGCCGTGGTGTACAGCGCCGGGTTCGCGTAGCTCTGGGCCAGGTCGCCGACGTTGAACACCCCCGTCGAGCCGAGCCCCGCCTCCGCCGGCAGGCCCGGCGCCTTCGCCTCGATCTCGTAGCGCCCCGCCTGCATCTCGGTGCCGACGCGCAGGGACGCCCGCTCGCTCAGCTGGCGCGCCGCCTCCGCGCGGAACGAGAAGCCGGTATTCGGGAAGTTGAACTCGAACCGATCGCCGAACTTGCCGCGCAGCGCCTGGTAGTTGAACGACGGCGTGATCAGGAAGTCCCACGGCCCGTCCTGCTTGCGGTACACCACGTCGAAGCGGTGGAACAGGATCGCCGTCGACGCCGAGTTGCTGCCGCTCGCGTCCATGGTGTCGTTCGGCGGCTCCGCGATCAGCTTGAAGCGGTCGTCCGACCCGAACCACCGCAGCGAGAACTCCCCGCCTCCGAGCGGGTAGTCGAACAGCGCCTGGTAGTCGTAGTAGCGCGGCGCCTGCGTGAGCCCGAGCCCCGCGTCCTTCGGCAGCGCCACCCGCAGCACCCCGTCGATGTAGCTGCGCCGCCCGCTCAGCGCGAACGACCCCTTGCCCACCGGCCCCTCGACCAGGACGCCGGCGTCGAAGATGTCGGCGTCGACGTAGCCGTGGAAGCCGTCGCGTCGGCCCTTGCGCGGGTTGACGTTGATGATGCCGCCGATCGCGTCGCCGAACCGGCTGTCGAAGTTGCCGGGGATGAAGTCGATCTGGGCGATGATGTCGCTATTGAACGTCGACGACAGCGCCCCGAAGTGGAACAGCTGCGGGATCTCGTGGTAGCCGAGGTACGTGCGCGAGTCGGCCGGCGCCGCCCCGCGGATCACCAGGAGCCCCGCCCCGAACGGCGGGCGCGCGACGCCGGGGAAGTTCTGGATCGCCTTCAGCGCGTCGCCCTGGGTGCCCGGCAGATTATTAATTTCCTGCACGCTGATCGTGCGGCGGTTGACCTCCTCCGGCTCGTTGCGCCGGCTCGACACCACCGTGCGGTACGGGTTCACGACCAGGCGCCGCTGGAAGTACTTGACCTCGACGCGCGACCCGCCCTTGAACTCCTCGATCTGCTCGAAGCGGTCGAAGCCCTGGGCCAGCGCGATCACCCGCACCTTGCCGTCCGGCGCCCCGCGGATCTCGAAGCTGCCGTCGGCCCGCGTGGTCGCCCGCAGCGTCCACTTCGGCGGCGCCTCCTCGCCGTAGACCTTCTTGGTCACCTCGCCGACCTCGGCGTCGGCCGGCGCCGGGATCACCAGCACGCTCGCGCCCACCACCGGCGTGCGCTGCCCGGCCTCGACGAGCACGCCGGTGAGCCGCACCGGCCCCTGGCCCGCGACCCCCGGATCAGGGCCGGAGGGCCCGGCGGGCCGTGAGGTCGGGTCTCGCCCCGGCGCGTCGACCGGCGTGATGCGGGTCGGGGCTGTCCCTTCGGACACCTCGGGTTCTCCCCCGTCCGGCTCCGCGCCCTTCGCCAGCGGCGGCAACGGCGACGGCGCCGCGATGTCGATCCCCACCGACTTGACGACCTCGACCGGCCGCCCGGCGACCAGCCCCGGCGAGTAGCGCAGCGACGCGACCGCGGCGAGCGCCAGCGCGTCGAGCTCGGGGTGCACGGTCTGCGTCACCTCGAGCTCGCGCGGCGCTCCGTCGATCCCGACCACGAACTTGATGACCACTTGCCCCTGCGGCGGCGGCCGCAGCCGACGCAGCGCCTCGGGGTACGAGATGTCGGCGCTGTTGAGCAGGACCGGCTCGACCAGCGCCTGGGGATCTTGCGCGCGCGCGAGGTGCAGCGGCGCCGCGGTCAGCAGCGCCGCCGCCAGCATTCGTATCGCCGAGGTGCGGTGCACGGTCGGCGAGAGCATGGCCCATGCGGCGCGGCTCTGCCTAGACCCGATGCGCAACATTGCGCCCCTCGCACGCGAACCGCGATAACCCCGCCAGCACGCCTCGCCAGGCCCTCCGCGGGCGCATCGGCGCGGGAAACCGGCGGCGTGAGTCAGGCGTAGTGCACGTGACCCCCCGTCGCCGCGGCTTGTCGCGGTGGCCCGCTGGACAATTCTTGCACCCTCGTCCCCGGCCACCACCGCGCTCGTCATTCCTCCGCGTCGCGGGTGGTACAATCCCCCAAACCCTCACCTACGCATGCGTTCCTTCAGTTGGCTTCACTTCACGGACCTGCACCAGGGGCTCGAGTCCCAGGGCTGGCTGTGGCCCGGCGTGCGCGACGCCCTGTTCGCGGACCTCGAGAAGCTGCACGAACGCTGCGGCCCGTGGGACCTCGTGCTGTTCTCCGGCGATCTCACCCAGCGCGGCAGCGCCGAGGAGTTCAAGAACTTCAACGACTCGACCCTGGCCAAGCTGTGGGCCCACCTGCAGGCGCTCGGCTCGACGCCCAGCCTGCTGGCGATCCCCGGCAACCATGACCTCGTGCGCCCCGACCAGCGCCGGCCCGAGACCCTGGTCCTGCAGCGCTGGTCGACCTACCCCGAGGTCCAGGCCGAGTTCTGGCGCGACGCGGCCTCGCCCTACCGCAAGCTGATCGACGGGGCCTTCACGCCCTACACCGCCTGGCACGACGGCCACCCGTACTGCGCGGTGCCCCGCAAGCCCGGCCTCATGCCCGGCGACTTCTCGGCGATCCTCCACAAGGACGGCCTGAAGCTCGGCGTCGTCGGCCTCAACAGCACGTGGCTGCAGATCGGCGGCGGCAACTTCGAGGGCAAGCTGGCCGTCGACGCCCGCCAGTTCCACGCCGCCTGCGACGGCGACGGCCCCGCGTGGGTCAAGTCCTGCGACTTCGCCCTGCTCATGACCCACCACCCGCCGGACTGGTTGGCGCCCGAGGCCCGCGACCAGTTCTTCGGCGAGATCGCAACCTCCGGCCGCTTCACCGCCCACATCTTCGGCCACATGCACGAGCACATGGCCACCACCCTGACGATCGGCGGCTCCGCCCCGCGCCGCCAGCTCCAGGGCTCCTCGCTGTTCGGCCTCGAGACCTTCGGCGACGGCAAGCTCGACCGCCGCCACGGCTACTCCGCCGGCCGCATCACCGTCGACGACCGCGGCCAGGCCAGCCTGCGCATCTGGCCCCGCGCCGCCAAGCGCCACCCCGCCGGCCACTGGCGCATCGTCCAGGACATCGACGCGTTCGAGCTCAGCGACGACCAGGGCACCCGCCCCGAGCCGCTGCCGTTCACCCGCAAGCCGCCCCCGACCCCGCACGTGTCGCCGCTCTCGCAGGTCCCCCCCGAGGTCCGCGCCGCCACCTCGCAGACCGCGCCGATCCCCGACCTCGTCATCACCTCGCTGACCGGCGGCAGCGTCGGCGACTCCGGCATCTACTACACGGTCGCCGCGCGCGTGCAGCCGCCCGGCGCGCCCTACAACCAGAGCTGGCACGTCAACCGCACCGAGGAGGAGCGCACCGCCCTCAACTACCTCGACCAGCCCGGCGCGCCGGTGGTGCTGTGGGGCCCGGAGAAGTTCGGCAAGACCTGGACCTCGCAGTACCTGACCAACTGCGTGCTGCAGCAGGACGGCGGCGACTGCCGCGTCATCGCCATCAACTTCGACACCTTCGACCACGAGTCGCGCTCCGACTACGCCAGCTTCATCCGCGAGCTCGCCTTCCAGATCGTCGGCGCGATCGGCGGCCCCGAGGACTGGGTGCCCACGCTGTGGCGCACGCACGGCAGCGTCAACCAGAAGCTCGGCCGGCTCATGCGGGACAACGTGCTGCCGCTCGCCAACTCGCGGGTGATCGTCGCCCTCGACCGCGTCGACGCCGTCTACGGCCTCCCGTTCAAGGACGACTGCTTCGGCATGCTGCGCGCGTGGGCCCAGGACGCGCGCCTCGGCAAGCTGCGCCTCATCCTCGGCATCTCGACCACGCCGGGCCGCCTGATCGACCGCCCGACCCAGTCGCCGTTCAACCTGACCCCGCCGATCGTGCTCGGCGACTTCACGCGCGGCCAGGTCGAGCAGCTCGCCCAGCTCTACGGCCTGACGTGGACCGACAAGGACTTCGCCGCGCTCACGGCCCTCGTCGGCGGCCACCCGTACCTCGTGCGCCACGTGATGCACCGCAGCAACCTCGCCGGCGGCGCCGCGGTCGACGACCTGCTCGACGACGACACCACCATCTTCGACGACTTCCTGCAGCGCCACGCCCGGCGCCTGCAGGCCGCGCCCGAGCTGCTGGCCGGCATCCGCCGCCTGCGCAGCGAGTCGCTCGTCGCCCTCGACGCCGAGACCTCCACCCGCCTCGAGGCCCTCGGCCTCGCCGTCGAGGAGAAGGTCGGCTACTACCGCCTGCGCTATCGGCTGTACGAGCGCCTGCGGCTATGAGCCCCGTGCGCCAGTTCCAGGTCGGCGGCGCGGTCCAGGGCGACGCCCTGTACGTCGAGCGCCGCGCCGACCGGGAGCTGCTCGACAACCTGCGCCGCGGCGAGTTCTGCTACATCCTCGCGCCGCGGCAGATCGGCAAGTCGAGCCTGCGCATGCGCGTCGCCCGCGCCCTCGCGCTCGAGGGCGTGCGCTGCGTCAGCATCGACTTCTCCGGCATCGGCTCGACCAGCGTCACCATCGACGAGTGGTACTACAGCATCGCCGACGACATCGCCCAGGCGCTCGGCCTCGCCAACCTCGACCTGTTCTGGACCACCCACCAGCACCTGACCCCCGTCCACCGCTGGTACCGCTTCATCCGCAACGAGCTGCTCGACCGCGTCGCCGGCCCCATCGTCGTGTTCATCGACGAGGTCGACAGCGTGCTCGCGCTCTCGTTCGTGACCGACGACTTCTTCGCCTCGATCCGCTCGGCCTACAACCTCCGCGCCGACGACCCCGAGTACGGCCGCCTGACCTTCTGCCTGCTCGGCGTGGCCGCCCCCGCCGACCTCATCCAGAACTCGGTCCGCACCCCCTTCAACATCGGCAAGGAGATCCGCCTCGACGACTTCTCGCGGGCCGAGCTCGGCGCCCTGCTGCCCGGCCTCGAGTCACTAAAATGCGACTCGGCGAGCCTGCTCGACGCGGTCTACGCGTGGACCTCGGGCCACCCGTACATGACCCAGCGCCTGTGCGACGACCTCGTGCGCCACGGGACGATCGAGCGCGGCCAGGAGAGCGCCCGCGTCGACGACGCCGCCTACAACGTGTTCGTGCGCAGCGGCCGCGGCGGCGACGCCAACCTCGCCTACGCCGAGAAGCGCCTCGACATGAACCCCTCGCGCCTGCGCGTGCGGCAGATGCTGCACCTGTACCGCCGCCTCCTCGACGGCGAGCGCGTGCCGGCCGAGCCCAACAGCCAGAACCAGACCGAGCTGCGCCTCACCGGCCTGGCCGCCGAGCACCTCGGGGCCGGCGGCGACATCCACCTGCGCACGCGCAACCTGATCTTCGCCGAGGTCTACGACCACAAGTGGCTGAAGGCCAAGGAGAAGGAGCAGCGCCTCGCCGAGCTCGTCGACCGCTGGGTCACCGCCGGCAAGGTCGACGACTACCTGCTGCGCGGCGCGGCCCTCGAGGACGCGCTGTCGTGGTCGCAGGGCCGCGGCGACCTCACCGTCACCGACCACGAGTTCCTGCTCGCCGGCGTCAACTACGCCCGCCGCGAGGCCGAGGCCCGCCACCGCGTCGAGGAGGCCGGCCGCAAGGAAGAGACCATGCGGCGCACCGCGCTCGAGGAGCAGCGCAAGGCCGACCGCGAGCGCTACCGGGCCGACATCGAGCGCGAGCGCCGCGAACGCGCCGAGGAGGGCGCCCAGTCGCAGCGCCGCACGATCAGCATCCTCACCGGCACCGTCGCCACCCTCGGCGTCCTGCTCGCGCTGTTCGTCTGGCAGTACATCGTCGCCGAGAACTCCAAGACCGCGCTCGCCGAGCTCAACGCCCGCGCCCGCGAGGACGCCGAGCTCAAGCAGAAGGGCGCCGAGGCCCTGCTGCTCGCCCAGCAGGCCGGCAAGGAGCGCGAGGCCCTGCGCGAGGCCATCCGCGCCGCCGGCAGCAGCCGCCAGAAGGGCCGCCCGGTGCCCGCCCGCGTCATGCAGGGCCTGGCCGCCGCGGTCGCGACCCCCGTGCAGCGCCCGGCCGTGCTGCGCCACAGCGAGCCGATCACCGTCGCCGACTTCTCGCACGACGGCACCCGCGTGCTCACGGCCAGCCGCGACGCGACCGTGCACCTGTGGGACGCCGTGTCCGGGCGGACCATCCGCAACCTCAGCGAGCCGACCGGCGCCGTGCTCGACGCCGCCTTCTCGCTCGACGACACCCGTATCTTCGCCGTCAGCTCCGACCGCAGCGCCCGCATGTTCAACGCCGCCTCCGGCGACCTGCTCGACACCTACAAGGGCCTCGCCGGCGGCAAGTTCGTGCACGCCATGGCCCCCGACGGCTTCCGCGCGCTGATCGCCTACGCCGACCGCAGCTACCGCCTGACCGACCTGCGCACCACTCGCACGATCGAGACCCTGCGCGGCCACGCCGGCTCGCTCACCGCCGCCGCCTTCTCCGCCGACGGCCTGGCCCTGCTCACCGCCGGCGTCGACGGCACCGCCCGCCTGTGGAGCGCCGAGACCGGCCAGCTGAAGGACATCCTGCGCGGCCACGCCGGCGCCCTGCGCCAGGTCGCCTTCTCGCCCGACGGCACCCGCCTCGTCACCGTCGGCGAGGACCGCACCGCCCGCCTGTGGAACGAGATCGGCACGCGCATCGCCGTGCTCGGCGGCCACACCGACACGATCGCCGGCGCCGTGTTCTCGCCCGACAGCGGCGCCGTCGTCACCTACGGGGCCGACCGCACCGCCCTGCTGTGGAGCACCCAGACCGGCCGCCAGCTCGCCAGCTTCACCGGTCACACCGGCGCCGTGCTCGACGCCGCCTTCGCCCCCGACGGCCGCCGCGTCGCCACCGCCAGCGCCGACCACTCGGCCAAGGTGTGGCTGACCGCCGGCGGCGAGGTCGTCGACCTCGTCGGCCACACCGAGCGCGTCACCACCGCCCGCTTCTCGCCCGACAGCTCGCGCGTGCTCACCGTCAGCGACGACACCACCGCCCGCCTGTGGAACTCCGCCAGCGGCAACGTGATCGCCACGCTCGAGGGCCACACCGCGCCGGTGCGCGCCGGCAAGTTCTCGCCCGACGGGGCCCGCGTGCTCACCGTCGGCGACGACAACACCGTGCGCCTGTGGGACGCCTCGCTCAGCAACGCGATCCCCACGCTGAAGGGCCACGCCGCGCCGGTCCGCCTGGCCCGCTTCTCGCCCGACGGCCAGCGCATCGTCACCGTCAGCGACGACAAGACCGCCCGCCTGTGGGACGTCACCAACCAGCGCCTCGTGCGCGTGCTCGAGGGCCACAGCGGCCCGGTGTTCACCGCCGTGTTCGCCGGCGACGGCTCAGGCCGCATGCTCACGCTCGCCGAGGACGACCCCGTGGTCCGCCTGTGGGACAGCGCCAGCGGCCAGGACCGCGTCGTCGTGCGCCACGCCGGCCCCGTGCTCGCGGCCGCGTTCTCGCGCGACGGCCGGCGGGTCATCACCGCCGGCACCGACGACACCCTGCGCTTCTCGGACGCGATCAGCGGCAAGCAGAGCGAGGAGTCGTGCCAGGGCATGCGCGGCGTGGTCGACATGGCGGCCATCGCCCCCGGCGGGGTGTTCGCGGTGACCGCCGTGCGCGACTCCAACAAGGCCTTCCTCACCAACGACGCCTGCAAGCACATCGCCGACCTCGTCGGCCACTCCGGACCCGTCACCGGCGCGAGCTTCTCCCCCGACGGCTCCCTGCTCGCCACCATCTCCTCCGACAACACCACCAAGCTGTGGACGACCCGCTACGGCAACGACCTCGACACCCTCGACACCGGCTCCGGCGCGGTCCACTCGGTCGCCTTCTCGCGCGACGGCACCCGCCTCGTGGTCGCCACCGCCCGCGACGCCTGGGTCTACGCCGTCGCCGACGGCCAGAAGGCCCGCGTGCTCGCGACCCTCCAGGGCCACTCCGCCTCCGTGCTGCACGCCGCCTTCTCCGCCGACGCCTCCCGCATCGTCACCTCGTCGTCCGACAACACCGCCAAGCTGTGGTCCACCGAAGCCGCCGGCTACGAGCTCGTCGCCACCCTCCACGGCCACTCCGCCGCCGTCTCCGCCGCCGACTTCTCCCCCGACGGCCGCCACGTCGTCACCGCCTCCCGCGACTCGCGCGCCAAGGTCTACCCCACCACCCTCGAGGCGTTCCTGCAGAAGGCCTGCGAGGCCCTGCGCAGCCACCCCGAGGACTTCGACCAGGTCGCGGGCGAGTGCGCGGAGTGACATATCCTTCGGGACAGGCTACGATACCTGTCCCAAAGGACAGCTGATCACCGCGCCCGCGCCCGCGCCCGCGAGACCCGCGCCACGTCCGGGCCCGCGATCAGGCCTGCCCCCGTCGCCGAATGAGTTAATTGGTGACGAGCGTCCGGCTGCGGCGGCGGCGCGCGAGCAACCCGAGCCCGAGCAACAGCCCCGCGGGCGCCCCCGCGTCGCTGCGACAGCCGCACCCGCCGGCCTCGTCCTGCCCGCCGTCGCCCGACGCCTCACCGCTCGCCTCGGAGCCCGCCGAGCTCGCGCCGCCGCCGCTCGTCGGCGCCTCGCCCGTCGACTCGCCCGCGCCGCTCGTCGGCGCCCCGCCCGTCGTCGCGTCCGGCCCCCGCGGCCACCCGTGCAGGAGGTTCCACTCCGCGAGCTTCTTGTCGATCGCCGCCGTGTTGTTGACCAGCGTCATCGGCGCGCCCTTCAGGGCGATGGTCTGCACCTCCTCGCTCCACCACTCCTCCCCCGGGATGTCGGGCCACGGCGCCCCGCCCGGCACGTAGACCTCGCGGTCGTCCGGCAGCGTGACCACGCTGTCGCCGTTGCACAGCACGAGGTTGGTCGCCTGACGCAGCTGGGCCACCTCCCCGAGGTCCGGGTTCAGGTGGAAGATCGGGTCCTCCATCATCTCCGCCGGGGAGATCGTCGTGTACATGCGCGTCAAGAACGGCCAGGTGTCGAGCAGGTCGACCGCGTGCATGCCCGGCTCGATCACCCGCTCGAGCAGCCCGGCCGCGAACCCCGCCCCGTCGTTCCACTGCCCCGCGTCGATCTGCCCCGCGTAGTCGCCGAGGTACGGGTAGAACATCTCCGGCGGCACCCCCATCGGCGGCGGCAGGTGCTCGAGCAGCAGCCCGAACACCAGCGGGTGGTTCCAGCCGCACGAGAACTCGTCGTAGCACGCCGCCAGCCCCATCTCGTTGAGGGCGGTGACCGCCAGCGTCGGGTCGAGCCCGACGAACGCCTGCTCGCTCCACAGCGGATCGTACACCCCGGTCTGCACCACCCCGCCGCTGGTGCCCGCATACTCGGTGACGAACGCCCGCCCCTCGGCCATGAACGCGTCGACGGCGTTGCTGATCACGGCCTTGTAGTTCGGCGCGAACTGCAGCCAGTCGAGCTTCAGCGGGTTGACCAGCACGTGGCGGTAGTTCGTCGGCGCCGCGCGGTCGCTGGCCAGCACGAACACGCGGATGTCCATGTCCGCGACCGCGGCGATGCGCGTCAACCGCAGCGGGAAGCAGGTCTCGTTCGACGGGTACGTCAGCGTGATCGGGTGGACGTCCTGCAGCCCCGCCCCGTTCGTCAGCTTGAGCGCCGCGATCACGTTGCCCTCGTCGAGGTACTGCTGGAGGATCGGCGCCGCGTTCGGATCCCAGCTGTAGCCGTTCATCTCCAGCCACTCCTGGATCGGCGCCACCTCGGTGTCCTGCAGCACCGCCACCTCGAACGCCCCGACGGTCTCGACCAGCAGCGGGTCGGTCGGCCCGCCGGTCCCGCCCGCGTCGAACTTCACCCCGCTGGGGTCGTCGCTCGACCCGCTCAGCGATATGTTGCCGGTGTCGCCGCCGCCGCAGTCCTCGGCCACGGTCGTCAGCCCGTAGAGCGGCACCGTGGCCGCCCGGATCTGGTCGAACAGCGGCTGCGACCCCACCGAGAACTCCGGCACCGCGGCCAGCGGGATCATCCACGCGAACTTGTCCGCGTTGGTGTTCGGGTCGTACGAGATCTGAATGTGGACCTCCGACTCCACCCCGCCCATCACGAAGATCACGCTCTCCCCGGTCTGGTCGACCGGCATCGGCCCCGGCACGCCCCCGTCGCAGAACGTCCCCCCGCACGCCTCCGCCCGCCCCGGCGCGAGCCCGACCACCACGCTCCATGCACACACCAACGACAGGCAAGTTCGGTCGAGTCGCGTCACGGCAAACCTCGGGGTAAAGCGGTCCGCCGGCAGCGTCTCACAATCCCACCGCCGAAACCACCCCCGCGCCGCCGCCGGCGCTCACCCCTGCAGCTTGACCACCCCCTTGTCGTCGACCGTGAACGTCAGCGTCTCCTTCATCAGAGAGAAGCTGTCGTGCGACCGGGTCAGGCTGATCGTCGCGGTCGCGGTGTCGAAGCCCTCGGGGATCACCAGGCCCACGCGGAACGTCTGCGGCTGGCGCGGCGGCAAGAACCCGTCCCAGCGCGTGCCGCTGTCGTCGACGTTGAACCCGCCCTGCGCATACACCTCCGCCACCAGCTTCGACGTCTCGACCAGCCCGTTCACCCGCATCTTCAAGACGAGCTCGACCTTGCGCGACCCCTTCGCCGCGTACGCGAGCTCGTAGACCACCTCGGCCTTGTCCTCCATCACCGTCTCGTTCTTCAGCACGGTCGGCCCGTCCGAGGCCTTGTGGGCACACGCGAGCACGGTCATGAGCAGCAGGGGGACGAGGCGCCTCATCTCCCCGCCTTACCACAGCCCGCACCCGCGTGGCGAACCCCGCCCGCAAACGCCCTCGGCGGCGACGGATGTCCGCCGGGACATGTGGGCGCGACCACTCGCCACATGACCGCATCGACGGGCCGGGCCTGACGCTGTGGCAGTGCTCGCAGGTACGACACGTATGGGCTCGAGCGCCGTCGACGGGCCCCTCTCGTCCACGCAGTTTCGACTCGCCAACCTCGAGGGCATGCAGTAGGTTGCATGCGTTCATTGATGCATGGTCGTTCGGGAGGATCTATGGTCCCGGCTCGTGGCTTGTTCGTTGAAGTGCGTGGTCTGTTGATGCTGACGCTGGCGATGCTCGCGCTCGGCGCGGGGTGCGGCGATGATGGCGGCGGTTCGGGCTCGACCTCCGACACCACGGGCGAGAGCGCCACGAGCGGGGCCGTCGACCCGACGACGGCCGGCGGCCTCGACGACTCGAGCTCGACCGCCACCGGCGACGCCACCACGAGCAGCCCCACCGGCGAGTCCGTCACGGCCACCAGCACCGGCGACGACCCGACGAGCGCCGCGGAGACCGCCGAGTCCTCCTCGGGCACCACGGGCGAGGCCATCTACCACCTGGCCGGCACCCTCTCCTACGAGTTCGTCCCCTTCGACCCCCAGGCCGAGAAGCTCGACTACATGGCGATCGAGACCCGGCCGATCCGCGGCGTGTCGGTGCGCCTGCTCGACGCGGCGACCGACGAGGAGCTCGCGGCCACGGTGTCCGACGCGGCGGGGGCGTACGCGTTCGACTACGCCGGCGTCGGCGAGGTCAAGCTGTGGATCTTCGCGGAGACCGCGGAGCCGGTGATGCGCGTCGAGGACAACACCGACCAGGACGCCATCTACCTGCTCGAGAGCGAGACCGTCGTCAGCGCCGCGGACGCGAGCCTCGACGTCGTGGCGAGGACCGGGTGGACCGGCGCGGGCTACGACGACCCGCGCTTCGCCGCCCCGTTCGCCGTGCTCGACGCGGCCTACGACGCGGCGCAGCGGTTCCTCGCCGAGACGGCCCCGCCGCCCGCGTTCGTGCCGCTGGTCATCAACTGGAGCGTCGAGAACCGGCCCGAGTCGGGCGACAAGGCGGACGGGCAGATCGGCACCTCGCACTGGGACAGCAGCGAGCTGTACATCCTCGGCAAGGCCGACATCGACACCGACGAGTTCGACTCCCACGTCATCGTCCACGAGTGGTGCCACGCCTTCGAGGCGACGATCGCGCGCACCGACACCATCGGCGGCGCCCACGGCCTCGGCGACATCGTCGACCCGCGGGTCGCGTGGAGCGAGGGCGCGTGCAACGCGATGAGCGCGATCATCCTCGATCCCCAGCACCTCTACACCGACACCTCGGGCCCGCTGCAGGGCGACAGCTTCGTCTTCGACCTCGAGCTCAACGACATCGACCCGGCGAAGAACCCGGGCTGGTACGGCGAGGCCACCGTCATGACGATCGTCTACGACATCTACGACGGCGCCAACGAGCCGTTCGACCAGGTCGACGGCGGGCTCCAGGCCATCTACGACGCCTACCTCGGCCAGCGCACGTCGCCCGCGTTGACCACCCTGTTCTCGTTCGTCGCCCCGCTGAAGGCCGGGCTGCCGCTGATGGCCGCCGAGATCGACGCGCTCGCGGCCTACCACTCGGCGGACTCGGACTTCGGCGTCACCGCGATCGCCGACGAGTGGGCGACCGGCGAGCTCCACGACGGCGGCACGGCGTCGAACCTCCCGCTCTACCGCGAAGGCGCGGTCGGGACCATGCTCGCGGTCGACCTGGTCGGCGGCGGGTCGAGCAACAGGCTCACGCAGAACCGCTACATCCGCATCGTCGGCACCGGCCAGCCGATCTTCGTCGAATCGACCTGCCCGGAGGACATCGACCTCAAGGTCTACAAGAGCGGCGAGGTCGTCGCCACGGCCGCCAGCGGCAGCGGCGACGAGCTCCTGGACTTCGACTCGAGCGCCGGAGAGATCTATGTTCTCACCATCCAGGGATTCAGCGACGTCCCGGGCGATTATTCGGCGACGATCACCATCGACAACTGACGCGACGGAGGAAGACCGATGAGACGGCGAGAAATTGCGGGCGTGATTGTGGCGTGGAGCGTGGCGGCCTGCGCGGCCGAGCCAGGCCGACCGCCGGTGGTCGCCGAGCGGCCCGCCGCGGACGCCCCGTCCGAGCCCCCGAAGCCCGCGCCGGCCCTTCCCGTCGCCGCCGCGGTCGAGCCCCCGAAGACCACGCCGGCCGAGCCCGCCGCCGCCCCGGTCGAGCCCCCGAAGACCGCGCCGGCCCTACCCGCGGCCGCGACGAAGGACAGGCCCGCGACCGGCGTGCAGCCGCACGAGGACCAGCCCGCCAAGCCCGGCGGTCCGGTCGAGGTCAAGGCGGCGGCGCTCGGCGCCACGGCCGCGGAGCTCGACGTCGTGTTCGGCGCCGACGGCTCGGACGTCGAAGTCACCGTGTGGGGCGTCGACGGCCTGAAGATCTCCGGGACCTCGGCCCCGAAGACGGCCATGACGGTCCGCAGCGGCCAGAAGCTGCGGGTGTCCGTGCAGTACGCCGCGCCCGCGGCGCGCGACGGCAACCTCGCGATCAAGGTCGCCGGGGTGTTCGGCGGGCGCGAGCAGTCCAGGACGCAGTCGTTCACGATCGCCGCCAGCGGCTCGCCGCCCTCGTCGGCGCCGCCGGACGCGGGCACCACCGACAGCGCCGGCCGCCGGGTCAAGGTGATGAAGCCGCGGTGACGCGCGGGCTCGCCGATCGCTAGCGCGTCACCGCGGTCGCGTGGTCGAGCTGCGCCTCGCCGGCGCGAGGGGTCGCTCCTTCGCCCCGGCATTCGGCTATCGTCGCCACGCATGGTCCGCCTCGCGCTCCACCACCGCCTCCAGGCCCGCGCCGTGCGGGCCCTCCTGAAGCTGCCGGACAGCGCGCTGCTGCGCCTCGTACGCGAGCGTCCCCTCGCGCGCGACGGCCTCGTGCTCGACGCCCAGGTGCAGTTCCTGATGGCCATGCAGCGCCGCCTGAAGCGCCCGCTGTTCCACGAGCTGCCGGTCGCCGAGGCCCGCCGCGAGATGGAGATCAACAGCAGCATCCTCGCCGTCCCCCCGCGCCAGCTCGACGTCCACGACGAGCACTTCCCGGGCCCCGCCGGCAGGCTGCCCGTCCGCATCTACCGCCCGCGCGGCGTGCCTCGCCCCGCCCCCGCCGTCGTGTTCTTCCACGGCGGCGGCTTCGTGGTCGGCAGCCTCGACTCCCACGATCCGCTGTGCCGCCTGCTCGCCGACGAGGCCCGCTGCGTCGTCATCGCCGTCGACTACCGCATGGGCCCCGAGCACCGCTTCCCGGCCGCGCCCGACGACGCGCTCGCCGCCTTCCGCCACGTCGCCGGCCACGCCGCCGCCCTCGGCCTCGACCCCGCCCGCCTCGCCCTCGCCGGCGACAGCGCCGGCGGCAACCTGTCGGCCGTCACCGCCCTCGCCACCCGGCGCGACGCCGTCAAGCCGATCTTCCAGCTGCTCATCTACCCCGCGGTCGACCTCACCATGTCGTTCCCCTCGATCGAGAGCATGGGCCACGGCCTGTTCCTCGAGCGCGAGACGATGGAGTGGTTCCTCGCCAACTACCTCCGCGGCGACGCCGACCGTCGCGACCCGCGCGCCTCGCCATGGTTCGAACCCGACGTCGCCGGGGCCCCGCCCGCCCTCGTCGTCACCGCCGGCTTCGACCCCCTGCGCGACGAGGGCGAGGCCTACGCCAGGAGGCTCCGCGAGGCCGCCGTCCCCGTCGACCTCGTGCGCCACCCCCACCTGTTCCACGGCTTCACCAACGTGTGCGGCGGCATCAGCCACGCCCTCCCGCCCGTGCTCGCCATGGCCGCCGGCCTGCGCCGCGCGCTCGCCTGATCCGGCGGCCGCGATCGCCGTCCGGCGCTCCCCCGCGGCGAAGCCCGCCGTGAGCGCCGCCGCGCCCCGCCCGGGCTTGTCGCCGGCCGCCGCCCTCCGGTACACCGGTGCCGATGACCGCGACCGCGAGCCCGAGCCCGATCTTCCGCAAGGACTACCGTCCCCCGCACTTCCTCGTCGATCGGGTCGACCTCCGCTTCGAGCTCGGCGAGTCAGCCACCCTCGTGCACGCGACCCTCGAGGTACGCCGCGCACCCGGCGCCCCGCAGGGCGCCCCGCTCGTGCTCGACGGCGAGTCGCTGCAGCTCGTCGCCATCGCCGTCGACGGCAAGAAGGACCCCACGCACATCGTCGACGGCGGCAGCCTGATCCTGCCCGCGGTCCCCGACGCCTTCACGCTGACGACCACCGTGGAGGTCCACCCGGAGTCCAACACCGAGCTCAACGGCCTGTACCGCTCGAGCGGGAACTTCTGCACCCAGTGCGAGGCCGACGGCTTCCGCCGCATCACCTACTTCCTCGACCGCCCCGACGTCATGGCCCGCTACAGCGTGCGCATCGAGGCCGACCGCGCCCGCTACCCCGTCCTGCTCGGCAACGGCAACCGCGTGGCCACCGGCGAGCTCGAGGGCGGCCGCCACTTCGCCGAGTGGGTCGACCCCTTCCCCAAGCCCTGCTACCTGTTCGCCCTCGTCGCCGGCGACCTGCGTTGCCTGCCCGGCGAGTTCGTCACCCGCTCCGGCCGCGCCGTCCGCCTCGAGATCTGGGTCGAGCCCGACAACATCGACCGCTGCGCCCACGCCCTCCGCTCGCTCGAGCGCGCCATGAAGTGGGACGAGGACACCTTCGGCCTCGAGGTCGACCTCGACATCTACATGATCGTCGCCGTCGGCGACTTCAATATGGGGGCGATGGAGAACAAGGGCCTCAACATCTTCAACTCCAAGTACGTGCTGGCCCGCCCCGACACGGCCACCGACGACGACTACAACGCGATCGAGTCGGTGATCGCCCACGAGTACTTCCACAATTGGACCGGCAACCGGGTGACCTGCCGCGACTGGTTCCAGCTGACCCTGAAAGAGGGTTTGACAGTCCTGCGCGACCGCCTGTTCTCGGCCGACATGGGCTCGCCCGCGGTCAAGCGCATCGCCGACGTGCTCGGCCTGCGCACCGTGCAGTTCGCCGAGGACCGCGGCCCGATGGCCCACCCCATCCGCCCCGAGTCGTACATCGAGATGAACAACTTCTACACCGCGACGGTGTACGAGAAGGGCGCCGAGGTCCTCGGCATGCTCCGCACGCTCCTCACGCCCGCCGGCTTCCGCAAGGGCATGGACCTCTACTTCCAGCGCCACGACGGCCAGGCCGTCACCTGCGACGACTTCCGCCAGGCCATGGCCGACGCCAACGGCCGCGACCTCGAGCAGTTCGGCCGCTGGTACTCGCAGGTCGGCACCCCCGTCGTCCGCGCCCGCGCGTCCCACGACCCCGCCGCCGCCACCCTCGCCCTCACCCTCGAGCAGGCCCCGCCCGCCGGCCGCGACCACGCCGCGCCCCTGCACATCCCCGTGGCCATGGGCCTGCTCGACGCCGACGGCAGCTCGCTGCGACCCCGCCTCGACGGCCAGCCCGCGGCCTCCGACACCCTCGTGCTCGAGCTCCGCGAGCCCGCGCAGACGTTCACGTTCACCGACGTCCCGCGCGCCCCGGTGGTCTCGCTGCTGCGCAACTTCTCGGCCCCGGTCGAGCTCGAGTTCCCGCGCAGCGACGACGACCTCGCCCTGCTCATGGCCCACGACCCCGACCCGTTCGCCCGCTGGGACGCCGGCCAGGAGCTCGGCCGCCGCGCGCTGCTCCGCCTCGCCGACGACGTCGCCGCCGCTCGCCCCCTCGCCCTCGACCCCCGCCTCGTCGACGGCTGCGCCCGCACCCTCGCCGACGACCGCCTCGACGGCTCGCTGAAGGCCCTCGCGCTCACCCTGCCCAACGAGCGCATCCTCGGCCAGCACCAGGCCGTCGTCGCCGTCGACGAGCTCCACGTCGCCCGCCAGTTCGCCGTCCGCGCCCTCGCCCGCGCCCTGCACGCGCCGCTCACCGCGGCCCTGCAGGCCACCGCGCCCCGCGGCCCCTACTCCATCGACCGCGCCGAGGTCGACCGCCGCCGCCTGCACAACCTCGCCCTCGCCTACCTCGTCAGCGTCGACGACCCCGACGCGCTCGCCCTCGCCGTCCGCCAGTTCGACTCCGCCGACAACATGACCGACAGCCAGGACGCCCTCGCCTGCCTCATCGACCACGCCGGCCCCGAACGCGACGCCGCCCTCGCCCGCTTCCACGCCCGCTGGCACGGCGACCCGCTCGTCATCGACAAGTGGTTCACCCTGCAGGCCGTCGCCAACCCGGACGACACCCTCGATCGCGTGCTCGCCCTGCTCGGCCACCAGGACTTCACCCTGCACAACCCCAACCGCGCCCGCGCCCTCCTCGGCGCGTTCTCCATGCGCAACCAGTTCCACTTCCACCGCCCCTGCGGCCGCGGCTACGCCCTGCTCGCCGACAACGTGCTCGCCCTCGACGAACACAACCCCCACCTCGCCGCCCGCCTCGTCGGCGCGTTTAATAATTGGCGCCGCTTCGACGGCGCCCGCCAGACGCTCATGCGCTCGCAGCTCGCCCGCGTCGCCGCCCACCCGGCGCTCTCGAAGTCGACCCGCGAGATCGTCGATCGCGCCCTCGCCGACTGATCCCGCGCGCCTCGCTGCGGCCGAACTCCTCGCCCCGAATTTCTCTGGACTTCGCGGCGCCGCCCCCCATACTGCGGCCGCAAGCGCGGCCCGCTTGCGATCGGAGGTCTCGCCCGTGACAACGAAGATCGACGAGAAGCGCCAGTGCGAACGCTGTGACGCCGACATCCCGCCCGCCCGCGTGGCGGCGATCCCCGGCACCTGGCTGTGCGTCGCCTGCAGCGAGGAAGTCGGCGGCGACTTCGAGTACACCGCCACTCAGGAGAACCTCGGCAAGGCCGGCAGCCTGAAGCTCAACTACGGCGGCGTCTCGATCTCCCGCCGCCGCCGCACCCTCCCGCCACGAACCGACCGCTGACCCGCCGGTCGACCGCGGCCACGGTCGACCGCGCACCATCGACACCGACCGCGACCACCCGACCGAGCGGGTCGCCGCCGTCACCGCCCCGGCGAACCGACCGTGGACTCGCAGCGACCCGGCGGTCGTCGCTCCGACGAAGAGCGGCGGTGGTCGAGCGTGTGTCGGTTCGGCGCCGTCCGGATCGCCCCTCCGACCGCGGATCGCCGGCAAGTTCTTCCGCGCGAGCCGGCGGACGCGCCGCAAATCCTTGCGTCCGCACGGCACGCGTTGCATCGCCCGACGACGGGCGTGCCCCGCGGCCTCTCGTATGTTTCAGTGCATGCTCACCATCATTCTCATCATCCTGCTCCTCTTCGCCATCGGCGGCGGCGGCTGGGGCTACTCGCGCTACGGCATGGTCGGCTGGTCGCCCGCCGGCCTCATCCTCGTGGTGCTCATCATCCTCCTGCTCACCGGCCAACTGCACTGGTGACGCCCCCCGCGCGGCATCCACGCTGCCCCGGAGCCCCCCGAGCGGGCGACCACCGGCCCCGCCGGCGACCACCGCCCGCCGCTTCCATGCCTCCACCGACCGGCCCCGCGAGTCCGCCGCGCTGACGCCGAGGCACGCCCACCACCACGTAAATCCCGGCGCCCGCTCAGCACAGTTTGCCGCACGCCGCCGGCGTCCCGTGCCCCATCATCGACCCATGCTGACAGTCACAGTCATCCTCCTCTTGCTCCTCGCCGTCGGCGTGAGCGGCTGGGGCTACGCGCGCTACGGTCTGAACGGCTGGTCCTCCGCCGGCCTGCTGCTCATCCTCGTCGTCCTGCTGCTCACCGACACCGTCCAGCTCAATTGACGAGCGCAGGCCCTCGCCGAGCCCGTCCGCCCACCCTCTCCGGTTTCGCTTCGACCCCCGAGACTCAGCGCACCGCCTGCTTGCGGATCACATCGAGCTCCCGCTCGACACGGGCCAGCAGCAGCCCGACCTCGTGCAGCGCCGCCCCTTGCAGCGACGCGCCGAGCCGCACCGCGAAATTGGTAAAAGTCTGCCGATTGAACGCCAGGCCGAGCGGCGAGCCCTTCTCGCGGTGGGTGGCGATCGACTCGGCTAGCACCGCGATCGCCTCGGACTCGCGCCCGACCAGCGCGAGCGCCTGGGCCAGCGCGTCGGTCGAGCGCCCGAGCCCGATCAGGTCGCCGAGCTCGCGCTGCCGCGCCACCGCCGGCTCGAGGTGGGCGATCGCCTGCCCCGGCTGCTCGAGGCGCAGCGCCAGCCGGCCCATCGTCTCCTGCGTGCGGGCCAGCTCGCGCCCGTCCCCGAGCTTATTAAAGATGCGCTCCGCCGCCTTCGCGTGCTCGAGGCCCATGCGCAGCCCGTCGAGCTCGCGCCCCGGGCGCAGCTGGGCGTACAGCGACAGCCACGCCATCATGTGATCGGTCTCGGCGATCTCCCGCTGCGCCGTCGGGTCGTCCTCGCGGCCCTCGAACGCCTTGCGCGACGCCTTCAGCATCGTCGCCGCCTGGCCCGCGTCGCCGAGCAGCACCAGCACCGCCGCCCGCTCGTTTAATAGTCGCGCCACCCGGGCCGCGTCGCCGGCCGCCTCGAACAGCCGGCTCGCCACCGCCAGCTCGGCCAGCGCCCGCTCGAGCGACGGCATGTCGCCGAGGTCGAAGCACACCCCGGCGATCGTCTGGCACAGCTCCGCCGCCAGGTCCGACGGCGCGTCCGCCCCGAGCTCGGCCCGCGCCGCGTCGAGCGTGCTCATCGCCTCGCTCAGCGTGAACCCGTGCTCCGCCCCGGCCGACCGCCACTGAACCTTCGCAAGCGCGATCAGCCCGAGGATCCGCAGCCGCTTGTGCGCCGGCGACTGCGACGCCAGCTCGCCGAGCGCCCGCTGCAGGTGCTCGGCCGCCGCCTGCGGCGCCCCGCGCTCCTCCGCCTCCTGGGCCGCGATCAAGAAGTCGAGGTGCAGCGCGCCCATCCCCGTGTCCTCGAGCCGCGGCATCACCTGCTCCCGCTTCCCTGCCCCGCGCGGCCGCGCCTCGCTCGCCGCCGACGTCGCCGCCTTTGGCTCCGCCTGCACGACCATCGACGCGTCGATCTCCATCGTCCCCTCCGCGGCCGGCGGCGGCGGCGGTCCCCTCTCCGCCCGAGGTCCCCGGACCTCGATCTGCAGCAGCATCGCCGCGTCGATCTCCATCGTCCCCTCCGACGCCCCCGGCCGAGTCACGGCACCTGTCCCTCCGGGCACCTCGCCCTCCCCCGCCGCCACGCCGGACACCTCATTCACAGCCGCCCCGTCTGTCCCTTCGGACACCTCACCCGCAGCCACTACACCCTCTGTCCCTTCGGACACCTCACCCGCAGCCGCTACACCCTCTGTCCCTTCGAACACCTCGCCCGCGGCCTCTGCCACCGCTGACACCTCGGGCGCTGCCTCTGTCCCTTCGGACACCTCGCTCGCCGCTTCCACACCTGTCCCTGCGGACACCTTCCCATCGTCCGAGCCCACAGGTTCGTCCGCGCCGCGCGCCCCGCCCTCGTCGCGCTCCCCTCCGCCACCGCCCGCGCCCCGCGCATCGGTGTCCGTCCGCGCGGCCCCGGCCTCCGGCGCTGCGCCGCCCGCCGCACCTGTCCCTGCGGACACCTGCTCCTGCACGCCACCCGCCGCCTCGCCCGCGACGCCGTCCGCCGCGCCCGCCTGCCCGGCCCCCGCCGCAGCACGGCTCGCAGCGCCCGCCCGCGCGACCCCGGCCTCTGCCGTGGCCCTCGCTTCGGTCCCCTCCTCCGCGCCCGCGTCCGCACCGGCGCGCGCCTCCGCGGCACCTGCCCCATCGGACAGCTTCACCGCGTCCTGCGCCAGCGCCGAGCGCCACGCCCGCGCCAGCGACGGCATCAGCGACCCGACCAGCTCCGCCCGCCACGCCTCGTCCAGCGTGAACCCGGCCTCGCTCTCCGTCACCGGGACCCCCGCGTCGATCGCGTGCTGCAGCCGCTCGAGCACGGCCATCGGCGGCACGCCGAGCAGCCGCGCCACGGCCTCGTGCCCAAAACGACCCAAATTATTAAAATTATTAAATTCGATGAGCATGGACCCGGCGCGCAGCGCCTGGAGCACCTCGAACGGCAGCGTCCGCCAGCCGTTCACCGCGAGCGCCTCACCCTCGACCCGACCTCTCACCGATTCGCCGCTGGACATGGGGCGCCATGCTACCGGAACGGCCCCGCGTCGACGCGAGGTCGGCAGCACCCGGCCGTGGTCGGCGAGTGCTCACAAGTACACCCATCAAAATTTTCGGCCGCGCAGGCGCTCACGATCCGCGGCGTGCGATCCTCCGGCGCGCGCCGCGGAGCCGTCGCGGCCAACGCCTGAAATTCCTGTATTTGCGCTCACAACAATTTCCCCTCCACCGGTGGCCTGCATCACGCCCGCACGACATCTCGCAGGGCCGCGTGCGCCGCCCTCTTCCCAAGCGCGTGCGACCGTGCGATACCGCGCCTTGTCATGTCGACCGCACGAACCGCAAGCAGCGCCCGCGCCTCCTCCTCCAAGATCGCCGCGCGAGCGGCCGTCGCACCTGTCCGCAAGGCCAGCTCGCGGACCACCGCGCCGAAGCTCGCGCGCCCCGGAGCCGCCGCGAGCGCGGCCGCCCGCGCCAGGCGTGCCGGCGCCCGCGACGTCGACCCCACCCTCCTCGCCGCCGCGCCGGACGCGGTCATCCGCAAGGCCACCGGGCGCACGTGGGCGCAGTGGTTCACCCTGCTCGACCAGTTCGACGTCGCCGACGCCGGCCACAGCGCCACCGTGCGCCACCTCGCCGACGCCTATGAGTGCCCGCGCTGGTGGCGTCAGCGCATCGCCACCGCCTACGCGCAGACCTGCGGCCTGCGCGAGGCGGCCAGCCGCAGCCTCGCGGCCAACACCAGCCGCACGCTCTCGGTCCCCATCGAGGACCTCTACCGCGCCTGGCAGGGCCGCGCCCCCGGCAAGTGGCTCGACGCCAAGTTCAAGGTCCAGCGCGCCAACGAGAACAAGTCCCTGCGCCTCGACTGGCCCGACCGCACCAGCGTCGAGATCTACTTCTGGGCCAAGGGCGACCGCCGCAGCCAGGTCAACATCATGCACCGCCAGCTCGCCGACGCCGCCGAGGTCGCCGCCAAGAAGCGCTTCTGGTCGCGCGCCCTCGACAAGCTGCAGGCCACCCTCGAGTAGGCCTCAGCCCGGCTCGAACAGGAACGGGTACGTCACCTTCACGTCGCCGCCGCCGCTCGGCGCCGGGAACTTCCACGTCCGCACCGCCTTGCTGACGCACTCGCCGAGCTGCGCCGGCCCGTCGGACCCCGCCCCGACCGCGCTCTTGGTGACGACCCCGTCGCCGCCGATCGTGAAGTCGATGACGAGCTTGGCCCTGGCCATCGGGTCGACCGCCAGCACGTCGTCGTAACAGTCGCGGACCTCGCCGAGGTGGGCGCGGACCACGTCTCGGATCTTATCCTTCGCTAGGTCGCCCTCGACCTCCGCCTTCTGTGTACCACCCGCCTGCGCCGTCGCGCCGAACATCGGCAGCGTCATCAGGGCGATCATCGAGACCAGCAGCGTCATCGTCGTCTTCATGCGTCCTCTCCTCGCCTCGTTCCACGGCGCCGCCGTCGCGAGGTTCCCGGGCCGCGACATTTTTTTCGCCGCCCCCCGCGCGCCCGCGCCCATGACCCGCAGACCCTCGCCGGCTCGCCCGTACGCCATAATTAAAAATTCCCGGGAACCTCCCTCGCCGCCGTCCGTGGCACAGTCCGAGTGACCCTCGCCGCCCACACCGGCCGGAAGGACGACCCCTACGTGCCCGTCCCCGACGAACTCGACGAGTTGACCGTCGCACGCGCCCAGCGGGGCGACGCCCGGGCCCAGCGCGACCTCGTCGTCCGCTACCAGCGCCCCGTGTTCGCCCTGCTCTCGCGCATGCTGTTCGGCCGCGCCGGCCACCCCTCCGTCGAGGACCTCGCGCAGGACACCTTCCTGCGGGTCTTCCGCGCGCTGCCCGGCTTCGACCGCCACGGCAGCGCCCGCCTCTCGACGTGGATCCTCACCATCGCCAGCAACCTGGCGATCGACGAGCTCCGCCGCCGCCGCGTGCCCACCGAACCACTCTCACCCGTCGACGAACCTCCCGCGGGCGCCAGCGCCGACGCCGACGCCGAGCGCCGCCGCCTCGCCGAGGTCCTGCGCCGCGCCATCGACGACCTCCCGCCCGAGTACCGCGCCGCCTTCCTGCTCCGCGAATACCACGAGTTCGAATACACCGAGATCGCCGGCAACCTGCGCATCGACCTCGGCACCGTCAAGTCGCGTCTGAGCCGCGCCCGCGCCAGCCTGCGCCGCGCCCTGGAGGAGGTCTACCGTGCACGATGAACAGCCCACCGACCTCGAGCGCCGCGCCCTCGCCGCCTGGACGCCCACCGAACCCCCACCGGACTTCGCCGACCGTGTCATGACCGCCGCGACCCACACCACACCCTCCACCACCGACCTCCCCGAGCTGCCCCGCATCGGCCTGCGCTGGCCGCGGGTCGCCGCCGCCGTGCTCGCCGCCACCGCCCTCGTCGGCACCGCCGCCGCGGCCCTCAAATACTCGGTCTGGTCTTCGGGACAGGTCAAGGACCCCGCGCCGGCCGGGCGCAACTCCCTCGACCACTTCGACCCCCGCGACCCCGGCGACGCCGTCGACACCTCGCGCCGCCCCGCGCCCGCGGGGCCCGCCCCGCTGGCGCTCCCCGGCGACCTCTCCGCCCGCCTCGACGCCCACGTCCGCGGCTACGGCGCCAAGTACGGCCCCGCCTTCGCGTTCCGCGGCAGCCTCGTGGTCGCCCGCCGCGGCGAGGTCCTCTACGCCGGCCACTTCGGCCACACCAGCGACGGCGGCCCCGCGATCGACGACAACACCCGCTTCAAGATCGGCTCGCTCACCCAGCAGTTCATCGCCGTGGCCGTCCTCCAGCTGCGCGACGAGGGCAAGCTCGACCTCGACGACCCCGTCGCCCGCCACCTCTCCGAGTTCACCGACAAGCGCGTCACCGTGCGCCACCTGCTGAGCCACACCTCCGGCGTGCGCAGCTACACCGACAGCCTGCCCCTGCTCGAGCTCGAGCCGCACAAGACCTACCCGCAGGGCCGCATCCTCGAGTCGTTCAAGGACGAACCGCTCGAGTTCCCCCCCGGCACCGACTTCGACCTCAGCAACTCCGGCTACTACCTGCTCGGCATGCTGGTCGAGCGCGTCGGCAAGCACAAGCTCGCCGACGAGCTCCAGCGCCGCATCTTCCGCCCCGCCGGCATGACCCACACCAGCCTCGGCGACGAACGCAGGCCCGACCCCGCCGCGCCCATGACCACCGGCCACGAGTTCAGCGAGGAGGAGGTGCTCGTGCCCGTGCCCGGCTACGACCTCGCCTCGGTCTACGGCGGCGCCGCCGGCATCGTCTCGACCCCCGCCGACCTCGTGCGCTGGGACGCCGCCCTCGCGTCCCCCGGCGCCCTGCTGTCGCAGGCCTCGTTCGACGAGATGACCACCCCCGTGCGCGAGGACTACGGCCTCGGCTGGATCGTCGACCACACCCGCGGCCAGAAGTTCATCGGCCACCCCGGCGGCGTCGAGGGTTTCAATAGCGCGATCGCCCGCTACCTCGGCGACGGCATCACCGTGTTCGCCGTCGCCAACACCGAGACCGTCGACTGCCGCGACATCGTCGAGCAGGCCACCGAGATCGTCTACGGCGGCAACCCGCCGCCCCACCTCGAGCACGACGAGGTCCCCGTCTCGCCCGCCATGTTCGAGCGCTACGTCGGCGACTACACCCTCAGCGAGGCGTCGCAGCAGCGGCTGTCGCGCCTCGTCGACCGCGACGCGCTCGGCGTCATGAACGAGGTCAAGATCTACGACGACGGCGGCCGCCTGTTCATGTTGATCCCGATGCACGGCGGCAAGTGGCTGCACAAGTCGGGCGAGGACCGGTTCTTCTTCAAGGACCCCTCCGGCACCACCGCCGAGTTCGGCCCGCCCGGCGCGCCCGTCGAGACCCTCACGCTGCGCCAGCACGGCCTCGAGTTCGTGCTGAAGCGCGGCAAGCCCGGCGGCGAGGCCCCCGCGATCCGCGTCAACTCCGGCGCCTTCCGTCCCGCGGACCACGATTGACCCCGTGATCGACCCCGTGGTCAACCCCGTGATTGACCCCCGTGATTGACCCCCGTGGTCGACCCCGTGAGCGCCGATTCGCCGACGTACGCCGCTTTCTCGGCTTATTTGACACGCGCTCGCGTTCGCCCCTATAGTGCGAAATGGAGAAATAAGCCCATGCGCACCGCCCTGCTTGTCGTCGCCCTGAGCCTCACCCTCGCGCCCGCCTGCGGCGGCGGCGAGAAGAAGTCGATCGCCGAGCAGATCGGCCCCGCCACCAAGAACGTCGCCGAGGTCAAGGGCGACACCAAGGTCTCCGAGGAGGAGCTGGCCCGCCGCCGCAAGGAGGCCGGGTTCGTCACCAAGGAAGAGGCCGACGCCAAGATCGCCGCCGAGAACGCCGCCATGTTCGAGAAGGGCGACCGCGAGTACGTCAAGACCCGCCTCGTCGACTACCGCAAGCTCTCCGCCGACGCCCGCAAGCTCCTCGACGACATCGAGAAGGAGGCCACCAAGTGGGCCGCCGCCAAGGACCCCGCCAAGGCCGCAGAGAAGGCCGCCGAGGGCCTGCACAAGCGCTTCAAGGACCTCAGCAAGAAGCTCGACGAGCTGTCCGAGAAGGGCACCAAGGGCGGCCAGACCCAGGTCCTCCTCAACAAGGTGTTCCGCCCGTTCGAGGAGCTCGACGGCGCCCTCAGCGGCGAGCTGGCCAAGGACCCCGCCTTCGCCGACACCGTCAAGAACCTCCGCACCGCCCTCGACGACGTCGACAAGCAGTACGGCGAGATCGAGAAGGACGAGTCGCTCGTGACCAGCAAGTTCGCCAAGACCGGCGAGGACGAGGGCGAGGCCGAGGCCGACGCCAAGGCCGAGAAGCCCAAGAAGAAGTAGCCGCGCGCTCGCGCGCATGCGCGTACAAGCTGCGCACCCGCGCACCGCCACGCCCGGCCCGACTGGCTTGCGCCTGCCTCGGTCCGGGCGTCAAGCTCGTCGCCTCGCCGATGACCGCGCCGCAGCCGACGATCAAACTCGCGACCTACAACATCAACGGCGTCCGCACGCGCCTGCCGGTCCTCCTGCAGTGGCTGGCCCAGGAGGCCCCCGACATCGTCTGCCTGCAGGAGCTGAAGGCCCAGGACGCCGACTTCCCGCGCGCCGAGCTGCGCGCCGCCGGCTACGGCGCCGTGTGGCACGGCCAGCGCTCGTGGAACGGCGTGGCGATCCTCGCCCGCGGCGTCACCCCGACCGAGAGCCGCCGCGGCCTCCCCGGCGACCCCGACCCCGAGCAGAGCCGCTACATCGAGGCCATCGCCCACGGCGTCGTCGTCGGCTGCCTCTACCTGCCCAACGGCAACCCCCGCCCCGGCCCCAAGTTCGACTACAAGCTCGCCTGGTTCGACCAGCTCAACAAGCACGCCGCCAGCCTGTGCCGCGGCGGCTTCCCGGTCGTGCTCGCCGGCGACTACAACGTCATCCCGACCGACCGTGACGTCTACAACCCAAAGTCATGGCAAAAGGACGCGCTGCTCCAGCCCGAGTCCCGCGCCCGCTACTCCGCCCTGCTCGCCCAGGGCTGGCTGGACGCCCTGCGCGCCCGCCACCCCGACGCGACGATCTACACGTTCTGGGACTACTTCCGCCAGCACTGGCAGCGCGACGCCGGCCTGCGCATCGACCACCTGCTCCTCAACCCCGAGCTCGCCCCGCGCCTCGTCGACGCCGGCGTCGACCGCTGGGTCCGCGGCCTCGAGGGCACCAGCGACCACGCCCCCACGTGGATCCGCTTCACCGGCAGCCTCCACCCCGCCGCGACCGACGACGACCACGAGGTGTCTCCGAGCCCCGCACCGGTCGTCAGCGTCAGACCCGCCGCAAAGAGGACCGCAAAGAAGGCGGCCGCCAGGCGTCGCTGACACCGCCGCGGAGGCCGACGAGCCTCCTCTCCGCCGCCGCCGAGATCACCATCCCTAAATTTTTCACCGGGGCATGCGGGCCCCTGTGGTCCACGCACCGACGACCCCGACGAACCCCGTCGCAACGCCTCGCCGCCGCGGATCTCGCGTGTAGGCAAGGGTGGCCCGCGTAAGGCGGTCGGCGGCGGATCGTGACAGTGACGTGCCTCGCCCTGCACACCGCGGCGATGGACAGGCGACGCGGGCCTCGATATCACCGATGCGTTGGACGTTGACCGTCCGGCGTCGCGGGTGCGACGTGCCGGCCGGCGACACTCTGGGAGGTTTCGACAATGTCGCGCAGGTTCCACTGGATCGCAGGGGCGGTGCTGGGTCTGACCATGGCGAGCGCGCCGGCGCAGGCCGCCGGCCCGAAGGTGTTCGTCAACCTCGACCCGGCCCAGGGCCAATTGCCGGAGTCGATCACCAGCGACCACTTCGGCAACATCTACCTGTCGATGGGCACCACGGTCGGGAAGATCACCCCGTCCGGCCAGCTCAGCACCTTCTCCAACATCCCCGTGCCGGCGGGGTCCTTCACCACCGGCCTCAAGTTCGGCCCCGACGGCCACCTCTACGTCGGCACCGCCGGCTTCGCGCCCGATCCTGCCGTCGCGTTCGTCTGGCGCATCGACGCCACCGGCCACGCCGAGGAGTACGCCGAGCTCGACCCCCACGGCTTCCCCAACGACCTCGCCTTCGACGACTGCGGCAACCTCTACGTCACCGACCCCTTCCTCGGCCTCATCTGGAAGATCGACGACCAGGGCGTGCCCGACGTGTGGCTCGCCGACCCCCTGCTCGAGGCCAACTACGCCAGCCCCTACCTCGGCGTCGCCCCCTTCGGCGCCGACGGCATCGCCTTCGACCTGCTCGGCCGCAACCTCTACATCGGCAACCTCGACTACGGCCGCATCGTCAAGGTCAGCCTCGACTGGTGGGGCGAGCCCGACGACGTCTCGGTCTACTACGAGAACATCTCCACAATCGGCGGCGCCGACGGCATCGCCTTCGACGCCCTCGGCCGCCTCTACGTCGCCGTCCACGGCCAGGACCGCATCGTCCGCATCGACCCGTTCCCCCGCAAGGCCACCACCGTGGCCCAGGGCGCCCCGCTGCAGCAGCCCTCGTCCCTGGTGTTCGGCGAGACCCTGTTTAGCAAGAACACCCTGTACATCAGCAACTTCTCGATCCTCGCCGCCCTCGGCGTGAAGCCCGGCCCCCCGAAGCCGGCCCTGCTCAAGCTGCAGGTGCCCGTCGGCGGCCCGCTGTTCTGAACTTCTTCGCAGAGAGACAGCGAAGAGCGGCGCGCCGCTCGTCGCGGTCTTAATGACTCTCGAGTCAGGCGGACCCGCACCGCACCACCCCGACGAGCGCGCAGATCCGCGGACACGGCATCCGCCCACGACGCCACGCACGCCCGCGCGATCGGGCTATTCGCCGCGAGCCCGCCGCCGCCGCATCAGCGGCACCAGCACGACGAGCGCCGGCAGACCGCCGCCCGCCGCGGCGCAGCCGCACCCCGCCTCGCCCTCCTCCGGCGGGGGCTCGTTGACCTCGCCGATCGGCACGCACTTCGCCTCGCCGTCCGCCCGTCGCCCGAGCGGGTCGATCGTCGAGACCCGCACGCACACCTCGTCGCCCGGCCAGCTCCCCGCCAGCCCGAGGTCGTGGGCGCGGCTCGTCCCGCCCACGATCGGCCACGAGCCGTCGCTCGCGCCCGCGTCGGTGAACGAGCCCACGTCCGGGGCGAACTGGATCAGCGCCCGATTGACCGCCCCGAACGGCTCCGGCGCATCCGGCAGGCTGACGTCCGCCCGGATCCTCACCTCGGTGTCGACCACCTGCTCCTCGACGCACCCGCACACGGTCTCCTGCAGGCACTCGATCACCGCGTGCTCGACCTGCCGCAGCTTCACCTCGTCGACGGCCACCGCCACCGGCGGCGCCGCCGGCTCGTCCCCGGTCGTGAACGTGAACTCGTAGATGTCGACCGCGTCGCGCGCGAACACGTGGTACGCCGTGTCCGCCGCGAACGCCCCGTCCTTGCGCCACACCCACACGTCCCCCGCCACGACCTCGAGCGTGCCCGCCAGCTTCTGACCCCCGACGTCGACGTCGACAGTCAGCCCGGACGCCCCCGCCGCGGGCTGCGAGCCCGTGAACACCACCACGCCGTCGGTCGGCACGTCGGTGTATCCGTCCTGCGGGTAGAACGTGTGCACGGCGAACCCGCCGTCCTCGCACGCGCGCGGCTCACCGGCGAGCGCGAGCGGCGACAGCATCAACTCCAGGGCGAGCGAAGCGAGCATGGCCCATCGTACCCGCCGCCCCGGCGCTGGCCCAGCGCGCCGCCTCACATCGGGAGCGCGCAGTAGCCGAGGTCGTCCTGCCCGGGCGGCGCCGTGCCCTCCTCGAAGTACGGGTTGCACACCTGGCCCGCGCCGCCGCAGCTCGCGTCCGCGTCCGGATCCGTGAGGTCGCAGAACGGCTCGCAGCAGCCCGACGCCGCCGGGTCGCACTCGTTCGCCGCGGTCGCGGGCAGGCAGAGCAGCCCCGCGTCGCACGCGTTCGCGAACTCGCACGCGTCGTGCTGCTGCCCCTCCTCGCCCGACGCGTCGAGCACGCACAGGAAGCCGTCGCCGCTCGGGTTGCCGATGCACAGGTCGCCGCCCGGGCAGTCCTGCGCCAGCGGATCGCAGCTCGGCAGGCACAGGTTGAGCACCCCCTCGTTGGCGACCGCGCAGGTCCGCGTCGGGTCCTCGCACATCGGCGCGTCGGGCGAGCCCGTGCACAGCGGCACGCACGTCCCCATGTTCATGTCGTCGATGTCCCAGCACATCACCCCGACGTCGCAGTCGTCGACCCCGCTGACCCCGCTGCCCTCGACCGTGCACGCGTCGCCCGGCTGCTTGGGGTCCTCCGCCACCGGCACGCACTTCAACGAGTTCCACGCGCCCCCGCCGTCGTTCGCCCACGCCGCGCACTTCTCGCCCGGCGGGCAGTCCTGCTGCCAGTTGTCGCACTCGACGATCCCGACGATCCCCTCGAAGTCGTCCATGACGATGAAGGTCTGCTCCACGGACCCGCTCGAGCTCACCTCCCCGCCCGAGCTCGCAACCCCGCTCGAGCTCGCCTCCCCGCTCGTCGTGGTCCCGCCCGTGGTCGGCGCCTCGGTGCCGGTCGCCGCCGTCCCGGCGCTCGCCGTGCTCGTCGCCCCGCTCGAGGCCTCGCCGCCCGCGTCGCCCGCCGGCAACCCCGGCCCGCACGCCAGCAAGCACGACAGTCCGCAGACAAGGCCCCGGCGCATGACCGCCACCATACGCCCGCGCCCGCGCCACCGCAATTCGCGCCGCGATCACCCGCGGCTCCGCTTCGACACGCCGATCCGCGATCCCGCGATCCTGCGACTCGCCTGGCCCTCGCCGTCCTCGCCTGCAGCAGTCGGTCGTCCGCGAACCTCCCGCCCGACGTGCTCGTCCGCGCCGCCTTCACCGAACCGACATCGACCTCCCTCGCCCGCGCCGTGACACGAGCCACCTGCCGCGAGCCGCTCACGTGACGCCCGCCTCCCTCGAACTCTCTGCGCGCTCACGATCCGCCCTTCCGGCGTATCCTCGCCGCCGTGACCCCGATGATCGCCGTGCTGTTCGTCCTCGGCCTCGTTCTGCTGATCGTCGGGGCCGACCTCCTGGTCGCGGGCGCCTCGCGGATCGCCGCCCGCCTCGGCATCTCGTCGCTGGTCATCGGCCTCACCGTCGTCGCCTTCGGCACCTCCGCCCCCGAGCTCGCCGTCTCGCTGACCGGCGCCCTCGGCGGCCAGGCCGACCTCGCGCTCGGCAACGTCGTCGGCAGCAACATCTTCAACCTCCTCTTCATCCTCGGCGCCACCGCGCTGGTCGCCCCGCTGCCGGTCCAGCCCCAGCTCATCCGCCTCGACGTGCCGCTCATGATCGGCGCATCCCTGCTGTGCTGGCTGCTCGCCCTGGACGGCGCCATCGGCCGCCTCGACGGCATCATCCTCGCCGCCGGCATCCTCGCCTACACCACCGCCCTCATCCTCCCGACCCGCCGCAAGCGGGTCGAGGGCGGCGACCTCAGCCCCCCGGCCGAGCCCCCGCCGGCCCCGAGCTGGCGCGACAAGCTCGCCGTCCAGCTGCTGCAGATCCTCGGCGGCCTCACCATGCTGGTGCTCGGCTCGCGCTGGCTCGTCGACGGCGCCATCGTCGCCGCCAAGGCGTTCGGCGTCAGCGAGCTCGTCATCAGCCTCACGATCGTCGCGGCCGGCACCTCCCTGCCCGAGGTCGCCACCTCGATCCTCGCCGCCATCCGCGGCGAACGCGACATCGCCGTCGGCAACGTCGTCGGCAGCAACATCTTTAATATCTTGTGCGTGCTCGGCTTTTCCTCGGCGATCGGCCCGCACGGCGTCGCCGTGGCGCCCCAGGCCCTCGCCCTCGACATCCCGATCATGACCGCGGTCGCCGTGCTCTGCTTTCCGCTGTTCGTCACCGGGAAGATCGTCGCCCGCTGGGAGGGCGCCGTCTTCCTCGCCTATTACGTGGCCTACACCCTCTACCTCGTGCTCGCCGCCCAGAACTCGCCGCTGCTGCCCGGGTTCGCCTGGACCATGCGCACGGTCGTCATGCCCGCCACCGCCGTCATCGCCGTCGTCCTGCTCTGGCGCGACGTCCGGCGCCGCGATCCGCTACCCTCGGCGCGTGCAAGGTGAGCACCCGATCCCCGTCCCCGCCGACCGCGACATCCCCGAGCTGACCCCCGGCCCGCTCGCCCTCGGCCTCATCCTCGGCGTCATCTTCGGCGCCTCGTCGATCTACCTCACCCTCAAGGTCGGCCTCACGGTCTCCGCGTCGATCCCCGTCGCCGTGCTCGCGCTCACCCTCCTGCGCGCCTGGTCGCGCGCCCTCGGCTCGCGCCGCGCCACCATCCTCGAGAACAACACCGTGCAGACCGCGGGCTCCGCCGGCGAGTCGATCGCCTTCGGCGTCGGCGTCACCATGCCCGCCCTGATGATCCTCGGCTACGACATGGACATCGGCCGCGTCATGCTCGTCGCCGTGCTCGGCAGCGTGCTCGGCATCCTCCTGTTCTCGCCGATGCGCCGCCCGATGATGAACGACCCCGCCCTCGTGTTCCCCGAGGGCACCGCCTGCGCCGAAGTGCTCAAAGTCGGCGAGCGCGGCGGTTCGTCCGCCCGCACCGTGTTCGGCGGGTTCTTCGTCGGCCTCTTCTACAAGGTGCTGATGGCCGGCGCCCACCTGTGGCACGAGACCCCGAAGTACCTGTTCGGCAAGTCGTTCCCCAACGCCTCGGTCGCCGCCGAGATCTCGCCCGAGCTGCTCGGCGTCGGCTACATCGTCGGCCTGCGCGTCGGCGGGATCATGCTCGCCGGCGGCGTGCTGTCGTACCTCGTGCTGATCCCGATGATCACGTTCTTCGGCGGCATGTCGGGTTCGGTGATCTACCCCGGCACCGTCAAGATCTCCGAGATGGCGATCGGCGACGTGCGCAACGCCTACGTGCTTTATATCGGCGCCGGCGCGGTCGCGGCCGGCGGCATCATCAGCATGGGTCGGGCCATGCCGACGATCGTCGGCTCGCTCGCCTCGAGCTTCCGCCGCAAGCCCGGCCAGCCCGGCGCGACCGCCAGCGAGGTCCGCACCGAGCGCGAGCTGCCGATGAAGGCCGTGGTGCTCGGCGCCGTGGCCGTGATCGTCGCCATCGCCGCCTCGCCGTACTTCCCGGTCGGCATCCTCGGCGCCGTGCTGATGGCCCTGTTCGCCTTCCTGTTCGTCACCGTGTCCGGCCGCCTGTGCGGGGAGATCGGCTCGAGCAGCAACCCGATCAGCGGCATGACCGTCGCCACGTTGTTGATGACGTGCCTGATCTTCCTCGCTGTCGGGTTCGTCGGCCCCGAGCACCGCCTCGGCGCCCTCACCATCGCCGGCGTGGTCTGCGTGGCCGCCAGCGTCGGCGGCGCGACCGCCCAGGCCCTGAAGACGGGCCACCTCGTCGGCGCCACCCCGCGCCGCCAGCAGATCTCGATGCTGATCGGCAGCAGCGCCTCCGCCCTCGTCATCGGCAGCACCCTGCTGTTGTTGAACAACGCCAGCACCGTCTACACCGCCAAGGACGACGCGGTCGGCCGCCAGGTCCCCGCGGCGGTCGCCCTCGGCCCCGCCGAGCCGCTGCACGGCCCCGAGGCTCTGAAAGACGCGAACAGCTACCGCGTCCTCCAGCTCACCCGCCCGACCGAGGGCATCCAGGCCGGCAAGTACCTCGTCGACGACGCCGGCAAGATCAAGTATCTCGTCGACCCCGGCATCAACGGCCGCGTCAAGGAGCGCGACGACGGCACGCCGATCATTAAATACGACGCGCCGAAGGCCAGCCTCATGGCCCTCATCACCGACGGGATCCTGACGCAGCAGCTCCCGTGGGTGCTCGTCCTGCTCGGCGTCATGATCAGCGTCACGCTCGAGCTCGCGGGCGTCAGCGCCCTGCCGTTCGCCGTCGGCGTGTACCTCCCGATCTCCGCCTCCGCGCCGATCTTCGTCGGCGGCCTGGTCCGCTGGTTCACCGACCGCCGCCGCACCGCCGCCCGCGCCGCCCGGGGCCTGTCCGCCGAGAGCGACCTCGACGCCGAGTCCAGCCCCGGTGTGCTCATGTCGAGCGGCCTCATCGCCGGCGGGGCCATCGCCGGCATCGCCCTCGCCCTCCTCGCCCTCGTGCCCGCCACCCAGCAGGCCATCAACCTCGGCGCCCTCGGCTGGCAGCTCGGCGACCTCGGCTCCCTGCTCGTGTTCCTCGCCCTCGTCCTCGGCCTCGCCCGCGTCGCCCGCGGCTGAACAAAGCCTCATGCACGGGCCACGAACCCCGCCGCGGGGTCGCTTGCATCTGCCACATTCCTGCTAGCATCCCGGCCATGCAAGCTGCCACGGACGACGAGGGCCCCACATCGGGCCCTCACGACCAGGACGAGCCTGGTCCCGCGGTGCCCGCCCCGCGCCCCGGCCCCGTCGCCGACGAGCGCACCGGCAGCGTGCTCGGCAACTACATCCTGCAGGAGCGCCTCGGCCGCGGCGGCATGGCGGCCGTCTATCGCGCCGTCCACCGCGGCTTCGACGAGCTGGTGGCGATCAAGCTGCTCGCCCCTCGCTTCGGCGCCCAGCCGGAGATGCTGCGCCGCTTCCTCCGCGAAGCCGTGGTGATGCGTGAGATCTCCGCCCGCAACCACCACGTCGTGCGCGCCCTCGACTTCGGCGAGACCCCCGACGGCGAGGCCTACCTCGTCATGGACTACCTCACCGGCCAGGACCTGCAGCAGCTCCTCGCCACCGTCGGCCCGCTGCCGTGGCCCCGCGTCGCACCGCTCGCCCTCCAGCTCTGCGACGCCCTCGCCACCACCCACGCCCACGGCATCATCCATCGCGACATCAAGCCGTCGAACTGCCTGCTGACCGACGACGCCGGCGAGCAAACATTAAAACTCATCGACTTCGGCATCGCCAAGGACCTCGACGCCCCCGGCGAGCGCACCGCCGACAACGTCATCCTCGGCACCCCCTCGTACCTCGCCCCCGAGCTGCTGACCCTCACCGCCGAGCCCGACGCCCGCAGCGACATCTACGCCCTCGGGGCGACGCTCTACTGCCTGCTCACCGGGCACCCGCCCTACGTCGGCCGCGGCCACGGAGAGATCGCCCACAAGCAGCGCCACGAGCAGCTGCTCGCCCCGAGCGCCGCCCGCCCCGCCGGCCTCCCCCGCCTGCCCGCCTCGGTCGACGCGCTGATCCTCCGCGCCCTCCACCAAGGGCCCGACCAGCGCTTCCAGAGCGTCAACGACCTCGCCGACGAGATCCGCCACACCCTCGAGCCCGGCCCCGCCACCCGCCAGCTCACCGGCGCCCCGCTCGGCCTGCGCACCGCCTGGGTCGCCACCATCGTCGCCAGCGCCGCCGTCGTGCTCGCCATCGGCATCGACCCCCCGCGCCCGCCCCCCCGCGCCTTCGCCAGCGGCGGCGCCCCGGTGTCGCTGTCCGACAAGATCAATTTTAATAATAAGAACAAACCTGTCCCCCCGGACAGCTCCGTGACGACCGACAGGCCTGTCCCCGCGGACAGCTCACCCACCCCGGCGACCCCCGACCCCGCGCCCGCAGCGCCCTCGCCGAGCCCCGCCACACAACCTGCCCCTTCGGACAGCCCCGCGACCCCGGGCGCCTCGGACAGCCCCGCAGGCCCCGCGACCCCGGGCGCCTCGAACAGCCCCGCAGGCCCCGCGGCCCCTGGCGCCTCGTCCGCTTCGGTCGGCACCTCCGCATCGTCCGCCCCGACCAGCTCTGCGGGCCCCTCCGCATCGTCCGCCCCGACCAGCTCTGCGGGCCCCTCCGCACCTCCCTCGACCCCGCCCGCGCAAACTGCCCCTTCGACCAGCTCCGCGGGCCCGTCCGCACCTGCCCCTTCGACCAGCTCCCCGGGCCCGTCCGCACCTGCCCCTTCGGCCAGCTCCGCACCGCCCCCGGCCCCGCCCGCGCAACCTGTCCCTTCGACCAGCTCTCCGCCCCCCGCGCAGCCCGACCAGCCGTCCTCATCCTCCCCGCCGGTCGACCCGCGCCAGCAGAAGGTCCGTCGCCTGCTCGACAAGCAGCGCGACACCCTGCGCCGCGAGTGTTTAAACCTGTCCGGCGGGGCCAAGCGCCTCAAGTTCACGCTCACCCTCTCGCGCGGCGCGATCGAGGCCGTGTCGGCTCAGCCCGCGACCTTCCGCGAGTGCGTGCGCACCACCCTCCGCGACGTCGCCTTCGGCGTCGACGGCCAGTACGAGTACTCCTTCTCCGCCAAGTAGTCCGAGGATCGCCGGTCAATATGGACACGCAGATGCAAGTGCTCACCCCGCATCTCGACGAACCGCCGGCCCGCGGCGTCGGTGCCGCCGCGGTCGCCAGCGCCGTCGGGGTGGTCGTCAGCCTGCGCGCCACCTATTTGAAATTTCGCGCCGACCACCTGTGCGACATGACCGGCTGCACCGGCGACGCCCAGGCGGGCTGGCTCGCCTGCGACGAGGCCCTGCAGAGCCCGTGGTCGACCCTCGCCACCATCCCCGTCTCGATCTACGCCGCCGGTCTGTTCGTCGTCACCCTCGCCGCCGCGATCGCCCTGGCCCGCCGCAAGGGCATCCTCTGGCCCGCCGCGCGCCCGCTGCTGGCCGTCCTCGCCGCCCTCGCCGCCCTCGCCTCGCTGCTGCTCGGCAGCCACGCGATGCTCCACTTCACCCACCTGTGCCCCTACTGCCTCGCGCTCTACGCCGTCAGCGGCGTGCTCGCGGTGGTCGCCGCCCGCATGTCGCTCGCCACCCGCGCCCTGCGACGCTGGCTCGCGGCCGTGCGCGCGCGCTCGCAGGCCGTGCTCGACGCGACCCTGCTCGCCGTCACCCTCGGCCTCGTCGTCATCGCCGCCCAGGTCGCCGCCTACCGCCTCGCCGCCCGCACCGCCACCTGCCCGCCCGCCCTCGTCGACGACCTCCCGCCCGCGCCCACCATCCGCCACCACCTCGGCGGACCCACCCGCGACATCGTCCTCCTGTTCGCCGACCCCTCCTGCGCCAACTGCCGCCGCGAGTTCCACCTGCTCCGCCAGTCCCTCCAGCGCTTCCTCCGCGCCGACCACGAGCAGCGCGCCGGCCACGACATCTGGAACGGCGTCGAGCTGTGGGTCTACCCCACGCCGCTCGAGCCCTGCGACGACTCGCCCGACACCTCGTGGTTCGTCGACCGCGCCGGCCGCCCGCTCACCAGCTCCGCCGCCCGCGACAACAACGCCTGCCTCGCCGCCCGCGCCCTCGAGTGCCTGGCGCAGCAGCAGCCCGAGCGCGGCCTCGAGGCCTTCGCCGAGCTCTACGCCCTCCACGACACGCCCGCCCCGTTCTTCACCTTCGACAAGATCCACCGCACCCTGCGCGAGCGCGTGTCCCCCGACTTCGACCACGCCCGCCTGCGCTCCTGCATGGACAGCCCCCGCACCGCCGCCCGCGTCGCCGACTACCAGCGCCGCTTCATCGCCTGGTGCGCCGGCCGCCCCGCGTGCTCGGTCCCCACCGCCCTCGTCGTCCCCATCAGCCACGACGCCCCCCGCCCCGACCTCGCGACCGCCACCGACAGCGTGCGCAAGCTGCTCGTCCAGCTGGCCGCGCCCGCGACCCCCTGACCCGCCCTCCGCGCGCTCCGTCGCCCGCCGTGCTCACCG
Source organism: Myxococcales bacterium (assembly GCA_016793465.1). The sequence continues at coordinate 202,574 of JAEUJW010000040.1, forward strand.
TCACCCGGGCCCGGCGCCGCCGATCGTCACTCCGGCCCCTCGTCGACCCCCCGCCCGCGAGCCCGTGACGTAAGCTCCGCCGCGCATGAGCAAAGAATCCCGTCCCTGGAGCCGCCGCGTCCCCGCCGGCGTGCCCGGCCCGCGCGGCTGGGACACCATCGTCCTCGGCTCCGGCATGGGCGGCATGACCTGCGCCGCCCTGCTCGCCCGCCTCGGCCAGCGCGTGCTCGTGCTCGAGCAGCACTACGTGCCCGGCGGCTTCACCCACACGTTCCGCCGCGGCAAGGACTACCACTGGGACGTCGGCGTGCACGCCGTCGGCGAGGTCAGCGAGCGCAGCATGACCGGCCGCCTGCTCACCCACCTCACCGGCGGTCGCCTGCGCTGGACCACGCTCGGCCCGGTCTACGACTGTTTCGACTTCCCCGGCGGCATGCACCTCGAGTTCCCAGACAGCCCCCAAAAATTCCGCGAGAACCTGTGCGCCGCCTTCCCCGAGCGCACCGCGGAGATCGACGCCTACCTGCAGCGCGTCCGCGAGGTCTCCGGCGCCATGAAGCGCTACTACCTCGCGCGCATGTTCCCCACGCGCAGCGGCCAGCTCGCCGAGGCCCTGTTCGCCCGCCCCGCGCGCGAGGCCTTCGCCCAGCGCACCGCCGACGTGCTAGGCGAGATCACCGACGACCCCCACCTGCGCACCGTGCTGTGCGCCCAGTGGGGCTACCACGGCTCCCCGCCGAGCCGCTCCTCGTTCGCGATCCAGGCCCTCGTCACCAAACACTTCCTGTACGGCGGCTACTACCCGGTCGGCGGCTCCGGCCGCATCGCCGTCGAACTCCTGCAAACGGTCGCCGACCACGGCGGCTGGACCCGCATCGCCGCCGACGTGCAGCAGATCCTCGTCGAGCACGGCGCCGCCGTCGGCGTGCGCCTGACCGACGGCGAAGAAATCCGCGCCCGCCGCATCGTCAGCGCCGCCGGTGCGCGCACCACCGTCGAGCGCCTGCTGCCCGCCGAGTTCAGCGCCCGCGCGTGGGTCGCCTCGATCCGCGACCTCCCGCCCGCGCCCGCCCACGTCTGCCTCTACCTCGGCTTCAAGGGCGACATCCGCAGCGCCGGCGCCGGCCCGGCCAACCGCTGGTTCTACAACACCTGGGACCACGAGGCCGACGCCTGGCACATCGAGCGCGCCCCGCACGACCCCATCCCCGAGGCGCCGGTCCTCTACTGCAGCTTCCCCAGCTTAAAAGACCCCCAGCACGACCCCGGCCCCGAGCAGCGCCACACCGGCGAGGTCGTCACCTTCGTCCCCTGGGACCGCTTCGCCGGCTGGCTCGGCACCCGCTGGCAGAAGCGCGGCGGCGACTACAAGGACTTTAAAGATGCCCTGCAAGCCAGCCTGCTCGAGCAATTTTTATCAAAGATGCCGGGCCTGCGCGGCATGGTCGACCACGCCGAGCTCTCGACCCCGCTGTCCACCGACTACTTCGTGCGCCCGACCCGCGGATCGATCTACGGCCTCGAGCCGACCCCCGAGCGGTTCAACAACCCGCACCTGCGCCCGCGCTCCCCGGTCCCCAACCTCTTCCTCGCCGGCAGCGACGTCGCCACCGTCGGGGTCATCGGCGCCATGATGGGCGGCGTGCTCGCGGCCGCCTCCGCCGAACCCCGCCGCGCCTTCCAGCTGCTCCGCGGCCTGTCCCGCTGACCCACGAGCCAGGCTCCGCCCTCGCAGCAAGCGCCGCGCTCGAGCCCGCCACTGCTGTCCCAAGGACCAGGCTCCAGGATCCCGCCCGCCGACGCCGTAAATATGCGGACTTGCGAGCTCACGGGCAAAAAGGCGCGTTGACAGCCCCGTGGCCCGTCTGGCTATCTTCGCCGGACATGCGCGTCATGTCGGTGGTAGGGGCCGCGCTCGCGGTCGGAGTGCTCCTCGGCAGCTGCAAGAAGAGCGGGACCAACAGCCCCGACTGCGACACCGAGATCCGCTACGACGCCCGCAAGGTGTCCGGGCGCATCGCCGCCGGCAAGTTCGGGGTCGAGACCGACACCTCGGTCGCCGCCGTCCGCGAGGTCGACTCCGCGGTCGAGCGCTACGTCTCGCGCTGGCGCACGCTCTGCATCGACTACAAGAACGGCGCCATGACCCAGGGCGAGTACCGCGACGAGTCTCGCGCGCTGCGCGAGCGCATGGAGCGGCTCGAGGGGCTGCTCCTCGTCCTCGAGCACGCGCCCGACGCCGCCTCCTACCAGAAGGCGCTGAAGGACGTGTACGTCGCCATGGTCCCGCCCGAGAAGGCCGTCGACCTCCGCCTCGAGTTCGGCGCCATGGCCCAGAAGCCGGGCGAGCAGAGCTACACCGCCGTGCCCGTCGGCGGCGCGATCGCCACCGGCACCAACGTCTACTTCGACCTGAAGACCAGCGAGCAGGCCCACATCTACATCTACCAGGAGACGCCGGCGGGCAAGATCAACGTGATGTTCCCGCACCCGCAGATGCCCATGGCCAACCCGCTGCCCGCGGGCCAAACCCTGAGGATCCCGCCGTCGCCCGGCTACTTCACGCTCGAGGCCGAGGGCGTGGGCAGCGAGCAGGTGCACATCGTCGCCTCGCTCGAGCCGCTGACCCGCCTCGAGACGTCGATGAGCAAGCAGCAGCCGACCGCCGCCGAGCTCGCGTGCGGCGCCCGCGACCTCTCGTATAACCCCGGCACCCAGTGCGACGAGCCCCAGGCCCGCACGTTCGGCCTCGCCCAGCCCGGGAACGCACCGGGTGTGTCGATGACCGCGGCCAACACCGCGGGCGCCCGCAGCATCCACCAGATCTTCACGTTCAACCACACGCCGTGAGCTGATAGGATGTTGTTGATGGGTGTATCGCGCCGGGTCGCCGGTTGGACTGGTGGCGTCGCGTTGTTCGCCGCGCTCACCGCGGCGTGGCCGGCCCTCGCCGGTCCGCCGTGGGCCAACGACAACAACAGCTTCCCCACCTCGTTCCTGCGGGAGAGCGACCTGCCGATGCCCGCCGGCGGCAACGAGTCGCTGCAGGCCGGCTGCACCGGCAGCGCCGCCAGGTACGGCTGCACCTTCGAGGGCAAGAAGCTGTGGCTCGCCAGGGACCCCAACCACGCCGTCGGTCAGGTCCACGACATCCGCTGGGTGTTCCCCGACGCCGCCTCGGCCCAGCGCTACCTCGCCGAGTCGTCCCGCGAGCTGTCCGAGAACATGAAGCCGGTGTCCCAGCCGCCCGCGGTCGGCTCCGACTCGCAGCTGTGGTCGGCCACCAACTCGATGTTCGGCATGAACGTGTTCATGTACAACCTCGTTTTCCGCGTCGACAACGTGGTCGTCAAGCTGTTCCTCGCGCAAGGCGGCGGCGACGCCAAGGTCCTCACCCCGCTGATGATCGGCGCGCTCGGCCAGAAAGCCGCGGACCGCATCCGCTCCGCCGAGTCGTCGTCCGCCCCGCCGGTCGCCGCCCCGCCGGTCGCCGCCAACCCGCCGCCGAGCGAGCCGACACCGATCGCCGCGCCCGAGCCCACGCCGCCCGCGCCCGCGCCCCCGGACCCGCCCGCGCCCGCACAGGCGCCAGCGCCGACCCCCGAACCCGAGCCCGCCCGCCCCCGCGGCCGCCTCGCCGAGGAGGTCCGCGAGTACTGGCGCCGCGGCGTGCGTGACCCGTACTTCTTCATCGGCGGCGACTACAGCCGCTCGCTCGGCACCTACAAGCTGGCCGGCGGCCTCCCGCTGCGCGAGAAGAACGCCTTCGACATCTCGCTCGGCGCCCTCGTCCACCCGCGCGTCTACTTTCAGGTCATGTTCCACCGCGAGGTCTGGCAGGTCCCCGCCGTCGAGGAGCTGCTGGTCCGCCGCCTCGAGTTCATCTACGGCCTCGACCTGCTGGCCCTGCCGCCGACCTGGCGCGTGCGCCCGGCCCTGCTCGGCCTGGTCGGCTTCGGCCTCGGCTTCGGCCGCGTCGACTCGCTCGCCGGCAGCGGCATGACCGACCCCTTGAACCCCGTGCCCGCGCCCACCGTCACCGAAGGCCGCGCGCTCGGCGTCGGCGGCATCGTCGGCGGCGAGTTCGCGATCCACTTCCGCGTCGCCAAAAAATTCGAGCTCGCCCCGTTCGCGGGGATCACGGTGCCCGCCTACACCTACACCAAGGACTTCCCGGCCGGCGACCGCCGCATCGACGGCGAACGCGGCTTCGGCCGCGCCCCGCGCTGGCACGTCGGCCTCAAGATCGGCTTCGGAGGCCGCGGATAACCTCGATGCATCGCCTCGGCGTCCTCGCCCTGTCCACCGCCCTCCTCCTCGGCTGCAAGCGCAAGGACGTCGACCTCACCGAGCCCGACGCCCCGCCCGACACCGGCGGCCCCACGCCCGAGCTCGTGGTCCAGGCCGGCGCGCACCACTACCTCAGCGACCTCGAGTTCTCGCCCGACGGCCGCTTCCTCGCCCTCACCAGCTTCGACGGACTGCTGAAGGTCATCGACGTCCGCACCGGCAAGGAGTGGCGGTCCTACAGCGGCGCGAGCGGCCTGCTGCATGTGGTCGCCTGGAGCCCCGACGGCCGCCGCATCGCCGCCGGCGGCCAGGACCGGACCGTGCACGTGTGGGACGTCGCCACCGGCGCGGAGATCGCCAGCCTCACCGGTCACACCGGGCAGATCGGCAGCCTCGAGTTCTCGCCCGACGGCCGCCACCTCGCCAGCGCCTCGAGCCTGTTCGACCTCGCCGTCGCCGTCTGGGACGTCGAGCAGAAGCAGCTGCGCCAGGCCCTGCAGCACACCGCCGCGGTCCGCGACCTGGCCTGGTCGCGCGACGGCAAGACCCTCGTCACCGCCACCAGCGAGGTCGCGGTGTGGAACACCGAGTCCGGCGGACGCCTCGGCGCCATCGCCGTCGACCCCGACGGCGCCGGCCGCCGCTCGCTGCGCTTCAGCCCCGACGGCACGATGCTGGCGATCGACGGCAAGGGCGACGTCGTCCACCTCTACGACACCGGCCTGTGGGGAGAGATCAACCAGCACCCCGGCGGCTCGCTGCTCGGCTGGCTCGGCGCCGACCTCGTGGTCCACACCGGCAGCGCCGTCGCCCGCCTCGACCCGCGCAGCGGCCAGCGCCGCGGCGGCTTCAGCGGCGACGCGTCGCTCCGCAAGGCCGAGTTCACGCTCGACGGCCGCCTGCTCGCCAACCTCGACAAGATGCAGGCCGACATCCACGACGGCAGCAGCGGCGCCCGCGTGCGCACCGTCGAGAGCGCCATGTGGCGGCAGATCCACGGCGTGTTCGGCAACATGCAGAAGCTGCTGCAGGTCGCCTGGAGCCCGACCGCCCCGGTGATCGCGATGGCCGGATTCGACGGCGCCCTCCGCGTGGTCGACCTGCGCCGCGGCGCCTCGCCGCGCTCGGTCCAGGTCTCGAAGCGCCTCGACCTCCAGGGCGACGAGGCGCTGATGTTCGGGGTGGAGCGCGCCCGCATCGACCCGATCGGCGGCATCACCTTCTCCAACGACGGCCAGCAGATCCTCACCCGCGACGGCGACGGCGTGTCGCTGTGGGACACCCGCACGCTCGCGCTCGTGCGCCGCTTCGACGTCGCCGGCCCGCTCGCCGAGGCCTTCGCGCCCGACGGCAAGACCCTCGCCGTCGCCTCCTACCCCGCCGACGTCAGCGTCTACGACCTGACCACCGGCGACCTCGTCCGCAAGCACGAGCGCCCCGGCGTCGGCCTCGAGTGCGACAAGAGCTCGGGCATGCAGACCTACGCCAGGGCGATCACCATCGCCGGGCTCGGCTGGTCGGGCGACGGCAGCAAGTTCGAGATCGCCTACCACGAGAGCGCGGCGTTCGTCGAAGTCGACGCCCGCACGTTCGAGCCCACGCGCGGCGGCTGCGCCCACCGCAACCCCGTCAACGCCGTCGCCTGGTCCGACAAGCGCGACCGCATGGCCGTCGGCGCCGGCTTCCACATGGTCGGCCAGTACAGCGGCGAGCACAACTACAGCGACAACGACGTCCGCGTGTTCGACATGACCAGCGGCAAGCCGCTGTACAACCTCGCCGGCCACAAGCTCGCCGTGTTCGCCGCCGACTTCAGCCCCGACGGCGGCCTGCTGGCCACCGCCAGCGCCGACCGCACCGCGCGCCTGTGGGACACCGCCTCCGGCAAGGAGGTCGCCACCCTCGCCGGCCACGGCGCCGAGGTCGACGCCGTCGCCTTCAGCCACGACAACAAGTTCCTCGCCACCGCCAGCTACGACCTCTCGGTCAAGATCTGGGACGTCGCCGCGCGCAAGGAGGTCGCCACGATCGTGACGATCGGCCCCGACGGCCACGTGATCGCCACGCCCGACAACTACTACACGGCCTCGCGCGCCGGCTTCGAGTCGGTGTCGTTCCGCCTCGGCGACGGCGTCGTCCCGGTCGAGCTGTTCGACCTCCGCCTCAACCGCCCCGACCTCGTGCTCGCCCGCTTCGGCTACGCCCCGCCCGACCTGCTCGCCCTCTACGAGAAGGCCCACGTCAAACGCCTGAAGAAGATGGGCCTCGACGAGTCCGCCCTGCGCCCCGAGTACCACCTGCCGACGCTCCGCCTCGGCGACGACCTCCCCGTCAGCACCCCCGATCGCCGCGTGCGCCTGCAGGTCACCGCGGAGGACACCCGCTACATGCTCGACCGCCTGCAGGTCTACGTCAACGACGTGCCGATCCACGGCACCGCCGGCATCGACCTGCGCGCTGAAAAGACCCGCCGCCACGCCCGCGACCTCGAGGTCGACCTGCTCCCCGGCCGCAACAAGATCCAGGTCGCCGTGCTCAACAGCGCCGGCACCGAGTCTCTCAAACAGACCGTCGAGGTCGTCTCGACCGCGAGCGCCGCCCCCGCCGACCTCGTCGTCGTCGCCGTCGGCGTCTCGAAGTACGCCGACGTCCGCCTCAATCTGAAATACGCCGCCAAGGACGCCCGCGACATCGCCGAATTATTTAAGACCCGCGGCCAGCGCTTCAAGACCATCGACACCGTGCAGATCCTCGACGGCGAGGCCCGCCGCGAGACGATCCTGGCCGCCCGCGAGCGCCTCGCCGCCACCAGCATCGACGACCAGGTCGTGGTGTTCGTCGCCGGCCACGGCATGCTCGACCAGAACCTCGACTACTACTTCGTCACCCACGACTTCGACCGCGACAAGCCCCCGCGCCGCGGCCTGTCCTACGATCAGCTGGAGAGCCTGCTCGACGGCATCCCCGCCCGCCGCAAGCTCATGCTCATGGACACCTGCCACTCCGGCGAGGTCGACGAGGACGCCGTGCGCGCCCCGCCGCCGCTGCCCGGCTCCCCCGAGGTCAAGGTCGTCACCTCCGGCTTTCGCACCTTCAGCTACGGCGGCGCCGTCCAGAGCCCCGACCGCTCCGCCGAGCTGCTCGGCCAGCTGTTCGCCGACCTCCGCCGCGGCTCCGGCGCGGCCGTCATCTCCTCGGCCGGCGGCGCCGAGTTCGCCCTCGAGTCCGCCCGCTGGCAAAACGGCGTGTTCACCTACAGCCTCCTCCAGGGCCTCGTCACCGGCGCCGCCGACCACGACCGCGACGGCACCATCCGCGTGTCCGAGCTCCGCGACTACGTCGTCGGCGAGGTCCAGCGCCTCACCCGCGGCGCCCAGACCCCGACCTCCCGCCGCGAGAACCTCGAGTTCGACTTCCCGGTGCTCTGACGACAACATCGAAATTTTAGTAGTACTGCCCCGAAGGACAGGCTGCATATTCGTCCGTCACCGCGCCAACTCGAGCAATAATCAAACTATTAAAATGTCCCGAAGGACATGCTCACGTCGCCACCGCGACATGGGCTGCCAGCAGCTCGACCGCCCCCGCGTGCCCGGCCCGCCGCGCCTCGTGCATCGGCGTGTTCCCCCACCTGTCGACGGCATGAGGATCCTACCTGGCCGGCGCCCCGCTCGCGCAGTGGGCCAACGGCATGGTCTCGGTCCGCTGGCACATCCTCGGCGACAGGCACAAGCGGGGCATGGCCGTGCGCCCCGAGTTCTTCTGGGACCGCAACGGCCGCATCTTCGGCTCGCCCGACCGCGACAACTGGATGTTCGCCGGCACCTTCACCAACGACCTGCGGTTCTTCGACGCCCTGCTGCTCCGCGTCGAGTACCGCTTCGACCACTCCACCGCCCCGTCCGGGTGCTTTTACCGCGGCGCCGCCGACACCGACACCAGCCCCGGCCTCGCCGCCGACCAGCACACGATCATTCTTAATCTGAGCGGCTACTTCGAACGCCGCCTGCCGCGCTGGCGCGACTGATCGCGCGCGGCCGTCCAGCCGCCTGAATTCGCGCGTAGGGGGACCTCCCCGCCTCGTGTTAGCGTAGTTCCATGCATGCATACCGGGTGGCGGCGGGGGTCCTTGCGAGCACGTTGACGGGCGTGGCCTGCGGCGACAGCGGCGGTCGCGACACCGCCTCCGCCAGCGCGACCGACAGCAACGCGACCCCGGCCACGCCCGCGACCACCACGCCCACGCCCACCGATACCGGCGTGAGCGCCAGCCAGACCGACGACGACGACGGCACCAACTCCAACTCGCAGGGCAACACCACCGCCGGCACCACCATGGGCGTCGTCACCGCCACCGGCCCCACCTCCACCGGCCCCGACCTCACCACCTCCGGCACCACCCAGAGCACGAGCACCACCCAGGGCACGAACACCCTCACCGACCCGTCGACCGGCACCTCGACCGGCGACCCCTGCGAGGGCGGCGGCGGCCTCGAGTTCAGCTACCTCTGGGTCGCCAACACCTCCGAGGGCAGCATCTCGAAGATCAACACCGAGACCCTGATGGAGGAGGGCCGCTACTACGCCGACCCCAACCCGCCCGCCGCCAGCTCCTCGCGCACCTCGGTCAACATCGACGGCCACTACGTCGTAGTCTCCAACCGCGGCACCGGCACCGTCTCCAAGTTCGCCGCCAACATCACCGACTGCGTCGACAAGAACGGCAACGGCACCATCGAGACGTCGCAGAACGGCGCCGACCTCTTGCCGTGGGGCACCGACGAGTGCCTGCTGTGGAACACCGCCGTCAACCCGCCGCCCGACTCCTACACCCACGGCCCCCGCGGCACCGCCTGGGCCCCCGGCGACTTCAACCAGCAGACCTGCGAGTGGGACAACCAGCGCGTGTGGGTCGGCTGGATGAGCGCCCCTGGCCTCGGCCACATGGGCAGCTTCGACGGCGAGACCGGCCAGCAGCTCGACACCGTCGACCTCCCCAACTGGTCGCTCAACGTCAACTACGCCCCCTACGGCGCCGCCGCCGACGGCGCCGGCCACGTCTGGTTCACCGCCGTCTACGAGGAGCTGGCCCGCATCGACACCACCACGCTCGAGCTGAAGCGCTGGCCCGGCGGCGGCATCCAGTTCTACGGCATGACCGTCGACGGCAAGGGCAACCCGTGGTTCGGCCCCTACAACAACGGCAACGTCGCCTACTTCGACGCCGCGACCGAGACGTTCCACGAGATCCCCGGGACCAACGAGAACCACCGCGGCGTCGCCGTCGACGGCGGCGGTATGGTCTGGGTCGCCTCCAACCCCGGCGGCACCCACGGCTGCGGCCTCAACCAGATCGACTCCAACACCAACACGTTCGTCCAGTTCCACACCTTCCCCCAGTGCGGCACCCCGGTCGGCGTCAGCATCGACGTCGACGGCTACGTGTGGATGGTCGACTACTCCGGCTGGGCCTACCGCATCGACCCCAACACCTACGAGAAGTCGCTCGTCATGATCCCCGGCGACCACTACACCTACTCCGACATGACAGGCGGCGGCCTCGTTGGCGCGGTCATGCCCGGCTGATCGCTGCGCACGCGCGTCGTCAGTGACCCGTCCGGTAGGTACTGAGCGCGGCAGCGACCCAGTCGCTGCCGACGAAACGACGATCGACGTACACCTTCGCCATCTCGGTGTCCGAGCACCCGAGGTGGACCGTGATGGCCCAGAGCCCTCGCCAGCGCCGCTGAATCGCCGGGCGGTCGAGATAATGGTGCTCGGGGTGTCGACGCGCAAGTACAGACGCTCGCTCGAGGGCATGCCCGCGGGCGTGGTGGAGCGGGGCACGCGCTGGCGCGGCGGCTCGATGATCGTTCGCTGGCTCGGTGCGGCCCTCCGCGAGCTCCAGGGCCACTTCCACCATATCAAGGGTTTCAGGGTATGAAGATTCTCTCGGCGGCGCTCGAAGCCCGCGACGCCAGGCTCACTCCCACGATTGAAAGCCAGAAAAAGGCCGCAAAATCCGCTCAGGCCGTCACGCGAATCTCAACAGCTTACGGGGCATCGCCCTCGTCGGCCCGACTCCACTAATTGAGACCTTCACCCGTCGATCGCGTGCATTCGACCGTGGTCCGCAGACCGCGGTGAATCCACGCGGCGCGAGGGTGGCGACCTGGCCTGTTCATCGATCGCCGCCGCTCTGCGCGGCGATCAGGTGGTCGGCGGCGGGGCGAACTTTCGCAGCCAGACGAGGGCGTCGTCCTCGCTGGTGAACATGCGGGTCGGATAGGCTTGCGGGCGGACGGCGATGAACACATTGCCGACCGAGCGACCGATGCGGGAGCTGATGAGGATCGCCATCGCGGAGATCGAGCCGGTGTTCTCGGGGCTCGTGTAGAAGTTGGAGACGCTGGCGTCGATCGTGACGGAGTGGCGGGCGTCGAGCAGCATCGGGTGCGGCGTGCCGGCGGCGAGGGTGTTGAAGGCGGCGAGGTTGTCGCGGGCGTCCTGCAGGGTCTGGCGCTGGACCGGGAGCATGCGCTGCAAGATGATGCCGTCGCGGCGCAGCGAGACGTGCACGGTGCGCGTCTCGCGGGTCTGGAGGATGTCGCCGGGGTCGGTCATGGGGCGGGCTTTCTGGTGTCGTCGGTGAGGCGGGCCGCGAGCGCGCTGGCGAGGTCGATGAAGCAGGGGACGCCGTGCATCGCGTCGACGGAGCGGGCCAGCAAGATCGCGATGTCGGGGCGGATGCCGCACACCATGCCGCGGACGCCGACCAGCTTGAGGCTCTGCAGGACGTCATGGATCTGACCGACGACGCTGTCGTCGAGGATGACGGCGCCGGTGAAGTCGAGGACGACCGTGCCGATCCGGCGCTGGACGGCGGTGGTCAGCAGCGCGTCGGTGAGCTGGTACGCCCGCGAGCTGTCGAACTCGCCGATCAGCGGGGCGCACAGGGTGTCGCTGCGGACCTGCAAGAGCGGGCAACCGATGCTGGTGATGAGCGAGCGCTGGTGCTCGATCTGCTCCTCGCAGGCCTCCAGCATGGCCGCGAAGCGGGCGTGGGCGTCGAGCATCTGCCGGGCCGCGGCCCGCAGCGCCTCGATCGCCGAGGGCGCCCCGGGCTGTGCGAGGAACGAATCCAACGCGGCGGTGAAGCGCAGGTCGGGAGCCTCTGAGTTCGCTTCGGACATTCGCGGGGCTGGCAGAGCCGACCCTACAGGGGTGGCGGGGCGGCGAACAAGGGCCGAAACATGTCCTTACGGTGCGCTCGGTTCTGACCGCGCGGGCATCAGGGCTCGCTGCAGCCGACGCCTCGTGATCGCGCGCGTGGACCGCGTGCCGGACGACCGCGGCACCGCCGCGCTGTTCCTGGCCCGCCACGCCGAGCGTGCGGGCCGGTGCTGCGCCTCAGCTCCGCGGCGGCCGCCTGCCACCCCTGGCCGGGCAACGTCCGCGAGCTCAGGACGTCCTCGAGCGCGCCAGCGTGATGGCGGACGACGCAGTCATCGAGGCGCACGACCTCGGCCTCGAACGGACCCCAGCCGCAACACGATCGAGGGCCTGTTCCGCCTCCCCGCTGGCAGAGGCTGTCGCTGGCGAGCAGACCGACCACCAATTGCAGCCCCAGCGGCCACGCCGCAATGCGCCCGCCCGCGGTCACGGCGGCCTCGATCGAGAGCGCGGTCAGGCCGACGTCGATCAGCGCGAGCGCGGCCCCGTTCATGGCGATGAACGGCAGGTCGCGGCGCCACAGGTGGCGCCAGGTCATGCCCCAGAGTCGCTCGTACGGGACCAGCCGCTCGAGCGCGAGGAGCAGCGCGACCATCACGCCCGCCGGGCCGCGTCCGTCGGGTGTCAGCTCAAAACGGACCGTGAGGGCCTGTCCGCGGGCTGAGCCCGCGCGAAGAGAATTATTGTCACGTTGATAATAATGATCTAAGGTCGGGTATGCCACGCCCCTGCCTGCCCCTCCTCGGCTGCGCGGCGCTCGCCTGCGGCTCGCCCGCGGACGTCGCTAACGGCGCCACGACGACCGACCCCGGGACCACCGGTGAGCCCACGACCGCCGCCGACGCGCCGGCGGTGACGTACAGCGAGCACGTCGCGCCGATCCTCGCGCGCCACTGCGTCGCCTGCCACCAGGCGGGCAGCATCGCCCCGCTCGAGCTCGACGACCACGCCGAGGCCGCGGCGTTCTCGGGGCCGATCGCGGCGGCCGCGGCGGCGCGGACGATGCCGCCGTTCGCCGCCGACAACGGCGGGGCGTGCGGCGTCTTCCGCGACGCGCGCTGGCTGACGGACGACGAGATCGCGACCCTGGCGGCGTGGCACGAGCTCGGGGCGCCGGTCGGGCCCGAGCTGCCGGCGCCCGCGCCGGCGCCGCTGCCGGAGCTGGACGGCGAGCTGCTGACCGTGGCGATGGCCGCGGCGTACACGCCGAACGCCGCCGAGCCCGACGACTACCGCTGCTTCGTCGTGCCCGGGGCGCCGCTCGACGGGCCCGAGCTGTTCGTCACCGGGTTCGCGGTGCGGCCGGGCGACGCGCGGGTGGTCCACCATGTGATCGTGTACGCGCCGAAGTCGGACGGCGCGGTCGCGCAGGTCCAGGCGCTCGACGACGCCGAGGCGGGGCCGGGCTACACCTGCTTCGGCACGGCGCAGGTGCCCGCCGCGGTGACGGCGGCGTGGGCCCCGGGCGGCGGGGCGACCCGCTACCCGGAGGGCACCGGCATCCGCCTCAAGCCGGGCGCGCCGCTGGTGCTGCAGCTGCACTACAACACGCTCGTCGGCGGCGACCTCGCGGACCGCACCGAGGTCGACCTCGAGGTCGTGCACGGGGGCGTGCGGCCGGCGCGGTTCGTCGGGCTCGTCGACCTGCTGCTCGAGCTGCCGCCGGGCGAGGCCGAGGCGCGCGCGGGCGTCGACGTCGCGCTCGGCGAGGCCGGCAAGGTCACGGCGCCCGTCGACCTGCTGGGCCTGTTCCCGCACATGCACACGCTCGGGCGGACCCTCGAGCTGTCGCGCTCGGGGCCGTCGGGCGCGGGCTGCCTGGTCGACGTGCCGCGCTGGGACTTCCACTGGCAGCGGCTGTACTTCTACGACGAGCCGGTCCGCCTCGACCCGGCCGACCTGCTGGCGCTGCGCTGCACCTACGACACCCGCGGCCGCGACGAGGTCACCCGCTGGGGCGAGGGCACGCAGGACGAGATGTGCGTCGCCGGGCTGCTGGTCGTCGACCCCGCGGCGCCGTGACCATGCTGTTGTCTCGTTGACAACAGCGCCGGCCGCGGTTGACAGGGGCGCGGGGGCGCGGTCAAAGTCTCGCCGTGGCCCGCACCCGCCCCGCCCCGCCCCGTCCGCCGCGCCGCCGCCGCGCGCCGGAGGAGGCGCGCGAGGAGCTGCTCGTCGCGGCCGACCGCCTGCTGGCGGCGCGCGGTCCCGAGGAGGTGGGCCTCGCCGACGTCGCCCGCGAGGTCGGCGTGTCGCACGGGCTCGTCACCCACTACTTCGGGACCTACGTCGGCCTGGTCCGCGCGGTGTTCGTGCGCCGCAACCGCCTGGCGGCCGCGACCGTGCTCGAGCAGGTCGCCGCGGCCCGCGAGACCGGCGACGTGTCGGCGCTGCAGCGGTTCGCGGTCGAGTACGTCAGCGACCCGCACCGCGCCCGTCTGTTCCTGTGGCTGCGCCTGCACGAGGCCGCGGGTTCGCCGGCGCGGGGCGAGGGCGGCGGCCTGCTGCGCGCGCTGGTCGACGTGTTGACGCAGGAGCTGCCCGCGCTGGCGCGCGGCGCGGACATCGACCCGCCGGCGCGCGGCACGGTCGAGCTGCTGGTCCTGCTGACGCTGGCCGCCGGCCACGGCTACGCGCTCGGCAAGGACGCGTGGCTGCGCGGCCTCGGGCTCGCGCCGGGCCCGGAGGTCGACGCGGCCTTCCACGCGCTGCTGCTCGACGCGCTCGGGCTGTGCCTGCGCTCGTCGCCGACGGCGCGGGCCGGCCTGGCCGCGCCGCGCACGTGAGCGCCCCGAGCGGCAGCTCGCCCGCTCTCCGCTGGTCGAGCAGGGCCGCGAAGTCTTCGAAGAGGTCATCGTCGCCGCCGTCGTGACCAGAGACCATACGTCTCCGCTCGAATCACACGCGCCGTGATGATTCTTCCGTCGATGTCTTCGCAGGGTGTCATGGGTTGGGGTGCCCGTCTCGATGGCCCGACTGAAGGTGTCCAGGCCAGCCTCTGCGGCTCGCAGGCGCGGCTCAGCGGGCGCGCCGCGCCGCGAGCCAGGCGTCGATCTCGGCGCGGCGGTCGGGGGCCTGCGGGTCCGGGTGCTCGGCGAGGGTGTCGCGGGCCTGTACGGCGAGCGTCAAGGCCCGCGACCGCTCGTCGCCCGCGGCCCACAGGGCCCGCGCGAGCTGATAGCGCGACTCGGCGAGGTGCCACGGCGCGGCGACCTCGGCCTCGCGGAGCTCGACTGCCCGCGCGAGCAGAGGGACGGCCTCCGCGGGGCGCCCGGCGGCAACGAGCAGGGCGCCGAGCGAGGTGGCGGCGTGCATCGCCTGTGGGTTGTCGCGGTCGACGCGGTCCCAGATCTCGAGGCTTCGCCGCAGCAGCGCCTCGCTCCGGGTGAGGTCGCCGAGCGTGCGGCTGTTGTCGCCGGCGAGCATGAGCGAGTCGGCGAGCAGCGGGCTGTCCGGGCCGAGGGTGCGCTCGAGGTCGGCGGCGGCGGCGAGCTGTTCGCTGAGAGCCTGCGCGACGTCGCCGGCGTCGGCGAGGACCTGGGCGCGGCGCATGCGGCACTCGGCGACGCGGGCGTGCGGGTCGCCGTGGGTGGCGCGTTCGAGGGCGAGGGCGCGGTCGAGGAGCGCGAGGCCAGCGCGCGGATCTCCGGCGACGCTGTGGTACTCGCCGAGCATCGCCAGGGTCGCGGCGACCTCCTCCGGGTCGGGCTGGGGGGTGGCCTCATGGATGTTCAGGACGCGCTCGAGCAGGGCGACGGCCGCGGCGAGCCGGCCGCGGGTGCCCTCGAGGACGGCCAGGTCGGCCAGGGTGACGGCGAGGGCGGGGTGATCGCCGCCGTGGATCACCTCGCCGAGGGCGAGCGCCTCGCGGTAGCGGGCCTCGGCCTCGGCGAGCCGACCGGCGCCCGCCAGCGCCGTGCCGATCAGCGTCAGCTGCTGGATCGCGAGCGGGTGGTGGGCGCCGAGCGCGTCGCGGACGATCGCCAGGCCGCGCTCCTGCGCGGCGACGGCCTCGTCGAAGCGGCCGAGCAGCTCGAGCGCGACGCCGCGGTGGGAGAGCACGGCGGCGAGGTGATCCGGGCGCGGGCTGCCGACCGCGGCGAGCGCGTCCTCGGCGGCCTGGTAGCGGGTGAGCGCCGCCGGCACCTCGCCGAGCCCGACGTACGCGTTGCCCTCGACCAGCAGGAGGTCGACCGCGGCTTCGCGCTCGCCGCCGCCGCGCGCGAGCTCGCCGGCGGCGATCCGTGTCCACAGCAGCGCCTCGTCGTGCTCGGCCGTCCGCGTGGTCCGCAGGCCGGCGAGCGCGAGCGACAGGCGGGCGGCGCGGGCCTCGTCGCCGGCGCTGCGGGCCGCGAGGTAACCCTCCTCGAGGCGGGCGCGCGCGCCGGGGGTGTCGTGGGCGGCGAGCAGGGCCTTGCCGGCGAGCTCGCGCTGCTCGGCGACCCAGCGCGGGCCGCGGGCGTCGGCCTCGTCCGCGAGCGCCTCGGCCCCTGCGCTCGCGGCCTCCGCGTCGCCGGCGATCAGCACGGCGCGCGCGGCGGCCAGGCGATCGGCGAGCGCAGGGTGGTCCTCGGCGATCGGCTGCTCGAGGTCGGCGCAGCGGTCGGGGTCCGGGAGGCTCGTGGCCAGCGGGATGGACCGCGCGAGGCTCGCCTCGTCGATCGCGGCGAGGGCGGCGACGCGGGCTGACAGCTCGCGTCGGTCGCGCGACAGGCAGGCCATGCGCTGGTCGAGCCGCGCGCTCGACTGGACGCCGTGCACGTGCGTGTCGTTGCACGCCGCGGTCGCGCCGGCCGCGAGCCGGTCGGCGTAGCGGACCAGCGCCTGCTCGACGCGCGGCCACGCCTCCGCGGCGTACGGACCCCCCTGGGCGGCGAACGCCCGCGCCAGCGCGTCGAGTCGCTCGTCGGGGAGCAGCGCGGCGGGTTGCCAGGCCTCGGGGGCGCAAGACACGTTCGGCGCGGCGACGCTGGCCCCGAGCGCGAGCGAGGCGGCCGCCACGCCGACGACCGCACCGCCGACGATCCATCGCCGTCGACGTCGCTGCGCGCGCTCGGGTCGCAGCACGGCGAGCAGGGCGCGCATGTCGGGGAAGCGTTCGTCCGGTCGTTCGCGCAGACCGCGTTGCAGCGCCGCGCCGACGCCGGCCGGCAGCCGCGGGGAGGCGGCCGTCCCCGACCGCGGCGGGGCGCCGTGCAGGGCCTCCCACAGCGCGACGCAGAAGCTGAACTCGGTGCAGGGAGGTAAACCCCGCGGAGTTATTCAGTTTTTCGGCGGGGCGGGATCGCGTCTCCGTCCCGTCTCCGGTTTCGACGTCGCGCGCGCCGCCCGCTCGTGGAAGGCGGCGAGGACATCGATCGCGCTCACCGTCGCCGCGGGGGCGAGGTGCATGTAGTCGTTTGTGATCGCCACGGAGCTGTGCCCCGCGAGGTCACGGATCGCGGTGACGGGCTGGCCCGCCATCGCCAGGTGCGAGCAGAACGTGTGCCGGAGCGTGTGCACGCCCTTGATCGGCACGTTCGCCAGGGTGTGGGTGGCCTCGAGCCACTCACGCGTGACCGAGCGGGTGACAGGGTCACCCTCCTGGCCGTAGCGTCCCTGACTGCGAGTCAGGACGCGGGCTGCCCGGTTCGGGTCCTGTCCCCCGAGCTCGCGCAGCGCAGCGCGTAGGCGCGGCGTCATGCTGATGCTCCGCGGCTTGCCGCCCTTGGGCGGGCCGAGGTGCCCCTGCCAGTCCGCGACCTCGACGTGGACCTTGTCCGCGGCGAAGTCGACGCGGACCCAATCGAGGGCGATGATCTCACCGATGCGGAGCCCCGCGTCGCCGCCGAGGAGCACGAGCACCAGGGCCCGCGGGTCCGTCATGGTCGCGGCGGCGACGAGGCGCTCGTAGTCCTCGGGCTGGTAGAACGGGTGGCGGCCGCCCTTGTTCTTGATGCGCTTGATCTTCGGCATCGACCCGATGTGCTTCGCGTCGATCGCCGCCTTGAGGATCTGCCCGAGTAGTTGCAGGAGCTTGTTGATCGTGCCGACCGCGAGCTCGAGCAGCTTGACCTTCTTGATGTCGTCGTCCGTGATCTGGTCCAGGCGCAGCGCCCCGAACATGGGGAGCAGGTGCTCTCGCAGGTTCATCTCCATGCTCGCCGCCGTGCTCGGCGCGAGACGGTTCGCGCGGATGTGGTCGCGCACGAAGCGCTCGGCGAACTCGCCGAAGGTGAGCGTCGGTGCCCTCGCTTTCTCCACCCGCGCGGACAGGAAGGCGTTCGCCTTCGTCCGTGCCCAGCGTTCAGTGGCGGTGCGGGAGCCGTGCGGCGACTTCCATCGCCGCCGGATCTCCTTCCCGTCTGTCGAAAGCATGAGCACGTTGGCCTCGAGGTTCGTGGTGCCCTTGTAGTGGGCGATAGTGATCTTGGTGATCTCTCCGATGGTCGTGACTGGCATGGGAACTCCATGACAGCCCGCAAGCGCGGTCTTAATACCGCGCGACTGCGAGCCTTGCAAGGACTCAGGCAGATCAACCTAGCTAGCAACCTAGCCGATGATAGCCCGTAGCGTCAACTGCGCGGCGCCCACGGGTCCGGCGGGAGGCGGCTCGGGACGAGGATCCGGGTCCATGTGTCTCTGTTTAGAACAGACTCGGCGTTGACCGATCTAGCTATTCCGGGCCAGGCTGACCTTTTGCTTCAACCCGCGCTAAATGAACAAACGCTGCTATCGAAGAAACGTGAAAAAGCACCACCCAGACAAAGGGTATGGCTTCGAATCCCTCGAGGGCAAGGAAGGGGATCACACCTACCGCAAGGCAGCCAACTACACGCAAGACCAACACTGTCCCGCGAGAACCTACCAGCGGAGCCACGCTCTGAATCGCGCCCAGAAAAAGCGCCATCCAACTCAACTGGTAGAATACCCGCCAAGTCATGAGTGCCGTCGCAGCATCAGCGGGGGACAGATCCAACATGCGATTAACAAAAGAGATTTTATATTCGTTCTCCAGAAAATCAAGAACGACAGCCATTCCGCCCAAGCATAAAGCAATCGTTGCATTTACGAACAGTCCGCGACTACGCAGAAGGCTGTGCAATCCCAGCCAAAGGACAGAGTGGCACAAAAGGTAGACCGAATCCACAGCGGTATTAATTCGAATGACGTCGAGCGCATCCTTGAGATCCGCCCGAGGACCCTGCAGCACGGACTCCGGCGAAGGGGCAGGAAAAGCGGCGAGAACGCACAAACACGCCAACGCAACGCTGGAGAAGACTGCCGCCGTTCGGTACATTGAGATCAATCTCTACTTTACCGCGGAGATTAGCGCAATCACACTGCCGATGGCTTCTCTGATAGGATTAACTAACTTCTGGATCGCGCCAGCAGTCTGAATGAGCGCATCGCCGAAAGCTTGAAGTATGCCTGGTCGTGGCGTTTTCGACTGCGCCTCAGTTGCAAACGATTCAAAATCTCTCCGCGTCGTATCCCGCTGTTCTGAAGGGAGGGCAGAACAGAGTTCTGACACAACATCTTGAAGTTGCTTCAGGGATCGCACTAATTCTGACGTTTCCGCTCCGGTAGAGGCTTGGTTAAAGCTACCAACGATGTCCCCGGTGCTAACTTCGCCTCCTACAATGCCATGAGCATGCCCTACTTTCGTAATGTGCATTTTCTCTGCCATGTGAACCTGGATGCTGACCGGCGATGGTAGCCCGTCTGCTCGCAGCCTGTCAAGAACTAGTCCGAGCGATGAGTGTTTCCAAACGCGGCTCGTAGGCTCAGCGACACCCTCATATGAAGACGTTGCTCTTGTACCCAGCTCAAAAATGCGCGCCACTCTTGATATCGCCACGATGAGCCCGGTAACAGTAATCAATCCAAGAGCAACAAGAAGCTGCCGATTTGTAATCGCAGAAGAGAACACGAGTATCAATAAACTAGGGATCAGCGCAGTCGTTGCAAGAGTCGCGGCTGCACGAGTTCTAACCCGCTGAAACTGTTCCTCCCCTGGGGTCCGGGTTGAAGCATCCCTTCGGAGATCCTCTAGTGCGCGTAAGCAACCGACAAGCACGAACGCCTGCCCTAAACTCCACGTAACCTCGAATGGATGCAGCTTTGTTAAAGCAGAACCAGCCTCTAGACCGCGCAATATAAAATCAGTGGCCACCAGAATGGTGTATCCAAATACCAGCAGTGCAATCCTCCCGTATGGAATTAGCAGAAAGGTAATCAGTGCTGTGGTTGTAGTTAATAGCTGAATCGCCGTAAACGCGACATGGAAGATCAGGCTGATTGAGTCTTCACCAAGGAGTTCTAGCGTAGGCCAATATTGGAAGAAAAACACACCAGCTAGTCCAGTCAGAAGCACTGCCGCCACGAGAAAAAAGATATTCGGTGTTTCTTCCAGTCGAGGGGCCGCAAGAACCGCTCTGCCCCAGAGAACCGCCCACCCGATAAGAAATAGCAGGTAAAATGAAAAATACCACAATGCTCTCGGATCTGTATTCGTGTCCATCCCCAATATGTTTACAGAGTACCCGTAAACACTGTCCGAACATGCGGCAACAACCGACGTGACAGCCAACGTTGAGAAAATTACACGTTCAGACTCAGGAGCGGCTCGTGCACAACGTAGTGCGATCCAAATGATGCTTACATCAAGCGCTAGTTGGCAACCAATGTTTAGCCAAGCAGCAAGAGCTAACGCTCCAATACGCTTGAGTACAAAATAGGCCACGAAATAGCACAGGTATCCAGAGAGGATGGACCAGTGCATAAGCTAACTCTGGAAGAGAATCGCACGCACAGGAGATGCTTCCGTTTCGAGGAGACGTAGAGGCAGTCCTACAAATTCATAGATGCCTTCTGTCACATTATTGAGATCTAGGCAGACATAAACGGGCAGCCCGGCTTTCGCCATCAACATGTGTGACGGGAATGTTGTGGTTTCGTATGGATCAATGCTGTAATAGTCGAATCCCAACGAGCGCGGTGAGACGGAAAGCAATTTTTCGACGGTTTCCGGAGCGAGAAACGAATATGCCTCAGCAAATGACGGTTCATGAAGAATTTTCGAGTTCGATGTCTTAATTAGAATATGGCAATCGTCGGCTAGGCGAGACATGTCGAGATGTTCGGGGCGAATCTGACGCTCGCTATCTTTCAAGTCAAGCACCACAGCCCGCCCCACGAAGCAAGACATTGGCAATTTATCAACCGTGGCTCCGCCATGAATAAAGTGAGCGGGGGCATCAATGTGAGTGCCCACATGGCAATTGAGATGGATCTCAGACGAAGTCAATATAGCGCCAGACTCGATATCGCTTAGTCGTCGAATCTGTGGATGAGGATCGCCAGGGTAAACCACGGTGGCTGATGAGAGAGGTAGAGTGATGTCAATCGCTGGACGTGCTCTCATTGTGTGGAAAATCATAACCGATAAGACCGCGCTTGATAGAGCCCGCAAATGAGGACTTAGTAAACTTCGGCATTAGTCCCGGTGGGTGGACGCGAGCGCGAGGAGCGCGAGGAGCACGCCGGCCGTGGCGACCTTGCGCGTTGTCGTCACCGGCTGCATGGCGACCGCGCCCGGGGTGGAATCCACGCCGCCGCCGGCCCAGCGCGCACCGGGGTAGAGGGAGGCGGTGAGGGTCCAGGGTTCCACGAACACAGGGAAGAGGTTCCCGGGCGAGCCGGCGATCCGGTGGAGCTCGTGGAGGGCGGCCACCGGATCCGACACGTACTCGAGGACGCACGAGACGTAGACCACCGCAGAGTCGTCGGCCAGGTCCGCGACCGGCCCCTTGGTGATGTCGGCCGCTCGCGTCACCTGGCACATCGGACAGCCGTTCATGTCGACGCAGAGATCGCCGCAGCCGTAGGCTCGGACGATCCGGGTGTGTGCCCCGGCATCGGGGTCGCCGACCACGACAAGCGGGCGCTGTAGCAGTGAGGCACGCCGCGCGGCGGCGTCGAACACTCGCCGACGAGACTCGAAGCGGTGAAGGGCCGCCCCGAGCTCGGTGATGAGGGCCCCGCCCAGGGCGAGGCGGGCCAAGCTTCGGATGGTCATGGTCGTTGTCTCCCTGAATCGATTCGATCAGTTCGTGATCGGCGGCGGAAGGGCTGGCGGCTGCTGGGTCTTGCGGGCGCTGCGACCGGAGCGGCCCTTCTTCCGGCACGCCAGGACGCGGACGAGGATCTTGATCTCCTCGCCGTCGAAGTCGCGGGTGCTGAGGTGCCCGTCCCGCGTGCCGGCGGGGAACGTGACATCGACGGTGACGCCGCTCTCGAGCCGGATGGGGAGGACACAGCCCGCAACCGCCTCTTCGGGCGTGAGGCGGACCTCGTACGGCCTGGACGCCTTCGGTTTCTGGGCTTCGCCGGTCCGCATCCGCGAGACAACCCGCTCGGCGAAGTCGGACATGGTGCCGGGGAAGCTGTCCGCAGACTCGTCGGGCACCCATGCGAGCTCCTGGATCGCGGCGCTGTCGGCCGCCATCGTCCGGCGCAGGTGCGTGTTGATGAATTGCCGAACCCGCCGAGGATCTGCGCCGGTCGCCAGGGCCGTGTGGATGCAGCGGATGAGGTTCATCGTCGACCCGATCCCGGCGATGGCCACGTCAGCGAAGATCGCCGTCTGTTGCTCGGTCGATTTCAGGCTCTCCAGCTCCCGAAGAATGCTCTCGAGGATGTCTTGCAGCGGTACCTTCTCCATCTTCGCCTCCCCTCTCGTTCTCCACACACACCGCCCCGCGGCGCTTTGTCCGGTCACTTCTTCTTGGCGAGCTTCTCCTCCAAGTCGCGCGCCCACTCCAGCATCCAGGGTTTCGGCGGGCACGTCTCCGCCTCGGCCTTCTGCGACGCCGCGAACCGCTCGAAGAAGGTGCCCAGGCGGGCGATCCCCTCCTTCTCGCGCGCGTCGAGCGGCGGCAGAGGGTCCTGCCGCTCGTACGGGGCGTCATCCGGCGGGAGGAGACCGACGTGGCACAGCACCTCCGCCGCGAGCTCACGGATGGTCCTCGCGCCGGCCGAGGCGGCGCCCAGCGGCGTCACCCACACCGGGCGGAGGCTCTCCCCCGTGGCACGCAGCGCGTTGCAACGGTCCAGGATGACGTTGACGCTCTCGAGTTCGGGGGTGAGCTGATCGTCCGCCAGGCGACGCCCGTGCCAGTAGTTCCGCACCCGCAGCACGTCGCCGACGACGGTGGCGGCCGTCTTGGCGGCGCTCCGCTCGGACGCCGCCCGGTCGACCGGGAGCAGGGTGAGGCTCGGCCGGAGCACCTCGACCGACCTCGCTCCCGGGCCGACGTCGATCACGAGCAGGTCGACGTCGGACGGGAGGTCGTCGCAGAGGGCGTCCACCCACGGAAGACCCGCGAGGCGCATCCACGGGCGGAGGTTGTTCGCCCCGTCGATAGAGGCGCCGGCGACCTTCAGGCCGAGTTCGGCCCCGAAAGAGATGATGTGAAAGGCGATCGTGGTGCCCCCCACGCCCCCGGCCTCGTCATGCCGAACAACGATGATCTTCATGTCCTTCTCTCCTTGTCTTGCTGTGCTGCGATGGTCATCAATTCGAGTGCGTGCCAGCCGCCCCAGCGACCGCTGTCATGGAGTAGCCCGAACTTCTCGAGATCCTGGATCATGAGCCGCGACGCGGCGTCGTCGGCCGCGGCTGCCTTTTCACCGATGCTGCGGGGCGTCCCGCCCGTGCTTCGGAGCGCGTAGACGGGGCCCTTCTGATTCGGGAAGAGCTGGCTCTCGTGGAACAGTTCCAGGTTCATTCCCCGTCCGCCAAAGCGCAGCCGTGTCCAACGACCGTCGACGTAGCTCTCGTCGGCGCGGGCCCGCAGGTACTCGAGGGCCGCGCTGTCGATGAAGATGTCCGAGCCGACCCGGAAGGTGCGGCCGAACGCTACCGTGGTAGTTGGCGCCGTACGCCGGCCGACCATCATGCCGCTGAGGAACCCGGCGCCCACACTGAGCACCCCCCCGAACACCAGCCACTGGTTGGCGCGAGTCATGTTAATCCTCCTCCGCGCAAACGTGCCGCCTCGCCCGCCGCTCGTCATCGACGAGCCCCGCCCACGCTGGCTCCGCGAGCTCGACCGGAATCCCCAGGGCCTCGAGCTGCGACGCGTGGATCGGCCAGGAGTGCGGGGCCGCCTCACCCATGAAGACGCTCATGGCCCGCTCGAGTGCGGTCGCCGGCGCGTTGGCGAGGCGTTCGCTGAGGGTCTGACGCAGGTAGCCCTCGACCGCTTTGCTGTACTCGGCGGCGAGCGGATGGAGCGGGTTCTGCTCGCGGTCCTGGATCGGCTGGATGTGCCTGGCGCGCTGGCCGTAGATGAGAGGGTCGACCGCCGAGAGCGCGGCGTTCTTGCCGAGCAGGAGCCGTTGGGCGTTGAGGGCGATGATCGTGCCGCCAGAAAACGCCATGTACGGGACGACCGCCGTCGAGCGCGGGAACTTGCGCAGAGCGTCGGCGATCAGCACGCACGCGGCGACCTCGCCGCCGTCCGTGTGCAGCACGACGAACACCTCGTCGCCAGGCGCGTGCTCCAGCCGCTCGAGCACCTCCTCGGCGAACCGCATCGTGATCACCGGGGTGACGAGCGGGATCACGTGCCGCGGTAGACGCGAGGTCCGGGCGCGTCCGTGAAGCCACGTGATCGTGCCGCCGATGAGGGCGGACGCGAGGGCGGACCGGAGAATGAGGGTGCGAGACATGCTCAGGCTCCTGCAGGCGCCGGGGCCGCGATGATCGGATCCCGCCTGGACGCGACGGACACGACGAGGGTTGCAAGTCCAAGGGTGACGATCCCTCCTGCGACGTAAGGCGCCCACGCCAAAATCTTGGCGATGCCCTTCGCTGCCTGGTTCGCGCCGTCCGCGAGGTCTCCCGCGGTGTCGACGGCCTTCGCCGCGCCGCTCTCCACGGCGATGAAGAGCTGCGCGAGCGGGTTGTCCCGCAGGAAGTCGACGTCCCAACTGTTGATCGCGTTGCCCCACTTCGCGAGGAGCGGATCGTCGGTGGGGTCCTTGTCGAAAAGGCTGCCGTCGTTGATGACGCCCTGGTTGTCGATCAGGATCACGATCGGCGGGCTGCCCTCGTGCGGGAGGACCGTGAGCCAGGGGTTCTTGGTCCAGTGCTTGTCGATGCTCCGCAGCACGTCGCTGTACTTGAGGCGCGCGTCGGTGAGGGCGCCGTCCCACGCGTCCGCGTTGAGGGCGCGGACGAGGTCCGTGAGCGGGCCGCGGTCGGACTCGGGGATCAGCATGAGGGCGGCGAGGCGCGAGCGCAGGTCACGGCCCTGGTTGGTCAGGGCGCTCTGGAGCGCGAATCTGGCGGACGGCGGCTTTCCGTCGTCGGTGCGCAGGTGCCACTTCGGGTGGAGCATGGAGAGCACGCCCTCCTCGCGGATCTTGTTGCCCCACCGCGCCTCCTTGTCGGCGTTCGCCTTGTCGATGCCGTCCTTCGTCGCGGAGCTGTAGACCGCGTTGAGGATCAGCAGCGCCTCCCACTTGCGGACCTCGAGCTCGGCCACCGGGAGGACGGACAGCTCGTAGATCTTCTTGGCCAGAACGGCGATGTCCTTGTTGTCAGCCACGGGACACCCCGCCTTCCGCCGCGTCGCCGGTCTCGGAGTCGTCGGCGAACATCGGATCGTCGTCGGGGATGCTGGAGACCACGTCGTGGAGGCGGCTGCGCTCACGCGCCTCCTGCTCGGCGCGTCGCTCACGTGGGGTTAAAGGGAGCGTGAACTCCGTGTTCACCAGCGTCAGGACGGTCGATGCAGGCGTAAATCCGAGGGAGCGGGGAGCCGTCGACGCGCACGATGCCGCGTTCTTCGGCGCCGCGTGGAGCGGTGACGGCGAGGTCGCCGGGTCCGGCGTCGTCCCTGCCGGCCCGCGCGAGGAGGGCACGGCCGCCGCGATGGCCGGCTGTGCGTCGGGCGATTGCAGCGTCGCCTGTTCTGCCTTGACCGCGACGTGCGGGGCTGGGGTGCTGGGCGACGTCCGTTGCACCGCTGATGACGGCGGCGAAGCAGCAGGCCGGGCAGGCAGGAGGCGCGGTGCGCACGTGGCGGCCGACGCCGGGGCCTGCTCACCCGCCGGAGGCGTGGGCTTGGCCTCCGCGAGCGGCGGTGGCGGCGCGGAGAACCGCGGCATCCGCGGCTGGAGAGCCGCTGCAGCGATGTGGTGAACGGTCTCGCCGACGATGCCGACGATGTCGACGATGGACTCGAGCTTGTCGCCGACCCTGGCGTGCTCGGCCTGCATCGCGTCCGCCTGCTGGGCGAGGAGCTCGCGGAGGGAGGCGACCGCCTGGGCCTGCTCGCCGGTTGCCGCGGCCGCGGCCTGAACTTCGTCGCGGTGCCTGGCCAGGAGCTCGGCGAGCTGCTGGCGGTGCTCCTGGGCGGCCTCGGCCTGTGCCCGCCGGTGATCGGCGAGCTGCTGGCCGCGCGCCTCGTCGGCCTGCGCCTGCGCCCGCCGGTGCTCCGCGAGGATGGCCTCCATCATCACGGCGTGCTGCGCGAGCTGGGCCCGGTGTTCGGCGAGCACCCGCTCGAGCGTGACGGCCTCCTCGGTGCGAACCAGGGAGGGAGGCGTCGGTGGGGGGAGGTCGAGCGTCGGCGGGGCAGACGGGGCCCGCCGCGGGGCGCTCGCCTCCATCGACTGCGGCGTGAAGTCCGGCGGCGGCGGTTGCGGGCACGGCGGCGCCTTCGGCTCCGCCGCCGGCTCGGGGGATGCAGCCGGCGGAGCGGGAGGCTCCGAAGCCTGCGGGGCAGGACCCGCGTCCGGCTCCGGCCCGGCGCCGGTGCTGGCGCGCGCGGCGGCCCCGGCGACCTCGGCGGGATCGCCGAAGATCGGGACGAGGCGGTCGCCCATCTTGTGGAAGGCGATCACGGTCGCCGCCTTCGGCTCTCGCCTCGCCTCCGGCCCGGCCGGTCCGGCTGCAGGCGGCGTCCCGGACATCGGTGCGGTGTACATCGACGCGGGCGACGGGCTCGCGGCCGACGACGGCGGCGCATGACGCGAGCGACGACGCTCGCGGATGCCCTGCCAGCCGGTGAGCGTGTCGTGCAGGTGGAAAAGAAACGGATGGGGATCACGGGGGCCGAGCATGGTCATGGTCCTTTCACCTGCGCCGACGAGTGCCGCGCAGGCCCAGCGCGGAGCGCTCCGCGACGACGGTGTATGTCCCGGGGTTGAGGATGATGAGCGGCGCCCTCGGCGTCGCGTGCAGGCAGTAGCTCGCGGGGTCGCCGGCCTTCTGCCGCGTGATCTGTAGGCATCCGCGGACGAGCACGAACGCGACGGCGTCGCCGGGGCCGACCACCTCGAGGCTGTACTCGCCGCGGGCCATGACGAGCGCGTCCAGGTGCATCGTGCGGGTGCTGGCGAAGTTAATATCCATGGCTGCCTTTCCCCTCGCGCAGCCCGTGGGCCGCGCCGAACGCGTAGCCGATGACGACGCCGGCGAGCAGCGCCGACGCGCCCGTCACGACGAGCGCCCAGCCCTGGCGGCGCCGGTCCTGTGCGAGCTGAAACGGTGGGACGGGCTCCGGGAGTTTCGAATGCGTCTTCATGGTTGCGCCTCCTCGGGCGCCGGTCGGCGCCGCCTCGACACGACAACCGCGGCTGTGAGACCGGCGAGCGTGAGACCCGCGACGACGCCGCCGACGATGCGCATGGGGGTCAGCGCGTCGCGTCCGGGTCCGGAGCCCGCGGACCCCGTGCCGCAATCCTCGAGGGAGTTGCACGGTCCCGTTTGCAGCGCGCTCTGGATCGCGTCCTCGGTGCTGGGCCCCCACTTGCCATCGACCGCGACGCCGAGGGCGGTCTGCGCCTTCTTCAGCGCCTCGGTCGCCTCCGTGCCCCACGCCGCGCCGACGTCGCCCTTGTAGTAGCCGAGGTCCGCGAGCGCCTGGAGGCGCTGGCGCGTCAGCAGGAGCGACGCGTCCTTGCCCACCATCCGCTCGACGTAGTTCGCGGGGTTGAGGAGGCCCTCGGGCGGCGGGTCGTCTCGCCACCACCGGGAGTTCGCGGTGCGGCTCGGGGCCGCCGCGTACGTCTCGAAGTGCAGCATGCCGTAGCTGCCGACGATGCGCCCGAGCTCGCCGCCCCGCTTCACCTTGTCGCCGGACTTGCGGCTCCACTCCTTGTGCGAGCCGGCGATGACGCCGCCGAGCACGAGGAAGAGGCCCGAGTCGGTGACGAAGAAGATCGCCTTGGTGCCCTCGGTCCAGCCCTTGTCGAGCCCGGCGATCGTCCCGTCCTCGGGGGCGACGACGACGGCCCTGTCGGGCGCGCGCTGCAGGTCGATGCCGGCGTGCCAGCGCTCGCACTTCTCCACGGCGCAGCCGTCCGGACGTCCGCCGCCGAGGCTAAACGTCGCAAACTTCGGCGGGACGGACGGCATGGGCCACAGCGGATCCTTGCCGCCCTGGGCCATGGGTACCTTCTCCCAATCGGGTGAACGGGCCATGCTCAGTTACCCTCCCTTCCAACGTCGAGACGACGCGCGTCGCCTCCGTGGTAGTAGTGATCCTCGATCTCGTCGATCTGCAGGCCGACCTCGAAGTCGGCGACCGTCCGGGCGGCCTCCTTGAACGACGCTGTCTTGACCAGCCCCTCCTCGGTGGCGCGCACGGTCGCAGCGGCGAGGAGGGCCACGACGCGGCGCTGCACGGTGGTGTGGAAGCGCCAGCAGAGAAGTACGCGGTACGCGGATGAGAGCCCGTCGATGACCTCGCTGGCGATCCGGTGCTGCTCGGCCAGCAGGGCCTCGCGCTTCTCGTCGCGGTGCATGTCGAGGAGGAGCTGCAGGTGAGCGCTCGGCCACTCGGCCTCGGGGACGGGGGCCTCGTGGTCTCCGCTCCACATCTCCTCGGCCTCGTCGGCGAGCTGCCGGGCGAGTTCGGCGCGGTCCTCGGTCTGAAAGTGCCGGGCGATGATCGCCAGTTCATCCGCCGGCAACTTCTCCAGCTCCCGCATCGAGATCGTGATGCGTTCGTCGCGTGTCATGGTTGCCTCAGCGGAAAGAGAAGCCGATCGCGGACGATCGACGCGTGGATCCCGGCGTCCACGAGCGCCTTGCGGGCACGGTCGCGGGTCGCCGCGTCCGCGAGGCACTCGCCGAAGCGGCCGACGACGCGGACACCGGCTGGATCGACGGCGACGTTGGCGCGGGCAAGAATCTCGCGGACATGCGCGAGAGGTGGGCAGCCGGTGATCGCGCGGGCAAGCCGGTCGTGGCCGACGCTCGCGGTCACGGTCGGCGACCCGGCCTGCTTCTCGGCGGCCTCGAGAGCGCGCATCGTCTCAGCGTCCTCCTCGCTGGGTTCGATGCTGGGAGCGTGCTCCGACGAGACCCGCGTTGCGAGCGGCTCCTGCCCCTCCGCGCACGCCTCGGCGATCGACGCGGCCGCGAGGCCGATGCGGCGGAGCGCGTCGTGGACGCGTTCGGACGCGGCGATCGCCGCGCCTCGGGCCAGGCTCCGCCGGGCGGTGTCGTAGTACTCCCTGGCCTTCTCGAACGCACGCGTCGCCGCGGCGCGGTGCGCCCTCTTGCAGCGAGGCGCGCCGATCATGGCGGCGGTCAAGAAGAGCAGTTGTCTCACGTCTTCCAGCCGCTCGGGCGTGCGCTCGACCTCGGCGATGAACTCGGCGATCCTGCGGTAGAGCTCGATCTGCTCGTCGGCCCGGTCCTCGTCACCGACCAGGAGGAGTTGATCACCGTCACGCAGTTCCCCTACGTCGTCCTCGATCTCGCAGATGTTCGGGTCGTTCGTGGGCCGGACGGTGGCGACCATCTGGTAGAGCCGGAACTCACCCGGTCGACTGGCCCGACGCAAGAGCACCGCCTGCCTGCCTTCACGGGTCGTGAACGGCGCCTCGACGGACGTTTGTAGGTGGCCGCCCCGGGAGTGCACCGTCGCCGTGCTCGGCTCCTCGAAGACGGCGCTCCAGAGCTCACCTGCGAGGGACGAGTCCCCCGGAGCATCCCCGTCACGCCATTCCTTGATCACCGAGAGCGCGGGGTGATCGCCGTGGTTCGCCCGCAGCCAACCGATCAGGTCTCCGGTAGCTTCGGGTCGGGGATCGGCAAGGTGGGCCAAGGCTCTGGCCATCGCGCCGTGCGACGCCTGTCCCGCCAGGACCGCGGGGTCGATCCCGAGTTCGGCGGCGCGGCGGCGCACCTCTTCGATCCGACCCTGGAGCGGCGACGGGGGCAGGCTGCCCGCCTGCACCGCGTTCGCGACCTGCAGCGCTCGCTGGACGCGGCGGAGCAACTCGCTTTGTTGCGCAGTCGTGAGGGCGCCAGTCGACCAGTGCACATCGAGGATGTCGTTTTCGTGGACGTCGATCGCCAGGACGGCGTCCGCGAGGGCGCCTCCCTCCGGGTATACGGACAGCCGATGGCCCGCGCCCCGCTTGACGATATCGAGACGCCAGCCGGGCTCTTGCTCAAACGCATGCGTCACCGATTCATCCCAGGCGAGCTCCCGGCTACGGTTCGCCGCACGCTCCTGCACGAACTCCTTCGACTCTTGGGCCGCCTCCGAGACGATCCGCTTCGGGCTCTCTCCGCGCGCGGCCGCCTTCTCCACCCGCGCCAGATAGGCGCTGCGCCGGTGCGGGGGCAACACGAGTTCGCCGATCTGCTCCGCCGCCTCCTCGCGCCTCTCTGCCGGCAGTGACGACCTTGTGGTCGCACCGCGGCGGCTCTCCCTCTCGGCTCGCTTACGCTGGCGCTCCGCTTCCTCGGCGAGCTTGCGGGCGGCGCGTTCGTCGGCCTTTTTCTGCCGCTCCTGCTGCTTGTGGCGCCACGTGCCTGGACGGGGCGGGCCCGGCTCACGCTGCCCGTACTTCTTGATCTCCTCGGGGGTGGCCTTGCGGAACTCGGTCGTGCCCGCGGGGCATTCGACACCTGCGACGGCATTGTGTCGCTCGGCGCGGTCGGCCAGGTGACCACACCGCTCGCACAGTACCGGCGTTGTGCCCTCGCCCTCGATCCTCTCGGCTTCCTCGTCGTCCGTCTCCTTCGCCTTCGAGAGCAGGTCCGATGGGATCTTGCGACCCCACCACGCGAGGCCGACGTCCTTGAGCGTGGTGAAGCTCTCGCCGCTCTTCGGGGCGAGCTCGAGGTACCGCTGCCAGCCGGCGAGGGTCGGCGGCAGGATCGTGGCGCCCCGAACTTCTGGACCTGATGCGACGGCCAGGCCCTCCTCGTCCGTCACGGGGACCTTCTCCCGGTGGTACGAGGAGGCCAGGGCCTCGGTGATCTGGTCCGCGAAGCGGGGCCACCACTTCGCGAGCCAGGCGTCGCTCGCTCCGAGCCACGCGAGGGACTCGAAGCGGCCGTGACGCAGGCTCCCGGCGATGCTCCGCTCCAGCGCTGCCGCCGTCCGTGCGTCGTCATCCTCGGGCCAGGCCGGACCGCCGTCGCGGGGGAGCTCGGCGGCGGTGATCGGCGCTCCGCCGAGAAGTCCCGTGTACGTGACGAGCTGCCAGCCGGGCGAGCCCGCCGCGCGCAGGCCGATGCGTTCGCCCTCGTCGGTCTGGACGATCCGGCCGAACTCGAAGTAGTCGAGCTGCCCAGGGGCCCCGGGGCGGGGCCTGGCCAGACGCAGGCCCTCATAGACGGGTGCCCCGCCGGACTCCGGGACGATCATGTCGGTGTCGCGCGCGGCGTACATCCACGGGGCCCAGGGCCAGGCGTCGGCGCTCACCTGCTCGAGATCCTCGAGGCGCTGGTCGCCCTCGTCGCGCAGCCGGGCGGCCCGCTCCAGGTCCGCGCTCGCCCTCGCGTCCCGGAAACGTCCGGCCGCTTGCCGGAGCACGCGGGCCGCTTCGCGGGCGATCCGGGCGCGCGCCTCTTCCGCCTGGCGCTGCCTCTTCTCCTCGAGCAGCCGCTTGGTCTTCTCCTTGTTGCGGGAGATCATGAGCAGGATGTCCTCGGGCGTGAGCTGCTGCTGCGCCGCGGGGTTGTTGGTGTCGCGCACCTGCGACTTGATGAGCTGCCCGAGCCAGCCGGCCTTGCCGTCGATCAGCGAGAAGCGGTAGCCGTCCGTCGACCTGTCCGCGAAGTAATAGAAGACCTGGACGGTGCCGAGGGTGTTGCCCTGGCGGACGGCGCGGCCGTTGCGTTGCTCGAGGTCGGCGGGCGTCCAGGGGAGATCGAGGTGGTGGATCGTGCAGGTCCTGACCTGCAGGTCGACGCCCTCGTAGGCGACCGAGTTGGCGATCACCACGTCGTACTTCGGCGTGACGGTGGTGTCCTGCGGCCGGGCGCACGTGCCGGGCGGCGGCGTCTCCGACGAGAGGCCGTTGAATTCGCGGGCGATGCGGATCCGGTCCGCCGGCGCCGTCTCCTCGGCGTTGAGGATGGCGATCCGCTCGCGCGGGATGCCGTGCTGGACGAGGACCTCGCGCATCCACTGGTGCACCGCGGTCGGCTCGCAGAAGATGATGTGGCCGCAGTGCGGGCTGGCGGCGACCCGCTTCGCGCACTCGGTCAGCTTCGGGCTCGCGTGGGTCGGCCGCGGGAGGCGGACGCTGACCTCGACCTGCTCGCCGTCCTGCCAGACCTTCTTCTTCACGACGCCGCCCTCGAGCGCCGTCTTGTAGGTGTAGCCGTCCTCCAGCGCCGCGTGCAGGGCGACCAGCGACAGGCGGGCCAGGAGGCCGAGGATCACGAAGCTCTGGCCGCCCTCGGGGTTCGGGTGCTCGAGGATGTCCTCGATCTGTGCGACGTACTTGTCGTACTTCGCCTCCTGGTCGTCGTCCATCTTGATCTTGAGCATCTCGACCACGGGGCGCGGCAGCTTGAGGCCGACCTCGGCGGCGGTCCGAAACTCGCTGTAGGTGAGGATGATCGTCCGCAGGTCATCGAGCGCCATGAACCCGGTGACGGCCATCTTCTTGGCGATGTTGAAGGACGAGTCGAGAACCTCGCGGTACTCCATCCGCAGGAAGCGGTCGATGAACTGCTCAGGGTCCCGGATCCCGGCCTTGGTGAACGCGGTCGGGTCGATGTACTGGATCAGGTTGTAGAACTCGAGCGGGCTGTTCTTCGCCGGCGTCGCGGTGAGGAGGACGATGCCGGCGCCGCCGGTCTTGCGGCGGACCGCGGCGGCGCGGAAATCGAGCTGCCAGGCGCGGTCGCTGCCCTCGCCACCGCCGCCCATGAACTTCGGGACGCCGTCCTCGCGGGCCTGGGGCTTGTGCAGGTTCTTAAAGGCGGCGGCCTCGTCGACGACGAGCATGTCGATGCCGATGTCGTCCCAGGCGACGCCCGGGTCGTACTCCCAATCCTTGGGGAGCTCGAGGATCTCCTCGACCCACACGTGCACGCCGTGCTCGAGCAGGGCCCGGTCGCGCTCGGACAGCGCGTTCTTCTGCCTGGCGCTGTTGACCTTCTCCTCGAGCGCGCGCCGGCGCAGCGCGATCGACCGCTCGACGGCCTCGACCTGGCTGACGTAGGCGAGGACCGCCTCCTCCTTCATCTTCGTCCGCGCGAGAGCGTCGTAGCTCAGGATGACGACGTCGACCTGGCCGGACATGAGCAGCGTCCACTTCTTGGCGCGCTCCTCGGGCGTGTCGGTCTCCGAGGTGATGACGCCGCTGCGCACGCCGCGGGTGATCTGCTTGCGCTTCGAACCGATCACGGCGACGCGGTAGTCCGGCAGCGTGCACAGGATGTCGTCGTGCCACTTCCAGACGAGCGACCCGGGGACGAGGATGACGGGGCGGCGGACCCACCCCTCCTGCCGCGCGCGGGCGACGATCGCCAGCGCGGTGTAGGTCTTGCCGACGCCAACGTCGAACGCGACGAGGCCGCCTCGCTGCGCGAGCACGCGGCGCGCACCGGCGATCTGGTGGGGCTTTAATTTCGGCGACTGCGGACCCCAACGGGCGATCTCCAGCGGCTCCGGCGAGTAAGTCGGGACGATCCGGCCGCGGGCGACCCGGTTGTATGCGTGCACGAGCTGTTCGCGCCGAACCTCGTCGGCCGCGACCCAGGACCGAAACGACTCGTCCCACTTCTTCGCCAGCGCGAGGCGCCGCTCGGCGAGGTTCTGCTTCTTCGCGGCCTTCTCCTCGCGGGACTTCGGCCCTGCCGAACGATCCGACGGCTCGCGCTCGGGCCTAAAAAGCTCGGGGTCGTGGTTGACGTAGCCGAGGAAGATGAGCGTCTCCGGGGCGATCGGCGGCTGGTCGGGGTCGGTGTAGTCGTGGCCCTGGAGCTGGACAAAGCCGCCTCGCCGCTCGAGGTTGACGGGGCCGTAGCGGCCGTTGATCGTGTCCGAGACCCAGCCCGCGACGAGCTCGAGGGGCACGTAGCCGTGCCTTGGGCTGACCTCGGGGAGATCCTCGAAGGTCGCCGGGCGGATCGCCTCGAGGAGGCGACGCACCTGCAGCTTTGCCTGCTCGTCGCCTGTGGCTGCCCGTGCGGCCGCGCGGTCATGGCGTGCCCACAGGTCGGTGCCGGTCAGGTAGGCGTCCGGCGGGAGGAGTTCGTCCCAGGCGTCGCCGTCGAGGTTCCACTCCGCCGCGAGCACCGCGGCCACGGCGGCCGCGTCCCCCAGGGTGCCGCCCTGCTGCCGGTGAAACGCGAGGAGCTGGGGGACCTTGAGGACGCGCTGTTGGCGAAACAGAGCCTCGGCCTGGGCCACGATGTCGTCCGGCGGGCCCGTGAACTTCGGGGTGATCCGCGGCGCCTCGCGCAGCGCCAGCGTGAGCCCG
The DNA here is from genome assembly GCA_016793465.1 of Myxococcales bacterium. The sequence goes on from JAEUJW010000040.1 coordinate 236,840, forward strand.
CCGGATTTTTCGAAGGCGGTGAAGAGGTGCTGGGCGGCAGGGAGCTGGCGGGGGCCCTGCGCGAGCTCCAGCAGCGCCCGGTTGCGCCACGGGTTGCCGGCGGCCGTGTGGAAGTCGAGGAGGGCGGTGCGGAGCTCGGGCCAGAGCTGGGCAGCGCGGTCCGCCTCGTCGGCGGCGACGATCGCCAGGTAGCGACCGACGCGGCGGCCGAGCTCGAGGGCGGGGCGCAGGGCCTCGTCGATATCGGCGGGGATGTCGTCGCTCTCCTGGGTGACGCGCCGGACCGGCCCCACCTGCTCGCGGACGGCGATCGTCCCCAGCGTGCACGCAGTGCACAGCGGCCGCGGGACGAGCGGAGGAAGACCGCGGAACTCCCCGGTCACGCGGTAGCGCCAGCTCCGCGCCAGGCCCGCCTCGTCGTCCCCCGCGAACGGGCCGTCCTCTTTGCCGAGGATGTGGTCCTTCTCGCGGGTGAAGTAGTCGCCGTCGACAATGAACTGGTCGGCCTCGTCGACCTCGGTCAGCTCGCCGCCGCGGCTGCGCCAGAAGACCATGTCCATCACGACCGAGGCGCCGGGCACGGTCTCGCGGCCCTTCGCATCGTGGCTCGGGAGGCGGAAGGCCGCGAGCAGGTGATGACGCAGGAGCAGCTTCTCGCGCAGCCCGCGATTCAGGTTCCCGCTCAGGAAGCCCGCCGGGACGAGGAACACGCCGACGCCGCCGGGCACGAGCAGGTCGAGCGTCCGCCGCATGAAGTAGGCGTAGGCGCGCTTCTCCTTGTAGAAGTCATCCGGATCCTCGCGGGCCATGACGCCGCGCTCGCCGTAGGGCGGGTTGCTGACGACCAGGCCGAGCGTGCCGCGATGACGCGCACCCTCCTCGTGGACCCACTGCTCGAAGGACATGTGATGCAGGTCGATGTCGGGCCGGAGCGCGCGCAGAAGCTTCGAGCTGACCTTAGAGAATTCGATCGCGGTCCACTCGATCTTCTTGACCTGGCCGCCAGCCTCGAGCGCGAGGCAGAGCTGCGGGTCGAATGCCCGGATGAGCCGACCGATGCCTGCGCTCGGCTCGAGCGCTCGGACGACGCCGTCGTTGCCGGCGAGCTCGGGCAGCATGGAGCAGATGGCAGCGGCGATCGCCCTCGCGATCATCGTCGGCGTGTAGTACTCGTGAATGAGGCCGAACGTCTCGGGCACGAGGCCCTCGGGGAACCGCTTCTTGACGCCCTCGATCGAGAGGCCGCCCCACCCGGAATACTGAGCGAGCGCCGCCAGATCCTCGGCCGTGAACTCGCCCGGCGCCTTCGACATCACGAGCTGCATCGCCTTCAAGTTCGCCTCGGTGCGCCAGGGCTTGGCCTGCAGGTCGGGCGCGGTCTCGACGGGCGGCGCCGCCGGGGTGACGGACGGGCCGCGCACGCGGGCCCAGAGGACAGCGGCGTACCGCTCGAGCCGGGCCTCGGGGATGTCGCGGATCATCGCTGCGAGCGGCTGGTAGCTTTTAGAGAGGGTCATCCGCAGGGTGTCCTCGTCCGCGTAGCCCGGCACGACGGCGACCTCTCGTTCGACCTCGTCCACCACGGCGACGACGCGACCGTCGACGAGGATCGCGGTCGCCGGCTCGCGCAGCAGCAGCGGAACCGCGTCGAGACCGGCACGCCGCAGCAGGACCGCGACGGCGCGGGCCTCGACGTAGCGACGCGCCGCGAGCTCCGGCGCGATGCGACCGCGTGGTTTCATCCGGCCAAGGCGCGCGGCGATCCTCGCCATGACCACGTCGTCCGGCTCAGCGTCCCGCGTACGCTCGCGCTCGGCCAGCTTGCCGTAGGCAGCGAACTCGTCGGGCGTCTTCGGCGGGGTACCGCGCTTCACCCGTCGTAGCATCATCGCCCTGGCGACGATCTCCGCGAGCGCCGAACGGTTGCGCGCGATGAACCCGTCGATGTACGCCGGCGAGTAGTGCGCCGGCAGCTTGGCGCGCCAGCGGGGCAGGAGCTTCTCGAGAGCGGCGGCGGCGGTCGTCATGGTGTCCTCGGGCGCGGGGTCGCCACGCCGGGCGGCGGGGGTAGACGGGCGAGGCCCCACACGACCCCGGCGAACCGTAGGAATTCGTCGGCGGTGGATCGGTCCTGGTCGGCCTCTTCGAACAAGTAGGCCGCGCGGATTCCCGCCTTCTTGAAGTCGAACCAAACGTGCTGCAGCGCGTCGGACCGAAGCGGATGCAGCGCGACCTTGCCGTGCGGGTCGCGGACCGCGACGACAGACCCCGCCTCCGTCACCGCGAGCACTGGCTTGCGGAGCATCAGCGGTACCGCGTCATGGCCGGCGTACCACATGAGGATCGCCTCTGTGCGCGCCGTGATGTACGGGTCCACGTATCGGGTGAGCACGTCGGCCTCGGACTCGCCGCGGGCCATCCGTTCGAAGATCCACCGGCGAAGCTGGCGAAGGACTGCATCGTCGGACTGCGAGCTGAGAATCCGCTCGCGCGCGACGACGGGGTCGAAGGCCGCGAACTCGATGACGGTGTCCGGCAGTTCGCCTCGCCTGGCCCGCAGCCCGGCGAGCGCCCGCTGGGTGAGCACCTCGAGCACACCGCGATGGAGCCGCAGGAAGCGCTCGACGGACGGGGCGAGCCGCGGCGAGAGCCCGGCCTGCCACCGCGGTAGGAAGCTCTCCAGGAACTCGGTCGCCGTCATGTCGTAGACCAGGGTCACGCGTGGCCTCCGTGCTTCGCGCGGCATGGCCCACACGCGCACGCGTGGCCGCACGCGGACGCGGGGAGACCCGGCCAGGTGTCGAACTTGCCCGCGGGCTGCAGAAGCCCCTGGTGCGCCCAGGCGGTGCAACGCTCCTTGAGGCGCACGTCCCCGTCGACGGCGAGCGCGTAGAGGGTGCCGCGCTGGCCGGGCAGGGTCGGGCGGCCCTCGACCGCCGCGCACACGACGGCGCCCCCGGCGGCGAGCACCCGCCAGCCGCCGGGGTGCTCCACGACGTCGTGCCGGCCGGCGAGGTTGAGCACGGCCTGGCTGTCGACGTAGAGCCGGCTGCAGACACGGTAGAGGTTGCCTGGCCGCAGGGACATGTCAGTCGTCCTCCTCGTCGAGCACCTTGTCGAGATCGGCGGTGAAGCTCGCCAGGAGCTCCTTGTCCTTGGCCTCGACCTCGGCCTCGTCCTCTTCCTTGCGCGAGGCCGGCGGTTCGACCGCCGCCGGCTTGGCCGCGTCGTGGTCCCCCGCGGCGTCGACCGCCCCCTTACGCGGGGCTCGCGGTTTGGCCGCCGGCTTATCCTGGCCATGGTCGCGTACCGGACGCAGCCGCTCCCTCGCGGCCTCCTTCTGGCGGTCGTTGCCGCAGAACAGGCGGGCGACCTCCAGCGTGAGCGTGGTCAGGGGCGCCTTGATCTCCTCCTCCTCGGAGGCCCTCGCGTTCGCGAGGCGCATCAAGTCCTCGGCGCTGCCGCAGGCGATCTGCTTCCACTTGCCGCCGCCGTCCCACTCGTAGAACAGCGCGTAGGTGTCGCCGCCCGCGTGCAGAATCTTGAACTGCCCCTTGCCCCACCGGGCCAGGACGCCGCTGCGGCCGTCTACCGTCGTCTCCTGCCAGCCGAGGGCCCCCTTCTTGCCGCGTCGCGACGACCGCGCCATGAGGGCACGGAACTTCTCGACCGCGGCCTGGTCGTCGGGGGACAGCGTGGACTCGTCGACCTCGGGGGGCGTCGTTGACTCGTCGACCTTGGGGGGCGGGTCTTCGGGCACCGTGCGGGGTTCCGGCTGCGGGACCGTTCTCGCGGCCGGCACGGCCTCCACGGCGGTCCCCTCGCTGTCCTCCGTCTTCTTGCTCGCGCGGCGCTTCCGCCTGCGGCGCTTCCGGCGCTTGGCCTCGTCATCGGCCGCATCATCCGCGCCCACCTCGCCCTCGTCCTCTCCCTCCTCGGAGTCCTCGGAGTCGGACTCCTCGACTGGCGCGTCATGGTCGGCGCCAGGGATCGCAAGCGACGCCCCCACGGTGAGCGGCACCTCGATGATCTCGTCGGTCCGCGAGTCGCGGAGCCGCATCGTGCCGCCGGTCATGCGTACTTCTTCGACGATGAATCCTCTTGCCATTTCACGCTCCGATTCGCGTATGAGGGAATGGACGACCGTTGCGCCCGTGGGCGCTCGGTACTGACCGCAATCTGTCTGCTTCGCCGAATCGCTCGGCGCGCCAAGTTAGGACGTGCCAGCGACGAAATTCCGCCGCCGCCTGCTGCGCGCCACCAGGGCCGCGGCGAGGGCGGTGCCGAGGCCGCTCACCGTGGCGGCCGCGATTGCACGAGTACGAACATTGCTGGGTGGGGGGTCCGGACGCCCGACCCGTTTCGGTGGGACCTTGGGTTCCCACGGGTCCGGGTTTCCCGGGAGAAACGGCGGCTTGTCCGGCTCCTTGTCCGGGCAGTACACGCCGACCTCGCACGGAATGCCCTTGCCCACGCCCTGGCCCGGGGGACGCTCCGCGGCGCTGAGCTTGAATCCGCCGCCGCCGAGGCGCTTCGGCACCTTCGGCACCCCCGAAGCGATCAACTGCTGCTTCCAACTATCGCTGTTCGGCATACCGGAGAGGCCGGGCTCGTCGTCCGGGACGTCGGCAAGGTCGATGTACATGCGGTCCGTCGCCTTGAGGAGCGCGCTGCGCATCTTGAACAGGTGGTCTCGGCTGGCCTCGTTGGCCTCGCCGGCAAACGCCGCGTCGGACTGCGAGCAGTACGCGGACGCGAGCGTGTGCCGCAGCGTCCACGCCTGCAGCTTCTGGAGCGCCGTGAGCGTGCCCTCGATCGACACGCCGAGCGGGCCGCGGTGGTAGCGCTCGCCCATGCACTGGTCCGGCCACTTCGCCGGGTCGTAGATCGGGAGGAACGCGCCGCTGTACGTCGAGGAGACCGAGGATTTCACCATCCCGTAGGCGTCGTTGATGTTGTGCAGTTCGGCGCCGCCGAACCCGGCGGGTCGCGGATAGACGCTGTACTTCTGGTTCAGCGAGGTGCTGCCAGGCGCGACGCGCCCGGCCCACACGCCCATCGCCAGGAAGATGCCGGTGCCGAAGTAGCCGACCAGATCGACCGCGGGGTCCTTGCTGCTGGTGTTGAGCGCCGCCGAGATCGAGCCGTCAGGGCGGAGGTACTTCGGGTACCACGGGTAGCAGACCTCGCGGATGAACCGGAGGCCGCCCTCGGCCCAATCCTTCCACGCCTCGTGCAGCCGACGCGCGTCGACGCGGAACACGTAGGGGTTGCCGTGGTAGCTGTACCCCTCCTTCGCCGTCAGCATCTCCCACAGGCTCGCCGCGAGGCGGCCCGTCGCCGGGTAGTACATGCCAGTGTCCTTGACGCGCGTGTAGCCCTTGCGCCCGTTGACGTCGATCCCCCGCGGGTCGCGGCCCTTGCCGCTCTTGAACGACAGCCAGGCGGCGGCGTCGACGTCGTCGGGGTTCGTCTCGAGACTGACCTGCACGACCCGCGTCACCTGATCGGTGCCCGGGATTACGCCGAGGCCGCCGCTCGGAACGAAGAACTTGGTCGCTTCGTGCGTGAGTTCGTCGTCACCGCTGTCGGTGCCGCCCTGCGCGAACGCCATACCTCCCTGCCGGTTGACGCCCTGCCATTCGCCCTTGAACGCGGGCGCCCAGATCTTCGTCCAGTCATGTGTCCGGATGAGAGGCCGGATGCCGCGGTCGACGGTGGTCGCGTCCATCTCGGCGTCGGCGACCTGCATCGGCGGGAACTCTGCGTAGAGTTGGCGGGCGCGCTCTGCGTCATCCGCGGCCTTCTTCGCCTTGGCCCGATTGAAGGCCGCGGAGACCGCAGTAGCCACGAGGGTGATCGCGGAGCCGATCCAGCCCACGACCGGAACGGCAACCCCGACCGCCGCCATCCCAACGCCCACCAGGGCGGCTCCGGCCTTCTTTGGATCTCCACTAATGACACCATTGAAAATGGAGAATACGGTCTGATTGCTGAGCACCGAACCGATCTCGGCGCTGCCAACTAACTGCGGCAATCCGTTCGTCAGGAGACTGCTCGGGCAGTTGATGCTGATCTCTGGCTGGCCGGCGTCGGTCTCGAGACCAACAGCGAGGTCTCGCATGAACAACCTGAGCCCGCTCCTGACATCCTGCGACTGAATGCCGTTTAGACTCTCCTGGTCGGAGTATAGATGCGCTGCGTCATCGTAGATGAAGGCGTTCTTGATCGCGCCAAACGTCGGCCCTTGCGACTCGAATCGCGCGAGTGACTGATCTGCAAGGCTCGGATAGGCACCGAACGTCTGCTGGAACTGTGGGCTGTTGGTCGTGATCTTCATGAGGACAGGTCGTAAATGCAGTAGTAGGCGCCAAAGCCGCCAAGACTACCTTCTGCAGCACAAATCATCCGTTCGGGGCAGGATGTCTCATCATAGCAATCAATGACACAGAGTCCTTTCTCTCCTTCAGGGGTTTGGACAGGCTTGCAGCTTGCTTCCCGACCTTCGATTGGTGCACACGGCTGCCCGACGCTACAAGGCTGAGCACAGATGCTCCCCGCACTCGTCGTACCCTCGCCGTCCCAGAGGCATACGGGACGTTCCCCCGCCACTGCACAAGCGTCTGGATTCAGGGCGCATGGTTCTCCCACACAGTCAATAAAGAACGGATTGCGCGCTTCGGACGCCGCGGAGAGCCCGCACCCGCATGTGTTCATCGTGCGCTCGTCACCAGGATAGGGCGGGTTGTTGCAGTACTGGTTCTCGGGGAGGCCCGTCGACTCGGAGCCGGACTCGTCGCCCTTGCTGTCGCCGCACGCGACGTGCAGCGTGGTCAAGGTCAGGAAAAGGCCGTGGAGGAGGGTATGGGCGGTGTTCATGCCGGGGTTATACCCCGGCGCGGTCTCGCGCGTCGACCCGAGCAGGACGGCGTCAGCCAGCACGAGCGACCTCCTGGACCTGCTGGCGCAGGCACGGGTCCGCCGAGGTCCGGGCGAGTTGCTGGACCTCGGAGCCGAGGGCCGAGAATGCCCGGAGCGCCGCCTGGCGGACGGCGAAGAAGCATGCGAAGCGACGGATGACGTAGTTGTAGGCCGTGGCGGCGACACGGCCTCGCGGGCCGTCGAGGCCGGCGACGTGCAGGCTGCCCTGGTGCACGTGGAGGAGAGCACCGCGGCGGTAGAGCCGGCCCGACTCGGCGCGGCCGGGCTGGTAGACCGGCACGCGAGCGACGAGCGGCGCCGTGTTCGTGATGAAGTGTTGGTAGATGGCGGCGACCTGGCGGGCGTCCTGCCGGAGATTCGTCCGCGGGTCGAGCATGCTGACGGCGGCTTGCAGCCCCTCGAGGATGGGGCCCGAGGTCGGCCACCGCATCGCCGGGCCGGTGGCCTCGAGGCGCGTGCTGTAGACCCAGGGGAACGTCCCGAGGTGAAGTACGAGCGGCGTGGTCCATCCGCACGCGCTCTCGGCTCGCGGCGGAGGGCCCGGCCATCCGTCGCCGAAATAGCCGGGCGCCGTGTCCGGGTAGAACGCCCGCTGCGAGCGGCCGCCCTCGGAGAAGCACGCGCCCGTCTGCAAGGTCGTCGGGTCGACGGCGATGCGCCACAGCTCGCCGGAGGTCCGCGTGCCGGCGACGAGCTGGCGGAGCACCGCGAGCTGCACGCGCGCCTGCTCGGCGCCGGCGGCCTGGCGCTGGACCTGCAAGGCGCGCTCGAGGGCGGCGAGGCCGGTCGCGGTCATCGCGGCGATCCGGTCGTTCGTCGTGGGGATCGCGGTCGGCATCGCAGCGAGCTGCTGGGCGAAGCCGAGGGTCTCGGCGATGGCCTGCCACTCGCGGCGGTACCACGCGGTCGCGTCCGCAAGTGAGCGGAGGTCGAACTCGCCGGCTTGGCCGGCGAGGCGGCCGATGTCGTCGCCGTAGCAATTGAGGTCGACCATCATCACGCAAGCTCCTTCGGCAGTGCGCCGATCAGGGCAGAAAAAACGGCCGGGACTCCGGGCCACGCCGAGGCATCGAGCTTCGTCGGGATGGTGCTCGTGTCGAGGATGTCGATGCCGAGGTTGATCGCGTCCTCGAAGAAGCGGGCGCGGACCGAGTTGTACGTCTTGCCGCCCCGGCCGCTGCCGAGGAGCGACGGGCTCGCCCAGCCGGCCTTGATGTCGGCGTGGTCGTCGACCCGGTAGGCTTTGAGCAGGCGCTGCAAGTAGACGCACGCGCCGAACGCCGCCGCCCGCGGCTGGAACACCAGCTCCGGCGGGGCATTAAGGAGCGGTGCCCGCTTGCCCACCTCGGGGACGCCGCTCCACAGGAAGTAGGGCGCGAGGTTGCCGAAGAGGCCGCCGCTGCCGAACTCGGCCGCCTGCTCGCCGTAGCGGAGCGGCGGGTTGCGCTCCTTGTTGTTATTGTAGGCGGCGCGGGAGTCGTCGCGTTCGTCCTGCTCCTTCTGCGCGTTGCCGTTGTGCGCGGTGGTGACGAACTGCGACTCGCGGAAGGCGATGACGCTGAAGAGTCGGGCGGAGCCGACGATCTTGGACGTCTCCTCCATGAACATGAGGAGCGGCCGGAGGTCGAGGGGTGTGTCGCCCCAATTCTTGGTCAGGTCGCCGCGGACATCGGCCGCCTTCGGCAGCGGCGCGAGCTCGACGGTCGGCAGGCCGCTCCCCGTGCCGGTTGGCGGGTTCGGAGTCGCCGCGCTCGCGCGTCGACCCGCGAGGAACACGGCGCCACCGACGCCAAGCGTCGCGCCGAGGGTCAGCCAGAGGCTGCGGTTCATGTCGACTCCTTGGCGGCGTCCGTGGGCGAGCTCGCGGCCGGAGACGCCGCGGGGGGAGCCGCGAGCGGGACAGAGTGAGGGCGGCGTCGGCGAAGCGCGTAGAGCGTGACCCCGACCGTCGTCACCACGGTGGCGCCGGCCGCGAGGACCCTCGGATCGCGCCACGACAACGGCGGCGCCGGCTCCGGCTGGACCACGCCGCCAGGCGTGCCGCTGCCGTTCGGGGTCCCGTCACCCCCGGTCGGCGTGACCGCGCCGCCGCCCGGCGTGACGCCGCCGCCCGGCTTGGCGGCGCCGCTCCCCTCCGCGGAGGACTGCCCCGCGGTCGCGCCACCCACGGACCATCCCAATGGGCCGATCCACTTCCGGATGGTCGCGGTGTCCCACAGGTCGAGCGCCTTGTGCAGCGGCTCCCACGCGGCGCCCTCCGGCTTGTCGCGCTCGGGGACGCGGTTGCCCGGGTCCGCGTCGATCCCGTCTGCTTGCCCGCGCAGCAGCACGAGCGCCGCCGGGGCGAGGGCGCCGGGCGCCGGGGAGTAGACGACGTTGGCACCCCCACCGCCGCGGCTTCCCTCTCTCACCTTCATGGCCTGGACCGCCGACCACGGCCAGGCGCTCGTCGGCATCAACTTAACGCGCCGGAGGAATTCGGCGCGCGCAGCATCCGTCGCGTCGTCGTAGGCAGCCTTGACGAGCAAGGCCACGTCCTCCTCCCGCAGCATCCGCTCGGGCCCGGTGACACGGGCCTCGAGCTCCGCGAGTTCGATGAGCTTGACGACGCGATGACGATCCAGAAGCATGACCCACCTCGTTTCACACGCCGGCGAACGCCCACGCGTCGCCATTGTTCATCACGAACACCGACCGGGTGACGGGGAAGTTCGCCAGGCCGCCCGCGAGCTCGTCGCCCGCGCTCGCGGTCAGCACCGGCGTACCGGCCCCGGCCCGCGTGAACGTCAGCATCGCGTCCAGCGGCACGAGACCGCGGGTCGGGAGCGTGATCGCGTCGGCGTTCGCCGAGTCGTGGACGATGTGGAGCTGGCCGGTCCACGCGGGGATGCCTCCCGGCCCCGCCATCGTCAGCGAGGTTGCCTTGGCGGTCGCGCTGGCCGCCGCCGTGGACTGCGACCAGTCGTAGAGGCGAGAGCCGAGCTCATTGGTCCCGCCGATGCTCTCGACGAGCAGCTCGATCACGATCTCCGGGTTCTGCGGGGCGATGAGCAGGCGCAGCCGATCGGACGGCCGCACGAGCACGAGCCGCGTGTTGTCGGGCGTCGGCCGGTACTGCACCCGGGGCTGGACCGGCGGGCCGCTCTGCAGCTCGAAGAGGTCGCCGGGGCCGAGCGGGACGGTCGTCAAGGCGTTGATGTGGAGCAGGTACGGGTCGCCGCCCGGCACCTTGCCCCACAGCGCCGCGGGCACGATCCCCACCGGCGCCTCGAGCGACGCCTCCATCCACCCCTCGACCTGGCGGAAGGTGGGCACCGGCTCGTAGAGGGTCGCGCCGTCGAACGCCCGCGCGCGAAGTCTGATCTTGTCCATGGGATGACTCTCCTTTCACTTGTTCGGATCGCCGACGACGCCTGCGCCTACGAGCTCTTGCCCCCGCAGTCGCAGGTGCGGCCCATGGCGCACGACGAGCAGCACTTGATGCCCTTACCGTGGTGGACGAACAGCCGGATGTTCTCGATCTGGTTGTTGTTGCCGAGGTGGCGGATGCGGGCCATGAGGCGGTTGTTGCCGCCGACGCAGCAGTGCTGCCCCATCGCCAGCGGGACCGGCAGGAGGCCGTCGCCGATCACGGTTCCGTCCGCGTTGTAGATCTCCGAGCCGTAGTGCTTGGTGTCGAGCAGCTCGTCGTCGAGGAACCACTCGACCTGGATCTCGTCGTGGTTGCTGCCGTTGTTGGCGAGGCGGTAGCGCAGGCTGTAGCAGCCGGTCGGCCACGGCGGGTGCGGGGCCTGCGACAGCAGCACCGACGCGCCCGGGACGACGGGGATCTGGCCCTCCTGGATGACGTCGATCGCGGTGCGCCCGCCCCGGTAGAAGCGGAACGTGGTGATCGGCGCGTAGAGCAGGTTCTCGCAGCCGTTGAGCGGCGCGAGGGTGCCGCACGCCGGGTAGATGGTCCCGGTGGTGGCGGCCGCCGCCGCGGCAGCCGCCGCCGCCGCGGGAGTGCTCGACGCCACCAGCGCCGCGGGGTTCCTGCAGATCTCGGCGGCGATCTGCCGCGCCATGTAGGTCAGCTTCTCTTCGGTCTCGGTGTCCATCACTTCTGTCCTTTCGCCCCGGCGGTGCCGAGGAGGGTGCTCAGTTCATCGTCGATGTCGCGGCTCGTGAACGTCTTGCCGGAGCGCCCGCCGTTCATCAGCAGCATGAATTCGTGGTCGACCGCCGCGGGGTCCTGGGGGACCCGCGAGGCGCCGGACGTCGTGAACTCCGCGTCCACGATGACCTGCGGCGCCCCGGCGGCGGGCCGCGTGTTCGTCGTCCGCACGTCGGTGTTCGGGGCCGGCGCGCTGGCCTGGTTGTGGAGGGACCAGTGGACCAGGAGGAGCTGGCCCTCGCCCGCGCCGCGGGCCGCGGCGACCGGGACCTCGAGGCGCAGCTCGTGGCCGTCCTCGTCGACCGCCTCGATCCGGACGACGGGAGACTGTGCCGCCGACCGCACGCGCACCACGCGGAACATCTGGGTCGTCATGGCTGCTCCGTCTGCGGGTGGGTCAGGACGTAGGTGGTCGCGCCGAGGATGTACATGGCGCCGCCCACCGCGAACACCGACCGAGTCACGACGCTCTCGTCGAGCAGCGCCCCGGCGGCGACGCCAGGTACGCCGGCTACGGCGGCGGCCGGGAACCCGAAGGGCCGCCAGTCGGCGAACTTCTGGGCGTCGTAGCCGACCGTGAAGCCGACTACTGCGCTGCCGACCACGGCGCCGACGTCGTACCAGCGGCCGCGCCGGTACTCGGCCATGCGCGCGGTCATCTCCGCTGTCGCCTTCTGACCGCAGATCCGCTCGGCGTCCGCCTTGTCCCGCGCGTCGCGGACCTGCCGGCGCATGTCCTCGAGTTGCGCCGTGAACTTCTTCTCCACCCCGGCCTCGATGTCATTGATGTATGACTCGGGCGTGTTGCTCTGCTCGTCAGCCATGGCTCCCCCCGTCAGTTTGAATTCCAAGGTTCCTTCGGCGACCGCGCGCCGCACATGATCCCGAGCGCGAGCGCGAGGCCGTCGATCAGGTCATCCACCCACTCGCCCGACCCGCGACGCGGCTGCGCCGCCTCGGCCTCGGCCTTCGCCTTGTCGACCAGGAAGCGGGCGTACCGGCTCGCGCTGGCCTCCGCGTCCATCATCATCTTCTCGCGGGCGACGAAGTCGATCTCCGCGAGCGACGCCTGGTAGCGCTTCTGCAACTCGCTGGCCTGATCGGCCAGGCGCTTGTTGTTCTCCAGCAAGGTCGTCGTGAAGCTGCTGGCCTGTGCGAGCATCCACGCCTGGGTTTTCGCGGCTCGGTCGTAGGTGTCCCAGATTAAATGGTGTGTGAGCTCGACGGCCGCCAACGTATCGCCGGACACCCGCGCGGGTGGCCGCTGCGGGACGACTTGCGGCTCGATCTCCGCGGCGATCCTTGCGACGGCCTTCTGATCGAACTCGGCGCCATCCACGAGGATCTCCGCCGCCTGGCCGTGCCGGCTGCGCAACGCGAGCACCTCGCGCGCCAGCTCGGCCGCCGGGACACCGACCTTCCTGTCGAGGACACGCCCGCCCTCGATCACGAGCACCGCGTGGGTGCACCCCTCCATCCGAATCGACTCCGTCATCAAGGCGACCAAATGCCAGGGTCCGCGAGACCGTTGCAACGATTTTTTTCGAGCCGGCGATCGGCCACGTTCCGTCGCATGGCTGTCGTATCACTGACTTATATGGCTACAACGACGAATTGCGGTCCCCTGAAAGTGCCAGCGGCAGGTCCGGACCGCGAGGCATCGCGGACGCCGACCCGAGATCCGAGAGATACGACGCGGTGGTTGCACCCGCGTGGCGATTGTCGCATCGCGTGTCGCCTGAACCGCGAGGGCGGAGTCTCGCTTACGTCCCCCCGAGGCGGCGACGAGGTGGCGATGACACGGCGCGGTGCCCGAGGCGCATGACGCAGACGTGATCCGCGAACGGCCCAGGACCCCTTGGAGATCGCCACGCGGTGGCCCTGTCGCATCCAATGGTCCGGTCGGCTGGATGCGACACGGCGAGCGAGCGGTCATGCGACACGGCGTTCATCGGGGAGAAAACATCGTCAAAAAATTGTCGCGTACCTTGTCGTATCGCTGTCGTATACCTGGGCGATTGTTAGCGAGCACGATGCGCGAATTGAGGCCCTAAAAATTCCCGGGGGCCAGGGGTAGCGTCGGCCCGGGGTTGAGGACGGGCTTGGGGACAGCGGCGGTCGCAGATGCCTCGGGGGCGGGAGCGGATCAGCGGGGCAGCATGCTCGTCCGGGGCATGTTCGTGCGCTGCGAGGGTCGCGAGCTCGCCTCCGACCCGGACTGGTGCCACGTGGACGACGGCGGCTCTTGCCGCGACATCCCGGAGGGCACGCTCCTGGTCAGGCAGACCGGCGAAAAGTGGGAGCTCTACTGGTGCCGGGAGAAGGAGGTGCTTCGCCGGCTCGCTCGGGGTTCGCGCGTCGAGGTCGAAAAGGAGACCTGCGAGGTCGTCCTGTTCGGACTCCCCGGTGGACCTTGGAACGCGAGCGGCACCGCGGGCTGGTGGTTCGACGAGGGGTCGCTACACCGGGCGACGACCGAGGGCGTGTTCCGCTTGATGCTGCAGCCTGGCGGACGCGGCTGCTTGGTGTTCGTCCGCCACGACGCCACGGTCCTATTCTTGGGCCAGGATCAGCGTGACGCGCTGATCCACACCGCCGAGCGCCGGCTCGCGGAGCATCGGGGCTCGTCCCTGCACGTCTGGTTCATGGGACAGCGACTCCCGCTGCGCGGTCTCGGCGTGCTCGGGGTCGTTGGACAGGTCGAGCTGGCGAACGATGTCCGGATCGCGCTCGTGCGGATCGAGCAGGACCTCTACGAGCTCCACGTCGCCGCACGGCGCGACGACTACAACCTCATCGGTGTCTACACGAGCGCGGACCTGCTCCGGGGCGACTTGGGCGGGGTCCTCGTGTCCGGTCCGAGCTCGAGACCGGCGGCACCCGCCCCGGCACGCGCGCACGAGACACCGCCCCCACCCGAGCCGCCCCCACCAGCAAACGAACCGCCTCCGTCGTCCACCTCCAACGCTGCGAGGCGAGCGCCTCCGCCGGTCACGGAAGAAGACCGCCGGCGTCTCGACACCTGCCTGACGCTGGGCGTGTTCGTGGGCGAGGGGTCGTCGGTGATCAAGTACATCTACGACGGGTTTCGCATCCTCGTCACCGAGGGACGCGAAGACGAACTCTTCCGCACCAAAGTCCTACGTAAGCTGATCGAGCAGAAGCTCAAGCAGGTCATCCCTGGGTCTGGCCGCGACGGCGGCCACCGGACATTCGTGCGCGCGCTCCTGCGGTTCCTGGACTTGACCGGCCTCGGCCGGCTGGAGGGGCGGCGTGTTCGCATCTTCTTCGGCGGTCTGCGCCGGGGCGACTCCGCTGTGGTGGCGACGCTGCGCGAGAGGTTCGCGCCCGCCGCCGCCACGCCCGAGACCGCAGCGCAGCCTCCCGTCCCGTCGACCACGACCGCGTCGCCCGCGGCGCCATTCATGGCCGCACCGCCCATGCCTCCGACAGCCGCACCGCCCGCGTCTCCAGCGACCACGATGCACGCGCCTCCCACGACGGCACCGCCGATGGCCACCCCGCCCGCTGCCGGACAGTCCCTCTCGGTCGATGCGCTTCAGCCGGCACCGCCCGCGGTGGTGAAGGTCCCTGCGCCACCCGCAGGTCGGTGGCAATCGGCCCTGCGCAGGGATGGCCCGACATTCTGGAAACCCACCTACGCGAAGCCGTCGTCGCCGGATGATCCGAGCCAGTTCGCAGGCGTCGAACCCGAAAGTACGCCGAATGATCCAAGCCAGTTCGCAGGCGTGGAACCCCGAGGACCGCCCAAAAACTCCAAGAGCTGACGTTCGCCACCACGGCTCACCTGCGAACCGGCGTATCAGCCGCGCCGAGCGCCCGGCGTGACACCGGCCGCGGCGAGGTCTACCCTTGCCGGGTGACGCGCGCGCCGCTCCTCGCCGCCCTCGTCCTCGCCGCCTGCGGGGACACCGCGACTCCGCCCGGGTTCTCGTCCGGGCCGCCGGTGATGAGCGCGCCGGAGACGACGAGCGGCAGCTCGTCCACCGGCGACGCGTCGTCCACCGGCCCGGCCGACGACTCCACCGGCAGCTCGGGCGGCTCGGACACCGGCATCTTGCGCGACGTCGGGACCGCGATGGACTTCGGGCCCGTTCAGCCGCCGGGCTGCGAGGGCAAGGTGGACATCCTGTTCGTGATCTCGCGCCTGGGCACGATGAAGACCGAGCAGACGCAGCTCCTTGCGAGCTTTGCCGGCTTCATCGACACGATCGAGCAGAAGCTCGAGGGGTTCGACGTCCACATCCTGACGGCGAACCCGGACGGCAAGTGGCCGGGGTACAACTTCTGCGAGGGCGGCGACGGACAGTGCTCGGAGCACTACCCGAACTGCGGCCCCTACGCCCTCGACTACGACTGCCAGACATACGCCGACCTCGTGACCGAGTGCGACAAGGTCCTCGGCGCCGGGCTGACGTTCAACGTGGGCGCGCACGCGGCGAACGAGCTGTGCGACCTCCACGGCGGCCACCGCTACATCGTCGGCGACGATCCGGACATGGCGAGCGCGTTCGAGTGCATCGCCAAGGTCGGCGTGTCCGGCGGCGACCCGCCCATGGGCGACGCGATGATCGCCGCGCTCTCACCCGAGCTGAACGGGCCGGGCGGGTGCAACGAGGGCTTCCTGCGCGACGACGCGTTGCTCGTCGTCGTTCTGATCACGGACACCGCGGACACGGAGTCGCAGTCCTACGACAAGACGCAGTACGAGGCGATCGTCGCGGCCAAGGGCGACCCGAGCGCTGTCGTCATGCTCGCGGTAGTGGCGCAGCCGCTCGGGGACGCTGAGCCCGTGCCGGGCTGCACGTACGACAACGATCCCCCCCTCGACTTCGGCGAACTGTTCTCACGGTTCGCCTACACCGCCGTGGGCGACACGTGCGCGCAGAGCTACGCGCCGTTCTTCGACGAGGCCGTAGGCAAGATCGGCGAGGCGTGCGAGAGCTTCATCCCGCAGTGACCTGCATGCGCGGCGTCAGCCTCAGCCGTGGATCCGCGTGATCCGGGCCTGGGTCTCGCCGCTGACGGTGAAGTAGCCCGCCGGGAAGATGCGATCGAACGCATCGCGCACGATACCGAGGGCCTCCGAGGGGCCGACGCCGGGGTACCAGTGATCGAACGCGACGGGGCCGAGCACGTCGACCTTGCGGCCGAACACGTAGCCGCGCAGCTTGCCGTTCTGCGTCACGGCGCCCGCGACGAGCGCACGGCCCTGGCTGTCGAGCACGACGTCGCTGCCGTACGCGAGGCCGGCGGTCGTCTCGTCGTTCTCGAACCACACCCGCTTGCCGTCGACACCGTAGCGCGACGTCAAGATCTCGTAGGTCGAGCAGGTCTCGTCGCAGCGGTAGCCCGTCGTGACGATGCCTTGGGAATGGAGCGTGGCGCCAAAGAAGGCGCTCTGCGGCCAGCCGTTATCCGCTGGCGCGACGCTCAAAGGCCCGACGAGTGCGGCGGTGTGGACGTTCATCGGCACCAGGACGCCACGTAGGACAGGGCCATGGTCCGCGTCATGCTTCCCCTTGCTCATGCCGACGATCCACGCGACGTCGCCGTCGAGGACGACGTCGCTGGCGAGGTCGAAGAAGCTGTGCGGCTCGTCTTGGTCTGGGTCGGGGACGACGTCGAACGTGTCACCGAGCGTCTGCTCACCCGCGGCGTTGATCCGCCAGTAGGCGATGTCCCAATCGCCCATCACCCCGGCGAGGCCGACCGCGAAGCAGCCGCCCTCCGCGTCCGCCGCCAGCGCGCGGACGACTCGGCCCGCGGTGCCCTCGATCTCGATCCCCGTCGTGTGGCCGTCCGCGCTAAGCAGGACGATCCGCGGCCGCTGATCCTTGCCCGGCGGCCGCACGTTCATCGCGACCCACATGCGCCCGTCCGGCAGGACCGCGACGTCGACCGCGCCGCCCTCGCGCGTGTCGAGCTCGATCGTCCCCTCGGGCCACAGCTCCGCGCCGGTGACACCCGATCGCTTGCGGATCGTCGGCCGTGGTACGCCGCCGACCTCGGTCTGCCCGGCCTCGATCAAACCGCCCTCGGGCGTGACCGCGACGCGGTTCGTGCGGCTCCCGTCCGGCCCGGCGAGCGACCACGCCTCCGTCCCCGGCGCGGGCGCCTGGACGGTGAAACCGTCGGGCAGGCTGACCTCGTGCGGGCCTTCCTTCGCGGTGACGATGACGTCGTGCCAGCCCTCGTCCACCGCGCCGAGCACGGGCAGCGCGCCGGTGAAGAGGCCGCCGCCCTCGTCGATCAGCGCGCCCAGATCGGCGCCGTCGAGCGTGACGGACACCGAGCCCGTGTGCTCGGTGTGCACCTTGATCGGCACGGGGCCCGCGGCGTAGACGTGGTCGGGGAGCTCGACCTCGGAGATCGTCGGCTTGTCCGGGTTCACCACCGGCGGGCTGTCCTCCGTGTCCGTCGTGTCGCCGGTGTCCGTCGCGTCCCCGGTGTCGCCGGTGTCGGACGCGGTGTCGGACGACGGCGCGCCGGTGTCGGCCTGGTCGGCCTCGTCGCCCGCGGACGCGTCGGCGCTGTCGCTACTCACGGGGCCCGCGCTCGTCGGCTGTGCGTCGCCGGTCGTCCCCGCGGCGTCGCTGTCACTGCTCTCGCTGGCGAACTTCTCTTGCTGCTCGAGGTACAGGTAGTACTCCGGCGGGTGACAGCCGAGCGCGAGGGGGAGCGCAACGAGGATGAGGCGGCGCATACGGCCGACTGTAGCGGACCTGACGAAATCGCGCATGTCAGAACCTCCCCTGCAGGACGATGCCGCCGACGCCCCGGCCGCCCCACGGCGCCAGCGCGGCGCGTGGCGGGCGGCGCTTCGCCGCGAGGAGCACGGCGCCGGTCACGATGAGCGCCCCGCCTGTCACACCGAGCACAGCCGCGGCCGCCGTGGCGGCGCCGTAGCGGTCATCAAGCCGGGCAAATCGCGCGTCTTCCGCCGCGGTCGCAGGGCGCGTCGCAGTAGCCGCGGCGAGGTCGGCGATGTCGTCGCGGATGCCTGCACGAACGGCCAGTAGCGCCGTCATCGGCGCAAGCAGCACGAGGCCGGGCACGAGGGTCGAGGCCCCCGCCCGGACACGGCGGCGATCGGGCCGATCCGCCGGACGCGACGGTGGCGGCCCGGGCTTTGGTGTGATGACTGGCGGGGGAACGGGAGCCGCCGGTGTGCTCGCCGGGGCTGGCGACTCGTCGCCGCACCGGTGGGCACCGAGGTCGTGCACGGCGTCTTGTCGAAAGTCGGATGCGGCGTTCGAGGTCTTGAGCGCGAGCACATGGTCCGCGGCGGCGACGAGGCTGCACAGGTGGGCCGCGTCGCTCGTGCGGCCGTAGGCGGCTCTGCGTCCCTGCACGACGAGCGTCAGCAAGTCCTCCGCCTCATCCTCGTCATCCACCTGGCGGAGCTTCTCCTCGGCCATCTCCGTGGCGGCGACGAGGCTGTCCAGCGAGGCCGGGGGCTTGGTGATCGTCGGATCACCGGCGCGGATCGCCGCGAAGATCGCCTTGCTGTCCGCTGTGGGTGACAGCGGCGCCGAGGCGGCGTCAGGTCCGGCGAGCACAAGGGCAAGCACAGAGACGAGGGCGAGCATGGTCAACTTGTACCGCACCCGTAGGGCCGTAGTGAAGATCCAGGGGCTCACCGAGGGTCTCCTGCGGCCGGGTGTTATGGCAAGCTGGGAGATGATGGACAGCTCCCCGACACCTGTCACTGAGCAAGGGCCGAGCAAAGGCTGGCGCGTTCACAAGGAACGCGGCGCCGACATGATCGGCGAGCTGATCGCCGGCCGTCACCGCATCCTCCGCCGGATCGCGAAGGGCGGCATGGCGGACGTGTTCTTGGCGAAGGACATGATCCGCAAGGCCCCCGTGGCGATCAAGATCCTCCGCTCGCGGGGTCCCGAGGCCAAGCGCCGGTTCAAGGTCGAGGGTGAGGTCCTGAGCAACCTTCAGCACGCGGGCATCGTGCGCGCGGTCGACAGGGGCGAGATCGACGGTCAGCCGTTCATGGCGCTCGAGTACATCAAGGGCGAGCCACTGTCCTCCCGCCTCGCGCGGGGCCCGTTGCCGTGGCGCGAGGTCGTCGCGCTCGGGATCCAGGCCGCTGACGCCGTGCACACACTGCATCTCTTTGGCATCGTCCACCGGGACCTAAAGCCCGACAACATCATGATCACCACGGACGAGCGCCCCGCGGCCAAGCTGATCGACCTGGGCCTCGCCAGCGTCGGCAAGGAGTTCCACGACGCGCAGGACGACTGGTTCACGCCCGACCCGCCGGCACGGCACCAGACCCAGCTCGGGCACCCGATCGGCACGCCGCCCTACCTGCCGCCCGAGGCGGGGCAATGCCCCGCCGAGCCGCGCCTGGACGTCTACTCGCTGGGGGTGACGCTCTACCAGCTCTGCACGCAGCTCCTACCGCAAGACACAGGCGGGCGAACGATCCGCGACGTGTGTCCCGGCAGCGACGCCCCGGACGATCTGTCGCGGCTCCTGCAGGACGCGCTGGCGCCCGACGTAGCCGAGCGCCTGCTGTCCGCCGATCACCTGCGGCGCGGGCTCGAGGCCATCCTCGCCGCGCACCCGGTGGGCGGCTCGCGCGACCTGTTCGGCGGCTGCTACGATCTCCTCGAGGTGCTGGGGGTCGGCGCGAGCGCGGTCGTCTACCGCGCGTCGGACCGCGAGCTGTCCCGCGAGGTCGCCGTCAAGGTCATGCGCGACGGGGCGACGAGCGACGACGACGTGATCCGCTTCCGCCGCGCGTCCAAGGTGCTCGCGGCCCTGGACCACCCGAACATCCCGCAGATCCATCACCGCGGAACCCACGCGGGGCAGCGCTTCGTGGTCACGGCGCTGTGCACCGGCAAGCCCGCGACGCTCTACGCGAGGCCAGACAACCACCTGCGCGTGGACGAGGTCCTCGCCGTCGGCGTACAGCTCGCCGGGGCACTCGCCGCGGTGCACGCTGCCAGCGTCGTCTACCGCGACCTGCACCCGGGCAACGTTCTGATCGCCCGCGGCGACGAGCCGCGCGCGTGGATCTTCGACTTCGATCAGGCGCAGGTGTCACCCGCGTTCTACGCGGCGTTGCCCGAGCGGTGGGCGACGCCGCCGGAGGAGAGGCAAGAGCCGCGGCGAGAGAAGCGGCTGCAAGCGATGGACTACGCTTCCCCCGAGGTTCGGGGCGGCGCGGCCTTCACGACGGCGAGCGACGTCTACGCGCTCGGTCTCCTCCTCTACCGCTTACTGACGGGCCGGCGGCCGGTCTCCGCCCTGGGGGACTTGGTGCCGCCTCGCAAGTTTTGTCGATGTCCTCTCGGCCTCGAGGGGCTGATCCTGGCGATGCTCGAGCCGAGCCCTGACAAGCGTCCGACGATGGCCGGCGTGCTGCTCGCCCTGAAGGACGAGCAGGAAGAATTCGCCGCGGAGAACGAGCCCCAATCCGCGCCGGCCGTCGACCCGCCTGAAGCTGCGACGGCCAAGCCCGAGGCCGCAGCGGCCGACGTCGCCGACGATCCCGGTGCGGCTCCGGTACACGTGGCGGCGCCTGTCGCCCCCACGGACGCTGCGGCGGCGCCCGTCGTCCTCCAGGAAGCCGCGGCCGCGGCCGCGGCTCCGGCCGACACCGTGACCGCCGAACCCGATGCCGCGCTCGTCAGCTCAACGGACGGCGCGGCGTTGACGACCACGGCCGACGTCGGATCCCCCACGAGCGAACGACGTGACATCGCACGGGCACACGCTCGGCGGCGTGCTCCGGGCTGGTGGGCGCTGGGTCTGACGGCGGCGCTGTGCCTCGTGATCGGGCGAGCGACCGGGCCGCGTGAGCAGGGCGAGCGCGATGCGTCGGCCCCCGTACGACCCCCGCACGAGGCCAGCGAGCATGCGGGAGGGTCCGTGATAGACGAGCGGGCGGAGCCCTTGGCGGGCGGTGAATCTGCGGAGCCGCCATCCGTCCCGCCGACCGCGGCCAACACTCCGGCGGCGAGCGGTGTACCCCCCGCGGAGCCTCCATCGGGACTCCCGCCCGCGAACGACACGGCGTCCGTGCCGTCTCCGGCCACACCTTCGAAGCACGTAGGCCCACGTGCTTCGCGGCGTGAGACTCTGTCACAGGCCGAAGCGGAAGCGGCTGCCGAGAAGGCCGTGCCAAGCCTTCGCGACTGCAAAGAAGTCCCCCGCAGCGTGACCGCCGAACTGGACATCGCCCGCGGCCACGCCACCGTCACGTCGCTCAACCTCCGCGCCCCTACGCCTGACGATCCTCGCTACCCCTGGCATGGTTGTGCTCGGCGAGCCCTCGAGGGTGTCCGGTACCCGATGAGCGTCACCCCCGGCCACGTCCAAATCCGCCTCACCCTCCGATGAGCCTGATGTCGTTCGTCGTTCCGTCGTTCATGCCCAGGGTACCGGGCTCCCGTCGGCGCTTTGCAGGCCGCGGACACCGTCGCTACTATGGTCACTGTTTCGGCCGATGTTTTGCGATCTCCGCGAGCACATTTTTTTCAGCAACTATGTTGTAGCCAAATCGACCCGCCAGACAAAGCACCTCAAGTTCGTTGAGCACGAACCGGCCATCGTGTCGGCGGGCTAGAGCTGAAATATAACCCTCAAAGAAGGCCATGCGAGTATCTCGGGATTCTATCTGACGAGAAGCACGATCCAATATGGTCGCGGAGATCATTGCCAAATCCCTGGCGCCAATCCGGAACATGGACACACAATGAAGCAACTTTCCAAGCTTGGCGACGTCCCAGCCAAGATTGCTCCCCGAGTCAACAAAAACATCCGCGTCAACCGCTGTGCCCTCAACACCAGCAGACAGCATATATGAGAACATACGAGATGCAGTCGCGTCGTCAATAAGCCGAAGCTCATGATACCGCTTGACAACGTTAGGGCTGGCGACGTGCGGCAGCGGCAGCTTGGAATCAAGAAAGACGACGACGGCAAAGTCATCGGTCCACAATACTCTTCCAGTTTCTGATGCAGCCGCTATCGACTGGATCACCGAGGTTGGAAAAAGCCGCGAGAGTTCACCCCTGACCTCCTCGGACAAACCTAGAACATGCGTCCCGTCGAGCACCGTGCAGTTGTCTTCGAGCCAATCTAGGGCGTCCTCAATTTTACCTTTCGCTTGCATCCAAGCGTCGTGACTATAACGATAGTATTCGTAGTGATCGCCAACCTTCTTAGCGAAAGCCCTCTCGCTTCGGTCTTCATTAAGTACAAGTGCTCGCCATTCGTCGAGAGCGCCCTGTGTGACCGCAAGTCGAGACGATACATCCGCAAATTGGTGCAAGACCCCGCTGTCGAGCAACATCGCCAGGGTTAGGGGGTCAACCAGAATCTCTGTAGAAGCATCAAGGCTCGAGTAGCTTTCATCCCAACGAGCCCACGTCGATGCTGTCTGCCTGATGAAGCCACCCTTCGCACCCTGGAACATCGCAAACCCACCGAGAACATTCGTTCTGCGGCCCTGGGCCAGCAAAGATGGAGAAACGATTGGGTTAGCCACCAGTGACTCGAAATCAGGCTGGGCAGGACCCAGGTCATCGAGAACCTTTGAGAACTTCTCCATGTTGAGGTTCCCAGCCTCATCGTACCCAGGATCAATGAACTTAACGTAGCGTTTCTCCGGGTGCTGGGCTCCCCACCTGTCCCAGATTCTTCTCTGAAGAAAGAGGTACTTGCTAGTGATCGCCCGAATCACGCAGGACGAAGTTCCTTCTCCACCGCTGATCGAACAGGTGTCACCGACGGCATGGCCGATTAACGACTTCGCGAATGGGTGCTCCGGAGGAAACTCATCCTTTCCAGGAGAAGCGTCCGGCGCCGACTCGATCACGATCCAGACACTCGATGTTGGCCTTTCTACAAGGACGGCGGCATCCGCAACGACCGTGTCTGAGGGGGGAATATCCACTGCACCGGGCCCAACTGCATCTGCAAACAGGCGCGCTGCATCGGCGTCATCGGGAGCCCTCCGCACTCGTTGATAGAGAAACTCGATCGCCTTCAGCGGTTCAATTTGATGCAGAATCGTGGCGACAGTCCTGGCAGTATTATTGGAATAGTTTCCATCACCTATGAGGTATGAAACATTTCGCTCGAGCAAGTCGGGACGACGCAACAGTATTGCCAAATGGCAACGCCGCAGGACCATACCCCACGCGAAGCGCTCAACGTCCGCGAAGCGGCTAATCGCTTGTTCTATCAACCTGAGAGCTTGCTCGTAGTCGCCAAGGCGAATGAGTAGATTTACCTCCAATTCCAGGCTGGCTGGATTTTCCAGTTTGCATTCTCTAAGTCGACGACACACCCGCAAAGTGAAACGATCATCGTTGAGGCGCGTGGCGAGTTCTAGCCCGAGAAAATGGCGTTCACCTAAGTTGGGGCGGGGTAGCAGTTTATCGACCCAGATCTGAATTGCCGCACGACGCTCGTTACTCGCTTCGGTTCCAGCTAAAGCCTGAGCAACGAAGATTAATTCGTCAAGCGAGGACTCTGTGCTCAGTCTATCACGTAGTCCGTTCGCAAGAGCGATTGTCTCCTGGGGGCTTCCCCTTCGTTGAAGCGCGAGACAGTACAAGGCATCCCGAAGGGTCTCCCCAAGTGGGCTCGCAAACGTTCTCACTTGATTCGGGTCAAGATCCGGGTCATTCCTAATCAAGAACCCAATTGCATCCAACGTAAGTTCCGGCTTCGGAGGAGGCTGAGTAGCGAAAAATTCTCTGATGCGGTTGCAAACGTCCGCCCAGCCGGTAGGTCCTGCTGTTTCAGCCGTGCCATGTGCTCTTCGGGCGTTGGCTAAACGCAAGATCAATGCCAGCGACGGGCTCAACTTAAGGTGCCTTAAGATCAGCTTTTCGGCTTTGTCCGGCCGATTCGTTTCTATCAAAAAGTCAGAGTGCCGTTCGATATGCTCCATATCGACGGGTGTTCCTGGGATAGATAATGCAGAGAAACTTTCCTCGGCTTCCTCTAACCTGCCGAGTCTCCAGAACATTTCGGCTCGCAGGTATAGGATCGTAGAGCGGGAGGTAGGGCCAAGGTTACGAGCCAACGCCTTTTCCAAGATCGGCTCGATCTCAGCAAGTTCTTCAAGTTCCCGTGTCCCCGGGTCTCCCGGGTTCCGTCGTCGTAGAACCTCGAATCTTTTCAAGCAGACTGACGCCCTCAACTCGATGAACCGAGACCCAGTGTGATCCGTTGCATCGCCGCGCTTGGCAAAATCTAGTGCCAAGTCTAGCTCTTCCGCCTGGAAGGCACGCCACCCCAGGGCGTAAAGGATGTTACCTTTCGACAAGAGGGATTCTGGAATCTTGCGATAAATCTCCTCAAACGGAGTATTTGGATCTGAAGCGTGTATTGATGCCACCTGCATGAGTTCATGCTCGGGCATAATTGCGAGGACTTGGGCACTGGCGTTGAGAACCGCGGTATGCTCTTTGCGGTGTAGTAGCGCCAATGCGCGAAATGCTTCTCCATCCTCGGCTGATGGAGAAATCTCCGCTACTTGCTCATAGATCTTAGACGCGTTCGCTGCGTCCCCACGGGCTTCATGGGCGCTCGCCAGATTGGCGAGGAGGCGCACTCTGTCTCTGTTAGCGAGTTTAGGCCCGAGACGCTCCAAGCAGTCTGAGAGTGTTATTATGACGTGCTCTGGAGACATCTTAAGGGCGTTTTTTAGCGCCGCGTCAACCTCTTCGCCACCTTCACGGAGGTTCCAGCGAACGCGACCATCCTTTGCCCCCTTGTAGAGTCCGTTATCGTCATGCCAGTGTGTTCCGCCAGGCGACCATCTCCTGAATCTTACTTCAATTGACAATGCCTGCCCCTGCTCGTCGGTCTCAATCTCTAGGACATTGAAGGAGTTTGGCCACGATAGGTGTTCGTATAGGCATCCAGCAGCAACGTGCCGCAATTTTCTGCCAGGTTCGACTTCCTCGATCAATCCCCCGGCATGCAAATGCCCCCTGAGAAGCAGATCTATTTTGTCACTCAGTATTTGCTTCCAATGTCCCGTGTCTGCGAAGTCAGTTAGGGGGTGATGCACCAGTCCGATGCGCAGCCCCGGAAGCGCCTTTCCGTTTCCGTGCACTAGGCGTCCGACCTGATCGAGTGTCAGGAAGAGGCGCGTGGAGTCGTAATTGTTACCGGCCAGCCAAGCAGAGTCAAATCCGATTATGTGTATGGGGAATTTGAATTTCGGCAAATCTACTGTGGCGCGATAACCTAAAAATCCGTGCGGCGACGCGGAGGGCAAGAGTTCCGGCCGTCCAAGATCGTTCTTGACCCAGTCCCAGAAGGCAGATTGGCGCTGCAGAATGGCATCGCGAAGATCCTCGTTCAACCCCAGTGGAGGTTTTCCTCCGCACATCCACGAGGAAAATTTCAAGTAGTCAACCTGGCTAGCCTTATCTCGTATTTCCTCCCAAGCGGCAGGGTTGATAGCGCGGTCGATATCATGATTTCCGGGAATCGGAAATACACGATCCCGGGACAGCCCAAACACCTGCAGCGCGTCATCAAGAAGTTTGGTGATCTGCTGATATTCCTGCGGTTTTCCCCAGTCGGCAATGTCCCCGGTGAAACATATGAGATCGATCGGGCGCTCAGGATCGACAAGTTCGACTAAGTCTCGCTTCCACGCATCAAGCAAGATTGTACGTTGCCACTCGTTAGCTGAATCCCGTGTACCTGGGTTGTGGAGATCGGAGATGTGAAGGATTCGAACAAATGGCATGAAAGGGCCTTATGCGGGAAACCGCGGTGTTTTTGCGTTCCAGCGTGTCAGTCCGCCGTGGAGATATCCTCCGGCGCAGCGGTAAAAAATTCAAGAGCTGTTGAGTTTGGCACCACCAATCTAGGTCAGAGCTGAACATGCGGTCAGCCCCAGGTGCGCGGTCCAGGCTCGGTACGACCGGGCTGGAGAGCGTGGCGCGTTATCCCGAGCAGCTCCACTCACGCTCCCACTCGTCTCCCTCGATCTCGCCGTCGATGAACTGGCGGCTGCGCGGAGCTTGTCGAGGTCGCTCATGCAGAGAGTGCATCGTACACGACGCCGCGCGCAGAATTAGGCGGGTCCCGCTGGACGCGGCCAGGCGAGCTTGTGCTTGATGATGCGCCGCTTGAGCGCGTGGCGCGTCACTCCGAGGAGCTTCGCCGCCTCCAGGATGTTGCCGGCACGGTCGAGTGCCAGCTCGCAGAGCTGGCGCTCGGCTGCCTCCAGGTTGTGAGACTCGAGGGTCAAGATCGGTGTGGTCATGCTCGATGGACTTCCTCTGCGCGAGACCGATTCAACTGAGGCGTGCACAGCCGCCCGCCCGGTCCATGAGGGGGCTGCTTGGTCACACAAGTCCCGCCAGGCCCCCCCTGGTTCCGTCTCCTGGTTTTCTCCAAACCCACGGAGACCTGTGGGGGTGTCCTGGAGATTGGCACGATAAATTATGGGCGAATTAAGCCCTGCAATCTCGCGCATTTGGGCTTGCTTGCGGGCTGTCGGGCGTTGCGAGAAATGCAGGGCTGAGAAGAAGCTGTACTGATCGCTGCGCGCGTCGACGGGTTCGCCGCGGGCCTGCTCGGGCGCCATGTAGCCGGGCGTGCCGGCGAAGTCGTGGGTCGGCGTGCCGGCGCTGGTCGCCGGGTTGACGCCGGCCTGTTCGCTCGTCGAACCGGCGGCGCGGGCCAGTCCGAAGTCGGCGACGCGCACGCGGCCGTCGACGGCGATGAGCACATTGGCCGGCTTGAAGTCGCGGTGGACGAGGCCAGCGTCGTGGGCGGCGGCCAGGCCCTCGCCGGCGGCCACGAACACCGCGAGGATGGTGGCGACGCTCCGCTCGGCAGTCAGCCAGGCGCGGAGGTCGACGCCGTCGACCCACTCAACGGCGATGAAGATCTGACCCGCGTGTTCGCCGACCTCGTGGACCGCGAGCACGTTCGGGTGGGCCAGGCGGGCCATCGCCCGCGCCTCGCGGAGCATCCGCGCGGCCGCCCGCGGGTCGGCGTCGGTGCGGTGCAGCTTCAGGGCGACGCGGCGCTCGAGCTCGCGGTCGTGGGCGCTGTAGACCACGCCCATCCCGCCCCGGCCGAGCTTGCGCTCGACGACGTAGCGACCGGCGATCTCGCTGCCCGGGGCCAGCGCGGGGGCCAACGGCGGGGCCGCGGCGAGCAGGCGCAGGAGTTCGTCCAGGCGCTCGTCGCGGGGGCCGGACTCGTCGCTGATGTCATCGGGAGCAGCCATCGCCGCCGCGTCAGCGTATCGCAGGCGTCGCGGGCGGAGGCGCGTCGGCGCGGCGGGTCACGTCGACCCGCGCAGCCGCGCGGCGAGGCGGGCCTTGAGGCGTTCGAACCGCTTGCGCAGGGCGGTCGCCTGGCGGCGTAGCGCGGCCTCGTCGGGGTCCTCGTCGTCGGCGGCGAACACCCGCGCGATCTCGATCCAGGCCATGCCGCGGTCGATCCGCAGGATCAGCAGCGCCTGCTCCTCCTCGGCCAGGCCGGCGCGGAGGCGCGACAGCTCGTCGTGCACGGACGTGCGGAGGAACGGCGCCGTGGCGCTGCGCACCCGGTCGACCACCGCCGCGAGCTCGGCCGTCGGCGCCGCCCGGCGCGCGGCGACGCGGGCGCGTCGGCGGCTGGCGAGGACCACGCGGCGGGCGATCGCGTGGGCCCACACGCGGAAACTGCTATCCCAGCGGAACCGCGGCAGCGCCGACCACATCGCCGCCGCGAATCCGGCGAAGGCGTCGTCCACGTCGAGCTCGCCGGCGAACGCGGCCATGTACCCGAGCAGCTCGGGGCCGTACGCCGCGAGGCCCCGGGTCGCCACCCCCGCGAGATCGCCGCGGCGGGCCCGCTCGCGCAGCTCCTCCTCCAGGCCCAGCCGGTCCGCCGCCGTCATCGCGCCGGTCCACGCTACGCGGCCGGCGCGGTCGCCGTCAAGCCGCCGCGGGCATGTCATGACATGTCCCTCCGGACAGCTCGGGATCTGCGCGGGCGCGCCGCGTCGGCGCCGGGTGTCGCCCGGACGCAGATGTGACATGTCCTCGGGACTGTCTCGAGCGCGTGCTGGCGCGCCGACTCGAGGACCCGCGCTGCGGAGCCGTGTGTCGCGCGCCGCGGCCTGTGACAGGTCCGCAGGGACAGGTCGACTCGCGGCACATCACGGCGCCGGGGCGTTGTTCGCCGCGGAGCGTCGCACTAGCGTGGACGGCCATGCTGGATCGCAACCATGTGTGTCTATCCCTCGTCCTGGCGGCCGTCGCTGGCGCGCCCGCCGTCGCCGTCGCCGCGCCCGGGCTGACGATCTCCCGCGAGCTCGTGCGCGCCGATCAGCCCGGCAAGGCGCTCGAGTCCGGGGGCCACGGCCCGTTCGTGTGCCGGGCCGAGCAGCGGGCGGCGGCCCGACTCACCCGCGTGGACAAGCTCGGCAAGGCCGGCGACACCGTGGTGACGCTGCGCTGCCCGCGTCCGGCCGGCGCGGGCAAGGCCAGCGAGATCGTCCAGGTGTTGACCCTCGAGCTCGACGCGAGCATCGACGCGACGCGCCGCGCCGCGGTCGAACGATGCGCCGACGACTTCGCGGCGTTCAAGGCCGGCGCCGGTCCGGGCGTGTTCGCGGCGCAGGCCCGCGGCCGCACCGTCGCGTGTCAGCGGGCGGCCGACGACCTCGGGATGATCGCCTTCAGCGAGGCCCAGACCCCGGTGCTCATGCGCCGCCCCGGGCTCGCGCAGGTCGACCGTCCGAAGCTCGAGAAGATGAAGACGCCGCCGAAGCTCCCGGTGATGGCGACCGCCCGCCTGACCGTCCCGAGCACCGCGCCGCGGCCGGGGGACCCGACGCCCCGGGTCTACGCGGCCCGCGACGTGGGGCTGCGCCTCGAGCTCGGGTTCTCGCCGCTCTCGCCGCCGCCGCACCCCGGCGGGCTCGGCGGGCCGATGCAGGCGGTCCAGGGCTTCCTCGTGCAGGTCGCCGATCGCGCGACGCAGCCGCCCGCGAGCGACCCGTGCGCCGGCTTCGCTAGTCCGCCGGGGCTGCTCGGGGTCAGCGACGGCGTGACGGTCGAGACCACCCCGCACCTCTCCGGGGCCCGCCTCACCCTGCAGGCCGAGCTGCCGCCGCAGCAGCGCCCGACCGGGATCATGTACGTGCGCGTGGTGCCGTACCGCCACGCGCAGAGCACGATCTTCGATGTCGAGCCGCGGGGCGAGCGGCGCTGCGTGGTGACCCCGAGCGACTGGGTGAAGGTCGAGGTCGTGCCGACGCCGACGCCGATCGAGCGGCCGCCGCAGCCCTACAAGCTCGAGGACGTGTTCGAGGTCGGCATCTCGTACCACCCGCCGCGCCTGTGGGACCCGCTCGGGGTCCAGGTCGACTATATCGGCGGTCGCGGCATGAACTTCCACTACCCCGCGCTGAACATCACCCAGGTCGAGGGCTGCGCGTTCAACCCGGTGATCGCCGCCAACCGCATCAGCAACGAACGCGACCTGCTGGAGGAGGCCGCCGCCCTGGCCGGTCAGATCTGGTCGAGCACCGTCGCGTTCTACAACGGCGCTCAGAAGTGGATCGCCGGGACGATCGCCGCCAGCGTGTGCGGCGGCGACGCCACCTGCAAGGACATCGTGGGCGGTGCCATCCAGGCCGGCATGGCCCTCGGCGCCGGCGCGCTCGGCATCCCGCCCGAGCTGCCCGACCTCGGCGTCCTCCTCGAGGGCGGCATCGACTACCTCGCGAGTGAGATCGCCAGCCAGGTCGTCGCGCCGGGGCTCACCCGGGAGGTCGTGCGCGCCGGCGTGGCCGCCGGCCTGCGCGCGACGGTCGACGCGTGGAGCTGCCCCACGCTGACGGCGTCCGGAACGTGCGACTTCCGGCACGACAACCCGTACACCTGGGGCCGCCCCGACCCGTGGTGGACCCGCCGCCCGGGCGTGGCCTATGTGACGATCCGCCCGAAGAACGCGCAAGAGCACGCCCGCATCGCCCGCGACGAGCCGAACCGTATGCCGCGGTTCGGCGCCATCTCGCTGTTCGAGAAGACCGGCGTGTTTGCGATCGACCGCATGCTCGTGCCGGTCCCCGACGACATCCCATCGACTGGGATCAACATCCCGTTCGTGCTCCGGCCCAGCGACGTCGCCTCGCCCGCTGACGTCGCGACCCTGCAGTGGACCCGCGACAAGTTCAAGCTGACGGGCCACGACGAGTGGGGCAACATCGAGAGGCTCCAGCATTACTACGACACCGCGGCCATCCTCGAGTTCGAGGCCGTCGCCGGGCTGCTCAAGGTCGTCGCGAGCAGTCGGACCCGCTCCGGCCACGAGTTCGGCTGGGTCAAGGCGCCGCGGCCTCGTCGCAAGGTGTGCTCCTGGGCCGGCGTGATCTGATCCCCTCACACCTTTCGTCTGGTTGATCGTCGTGGCCCTGGCGATCCTCGGCGGGATCGCCGGGATCGCGGCGCTCCTCCAGGGCCGTCGCTCCGGAGACGCCTCGATCCTCGAACGCCTCGACCAACCGAACACCGCCATAAACCTCGTTCGCTAGCGCCAAGCGGGCTTCGGTGGAGGGCATTGGGAGTACGCCCCGACCCTGCGCCCGTGGAGCGGGTAGGATGGCGGGCATGTCGACCGACGCGAAGCGAGTCCTCATCGTCCTCACCAGCCACGACCGCAAGGGCGACAAGCCCAGCGGGTACTTCCTGTCCGAGGCCACGCACCCGCACGCGGTGCTGACCGCGGCCGGGTTCACCGTCGACTTCGTCAGCCCGCGCGGCGGCGCGGCGCCGGTCGACCCGGACGGCTTCGACCTCGAGGACCCGGTCAACGCGGCGTTCTGGAACGACCCGGCGCTGCGCGGGGCGGTCGAGCACACGCGCACGCCGCGGGACGTCATCGCCGACGACTACGGGGCGATCTTCTTCGCCGGCGGCCACGGGGCGATGTGGGACCTGCCCGGCCACGCCGGGCTGCAGGAGCTGGCGGCGCGCATCTACGAGGCCGGCGGGGTCGTCGGTGCGGTGTGCCACGGGCCCGCGGGGCTGGTCGACGTGCGGCTGTCCGACGGCCGCTACCTGGTCGCCGACAAGGACGTCGCCGCGTTCACCAACGACGAGGAGCGCGCGGTGCAGCTCGAGCAGGTCGTGCCCTTCTTGCTCGCCGACCGCCTGGTCGAGCGCGGCGCCCGGCACCACCCGGCCCCGAACTGGCAGCCGAAGGTGGTGGTCAGCGAGCGCCTCGTGACCGGGCAGAACCCGGCCTCGGCGACCGGCGTCGGCGAGGCGATGGCGAAGCTGCTCCGGGGCTGAGCGCGAGGGCGATCTGGTAGCATCGCCGGCGATGAGCCTCGGCACCGCCCCGACCCAACCCGGCGCCCGCTTCGACGGTGCGGAGCTCGCCGAGCTGGCGACGGTGCTCCGGAACGAGTACGCGATCGAACGCGAGCTCGGGCGCGGCGGGATGGGCGTGGTGCTGCTCGCGCGCGACCTGCGGCTCGAGCGGTCGGTGGCGCTCAAGGTGCTGCCGCGCGAGCGCGCCGCCGACGCGGCGCACCGCCAGCGGTTCCTCCGCGAGGCGCGGACGGCGGCGAAGCTGTCGCACCCGAACATCGTGCCGATCCTCCACGCCGACGAGGCCGGCGCGTTCGCCTACTTCACGATGCCGTTCGTCGACGGCGAGACGCTGGCCGAGCGCGCGCACAGCCGCGGCCGGGCGCCGGCCCGCGAGGTCGTGCGGCTGCTCCGCGAGGTCGCGTGGGCGCTGGCCTACGCGCACGCGCGCGGGGTGGTGCACCGCGACGTCAAGCCGGAGAACATCCTCGTCGAGCGCACCACCGGCCGCGTGCTCGTCAGCGACTTCGGGATCGCCTTCGAGGCGCACACCTCGCGGCTGACCGGCGACGACCACGTCGTCGGCACCGCGATGTTCATGAGCCCCGAGCAGATCCTCGGGCGCGAGCTCGACGGGCGCAGCGACCTCTACTCGCTCGGCGTCGTCGGCTACTGGCTGCTCGCCGGCCAGCACCCGTTCGAAGGCGCGGCCACCCCGGCGATGCTCGTCAAGCACGCGACCGAGCCCGCGCCGCCGCTGCGGACGCGCGCGCCCGAGGTCCCCGCCGGCCTCGCCGCGGCGATCGACCGCTGCCTCGCCAAGGAGCCCGACGAGCGCTGGCCGTCCGGCGAGGCGCTCGCCGAGGCGCTCGCGGCCGTGGAGGGCGAGCTCGCCGGCGCCCCGGCGCGCACCGGCGGCGACCGCCTGCTCGACGAGCGCGAGGTCTCCGCGGTGCTGCAGCGCGCCGCGCAGCTGCAGGCCGACGCCGCCCGCCGCGTCGAGGAGCGCTCGCGGAACGGGCCCGCGCCGGGGCCGACGACCGCGAGCGGCCTGCGCGTGTCGGAGGTCCAGGCGGCCGCGTCCGAGGCGGGCATCGCCCCCGAGTACGTGGCGATGGCGGCGGCCGAGCTGCCCGCGGGCGGGCCGCTGGCGCTGCCCGGGGTGTCGGGGTCGGCGGAGGGGCGCTGGGCGGTGCGCCTGTTCGGCGCGGATGTCCGCCAGCTCACCGCCTCGCGGGTGTTCCGGGCCCCGGCGAAGCCGCTGCTCGACGCGCTGGTGCAGGTGTGGCAGGCGAGCCCGTACAGCCTGCGCCTGCTCGACGCCGTCGGCCCGCACCCGCTCGACGGCGGCGCGGTGATCTTCCGCGTGCCGAAGTACAACTACGGCCTGGACGCCAGCGGCGCCGGGCTGGTGGGCTTCAGCTACTACATGAACATGCTCAGCATCCGTCAGCTCCGCCTGACGATGCGCCACCACGGCCGCGACGCGATCGAGTGCACGGTCACCGCGGAGCTGCACGAGGCGATCGCGTTCGGCCGCAAGGTGTACCCGTGGGTGGGCGTCGTGACCGGGTTGATCGGCGCCAGCGTCGGCGTGGCGATGTTCCTGCTGATGCTGCCGATCTTCGCCTCGCTCGCGACCCTCGGCGTCGTCGTCACGTCCTACGGCGGCCTCCACAAGCTCAACCACGTCGCCTACGGCTACTACCGGCGCATGGCCCAGGAGCACCTCGAGACGCTGCTCGCCGACGTCGACGCCAACCTGCGGACCCAGGCGGTGTTCGGCAACCTGGCGGCGCCCCGCTCGGCGCTGCCGCGCGGCGAGGAGTGAAGCGCGCGCGGCCCGCGGACGAATCGGTTCCAACCCGCGCGCGAGCATGACCGGCCTGGCGTGGCCGGCCAATCTTTCTGGCGTCTGCGGCCAAGGCGCCGCCCGCGGCGCGTCGATACATTCTTACTGTCAGTGCGGAAGTCGCGCGGGAGGTGGACATCATGGCAATCAGTGATCTGATGATTCTCGTCGGTGATAACAGCAACGTGCAGGCGCCTTCGGGCTTTCGGCGCATGGATCAGGACCTCAATCAGGGGGCGGGCGGCAAGTTCATCTACCTGGCCTACAAGGACACGACGGACGGGCCGTACATCGTCGATATCACGTTCGTGGTCGGCGACAGCGCGAACGTCGCGACGCCGGCCGGCTACACGCGCCTCGAGGAGGATCTGAACCGGGGTGCGGGCGGCAAGTTCATCTACCTGTGCTTCCTCCGCGGCGAGGGCATCGCGATCACGGATCTGGGCCTCGGCAGCACCGACCGGCCGCTGCCTTGCGGCGACAGCCCGCACTACACGATGATCCCGCAGGATCTGAACGAAGGCTGCGGCGGCCGCTACATCTACCTGTACACGGGCCGCTATCGTTCGCGCTGGATGCAGGACATCTGGGACGCGATCGCGCATCGGCCGCTCAACCGCATCGCGCTGCCGGGCACCCACGACTCGGGCACCTACAGCATGACGCGCGACTCGGAGATCGCTCGCGATGCGCCGTCGGTCTCGTGGCAGACGCGCACGCTCGCCGAGACGCGGGCGCGCACGCTCGACTGGGCGCGCACGCAGAACCTATCGCTCGCGCAGCAGCTGCAGGCGGGCGTGCGCTACCTCGACCTGCGGGTGATGGATCGCGACGGCGACCCGAAGAATCTGTACATCGTGCACTCGATGTATGGATCTCGCGTCGAGACGATGCTCGATCAGATCGCGACGTTCCTCGACGAGAACCCGCGGGAGATCGTGCTCCTGCGCCTCGGCATGAACTCCCGCGACGCGCTCACCGACGCGGGCAAGCTGCACCTCATCAACACGCTGGTGCGGCCGCGCTTCGCCGATCTGCTGGTGCCGCGCAGCATGGGTCCGACCGTCACGCCGGACGCCCTGTGGAGGGCGGGCAAGCGGCTCGTCGTGATCGCCCACAGCTGGATCTTCGCCGCCCTGAGCGGCGAGAGCGAGGTCGTCTGGAACGAAGAGGACGACGGACGCGGCTTCGCGGGCATGGTGATGCAGGGCGAGCTCGACGCGGAGGGTACGGGCAAGCTCGGCACCCTCAAGCAGGCGCTCTGCAGCATCGTCTCGCGCACCTACGACGAGAACGATCGCCTCCAGCTGCTCGGCTGCTGCCTGACGCCCGACGACGCGAGCATCGCCGCCGGCGTGGCCTCGACGTGGTTCGAGCCGGTCACGGCGCCGGTCCTCAGCTTCTGGAACAAGGTGACCGGGCAGAACGTGTCGACCTCGACGGGGCCGAAGTCGCTGTACGAGGCGTGCGCGATGCCGGCGACGCCCGCGGCCGCCAGCTGGCTGCGCAACGAATGGCGCGACGAGACCGTGAACATCATCTCGACGGACTTCTTTCAGATGTCGCAGACCGTTGATCTGTGCATTCAGCGCAACCTGCGTCCGCGTCGCTTCTACCTGCGTTCGCCGCTCAACGGCTTCGTCGTCGACCTGCCGGGCGGCTCGACGCAGGCGGGCACGCGGCCGATCATGTACCCGCGCAACTCGCCGCAGTCGACGAATCAGCAGTGGATCCTCTCCTCGTCGGGGCACATTCGCAGCGCCGCGAACCCCGACATGGTGCTCGACATCGAGGGCGGGAAGACCGCGCCCGGCACCGCCGTCCTGTTGTGGAGCGAACACAAGCCGGCGCAGCCCAATCAGCTGTGGGACTTCGACGCGGAGGGGCGCATCCGCAGCCGGCTCGACGCGCGGCTGGTGCTCGACATCAAGGACGGCAACCCGGCGCAGGGGGCCCAGCTCATCGTGTGGCCGGCGGGCGCCCCCGCCAGCCCCAACCAGATCTTCGCCCGTCGCGAGGTGTGAAGCGCCACGCCGGTCGATTATCATCGGCCGGCATGACCGAGATCTCGGTGCGCGTGCTGCAAGGCATCGTGGTGGGCGCAATCTTGCGCGGCGTCGACGCCGAGACGCTGCTCGCGGCGGTGCCGCTGTCTCCGTCCCAGCTTCAGGATCTGGAGGCGCGGCTGCCGAGCGAGGTCGCGGATCGGCTGTGGCACCACGCGGCGCGGCTCAGCGGCGACGACCTGCTGGGGGTCCACGTCGCGCAGCAGATCCTTCCGGCCGACTTCGGCGGCCTCGGCTTCGCCGTGCGCAGCAGCGCCACGGTCGGTGAGAGCTACCAGCGCGTCGCCCGGTATCTCCGCCTGCTCGTCGCCGACGGCACGCTGTCGCTGCACGAGGACGGCCGCCGCGCGCGCGTGCGCTGCACGCTGCAAGGTCCGCGTCCGTCGCGGCACGCGGTCGAGTGCCTGATGATGACGCTGCTCCACATCGGCCGGCGCGGCGCGGACCACCCCTTCATCCCCACGCTCGTGCGCTTTCGGCACGGGGCGCCCGCGTCCGCGGCGGCGCTGCAGGAGGCCTTCGGCGGCCCGCTGCGCTTCGAGCAGGATCACGACGAGCTGTGGCTCGACCGCGAGCTGCTCGAGCTGCCGCTGCGCGAGTCGGAGCCGGCCCTGGCCATGGTGCTCGACCGTCACCTGGAGGAGCAGGCCCGCGCGCTGCCGCGGACCAGCGGCATCCTCGACCGCGTGCGCGCCGCGCTGCTCGTCGACCTGAAGAACGGCGAGCCCACGCTGGCGCAGACCGCCTCTCGCCTGTCGATGAGCCCGCGTACGCTGCAGCGCCACCTGCAGCAGGCCGGCACGACGCAGAAGGAGCTGCTACGCGAGCTGCGCGAGGGCCTCGCCCGACGCTATCTGGGCGAGCAGAGCGAGTCGATCGCGGAGATCACGTTCCTGCTCGGCTTCTCGGAGGTGTCGACCTTTCACCGCGCGTTCAAGCGCTGGACCGGGAAGACGCCGCTGGCCTATCGTCAGCGCTGACCGCTCGTCCCGAAGGGACGCCCGGCGCCCGCACAGCCCCCGCTGCGGAAAGCCGTCCGCCTCGCGACATCCACCGTCACCCCTCAAAGAGGGGCTTCATTTTAATATTTCAACGGGTTCAGCCTGATTATGATATCAGATCGCCATGAACTCTCGCTCGCACCACCCGACAAAATATTATCTCGGCAGGATATACTTGTATCTCCTTTGTGCGACTGTAAGTTGTGGTCCTTCGAGTGATCTCACGGCGGGCGCGACCGCTGGACCGACATCCGAGGGTACATCTTCCGTCAGCACGCAAACGACCTCGGATGTCGTTCCAACGACGAGTGTCGGAGGCCTGACTTCAGCGGATACTTCTGGTGGAGACGCTTCTTGTGGTGACGGCGTGGTGGACGAGGGCGAGGCTTGCGACGATGGAAATTACGATGACGCCGATGGATGCCCGAGCGGTGATGTGGGTCGATGCTCGGCCGAGGCGACTTGCGGGGACGGCATTCTTTGGGACGGCGTCGAGGTTTGTGACGACGGGAATGCTGTCGAGTCTGACGGTTGTCCGAGCGGTGCGCAGGGGCGGTGCCTCGCTGCGGCCGCTTGTGGCGACGGTTTGATCTGGACGGGCGTCGAAGCTTGTGATGACGGGAACGGGCAAGACAGCGACGAGTGCCCGAGTGGCGTCGGCGCCTGTTCAGCGTCGGCGGTCTGTGGAGATGGCTTCATCTGGGAGGGACAGGAAGA
Organism: Myxococcales bacterium; assembly: GCA_016793465.1. Next base: position 273,925 of record JAEUJW010000040.1, read on the forward strand.
CTGTGAAGATGGAAATCTCGAGGATCACGACGGGTGCAGCAACGCCTGCGCTGCCCCGCGTTGGGTGTTTATCTCCAGTGCCACCATGACGGGTGCATTCGGTGGGGTCGCGGGAGCAGATGCGGCGTGCCAGTCCTACGCCGACGCCGCGGGACTCGCGGGGACCTATCGGGCCTGGCTCTCCGAGGATGCGATGTCCGCTCCGGTGTTTCGCTTCGGCAGCGAGGGGTACAGGGGGTGGTATCTGCTGCCCACGGCGCCTCCGACCCCCGTCGCGCAGGGGTGGAGCGACCTGACGAGCGAGAACGAGGACAACAGCGGAGACTACCTCCGCAGCGCCATCAACGCCGACGAATACGGCGCCATCGTCGGCGAGACAGCCGCCTGGACGAATACGGCCCCAGACGGGCACGAACACGCCTGGACGATTGACTGCGAGGATTGGTCCGTCATCCCCCTGGAGACCGGCGGGTCCTTCGGACTCTCGCGTTCGGATGTCCTGACCGCGGCGTGGTCGTTCATCTCCGCCAATGAGTGTGACACCCCGAGGCGCCTGTACTGTTTTCAAACGGAGTAGGGTGCCTCACCGGAGCCCGATTCGGGTCGCCGTGGTCACGACGGGGAGCGAGAGGCCGCGGGGCTGCGGGGTCGGCTTGGAGGCGAGCGTGGCCGGCGCTCACAGCTCGACCAGGTGGATGACGACCTTGCCGGCAAGGTCGCCCGTCGTGAGCGTGACGTTGCTGGTGTCGAAGCTCTGGACCATGAACTTCGCGCCCGGGGGGAACAGCACCTCCTCCTCTCCTGGTTTGTCGGAGATCGGCTGGATGTCGCGGCCGGTGCGTATCTCGTCGATCACCCACGCCAGGTTGTGCGTGGGCTTGCTGATGAACGACGCGCCGATCGACTTCGCCGTGCTAAAGAACGTGTCCTGGCGGATGATCCGGCCGATCGGGAAGCACCCCCAGACGAACATGTCGACCTGCCTCCTGTCGACCGCGCCGCCGTGCGCGAGCGGCAGCGTGTACGGCTGGCCGTTGTAGACCCGGCCGGAGTGGACCGGCAGGCGGTTGAGCCCCGACACCGCCGCCTTCATGACCGGCGCCTGCTCGCGCGCCTTCTTCTCGCCGACGCCGGTGTACGCCTCGACCGAGTTGCGCTCGGCGAGCATCCCCTGCCACACCCCCATCCCGTAGTGCTGGGTGTACTGGTTGATCGCGTAGACCTCGAGCGGGTCGAGCCCGCGGTACGCCGCCTTTTGCGCGGAGGTGTAGATCACGGGGCCCGTCACGTCGTCGAGGGTCGCGTTCATCCGCTGGCTGGTGTCGCTCAGCGCCGCGTCGCCGATGCCCGCCCGCGGGAAGTTGAACGCGTACACCTCCGCCTTCAGGTCGGCGAGGGCGGTCGCGTCGAGCGGTCGGGACCCCGCGTCCAGGACCTCGCCGAGGGTCGCCGCGGTCCGGGCCGGGGCCGCCGTTTTCTTCCTGGCCTTGGTGGTGAACACGTGGTCGAAACCGGCCCTCCGGGCCGCCCCGTGGACGATGATCCGCATGTTGTGCTCGCCGACGGTGTCGGTCAGTCGGGCGTAATTCGCGTCGGTCTCGAGCGCGATCAGGGCGTCGAGGATCGCCGCCCTGGTGAGGGTCGTCCGGCGGACCTGCGTCGCCGCCGCGCGCGCGACCCGGGCGGCCAGCTTGACGCACTCGCCGTCGAGGGCCGCGGCGATCGCCTCGGGGACCCCCAGCTTGGCCAGCTTGTCGGCCTCGGGCGACGTGTTGGCCAGCGAGAGCCCCTCGTGGCGCAGGCCCGGGTCGAGCTCCGCGAGCAGCGCCCCGAACAGCGCCGTCAGCCACGTCCCGATGCGGCCCTGCAGGATCTGGTAGGGCCGCATCTGCTTCACCTTGTCGAGCTTGGCGGTGTTGCGGCGCAGCGCCGCGTCGTCGCGGTCGGCCCGGACGTCGAGGCCGGCGCTCCGCAGCAGGGCGCGCAGCTCGACCGCCTGGTTGACGTCGACGACCGCGAGCCCCCCGACGATCTGCGCCGGCACGCCCGCGTCGCTGAGGATCCGGCGGCGGGCCGCCTCGTCGGCGGCGGCGCCGGGCAGGTGCTTCGCCGCCCGGAGCAGCGCGGACTCGTAGGCCCCGAGCGCGTGGTCGCCGTGGTGGTGCTGGATCAGGCGGTCGAGCACCAGCTCGGCGTGGAGCGGCCGGCGGTGGGTCAGGTCGCCGAAGGCCGCGGTCCCGCGCAGGCGCCGGCGCTCCTGGAAGTTGTGCTCCTGGTGGCTGCTGCTCGCCGCCTTCAGCCGGGCGTCCTGGACCGCGCGGGCCAGCTGCTCGACGTCCGCCATGTCGACCTCGTCGAAGCGGCGCAGGACCTCGTCCGGGATGCCGACCCCGTCGGCGCCGTAGCGCCTGCGCAGCGTCTCGACCGTGAACTTCGGGTCCTTCAGCTCGATGTCCGCGACGCTGGTGGCCGCGAGGAACACGCTCGGGTAGGCCGGTGCGTCCGGCGCGCCCTCGACGTCGAAGCGCATCCGGAAGTCGGCGGCGCGCTTCGGCGCGAAGTTGGCGTCGACCTCGTACATCTCGCCGGGCTGCGTGCCGCGGTCGAACGGCACGCCGCGGGTCGCCGCGGCCTCCATGATCTCGAAGAAGCTGTGGTCCTCGGCCTCGAGCATCCACCCGAGCATGGCTAGCCGGAGCTTTAGCAGGTCGTCCGGCGTGAACGCCAGGTAGTTCGCCGCGTGGACCACGAGGTCGGTCGACCCCGAGACCCCGGCGACCAGGCGAGCCCGGACCGTGCGGGAGATCTGGTCGGTGAACGAGTCGATCAGCACGTCGTAGTAGCCGGTGCCCTTCTCCCACGGCACCGGCTGGTTGCCCTTCGCCGCCTGCGAGCGGAACGTCTTGCGGAACGCGCGGAGCTTGTCCGCGCTGGTCTCGTGCAGGTCGAGGCGGCCCTGGTTGATCCCGATCTGGTCGATCTCCGCGTCGGTCAGGTCCTCGATGTCCTTCATCTTCAGCGGCGTCATGCGGATCGCGTCGCGGCCCCGGTTCATCCCGCCGACCCGGTCGCGGTTGTAGCCCTGGATCCTCGGGTTCCATGCCATCGCCTGGCTGTGCTTGCCGTCGCCGCGCAAGAACACCGGCGCTCCGGTGGCCGGGTCGCGCGGCGCGTCGGCAAAGACCGCGCCGTGCGCCTCGAACCGGGCCATCAGGTTGCTCCGCAGCTTGTCGCGCAGGCCGGACCGTGGGGCGAAGTCACTGCTGACGTGGGTGCTCGTGCCGTCGTCGACGTCGGTCACGTCGACGTCGCGGGGCATCGTCGGGCGCAGTATCTCCTCCGAGACCTGGTGGGCGGCGACCTTGATCCACAGCGCGAAGTTGTTGTTGCGGATCGCGTTGTAGACGATCTTCAGCTTCTCCCGCAGCGGCCGGTGGGCGGCGTCCGCGAACACGTTGTTGATGTTCGTGGCCGTCATCCGGAACGCCCCGTAGTACTTGTCGCCGCCCGTCCAGCCGAACGCCTTCGCGAGCACGTCGTCGGTATCGGTCCCGGTCGTGATCGCCCACGCGCTGGTGATCTGCTGCAGTTCGGCGAGCATATTGTCCGCCGCCTCGTGCGCCGCCGGGTCGGTCCGCAGCTGCTTGCCCATGTTCAGCTCGTAGGCCTTGCTCGCCTCGGCGAACCGGCGCCGGCCCTCCGCCTTGCGGCGCTCGTCCGACAACAGCGCCTGCACCCGCGGCGGACCGTCGGACGGCGCCGCGCCGGTCGCCTCGACGACCTCGCCGCGACGGGCCCGGTCCGCCAGCGCGTCGGCCTCGGCCTCGTTGCCCGCGTCGTGGGCGATCTGCAGGTCGTCTCCGGCGCCGCCGTCGGTCGGCAGCCGCTGCCGGGTGTGCGCCAGCTCGTGGTACAGCGTCCGCTCGGCCAGCGCGCCGGGGCGCTCGGTCTGCAGCGCCTGGTACAGCGTCGGCGCCAGCGCGACCCGCAGACCGCGGCTCGCGCCGAGCAGCCCCTCGCCGGTCAGCGACGCCTGCGACAGGCCCATGCCCGCGAACCCCGACTGCAGCGCCACCCGGCGCGCGCTGACCGGGAAGGCCCGGCTCGCCCGCGTCGCCACCGTCGGGTGCAGCTGGGCGGCGATCGATCGGTTGCCGAGGCTGCCGTGGAGGCCGTGCAGCTGGACCGGCGAGAGCACGCGCAGGCGGCTCGACAGCGCCTCCGAAGATCCGACGAGGGCCAGCCCCTGGTCCCGCTCGCCCGGCTGGCGCGCGAGCTCCGGCGCCTCTGCCTGCTTGACCGCGCCCGCGTGGTCCTGCCCCGCCCGTTCTACCGCCATCCGTCCGCCCGGCGCGTCACCACGTCGCCACACCCACCGTATCACGTGACGCTCGCTCCGCAGGTCGGCGAAATCGGCCGACCTCAGTCGACCTTCAGCTTGTCTTCGCCGCAGGCGCGCCGCTCGTTCGCCAGGACATTTGAGGCGGCGCGTCCCGTCCTGTTTCCGCGACCCGGCGGGCCCACGAGATGCAGATATCCACGTCCCGACGTCGCGTCCATGTGCGCCGACGCGCCCCCGGCGGCGCGTCGGTCCGATACACTGCCGGCGCGAGGCGCTGGATGATCCACTTCGACGAGCCGTTCCTGACGATCACCTGGGAGCCCGAGGACCGCATCATCCGCGCCGAGTGGAAGGACGAGGTCGGCGGCGAGCCGATGCGCCGCGGCCTCGACGCGGGCCTCGAGCTGATCCGTCAGAAGCAGGCCCGGCGCTGGCTGGTCGACAGCCGCCGCCTCGGCGCGATCGACCCCGCCGACGTCAAGTGGGTCAACGACGTGTGGATGCCGCAGGCCGCCGCCGCCGGCGTCTCGGCGATGGCCTTCGTGCTCGCGCAGAAGATCGCCATGAAGCTGACGATGCGGGCGTTCATCGCCCGCATCGACGAGCGCGAGGTCGCCAACGCCTACTTCGAAGACCTCGCGGCGGCCCGCGCGTGGCTGCGGACCCAGGCGTGACGGAGCCGACGATGACCGACGTCGACGCGCCGCTCGAGCCCGCCGCCGCCGCCCGCCTGCGCGAGGCGATCCTGCTCACCGCCGACGGCGGCTTCGACGCGGCGCTGGCGCTGATCGCCGCGCCGTCGTCCGGTCCGCTCGCGGGGCTCGAGCAGGCGGTGCGCTCGCTGATCGCCGACTACCGCGGGCTGGTCGCCCACCACACGTTCTCGATCGACGAGTTCGCGGCGTCGAAGCGCGAGCTGCTGACGCGGCTCGACACCATCCGCGCGCAGCAGGCGGCGATCCGCACGCTGTCGGCGCCGATCCTCGAGATCTGGGACGGCGTGGTGGCGGTGCCGCTGATCGGCGAGCTCGACGCGGCGGGCCCCCAGGAGCTCGCGGCGCGGCTGCTGGCGCGGCTCGCACGCTCGCGCGTGGCGTGGGTGATCCTCGACCTCACCGGCGTCGCCGAGATCGACGCGGCGCTCGCCGGCCACCTGGTCCAGCTCGCCAGCGCGGTGCGGCTGATGGGCGCCCGCGGCCTCGTCACCGGCATCGGGCCGGGCGTGGCCCGGACCCTCGTCGGGCTCGACGTCTCGCTCGCGGGCCTGGTCGCGCTCGCCAGCCTGCGCGACGGGCTCAAGCACTGCATCGCCGGCGGCGCGTGAGCCCGCACGCCGCCCCGGCGACGCCCCGGCGGCCGTCGCGTCGATATTCATATCGTCGATTGATGTTGCGTCACCGCTGCGAGGCGTGGGGCACGATGGGGAGCGAGGGGCCGCGGGGCCGCGGCGTCGGCTCGGACGGGCGGGTCGCGGCGGGCGCGGGCTCGGCGTCGTGGACGACGACGAGGCCGCGGGACAGGAGCTCGGCGCGGAGGGCGGGCCAGGCGTCGGCGGCGGCGGCGGCGTGGCGCGCGAGCAGGGCGGCGATCGAGGGCGCGTCGAGGGCGTGCTGGGACAGCGCCTCGACGAGCGGGGCGAGGACCGCGGGGACGGCGACGGCGGCGGGCGGGCCGACCCAGGTGGCGATCAGCAGCTCGTCGCCGGCGAGGCGGGCGACGACGAACGGCGAGAGGGCGAGGCTGTCCCGGGGGCCAGGTTCGAGGGCGAAGCCGGCGCGGCGCGGGCGCGGGGTGCGGGACGGCGGGACCAGGTGGGCGCGCTCGAGGGCGTCGAGGCTGGCGCGCAGGGACGGGCGGTCGACGAGCGCGTCGGGTTCGGCGGCGGCGGCCAGGGTGGCGCGGGCGAGGGCCTCGTGCTCGTCGGGGGCGACCAGGAGGGCGTAGGTGGCGGCGGCGGCGGTCTTGGTCAGCCACAGGCGCCAGCCGCGGTCGTCGACGCGGTGGCGGGACCAGGCGGCGGGGCCGAGGGCTTCGTCGTGCCAGCGGAACGTGTGGTAGACGGCGGCGTCCTGCTCGATCTCGGCGGCGACGCGCAGCTGGGCGCGGCGCTCGGCGCCCTGGTTGCGGCCGGTCACGGTGTGGGGGACCTGGGCGGCGATGTCGAGGTAACGCGGCGCGAGGGCCAGGGTCGCGGGGTCCCAGCCGGCGGTCTCGAGGCCGAACTCGGCGAGCCTGGCGAACAGCGGCTGGCCGGGCGAGACCATGAACGGTTCGAAGTTGATCGCCAGCATGCGGCCGTGGCGGCGCTGGAGGTCGCGCAGGCGGGCGACGGTGCGGCGGAAGCCGGTCGGCGAGTCGCCGGGGAAGCCGGCGATGATGCCGGCGCAGACCTCGATCCCGGCGGCGAGGAAGGTCTCGATGGCGCGCAGGTTGTCGTGCTCGCTGCGCCGCTTGTTCATCGCGTCGAGCACCTCGTCGTCGAGCGACTCGACGCCGAGGAACACGAAGTCGAGGCCGGCGCGGCGTAGCAGGGCGGCGGCGTCGGGGTCGATGTGGGCGCGCATGAAGCCGCTCCAGCGGACCGCGAGGCGCTCGCGCAGGAGGCCCTCGGCGAACGCCTGCAGGCGCTTCGGGTGGCCGTTGAGCAGCGAGTCCATCATGCGCAGGCGGGACACGCGGTAGCGGTCGACGAGGCGGCGGACCTGGGCGAGCGCCGCGTCGCCGGGGGTCGACCGGTAGTGGCGCCAGAACACCCACTCGCTGCAGAACTCGCAGCGGTCGGTGCAGCCGCGCGAGAGCTGGAAGGGCAGCGAGCGCTGGCCGGGGCGGTGCTGGTAGGCGGCGATCGGCAGCTCGTCGAAGCTCGCGTCGACCTCGCCGAGGTCGATCTGCCGCGCCGGCGGGGTCGGCGGACGGTCGGCGGCGGTGGTGCCGGGGATCTGCGCGGCGCGCGGGTCGTGGCCGACGGACAGGGCGCGGGAGATCGCGAGGAGCGCCTGCTCGCCCTCGCCGCGGACCACGAGGTCGAACAGGCCGGCGCGCAGGCCGAGCTGCGCCGAGGCGGCGCTCTCCGAGACCTGCGGGCCGCCGGCGACCACGAGCGGCGGGCGGGGCAGGCGCTTCAGGTGGGCCGCGGCGAGCAGGGTGGTCCACAGGTTGCTGGTCCAGGTGGTGAAGCCGACCAGGCGGGCCCCGGACAGGCGCGCGGCGGCGGCGGCGAGGAAGCGGTCCATGGCCCGCATGTAGGCGTGCAGGCCGGCGGGGTCGATCGCGCGGCGCCGGCAGTAGTCGAGGAACACGGGGCCCGGCGGGCCGACGAGCGGGCGGCCGTCGTCGCTGGCGCGCAGCAGCTCGAGCACGAGCGGCAGGTCGGGCACGTCGATGACGAAGTTCTCGGCGGCGGCGCCGAGGTTGCGGTAGGTCGGGGCGTAGCCGGGCGGCGACCACAGGCGGAGGTCGACGAAGTCGAACTCGTCGCAGCCGTGGTGCTTCAGGTAGCCGAGCAGGGCGGCGGCGCCGGCGGGCGGGCAGTCGGTGGCGTAGGGCGGGACGATGCACAGCACGTACGGCCGCAGCGTCGCCAGCGTATATGCCACCATCGCGCGGCGACTCTACCACGGGGGTGGCGTACGATGGGCGGCGTGACGACGCGGGACCTCGTCGACAGCGAGCCGGACTACGTGCGTCGGCGGGACATGAGCCCGTGGGAGGCGCTCGTGCGCGAGGTGTTCGACCGCAGCGTGCTGGTGCGGAGGATCCCCGCGGAGGGCATGTGCGTCGAGCTGGGGACCGCGCGGGGCCGCAACTTCGCCAGGCTGTGCGCGCTGTTCGGGCCCGAGCGGTGCCTCGGCTTCGACGTGGTCGACGACGCCATGCACCCGCGGATCCGCGCGGTCGACGTGCGGCGGCTCGGGCCCGACGACGACGTCCCGGTCGCGCTCGGGTGGAACGACCTGTCCGACTGGGCGCTGTCGCCGGCCTCGAAGCGGGCGGGTCAGGCGTTCCTGCTGCGCAACGTGGTCGTCGGCGGGCTGTACGTCGACGCCGGCTTCACCCGCGAGGCGCCGCCGCCGCGGGCGCTCGCGGGGTTCGAACACCTGGCGTCGGACCGCGGGATCGAGGTGTGGCGGCGGCTAGTCGGCGGGCCGGAGCTCGCGCGGGCGCCCGCGGCGGGGCCGCACACGCCCGACCCGGCGTGGTGGCAGTGGCTCGACCGCTGCCTGCAGATCTCTCCGGTGGCGTGTCGCGTGCGCGGCGGGCCGACGTGGGGCGCGGGCGCCTCGCCGGCCGCGTGCGCCGCGGCGTTCCTGCGCGGGGCGTCGGCGCTGACGGGCCGCCTGCGGGCGTGCGAGGCCGGGGGCTGGCTGCTCGGAGCGAGCCCGGCGGGCCCGGGGGCGAGCGGCGTGGTCGTGCTCGCGGGGCCGGAGCCGCGGCGGCTGACGCTCGCGGGGGACGACGGCGACGGCGCGGTGACGCTGGCGGCGGGCGACGTCGCGGTCGTGCCGGCGCGGCTGGTGGCCGCGGGGACGGGCGAGCCGGGGCGGGCGGCGTGGCGGGTCGGGTTCGTGCACGAGCCGGCGGCGGCGTACGTCGGCGTGCACGCGCGGCCGTGACGTCGCGGACGCGCGCGCGCGGTCGAGACGGACGGCGATGCGCGCGGTGGGATCGCGGGGACGCCGCGACGCGGCGTTATGCTCGGGCGATGGCTCGACCGGCGGAGAACCTCGGAGATCTGCTCGACATCCGCGACCTCCACCACACGCGGCTGGCGGCGATCCCCGGGGTGATGGGGACGGCGCTCGGGCGGGCCGGCGACGGGTCGCCGGGGCTGCTGGTGTTCGTGCGCTACAAGGTCGCGGCCAAGTGGGTCGCGCGGCAGCACTTGATCCCCGGCGAGCTGACCGGTCCTTCGGGACAGGTGTGCCCGGTCGCGGTGATCGAGGGCGCCGCCGACGTCGACGTGTCGCTGCTCGCGGAGCTGTCCGACGGCACTCGCGTGCGCCTGCCGGCGGCCCAGCTGCTGCCGGAGACGCCGCTCGACGCGACGCGCCGCGAGCTGCGCGGGTACCTGCGCGGGTGGAGCGAGCGGCTGCTGCCGGGCTCGCAGCTGGCGGCGGCGGGCGCGGGCGGGGCGGCCCGCGAGGGCACGCTGGCGTGCTTCGTGCGCGACGCGCGGGGGGTGCACGGGGTGCTGGCGTCGGAGCACGTGGCGGGCGAGGTCGGGCAGGCGCTGTACCACCCGGCGCCGTGGGGCCGCGCGGTCGCGCGGACGGCCCGGCGGGTGCTGGCGATCGCCGACGAGCTGCGGTTCGCCGGGCGGGTCGATCAGCCGGACGCCTATTATTCGGTCGACGCCGCGTTCGCCACGCTCGCCCCGGGGCTCGGCGCCGACGACGTCGAGCCGCGGATGCCGTACCTGCGCGCCGACGGGCGCTTCGAGCTGCGGCCGCTGGGGCCGCCGTGGCAGCTGTCGCTGGCGGGCATGGACCCGGTCGGGCGGGCGGTGGTCAGCGTCGGGCGCACGCGGTCGTTCCAGCGCGGGCGCATCGTCGCGTTCGGGTACCGCTGGGAGTCGGCCCAGGGCAGCGAGTTCTTCACCGATTACCTGGTGGTCGGCGACGGCGTCGAGCCGTTCAGCGCGCCGGGCGACAGCGGCAAGCTGCTGGCGATCGACGAGCCCGCGGGGCTGCGCCCGGTCGGGCTGCTGTGGGGCGGCGCGGCGGGCGAGATGCTGCTCGGCGGGCCGCAGAGTCGGTGGAGCTACGCGGCCGACCTCGGGATGGTGCTGGGGCGCCTCGAGGTCGAGCTGGTCGGCGGGTGAGTCAGGCCAGGAAGTCGCCGCCGGACCGCCGACGCGAGCGCAGGCGGTGGACGAGGCGCGGGAACTCGAGCGGCTCGATCGCCTCGCGGACCCGCGGGTCGAGGCGCAGGCCCGGGCGCGCCTCGCTGTCGAGCGCGCGGCGGTAGCAGGCCCACACGTGGCCGCGGCGCAGCACCTCGCGGGTCTCGCGCTCGCAGTCGTCGGGCAGCAGGCGCTCGATGGTGCGGTCGAGCCCGGCGAGGCTGGCGACCAGCGCGTCGAACACCTCGCCGTCGTCGCGCAGGCCGGCGATCGGCGTCAGCGAGTCGACGTCGACGAAGCCGCCGTCGAGGCACGCGTTGCCGGCGTCGAAGCACGCCCCGAGGCCCTCGTTGTGGTAGCTGTACGGCATGTAGCCGAGGTAGAGCAGGCGGATCAGCAGCCGCGTCCAGCGGTCGATGATGGTCGCGACGTCGTAGGCCTCGATCCGCCGGCGGCGCGCCGGCTCGTCCTCGCCGGGCAGGCGCCGCGTGTAGCTGCGCGCGCGCACCGGCCAGCCGAGGTAGGCGTAGGCGTAGACGGCGAGGCCGGCGGCGAGGTGCTCGCGCACGTGCTCCTGCGCGGCCGGCGAGAGGTGGGCGCGCCAGGCCCGTGCGGCCGCCTGCAGCGCCTCGCCGGAGAAGGTGTGGATCGCCAGCGGGACCGGCAGGCGCGCGAGCTCGCCGTAGTGCGCGAGGTGCAGCGCCTGCACGTGGAGGGCGACGGTCGCCTCGCGCTCGGCCTCGCGGAGGGTCAGCGCGCCGGGGACCTTGCGCTCGCGCAGCGCGAGGTGCTCGAGCATCGGCGCGTGGCCGGCGTTGCTCGGGCCGCGGAAGGTGGTCGCGGCCATCCAGGCGATCAGCTCGGCGAAGTCGGCGAGCGCCGGCTCGGCGCCCTTGAGCACGAGCACGCCGCCGCCGTCGAGCGGGCGGAGCACGCTGCGGTAGTGCTCGGGCAGGCGGAGCCACGACTCGTCATGGCCGCGGATCGTCCGCGGGAGCGGCGGGCTCGGGTCGAGCCGCGCGGCGGCGGCGAGCAGGTGCGGGTGGTCGCGGCGCAGGTGGGCGTGCACCGGGTCGTCGGGGCGGCGCGCGAGGTGGAAGCGCAGCGCGAGGCGGGCCGCGGCGGTCATGCGGTCACGAACACGTGGCCGCCGACGTCGAGGCGGCCGACCCGGCGGGCGGTGGCGAGGGAGGGGTGGTTGTCGGCGTGGATCGTGCCGACCAGCAGGGCGCCGTCGGCGGGGTCGAGGCGGTCGACGAGGCCGCGCTGCAGGCCCGGCGCGAGGCCTCGCCCGCGGAACTCGGCGGCGAGCAGCTCCTCGTGCACGAGCCAGCCGCCCTGCCCGCAGTAGCGCGTGGATGCGGCGGCGACCAGGCCGGCCCAGCGATCGCCGGACCAGGCCTCGTAGGTGTGGCCCTCGGCGACCACCGGCGCGAGGTCGGCCTCGCTGCTGAGGTACATGCCCGCGGCGAGCGCGGGGTGGGCCTGAAGGTAGGCGTCGTAGGCGGCGCGGAAGCGGGGGTAGAACTCGAGGTCGGCGCAGCGCCGCAGCGTGAGCGCGTGGCGGTGCGGCGGGGGCGGCAGGGCCTGGAGCTCGGCGATCGGCGCGACGAGCGTGCGCATGTCGCCCTCGAGGCGGAGGTCGGGGGTCGACTCGTGGCTGGCGAGCCACAGCCGCAGCGCGCGCGGACGGAGCGGCGCCCAGGCCCGGCGGATCGCCGCGAGGAGGTCGGGGAACGCGGGGTCGGCGGGGCCGATGTCGGCGGCGACGAGCTCGACGAACGGATCGTCGGGGCGCAGGCCCTTGAAGCGGATCCCGGTCAGCGCGTGGGCGCCGTCGACGACGAGCAGGCGGCCGAGGTAGGCGTCGGTCGGGGCGTCGGGGCCGGCGAAGCGGTCGGCGACCCGCCGGGCGATCGCCCGGTCGGCGCAGCGCAGCAGCGCGGCGTCGATGTCCTCGAGCACATGCGCGCGGCGGCCGGCCGCGGCGGTCCAGCGCTGGAGCTGCGGGTGCATGCGGGCGCACGCGACGTCGGCGAGGCGCTCGCGGATCGCCGCCACGCGGTCGCCGTCGGCCGGGTCGACGATCACGGCAGCGACTCCGGGTCGCGCTGGAAGTGCAGGACGAGGTGGATCGCCATCGGCTCCGCGAGCGGCGGACGGGCGTGAGCATACCGCCTCCCGTCGAACAGCAGGGTCTGGCCGGTCGACCAGCGCAGCTCGTGGCGGGCGCCGTCGCGGTCGGTGACCCGCAGCGGCCAGCCGACGTCGGCGTGCAGCGCGACGCTCATCGAGACCACGCAGTGGGACTTGTCGCGGTGCTCCGGGAGGCCGCCGCCGCGCTCGTAGAACGAGAGGAAGCTGTACGAGGCGACCAGCGGCCGGCCGGTGATCGCGCGCGCGTGCGCGGCCGCCCGCGCGAGCAGCGGGCGCAGCGCGGGGGCGTCGTACACGTGGCTGCGCTGCTTGCCGGCGACGCCGTGGTCGCCGTCGAGGCAGCCGCGGTCCCACACGGCGCGCGCGTGGGCCTGCAGCGCGGCGAGCTCGCGCGGCGGGGGCCAATCGAGCAGGACCCGCTCGTCGCGGGCGTAGGCGGCGCGGGCCTCGCGGAGCCAGCGCAGGCGGGCCGCGCGGCGGCGGGCCGCGGCCTGCGGGGTCGCGAGGGCGCCGCAGGCCGCGAGCGCGGCGACGTCGGCGGCCGCGTGCGCCGTGGTGCCGCGCGGGTCGGCGTGGGCCGCGAGGTAGGCGGCGGCCTGCGCGGGTGAAATTTTAAAGACCGTCCAGGGGGCGCCCCAGGGGGTGCGCTCGAGCAATTGCGGGGCGGCGCCCGGCTCGGCGACGAGGGCGAAGTCGGGGTCGGGCGCGGCGTCGACGTCCGGGCTCGCGGCGGCGACGGGCGGCGCGGGCGTCGGGTCGGGCAGCGGCGGCGGCGGGGAGATCAGCAGGTCGTGGGCGATGAACCACGCCAGCGCGTCGGCGTCGAGCAGGTCCTCCGCGGCGGCGCCGTCGAGCAGGGCCAGCAACGCCGCGCCGGCGCGGTGGCCGAGCACGTGGCGCCGCAGGCCGCCGCGGCGGGCCAGCCAGGCGACCGCGCAGCCGTCCGCGTCGCAGCGCACGCGCACGCTCGGGTTGACGATCACCGCCGGACCTCCGCGGGCGCCGCCGCGGTCTGCCAGCGCACCGATCCGCCCGGCGACCAGGCGAGGCGGTCGCCGGGGCGGAGCACGCACAGCGGGCCGCGCGGCGGGGCCGGCAGGCGGGCGCGCAGCTCGGCGAGGCCGCCGCGGCGGTAGCGGTCGCGGGCGACGGCGGCCGCGTCGCGCTCGACGTCGGCGGGCAGCAGGTGGAAGAGGGCGTAGGGGACGACCACGCCGGCGCCGGCGATCGCGGCCCAGCGGGCGACGTCGTCGGGGCCGCCGGTGTAGCGCTCGTGCGCGTCGCCGACGTAGAACGGGCGGCGCGTGTAGTTGGAGATCGGGTAGTGGAAGTCGGAGCTCGGGGCGAACAGCAGGTCGACCGGGCCGAGGCGGCGGTGGACGTCGCGCACGACCGCGTCGGTGTCGCCGTGGGCGTCGCGGCAGGCGTCGACGAGCCCGAGCAGCGAGCGCCCGCCGAGCGCGGCGTGGTAGGTCATCCAGTCGTGCACGCCGTCGGCGCCGCCGTTCTCGCCGTGGTACGGGAGCGCGGTCAGGGTGATGTCGCCGATCGCGGTCGACTGCCAGGGGTCGAGCGCGACGACGCTGGAGAACCCGAGCTCGCGGCAGACGGCGGCGATGTCGAGGTTGGTGATCGACGTCGGGTGGCGCGTGCGCGGGACCACGACCGTGGCGGCGCGGGGGACGTGCAGCAGCGTGTCGAAGTTGAGATGGTCCCAGTGACAGTGGGAGATCACGATCGCGTCGATGCCGGCGTCGAGCACCGCGGAGGCGTCGACCTCGGGCCGGTTGCGGACCGTCAGCAAGGGGTCGACGAGCACGCGCGTGCTCGGGCTCTCGAGCAGCAGGCAGGCGTGGCCGACCAGCGTGACCCCGTGGTCGCGCGGGCGGGCCGCGGGCGCGCACGGCCGCGGCACCACGGCGCCGACGGCCTGCAGGCGGGCGAGTAGCGCGCGGGCGGCGGGCTCGAGCTCGGCGAGCAGCCGCTCGGCGGGCAGCGACGGGCGCAGGCGGGGCAGCAGCTCGCCGAGCGCGCGCAGGGCGGCGCGGTCGACCGGGAGGCTGGCGACCACCTCGCCGCCGACGCGGCGCACGAGCTCGAGGCGGGTGGTGGCGTCGAGGATCGACGGGGTCGGACGGAAGTAGACCTCGGGGCGCAGCTGCCAGCCGGCGCCGCTCCGCGTGAACCACCGATCGGCGGCCGGCGCGGCGAGCAGGGCCGCGTGGGCCGCGTTGATCGCCGCGGCCTGCTCGCCGAGCGTGAAGTACAGCGTCGACGCCGAGTGGTAGCGGCCGAGGCGGTCGCTCTCGAGGCGCACGTGCAGCGCCGGCGCGAGCGTCAGGGCGGCGGCGGGGCGCGTGTACTCGACCTCGCCGCCGGGGCGCACCTGCCAGCGCAGCGGGGCGGTGAGGGTCTCGCTCGCGCGGGTCGGCGCCGCGGCGACGCGCTCGAGGTCGAAGTCGCTGGCGCCGGCGAACGGGCCCTCGGCGAGCACGCGGGCGCGGAAGCGCCGGAGCTCGAGCTCACAGAGGTCGCACAGCAGCGAGGCCTCGCGCGAGGGCCGGCGGGCGGCGTCGCGGCGCAGCCACAGGCGCACGGTGGAGGCCATCTCCATGCCGGGGCCGTGGGGCGGGACGTCGAGGGTGTGGTCGAACGCCCAGAAGTCGGACGCGTAGTAGTCGGCCCACAGGGCGGCCATGCCGGCCTCGCCGCGGACGGCCTGCAGGCGGGCGGCGGTGGCGGGCAGCTGGGCCTGCACGCGGCTCCACAGCGAGCGCCAGCGGCCGCGGCGCTCGACCGCCAGCGGCTCCGCGGGGATCTGCCGCAGCGCGCGGAGCTCGACCGCGTCGAGCCCGAGCGCCGCGGCGAACACGTCGTCGTCGCGGACGCGGCGCTCGAACGCCGGGTCGAGGATCAGGCGCACGTAGGCCCGCTCGACCGGGCGGCGGGTCGGCGTCGCCTCCGTCACACCGGCCCCCGCTGGCCGACCAGCGCCTGCAGCCGCCGGAGGTCGCGCTCGTAGACGTCGTCGGGGACCGCGGCGCTGTGCTCGAGGGTGACGGCGCGCAGGTTCGGCGTCCGCTCGAGCGCCCACGCGAGCAGGCGCCAGGCCTCCTCGGGCACGGCGACGTCGTGGCTGTCGTGGAAGAACCCGCGGGTGCGGTGGGCGCCGATGCCGGTGACGTGGAGCTCGACGGTCCGCTCGAGCGCCGCGGGCGACAGGCCGGCCTCGGGCGCGAGGCCGAGGTTGAGGGCGGTGCAGAGGTGGTGGCTGAGGTCGACGATGATGGCGCAGTCGGTGCGTACGGCGACCTCGGCCATGCAGGCGTGGTCGTCGGAGCGGCCGTCCCAGGCGAAGTAGCGGGGGCCGGCCTCGATCGCCAGGGGGCAGCCGTAGGCCCGCTGGACCGCGCGCACGTTGGCGACGGTGGCGGCGATCGTCGGCTCGTCGAGCAGCGGGGCGAAGTTGTAGCCGAGGTCGCCGGTGTCGATCGTCGAGTTCAGGCAGAAGTGTTCGCCGGCCCACGGCGAGGCGAGCTCGCGGACGTCGGCGGCGAGGCGGCGCAGCATCGCCGGGTTGAGCGCGCCCGAGGTCGCCAGCGCGAGCTCCGAGCTGTGGGCGAGCAGCGGGACCCCGCGCGGCCGCTGCTCGCGGCGCATCGGCAGGGCCGGCTCGAAGTACGACAGGCCGTCGCCGAAGTACCGCAGGCGGCGCGCGTCCTGCGGGCCGTCCCAGCGCTGGCCGACGCCCAGCCACGGCAGGTCAGCCCACACGCGCCGCGCCCCCCGCGGTCAGCCGCAGCCCCCGCTGCGCCGCCTCGTCGAAGATGGTCGAGCCGCACAAGCGGGCCATCCCGCCGGCGGCGGAGATCCGCAGGCTGAGCGCGCGCACCGCCTCGGGGTGGGCCGCGAGCTTGCGGTAGGCCTCGGCCTGGCGCAGCACGAACGCGCGGTCGTGGGTCGCGCGGGCGATCGGCGCCATGAAGTACGTGTCGAGGATCCGCCGCGTCACCGGGTACTCCTCCGGGTCGTAGCGGACGTCCGAGCCGCCGCGGCAGGTCCACGGGCAGCCGCCGCCGTAGCCGACGCGCCGCTGGAACACGTCCATCGCCGGCAGGCTCAAGGCCTCCCAGAACGCGCACACGGCCCCCTCCCCGCGCAGCAGGAAGACCACCGCGTCGCGCACGTGGCGGCCGTCCGCGGCGTCGAGGCCGAGCGCCTCGGGCACGACGAGCAGGCGGTACATCTGGTAGGCGTGCGTGCGCCCGGGCGGGCGACGCGGGCGCCGGAGGAACGCGATGTCGGCGATCGCCGCCTCGAACGCGGCGACGTGGGCCTCGCGCGCGGCCTGGTAGCGGTCGAGCCGGCGCAGCTGGCTGCGCACGAAGGCGACGCTGGTCGGGGTCGGGCGGTAGTTGAAGCCGAGCTGGTGCGAGACCCGCTTCGGCCCGTCGGCGGCCCACACGTTCATGCCGAGCGAGGCGTGCCCGAGGAGGTTGCGCTGGAGCTCGTCGGAGTCGGTGGTGACGAGGCCGCCCTCGCCGGCGCCGGGCAGGTTCTTGCTCGGCATGAGGCTGACCGCGCTGAGGTCGCCGAGCGCCCCGCAGCGCCGGCCGTGGTAGCGGGCGCCCTGCGCCTGGGCGGCGTCCTCGATGACGGCGAGCCCGCGGCGCCGGGCGATCGCCTCGATCGCCGCGAAGTCGGCCGGGAGCCCGAGCAGGTCGACCGCGACCACCGCGCGCGTGCGCGGCGAGACCTTCGCCTCGATCGCGGCCGGGTCGATGTTGAAGGTGTCCGGGTCGACGTCGACGAACACCGGCACGCAGTTGTGGTTGAGGATGCAGGTCGCGCTGGCGATGTAGCCGAGCGCGGGCGTGAGGATCTCCGAGCCGGCCTCGACGTCGAGCGCGGCGACCGCGAGGTGCAGCGCCGCGGTGCCCGAGGCGACCGCGAGGCAGTGCTTGCGGCCGACGACCGCCGCGTACTCGCGCTGGAACGCGGCGACCTCCGGGTGCAGGAAGCCCCACGGCTCGCGCCCCGAGGTCAGCACGTCGGTGACCGCGGCGACGTCCTCGGGGCGCGTGTCCGGCCAGCGGCCGACGCCCGCGAGCGCCTGCTCCGGGGCGATCGCCGGGCGCCCGCCGAAGCGCGCGAGCGCCTCGATCACACCGCCCGCTCCAGCCCGCCGGTGGCCGCCAGCGCCTGGGCCACCGCGAGCGCGTGGGCGGCCGTCCACGGCGCGCCGAGCAGCCCCGCGAGCTCGTCGATCGTCGGCGTCGCCCCGGCGTTGAGCCCGCGGAGGATCGCCGGCCACGCCGCGTGCGCCGCCACCGACACGCGCTCGTGCCGGAGGTACACGTCGAGCGCCCCGCGGTCGCCAGGCCGCGGCCGCCAGCACACCTGGAACGGCCGGCGCACCCGCACCCGGTCGCCGGGCGCCAGCCGCGGCGCCGCGGGCGGCAGCCGGCGCTTGCGCTGGAACCCCGCGTTCGAGGCGCAGCGCAGCCAGCGGTCGTCGAGCGCGTCGGGCAGGCTCGCCTGCACCGACGCCAGCAGCTCCGCGGCGCGGCGCCCGAGCGGCCGGCCGTCGGCGGCGAACGGCGCGTAGTCGGAGGTCGGCCACGGCTCGCTCGCCGCCAGCGTCCGCGCGACCGCGGGGCCGAGCCAGCGCTCCAGCGGGAAGTCGTACATGCCGACCGCGACGCTGCACGAGTACTCGCTCTGGGTGCCGATGTGGAACCAGTAGGCCGGCAGGTAGAGCACGTCGCCCGGCTCGAGGCGGAGGGCGACGCCGTGGGGCAGCAGGGGCTCGTAGTCGGCGACGTCGGCGGTCCCGCCGGTGAGCGCGCGGTAGGCCTCGGTCGACCACAGGTAGAACATCTTGTCGGCCGGGCCGAGGTGGCACAAAAACGCGTGCTCGAAGCCCTGGTGCGCGCCGAACGGGGTGCCCGCGTAGTTGCCGGCGAACAGGATCTGCTCGGCGCCGAACGGCGGGAGCCCGCGGTACGGGGCCATCGACATCAGGATCCCGCCGAGGTGCTCGGTCAGCGCGGGGCTCCAGTCCTGCAGGTCGTTGACGACGAACGCCAGGCGGTCGGCGCCGGTCCGCTGCTGCATGGCCCGAAAGACAGGTCCGTCGGCCAGCGGCCCGTCGAGCACCCGGCGCGCGAGGTCGTCGCGGCGGGCGTCGCCGACGTAGATCCGCAGGCGTCGGCCCTCGCCGCTGGCCGCGTGCAGGCGACGCACGGCGCGGTCGACCTCGCCCGGCCCGGGGCAGTCCGGGCCGAGCGCGCCCTTCAACAGCACCGGGTCGCGCCCGTGGCGGGTCCAGCCGGCGAAGGCCAGCCACCAGGACGGCGAGTATGCATCGGGCCGCGGGAGGACGGTGATCTGCTGCGCGGTGGTCATTCAGGGCGTCCGTATGCGGCCGCGTGCACGCGGGTTCTCGTCAGCTGCGGCGCTCGATCATCGTCACGAGCGCGTCGAGCTTGTCGGCCAGCGCCTCGAGGCGGCGCACGTCGGCCGCCTTGATCCGCTGGGTGATGCCCTCGATGCGGGACTCGAGCGCCGCGATGCGGTCGGCCAGCGGGTCCTCGGCCTGCCAGGGCTCGGGCGCGCCGGTCGACTGGATCTTCCCGGAGCGCATGCGACCGATCAGCGAGCCCGCGTTGAGCGCCCCCTGGTCGGGGCGCGGGCCGGCGATCGCGTCGAGCGCGCCCTGGTCCGGGCGCGGGCCGGGCATCGCGTCGAGCGCGCCCTGGTCGGGGCGCGGACCGACGATCGCGTCGAGCGCGCCCTGGTCCGGGCGCGGGCCGACGATCGCGTCGAGGGCGCCCTGGTCCGGACGCGGGCCGACGTTCGCGTCGATGGCCCCCTGGTCGGGGCGCGGACCGAAGCTCTCGTCGATGGCTCCCTGGTCCGGACGCGGACCGAGGATCGCCTCCTTGTCGATGCCGCTCTGGTCGGGGCGCGGACCGAGCACCTCGATGCCGCTCTGGTCGGGGCGCGGGCCGCCGACCGCGACATCCTCGATGCCGCCCTGATCGGGGCGCGGCCCGACGATCGCGTCGATGGCGCCCTGGTCGGGGCGCGGGCCGCCGACCGCCACCTGCTGCTCGAGCGCCGCGGCGTCCTTGGTGACCTGCAGGTCCTTGATACCGACTTTACCCTTGATCCTGTCCACCATGCCCAGACCCTCCCGTGACGGCGTCGAACCATCGGTCGACGTTCGGGCCGCACGATACGCCACGCCGCTCGAACGATCAACGCCCCATGATCGCGCGGACCGCCGCGAGCTCGCGCGCAGCCTCGAGGTTGCGGCTGCACGTATTCGCGGCGGGGACACGATCGCCCGCGCCGCGACGGCCACGCGAGCGAGGCGGCGCTCACTCGCAGACGTACATCGTTCCGTCGTACAGCGGCTCGGTCGTGCACGCGGCCTTCGACGAGCAGCCGCAGACGCCCTCGTAGCAGCGGTCGACGTTGTCCCTCCCCTCGCAGTCCACGTCGCTCCCGCACCCGCACTTGCCGGAGTAGCAGACGGGCATCTGGAACTCGGGGATGGACTGACACTCCGCGTCGCTGTTGCAGCGGCACAGGCCGGTGCTCACGTCGCACGTCGGCTCGTGCTTGAAGAAGCAGTCGTCGTCGGTCTCGCACGGGTTGAAGCAGGCGCCCTGCGTGCACATGTACTCGGGGAAGGTGCACACGGTCACCGGCGCGCCGCCCTCGATCGGCGGGTACATCGCCTCCTTCGCCTCTCCGTCGAGGATGTCGCAGGGCACTTCGTCGGGCGTGGACGCGCAGCGCCCCACGCCGTCCCCGGCGTCGACGCACACGCTGAACTCGCAGTCGGCCTGGGCGGCGCACTTCTTGTTTCTGGCGATCCCTCCGACGAACAGGCAGTCGTTGCCGCCGACGCACGGGTCCTCGACGCAGCGGTTGTCCTTGCACGTGGTGCCGGAGTTCTCGCCCTCGAACGCGCAGTCGGCGTCGACCATGCAGCGCTCCTCGCAGAACATGGCCCCGTCGGGTCCGCCCGTGGTCGGCGCCTCCGTCGAGCCCGTGGTCGGCGCCTCCGTCGAGCCCGACGTCGCGTCGCCGGTCGCGCCCGTGGTCGGCGTCGTGGTCGACGTCGTGGTCGACGGCGCCGTCGTCGCGGCCTCCGTCTGGGCCCCGACCGTCGTGTCGCCGGATCCGGTCTCGTCCGCCGAGGGGCTCCCGCCGCACGCCGCCAGAGTGAGGAGCATCGCCCTGCAGGCGCTCGTCCATAAATAGCCAGGTCGCATCATCATGTTCACCCTCCCGCCCGCGCCGCCGACGGTGTCGCCGCGCGGGACACGAGAGAGCCCCAGTCGCGTTCGGCGGCCTCGGTCCGCACAGGGTACGGTAAGGCGACGACCGGCGCGGACGCCATCCGACGAGGCTCGTACGACCCCGCATGTGCGGATCGCTCGAGGAGGCGACGGCGCCCGCGCCGGGCGAGCATCCCCGCGCGCGGCTCCACCAGGGCGCGCCGCCTGTCCGTTCGACGAGCGCCGCGCACGCGGGCACACTGGCCCGCGATGGCCCCGCTCCGCCTGGCTCCGCTGCTCGCGGCTGCGCTGTCGCTCCCGCGACCCGCGGCCGCCTCGTCGTGCCGGGAGACCCCGTTCGCGCGCGAGGCCGCCGCCGCCGACGTGATCTTCGTCGGTGAGGCCCGCGCGATCGACGGCGAGCTGGCGACCACCTTCGACGTCGAGCGCGTCTACAAGGGCGACGCGCCGGCCCGCGTCCTCGTCGAGACCGGCCGCAACAAGTACGCGGCGCTCGAGCCCCCGCACCGCTACCTCGTGCTCGCCGTCCACGCCGAGGCCGCCCCGGGCAACCTGTTCGTGCGCACCTGCAGCGGCTCGCGCCGCGCCCCCTGGCCCGCCGACATCGACCGCCGGCTCGGGCCCGGCGAGCCGCCCTCCGAGGCCCCGCCGCTCGGCGAGGCCCCGCCGCCCGCCCCCGACCCGCCGCCCGTCGACCCCGAACCACCGCCCGCGACCGACCCGCGACCTGCGCCGCCCGCCGACGCTCGACCGGCCGCCGACCCGCGTCCGCCCGCCGCCCCGCCGCCCGTCGAGCCCCGCCGCGGCTGCACCGTGCACGCCGCCCCGTCGCTGCCGACGCTGCTGCTGCTCGTCGCCCGCCGGCGCCGCCGGGCCCGGCGCTGACCTGTCCCCGAAGACAGCCGCATCGGTAGGGACCGCCGCGACCTCGTCGGCGCAGACATGCCCCGCGGATCGCCCGCACGCGTCGTCGCGTGATCCCGATCGCCGCGGCTGTCCGGCCGCGCGCGCCGACGTCCGCACGAAGGTGTTAGCTTGATGCCCCTCCGGAGGGTGGAGTCGTGGTCAATCCAGCAGCAGAAGCAGTCGCATCCCAGGGCGCCGGCGGGTACTACGCCGACACGTGGTTCAACGTCAAGCTCGAGCCCATGACCAAGGTCTGGCAGGGCATCGGCGGCCACAGCAACTTCTTCCTCAGCGAGAAGGACGCCCGCGAGGCCTCCGGCGCCTTCGAGGGCTCGCAGCCCTACAAGTTCGCCGAGACCCTGTGGCGCATGGCCCAGGTCCAGGCCAGCGCCACCCGCGGCTTCCGCAACGGCATCCAGGAGTTCGTCGTCGACATCGCCACCGCGGCCGCGTGCGCCATCTGCGTCTCGAACCCCGGCTACGGCACCGGCTCGGTGTTCCAGTACTACATCCCCAACTGGGAGAAGACCCTCTACTCGACGAGCCGCATCTACCGCTTCTCGAGCACCTCCTACAACAGCGCGTTCTGAGCGCGCCGCGGCCCCCGCCCGCGCGTCGGCGCGGGCCGGGCGCGGCGTCACGACGCGGTCGTGGTCGTCACCGATCCGGCGTCGCGCGGCTTGAACTCCCCGTTCGCCAGCGCCTCGCGGATCTCGTCGAAGCTGAGCCCCGCGTCGAGCTGCTCGCGCACCCACGTGGCCTGCTCCGGCGCGTGCAGGGGCCAGCGCGCGCTCCGTCCGCGCCGCCCGCTGTAGTGCACCGTGTAGGCCGGCAGCACCTGCTTGCCTGCCCACTTCATGACGGCGCTGCCGGTGATCCCCGCTGCCGTCGCAACTTCCTCGGTCGTGGCCCAGCGATTGCCCATGGCGTGGTCCGGAGTGTAAACGGGGGCATGCGCGAAAAGAAACTTTTCTGTTGTCCCTGGACAATAGAAGCCGTTATGAACGCCACTAGAAGGCCACTTCGGCGACGTTTGCAAACACAGGCGAGATCACGGAGGACCCCATGAGTTGTAGCAGCAACGAAAATGACGGCGGCAACATCGACGAGTTCGATGTGGACATGACCCCGGGCGATGAGGTAGTGCCTGATCTTGGCGTCGACTACCTCGGCACCTACCCGAGCTTCGCCGCCTTCCTGCGCAGTCAGGTCGAGCACCTGATGGTCCCCGAGGGCCTCTGGCTGCTCGACTGCATCGACTACGACGCGGTGCTCCGCGCCCTCGAGGCCGGCATCTATCGCATCTGGCGCACCGCCGACGGCCAGGTGTTCCGCCGTCGCCTCGGCGGCGGCTGACGTCGGGGCGCGGCGCGCCGCCTGTCCGCGGCGCGCCGCGCTCGCCCCGCGCGCGGCCCCGCGGCCCGCGCTTGACCGGCGCCGCGCCCCCGGTACGATCGCCGGCATGCCTCGCCTCGCCGCGTGCTCGCTCCTGCTCGTCGCCTGCAACGGCCCGTACGACGCGGGCGCCGCCGGCGACGACGTCGGCGACGGCCCGCCCTCGGCGGTGATCGGCGTCGACGTCCGCGACGTGCAGATCCCCGGCGACCTCCACGTGCAGGGCCTGCCCGTGCCGGCCAAGCTGTTCGTCCCGCGGCTCGCGGACGGCGCCGCGCCGCTGCCCGGCGTGCTCGTCCTCCACGGCTCCGGCGGCCTGCACGAGCTGCCCGGCCCCGACGACCCGCTGTGCAGCCCCGCCCTCGAGCCGCAGTTCGAGCGCTGGGGCCGCCGCCTCGCCGAGCTCGGCCACGTCGCGCTCATGCCCGCCAGCTTCGACGCCCGCGGCTTCTGCGACTGGTACGAGGACACCGCCCGCATCCCGCCCGACTTCGACGACGACCGCGAGCGCCTGGTCGGCCGCCTCTACGACAGCGACGCCGCCGCCCGCTACCTCTGCACCCTCGGCGACGTCGACTGCGACCGGCTCGCCCTGCTCGGCTTCTCCAACGGCGCCTCGGCGCTCCTGCTCGCCCTCCACTGGCGCCTCGAGCGCGCGCTCGCCGAGTTCGCCGTCAGCGACGGCCCCGAGCTGCAGCTCCCGGTCGAGGCCCCGCCGCCCGGCCGCCCCGCCTTCCGCGTCGGCGTGGCCTACTACCCCGGCTGCGGCCTCGAGAGCGTGGTCCACTTCAGCACGGATCCTGCGGACGACGTCGAGGACATGTACTTCCCGACCGCGGATCTCTACATCGAACACGGCAGCGCCGACACCCTCGTCGCCGACTGCAGCCTCGAGCACGGCAAGGGCCGCCGCCAGGCCCAGTCCGCCGTGGTCGCCGCCGCCGAGCAGCTCGCCGACCCCTTCCACGTCAGCGTCCACCCCGGCGCCGAGCACGGCTTCGACAACGCCGGCGTCCCGGGCGCCGACGAGGGCAGCGGCAGCCAGCGCCCCGAGGACATCGCCGCCCGCGACGAAGCGCTCGCCGCCACCCTCGAGCACCTCGCCGCCCACCTGTGAGCCCGCCGGCCGCGCCCGACTTCACGCCTCGCCGGCCCGCAGTGTTTCCGCCGCGTAAAGCCGCCCTCACGTGCGCGCCGCGGCTGTAAATCGGCCGTAAACACCCCGGCGCGCCCGCCGAAGCCGACGAATATGAGGTGCGTACGCCGGGTCGACACGCACCGCGACCCCGGCACCAAGGAGCTCACCATGACACGCTTCATCCTCATCGCCCTCCCCCTCGCCTTCCTCGTCGGCGCCTGCGACACCCCCGAGACCACGCCGAACGACGACGCCGTCGAGGTGGCCGACGAGTCCGCGGTCGACTCCCGGGGCGGGCACCGCGGCCGCGGCGGCAAGCTGGCGCGCCTCGACGTCGACAAGGACGGCAGCATCTCCTCCGAGGAGGCCAAGGCCCACCCCTTCCTCGCCGACAAGTTCGCCACGCTCGACGCCGACAAGGACGGCAAGCTCAGCAAGGACGAGCTCCACGCCGGCAAGGGCAAGTTCGGCCACGGCAGGCGCGGCCACGGCGACGGCGAGTGGAAGCACAAGACCCCGGCCGAGCACGCCGCCCACAAGCTCGCCAAGTACGACGCCAACGGCGACAAGGCCCTGACCCGCGACGAGGTCGAGGGTCACCGCTTCGCCGACAAGTTCGTCGAGATCGACGCCGACAAGGACGGCAAGCTGACCCTCGACGAGATCACCGCCTACAAGACCGCCAACCCCGGCGGCCACGGCAAGCACGGCGACTGGAAGGGCAAGGAGATGCACGGCGAGCGCGGCGACCACGGCGGCAAGGGCTGGTCGAAGGACCCGGCCGAGCGCGCCGACAAGCTGCTCGGCAAGCTCGACGCCAACAAGGACTCGGTGCTCACCCGCGACGAGCTCCAGGACTCCCGCTTCGCCGACAAGTTCGCCGCCGCCGACAGCGACGGCGACGGCAAGATCACCCGCGACGAGCTCATGGCCTTCCGCCCGGCCCGCCCCGCGCGCGACGACGCCCCCGCCGTCCGCTAGCGCTCGACGATCGACCTCCGGAACCTCGCGAGCCCGCCGCTGTCTCTCTCGACAACGGCGGGCTCTTCACATGCATCGACGCAAATTCCTCGGCACCGTCGCGGTGGGCCTCGGCGCCACCGCGCTCCCTGTCTGGCTCTCGCGCTCGTTCGGCCTGTCCGGCCAGACCTGCCCGGCCACCCCCGAGGACCCGCCGGCCCCGGCGGATCCGCCGCGCAGCGAGTGCCACGCCAGCCCCGTCGCGGTCCCCAAGCCCAGGCTCGTGCTCGTGATCCCCGCCGAGGACGTCGCCGCCCAGTGGAACCGCGGCCAGGCCTTCGGCGAGTACCTCAACCACGGCCGCGACGAGCAGCTCGGCCTGTTCGCCGCCTTCGACGTGATCTGCCGGCGCATGGACCAGCTGCCGCCGTCGGTCCGCGGGCTCGTCCAGGGCGAGCCGCTGATGATCGTGCTCGACCCGGACGGCCCCGTGCCCGTGCGCCCGCTCGACGCCACCCTCCCGCCGCACCCCGAGTCGCGCCGCGGCGCGTTCGCCGAGGACGAACTCTCCTTCGAGGACTTCGCGGCCCTCGAGGACTCGGTCATCGACGCCCGCATCTCCATCCTCGCCGACCTCCTCGAGGGCGCCCTCCCGCACGGCGCGCTGGCCCTCCAGGCCGACCGCGAGCGCGCCGCCCTCGCCTGCGACGAGGCCGCCGCCTTCCTCGAGCTCACCGATCGCGTCCACACCCTCACCCCCGCGCTCGTCGACCGCGCCGCCGCGACCACCATGCTCGCGCTGCGCCGCCAGGACCCCGACACCCGCGCGCGCCTGTGGGCCCTGCTCGCCGCCGCCGTGCACGCCCGCCTGACCTACCACCCGGTCGACGGCGCCCCCTGGGCCCGCGGCGGCGGCTGCGGCGTGCGCGTCGAGGGCGACGACAGCCCGCACCACATGGCCTGCGGCATGGGCCACGTCCCGCGCAAGAGCGCCCGCTTCCTCAAGTTCTTCGCCAGCAGCTATTGATCCTGAGGCATCGTCGAGCCCGCCGTGACGACACCTGCGATCGGCCTCACGCTCCAGCCCGACCGGGACTACCTCGAGCGCCTCCACCCGCTGTTCGCCCGCGACGTCGACCTCTTCGAGGTCGCGCCCGAGACGACCTGGCGCCTCGACCCCGAGACCGGCGAGTTCGCGGCGAACGCCTACCAGGCCGTCTACCACGCGCTCGGCACCCGATTGAACAAGCCGTTCGTCGCCCACGGCGTCGCCCTCTCGCTCGGCACCGCCGGCGACGGCCCCCGCCGCCGGCGCTGGCTGACCCGCCTCGCCGACGACCAAAAATTATTTAATTATCGCTGGTACACCGACCACCTCGGCGCGAGCGCGCTCGCGGGTCTGGCGATGACGCTGCCGATCGGCCTGCCGATGACGCCCGCCGCGATCGCGGTGGTGCGCGCCCGCCTGGCCGACATGCGGACGGTCGTGCCTGCCGTCGGCCTCGAGAACAGCGCGATCTACTTCGTGCTCGGCGACCCCCTCGCCGAGCCCGCGTTCATCGACCGCATCCTCGGCGACGAGCACCACCTCCTGCTCGACCTGCACAACGTGCACACCATGGCGACGAACTTTGGCTTCGACCCCGAGGATTATTTGACGCGCCTCGACCTCGCGCGCGTGCGCCAGATCCACCTGGCCGGCGGCCGCGCCAGCGACCCGGCCTGGCTGCCCTCGCGGCGCGCGCTCCACCTCGACAGCCACGACGCCGGCGTGCCCGAGTCGGTGTGGCGCCTGCTGGGGTCCGTGCTCCCGCGCTGCCCCGGCCTCGAGGCCGTGGTCCTCGAGCGCATGGAGGGCACCCTCGAGCCGGGCGACGAGCGCCTGGTCCGCGAGGAGCTGCGGCGGGCCCGTCGCCTCGTCACGCGCGCCGCCACGCCCCGCGTGTCCCCGCCGGCGCGCGAGCCCGCCGCCCCGCCGCCCGCGTCCGCCGACAGCTACGCGGCCCACGAGGCCCCGCTCGCCGCGATCCTCCTCGCCGACGACCCCGCCGCCGCCCTCGCCCGCGCCGTCGCCGACGAGGCCCTCGACCCCGGGCTCCGCGAGGCGCTCCGCGCGGTCGACCTCGACGGCCTCCGCGTCTCCGCGCTGTTCGTCGCGCGCCTGCGGTTCGAGCGTCTGCTGCAGGGCGACGCCGACGCCGCCGGGGCCTTCGACGCCGACCCCGAGGCCTTCAGCGCCGAGTTCCGCCGCTACCACCACGAGGTCCCGCCGACGGCGTTCTTCCCGCAGGACGAGGCCGTCCTCTATCGCCGCTGGCGCGCCGGCTGAAGCCCGCCGGCCGCCAGGGCCGCCGAACGCACATTCGCCCCGCGACGTTTCATCATCACGCTTAATAAATCCATTTTAAAAATTAAATTATTAATCGGGGCGCTTGACGATTGAGGGGGGATTCTATAGACTGCCGCCACAGGTCGAGTTCACCATGTCGCGCTCCACGAACATTGTCACGCATCCGCTCGAACGGCGGGTGGATGTCCTTGCGGACGACCGCAAGGATACGTGCGGTTCGCGTTGAGCGCCCGGTGAACTGACGAGTCGGTTCCCGCGCTCGACGCGGACCAGCCGGCTTCAGGCGCGCGCCTGGAGGGCACGCACGTCCCGCGAGGCCGTGTCGTCGCCGAGGTGGAACCTCGCCCGGACCGGCGTCGTCCTGCAGCGAATGTCGCGGTGTCACTGTCGACATTGTGCGGTGTGCGGAGCATTGCCGGCGACAACTGAATAGATCGTCACACGACAAGATACTTCGCTCGCCGCGTTGGGACAGCGGTCGTCCACCGGATTGTCTCTCCGGCCCACACGGGTTCGAATCCCGTACACGGCGCTCTTGTCCGCAGTTTTCCGCGTTGGGGCAGTGGTAGCCCGCCGGGTTGTCTCCCCGGAAACACGGGTTCGAACCCCGTACGTGGAGTCTCGCGTCGTGTTCCGCGTTGGGGCAGTGGTAGCCCGCCGGGTTGTCTCCCCGGAAACACGGGTTCGAACCCCGTACGTGGAGTCGTCTCAGTTCATCCCGCCGCGTTGGGATAGTGGTCGTTCACCGGATTGTCTCTCCGGCCTACACGGGTTCGAATCCCGTACGTGGCGCTCGTCCGTCTGCTCTCAATGAAGAGCTGAAATTTATTAAGATTATTCCGCGTTGGGGCAGTGGTAGCCCGCCAGGTCGTCTCCCTGGAAACACGGGTTCGATCCCCGTACGCGGAGCTCGTACGTCCGCTTTGAGCCGCCTTGGGGCAGTGGTAGCCCGCTGGATACTCGGTCCGGAGACACGGGTTCGATCCCCGTACGCGGTATCTCATCCTCGACTTCTTGAGCCGCCTTGGGGCAGTGGCAGCCCGCTGGATACTCGGTCCGGAGACACGGGTTCGATCCCCGTACGCGGTATTTCGTCTTCAAATCTCTGAGCCGCCTTGGGGTAGTGGCAGCCCGCTGGACTTTCGATCCGGAGGCACGGGTTCGACCCCCGTACGCGGTGCTCGCTCTTCGAAATTTCTGTTTATTCGGGGTTCTCCGCCAGCCAGGCGTCGACCTCGGGCACGTAGCGTGACGCGCGGACCGCGTTCTCGACGAAGTCCTGGCGGGCCTCGTTCGCCAGCGTGCGGGCCCGCGGGCGCTGCGTCGGCGGCAGCGCCCGGGCCAGGTTGAACTTCACCTCGGCGCGGTCGATGGGGTCCGGCTGGGTCGTCGCCATCAGCGCCAGCGCCCTCTCGAGGACCACCACCGCGTCCGTCGGTCGCTTCTGCTCGAGGGCCAGGCGCCCGAGCCCGAGCAGCGACAGCGAGCGCTCCGGGTGGTCCTCGCCGAGCACCTTGCGGCGCAGCGCGTCCGCCCGCTCGAACTCCGCGCGCGCGCGCGTCAGGTCGCCCTGCTCGAGGGCCACGTCTCCGCTCAGCGTCAGCGCGTGGCCCAGCGCCGGGTGCTCCGGTCCGAGCTTGGCCTCGAGGATCTTCAGGGCCGTGTCGAGCTCGTCGCGCGCCTCCGGCAGCTTGCCGTCGAGGCGCAGCATCCCGCCGATGTTCTGGCGCAGCACCCCCGCGTTCGGGTGGTCCGCCCCGCTCGTGCGCTCGATCAGCGCCAGCGCCCGGCGCAGCGCGGCGATCGCGTCGGGGTAGCGGGCCTGGCGTTCGAACGTCAGCGCCAGGTTGTTGAGCGGGAAGGCCACGTCCGGGTGGCTCGGCCCGTTCGCCGCCTCCGCCAGCGCGACCGCCCGCTCGAACTGCGCCTGCGCCGCGGCGTACTTGCCCGTGCGCAGGTACACCCCGCCGAGCGCGTTGAGGTGCGGCACCAGCGACGGGTGCTGCGGCCCGCGCTCCGCCTCGACCAGCCGCGTGCTCTCGACCAGCTGCCCCTCCGCCTGCACGAACCGCTGCGCCGTGATGTCGACCGACGAGCGCACCAGCAGCACCCGCGCCCGCTCGCGCGGCTGGTCGCCCATGCGTGTGGTCGTCGCGCTCGCCAGGTCGAGCCACGGCCCCGCCTCCTTGTCGCGCCCGAGGTTGTAGCCCAGCGTCTCGCCCAGCTCGATCAGCGCCGACAGCAGCCCCGCGTCGTCGCGCGTCGCCAGCTTGTCGGCCGCCGCCCGGCGCAGGGTCACCACCGCCGCCTCGTGCTCGCTCGCCTTGCTCTGGGCCAGCCCCAGCGACAGCCGCGCCTCCGCGGTCAGCGGCGCGAAGCCCAGCAGCTCCGCCTCCGTGACGACCGCGGCCGCCGCCGTCAGCGCGTCCTTCGCCTTGCCGGCCACGCGCAGCGTGCGGGCCTCCGCCAGGCGCCCGCGCAGGGCCTCCACCGCCTCCGCCTGCTCGGCCGGCGGCGCCGCCGTGGCCTCGCGCAGCGCCCCGGCGTCGGCGCAGGCGTCGAGCGGCGGCAACGCCAGCGCCGCCGTCATCGCCTGCTTGACCACCGTCGCGTCCGCCCGCGCGAACAGCCCGGTCAGCGCCTTCAGCTCCTGCAGCCGCCCGGCCAGGCAGGCCGCGCGCAGGTCCATCAGCTCGGCCGACTGCTCGCCGCGCACCTGCGTCGCCTCGCAGCTCTCGCGGTGCATCGCCAGCCAGCTCGTCGCATAGGCGTCGACCTCGCGGGCCGCCCCCGCCCACGCGTCGGCCGCGTACGCCTTGGTGGTGGCGAGGAACGCCTGCTCGGCCTGCGCGCGCGTCGGTTCGTCCCACACACCGATCATCCGCTCCGGCCCGCCCATGCACGGCGGCGGCGGCGGCTCGCTGCGGGTCGCCACCGCCGCACCGATCGTCACCGCCAGCGCGCCCGCCATCCCCAGCCCCAGCCACAGGTTGCGCCCCTGATGCCGCCGACGGGCGACCTCCGCCAGCAGCGCGTCCATCCCCGGGAAGCGGGCCTCGCGATCGGGCTGCAGCCCGCGCACGCACAGCCTGTACAGCCACCCCGGCGCCTTGCTGCCCGGCGGCGGCGGCGCGCGGCGCGGCAGGCTGGCCGCCAGCGCCAGCGCCTCGACGGTCGCCCCCGAGAACGGCCGCACGCCGTACAGCCCCTCGAACAGGGCCACGCAGAAGCTGAATTGATCCGTCCGCGGATCCACCACCGCGCCGACGTGCTGCTCCGGCGACATGTACAGCGGCGTGCCGACCGCCGCGCCGACCCGCGTGAGCCCCTGATCCAGCATGCTGCTGCGCGACAGCAGCACGTCGGCGTCCTCGACCTCGTCGGGCCCGGCCTCGTCGTCGCGCCGCGCCAGCCCGAAGTCCGCCACCTGCGCCCGCAGCTTACCGGTCGCCGGGTCGCGCGACAGCAGCACGTTGTCGGGCTTGAAGTCGCGGTGGATCAGCCCCATCGCGTGCGCCGCCGCCAGCCCGAGGCCCGCCTGCTCGAACACGTCGAGCACCTCCTGCCACGGGCGCCGCGTCGCCAGCCACGCCTGCAGCGTCTCGCCCGCGACGAAGTCCATGGCCACGAACACCTGCTCGCCCACGGTCCCGACGTCGAACACCGGCACCACCCCCGGGTGCGACAGCTTCGCCATCGCCTGGGCCTCGCGCAGCAGCCGGGCCCGCGCGTGCTCGGTCGCCTGCCCGCGCAGCAGCTTGAGCGCCACCTTGCGGTCGAGGTCGGGGTCGTAGGCCTTGTAGACCACGCCCATCCCGCCCGCGCCGAGCTGCTCGATCACCAGGTAACGCCCGACCCGCTCCGGCACCTCCGGCAGCTCGACGCCCGCGCGCGGCAGCGAGGCCGTGGTCGCCGCCAGCTCCGCGCTGCCCCGCGATCCGCCGAACCCTCCCGCCGTCTCCCGCGTCGCGCCCAGCGCCCGCGCCCCGGCCAGCCGCGCCCCGGCCGCGCCGTGCCGGGCCACGACCGCGACCACTGGCCCGTCGGTCGTCGCTCCCAGAGCTCCGGGCCGCGGCGCGTCGTTCGTCGCGCGCAACTTCCCCGCCGGCCCCTCGCGCGTCGCGCCCAGCCCCGGCCCCTCGTTCGTCGTTATCCGCCTCGCCGACGGTCCGTCGCTCGTCGCGCCCAGGCGCGAGCCTCCCTCGTCATCCCGCCCCATGCCCGCGCGACTCTACCACGCCCGCAGCGGCCCGCCGCGCGCGCCGCTGCGCGAACGCGACCTGTCCCTAAAGACATGTCGCGTCACCTCCCCGCATCGCCGGTCGGCGCCGCCAGCCCGCGCTCACTTGCGGTACGACGCCCACTGCGCCTTCATGCGATCGGCCTGGCCCGGCGTGTACGCCCACATGCAGGCGTCGTCGGTGTAGTCCATGAAGTTCTCGATCGGGTCGAGGCCGCCGGCCGGGCAGGAGTCGCGGCTCATCGGGCAGCCGAACGTCGCCGACTGCTGCTGGGGCGTATCGCCGACCGCGTCGCCGGCCTTGCTGCAGCCGCCCTGGAACGTGTGGTAGAGGCCGAGCCAGTGCCCGACCTCGTGGACCGCGGTGAGGCCGAGGTCGTAGGGCGTCGCGCTGCCGCCGGGCAGGCTCGCGTTGAGGACCACCACGCCGTCGCCCTTGGGGTCGCCCGCGTAGCTGGCGGGGAACGTCGCCCAGCCGAGCAGGTCGTCGCCGACGCCCGCGATGTAGATGTTGAGCGTCGCCTTGTCGCCCTTGCGCAGCGCCGCCTTGGCCTGGCCCTCGACGCCCGCCCCCATCGCGTACCAGGCCGCGTTGGTCGTGCGGGTGACCCCCGCCTGCACGAACGAGAAGCCCGAGCCCGCGTAGTGCTCGTTGAGCACCGCCAGCTGCGCGGCGATCTCCTCGTCGGTCACGTCCGCGTCGCCGCTGCTGCCGTCGGTGATCACGTGGAACCACGTCGACACCGCCGCCCCCGTGGCGCCGCCGCTGCCCTTGCCCGCGCTCGGATCGGACGGCAGCGTCGTCAGCCGCGACTTGAAGTCGAGCTCCATCGCCGCCGCGGTGAGGTCGTCGAGCTCCGAGCCGCACCGGCGCATGCGCGACGCGATCGCCAGATCCGCGGGCCCCGCCCCGCAGCCCTCGTCCTCGACCTCGCACATCCCCGGCAGCTCGTCGCCCCCGGCCGGCGCGGCGCTCACCTCCGGCTCCGGCGCGTCACAGGCGACGATCGATGCAGCAGCGACCACGGACATACGGACGAACTTCAGCCCCATGACATCCCACTCCTTCGTGAGGTCGGCGCACTTTGACGCCGGGCCCAAGCCCGACGCGACCACCCGGCGCGCTCGCCTCGACGCCCGGATCTCTGACCGGAAACCCCGGGACGGGCTCGCGCAACCAGTGCATCCCCGCTGCGACGGCCAGGGCGCCCGTCTCCGCGGAGCCGCCGCGCCAGGATCCCGCCACGGCGCAGCCTTCGCCCGCCAGGACCTGCAGACCCCCGCACGCGCCCGCAAACCGCGTCATGCCGCCGCGACCGACCTTCGCCTGTCCTCCGAGACAGCCCGCGAGACACCGCCGGCGCGCCCTCGCCCGGCCGCTCCGGGCTACCCTGGGCCCGTGTTCGCCGGCTTCCTCGACCTGTCCCTCCCGCTCCACTGGACCGTCGACAACGCCCTCGCGCCCGGGCGCTGCGTCGACTACATCCGCCGCTTCCACGCCGGCGCCCCCGAGGTCGCGCCGATCGTCGGCGAGCACGGCCGCCCCGTGGTCGAGCTCGCCACCCGCAACAACACCCGCGTCATGTGGGACGACCCCGCCGAGGCCGAGACCCTGCTCGACGCCGTGCGCCCGCACGTCCCGCTCCGCGTGTCCGGCCTCCACCTCGCCGGCGCCAACCCTCGCCTCCGCGTCTACCGCTACGGCCCCGGCGAGCGCCACGGCGCCCACTGGGACACCGTCGTCGAGCTCGCGGACGGCGTGCGCAGCGCGCTCACCCTCGTCTTCTACCTCAACGACGGCTTCACCGGCGGCGACACCGACTTCCCCGAGTTGAACGCCCGCGTCACCCCGCAGGCCGGCCGCGCGCTGCTGTTCCAGCACCGCGTGCTGCACAGCGCCGGCGACGTGCAGTCGGGCGAGAAGTTCGTGCTGCGCACCGACATCCTCTACCGCCCCTGAACCACCACCTGTCCCATGGGACAGCCCGGCTCACGCGTCCTCGCCGACCACCTGGCCCGACAGCCAGAACCCGCCGGACAGCACGTTGCCCACGCGCAGCCCGTCGCTCACCAGCTCGACCGCGAGCACCACGTCGATGGTGGCCCCGTGGGTCGCGACCGCGGCCCACCAGTAGTTCGCGCCCGACAGCGGGTTGACGCGCACCTCCGCCGCCGTCACGTGCCCGGTGATCAGCGCGTAGGCCACCGGCGGCCCCGGCTCCGCCTCGTCCTCGCCGCGGAACAGCCCGGCCGGGATGAACGACCGGCTGGCCAGGCGCGGCTCGGCCTGCTGCCCGCGCTCGTACGCCTCCGCGTCGGCCCACACCTCGACGTGGTGGGCGAACGCCGCCAGCTGCACCGTCGTCTCGCACGGCGGCTCCACCTCGAGCGCCGCCGCGTCCGGGCAGTCGAACACCAGCGGGTAATCCCCCTCGGTGTAGTCCTCGCCGCGCGGGTTGACCCACGCGAAGTACGAGCCGTCGAGCGCCGTCTGGCCCGGGCGCTCGATCGCCGCCACCAGCCCGATCCGCACCCGCGACCCGCCGACGAAGTGCGGCGCCAGCCCGATCACCGTGTTGTCCTCGTCGCACTGCAGCCACAGCTCCGGCCCGTCCCCGGCCTGCCAGACCACGTACACCCCGCCGCGGGCCTCGACGTACTCGGCGTCCTCGACCACCCGGTCGATCAATGCTTGCATGTCCGCCGCCGACGCGACCTGCAGTCCGATGCTGGAAAAGTGCGACACGGCCATGGGTCGCGCGAGCCTACCCGATCGTGGTACGACGAGCTCGCCGTGCTCCACCACATTTTCTGCGGCGACTGCGCCGCCGACCACGCAGGCCCGCACATGAACCGCCAGCTCGCCGGCGAGGTGCATGTCTGGAAGGACAGCTCCGCCGTCGGCCCCTGCTCGATCGACCCCGCCGTCCACCGGCGCCTGCGCAGCGCCTGGTGGCACGTCGCCCTCGCCGACATCCAGCGCCCCGACGACTTCCCGCGCCCGTTCGTCGCGTGGTTCGGCCCCGACCCGTGGGAGCAGGTCGCCCTGCTCGAGCTGCTCGCCGGCGCCGACCGCCCCGCCGCGTTCGTCCCGCTCGACTGCAACGTCGCCGACATCGACGCCGCCGACTTCCCCGCGTGGTTCGCCGCTCGCCGCCCCGCGCCCGACCCCGCGGTGCTCGGCCGCCTGTGGACCGACTTCTGCGCCGACGACCCCGCCCGCGACAGCGGCCTCCTCGCGCTCGCCCGCAGCCTCCCGCTGCCCCACCTCGCCTCCGCCCTCGGCCGCGTGCTCGCCGACCGCCGCGACCACCTCACCGAACGCCGCGTCCGCGACCTCGTCGCCAACGGCACCCACGACCTCCCCCGCCTCATGCGCGCCCTCGCTGCGCTCGAGGCCCCGCACCACGGCGCCTGGTACGGCGACGCCATCGTCGCCCGCCTCCGCGACGCCGCCCTCCAGGCGTGAAAGCCCGCGCCGCAAGTCCCCGGGCGGGCCCAACCGTCCCGGACCCACTTGATCCGCACAGGACCAAGCAGCGGTGGCAAACCGTTTTGCACGGAAACGCCACCCATGCTCACCCTCGACAGCTACCACCTCGAAACCGCTGAACGCCGCCTCTGCATCGAGGCGCTGACCACCTCCGGCAACATCGTCGGCGCCGCCAAGCTGCTCGGCATCACCCGCCACTCGCTGAAGCGCCGCATCATCAAGCTCAACATCCCGTGGACCCGCCGCGCCGGCCAGCTCCTCGACTCCGCGCCGATCGGCGCCCCGTCGATCCACGCCGGCTGACGCGCCCCGACGTCCCCCCACAGCCCTGAACCGAGGCCGGCTCGTCGTCCCACGGACGAGCCCCCTCGGCTTCGTCGTTTAATAATCTTTTAAGAATTCTCGATTCAGCTGCCGTCTCGCGTGGCCCGCAGCGGCGGGCCCGACAGCGCCAAAATGAAGCTGATGTCGTCCGACGCGAGCGCCCGCCCGCGGAACGCCCCCAGCTTCTGATGCAGCAGCGTCGCGCTCTCCGTGGCCCGCCGCCGGCCCGCCCGGCAAATCTCCCCGAGGTAGCGCGTCACGCCGTCGACCCCGAGCATCGCCCCCTGCTCGTTGAACAGCTCGGACAGCCCGTCGCTGTAGATCGCCAGCATCTCGCCGGGAGCCAGCCTGTCGACGCCGACCTGCAGGTCGAACTCCACCAGCCCGAGCGGCACCTCTTCGAACGCCTTCAGCTCGCGCGTGCGGCCGTCGGCCGTCACGATGATCGGCGTCGGGTGGCCGCAGTTGACCGCCTCGATGCGCCCGGTCTTCGGGTCGATCATCGCCGCCGCCACCGTCACCGACGTCGAGGAGAACCACGTGTCGATCAGGTGCCGGTTCAAGGTCTGGATGATGTCCACCAGCGACAGCCGCTGGCGGACCGACAGGTGCACCGTGGTGTGCAGCCCCGACGCGATCAGGGCCGCGTCCATGCCCTTGCCGGCGACGTCCATGACCGTGACGAGCACGCGCCCGTCGTGGGTCGGCAGGGCGTCGACGTAGTCGCCCCCGACGCCCTTCGACGGCACGAACCCGAAGCCGACGTCGAGGTCCCCTTGCGTGAAGTCCTGCGGGACCAGGCGCATCTGGATCTCGCTGGCCCGCCGCAGCTCCTCCTCGAGCAGGGCCTGGGTCTGGGCCGCCTGCCGGGCCGCCCACGCGTCCTCCGCCTGGCGGTACAGCGAGGCCGCCAGCGACACCAGCGCCAGCCACTCGACCGTGCCGTACTGCCCCGGGAACATCACGTACAGCACGTCGATGTGCCCCGCCTCGGTGCGCACCGGGCAGGCCACCGCCGAGATCGCCAGCCCCGAGGCCGCCATCGACATCTGGACCATGTCCTTGCCGAGCTGCCGCTTGGTCGAGGCCAGCACCGCCGACTCGCCGGTCACCACCGCCTTGATCACCGACCGCGACACGTGCGGCGCCTCGGCCGTCGGCGACTGCAACACCGGCCCGTGCAGCACCTCCGGCTCGGCCTCCGCGTCGTGGCGGGCCACCCGCAGCAGCATCGCCGCCGTGCCGTTGAAGGTCTTGCCGGTCATCAGCGTGCACAGCATCGCCGGCCGAAACGCCGGGTCCTCCATCGCCAGCAGCTCGCCGCTGAACGAGATCAGCTTCGACAGGTGCGTCGCGTCGATCTTCGGCGGCGCCAGCTCCTGCAGCGAGCGCACCGGCCCGTACGCGCCGGCCTCCATCATCGTCACCGCCGTGCGCGGCCGCGGCGCGGGCGGGCGGTTGAGCGACGACTCCTCGCTGCGGTACACCAGCTCGAACACGTCGATCTGGACCACGTCGCCCGGCGTCAGCGCGCGCTCGCCGTGCACCCGCGTGCCGTTGACCCCGGTGCCGTTGCGGCTGCCGAGGTCCCGCACGCTCCACGCGGTCCCGTGGGCCACCAGCTCGGCGTGCTGCCGCGACACCGAGTCGCTGGCCAGCACCACGTCGCAGTCCGGCGAGCGCCCGATCACCACGCGCGTGCCGGTCAGGTGCACGTTGTGGATCTGATTGTCGTCCTTGCGGATCTGCAGCCACCCGGCCATCGCCCGGCCACCATACACCAAGACACCCGCCGGGGAACCGCCGCCGCGCGCCCGCGCCCGCCCCAATTTCGGGCCCGGACGCGTGTCACCGCGTGCGCTTGATCGTGCGCCCGCGGCCCGGACGGCCCCTGCGAGCCGCTACGCCGCGGTCCGCTCGAGCTCCGCGAGCGTGCGCCGGGCCAGCTCGAGGTTGTCGTTGTGCCAGGGATGAAAGTCGCGGCGCAGGTACTCGCGGATCCCCCGCACGAACACGCGGCTGCCGATCGGGTTGGCCTTGCGGGCCCGCCGGAGCTGACGCAGCGCCTCGAGCCAGCCGATCTTCTCCTGGCGCAGCAGCATCGCCGTGCCGAGCGTCCAGAACCCGATCAGCAGCGCCGTCGCCAGGGCCATGCCGGCCATGCGCAGCGCGTAGCCGTCGTCGACCTGCTTCAGCACGTCGAACGCCACCGCCTTGTGCTCGATCTCCTCCGACGCGTGCCACATCAGCAGCGGCCGCATCGACGCGTGCGCCCGCCCGATCAGCCCGCCGTCGAGGGCGTCCTCCGCCATGATCGCCGTGTAGTGCTCGAGCGCCACCGTCACCGCCAGCCGCAGCTTGTGCGACGTCCGCGGCTCGATCACCTCGAACGCGATCTTCTTGTACAGCCGCAAAAACGGCTGCAGGTCGTAGCCGTGCTTGTCCTCGAGCAGCTTGAACACCCGCTCGTGCTCGTGCGCGTGGCGACCCTCCTGGGCGTAGAACCCCTTGATCTGGGCCCGCAGCTCGGGGTCCTTGATCTGCTCCTGGAAGTGCCGCACGGCCCGCACGAAGAACCGCTCCCCCATGGGGAAGATCATATGCAGCGTGTTGCCCATGGCCGTCGGCACCGCCGCGTCCGCCACCCAGTGGCGCGGCGTGTCGTCCAGCTCGAAGTCCATGTCGCGCGGGCGGATGTCCCCCAGGTCCGACGGTGTCGCGTGCATCTCCCGTTCGCCTCCTGCAGCGCCGCAGGCGCCACGCGTCGGACAATGACCCGCTATTGAACCGAAGTCAATAGCCAGATGGCTTATGGTTCGGCCGCCGTGGCCGCCTCCTCCAAGACCGCGCGAGAGCGCGCCCGCCTGCAGGTCGACGAGCGTCGCAGCCAGCTCCTCGAGCTCGGCCTGCAGCTGTTCACCGACCACACCTACGACGAGCTCAGCATCGACGACATCGCCCGCGCGGCCGGCATCTCGAAGGGCCTGCTCTACCACTACTTCCCGAGCAAGCGCGACTTCTACGTCGAGGTCGTGCGCCGGGCCGCGGGTCACCTGGTCGAGCGGACAGTCGCCGCCGGCGTCGACGCCTCGCCGGACTCCTTGCTGCACGGGCTCGACGCCTACCTCGACTTCGTCGAGCAGCACGCGCGCTCGTTCACCGCGGTGATGCGCGGCGGGGTCGGCAGCGACGCCGAGGTCCAGGCGATCGTCGAGAGCGTGCGCGCGGCGATCGGCGACCGCATCATGGACCGCCTCGGCGTCCGCGACCCGCCGCCGCTGCTGCGCGCCGCCATGCGCGGGTGGATCGGGTTCGTCGAGGCCGCGTCGCTCGACTGGCTGGCCCGCCGCGACCTGCCGCGCGACCAGCTGCGCGCCCTGCTGGCCCACATGGCCGTCGCGGCCCTGATGTCGACCGGCGACCTGCCCGAGCCGCCGCCGTCCTGAGCGCGCTCAGTCGGCCGAGCTCCGGAATTCGCCGCCGACCGCCATCTCGTGGGCGTACACCCCGGCCGGGTTCTGGTTGAGCACGCTGGCGATCTGCCAGCCGTCCTCGCCGCGGACCATCACCACCAGCATCTTGCCCTGCAGCAGCGGCAGCGGCTCGTCGGCCAGCGACAGCGGCCCCGACATCGACCAGTGCACCCGCGCCACCACCGCGTCGCCCGCGGTGCGCAGGGCCACGTGGTCGGCCGTCAGGACCGCCGCGCGCAGCGTGCGAGAGAACGGGAACTGGTGCTGCGTCACGATCTCCGCCCGCCCCAGCGCCGTCTGCCCGAGCACATCGGTGAAGTCCGCGTCCTCGCTGAACAGCGCCGCGAACGCCTGCAGGTCCTTGCGGTTCCAGCGCGCGACGAACTCGTCGATCATGGCCAGCGCCTCCAGTGCCATGACGCCATGCATATCACCCGCGCGGCGGCACCGACAAGCCGCGCGCCTCGTCGACCCGCGGCCCCATGCCGGGCGCGACATCGATCGCCGGGTCGAGCCCGAGCAGCGTCGCCTGGGCCCCCCACCACAGCCAGCACACCCACGCGAACGGCAGGTAGCCGAAGTACCCGAGCGCCGGCATCTCGAACACGTGCAGCACGTTCACATACGGCACGTCGTACTTCCAGAAGTTGGGGTTGTCCGCGGTGCTCAGCCAGTTCCACGCCTCGCCGAGCACGTACGTCGCCACGCAGGCCAGCCCCATCAGCACCAGCGGCGACCAGTTCCCGCGCGCCAGCGGCGTGAAGACCGTCCAGCGCCCCGTCCGCATCATCACCCCCGCGAGCAGCATGAGCGGGCCGAGCCACAGCAGCGGGAACAGCGGCGCCGGCCAGACCACCAGGCCCACCAGCGAGCCCGCGCCGAGCCGGGCCACCCACCGCCAGCCCTCCGGCGACAGCGCCAGCCGCGGCCCGCTCGCCCAGCGCGCGCGCAGCCGCGGCGACGTCGTCAGCAAATTATAGAACTCGAACACCGCCGGCATCACCGTCGTGTACGCCAGCGCGAACCACAGCAGGTAGCCCGTCTGCGAGAAGATCTCGTCGTGCGGGTAGTACCAGTTGGCCAGCACGAAGTAGTTCAGGTACTCGAAGTAGTACCAGCACACGCACGACGTCGCCGCGATCGCCAGCATCGCGCCGGGTCGGCGCGACAGCAGCGAGACCCCGCCGGTGCGGCGGTACACCAGCCCGTCGAGCGCCACGATTAAACCCCACCACATCGGCACGAAGCAGTAGTGGACCAGGCGCCCCGCGCCGGTCACAGCGCCGCTCATCACCCCGAAGAACGCCAGGCACAGCGCCGCCCCCGGCCAGAACCACCCCGGCAGGCCCACGCGCGGGGCCTCGGCGGCGATCACCGGACCCGGCGTGAACCCCACGCCCCGCGGCGCCAGCAGCAGCCGGAGGATCGGCACCGCCAGCGCCAGCCCGAGCGCGAACACCCGCCAGTCGAACCCCGGCACCTGCGGGCTGCGCGGCGGCGGGAACGTCCCCCACCCGTCCGGCATGGTCCCGTACAGCGCCAGGCGAACGACCAGCGGGACCGCCACCAGCACCACCAGGCCGAGGATCACGGGACGGACGTTCATCGCCGCCGGAAGCTATCACCTTCCGTCCACGCGTGGCGCTCGCCCACGCTCCTCGATTACAGTGCGCGGGATGGCCACCGCCTCCGAGCCGCGCAGCACCCGCGCGAAGCCAGTCGCCCGCGCGACCGCCGCGAAGAAGGCCCCGGCCAAAACGACGGCGAGGACGACGACGAGCAAGAAGACCACCGCCAAGAAGACCACCGCCAAAAAGACCGCGACCACGAAGACCGCGAAGACGACGACCAGGAAGGCGGTCGCCAAAAGATCCCCCGCCAGCGCCTCGAAGCACCCCTTCCCATTCTTCGGCGCCGGCCTCGCCAGCTACTTCGAGTGGGGCGGCCTCTACGTGTGGTTCGAGGAGCCGCCGCCGAAGGCCGCCCGCGCCAAATTATTGAGAAAGATCCCCGAGCCGTTCCGCGGCGACGCCGGCTGGGGCGGCCCGGTGCTGCACGCGACCAGCGGCGACCAGTTCATCAACCTGCACATCTGCAGCGCCTACGCCCGGCACGGCGACGCGCCCGACGACGACCTCGAGCCCTACGGAGTCGGCCAGCCGTTCCCCAGCCGCGCGCAGGCCAGCGCCTTCGAGGCCGACATCGTCGCCTGGCTGCACGCCCTCCACCGCGAGCACAAGATCGCGTTCGTCGCCCGCCGCGAGGACGGCGAGGCCGGCGGCACCAGGAAGGACGCC
Organism: Myxococcales bacterium; assembly: GCA_016793465.1. Next base: position 315,157 of record JAEUJW010000040.1, read on the forward strand.
TGGCATCGGTGGAGCATGGCCCGCTTCCTCGACGTCGTGCTCCCGCGGTGGCAGGCCCACCACCGCAAGCCCCCGCACAGGCTCGTCGACTGGTCGCTGCGCGAAGCCTTCAGCCTGGCGCTCGACGACGCCAAGCTCGCCCCCGCCATCCCCGCCGCCGTGCGCGCCTGGTACGCCAAGGATTGACGATGTCCCCGCCGGGCTCTCCGTTCGCCACCTTCACCCGCGCTGAGTGGGCCCGCCTGCGCGCCCAGACCCCGCTCACCCTCACCGAGGCCGACCTCACCGCGCTCCGCGGGATCAACGAGTCGCTCTCGCTGCAGGAGATCGAAGAGGTCTACCTCCCGCTCACGCGTTTATTAAACCTGCGGTTCACCGCCTTGCGGCAGCTGCGGCGGGTCACCCAGACCTTCCTCGGCCGCAGCGACCGCACCCCGCCGTTCATCATCGGCCTGGCCGGCAGCGTCGCCGTCGGCAAGAGCACCGCCGGGCGCGTGCTGCAGACCATCCTCTCGCGCTGGTCCGAGCACCCGCGCGTCGACCTCGTCACCACCGACGGCTTCCTGTTCCCCAACGCCGAGCTCGCCGCCCGGGGGATCACCCAGCGCAAGGGCTTCCCCGAGAGCTACGACCTGCGCCGCCTGGTCCGGTTCGTCGCCGACGTCCGCGCCGGCGAGCAGGCCGTCGCGCCGGTCTACTCGCACATCCACTACGACATCGTGCCCGGCGAGCAGCAGGTCATCCACCGCCCCGACATCCTCATCCTCGAGGGCCTGAACGTCCTCCAGCGCACCGACGACGCCGGCACCCACCGCGTCTACGTGTCCGACTACTTCGACTTCTCGCTCTACATCGACGCCGACGAGCCCGCGATCCGCGACTGGTTCCTCCGCCGCTTCAATAAATTGCGCGAGACCGTGTTCCGCGACCCGGTGTCGTACTTCCGCCACTACGCCGCCCTGACCGACGCCGAGGCCCTCGCCCGCGCCAACGCCATCTGGGACGCGATCAACGGCGTCAACCTCCGCGAGAACATCACCCCCACCCGCGAGCGCGCCGACCTCATCCTCGAGAAGGCCGCCGACCACACCTTCCAGGTCATCCGCCTGCGCCTCACCTGACGAACGGCGGACGCCCGCCGGCGCGCGCCGACGGGCGTCCTCCGCTCAACCCTCACTTCGGCGCGGGCGTGGGCTCGGGCGCGGCGCCAGCGGCCGGCGGCGCCGAATCGGACGGCGTCGGGCACGGCTTGGTCTCCTGCTTGACCGCCGGCTGCCCGCCCGCGGCCTTCTCGACGATCGCCTGGCCGGTCGCCGGCGTGATCACCTGCCCGGTGCGCGGGTCGACGACGATCACGCGGAACTCGATGCGGCGGTTCTTCGCGCGGGCCTTGGCGGTCTTGCCCTCGGCGATCGGCTTGGTGCGGCCGTAGCCGACGGTCTCGACGCGCGACGACTCGACGCCCTTGTCGACGAGGTAGGTCTTGACCGACTCGGCGCGGCGGCGCGACAGGTCGAGGTTGAACTCGTCGTTGCCGACGTCGTCGGTGTGGCCGGAGATCTCGATGCGGACGCTCGGGAACTCCTTCAGCACCGCGACGGTGGCGTCGAGCGTCTTCTGCGACTTTTTCTGGATCTTGTCGGAGTTGGTCTCGAAGTAGATGCCCTCGATCGGGCGCCCGTCGTAGACCACCTTCTCCGGCAGCTTGTCCGGGCAGCCGTCGCGGTCCTCGAAGCCGTTGTAGGTCTCGGGCACGAACGGGCAGGTGTCGTCCTTGTCGATGATCCCGTCGCAGTCCGTGTCCGGCGGCAGCGGGCAGCCGTCCGGCGCCACGCCCGGCTCGTCGGGGCACTTGTCGTCGAAGTCGAGGAAGCCGTCCTTGTCGCGGTCCGGCGGCGGGCAGCCGTCGGGCGCCACGCCCGGCTCGAACGGGCACTTGTCGACGTTGTCGAGGAACGTGTCCTTGTCGCTGTCGATCGCCGGGCAGCCGTCGGGCGCCACGCCGGCCAGCTTCGGGCACTTGTCGTTCGGGTCGAGGAACCCGTCCCTGTCGGGGTCGAGGTCCTTCGGCTTCGGCTTCGGCACCGTGCGCCCGAGCACCAGGCTGAAGCCGGCCAGCAGCTCGGCGTGGGTCGTGAAGTTCGGCGGCAGCTTGTGGGCCGCCGCGCCGATGATCCCGCGACCCTCGAGGCGGAACGCCGCCATGCGATTGATGAAGATCTTCACGCCGCCGCCGAAGTGGCCGGCCTCGTCGATGTCACGCCCGAGCGCGTTCTCGTAGTCCGAGACGATGCCGAGCCCGCCGTAGCCGCCGAGGATGAACGGCGCGACCCGGTACGGCAGCTGCAAGATCGCGTGCCCGCCCGCGCGGTAGACGAACGCCCGGTCGTTGCGCGGGTTGCGGACCCGCATCGGCATGGCCCCGAACTCGCCCTCGACCCCGAGGAACGACAGCGGGAAGTAAGCCAGCCGCAGGCCCACCTCCGGGCCGATCTTCCACAGCGAGTCCTGGTCCCACATCGACACCTGGAACAGGTCGTGGTTGTCCTTGGGGAAGAACAGGCCGCCGAAGATCCCGAGCTCGAACAGGTGCCGCTCCGGCTTGTAGCGGTGGATCCACTTGCGCGTGTCTTTAATTTTGCCGGTCTTCTCGTCGAGCACCACGCCGTCCGGCACCTGCCGGCCCTTGCGCTTGCCCTTCGCCTTCGCCCCGTCGGTCCCGACCTTCACCGAGCCCCCCGCCGCCGGCCCCTCCGGCTCGGCCGCGACAGGCTTCGCCTCCGCCGGAGTCGCCTCCGCGGGCGCAGCCTCGGCCGGCGCGTCCGCAGGAGCCGCGTCCGTCGGGGCATCCGCGGGAGCATCCGCCGGCGGCGCCGCCCCGGCATCGGCGGCGGGCGCCGCGAGGAGCGCCGGCGTGTGGGTCGCGGCGGCGAGCAACACACCGGTCGAGAGCAGAGCGCGGGTCCAGATCATCGCGGGCATTCCAGTCGTAAGTGTCGTACGGAGCAGGCGTCAGGCGGCGTTCGTGGAGAGTACATCGAACCGCCGCGTCAATAGCAAGCGGCCCCCTCTGCCTCGCAGCCCGGGAGGTCCTTGTTGTTGAGCCCGAGCAGCACGCACGTGCGACACAGGTCGTCGTCGTTGGGCCCGTTTTCCGAGCACTGGGCCTGCTTGCGGCACTCCCCGTACACGCAGATGCTGAAGTCGATCAGCGCCAGCCACTCCTCGGTCGCCATCCCGTGCAGGCAGTTGTAGTAGCAGGACTGGTCGTCCTCCGGGCCCGGGTCGGGGTTGCCGAAGTAGCACTCGGGAACGCAGGCGATCGCGTCGCTGCAGGTCTGGTCGCCCGGCACCGGCTCCCCCGTGCTGGTGTCGATCGGCTCGCCGGTGGTGAAGATGTTCACCATGGTCGTGTACTCGCCGGTCGTCAGGTCGATCTCGGTGGTGTAGACGCCGGGCTCGTCCGACCGACAGCCGCTCGTCAGCGCCAGCGCAGCGACGAGCGAGCACAACCCGCGGAACCAAGATGTACGCGCACAAGGATAAGGGTATGGCCGGGCCATCGGCTCCACGATACCAGGGCACCAGCGCCGGCCAAAGCGCCAAAGTCCGGCGAGCCCGGCAAACACCGCCGCGTCAGGCCCCAGGAGCGCCGCGACAGCGTCGCCCCCGCGCCCCACGGCCCGCGGTCCCGCCGCAAAGGCGGGCCCTCGCCCCGATCCTCCAGCACGCGACGCGTCCGCGCGTTCACGCATGACTCCGCCGACCGCGGCCGTCCAGGGCCCTGACTTGTCAAGATCCCGCCGCGGGGGCCATACTGGCAAACGACGATCGGGCGCTCCTGGCTCCTGCCCTTCGCTTAAAGGAAGCTTCATGAACCTCAAGACCGCCCTGGGAACCTTCTGCCTCGGCATGTTCGCCGGCTGCGACACCGCCTCGTGCATCCGCGGACCCGACGCCGAGCTCGACTGCACCAACCAGTCGGAGGCCTTCCGCGACGCCTACGAGGGCGACGGCCAGATCCTCGAAGCCATCCCCGACGCGCAGTGGTACCCCATGGCGATGGTGCTCACCGAGGCGGGCATCAACGAGCTGCTCACCGGCAACGTCGGCGGCAAGGTCCCGTTCAACAGCGCCGTGCCGCTCGGCCCGCTCAGCCTCGACTTCGCGACCACCGGCGTCCCGGAGATCCTCATCCAGCGCGTGCCCGGCTGCGGCCGCTGCATCCTGTTCAAGGTCGACTTCCAGTTCGGCCTGCTCAACGCCGACGGCGAGGGCCAGGGCTCCGGCGCCGGCGACGCCGAGGTCTCGATCCCGCTCGAGCTGCGGCAGAACGAGGACGGCACCTCGGCGCTGGTCGCCAACTACGACAAGGCCACCGCCCTCCAGCTCAACTTCACCACCATGGGCCTCGACTCCAACGACGAGCCCGGCCTCGAGGGCGCGATCAAGGTCCTGTTCACCGAGCAGCTGCGCGAGAACTACGACGCCACCGAGCTCATCCGCTTCGACCCGTGGACCATCGGCGACGGCGACGTCCAGCTCGCCGCCCGTGCGCTCGCCATCAACTACGACAGCCGCGTGCTCTCGCTCGGCTTCCAGACCAACCTCGCCCTGCCCGCCTCCTACTCGCTGAAGGTCGCCGACGCCCTGCCGAACGGCCTGCCCGACAGCATCCCCATGCTGATCCAGATGCACCCCGGGCTGCTCTACGGCATGGCCCAGCGCATGATCACCGAGGGCGAGATCGCCCGCACCTACGACGAGAACGGCAAGCCCGACCCCAAGGGCCTCTACGGCATGACCCTCGAGTCGATGGAGCCGAACAAGCTGCCGAAGTCCAACGTGCTCGACGTCGGCTTCCGCGTGTGGCGCACCGCCGACGACTACTGCGGCTACGCCGACGCCGTCACCGGCCTGAAGCTCGGCCTGTCCAACAACAACATCTCCGTCACCCCCACCTCGGACCTCCGCGTCACCGGCGGCGAGGGCGTCGGCGAGCTGGCCGCCTCCGACGAGGAGCTCGTCAACAAGAACAAGAAGCTCGTCGACGAGTTCAAGCGCGCCCTCAGCGAGCAGGTCGGCATCACCATCAACTACAAGGACATCGACGTCGACGGCGCCGACATCTACTTCCACGCCCAGGCCCTCCTGGTCACCCCGGACGCCATCGACATCGTCGTCGACTTCGAGGTCGTCGCCGAGCCTTGACCCTTCGCTCTTTGGATTAACCCCATGCAAAAGATCTTTGCCGTCCTCTGCACCCTCGGCGCAGCAGCCCTCGCTTGCGGCGACACCAGCAGCGACCCGACCTCGGGCTCGACCTCGACCTCCAACGGCAGCGACCCCTCGAGCGACACCCCGCCGGTCACGCCGACCACCACCTTCGAGCTCGAGTGCACGCCCGGCCAGCAGCGCTGCGCCGACGAGAACACCGTCGAGGTCTGCAACGCCACCGGCTTCGGCTGGGACCAGGCCGCCTGCACGCAGTACCAGAAGTGCCAGGAGAGCGCCGGCGACGACGGCATGACCGCCGTCTGCGAGGGCCCCTGCGAACTCTTGAAGGACACCTCGATCGGCTGCGAGTTCGTGGCCATCCGCATGCGCAGCGGCAACGCCGCCGACGAGCCGGACACCGACGACGCGATCATGGTCGGCAACACCGACACCGAGAAGACCGCGGTCGTCAGCCTCTACCTCGTGCCCGACTACTTCAACTTGAAGGAGGACCTGGTCGAGGGCCCGATCGAGCTGAAGCCCGGCGAGAGCCACGTCTTCATGATCGACAACGGCATCATGCCCGGCTACACCGCCGTGCGCACCGGCGGCGTCTACCACGTCGTCAGTGACTACCCCGTCAGCGCCTACCTCCACTCGCCGTTCCAGGGCAGCGACAGCAACGACGCCTCGATGCTGCTGCCGGTCAAGGCGCTCGGCACCGACTACATCATCACCTCGTACCCCGGCTGGGTGAAGGCCGACGCGCCGCCGGAGGACCTCGAGCAGTTCACCTACGGCCGCCCGAGCTACTTCAACGTGATCGTCACCGAGGACGACACCGAGATCTCCTGGACCCCGCGGGCCAAGACGCTCGGCAGCGGCTTCGGCTTCGACCCCAAAGAGGTCGAGGCCGGCGCGACCGGCACGATCACCCTCGACCGCTACGAGGTCCTCCAGGTCGGCGCCGCCTCGGTCGGCCTCGACACCCCGTTCGCCAAGCAGGACGTGTCCGGCACCATCGTCCGCGCCAACAAGCCGATCGCCGTGATGGGCGCGACCGCCTGCGCCCGCGTGCCCGCCGACTCCGCCGGCGGCTGCAACCACCTGCAGGAGCAGGTGCTCCCCTACAAGTACTGGGGGAAGTCTTACCTGGCCGCCCACGCCCCGTTCCGCGGCGGCGACGAGGACTTCCACTGGCGCGTCTACGCCGGCGCCGCCAACCAGAAGTTCTCCCTCGACCCCAACCCCGGCGTGCCCAACTTCTCGCTGAAGGAGGTCGGCGAGTTCAAGGACATCGTCATCACCGGCAACGTCAAGAGCTTCGCCTTCAAGTCGGGCGACCCCTTCATGGCCGTCCAGCTGCTCGCCGGCCACCAGGAGTCCGGCGACATCGCCGACCCCGCGATGTTCCAGTCGATCCCCGTGCAGCAGCACCTCAACCGCTACGTGTTCGTCACCGGCAAGAACTACGCCCAGAACTTCGCCCAGGTGATCCGCAAGAAGAACGGCCCGCCCGTCTTCATCAACGGCGTCGAGATCGGCCCGTGGGAGCTCGTCAACGTGTCCGTCAGCGGCGGCGACGTCAGCTCCGACGTGTGCGACTGGCCGCTCGACCCCGACGAGTCCAGGTCCTACCTCGCCGAGTCCGAGGGCCCGTTCGGCGTCAACGTCATCGGCTACGACGACACCACCGCCTACGCCTACCCCGCCGGCATGGCCCTGAAGCCCCTCAACCCCGACGACCTGTGACGCCGCGGTCACCGGACCGCCGCCAGAAATTCATGCCCTGGCCCCAGGGCGACAGGCCTCGACCCACCGCCGGTGTCCACCCACCGGCGGTTTTTCGCTACCCTGGCGTCCATGCGATTCGCTTGGTCTACCGCCCTCCTCCCGGCCGCCCTCTCGCTCGCCTGCAGCAACGAGGCCCCGCCGCTCGTCACCGACACCAACTCCGCCACCGAGGTCCAGGGCGAGTCGACCGCCCTCTCGACCTCCCCGACCCAGACCTCGCAAGAGGCCACCTCCGACGCCCCCCCGACCACCGGCGGCGACGACAGCTTCACCGGCACCGGCACCGCCACCTCGCCGCCCGGCACCTCGACCAGCGTCGCCACCACCGAGGCCGACACCACCATGGGCATCGGCGAGTCCACCGGCATCGGCAGCGACGAGACCGGCCCCGAGACCTCTACCCTCGACACCACCGCCAGCGAGTCGAGCACCGGCGCGCCCGACCCGAGCTGTCAGGACGGCGCCCAGAACGGCGACGAGACCGACGAGGACTGCGGCGGCCCGCTCTGCGACCCCTGCGCCGCCGACCAGACGTGCATGGTCGAGTCCGACTGCGCGAGCAACGTCTGCAGCGAGAACTCCTGCGCCGCCCCGACCTGCGTCGACACCGTCAAGAACGGCGACGAGACCGACGTCGACTGCGGCGGCGACACCTGCGACGCCTGCGAGGACGGCGAGTCGTGCGTCGACCAGAACGACTGCCTGAGCGGCGTGTGCAAGGACCAGCTGTGCGAGCCCGCCTCCTGCGCCGACGCCGTGCAGAACCAGGACGAGTCCGACGTCGACTGCGGCGGCGCCACCTGCGACCCCTGCCTCGACGGCGACGAGTGCCTCGTCGAGGCCGACTGCGTCAGCGGCGTGTGCCTCAACAACGTGTGCGAGGCGGCCACCTGCGAGGACGGCGTCAAGAACCAGGACGAGTCCGACATCGACTGCGGCGGCGACATCTGCGCGCCCTGCCAGCTCATGGGCCTCATCCTCAACGAGGTCGACTACGACACCGTGGGCACCGACAACGCCGAGTTCGTCGAGATCTACAACAACACCGGCGCGCCGGTCAGCCTGGTCGGCGTCCGCCTGATCCTCGTCAACGGCTCCAACAACACGCCCTACCTCAACCTCGACCTCTCGAGCGGGGTCGCGCTCGCCCAGGGCCAGTACCTCGTGGTCGCCAACGCCGACTTCGTGGTCCCGCCCGAGGCCGTGCACGTCAACTTCGCCAAGCTCAGCGACAACCTGCAAAACGACATGGAGGGCGTCGCCCTCGTCGACACCGCGGCCAACAAGCTGCTGGACGCCCTGTCCTACGAGGGCTCGGTCACCATGGCCAACCTGCCCGGCCTCGGCGTCACCAGCCTCGTCGAGGGCGCCGCCTTCGGCTCGTCCGACAACAACAACAACCCCCGCACGCTGTCCCGCTGGCCCAACGGCAACGACAAGAACAACGCCGCCACCGACTGGGTGCTGTCCACCACCCCGACCCCCGGCGTCGCCAACAAGAAGTAGCCCCGCGTTTGCGCGCGCCCCCGCCGGCTTGTCGCCGGCCGCCTCCGCCGGGTAAAAGTCGGCGGTGGCCGGCTTCGCCGAAATGTCCAACTACGACGGCCTCGGCCTCGCCGCGCTCGTGCGCGCCGGGGACGTGGCCCCCCTCGACCTCGTCGAAGAGGTCATCGCCCGCATCGCCCGCGTCGACGCCCAGCTCGGCTCGGTCGTCACGCCGATGTACGACGAGGCCCGCCGCGTCGCCCGCGGCCCGCTGCCCGCAGGCCCGCTCAGCGGCGTCCCGTTCTTGATCAAAGACCTGATCGCCGCCTGGTCCGGGGTGCCCACGCGCAACGGCTCGCGCTTCTACCGCGACGACGTGCCCGACTTCGACAGCGAGCTGGTCCGCCGCTACAAGGCCGCCGGCCTGATCGGCGTGGCCAAGACCGCGACGTCCGAGCTCGGCGTGACCCCGTTCGTCGAGACCGCCGCCCACGGCGACGTCCACAACCCGTGGGACCCGTCGCGCATCACCGGCGGCTCGAGCGGCGGCTCGGCCGCGGCCGTGGCGGCCCGCATCGTCCCGTTCGCCACCGGCGGCGACGGCGGCGGGTCGATCCGCATCCCCGCCGCCTGCTGCGGCGTGTTCGGCCTGAAGCCCACCCGCGGCCGCACCCCCTGCGGCCCCGACCACAGCGTGCTGTGGCAGGGCGCCGCCATCCAGCACGTCATCACCCGCTCGGTCCGCGACTCCGCCGCCGTGCTCGACGCCACCTGCGCCCCCGAGGTCGGCGCGCCCTACTACCCGCCGCCGCCGGCCCGCCCCTACCTCGAAGAAGCCGCCCGCGACCCGGCCCGCCTGCGCATCGCGTTCAGCACCCGCCCGCTGCTCGGCGGCGCCGTCGACCCCGCCTGCGTCGCCGCCGTCGCCGACGCCGCGCACCTGCTCGAGGGCCTCGGCCACGACATCGTCGAGGCCACGCCCGAGGTCGACGCCTCCGCGTTCTCCCGCGCCTTCTTCACCATGATCTGCGGCGAGGTCGCCCACGAGATCTCCGCCGCCGAGCGCCGCCTCGGCCGCAAGGCGAAGTTCCGCGACTTCGAGTTCCAGACCTGGGCCCTGCGCATGCTCGGCCGCACCACCTCCGCCGCCGACTTCATCGCCGCCCAGCACGCCCTCGACGCCGCCGCCCGCCGCGTCGCCCCGTTCTTCGCGGCGCACGACGTCCTCCTCACCCCCACCCTCGCCAGGCCCCCCGTCCGCCACCACACCCTGCAGCCGCAGGGGGCCGAGGCCGCCGTCATGAAGGCCCTCGGCAGCCTCCGCGCCGGCCGCACGCTGAACCTCCTGCTCAGCCTCACCCCCAGCGTCGACCGCGTCTACGAGTTCATCCCCTTCACCCCCGTGTTCAACATCACCGGCCAGCCCGCCATGTCGGTCCCGCTGCACTGGACCGCCGAGGGCCTGCCGATCGGCGTGCAGTTCGTCGGCCGCTACGCCGACGAGGCCACGCTGTTCAACCTCGCCGGCCAGCTCGAGCGCGCCCGCCCGTGGGCCGACCGCGTCCCGCCGATCCACGCCTGACGACCTGTCCCGAGAGACAGCCGCCCTCGACATGCAGACGACCTCCGACGTGTGGCTGTTCGGCTACGGCTCGCTGGTCTGGCGCCCGGCCTTCGACCACCTCGAGCGCCGCCCCGCCTTCATCGACGGCTGGGCCCGCCGCTTCTGGCAGGGTTCGCCCGACCACCGCGGCCTCCCCGAGGACCCCGGCCGCGTCGTCACCCTGATCTCCGCCCCCGCGGCCCGCTGCCACGGCGTCGCCTACCGCATCGCCGCCGACGCCGCCGCCGAGGTGTTCGCCGGCCTCGACCACCGCGAGCGCGGCGGCTACGCCTCGCTCGCCCTGCCCGTGCACTTCACCGACCCGCGCGGCGAACCCCTCGGCGAGTCCGCCGAGGCCCGCATGTACCTCGCCACCGCCGACAACCCCCACTTCCTCGGCGACGCCCCGCTCCCCGCGATCGCCGCCCACATCGTCCGCTGCCACGGCCCCAGCGGCGCCAACCTCGACTACCTGCTGCGCCTCGCCGAGGCCCTGCGCGAGCTCGGAGCCGACGACGACCACGTGTTCACCCTCGAGCGCCTCGCCCGCGCCCTGACTTTTTAATCGTCAAACAAACAATCGACCGATCACCCCACCGTTCGTTCGCCCGCGCCGAGCCGCCGACCCACACCCGATCCCACCGCTCGTTCGCCCGAGCCTCACCCGCCGGCCACAGCCGGACCCACCGCTCATTCGCCCGACCCTCGCCGCCGGCCCACACCCGGACCCACCGCCTCGCAAGGCGCCGCCGAGGCTCCACCCTCGCAACGCGCCCACACGCCCCGCGCCCGCCGCCCGCGACCGTTCGCCCGCGCAGCAACGCGCCGCCGAGGCTCCGCCCTCGCATCCACGCGCCCACCCGCCCCGCGACCGCTCGCCCGCCGCCCGCGACCGTTCACCCGCGCCGCCCCGTCGCCGCCTCGCCGCCTCGCGGACACTGCGGGCATGGCCACCGCCCTCATTAAAATCGCCGCGATCGTCGCGCTCGCGCTCGCGCTCGCGCCGGTCGTGCTGCTCGCCCTCGCCCTCCTCCCGCTCGTCGACCTGCGCGCCCTGGAGACCGCCCCGTGACCCGCAAGCGCCTGTTCGACCTCGTGCTCCTGCTCCCGCTGGTCCCGCTGTTCGCGACCCTGGTCGGCGCGCTCGCCCTGATCGTGCTCGTCGTCGACGGCCGCCCGGCGTTCTTCGCCCAGCCCCGCGTCGGCGTCGGCGGAAAGCTCTTCACCGTCTGGAAGCTGCGCACGATGACCTGCGAGCCCGACCCCAGGGACCGCCGCCCGACCCGCTTCGGCCAGTGGCTGCGCCAGCGCGGCCTCGACGAGCTGCCCCAATTATTTAATATCCTGATCGGCGACATGAGCCTGGTCGGCCCGCGCCCGCTGACCCCCGCCGACGCCGAGCGCCTGACCGCCCTGCACCCGCCGTTCGCCGCTCGCTTCGCCGTCCCGCCCGGCCTCACCGGCCTCGCCCAGGTCTGCCTGGCCCAGGGCGTCGCCCTCACCAGCGAGCTCGACGCCACCTACGTGCGCACCCGCAGCGCCGCCCTCGACCTGAAGATCCTCCTGCGCACCGCCTGGATGAACCTCGTCGGCAAACAGCGCGGCCACCTGCGCCGCGAGGGCCTCACCGCCGCCACCCCGGACACCTGAGCCCGCCTCCTTCGACCTCTCCCGATCGATCTCCCCTCGCGCGTGATCCGCTCGCAACCTCGTCTCCTGTTCTCCTCGCGCCATCCGCTCGCACCCTCGTCTCCTGTTCCCCTCGCGCCATCCGCTCGCATCCTGTTCTCCTCGCGCCATCCGCTCGCACCCTCGTCTCCTGTTCTCCTCGCGCCATCCGCTCGCACCCTCGTCTCCTGTTCTCCTCGCGTGCTCCGCTCGCACCCTCACCTCCTGTTCCCCTCGCCTCGCGCATCGACGTATCCTCGCCCCCTCCCTTGAGCCTGCTCCGCCACACCCTCGGCGCCGTCCTCGGCCCGCGCCGCCTCGTGCCCATCGTCCTGGTCAGCGTCCCCCTGGTCGCCGCCCAGCACAGCCTCTCGCGCGACCCGCTGGCCATGCCGCTCGGCGTCGTCCTGTGCCTCGCCTTCGCCCTGCTCGCGCCGTGGCTGTGGCGCCTGCTCGCCCCTCGCGGCGCCGTCGGCCTCCTGGCCTATGGGACAGCCGGCCTGGTCGTCATCGGCACCCTCGGGCTCGTGGTCCCGCGCCTGCTCGGGCTCGGCGCCACCCTGCTCACCGGCCGCGAGAGCATCGTCGTCACCCTCGCCCTGTTCTGGGTCGGCGGCTGGGGCCTCGGCCGCGACATCGAGCTCGAGGCCGGCCTCGCCCGCGAACGCGCCCGCGCCGAGGCCCTCGCCCGCGAGGCCGAGCGCGCCCAGCTGCTCGCCGTGCGCAACCACCTCGACCCTCACTTCCTGTTCAACACGCTCAACGCGATCGCCGAGTGGTGCCGCACCGACGGCGAGGTCGCCGAGCGCGCGATCCTCCAGCTCTCGAGCATGCTGCGCACCATCCTCGCCGGCGTCCCGCTCGCCGCCTGGCCGCTCCAGCGCGAGCTGGCCCTCTGCCGCGACCTGTTCGCCCTCCACCTCATCCGCGACCCCGACATGTTCAGCCTCGTCGTCGACGGCGACCCCGGCGACATCCACGTCCCCCCGCTGATCCTCCTCCCGCTCGCCGAAAATTCAATTAAACACGGCCCCGCCGCCGGCCACCGCGGCGAGGTCCGCCTGACCGTCGCCCGCACCGACGTCGTCAGCATCACCCTCGACAACCCCGGCCCCTACCGCGGCCCGCGCGACGGCGGCGAGGGCGTGCCGACCGTGCACAAGCGCCTCGCCCTCGCCTATGCTGGCCGGGCCTCGCTCACCCTCGCGGCCACGCCGACCGGCACCCGCGCCACCATGATCCTCCCGACCGCCCCGCCCACGGTCCACACCTGACCCTTCGGACACCTGACCCTTCGGACATGCCGCCGCTCCCCCTCCGCATCCTCGTCGCCGACGACGAGCAGCTCGCGCGCAAGCGCCTCGTCCGCCTGCTCGCCGACCTCCCCGCCGCCGAGCTCGCCGGCGAGTGCGCCAGCGGCCAGGAGGTCCTCGCCCACATCTCCGCCCCGGGCGCCGACGTCGACGTCGTGCTCCTCGACATCGCCATGCCCGGCCTCAGCGGCCTCGAGACCGGCGCCCTGCTGCCCGAGGACGGCCCCTACGTCATCTTCACCACCGCCCACAGCGAGCACGCCCTCGCCGCCTTCGACCTCGGCGCCGTCGACTATTTATTAAAGCCGATCGACGCGGTGCGGCTCGGCAAGGCCCTCGCGCGCGCGCGTCACCGCCTCGGCGTCGAGGCCCGCCCCGCGCCCGCCGACTTCGTGCGCCTGCCCGTGACCACGCGCCAGGGCATCCGGCTGATCGACCCGCGCGACCTCTCGCATGCCGTCTTCGACGGCGAGCTCGTCACCCTGCACACCGGCGCCGGCCCGCTGCTCACCGACTTCTCGCTGCAGGACCTCGAGGACCGCCTGCCCGCCGGCGTGTTCGAACGCGTCCACCGCCGCGCCCTCATCAACCTCGAGAAGCTCGCCTGCCTCGACCCCGTGGAGACCGGCGGTTACACCGCCCGCATGCAAAACGGCGACCTCGTGGCGATCTCCCGCCAGGCCGCGCGTCGCCTCCGCCGCCGCCTCGGCCTCACCTGAGATCGAGCCCCGAGAAAGTTCACGGCGAGCTGTAGGGTTCGCCTCATCAAAGGCACTGCAGGGACCAGACGCGGTCGCCGCCCGGCCGCGCAGGAGCATCGGTCCCATGGAAGACTTCGCCACGTTCTATCAGTACGGTGGGTTCTTCAACCACGTCGTCAGCTTGCTCGCCCTGTCCGCCGTCGTCTCGCTGATCATGCACAGGCTCGGCGCGCGCCGCGACGACCCGCGGTTCCTCGCGCTCGCCGACCGCTTCACCGCCATCGGCGTCGCCGCCGGCGTGCTCGGCACCGTCTTCAACCTCATCGAGATGAACGCCGCCCTCCTCACCGTGCCCGCGGAGATGGCCGCGCAGGCCGGCCATCGCGCCCTCACCATCGTGCCGGTGCCGCTGTGCTGGGCCCTGCTCTGCGCGATCCCGCTGTGGGTCGCGACCACCTGCCTGCGCCACCGCCTGCCCGCCCCCGCGCGCGCCTGAAACCGCGTTCGACGAGCATGGCGGGCGGCCCACGAGCCCGGGCCGCCCGCCAAAATTATTTCTCCGCGCTCGTGTAGTGTTTCAGGACCCGGCGACACCGTACCCCTCGCCATGCTCGAGCCGTTCCCACCGATCCCCCCGATGATCAGCACGACCGTCGCCGTGGCGCTCGGCGTGCTCGTGCTGTCGCTGCTCGCGCTGCCGATCATGCGCGGGCTAACGCTGACCCTGGCGACCATCCAGGCGCTCCTGTGCACCGCTCGCCGGGTCCTCCGCGGCCGCGGCGCCGTCGGTGACCCCACCCGCCCGCTCCAGCTCGACGGCCTGTCCACCAGCCTCGAGCGCTTCACCCGCCAGACCCGCACCCTCGCCCTCGAGCTCCGCCACTGCAGCGGCGAGGCCGTCGCCTGGCCCGCCGAGGACAACACCGCCCAGCGGCCCCGCGTCGGCTGGCGCGAGTCCCTGCTCGGCGGCGCCAACTCCCCGCTCGCCGAGACCCGCCGCCAGGTCTTCGAGTGGCTGCGCGCCGCCGAGACCCTGCCCGCCCACGAGCGCGAGGCCGTCACCGGCGCCGGCGTCGACCTCGACTCCGTGCACCGCGCCCTCACCCACGAGGGCGACCGCCCCGCCGACGAGCTCGTGCGCGCCCTCGCCGGCCTGCTGTGGGCCGCCGACGAGCGCCTCGCCACCGTCAACGGCGCCGGCTACCGCGGCAACTGTGCCGAGCACCCCGCCGCCCCCAACCCCGTCGCCTACCTCGCCGGCGACGCCGACGCCGAGAAGACCCGCCGCGCCCGCTGGGCCGGCGCCCTCGCCGACCACGGCCGCGGCCTCTCGCGCATGGCCGGCAGCTACACCCGCTCCGCCGCCGAGCGCGAGGACCTCGAGCAGGACATCGCCCTCGCCCTGTGGCGCGCCCTGCCGACCTTCCGCGGCGAGTCCACATTAAAGACGTTCGCCTACCGCATCGCCAAGTACTGCTGCTTCCGCCACCTGCGTCGGCGCGGCGACTCCGGCGAAGTGACCGACCCGCAGACGCTGGCCGACCCGGCCGCCTGCATCGAGTCCGCGGCCCTGCGCGCCGACCAGCGCGCCCGCATCGAGCAGGCCCTGACCGACCTGCCGGGCAACCTCGAGTCGGTCATGACGATGCACCTGAGCGGCGCCTCGTACGCCCAGATCGCCGAGGCCCTGAAGATCAGCGAGCGCAACGTCAGCGTGCGACTGACCCGCGCCCGCGCCCACCTCCGCCGCCAGCTCGTCGCCGCCTGAGCCGCGTCAATCGCCGTCCCCGTCGAGGCACGCGCTGGACGAGCCGCGGTCGTCGTCGCAGTCGCCGCAGCGCCCGTGGCGCGCCCGCATTGTAGGTGCACAACCCGGTCGTCCGTCCAGCGCGGCGCCCTCCACGAGCCCGCCAGCGTATCGAGCCTCTACCACGACACCCGGGCCCACGCCGCCGCCCCGCGGGCCACCCGCGGAGAGCTGCGCAGCACCGCCGTGTCGACCCGCCGCAGCAGCGCCGCGAACCGCCGCACCGCCTCGATACGCGGCACCCCCATCACCCGCAGCGTCCTGCGGTGGTCGAACAGCACCGTCGCGCAAGCCAGCGCGCCGATCGTCCACCACCCCAATTTAAAAATTCCCCGCCCGACCGCCCCGCGCGCGTGCAGCCTGAAGAACGCCGCGTGGAACTCGAGGTGCGCCTCTTCATCCCCGGCGATCTCCCGCAGCTGCCGCCCGACCTCCGCCTCGCCGAGCCGTCTTTCCAGGATCGTATAGAACCCGAGCCCGACCACCTCCGCGACCAGCAGCACCAGCAGCTTGACGCGCAGCCCGAGCATGCGCCGCCCGTGCACGAACAGCCGCTCGCTCCACGACTGCCGCAGCAGCTCGCCGCCCAGCGCCCGCACCATGCCGGCCAGGATCCGCGCGTGCCTCCCCTCCTCGCGCACAAACAATTTCAACGACGCCCGATAGTCGTCATCGACCCCGGCCATCACCGCCCGGTCGATCTCCTTCGCGACCCGCCCCTCTCCCGCCTCGCCGAGCTGGAACCTCGCCAGCGAGTCGCCCAGCGCCCCTCGCCAGCTCGCCGGGATGTCGGCCACGGTCGGCATCGCCGGCAGCGGCCTCGTCGCGTTGGTCTCGAAGTGCGATCGCCAGGCAGTCCACATGGGTCGGTCCTCCGCAGGCTCTTACGCCCGCCCCGGACCGCCCCTGCCGCCGTTCCCGGCGAACGGTCGCAACCCGCCGGCGAACGGTCGCCTCGGGTCGCGCCCTGTCACCAGCGGTAAAAGCCCTGGCCCGACTTCTTTCCGAGCTTGCCGTCCGCCACCATCGCGCGCAGCAGCGCCGGCGGGCGGAAGTGGGCCCCGTCCTGCAGGTGCGTGCTCAGGTACTCGGCGATGCTGAGGCGCACGTCGAGCCCGACGAGATCGGTCAGCTTCAGCGGCCCCATGGGGAAGCCGTAGCCGAGGCACATCGCCTTATCGATGTCCTCCGCCGAGGCCACGCCCTCCTCGACCATGCGGATCGCCTCGAGCCCGATCACCAGCCCGAGCCGCGACGTCGCGAACCCCGGCGAGTCGCGCACGACGATGCAGTCCTTCCCGACCCGCCCCCCGAATTCCTTGATTTTCTCGAGCACCTCCGGCGCCGTCTGCTGCCCGACCACGATCTCGAGCAGCTTCATCACGTGCACCGGATTAAAGAAGTGCGTCCCGATCACCCGCTCCGGCCCCGGCACCGCCGCCGCGATCGCCGACACCGACAGCGAGCTCGTGTTGGTCGCCAGGATCGTGCCCGCCCCCGTCGCCGCCGCCACCTGTTTAAATAGGGACTGCTTCAGCTCGAGCTTCTCCGGCACCGCCTCGACCACCAGGTCCGCCCCCTCGACCGCCTCGACCAGGTCCGCCGAGCCGCTGAGCAGCCCCAGCGCCGCCGTCTTCTGCTCGGCCGTCACCTTGCCCTTCTGCACCCCCGTCTCGAGGTTCTGCGCCACCTTCGCCAGCCCCGCGTCGACCAGCTCGCGCCGCACGTCGAACAGACGCGTCGTATAACCGGCCGCAGCGCACACATGGGCGATGCCGTGGCCCATCGTCCCGGCACCCAGCACCGTGATCGTGTTCAAGCTCGTCGTGGTCATGCCGCGCATGAAACCACACCCCGCCCCCCGCCGACGGTGAACCGACTCACGACACAATCTCCAACACGACCATCACCGCCCACGCACCGCCCCACGCCCGCCGCCCACCCACCGCCCCACGCCCCACCGCCCACGTACCGCCCCACGCCCCACCGCCCACGTACCGCCCCACGCCCCACGACCACGACCACCACACGCCTCTCCGCCCACGCACCGCCCACGACCCACCACCGCCCCACGACCCCACCGCCCCACGCCCCACGATCCACGACCCACCGTCGCCGCCGTCGACTCGATCCACCGCGCCCACCACGAGCGGGTCCCACCACGAGCGGGGCCCACCATGAGCGGGGCTCACCATGAGCGGGGCCCCGACGCTGTCCCCCGGGCGACGAGAGGGCCGACGGCGGGGGACGCAGGCGGGGGAGTCCTCATGGCTCGCGCGCAGGCGCAAGCACCTCCAGGACCACCGACTTGAGAGGAGCGTGGCCCGAAGCCGCGATGCGCCGAGCACGTGCCATGAGGGGGCACCGCCGTCGCGAGGGACCCGCAGCCCGCCGGCCCTCCCGTCGCCCGCCCACGGCCTCCGAGCCCCGCGCCCCGCATCCACGCCACGGCCCCCGAGCCCCGCGCCCGCATCCACGCCACAGCCTCCGGGCCCCGCGCCCCGCATCACGCGAAGAAAAGCAAAACGCCGGACCCTCGAGAGGCTCCGGCGTTTTACTTTTGTGCGAAGGGGGGGACTCGAACCCCCACAGGTCACCCCGCTAGATCCTTAGTCTAGTGCGTCTACCAATTCCGCCACCTTCGCGTGGGAAAACTGGATCCCCGTCAAGGGGACGCAGTGAGTATCACGAGGCGGGGGCCGAAGGCAAGCTCTCCCCGACCAGGTGGATCTTGAGGAGGTTCACGGATTTTTGGTCCTTCAGGGGGTACCCCAGGGTGATGACCACGCGGTCGCCGCGCACGAACAGGTTCTGGCCGAGCAGCAGCCGGTCGATGTCCTGGAAGATGCTGCGGCCCTCGGCGCTGGACAGCGTGAACTGCACCGGGGTCACCCCCCAGTACATCGCCAGCGACTGGTACGTGGCCGGGTTGGGGGTCAACGCGATGATGGGCACGCGCGGGCGGTAGTCGCTGACGAGGCGGGCCACCCCGCCGCTGATCGTGTACGTGATGATCGCCTTGGTGTCGGGCAGCGAGCGCGAGCACGACACCGCCGCCCTGGCGATCGCGTTGGTCGTGTGGCCGAGGTCGAGGTCGGTGTTCTCGCGCCAGTAGCGGTCCTCGCGCTCGGTCGTGCGGACGATCTTGTCCATCGTGCGCACCGCCTCGAGCGGGTGGGCGCCCGAGGCCGTCTCGCCGGACAGCATGACCGCGTCGCTGCCGTCGAGCACCGCGTTGGCCACGTCGGACGCCTCGGCGCGGGTCGGCCGCGGGTTGCGGATCATCGAGTCGAGCATCTGCGTGGCGGTGATGACGAGCTTGCCCGCGCGGTTGGCCATCTCGATCATCCGCTTCTGGATCATCGGCACCTCCTCGGGGCCCATCTCGACCCCGAGGTCGCCGCGGGCCACCATGATCCCGTTGGCCGTGTCGACGATCTCCTTCAGGTTCGCGACCCCCTCGGGCTTCTCGATCTTCGCCACGATCGGCACCACCCGGCCCGCCTGCTCCATCAGCGCGCGCACGGCGGCGACGTCCGACGCCCGGCGCACGAACGACAGCGCCACCGCGTCGACCCCGAGCTCGAGCGCGAACTTCAGGTCCTCCTCGTCCTTGGCCGTCAGCGACGGCAGGCTGAGCGGCACCCCCGGCAGGTTGACGCCCTTGCGCGCCGTCAGGCGCCCGCCGGTGATCACCTCGGTGTGGATGTCGTCGCCCTCGACTTTGATTACGCGCAGCTCGAACGCTCCGTCGTCCATGAGGATGCGGTCGTCGGGGCGGACCTCGCGGGCCATCTCGGGGTAGTCGACCGGCACCCGGCCGGGCTCGAGCGGCGCCTTGGCGTCGACGGTCAGCACGAACGGCTGGCCCGCCACCAGGTCGAAGCCCGGCGCGGGGATCTTGCCGACGCGGATCTTCGGGCCCTGCAGGTCGGCCAGGGTCGCGACGGCGACGCCGCGGGCCGACGACGCCTCGCGGATCGCCTCGAACACGCGCGTGTGGTCCTCGTGCGAGCCGTGCGACATGTTGAGGCGGGCCACGTTCATGCCCGCCTCGATCAGCGCACCGATCATCTCCGGCGTGCTGCTCGCAGGCCCGATGGTACAGACGATCTTGGCGCGCCTCGGCTGGAACTTCAGCATGGGGCGCATCATGCCACAAGCCCGCGAGAACAGCGTCACCCCGGCCGGGCCGGGGCCGTGCTAGAACTGCCGACCATGCAGTACACCCAGCTCGGGCGCTCCGGCCTCGTCGTCTCGCGCATCGCCCTCGGGTGCATGAGCTACGGCGACCCGAAGTGGCGCCCGTGGGTCGTCAGCGCGGACGACGCCCCGCCGTTTTATCGCCGGGCGCTCGAGGCCGGCGTCAATTTCTTCGACACCGCGGACATGTACTCGCTCGGAGCGAGCGAAGAGATCACCGGCCGGGCCCTCCGCGAGTACGGCCGGCGCGACGAGCTCGTGCTCGCCAGCAAGGTCCACTTCAGCATGGGCGACGGCCCCAACATGGCCGGCCTCTCGCGCAAGCACATCGTCCAGGGCTGCGAGGCCAGCCTGCGCCGGCTCGGCGTGGAGACCATCGACCTCTACCAGATCCACCGCTACGACCCGGCCGTCCCGCTCGAGGAGACCCTGGCCGCGCTCGAGCACCTGGTGCGCAGCGGCAAGGTGCGCTACCTCGGCGCCTGCTCGATGGCGGCCTACCGCTTCATGCGGGCGCTCGGCCTGGCCGACGCCCGCGGCTGGTCGCGGTTCGTGTCGATGCAGAACCACTACAACCTGGTCTACCGCGAGGAGGAGCGCGAGATGCTGCCGCTGTGCCGCGACGAGGGCGTCGGCGTGATCCCCTGGTCGCCGCTGGCCCGCGGCCTGCTCGCGCGCAGCAGCCCGACCGCGCGCGAGGCCAGCGACGGCCTCGCCGCCCAGCTCTACGACCACCCCGCCGACGGCGCCGTGGTCGCGGCCAACGCCCGGGTCGCCGGCGAGCGCGGCGTCTCGCCGGCGGAGACGGCCCTGGCCTGGCTGCTGGCCCAGCCCGGCGTGGTCGCGCCGATCGTCGGCGCCACCCGCCTGTCCCACCTCGACGCGGCGATCCGCGCCGTCGACCTGCGCCTGACCGACGACGAGCTCGCGGCCCTCACCGAGCCGTACCAGCCGCACGCCGTCCGCGGCTGGCTGTGAGCTACCGTGTGGCCTGGCCCGCCGTCTTCATCGCCGGACCTCACGCGCGGACATCCTCGTCGTGAGCCGCTCCGTCGGCTCGCCGGCGCCGATCCGCCAGCCCCGTCGTCGCCGGCCTCGAGGCCAGCGCGCGCCGCCGCCGACGACCCCACGCCCGCGCGCTCGCACGTGCCCGCGCGCTGACGCCGGGTGAGGCCGCCCGCCCCGAGACGACCGCCGTGGCGGCTGCTAGCGTGGTCCTCCGCCATGCGCACCTGGACTCGCCTCACGCTCACCCTCCTGCTCCCGCTCGCCGTCGGCTGCGACAACGACAAAGATCCGACGGTGACCACCGCGCCGTCCTCGACGAGCGAGCCCGGCACCTCCGAGCCCGAGGTCACCACCGGCGAGGTCGTGACCGCCGGCGACGCCGGCGACACCAGCGACTCCCAGGCCAGCCAGTCCGACCCGACGTCGGCCACCGACCCGACCTCCGACTCGACGACCACCACCGACCCGACCGTGACCTCCGACCCGTCGGCGAGCGACCCCTCGACGACCACCACCAACAACCCGAGCGACCCCTCGACCAGCAACTCGAGCGACCCCTCGACCACCGGCGACCCCGACGAGGGCGCCACCCAGCTGTGCGTCGACACCATCAACATGTACCGCGCGACCATCGGCGTGCCCGCGCTGGCCCGCTGGACCGACGCCGAGGTCTGCTCCGACGCCGAGGCCCAGAGCGACGGCGAGACCAACACCCCGCACGGCGCCTTCGGCATGTGCGGGGAGGGCGCCCAGAACGAGTGCCCCGGCTGGCCCGCCCCGCCCGAGACGATGATCGAGAACTGCCTGGCCCAGATGTGGGCCGAGGGCCCGGGCGACGACTTCCCGACCCACGGCCACTACATCAACATGAGCAACCCGGCCTACACGAAGGTCGCCTGCGGCTTCGCCATCGTCAACGGCGAGGTCTGGGCCGTGCAGAACTTCCAGTGACCCCGCGGCGGATTTAATTATTGATAATCGGGCCCCGCGGCTACCCTCGCGGCCGTGAGCCTCGACCTGTTCGCCGTCGTCGCACCTGGCCTCGAGGACATCTGCGCCGCCGAGCTCGCCGCCCTCGGCCTCGCCCCGACCGCGCTGCCCGGCGGCGTCGCCTTCTCCGGCGACGTGCACGCGCTCGCGGCCGCCAACCTCCACCTCGCGACCGCCACCCGCGTGCTCGTCCGCCTCGGCGAGTTCCACGCCCCCGGCTTCCCCGAGCTCCACCGCCGCGCCGCCCGCCTGCCGTGGGAGGCCCACTTCGCCGGCGCCCCCCGCGTCGACGTCCAGGTCACCGCCCACAAGTCGCGCCTCCACCACACCGGCGGCATCCGCGAGCGAATCATCAAGGGCATGACGGAGCGCCTCGGCCTCGCCCCCGCGCTCGCGACCGCCGCCGACGACGACGACGCCGACGCCGACGACACCACCCGCGTGGTCGTCCGCCTCGACCGCGACCGCTGCACCGTCAGCGTCGACAGCTCCGGCGACCCGCTGCACCGCCGCGGCTGGCGCCTCGCCCTCGCCCGCGCCCCCCTGCGCCCGACCCTCGCCGCCGGCCTGCTGCGCGTCGCCGGCTGGGCCCCGCACGAGCCGCTGCTCGACCCCATGTGCGGCAGCGGCACGCTCGTGCTCGAGGCCGCCCGCCGCGCCGCCGGCATCCCCCCCGGCATGGACCGCGAGTTCCTGTTCACCCGCTGGCCCGGCCTGCCCGGCGCCGCCGCCCTCGCCGCCGCCCGCCAAAACCTGCCCCAAAAGCCAGCACCGACGAACCTGACCCAAGAGACACCCCAGATCCTCATCGCCGGCAGCGACCGCGACCCCGGGGCGATCGCCGCCGCCCGCGCCAACGCCGAGCGCGCCCGCGTGGCCGGGCGCGTGCGCCTCGACGTCCGCCCGCTCTCCGCCTGCGAGCCCCCGCCCGGCCCCGGCCTCGTGCTGTGCAACCCGCCCTACGGCGTCCGCGTCGGCAAGCGCGGCCCCCTGCGCGACCTCTACGCCGGGCTCGGCCAGGTCCTGCGCGCCCGCTGCCCCGGCTGGCGCGTGGCCCTGCTCTGCGGCGACGAGCTGTGGCGCCACACCGACCTCCCGCTGGCCGTCACCCGCCACCTGCGCAACGGCGGCCTGCCCGTCCAATTCGTGCAGGGCCACGTGCCCGCATGAACGGCGCAGCGCCCCCGCGGCGGCTCAAACCCGCCCGGCCGCCCGCGTGAGGCCCGCGTGATACCCTCGCCCGCGTGATCACCCTGCACGTGTTCCACGCCACGCGCGGCCACTGGATCGAGTCCGACCTCGGCCGGCTCCGGCACCTCCACGCCGACCCGCTGGTCGTCTTCTGGCTCGACCTCGATCACCCGAGCGACGAGGAGTCGAAGGTCCTGACCGACGTGTTCGCCTTCCACCCGCTGGCCGTGGAGGACGCGCTGCAGGACTACGGCCACCCGAAGATCGACACCTTCAACGACTACGTGTTCATGATCGTGCACGGGATCGACTTCTCCAGGCTCGACCTGAAGAAGTCGCTCGAGGTCAGCACGGTCGAGCTCGACATCTTCTTCGGCGAGCGCTTCCTCGTCACCCACCACTCCGACTCGTCCATCCGCTCGGTCCACCAGCTGCACGAGGCCATGAAGGAGCCCGGCCACCGCCCGTGGACCACGGTGCGCCTGCTCCACTACCTGCTCGACCGCCTGGTCGACAACTACCTCCCGGTCATGGACGAGATCGGCGCCCGCCTCGAGCTGCTCGAGGACCAGATCGTCCACAAGCCCACGCCCGACCTGCTGGAGGCCGTGCTCGAGGCCAAGAAGACGGTGCTGCGCCTGCGCCGCATGACCGCCCACCAGCGCATCGTGCTCGAGTCGCTGGCCCGCGGCCACCTCGAGACGATCCCCCGCGACAGCCTCGCGTTCTTCCGCGACATCTACGATCACTTCGTGCGCATCGCCGACCTCGCCGAGGCCTACCGCGAGGGCGCCCAGTCGGCCATCGAGGCCTACCTCTCGATCTCCGCCAACAAGACCAACGAGATCATGAAGGTCCTCACCCAGATCTCCACCGTCATGCTGCCCCTCACCTTCATCGCCGGCCTCTACGGCATGAACTTCAAAGTCATGCCCGAGCTGACCTGGGGCGAGGAGGCCGGCAAACCCTACGGCTACCTGTTCGCGCTCGGCCTCATGGCCACCACCGCGATCGCCCTCCTCGTGTGGTTCCGCCGCCGCCAGTGGCTCTAAAGCACGGGACTGCAGCGGTGATCTCCCGACGCGAACGCCGTTCGCTCGCCGGCGCAGAAACCTCCGCCCCCGCGGATCCTCCGAAACGTTGATCCGTGGCCCCCGCGGGTGTTACTTGTCGCGATCAGGAGTGGTCCCACCATGGCCTTCGAACCCAGCCTGCGCGAGCTGACCCGCTCCGCCCTCACCCTCGTCCTCGCCGGCGGCCGCGGCTCCCGCCTCGGCCCCCTCACCGACCGCCGGGCCAAGCCCGCCGTCCACTTCGGCGGCAAGTTCCGCATCATCGACTTCGCCCTGTCGAACGCCATCAACTCCGGCTTTCGCCAGATGGCCGTGCTCACCCAGTATAAGTCGCACTCGCTGCTGCGCCACCTCCAGCGCGGCTGGAGCTTCCTGCGCGGCGAGATGAACGAGTTCGTCGACCTCCTGCCCGCCCAGCAGCGCATCAACGAGGAGAACTGGTACCGCGGCACCGCCGACGCCGTCTACCAGAACATCGACATCTTCCACAGCGTGCGCCCCTCGCACGTCATCATCCTCGCCGGCGACCACATCTATAAAATGGACTACGGCAAGATGCTGTGGTCGCACGTGCTGCGCGGCGCCGAGGTCACGGTCGCCTGCATCGAGGTCCCGCGCATGGAGGCCACCGGCTTCGGCGTGATGGCCGTCGACGACCACGACCGCGTGATCAAATTCGTCGAGAAGCCCAAGGACCCGCCGCCGATGCCCGGCCACCCCGACCTCGCGCTGGCGAGCATGGGCGTGTACATCTTCAACGGCAACTTCTTGTGGGACCAGCTGGCCCGCGACACCGCCGACCCGCACTCGAGCCACGACTTCGGCAAGGACATCATCCCCTTCCTGGTCGACCGCCGCGCGGCGATCTACGCCCACCGCTTCACCGACAGCTGCGTGCGCAGCGAGCCCGGCGCGCCGTCCTACTGGCGCGACGTCGGCACCATCGACGCCTACTGGGAGGCCAACATCGACCTCACCAGCGTGGTCCCGCCGCTCGACCTCTACGACCCCAACTGGCGCATCTGGACCTACCAGGAGCAGCTCCCGCCGGCCAAGTTCGTGCACGACGAGGACAACCGCCGCGGCAGCGCGATCAACTCGATGGTGTCCGGCGGCTGCATCCTCTCGGGCGCGGAGATCCGCCGCTCGCTGCTGTTCTCGAACGTGCGCGCCCACTCGTACTCTCGCCTCGAGGGCGCCGTCGTGCTGCCCGACGTCGTCATCAACCGCCGCGCTCGCCTGTCCAAGGTCGTCATCGACCGCGGCGTCGTCATCCCCGAGGGCCTCGTCGTCGGCGAGGACCCCGAGGCCGACGCCCGCCGCTTCGCCCGCACCCAGAACGGCGTCACCCTCATCACCCAGGCCATGCTCCACAAGCTCTGAGCACCCATGCGCGTCCTGTTCGTCGCCTCCGAAGTCTTCCCCCTCGTCAAGACCGGCGGCCTCGCCGACGTCGTCGGCGCCCTGCCCCCGGCCCTCGCCAGCCTCGGCCTCGACGTCCGCGTGCTCGTGCCCGGCTACCCCAAGGTGCTCGACGGCCTCGACGTCACCGGCAAGGTCGTGCGCCTCGGCGGCCTCGTCGGCGCCGGCTCGGCCCGCCTGCTCTACGGCCGCGCCGGCAACCTCGAGCTGCTCGTGCTCGACGCCCCGCAGCTCTACGAACGGCCGGGCAACCCCTACACCGGCCCCGACGGCCGCGACTGGCCCGACAACCACCGCCGCTTCGGCGCCCTCTGCGACGCCGCGGCCTGGCTCGCCGGCCCCGAGGGCGGGGCCGAGCGCTGGCGCCCCGACGTGATCCACGGCCACGACTGGCAGTCGGGCCTCGCCCCCGCCTACGTCGCGCTGACGGAGGGCCGGAAGAAGCCCGCGACGATCACCACCGTGCACAACCTGGCCTACCAGGGCGTGTTCTCCCGCGACGTGATGCACGAGCTCCGCCTCCCGCCGTGGACCTTCGACGTCCAGGGCGTCGAGTACTACGGCCACCTCGGCTTCCTCAAGGCCGGCCTGTGGTACAGCGACAAGATCACCACGGTCAGCCCGACCTACGCCCGCCAGATCCAGACCCAGACCTACGGCCACGGCATGGAGGGCCTGTTAAAAACTCGCGACGCCGACCTCCACGGAATTCTCAACGGCATCGACACCGCGATCTGGGACCCCGCGACCGACCCCCACATCGCCGCGCGCTACGACGCCGGCGATCCGTTCCCGGGCAAAAAATTGAACAAGCTCGCGGTGCAGGCGGCGATGGGCCTCGCGCGCGACCCCGACGCCCCGCTGTTCTGCGTGATCTCCCGCCTCGTGACCATGAAGGGCCTCGACCTGCTGCTCAGCGCCGGCACGACCCTGCTGCGCCGCGGCGCCCAGCTGGCGATCCTCGGCTCCGGCGAGCAGAAGCTCGAGCAGGGCTTCGACGCCGCCGCCGCCCACTTCCCCGGCCGCGTCGCCGTGCGCCACGGCTACAACGAGCCGCTCGCCCACCTGCTGCAGGCCGGCTCCGACGCCATCGTCATCCCCTCGCGCACCGAGCCGTGCGGCCTCACCCAGATGTACGCCCTGCGCTACGGCACCATCCCCGTGGTCCGCCGCACCGGCGGCCTCGCCGACTCGGTCGTCGACGCCAACCCGCAGAACCTCGCCACCGACCGCGCCACCGGCGTGCTGTTCGACGACCCCAGCCCCGACGCCATGGCCTGGGCCCTCGGTCGCACCCTCGACCTCCACCAGCACCAGCCGCTGTGGCAGTCGATGGTCCGCCGCGCCATGGCCGAGGACTTCGGCTGGACCCACTCGGCCCGCCGCTACGCCGCCCTCTACCAGCAGATCGCCGGCTGAGCTCCTCGTCCGGCGTCGGGTTCGAGCGGCCCGCGGCGATCCCCCGCACCGCCTCCGTCCCTCACGTCGGCGCGCGACACTTCGCCAGCGGGGTCGTCGGCGCGCGACCCGCTCAGCTCACGGCGGGTTGCCGTTGGCCCCGATGAGCCCGCCCTGCAGGCGGAAGTTCGCCGAGTTCGAGACCCCCTGGTTCGAGGTCGGCTGGCCCATCGTGAACACCATCGTGAAGTTGGCGCTGCTCGCACGGGTCCCGCTGTTCACGGTCTGACTCACCGACCGACCGCTCACCCCGCCGCCCGTCGTCGTGTCCGTGTCGGTATCGGTGTCGGTGTCCGTGTCGCTCGTGGTGCCCGCCGTCGTGCCCGTGCTGGTGTCCGTGGACGTGGTCGTCAGCACCGGCATCGTCGTGTCCGTGGTCGACGTCGACGGGTCGGTGGTCGTCGGCGGATCCGTCGTCGGCACGTCGGTCGTCGACGGGTCGGTGGTCGGCGTGTCCGTGGTCGGCTCGGTCGTCGTCGGCTTGGTCGTCGTCGGCGGCTCCTGCGTCGTGCCCGCCGACGTGCCCGTCCCGGACCCGCTGTCCGTCTCCGTGCCGGCCACGAAGTCGTCGCCGCACGCGCCGGCGAGCAGCGCCCCCAACACCATCACCGGGCCCCACTGTGCGGATCGACGCATCCCCCACCCCCTCGGACAACCGTTGACCACCAAGACCCGGCGACTCTACACGAACCGGTCCGCGGCCAGCAACGCGGCGGAGGATCCGCGGGGTCCCCGGCGGCGACGCCGTCGGCGCACAAGCGCACATCCATGATAAAGCCCGAGGAGCGCCATGGAGCGCGCGTCCGCGGCATATCCTCGGCCGAGCCGCCTGTGGTATGGAGGAGGGCCGCGATGTCCTCTCCTCGTGCACTCGCCCTGAGCTGGTCCTGCGCCCTGGCCCTGTTCGCCTGCGACGCCCCCCCGACGCCCCAGCAGACTCCGCCGGCCGACGCCGCCAGGCAGGACCCCGACGCCGCCGCCAAGGCCGAGGCCGTCGCCCAGGAGCATTATTTAAAGGCCCTCGAGCTCGAGGCCGCCGGTCGCTACGTCGAGGCCAAGATCGAGGTCGACCAGGCCCTCACCAACGGCGCCGGCCGCGACGCGCACATCCTCGCCGCCAAGCTCGCCGTCCTCCGCAACGATCTCCCCGCCGCCAGCGACCTGCTCGCCAGATACGCCGGCGACACCAACGACGCGCTCGTCCAGTACAACCTCGGCCTCATCGCCCAGCGCCGCAACGAGTACAACCGCGCCCGCAACGCCTACCTCGCCGCCGCCAAGGCCGACCCCACCCTCGCCGCCGCCCGCTTCAACCTCGCCATCCTCACCTGGGACGCCGGCGTCCAGGAAGAAGCCAGGCACCACGCCCGCAAGTTCCTCGAGATGGCCCCCGCCGACCCCCGCGGCGCCGAGCTCCGCGCCAAGGTCCAGCTCGACGCCGGCCCCGCGGGCGCCACCCCGGCCGGCCCCGCCACCGGCGCCGCCACGGCCGTCGACCCCGCCCCGGGCACCCGACCCGCCCCCGCCGCGAAGACGGACGACGCCGGCCTTAAAGACCCCTTCAACCGCAAGGACCAGTCGGCCCGCGACGTCAACGGCCTCAAGGACCCCCTGGCCAAGAAGGCCGGCTGAGCCCTCGGCGACGCTCTCGCCCCGCTGTCACTTTCTCACCGCCCCACACGCGCCGGCGGCCGCGCGAGCGACGATTCTTCGGCGGCCGCCGTCGCGCAACAGCGGCCGGCGGATCGCTCCGCCGGTCCCGCGCGACGCCTCAGCCGTTGCTGAGAATGACGTAGCCGTTGGCGCTCGTGCTGTTGACGATCGCCGACGTCGGATCCGTGTCGATGCACATGCCCACGGTCAGGCCGCCCGTGACACCCGGCACCGTCGTACCGGACGCCGACACCGGCGCCCGGATCCCGTTCGTGACGGTGTGGTTGGTCGGATTGCCGCTGTTGAACGGGACGAGCGGATTGCCCATCCCGCCGGCGCGCCAGCAGAGGTCGAGCGCCACGGTCCCGTTCGCGGACGGAATGATCGAGGTCGAGACGCTGCCGGTCAGCCGCTGGGTGATCGTGGTCACGTTGATCACCGCGGTGCCGCCGATGAACGTGTACGGCGCGTTGGCATTGACCGCCAGGACGGTGCCCTGAAGCCGACTGACCGAGAGGATGCCGTCGGTCCCGTTGATCCCGTTGATCCCGTTCGCCCCCGCAGGTCCCGCAGGACCCGCAGGACCCGCAGGACCCGCAGGACCCGCAGGACCCGCAGGACCCACAGCTCCCGCCGGACCCGCCGGCCCCGCAGGCCCCACCGGACCGATCGGCCCCGCCGGCCCCGCCGGCCCCACCGGTCCGATCGGCCCCTGCATCCCATCCGCGCCCGCCGGACCCGCCGGCCCCGCCGGCCCCGCCGGTCCGACCGCACCATCGGCCCCCGCCGGACCCGCTGGCCCCGCCGGACCCACAGCCCCAGCCGGCCCCGCCGGACCCGCCGGACCCACAGCCCCAGCCGGCCCAGCCGGACCCGCAGGGCCCACCGCGCCCGCCGGCCCCGCAGGACCCACCGCGCCCGCCGGACCCGCCGGACCCGCCGGCCCCTGCAGCCCCGACGGATCGCCGACCCACTGCCCGTCGCTGTTGATCACCTCGCCGAAGTTTTGAATGTTGACGCTGGTCGGGTTGATCACCCCGCGCACGTCGCCCGCGAACATCGCGTACGGCACGCTGGCGATCGCCGCGCGCGGCGTCATCTCGTCGTCCGCGCCGACGGTGATGCCGAGCCAGCGCACCGTTCCATCGAACACCACGCCGTCGAGCGGCGTCGTCTCGCCGAGCCGCACCGAGAAGTAGCCCTCGTCGAAGTTGATGTTGATCGTCTCGGTCCACAGCTCGTTGCCGGCGTTCTCCGCGTCATAGATCGTGAACGTCACGTCCTGGGCCCCGACCACCGGCGTGCCGACCATGTCGAACAGCCGCCCCTGGTGGGTCACAGTCGCCGGCACGTCGGCCCGCGCCGGCTGCTCGCCGAGCAACCAACCTGCGATCAGCGTCGCACCCATCACCCATCGCCGCATCCCGTTCATCCTCATGGCGCTCCCCACTCCCCGCGAACAACCCAGACAATTCTTAAACCCACGCGCGCCGAACAGCGCGCCGCGCCACTCTACCGAACCGACCGTCCTCCGACAACGGTGACGCCTGTCGCCTCCCAGCACGCAGACCTGGCCGAAAGCGACCGTCTCACGCGGACGCCGACGTGCGGGCCGCCAGGATCTCCCGCCACTTGCGCGCGCTGACCACCAGGATCGCGACCACGAACACCAGCAGCGTCCCCGTCACCCCGGCATTAATTAAACCCATCGCCGCTGTCGCCGGCACACTGACCATCGGCACGTAGACCTCGAACAGCGCGCGCAGCCCCGCCGTGATGGTCGTCGTGCCCACGAACAGCAGCGGCCCCAGCGTCACCCACGCGTACACCGGCCGCCTCGCCTCGCGCAGCACGATCGCCGTCGCCACCGCCAAGGCGACCGACGCCAGCAGCTGGTTGGCGATCCCGAACATCGGCCAGATCGTCGCGATCGACCCCGTCAGAATAAAATAGCTCCACCCGGCCACCAGCACCGCCGACGACAGCATCGCCGCCGGCGTGTTCGCCGGGTCGGCGAACCACCGCCAGCGCCGCCCCAGGAACTCCTGCAGCAGGAACCGCCCCACCCGCGTCCCCGTGTCGATGGTCGTCAGGATGAACAGCGCCTCGAACATGATCGCAAAGTGGTACCAGTAGTCGATCAGCGTCCGCATGCCCGGCAGCCCCGAGAACACCCGGGCCATCCCGACCGCCAGCGACACCGCCCCGCCCGTCCGCGCCGCGACCACCTCGTCCGCCGCCTCCGCAAGCATCGGCAGCTCGTCGACCCGCACCCCCAGCCGCGCGAAGTCCCCCGCCGTCAGCTCCGACGCGTGCACCTCGTGCGGGTCCGCGTGGTACCCCAGCGCCGCCAGCCCCGCGTTCGACACCCGCAACGCCTCCGACACTTTAATAATTCCATCCCCCTCCCCCGAAGGCACACCCTGCTCGTCGAGCCCGAGGCGCCTGCGATCCGCCGGCGTGAACGCCGGCAACGCCCGCTGCAGCTCGGCCGCGTCACGCGCCAGCCCCGGCCCCCCGTCCTTCGCAATAATTGAAATTTTCGGATCGGTGTTGATCGCAAAATAGTCGGCCGGCGGCAGCGCCGTCGCGGCCAGCAGCGCCGTGATCCCGACCAGCCCCTCCATGAGCATCGCCCCGTAGCCGATCGGCCGGCAGTCGGTCTCGTTATCGATCATCTTCGGCGTGGTGCCGCTGGCGATCAGCGCGTGAAACCCGGAGATGGCCCCGCAGGCGATCGTGATGAACACGAACGGGAACAGCGACCCGCGCACCACCGCCGGGAACGTCTCGCCGTCGACGTCGATGTTGCCCGGCCCGATCGCATTGAACGCCGGCATCTCGATCATCGGGTTGACGATCATGATCCCCGCGATCAAAAGCGCGATCGTCCCGATCTTCATGTACGACGACAGGTAGTCGCGCGGGCACAGCAGCATCCACACCGGCAGCACGCTGGCCACGAACCCGTAGGCCGCGATCAGCAGCGTGATCGTCACCTCGTCGAGCTGCAGATACGCCCCGAGGCTCGAGTCCTGGACCTGCTTGCCGAACACCACGCACAGCAGCAGCAGCCCGACCCCGACCACCGTCGCCTCGCGGACCCCCTGCACGCTCCCGCTGCGAATTTTATAAATATACAGACCCATCGCCAGCGCGATCGGGATCGACGCGCCGATCGTGAACACCCCCCACGCGCTCTCGGCCAGCGCCCCGACGACCACGCGCCCGAGCCCGGCGATGGCGATGACGACGATGAACAGGATCGCCGCCCCCGCGATCGTGCCCGCCACCGGGCCCAGCTCGTCGCGTGCGATCTCCGCCAGCGACCGTCCCCCGCGGCGCACCGACGCCACCAAAATTACGAAGTCGTGGACCGCACCGCCGAGCACCACCCCGAACAGGATCCAGATGTAGCCCGGCAGGAACCCGAACTGCGCCGCCAGCACCGGACCGACCAGCGGGCCCGCCCCCGTGATCGCCGCGAAGTGGTGGCCGAACAGCACCCAGCGGTGCGTCGGGTGGAAGTTCTGCCCGTCGTTGCGCGCGTGCGCCGGGGTCGTCCGGGTGGCGTCGAGCACCAGCACCTTCGCCGCCAGGAACGCCGAGTAATAGCGGTACGCGATCGCCAGGACGGCGAGCGCGATGAGCATGAACCACAGGGCGTGCACGCTCCCGTGGGTATCACCTCCCGCTCACACGGGGAAGGCCTGATCGAGGGCCGCCAGGTCGTCCTGCGAGAACGCCATCCCGGCCGCCGCGGCGCTGTCGAGGGCGCTGGTGATCTTGCTCGCCCCGGGGATCGGCACGATGACCGGCGACCTGGCCAGCAGCCACGCCAGCGCCACCTGGAACGGCGAGACCCCGTGGCGCGCCCCGACCGCCTTCAGCGTCGCGTCCTCGGCCACCCGCGCCTTGCCCCGCCCGCCGCCGACCGGGCTGTAGGCCAGGTAACACAGCTTCTCCGCCGCACACAGCGCGATCACCCCATTCGAAAAGTCGCGGCGGTCGAACACGCTGCAGCGGTTCTGCACGCTGACGATCGGCGCCACCGCCTGCGCCCGTTTAATCTCCGACACCCCGACGTTGCTGAGGCCAATGTGCACGATCTTGCCCTGCTTGCGCAGCTCGGCCAGCGCGCCGACGCTGTCCTCGATCGGCACCGCGTCGTCGACCGCGTGCAGCTGGTAGAGCTGCAGCGCCTGCACCTTCAGCGCCTTCAGGCTCGCCTCGCACGCCGACTTCAGGCGCCGCGGGTGCGCGTCGGTCACCCACGCCCCGCCGGGCCGCTGCAGCCCGCCCTTGGTCGCGACCACCACGCCCGCGTCGCCGTCCCACGAGGCCAGCGCCTCGGCGATCAGCCGCTCGTTGTGGCCGATGTCCGACTGGTCGAGGCAGTACACGTCGGCCGTGTCGATCAGCGTGACCCCGGCCCGCAGCGACGCGTGGATGATCTTGATCGCCTCCGACTTCGCCGGCCGACCGGCGATCGACAGCGGCATGCCGCCGAGGCCGATCTGGGACACGTGAAGACCGGAGCTGCCGAGCGGACGAGTTTGCATGCGCTTGCCTCGATGTACACGGTTCTCGCCCAGCCCGGCGAGGCTGTCCACCCCCGTGAGACCTCGCCCCGCGCCGCTCCGCGGGCGCGCTCCCGCGTGCGCAGGCTCGCCGCCGACCGCCGACAGTGATCGTCGCCCCGGGGGGACCCGCCCTCGCGCCGACCCGCGCGCCCCGCCGCGATCACCGCGGTCCTCGCTGTGCTAACTGCTGGGAGCATGATCTCCGCTACGCGCACTTGTACGCTTATCGCCTTCGCCGCATGCACGGGCCTCGCATGCGGCGACGACGGCCGCGCCGACGCCAGCGACAGCAACCCGATGACGATGACCGGCGTGACGACCCCGACCGCCGTCACCGACACCACCGGCGCACCGCCCCCGACGACCACCACCCCGCCCGACACCGACCCGACCGGCGACCCCTCCTCCGACCCGAGCACCGATCCCTCCGCCGACACCGGCACCACCGCCACCACCGCCGACACCACCGCCACCGCCGACACCAGCACCACCGCCGACACCGGCGGCACCTCGTCGACCGGCCCCGCGCAGTGCGAGCAGGGCGACATCGTCTGCGACGGCACGACGGCCCAGGTCTGCGACGGCAACGGCGGCTTCGAGAGCCAGACCCCCTGCGCCGACGCCTGCGCCCCCGGCCTCGGCTGCGTCGCCTGCGTGCCCGGCTCCGGCAAGTGCGACGGCGACACCGTCCAGACCTGCAGCGACGACGGCACGGGCTACGTCGACGGCCCCGCCTGCGACCCCCTGCTCGGCCTCGAGTGCGACCCCGACGTCGGCGCCTGCGCCGGCCCGTGCGCCGACATCGACAGCCTCAGCTACATCGGCTGCGAGTACTACCCGGTCGTCACCGCCCAGCTCGACAACTTCATCGCGGACAACCCGTTCGCCGTCGCCGTCGCCAACACCGCGGGGACCACCGCGAGCGTCACCGTCACCCGCGACGGCGCCGTCGTCGCCACCGTCGACGTGCCGGCGGACAGCGTCGAGCTCATCGAGCTGCCGTGGGTCGACGAGCTCGTGCTCGGCCAGGGCCCCTCGGTGATCGCCCCCGGCGGCGCCTACCGCCTGCGCTCGACCCGGCCCGTCACCGTCTACCAGTACAACCCGCTCGACGCCGGCATCACCAACGACGCCTCGCTGCTGCTGCCCGTCAACACCTGGACCGGCAACTACGTGGTGGCCTCCTGGCAGTACTGGGACCTCGGCGACGCCGGCATCTACTCGGTGACGGCCAGCCAGGACGACACCACCGTGACAGTCACCCCGCCGGGCGGCGGCACCCCGACCCAGGCCGGCGACGGCATCGACGCCATGGGCCACGGCGAGGTCGTGCTCGACGCCGGCGACGTCCTGCAGGTGTTCGTGGCCCCCGGCGGCGACTCGACCGGCGCGCTCGTCACCGCCGACAGGCCGGTCCAGGTGCTCGGCGGCCACGAGTGCACCGAGGTCCCGATCGGCCCCAACGCCTGCGACCACCTCGAGGAGAGCATGTTCCCGGTCGAGGCGCTGGCCAGGGAGTACTTCGTGGTCCCGCCGGCCCAGGCCCCGCCGAACGACGCCCTCGCCAAGGCCGTGGTCGTGCGTGTGATCGCCTCCGAGCCGGACACCACCCTCATGTTCGAGCCCGACCAGGCCGTCAACAAGGTGCTCGCCGACGCCGGCGACTTCGTCGAGATCCCCACGACGACCACCCGCTTCGTCGTGCGCGCCGACAAGAAGATCCTCGTCGCCGAGTACATGGTCGGGCAACAGGCCGGCTACGGCGCCAGCGACCCCGACATGCTGCTCGTCGTGCCCAGCGAGCAGTTCCGCAGCGACTACCTGTTCTACGCCGAGACCGGCTGGCTCGCCAACTACGTCGACATCGTCGCCCCCGCCGGCGCCAGCGTCCAGGTCGACGGCGCCCCCGCCTCCGGCTTCGTCGCCATCGGCGACACCGGCTACGGCCACACCCACGTCAAGCTGTCCAACGCCGGCAACGGCGTCCACACCGTCACCTCCGACCAGCGCGTCGGCATCAGCGTCTACGGCGTGCAGAACTTCGGCAGCTACTGGTACCCCGGCGGCCTCGACCTCGAGCTCGTCCCCCAGTGAGCCCGCCCGGCCGCGCCCCGGAGCGGCCGCGAAGGGCCGCCCCGCGCTTCACTGCTCCGCGCGCTCGACCTGCCCGAGCAGGTGCGCCGCCGCCACCACCACCGCCGGCCGAAACAGCAGGTTGAGCCCGGGGATCGCCAGCAGCAGCGCCGCCCCGACCGCGAACCCGGCCGCGATCCACGGCCTCGCCTCGATGGTCGCCACCTCGTGATCCCAGCGCCGCCCGAGCCGCCCCACGAGGCGCCCGAACCGCCCCAGCGGCGCCAGCGGTCCGCGCGCCGATCGCTCGTACATGCGCGCGTACCACGGCGTCGGCCCCGACTCCGGCGCCGGCGTCAGCTCCGGCGGCAGCGTGCGCGCGCTGTCCAGCGCCTCGACCACGATCCAGTGCAGCGTCCACGCCCCGCCGAGCACCAGCGCGAGCAGCCACCCGACCTCCGGCACCAGCTCCGCCACCACCACCAGCGGAACGATCCCCAGCGCCAGCAAGATCGCCTGCGCCACGCTCTCATTGATCAGTGCCCGCAGCGTGCGCACGTGCGGCACCCGCGGCCCGAGCCCGAGCCCGTTGCGCGTCGCCGCCGCCAGCCGCGCGAAGCTCCCCGCGAACAGGATCGGCGGCATCGAGGCGATGCCCACCAGCGTCACGAAGAACGCCGACGCCCCGTCCTGCGCCGTGCCCCGCCTCGCCGCCTCGGCCGCCGCGATCGCGCAGATCGCCGTCACCACCAGCACCGGCACCACCGCCCGCTTGCCGAGCTCCCGCTCGCGCACCAGCAG
Organism: Myxococcales bacterium; assembly: GCA_016793465.1. Next base: position 351,200 of record JAEUJW010000040.1, read on the forward strand.
CCGCACCCCGAACGGCAGCTGCGCCAGCCCGTACAGGAACCCCGCCCACCGGCTCGCCGCCGCCGCCGGCGGCGGAGAGGGTTGACTGTGCAACAACGCCTGACGCACGACGCTCGCGGACCGCACGCCGCGATGATGCCCGATGCGCGCCGCGCTTCTGCATGAAAAACGGCCGCGCTCGGCTCACGGCACCGTCAGAGTGATCCGCGCCGGGCCCTGACTCCCGACCTCCACCCGGCGCCCGCGGGCCAGCAACGCGTCGCGCCCGGGGAACGCCCCGGGGCCGAGCGGGATCACCGTCAGCTCGCCCGCCGGTGCCCCCTCGAGCACGAACTCACCGTCCGCGTCGGTCATCAGGTTGCCGCCGACGAGCCGCCCGCCGACGTCGAGCACCCACACCTTGTAGTCCGCCCGCGGTCGGCCCGCGCCGTCGACCACCCGCCCGCGCAGCGCGCCGCGCCCCGAGAACTCGAGCTCGACCTCCGGCGCCGCGCCGCTCGCGGGCACCTGCACGACCGCCTTCGCCGCGCCGAGGCGCTGGCTGTGCCCCGTGAACGTCCGCCGCCCCGCCGGCACGCGGTCGATGCACCAGCGCGGCGAACCGCCCGCGAACACCTCGTGGATCCCGGCGTCGACGTCGACGGTGAACCCCTCGCCGCCCGCGCCGCCGCGCACCAGCCCGCAGACCCGCCGGTTCGCCGACAGCTTCAGCAGCAGCGGCGCGCCGGGCCTCACGTCCTTCTGCTGCAGCGTCGAGCCGTCCCGGGCCGTGACGGTCACGTGATACGCGCCGACGTCCGCCACCTCGACCATGAACCGCCCGTCCTCCTCGGTCAGGACCCGCTGACGCTGGTGGTTCATGGCGTTCGTCACCGTCACCAGCGCATCGGGCTCACCGTCCCCCGCGGCGTCCTCGACGCGGCCCGCCAGCGTGACCCCGACCTCGCCGTCGATCACGAAGTCGACCTCGGCGTCGCGCTCCGCGAGCTCGACGACCACTGGCTCGACCAGCTCCCCCGACGAACTGGGCTCGCGCAGGCCCTCCGCGCGCTGGACGACGACGCTGTACGCGCCGGGGCCGAGGCCCGTCAGCGCGAACCGCCCATCCGCCTGCAGCGGCACGCTGTCCGCCCCGAACGTCCCGACGGCCCGCGCGACCACCGTCAGCCTGCCGGGGAGCCGCCCCTTGCGCGCGCGCACCTGCCCGGCGATCACGTACGACGGCGGGAACTGCAGCGACACCGGCGCCGGGTCCCTCAGCTCCGCGACGTCGAGCTCGAGCTTCGCAGGTGCGGTGTATCGCTGGTGATACGGCGTGAGCGCGGCGAGCCCGGGCTGCACGCGCGCCGCGAACCTCCCCTCGTCGTCGGCATCGACGCTGAGGTGGCCCCACGCACCGACGATCTCCACGTGCGCCCGCGCGACCGCCGCTCCGCGGTGATCGCGAACCGTGCCGCTCACCAGACGACCGGCCTCGACCTCCCAGACGACCTCCGTGCGCATCGCCTCGCCGAGCGCCCACTTCTCCGGCTCGCGCTGCACGTGCTCGGGGCAGCGGATCCTCACCTGATAGACCCCGGGCTCGATCCCCGAGATCGTCGCCGCGCCCGTCGCGTCGGTGATCGCCCGCCGCACCCGGTCGCCCGCGACGTCGAGGAACTCGATCCGCCCCGACGCGCACGCCTCATCCGTCCCCCGCGCGCGCACCCTGGCGTCCACGACTCGGCACTTCTTCGCGGTGATGGTGATCGGCTCGGAGGTCTCGCCGAAGCCGAGGCCGACGCTCGGCTCGGCGCTGCCGCACCACCCGCCGTCGCGCACGAACGGCTTGTAGCGCCCGGGCTTCAGCCCGCGGATCTCGAACCCGCCGTCCGCGTCGGTCCGCGCGGCCTCGTCCCCGTCGTCTCGGAGATGCACGGGGACATCGGCGAGCGGCCCCGACGCGCCCTCCCCGAGCAGACGCCCGCGCAGCACCGACTCCGGGCTCAACCACAGCGTCAGCGGCGGCTCGGGCGGACGCGCGAACGAGCTGTCGGCCGCGTACCCGCCGGCCGCGGCCGCGACGATCATCGTCGCGTGCTTCATCCCCCACAGCGTGAAGCGCCCCTCGTCGTCCGAGACGGTGCGCCCGCCGTCGGAGCCCGTGACCACGGCGCCGCTCACGACGCCCCCCGCGACGTCGCGTACGACCCCGGGGATCGCCTCGCCGCGGACCCTCAGGACGAACTCGAGGTCCCTCTGCTCCCCCGCGCGCAGGGCGATCCACGGCCGGTTCGGCGCCTCGCGGTGAACCACGACGAGGTAACCCTCAGCGCTCGCCGACACCCTGTAACGCGCGGGCAGCAGCTCCTCGATGCGATACCTCCCCCGCGCATCGACGCTCACGCACTGGTCGAGCGCCCCCGACGCCGAGGCCTCGCCGCCCGCCTCGAGCGCCGTCGACGGGGTCACGACCTGCGCGCACACCTGCGCCGGCGGCAGGCCGCCCGACTCGACGCTCACCCGTCCGGCGATCGAGCCGGCGCTGACGGGCGGGAGGTCGACACCCGGCGCCGTCCGCCCCACGACCGCCGCCGAGGCCGCTCCACGGGCCCGATCCTCGGCCGACGCCGCGCCGGTGGGCGGCTCGGAGCGCCCGCACGACCACCAGGACAGGACGAGGACCACGACCCCCGCCCCCGCGAGTCGCCGTCCGAATTTGTGAGCACTTCGAGCGGTCATTCGGGTGTGTGCATATCCCGCCGCGTCGACGGCGATGTCGGATCGGCCCGCGCGGACCGTCGAGCCGGTGGAGGGATCGCCCGCAGCATCGCACGCCTCTCCCCGGGGAGCGCCGCCGACGCACCGACAATTCGACGACGCCCGTCACACGCGCGTCGCGGAGCACCCCGCGACGACGTCCGACGCCTCACCCCGGCGCCACGAACCCGTCCGCCAGCGCCTGCGCGTCGAGCACGCCGCGCACCGTCACGCTCACCTCGCCGCCGGAGCGCATGTCGATGCGCGCATGGGCGATCGCGTCGCGGCCCTCGAGCCCTGGCGCCGTCAGCCTCAGGGAGGTCACCTCCCCGTGCACCCCGTGGCCCGACGAGATCCCCTCGCCCTCGACGCGGACCTGCACCTCGCCGCTGCACCACAGCTCGTGGCGGGTGCACTGATCGTAGTCGCCGTGGTCGATCCGCGACTCCTTGCACACGAACGACCCCGGCGGCGCCCCGCTCACGGTCGCCGCCAGGGCGATGAACCGCCGCGTCAGCTCGTTCGCCGCCGCCCTCGCGGCCGCGCGGGGCACCGCCCGCTGCCCGCGGCCCTCCGGCACCCGCGTCGCCGGCTCGACGATCGCGGCGGCCAGCGCCGCCCACACGAGGTCGAGCTGCGCCGGCTCGGCGAAGATCCACTCGCCCGGCTCCCCGCCTCGCGCCGTCGCTCCGAGCGACGTGATCAGCCGCTCGACGAACACCGCCTGCTCGGCCCACGACACCACCCCGTGGTCGTCCCACGACCCGCGCAGCTGCCGGGGGATCCCCAGGCGAGCCGCGCCCGTCGCCGTCGTCCCGCGTTCGAACCGATACTCCCGCGTCGCCACCAGCGGCGCCCCGGCGCACCCGCGCAGCCATGCATCCATCACGGCAGTCTCGCAGCCGCCGCGCCCGCTGTACAGCCGCGACCCCGCGCGTCCGCCAGCCGCCGCGCGGCCGCTCCCGCGACATCGAGCCGGCATCGAGCCCGCGGAGCTCGTCGTCCGCTGGTCCGCCCCATTCCGCGAACCTGGCCCTTCCCCCGCGCCCCGCCGCCGCCAGCATGCGGCCATGACCTCCGCCGCCCGCGCCTGCGAGCCGCCCCGCAGCGCCCCGCCGAGACCGCCTACGTCCTCGCCAGGACCGACGGCGCCTGGCGCTACCTCGGCGTCGCCCGCTGGCGCGACGACGCCTGGCGGCTGCCCGCGGACGACGGCGATTGAGCGCGCACCGGCCCGCGGCTACCCTCGCGCGCCGTCATGCCGCCCGTCCCCGTCACCACCATCGGCTTCGACGCCGACGACACGCTCTGGCAAAACGAGACGTTCTTCAGGCTGACCGAGCGGCGCTTCCAGGCCTTGCTCGCCGACCACGCCGACCCGCACCACCTCGCCGCGCGCCTGCTGGAGTCCGAGCGCCGCAACTTGCGGCACTACGGCTACGGCGTCAAGGGCTTCACGCTGTCGATGATCGAGACCGCGATCGAGGTGACCGACGGCCGCGTCCCCGGGCAAATTATCAAAGAGATCCTCGAGGCCGGGCGCGAGATGCTGCGCCACCCGGTCGAGGCCCTGCCGCACGCGCGCGAGACCCTCGAGCTCCTGGCTCCTGACTACACGCTGATCATGATCACCAAGGGCGACCTGTTCGACCAGGAGCGCAAGCTCGCCGCCTCGGGCCTCGGCGAGCTGTTCGACGCCGTCGAGATCGTCAGCGACAAGACCGCCGCCACCTACGAGCGGCTGTTTCGCCGCCACGGCGACGGCCCCGAGCGCAGCGTCATGGTCGGCAATTCATTAAAATCGGACGTCATCCCGGCGCTCCGCGCCGGCGCCTTCGGCGTGCACGTGCCGCACGGGCTCACCTGGGCGCTCGAGCGCGACGACCCGCCGCACCACGAGCCGCGCTTCGCGACCCTCGAGCACCTCGGCCATCTCCCGCCCTGGCTCGGCGGGTGATCAGCGCGCCGCGTCCTTCTCGGGGCGGGCCTTCGGGTCATCGAAGCCCGGGCCCAGCTGGATCTGCCCGCCGGCGCGCACGTCCTCGATGATCTGCGGCAGCTGCTCGGGCCCGACCACCGTGCCCTCCGCGACCGCGATCGGGAACTTCTCGGGGATCCACTTGTTCGTGAACTCGAACCGCACGTCGACGAGCTCGGCGATCGCCAGCTCGCCGAGCTTCTCCGGCAGCGTGAGCGCCAGCGGCGGCGGCGAGTCCTGGCACATCGTCTTCAGCTTGGGGTCGTCGACGGTGTCGGCGACGATCCACCCGCGCGACGGCGCCGCGACGTCGAGCGATCGCTTCAGCACCAGCTTGAACTCCGGCACCGCGCTGTTCGAGTCCCACCACCGCCCGTCGACCGCCCGCATGGCCGCGTGCGCCTCGTCCCGCGAGACCACGCCGAGCCGGCGCAGGCCCTCGAGCAGCCACGCCTGCATGGCCGCGTCGTACTCCTCGCGCGAGCGCATCTCGCGGTTCATCACCAGCCCGACCCCGAGCTTGGTGCCCAGCGTGTTCGAGTAGATGTCCTCCGGCGAGAACGCCGAGACGCGCTCGGGCACCCCCTTCACGCTCTCCCAGCCGTACCACGTCACGACCTCGTGCCAGTTCGAGAGCTGGTGGTTGGCCCACGCCGCCAGCGCGGTCGCGACCTGCCAGCGCCCGTGCCGCTCGAGCACCCCCTCGGGCAGCGGCGCCACGACGATGCGCCGCCCCGTGCCCTCCCACGGCATGTCGACGGTCACGCCGCTGGGCAGCGCCCGGGCGATGCGCAGCGACAGGAACAGCGCGCGGTCGGCGTTGTCGCGCACGTGGGCGATGTCGATGAACCCGCCGCGGCAGGTGTACACCAGGCCGTTGCGCTCGCGGGTGGCCGAGCCGCGGTCGTAGGCGTGCGGCCCGAGGTCGTCGACGCCGAGCACGTTCTTCAGCAGGTCCGGCAGCGGCAGCTGGCCGACCTTCACCGTCAGGTCCTGGCCGAACGCGCAGCACGGGCGCAGCTTCTCCGGCGGGTCGAACAGCGGCACGCTGCTCGGGTCGAACACGGTGCCGATGTGGGCCGGGTCGTCGAGGGCCCGCGCCACCTCTCGCGGGTCGATCAACGTCTCGGTCTTCCACTTCGGGGCGCAGGCGACGGCGGTGAACCCCGCAAGCGCGAGGACTGCGCGGCGGGGCGAACGGGATGGCGTGGGGGTCATGGACACCCGGTCAGGTAGCAAGTTTTCGCCGCGGCGCTCCGCGCAACGATAGCGAACGGTCCATGCTTGCCGCGATGTCGTCCCGTCCCCTCCTGCTCGTCGCCTGCTGCGCGGTCGGCGTGGTCGTCCCGGCCGCGCTCGGCGACAGCTATACAGGGCGGCTCAGCGCCCACGAGGGCCTCCACCTCGTCCACGTCGACGACGCCCCGGTCCGCGAACCCGGCCAGCGTCGCCCGCGCCAGACCGTCGTGGTCGTCATCGACGGCCTCGGACACCTCGAGGCGCAGACGATGCGCTCGACACAATTGCTGGCCGCCCGCGGCCAGTGCCGCCGCACCGACGTCGGCCCGCTGTCGCTGTCGCGCCCGGTCTACGCGGCGATCTCGACCGGGCTCGAGCCCGACCGCAGCGGCGTGCGCTTCAACGACGACCCCGCCCCGCTGGCCGCGCGCTCGTTCTGGGAGCTCGCGCGCGCGGCCGGCCTGCGCGTGTCGGCCAGCAGCGAGCTGACCTGGTGGACCGAGATGTTCCCCCGCGGCTTCGACGAGGTCGCGCTCATCGACCCCGAGGAGGACCCCTTCCGCCGCTCGCCGCCGGCCGACCTGCGCCTGGTCCACCCGCTCGACGTCGACCACGCCGGCCACGAGTCGGGCGCCGGCTCGCCCGCGTACCGCGCCGCCGTCGACCGCGTCGACCGCCAGCTCGCCGAGTTCCTCGCCCGCGACGTCGACCTCGCGCAGGACCTCGTGGTCGTCACCGCCGACCACGGCCACTCGCTGCACGGCGGCCACGGCGGGCGCCAGGATCGCATCGCCCGCGTGCTCACCTGCTACGCCGGGCTCGGCGTCCGCCACGGCACCGCCGACGCCGCCCTCGCGACCACCGCGATCGGGCCCTCGATCGCGCTCCTGCTCGGCCTGCCGTTCCCCGCCGAGATGCGCGCCGGCGACGACGGCCTCGACGCCCTGTGGGACATCGCCGACCCCGCGGTCCTGCCCGCCGCCTGGCTCGACGACCGCCGCCGGGCCGTGGCCCGCTTCCGCGAGGCCAACGCCGCCGCCGTGGCGACCTGGCTGCCGGCCAGCGAGGGCAGCTGGGACCGCTTCTACGCCTGGCACCGCGCCCACCAGCAGCGCGTCGCCCTGCTGTTCGCCGGCCTGCTCGGCGTGACCCTCGCGCTGCAGGCCCGGGCCCACCGCGGCGGCGCGCGCCGCTTCGGCCCCGCGTTCGTCGCCGGCTTCTGCGGCCTCGCCTGGGCCCTGCAGGTCGGCCTGCGCGGCAGCTTCGACCTCAGCTCGGTCGCCAACCGCGAGGACTTCCTGACCTTCACCAGCGCGATCGGCGTCGTCGCCACGGTCGCGGCGATCGTCGCGCACTGGCGGCTGCGGCGCGACCTCGACGCCCTCCTGCTCGACCTCGCGGCGATCTCCGCGATCGGCACCCTGCTCTCGCTCGCCCACCCCGCGGCGCTCGGCTGGCAGCTCGGCTTCCCCGTGCCGCCGCCGCCGGCGTTCTTCTTCCCCTACTGGGCCGCCCTGTTCCTCGGCGCCTTCAACGGCGTCGGCCTGGTGTTCGGCCTCGTCGCGCTGGCGACGCGCCGCACCGCGACGCGCCGCACCGCGTGACCGCCGTCAGCCGCAACCGTCAGCCGACCCCGCACTCGGGCACGTCCCCGCGTCGCTGTGATGAGGGCGAACACCGCCCCCGCGATCGTCCACGGTAGGTTCTTCAAGGGAATGCTCCTCGCCGCTCGCAGGCGCGCGCGGCACCCGCCCAGAACGGCGTTCCCTTGGCGACCGCGCCCCTCCCGGCGGATCACGCCCGGGCGCCCCGCGGGCGTGCACAGGCTCCACCCGCCGCCGACGCCCGGGCTCGCGTGCGAATGAGACGCCGCGGAGATCGCCTGAGACACCGCGGCAGGTAGCATTGCCTCGATGTCTCTCGCAGCCGACGAACAGAAGCGGGTGCTCGCGGCCGCCGCACGCCTCGGCGGGCGGGACGGCGGGTACACCATGGACCAGCTGGCGCGCACCGCCGGCATGTCGCGGGCCACCCTGTACCGCCGCTTCGGCGGGCGCGCCCGCCTCGACGCGGCCCTGCGCGAGCGCGGCGCGGCGCCCCAGTCGCTGCGCGAGCGCCTGCTGGCCGCGACCTTCGAGCTGGTCGGCGAGCGCGGCCCGCTCGGGTTCTCGCTCGAGGACGTGGCGGTCCGCGCCGGCGCCTCCGTCACCACGATCTACCGCATGTTCGGCGAGCGCGACGAGCTGATCCGCGAGGCGATCACCCGCCTGGCCCCGCACGCGACCCTGCGCGAGCTCGTCGTCGATCACGACGCGCCGATCGCCGCGACCCTCGAGGGCTTCGTCGCCGCGGCGATCGGCCGCTTCGAGTCGCAGCCGATCTTCCTGCGCATCATCTTCAGCCCCGACCCCGACTCGTGGCGCTACCTCCACCGCATCCGCGAGCACGAGGTCCGCCTCTCGCGCGTGATGCACGAGTACTTCGCCGCCCAGATCGAGCGCGGCCGCGTCGGCGGCGCCCCGCCCCGGCGCCTGGCCACCGCGCTGGTCGGCATGGTCCTCGGCGACGTGCTCATGCACCGCATGAGCAGCGACCCGCGCCCGCCGGCGGCCGAGCGCGCCCGCGTCATCGTCGCGCTGTTCCTCGCCGGCGCCGGCAGGGGCAGCCGGAGGCGCGCATGACTTCGACGACCACCTGGGTGATCGACCTCGCCGACCCCGCCGCCGGCGACCTCGCCAGCGCCGGCGGCAAGGCCGTCGGCCTGCACGCCCTGCTCGCCGCCGGCCTGCCCGCCCCTCCCGGCTTCTGCGTGACGACCGCCGCCTTCCTCGCCGCCGGCGCGGCCGACCGCACGTTCGCCGCCCTGCTCGCCGAGCTCGACGCCTGCCCCGCCGACGACCTCGAGGCCCTGCGCCGCCGCGCCGCCGCGCTGCGCGAGCGCGTCTCGCGGCTGCCGCTGTCGGACGCCCTCGTCGCCGCGGTGGCCGCGGCCCTGCGCCGCCACGGCGAGCACGCCTACGCCGTGCGCTCGAGCGCCAGCGCCGAGGACCTCGACGACGCCTCGTTCGCCGGCCTGCAGGACAGCTTCTTGCAGGTCCGCGGCGCCGAGGCCGTGACCGACCGCGTGCGCGCGTGCTGGGCCTCGCTGTTCACCGACCGCGCCGTCGCCTACCGCCGCCGCCGGGGCATCGCCGCCGCCGACGCCGCCATGGCGGTGGTCGTCCAGCGCATGGTCGCCGCCGACGCCGCCGGCGTGATCTTCTCCGCCGACCCGACCACCGGCCACCGCGGCGTCGCCGTGATCGAGGCCGTCTGGGGCCTCGGCGAGGCCCTCGTCAGCGGCCGCGCCCCCGCCGACATCATCAAGGTCCGCCGCGACGACGGCGCCGTGCTCGAGCGCCGCCTCGCCGACAAGCGCCGCGCGCTCCTCGGCCTGCCCGGAGGCGGCACCCGCGAGCAGGATGTCCCCGAGGACAGGCGCGCCGTCTCCGTCCTCGACGACGCCGAGGCCCGCGAGCTCGCCGCCCTCGCCGCGCGCGCCGAGGCCCTGCGCGGCGCCCCGCAGGACGTCGAGTGGGCGCGCCAGGACGGCGCCCTCTATCTGCTGCAGTCGCGGGCGATCACCACCCTGTTCCCGCAGGTCGGCAGCGACGACGGCCGCCGCCGCGTGTATCTCTCGTTCGGCCACGTCCAGGTCAACCTCGCGCCGCTCTCGCGGTTCGGCATGTCAGTGATCCGCCGCCTCATCCCGTTCGGCCGCCGCCACGGCATCTCGCGCTACGTGCGGGACGCCGGCGGCCGCCTGTTCGCCGACCTCACGCCGATCCTGCAGCGCGCCCCGCTGAGCTCCATCATCCCCGCCGTGCTCGGCCACATGCATCGCCCGAGCGCCGAGCGCCTCGCGGCCGTGCGCTCGCGGCCCGACGTGCTCGCCGCCGCCAGGTCGATGCGCCCGACGCTCCTCGAGATGGCGCGCTTCATGGCCCCCGTGCTCGCGCGGACCGTCCGCCGCTCGCTGATGGCGCCCGCGCGCATGCGTGCCCTGCTCGTCGGCATCTACGACGACCTCGTCGCCCGCCAGAAGGCCGCCGTGGCCGCCGCCCCCGACAGCCCGGCCCGCCTGCGCGTCCTGCAGAGGGAGCTCGCCGACGAGTTCGACGTCATGATGCGCCGCGCCGTGATGCCGCTGATCGCCGCGATGTTCCTCGGCGAGCGCGTGCTCCGGCGCATGTGCGCCCGCGTGTGCCCCGAGGCCGCCCCCGACGCGCTGCTGCGCGGCCTCGAGGGCAACATCACCACCGAGATGGACCTCGAGCTCGGCGACCTCGCCGACCTCGCCCGCGACCACGCCGGCCTCGTCGCCGCCCTCCGCGGCGCCGACCCGGTCGCCTTCGCCGCCCAGCGCGGCCCCGCCACCGCGCCGTTCTTCGCCGGCTGGGACCGCTTCCTCGCCCGCTACGGCTCGCGCTGCGCCGGCGAGATCGACGTCGCCGTGCCGCGCTGGCGCGATCGCCCCGACGCTCTGCTGCGCGCCCTCGCCGGCCTGCAGGACCTCCCCGCCGGCGCCCACCGGGCCCAGCACGAGGCCGCCCGCCGCGAGGCCGAGCGCGTCGCCTCCGTCATCGAGGCCGCCGCCCGCCGCGGCCCGCTCGGCTGGCTGCGCGGCCCCTTCATCCGCGGCCTCATCGACCGCGTGCGCACCGCCCACGCCCTGCGCGAGCACCACAAGTTCGCGCTCATCGAGCTGTTCGGCCTGCTGCACGCCGCCGCCCGCGAGGTCGGCGACGCGCTCGTCGCCGACGGCGCCGCCGACGACCCCGACGACGTGTTCCTGCTCGACCTCGACGACGTGCTCGCCGCCGCCGACGCCCACGCCCGCGGCGCCTCGCTCGCGCCCCACAAGCAGCGCCTCGCCGACGCCCGCCGCCTCGCCGCCCAGCACGCCACCCTCACCCCGCCGTCGCTGGTGACCGACGAGGGTGAGGTCCCCCCGCTGCCCGTCGCCGCCGAATTGCCGGCCGGCACGCTGCGCGGCGTCGCCGTGTCCTCTGGCGTGATCGAGGGCCGCGCGCGCGTGATCCGCGACCCCGCGCGCGAGACCCTCGCCGCCGGCGAGGTGCTCGTCGCCCCCTTCACCGACCCCGGCTGGACCCCGCTGTTCATGCACGCCGCGGCGCTCGTCATGGAGGTCGGCGGCCTCATGACCCACGGCAGCGTGGTCGCCCGCGAGATCGGCATCCCCGCAGTCGTCGCCGTCGACGACGCCACCCGCAAGATCCGCGACGGCCAGCGCGTCCGCGTCGACGGCGACCGCGGCTGGGTCACCCTGCTCGCCGACGAGGAGGGCGCGTGAAGCTCGCCCTGCTCGCCATGGCCGCGCCGCTGGCGCTCCTGCTCGCGGTCATCGCCCACCAGCGCAAGTTCGCCGAGCTGTGGACCGCGAGCCTCGGCCAGGCCCAGGGCCTCCTGCCGCTGCTGCTGCTCGCCGTCCTGTTCGCCGCCTGCGTCGAGGTCGTGGTGCCCGCCGACATCATCAGCCGCTGGCTCGGCCAGGAGTCGGGCGCGCGCGGCATCTTGCTGGCGTGGCTCGCCGGCGTGCTGACCCCCGGCGGCGGCCCGATCGGCCTGACCCTCGTCGCCGCCTTCGCCCGCCAGGGCGCCGCGGTCCCGGTCCTCCTGACCTACCTCGTCTCGCTGTCGACGCTCTCGCTGATCCGCATGCCGCTCGAGGTCGGCATCCTCGGCGGCCGTCTGACCCTGCTGCGCGTCGCCTTCTGCGCGCTGCTCCCGCCGCTCGTCGGCCTCGCCGCCCGCCTGTGTCGCCTGTGATCAGCGCTTCAGCAGCGACTCGCGGCGGATGAGGTAGACCAGCGGGCCGATCGAGCCGAGCGTCGCCGTCAGCAGCAGGTACGGCGCGACCGTCAGCCCGTGCTTGCGCGCGTCGACCCACATCCACGCCGCGATCATGCCGATCGCCAGCAGCAGGTCGACCCCGACCTGCACGCTCCCGGGGTTGTCGAGCAGCCCGGCGAAGATCTGCACGAACCCGACCTCGGCGACCGCCCAGGCGGTCAGCGCGAGGAAGTCGACGAGCACGATGGTGAGGAGGATCTGCTTCTTGTTCATGGCGGTTGTCCTTCGCCGTCCCCGTGAGCAACCCGCGTGCCAGCCGCGATCGTCAGGCCCGCTCGCCCGCCGCGCGCCCCCGCGTTGCAGCCCTGCAACGTCGGGTTGCGCCGCCGCATCGTCGCCGCGCCGCGCCCCCGCGATCGCGGCCCGTCGCCGCTGGCACGCGTGCTGCTGGCTGCGCCGGTCATGTCGCGCCTCGCCGCCGCCTCGGTTACCCTCGCCCTCGTGCCCTCGTCGTCGACCCTGCTCCGCGATCCGCGGGCCGGCGCGCTGCTCGGCTTCGGCCTCGGCGGCGTCGACTACCTGCTGCTGCGCGCGCTCGGCGTGACCATGCGGCTCGGCTCGCACGACGCCACCCTCGCCATCTGCCTGGTGTTCGCCCTCAGCTTCGCCGGGCTCGGCTGGGCGATCAGCCGCCTGCTCGCCGCCCAGGTCGCCCTGCGGGCCTCCGCCCTGCAGGTCGCCGACAGCCAGCGCCGCGCGCTGCACAGCGAGAAGCTGGCGGAGATCGGTGCGCTCGCCGCCGGCGTCGCCCACGAGGTCCGCAACCCGCTCGGCGTCATCCGCTCGTCCGCCGCCATGCTCGCGCAGGACCTCCCCGAGGGCAGCGACGCCCGCCGCGCCTCCGGCTTCATCGTCGACGAGGTCGACCGCCTCAACGGCGTGGTGCGGGCCCTCCTCGACTACGCCCGCCCGCTCGCCACCCGCCACGAGCCGCTCACCCTCGACGCCCTCATGTCCGCCGTCCACCCGCTCGTCGCGCCCGCGCTCGACGAGCGCGGCGTCCGCCTGACCACCCGCGGCGCCGGGACCCTGCGCGGCGACCCCGACCTGATCGCCCAGGTCGCGCTCACCCTCATCGACAACGCCGCCCACGCTGCCCGCGGCGGCCGCGTCGAGGTCTCGCTCGCCGCCACCACCGCCGGCTGCGAGCTGCGCGTCGCCGACGACGGCCCCGGCGTCGACCCCGTCGTCCAGGGCCGCATCTTCGCCCCGTTCGTCACCACACGCCCCGGCGGCACCGGCCTCGGCCTCGCCATGGCCGCCCGCATCGCCGAGGCCCACGGCGGCACCGTGCGATTGAGCCACGGCGGCGGCCTCGGCCCCGACGGCCGCGGCGCCTGCTTCGTGCTCGCCCTCCCGGAGGCCCACGCGTGAGCGCCCACGTCGCCGTCCTCGACGACGAACCCCGCATGACCGAGGTCATGGCCATGCTCCTGCGCCGCGACGGCCACGACGTCACCACGTTCACCGACCCGCAGGCCTGCATCACCGCCCTCGGCGAGCGCAGCTTCGACCTGCTGTTCACCGATTTAAAGATGCCCGGCAGCGACGGCCTCGCAGTTTTAAACCACGCCAGGCGCCTCGCCCCCGACATGCCGGTCGTGCTGATGACCGCCCACGCCAGCGTCGCCACCGCCCTCGCCGCCGTCCGCGAGGGCGCCTTCGACTACATAGAAAAACCGTTCGACAACGAGGCCTGCCTCGCGCTCACCCGCCGCGCCCTCGAGGTCACCCGCCTCGCCCGCGACAACCGCTACATGCGCGCGCGCCTGCAGCAGCTGCACGCGCTCGACGAGGCCGTGACCGCCAGCGCCGCCATGCGCGAGGTCTTCGGGCTCGCCGAGCGGGCCGCCCGCAGCCGGGCCACCGCGCTCGTGTGGGGCGAGAGCGGCACCGGCAAGGAGCTCGTCGCCCGGGCGATCCACCGCCACAGCGACCGCGTGCAGGGCCCGTTCGTCGCCGTCAACTGCAAGGCGTTCGCCGGCGGCGTCCTCGAGAGCGAGCTGTTCGGCCACGAGAAGGGCGCCTACACCGGCGCCGCCAGCACGCGCGCCGGCGTGTTCGAACGCGCCGACGGCGGCACCCTCCTGCTCGACGAGATCGGCGAGGTCGACCTCGAGTTCCAGGCCAAGCTCCTGCGCGTGCTCCAGACCCGCGAGGTCCTGCCCGTCGGCGGCTCGAAGCCGAGGCCCGTCGACGTCCGCCTCGTCGCCGCTACCAACCGCGACCTCCGCGCCGAGGTCGCCGCCGGCCGCTTCCGCGAGGACCTGTACTTCCGCCTCGCCGTCATCCCCATCCGCCTGCCGCCGCTGCGCGAGCGCCCCGAGGACATCCTCCCGCTCGCCCGCCACTTCCTCGCCCGCTGGGCCCGCGAGCTCGGCCGCACGATCCACGGCTGGTCGAGCGAGGTCGAGGCCTGGCTGCTCGCCCACCCCTGGCCCGGCAACGTCCGCGAGCTCGAGAACCTGGTCGAGCGCGCCGCCGTGCTCGCGCGCGACGAGCACATCACGCTCGCCGACCTCCTCCTCGACCACAGCCCCGCCCCCTCGCCGCCCCCGTCCGGCGACGAGTCCCTGCCCCTGCAAGCCTTCCTCGACCGCGCCGCCGAGCGCCACATCCGCGGCGCGCTCGCCCGCCATCAAGGTCGCCGCGCCGAGGCCGCCCGCGCCCTCGGCGTCGAGCGCACCACCCTCTACCGCCTCATGAAAAAATTCATGCTCGACGCCGAGTGACCCGCCCCGTCGAACGCCCCACCACCACACGAAATACTTCACGCTCGACGCCGCGTGACCCGCCCCCGTCGAACGCCCCACCACCACACGAAAAACTTCGTACTCGACGCCGCGCGACCGCGGCTCAGCGCCCGCCGAAGATCCGCCGACCCCAGAACTCGACCGGGTTCGGCCGCCCCGTCACCATCGCCGTCGCCTCGCGGCTCGCCGCCGCCGTGATGCTCGCCGGCACGCTGATGCAGCGCCCGAGCCGCGCCTGCGCCTCCGCCTCCGCCCGCGTCCCGCACTGGTACACCCGCTCGCCGCACTCCCCGCACCAGCGCACGTCCGCCTCGCGCGAGCGCACCAGCGTCTCCCAGCGCATCGGGCACTCGAACGCGAACCGCACCACCGCCTCTTCTTCGATCGCCTGCCCGCAGTTGCGCAGCTGCCCCAGCCGATCGACGCAGCGCCACCACGCCGTGTCGCACGCCGCCACCAGCGCCGCCAGCCGCGCCTTCAAGCCCGCCAGCTCCGCCTCGTCCGCCCCGTCGAGCAGCGCGTCCTGCACCCGCAGCAGCTCGCCGCGCGCATCACCACGCCCCGCGAGAAATTCCCGGTACTCCGCCAGCCCCTCGCGCCCGTACGGCGCCGCCAGCACCCGCATCAGGTACGGCCCCTCCTCCCCGTGGAGCGCCTCCGTCAGCGAGAACTCGCGCGTCATCACCACAGCCTATCACCCCGCGCCCGCCGCCTGCGCACCAGCGGCAGCGCGAGCGCGAGCCACCACGCCCCCGTCCGCTGCACCCCGCACGCGCACCCCTGCTCCGCCGGCGCCTCCTGCCCCGCCTCGCTCGTCCCACCACTCGAGCTCGCCCCACCCGAGCTCGCGCCGCTCGCACCGCTCGTGCCGCTCGTGCCCTCCTCCTCCGCCCCGCTCGACGTCGGCGCCGACCCGCTCGTCGGCTCCTCGACCGGGCCCTCGCGCAGCCACAGGTGGCTCGTGATCGTGCGCGGCCCGCTGCCCACGATCACCTCCGCCCGCCAGCGATCCTCCCCCTCGCCCGGCGCGTTCGCCTCGACCGTCGCCGCGAACGGGTCGCCCTCGATCGGCGTCATCCCCAGCGGCACCCCGTTGCGCACGAACCGCACCGCGCTGCCCTCCGGCGCCCCCGTCACGGTCGCCGTGAACGTCACCGAATCCGCCGAGATCGTGTCCCCCTCGATCGCCGCGTCCGCCGTCAGCTCGACCATCGGGTCGTCCGGCCCCTGCAGCTTCACCATGGTCCGCCCCGCCCGTATCCCATTGATAATGGCCGCCACGCTCAGCGACTCCGCGTACACCATCGTCGTCGGGTCGCCGATCGGGCTCTGGAACGCGTCGAGGTCCTGCCCCGCGCGATGATCGTCGGAGCCGCCGATCGCCGCCACGTGCAAGCCCGTCGCGCACAGCCCGTCCCAGTACTTGATCGCGTCGTCCGTGAAGTACCCCCCGCCCTTGTCGAGCCCGGTCGTCGCCACCTCCACCGCGCTCAGCGACGCCGGCACCTCGTGCTTCCACGCGCAGCCGATGCACACATTCCCCAGCTCGAGCACGGGGTGATTGATCGACAGCAGCGCCCCCTGCTCCGCGAACGCCGCGGCCGCCCCCGCGATCGTCACCCCCGGCTGCCCGATCTTGTGGTCGACCCACGCCGTCGCCCCGATCGCGTTCGCGTGCCCCTGATACGTCGTGTACTCCATCCCCGGCACGAGCAGCAGGTCCGGGTGCAGCTCCTGCACATAATTGAAAAATTCGAGCTGCGTCAGCGTGTTGTGATCGCTGATCTCCGCGAAGTCGAGCCCGCGCCCGCGGGCGAACTCCGCGATCTCATCGAGCGCCGGCGCCGCGTCCCCGCTCTCGCGCGAGTGCACGTGAAAGTCCCCCGCGTACCAGCGCGGCCCGCCGCCCAGGTCCACCGCCGTGTACGGCGCGCGCTCCGGCTGCGGCGCCAGCGTCGGCGCGTCGCGCAGCGTCACCACGACGCTGTACATCGCCGGCGCCTCGACGAGCTGCGCCTTGCCCACGACCACCCGCCACTCGCCCGCCGCGATCGGCCCGGCCACGTAGCTCCGCGACGCCGCCAGGGCCCCGACCACCGCGTCCTCCGTGTTCCCGCCGCCCCACCCGCGAAACCCCGCCGCATCCTCGAGCCCCCAGTCGAGGATGTTGTCGGACGACAGGTCGTCGTGCATCACCTCGATCTCCACGGTCCCCGCCGGCACCATGAACGGCACGAAGAAATGATCGGGCCCGTCGACGGGCACCTCGCCCATCAGCATCACCTGCGTCTCCCCCGCAGACGCGAACGACGGAGCGAACAGCACGAACGAAGCGAGCACGGCGCGGCGCATGCCCGACGGTAACAAACCTGTGCACCCCCGTCGCGTACCGCTCGCGACATCGCAGCGTTCCATGCTATGTCGAGAGCATGGCGAGCGCGGCCACCAAGCTGTTCCCCATCCCCCCGGCGGACACGATCACCGAGGACAAGGTCACCGACGGCCTCGAGCTGATCGAGGGCTCCCTCCACGAGAAGGAGACCTCCGGCGAACACGGCCGCAGCCAGGGCCGCCTGATCGCAGCGTTCTCCGGACCGTTCGATCGCCGCCCGGGAGGCCGCAACCCCGGCGGCTGGTGGTTCGCGGTCGAGACCCTCGTCGACTTCGGCAATATTAATAAGCTCCGCTCCGACGTCGCCGGCTGGCGCCGCGAGAGGACCCCGTCGCCGCCGAGCGGGGCGATCGTCCGTGCGCTCCCCGACTGGATCTGCGAGGTCCTGTCCCCGAGCAACGCCAACAACGACCTCGTCAAGAAGCGCCGGATCTACCACCAGCACCGCGTCGGCCACTACTGGATCCTCGACCCCCTCGAGCACCGCCTCGAGGTCTACCGCTGGCACTCCGACGGCTACCTGCAGGTCCTGACCGCCGAGCGCGGCGAACGCGTGCGTGCCGAGCCCTTCGAGGCGCTCGAGCTGCAGGTCGGCGTCCTCTTCGGCGACGACCCCGACGAGTGAGCTCGCCCTAACCCGCCTCGTCCTCGGGTCGCGGCACCCCCTCGCGTATCTTCTGCGAGAACCCGGCCCCGTACCCCGCGGCCCGCACTTTCTCCGACACGCTCGCCTGCCCGCGCAGCTCGGCGAAGCTCACCCTCCGGTCCAGCAGCCCCACCTTATAAAGATAGTCGGGCACATGACCGGAGGCGATCATTCGCCAGTCGAACGGCAACCTCCACCCCGCCGCCCGCGCCATGCGCACCACCTGCGTCGTGCAGTTGGTCCAGAACGTGTGAAAGAACCGCGGCTCCCTCGCCAGCAGGTTGCAGTCCGCGACGTACTGCGCCAGCAGCTTCTTCCTGAACTCCGCCGTCGTGCGCAGCCGGTAGATCCGCACGTCCTCGCCGCGGACGCCAGCCCGCACCCCGAGCACGTCGCGCTCGTCCGCCGCGATCGTCACCAATTCAAACACCTTGAAGGCCCCGCGGATGCCCGACCACGGCTCGCCCCGCTCGCGCCGGACCTCGATCGAGAACGCCAGCCGCCCCTCCTCGCCGAACCCGAAGCTCATAATTAAATGGGCGATGCCCTCGATGGTCCAGTACACCGCGAACAGGTCGAGCGACTCGAGTTTATTAATGTCGTAGCTGCGCGTCTCCCAGCGCTCGAGGTGATCCTCCTCGCCGCGCCACACGAAGTTGCGCACGTCGTGCATCACCAGCCGCCCCCCGGCGATGATCCCCGTGGCCTGGCGGGCCACGTCGGGCGCCCAGTCGCGGTCGATCTGCGGCCGCAGCGACAGCCACCACGCCTCCCACACCACCACCGCCGCCCAGAACCCGACCTGCACCGCCCACACGTCCTGCAGCAGCACCGCCGCGAGCGTGGCGGCGAGCCAGCCGAGCGCCCAGCCCGCCCCGTGCCGGCGCCGGCTGAAGAAGAACCAGCTGACCACGGCGTGAGCCGGGCCGACCACCAGCGCCGCGATCGCCGACCAGGTCACGTCACACCCGCACGTCGTGGCGCCGACAGAACTCCTGCGTCAGCTGCAGCAGCTCCGGCGCGAGCCGCCGCGACACCTCGTCGACGATCTCCCGCGGCACGCGCTTGTAGAACGCCTGCGCCACCGCCCCGGCCATGCAGGCCAGCGTGTCGGCGTCCCCGCCGAGCGAGACCGCCAGGCGGATCGCGCTCTCGACGTCCGAGCTGTCGAGGAACGCGATGATCGCCTCCGGCACCGATCCCTGGCACGACACGTCGAACTTGTACTTCGGCCGGATCCTCTCGACCGTGCGGTCCAGGTCGTACTTGAAGCGCCCCGAGATCTCCTTGCGGATGGTCGGCTTGTCGGCCCCGTGATGCGCGAGGAACACCGCCATGGCGAGGGCTTGCGCCCCCTTGATCCCCTCCGGGTGGTCGTGCGTGACCTCGGCGCTGCGCTTCGCCTCGCCGAGGACCTCCTGCTCGCTGGGCATCGCGAACCCCACCGGCGACACCCGCATCGCCGAGCCGTTGCCGAAGCTCTGGTACGCCCCCATGTCGTCGCTCGCCAGCCACTTTTTAAACATCCCGCCGTAGCCGCGGTCGGGGTAGCGCCGCCCGTACTCCCGCAGCGTCGCCGCGTACGGCCGGCGGTTCATCAGGCAGTCCGCGACCGCGAGCGTCATCACCGTGTCGTCGGTGAAGCGGCTCCCGCTTTTAAACAGGGTGAAGTCGGTGCGCTTGATGTTGGCGCGCTCGTGCACCGACCCGATCATGTCCCCGGCGATCGCGGCGATCATGGCCGTGAAGGTACACGCTTCGCGCGGGCGAGTGCGCGAATCTTCGCCGTCCTCCGCGGCCCCCACGTCCCGGTCCATGGACTCGAGTCCATCCCCCGGGCGAGACTACGGACCGCCACGCGGTCGCCTCGGCCCTGTCGCGTGGCACGGCGCTTGCTCGACGGGGCCCGAAGATGGAGGTGGACATGCATCGACGATGGACCCACGCGTACGCCGCAGCCCTGCTGCTGGCCGCGTGTACAGGCGACGGCAGCGACGGCAGCGACGGCGCGCCGAACACCGGCGACACCACCGCGGCCGCGACCGCCGGCGACACCGGCGACACCCCGACCGGCGGCCCCGCGAGCGCGACCGACCCGCCCGCCACAACCGGCACCGGCACCACCACCGGCGACGACACCACCGGCGGCGCCGACTCGAGCACCGGCGAGCCCGCGGCCACCCTCGTCCCGCTCGCCCCCACCGACCGGCTCGTGCGCATCTCCATGGCCCTGCGCGGCGTACGTCCCGCGCTCGCGGACATGCAGACCGTCGCCGACGACCCCGCCGCCCTGCCCGGCATCGTCGACGCCTACCTCGAGGACCCGCGCTTCGCCGAGACCGTCAAGGACCTCTACGCCGAGGCCCTGCAGGTCCGCGCCCAGCTCAATGCCAGCATGCTGCCGTACGTCGGCCCGCTCGCCGGCCTCGACGACCCGCGCTACATGGCCTCGGTCCCCGAGGAGCCGCTCGAGCTGATCGCCGCGGTCGTCCGCGACCCCGCGCGCTCGTTCGCCGACATCGTCACGACCGACGAGGTCTACGTCAACGCCGTCGGCGCCGGCGCCTGGCACGTGGCCGGCTACGACCCCGACTCCCCCGACGACTGGCAACGCGTGCACTGGTCCGACGACCGCCCGCAAGGCGGCGGCGTGCTCACCAGCTCCGCGCTGTGGCACCGCCACCGCGCCAACGGCAACAACCACCAGCGCGTGCGCGCCAACCTCGTCTCGCGCGTGTTCCTCTGCGAGGACTACCTCGCCCGCGACGTCCCCCCGTTCCCGCCCGTCGACTTCACCGACACCGAGGCCCTCTCGAGCGCCCTCCAGCAGAACCCCGGCTGCGTCAGCTGCCACCAGACCCTCGACCCCCTCGCCTCGTTCTTCTGGGGCTCCCAGTCGCGCGGCAAGGCCGGCATCGCCAACGCCTACGACGACATGGGCGAGTGCATCGCCGGCAAGGAGAAAATCTGCTTCCCCACCGAGGAGTACGTGCAGACCCAGGAGTCCCTGTGGACCAAGACCACCGGCCGCGCCCCCGGCTACTTCGGCGCGCCCGACGTCGACGGCCACCTCGACGCCCTCGGCGAGCACCTCGCGGCCGACCCCCGCTTCTCGCAGTGCGTCGCCCGCCGCTTCTACAGCTACATGGCCCAGGTCCACCTCGACGCCGTCCCGTTCGCGCTCGTCAGCGAGCTCGACGCCGCCTTCCACGTCGACGACCGCCTCGACATCCGCGCCCTCGTCAAGGCGATCGCCCTGTCCGACGAGTTCCTCGCCTCGCACTCCGACGACCCCGCCGAGGCCGACGCTGTGATCGGCCTGAAGGTCGCGCGCCCCGAGCAGATGGAGCGCATGTTCGAGGACCTCACCGGCTTCCGCTGGCTCGGCATGCGCAACCCCGGCGACGTGCACGGCGAGTTCCGCCTGCTCAACAGCGACGCCTGGGGCTACCGCGCCATGGCCGGCGGCGTCGACGGCTACCAGGTCACCCAGCCGACCTGGACCTTCAACCCCACGCGCACGCTCGTGGTCCAGACCCTCGCCGCCGAGGCCGCCGGCTACGCGGTCGAGCGCGACTTCATGACCCCCGCGAAGGCCGAGCGCAAGCTGCTCACGCTCGTCGACGAGGGCTCCGCCGACGCCGTCGTCCGCCAGCAGATCGCCCAGCTGCACCTGCGCGTGCTCGGCGAGGCTGTCCCCGAGGACAGCCTCGAGGTCGACGAGTCGTTCGCCCTGTGGACCGCCGTCGCCGGCGAGCCGCGCCAGAAGTGGAAGATCCTGCTGACCGCCATGCTGCAGGACAACCGGGTGGTGTTCTTCTGAAAGGCCCCATGCATATGCGACTCACGCGACGCTCCCTCCTCGGCGCCGGCCTGTTCGGCCTCGGCGCGCTCGCCCTGCCCCCGCGGGCCCGGGCCGCCGGCACCACCAACCTCATCGTCGTGTTCGCCCGCGGCGGCTGGGACCCCGTGTGGGCCATCGACCCCAAGGACTCGCCCGACATCGACAGCCCCGCCGACGGCGCCAAGAAGACCTTCGGCGCCGCCGAGATCCCCGCGCTCACCTCGCCGAACCGCCCGAACATCGAGCAGTTCTTCGAGGCCTGGTCCGACCAGTGCGCCGTCGTCCGCGGCATCGACGTCGGCGCCATCGCCCACTTCGGCTGCCACGTGCGCATGATGACCGGCACCCGCACCGAGCTCAGCCCCGACCTCGGCATGATGGCCGCCGTCGGCCAGAGCGCCGACCTCCCGCTGCCGTACGCCGACATCGGCGGCGGCGCCTACCCCGGCCTCTACGCCGCCCAGATGGGCCGCCTCGGCGCGCGCAACCAGGTCGTCACCCTCCTCAACCGCAAGAAGGCCTACGACCCCGCCGCCTCGCTCGACTACGACGTGACGCCGATCCTCACGCCCACCGCCGCCGAGGCCGCGCAGGTCCAGGCCTGGGTCGACGCCCGCGCCGCCCGCCTCGCCGACTCGCGCGCGGCCCTCGGCGACAACGCCCGCCGCCTCGCCGACTACCGCGACTGCTTCGTCCGCGCCGACGACCTCCGCGCGATCCCCGAGCTCTCCAACCTCGTGCTGTCCGGCTCCGCCAACCTCGCCGGGCAGATCGACCTCGCCATCACGCTCCTCCAGGGCACATCCCGCGCGGTCTACCTCGACTCCAACCTCGAGTGGGACACCCACGACAACATCGCCGACCAGGGCCTCAACCACGACGCCCTGTTCGGCGACCTCGCCGCCCTCATGCAGAAGCTGTCCGACGCCGGCCTGCTGGCGAACACCACCGTCGTCGTCATGTCCGAGATGGGCCGCACCCCCAGGCTCAACGCCCCCGTCATGGCCGCCGGCAAGGACCACTGGCCCACCACCAGCGCCATGGTCCTCGGCGCCGGCGTCAAACCCGGCGCCTACGGCGGCACCGACGACCGCCTCAACGCCCGCAAGGTCGACCTCGCCTCCGGCCAACCCAAGGACGACGGCGTCCAGCTGCGCTACGACAACTTCGCCGCGGGCGTTCTAAAAATTGTCGGCCTCGAACCCCAGGAGTGGCTGCCCGATGTCACGCCCATGCAAGGCTTCATCGCTTAGCCTGGTGCTCGCCCTGCTCGTCGCCTGCGACGGCGGCAGCGGCGACACCACCGGCAGCGACACCTCCACCGCGACCTCAGGCGCCGCCGTCACCACCGGCGACGCGGCGACCACCGACGCCCCGACCGGCGGCACCGAAGCTCCGCCGGCGTCCACCGGCACGGGCGACGCGACGACCACCGAGGACACCGGCGAGCCCCCGTCCACCGGCACGAGCACCGGCGCCGACGCCTGCGCCGACAGCATCGTCACGTGGGACAACTTCGGCGAGTCGTTCTTCCTGACCTGGTGCACCGGCTGCCACCACTCGGCCCTCCCGAGCGCCGAGCGGGCCTGCGCGCCCTGCAACGCCAACTTCGACACGCACGCCGGCGCCAGCGAGCGCGCGCAGATCGTCCAATTAAAGGTGCTCGACTACATGACCGTCGAGGGCGTCACGCCGATGCCCCCCGCCGCCGTCATCCCCGAGGACGAGCTGGCCCTGCTGCGCGAGTGGATCGAGTGCGGCGCCCCGGGCCCCGAGTCCGGCGTGGCCGGCGCCGCCTGCCCCGACCCCGGCGCCCCCGTCGACGGCTGCTGACGAACCACCCGCCGGTCGTCGCCCCGCGACGACCGGCGTGACGCACCCGGCCGTCGACCCTCGCCGCACCCGCGCCCGCGTGCCGTCCAGTCGCACTGACCCCGACCGCTCCGACCGCACGGTCCGCGCCGCGGACCCGCCCGGTAATCGTTTAAACCAGCCAATCTCCGGATCCCCGCGCCTTGACAAGCATGCTTTCCCTGATGGAAAGCATGATCGACATGGCTCCTCCACTCCTGCGCGCCCGCCGTGAAGCCCGCGGCCTGTCCCAGGTCGCCCTCGCCGACGCCGCCGACCTGTCGCGCCAGAGCGTCGGCGCCATCGAGGCCGGCCGCACCACCCCCGCCGTCGACGTGGCCCTGCGCCTCGCGCGCGCCCTCGACTGCACCGTCGAGGACCTGTTCGGCGAGGCCTCCCCCGCTCACCTCGCCGTCGAGCCCGCCGCGCCGACCCGCGGCCGCGTCGCCCTCGCCTTCATCGCCGGCCGCTGGGTCGCCCACCCGCTGCACGAGGAGGGCCTGCGCATCTCCGCCGACGCGCTCATCGTCCCCGCCCCCGCGCGACGCGCCGCCGGGTCCTCGCGCCGCGCGCACGCCGACCCCGTGCGCCCGCTCGCCGAGGCCCGCGACAACCTCGTGCTCATGGGCTGCGCCCCCGCCCTCGGCCTGCTCGCCGACCGCCTCAACGCCCGCCCCGGCCCCGGCCGCTTCCTGTGGCTCCCGCGGGCCAGCACCGCCGCCCTCGACGCCCTCGCCCGCGGCCACGCCCACGTCGCCGGCGTGCACCTCATCGACGAACGCTCCGGCGAGGCCAACCTCCCCGACGTCCGTCGTCACGCCGGCCCCGGCGCCACCATCGTCACCGCGCTCGCGCGCTGGCAGGTCGGCCTCGTCGCCCCCGCCGGCAACCCTCGCAAGCTGCGCGGCCCCGCCGACCTCGGGCGTCGCGGCCTCCGCGTCGTCACGCGCGAGCCCGGCGCCGGCGCGCGCCGCCTGCTCGACCGCGAGCTCCGCCGCGTCGGCGTGCGACCGGCCCGCAGCGTGCCCGCGCGCGGCCACCTCGAGGTCGCGCAGGCGATCGCCCTCGGCGTCGGCGACGTCGGCGTCGCCACCCACGACGCCGCCGCAGCGTTCGGTCTGCACTTCATCCCGCTGACCGAGGAGCGCTACGACCTGGCGATCCCCCAGCCCCTGCACGACGACCCGCGCGTGCACCGACTGCTCGACACGCTCACCGCCGCCGCCTTCCGCCGCGAGCTCACCGCCCTCGGCTACGACGTGTCGTGCAGCGGCGACCGCATCGCCGAGGTCCAGCCCTGACCGCCGACGCCGCCATGCCACGCCCATCTCCGCTCCCGCTCCTGCTCCTGCTCGCCTGCGTGCCCGCCCCCGTCGACGACACCGGTGACACCGGCGGCGCCTCGACCGGCGAGCCGACCACCGCCGACGCGCCCCCCGTGTGCGAGCCCTTCGAGCCGTACGTCATCGACGTCCAGGCCGAGCCCAACGGCCTCTACTGGCGCGCCGACGAGGCCGCCCTCTACATCGCCGACGACGACAACAACCGCATCCTCCGCCGCGCCGACGACGGCACCTCGAGCGTGTTCGCCGCGATCCCCAGCCCGAACGACAACCCCGGCGCGGACGGCCTCGGCGACCTCGACTTCGCCGCCGACGGCGCGCTCTACGTCCCGCGCTTCGGCTTCGGCGTGCCCGACCTCGGGGCGATCTTCCGCGTCGCCCCCGACGGCACCCCGACCGCGCTCGCCGGCGTCGACCCCGCGTGGCGCCGCGTCGGCCTCGACTACGACGAGGCCCGCGGCCTGCTCTACGTCGCCACCTTCTCGAAAGACTCCGAGGGCATGTTCAGCGGCTGGGTCTCGACCGTCGACCCCGTCGCGGGCGAGGAGGAGATCCTCGTCGAGGGCCTCAGCAAGCCGGTCGGCGTCGCCGTGGTCGGCGACACCCTCTACGTCGGCGACCAGAACCTGCAGCTCCTCTACAGGGTCGACCTCACCGCCGAGCCCCCCGCCCTCGCGGTCGTCAGCGACGAGTTCAAGAACCTCGACCTCATGGAGCCGACCGCCGACGGCGACCTCCTGCTGCTCTCCTACGACCCCGCCACCAGCACCGGCCGCGTCTACCGCGTCGCGCCCGACGGCGCCTACACCACCCTCGCCGAGGGCGACTGGGAGCCCCGCGGGATCACCTTCGACGGCGTCAGCAAGATCTACGTGTCCGCCCGCGACACCCAGACGATCGTCGTCGTCCCCGCCTGCTGACCCGCCGTGCCGGCCCCGCTCCTCGCCCTGGCGCTCGCGCTCCAGCCCGTCGACCGCGCCCCGACCGACGTCGTGCTCGACGTCCCGGGCCCGCCCGAACCTGTCCCCGCGGACAGCCTCGAACCACCTGCCCCCACGGACAGCCCACCGCCGAAGGACCCCGACATCGCCCCGGCCTCGCCCGCGCCGGCTCCTCCGCCCGCCGACCCGCCTGTCTCCGCACCTGCCCCAAAGACCAGCCAACCGTCCGACGCACCCACCCCGAACAACAATAAACTCCTCGACGCCGTCGAGGTCTTCCCCTACGGCTGGATCCGCACCGACGCCACCTACTACTCCGCCGCCGACGAGGGCTACAGCAACCTCAGCCTCGCCGGCGCGCGCCTCGGCGGCGGCGTCAGGACCGGGCCGGTCACGGCCTTCGCCACCATCGAGGCCGGCCAGGACAAGGGCCCCCGGCTCGTCGACGCGTTCGTGCTGTGGGACGTCGTCGCCCGCCTGCGCCTCCGCGCCGGCCAGTTCAAGTCCCCGTTCGGCTACCGCTTCAACGTGCCCGACCTCGTCGACGAGCTCCCGCGCGCCCCGCTGTCGCTGATGGCCGCCACCCCCGGGCGCCAGGTCGGCGTCGAGGCCGCCTACGACTTCTGGCGCTGGGCCGACGTCAGCGTCGCGGTGTTCAGCGGCATCGGCCAGAACCGCGAGGCCAACAACACGAAGGTCGCCCTCGCCGGCAAGCTGCAGGTCCGCCCCCTCACCTTCACGAAGCGCGGCCCCCAGCTCATCCTCAACGCCTCGGTCTTCGCCTATCACAAGACCAACGGCTTCTCGCCGACCGTCGACACCGCCTTCGGCCTCGAGTTCATCCACGGCGTCCCCGCCGCCGGCCCCGCCCGCCGCGTGACCGCCGGCGGCGGCCTGTTCTGGCGCTTCCTCTCGGCCCGCGGCGAGTTCTTCCACACCCGCGACTCCCGCGAGCGAGACACCGACGGCGACCCCTTCACCCCCGGCGACCCGCTGCCCCCGATGATCGGCAGCGGCGGCTACGCCCAGCTCGGCGCCGTCGTCACCGGCCAGACCAAGGACCCGAACACCCTCCTCCCACTATTAAAAAGCAGGCGCGTGCGCGACAGCGCCGTCGAGCTGTCCGCCCGCTTCGACAGCTTCCGCGTCGGCGCCCGCGACGTCCGCGGCAACGGCGTCCAGGCCGTCACCGCGGGCGTCAACTGGGTGCTCCTGCAGCACCTCCGGGTGTTCGCCGCCTTCAATTATCAGGTCCTCGACGCCAGGGTCCCGGAGATCCCCGGCGCCTCCTCGTGGGGCTTCCACGGCGGCGTGGCCGGCTACTTCCTGCGCGGGGCCGGCCGCGGCGACTGATCAATAGTCGTAGCAGTCATTCTTCCCGAGCACGAGGCGCCGCACCACGTCGCCGTCGTGGCCGCCGCAGTTGCCGGTGTACTCGCCGCCGATGTGGTACCAGCTCGCGTTGCAGCCCGCCATCACCACCGTCGCGGTCGACACCCAGCCGGTGCCGTCGAGGCTGCAGGTGTTGGCCGCCGGCGCGTGCGTGCAGCCGGCCCACAGCACCTTGTTGGCGTTGGCCGCCGCCAGCGTCGTGGCGACGTTCCGGTTGCTCGACCACACCCACTTCGGGGTGCTGCAATTGACCGGCATCCACTTCGGATTGTTGAGACACGACCCCTCGGACTTGCACGTCGCGCTGCAGCCGTCGCCGTTGTTCATGTTGCCGTCGTCGCAGTCCTCGCCGGCCTGTTTGATCGCATCGCCGCACTTCGCGGTCTTGCACATGTTCGAGCAGGCGTCGTCGTTCACCATGTTGGCGTCGTCGCACTCCTCGCCCATCTGCTTGACGCCGTCGCCGCACTTGGCGGCCTTGCACGCGTTCGAACAGGCGTCGTCGTTCACCATGTTGCCGTCGTCGCACTCCTCGACCATGGCCTGCACCTGCATGTCGCCGCACACGGCCGCCTTGCAGCTCGACAGGCACGCGTCCGTGTCGACCATGTTGCCGTCGTCGCACTCCTCACCGGCCTGCACCGCCCCGTCGCCGCACGAGGCCGCCGCGCACGCGTTCGAACACTCGTCGTCGTCGACCGCGTTGCCGTCGTCGCACGCCTCGCCCGGCCCGACGATCCCGTCGCCGCACTTCGCGCTCGTGCACGCGTTCGTGCACGCGTCCTCGTCGACAGTGTTGCCGTCGTCGCACTCCTCGACCCCGACCTGCACCACCGCGTCCCCGCACGCCGCCACCGTGCAGGCGTTGGTACAGCCGTCTCCGTCGTCCGTGTTGCCGTCGTCGCAGGCCTCGCCGTCGTCCACGTTGCCGTCGCCGCACGCCGGCCCCG
Source organism: Myxococcales bacterium (assembly GCA_016793465.1). Next base: position 379,181 of record JAEUJW010000040.1, read on the forward strand.
GCCCCGTCGAGGTGTCGCCGGTCTCCCCGGTCTCCCCGGTCGTCACCGCCGTCGTCTCGCCCGTCGTCACCGCCGTCGTCTCTCCCGTCGGCTCGCCCGACGTCGCCGTATTCGACGCCGACGACGGCCCGTCCGTCGTCGGCTCCGTGGTCGACGTCCCCGGCGGCTCCGTCGACGTCGTCTGCGGCATCGGCTGCGTCAGCGTCACCGGCGAGGTGAAGCCCGAGTCCGACGCCCCACCGTCATCACCGCCGCACCCGAACAGCACCACCACCGCGCCCAAACCCACCCATCGCGTCTTCATGGCCGCATCGTCACCGCCGCCCCGCGCCGCGTCAACGCCTGACGCCGACGTTCACCCCATGCCGCCGCGCGCCGCCTCTCCCCGGCGAGTCCCGCCCGACTCGCCGCGTCGCCTCGCCCACACGACCCCGACCGACGAGCTCACGAACGCCCGCCCTCAGAACGGCTCCAACATCGACTTCGCCGGGCTCAGCGGGAGCCCGAGCTCGTCGCGGAAGAACCGCTCCCACCGCGGGAAGACCCGCTTGTAGCCAGCCATCTTCTTCTTGAGCTTCCTGGCCCACGCCCGCTCCTGCTCGTCGTCCCACGCCGAGTAGTCCGGCGGCGCGTCGATGTGCGGCCACACCAGGATATCTCCGCATTCGAAGCACACGTTGGCCGTCCCGACCGGGGTCTCGCCGGCGTACAGGACCACCGCGTGCCGCGGGAACGCGCACTTCGACACCTCGAGCTCGCCGCCCGTGGCGATCACCCACTCGACGACCCTGGCCCCCTGCTCCGCCGTGATCGGCCTGCGCTCGACGATCTTCGGGCTCCACCCGTGGTCCGCGTCGTACACCCGCAGCGGGACGCCCGGCCCGTACGGCACGTGATTGTAGGCAATCGCCTCGGCCCGATCCCAGGCGAGGAACGGCCACCTGGAAGTCTTCTGCGCCGGAGTCGCCGGAGCCGCCGGCACCGCCGCGGTCGTCGGAGCCCCCGGAGTCGCCGCAGTCGTCGCAGCCGCCGGCACCGCCGGAGTCGTCGGCGCCGCCTCGCCCGCCGCCCCGCTCCCGACATTCGCCGCACCGTCGCCCGCGACCTCGCAGCGCTCGCCGACCAGCCGGCAATTCGGCTCCGCCGGCTTCGCCGGGCAGATCCCACTGCAGACAATCTCCCCGAAGAACGCCTCCGTGCAGCGCCCGTCGACGCACCAGCGGTCGACCCGCGCCTTCACCGGAGCCGCGCCCAGAACTCGTGCCGCACGCTCCACTCGCCCGCCGCCTCCTCGGTCCCCAGCCCGCACGAATAGACACACCCGCACTCCGCCGCCACGACCGGCAAGCACCGCCGCGCCGCCTCCGGCGCCCTCGCCTCCACCGCCTTCGCCCCGGGTGCCGGCGGCGCCTTGACCTCCGCCGCCGCCGGCGCCCGCGGCCCCGCCGACTTGCCGCCCGCGGACGGATCGCAGGCGAGGACGAGCAGCAGACTCGAGATGACCCCGACGCGCATAGCCGATGGTAACCCACCCACGCCCTCCAGATCCGAGCCCGCGCTCGCGGCACCCCGCGCAAGTCCGCTCGCCGGCCCGCGAGCACTCCGATGAATCTCTCGATGCATCACGACGAAGATTCTCGCGGCGCAGCGCTTGACATATCATCGAAGTACCTCTAATCTCCGGCCCGTCATGTCGCGCCTCCTCAATACCAACCCGCGCTGCGAAGCTCGCCCCGTTCCGCTGGAACGCGGGCTCGAGGCTTCCCTGCGCGGGGTTTGAGTCGAGGCCCTCAGGCCCTACGGGTATGAGGTGATGCGCAGCCGCTCCGGCTCGCTTCACGACCCGTGGGCCTGCCATCACGGGCAATCTCCCGCGCAGGTACACCGAGAAGGCGCTCGCCGCCCCCCTCGGTACGCACGCTCCAGCGTGCCCACAACTCGCGGGTATCGTCCAACGGGTCCGAGCACACCGGAACTTCACCCCGGCGACGGCGGTTCGAGCCCGCCTACCCGCGCATAGCGCACTCGTCGATTCTTCACCACCGAAGATTCGGCGGAGCCATGCCGACAACACGCGGGTGTCGTCCAACAGGTCAGGACACCGGAACCTCACTCCGGAGACGACGGTTCGACTCCGTCCACCCGTACTCACGACAATCTCCCCTCGCCGACACGCGGGTGTCGTCCAACAGGTCAGGACACCGGAACCTCACTCCGGAAACGACGGTTCGACTCCGTCCACCCGTACTCACAACAATCTCCCCTCGCCGACACGCGGGTGTCGTTCAACAGGTCAGGACACCGGAACCTCACTCCGGAAACGACGGTTCGACTCCGTCCACCCGTACTCACCAACAACCAGCCGCTCCGTTCGTTCAATGGGAGGACCCGGGTTTTTCACTCCCGGTACGCGGGTTCGATCCCCGCACGGAGCAACCCTCTCTCCGAAAAAACCTGGACCGGTAGCTCAACTGGCAGAGCGCGCGGTTGTTAACCGCAAGGTTGTGGGATCGTCCCCCACCCGGTCCGTTTAATAATAATTAATTAATTAAACATCAGCGATAGCTGGATCGGTAGCTCAATTGGCGGAGCACACGGCCGTTAACCGTGAGGTTGTGGGATCGTCACCCACCCGGTCCTTTCACTCTCAGCGCCGCGCGAGCGCCCGGCGCACCGCGATCACGTTCGACCGACCGCCGATCCGCGCCTCCGCCTCCGCCAGCGTCACGATCTCCCGCCCGTCCCATTTGAACACGTGGGCCGCGCTGAACTCCTCCGCCGCCGTCGGTCCCGCCCCCGCCATCGCCGTCACCAGCACCACGGCCTCGTCGGCGCCGTCCCCGTCGGCGTCCTCGAACAACACCGCCTCCACCTGATGCATCACCCACGGCACCTGCGGCAGCGGCACCCGCCGCGTGCGGCCATCCGCCGTCGTGTGTAAAAAACCGCCGAGCCGGCCCACGTCGTCGGTCCGCAGCACCAACACCCCGTCCGGCGTCGGCCCGAACGGCCCCACGTGCAGCATGTACGCCAGCTGCTCCTTCTCCCCCAGCGCGCCCGGCAGCCGGTCGAGCGCGTCGTCCCGCAGCTGACGATGACGCGGCTTCCCCGCCGCCTCGCCCGTCAGCGGCACCGCCAGCAACGCCCGCGAGTACGGCGCGTCGTGGGTCTGCTCGTCGCGGCACGCCGCCTTCAAGTTCTCGCAGTCGAGCGCCAGCTCGACCACCACCGCCGCCGGGTCCGCGCCCCACGCCAGCCCGTCGCTCGCCACCCACTTGCAGCAGCCGCGGCGGTGCACGCTCGGCAGCGCCGGCAGCTCCGCCGCGCCCGCGCGCTCGCCCCAGCGCGCCCGCGCCTGGCCGCCCGCGGCCGCCACCTCGAACGCCGGCAGCGCCTCGTCGACGCCCAGCCGGCGGAACTCGTGGGCCAGGATCTGCTCGCTCGCCGCGGCGAACCGCCCCGCGTCGACCGCGAGCGCCCGGGCCGTGGTCGCGAGCAGCGGCTCCCGACGAAACCCCCGCGACGGATCCACCAGCGCCAGGTCGACCGCCAGCTCACCCGAGCGCGTGTACGTCGCCAGCCGGGCGATCGTCGCCCCGTCCGCCGACACCAGCGGCGGGCCCCAGCCCGACGTCGCGACCTCCGCGTCCTCGGGCTGCAGCAGCGTGCGCGCACCGCCCGGCTCGCAGCGCTCGACGCGGTGCCGCGGGGCGCCCCTGGCGTGCCAGCGGTGGCGCTCGTTCGCCAGCACCACGAACGGCAGGACGTCGGCGATCGCCGCCGCGCCGCCGGCGTCGCGCACCGCGATGATGTGCACCCCCACCGGCGCCGGCGCGATCGTCTCGCGCAGCACCGTGCCCGCCGCCACCTCGCGGCGCACCAGCGGCAGCGTCGGGCTGTCGACGAACACCGCCGCGTCCCTCGGCGCCTCGACCACGATCTCGAGCGCCGCGCACACCTCCGGCGCAGGCGGCGTCACCGGACGCGCGACCTCCGGCGCCGGGCTCGTCGCCGCCTCATCCGTCAGCGACCCGGAGCGCGGCCGCATGTCCGGCCGCGGCGGACCGCACGCCAACAGGACCGCCGTCACGCCCGCGATTCGCCGCATATTCACACGCTACCAGCTCTCACGCCGCCACGCGCGCCGACCTTCGCACCGCCCGCGCCACCGAGCGGCCGAACGCCTCGCCGTCACCAGCAGCGGTCGAACGCCATCAGCTCGACCAGCAGGCCGTGAAACTCCTGCGAACGCTGGTTCACCGCCGCCTGGCGGGCCGCGAGCTCGCCTCGCGCCCGCTCCAGCGCCGCCGCCGTGTCCTCCGCGGACAACGGCGTCGGTGCGCACACCGGCGGGACGCCGTCACCCTCGTAAGGCCCGTACACGCACTTCCTCACCAGACCCGCGGAGATCTGGCGCTCGACCTCGGCGCTCAACGCCGACAGCCGCGCCAGCGCCGTGTCCCGGAGCGACTGCGGAGAGCGGACGAGCAGCGCCAGCTCGTCGTCCTGCGAGCCGGGCGCGCGCACCTCGATCCGCGTCTCCTCGACCTCGTACACATAGGCGTGCCCGAGGTGCAGCGCCCACGCGATCTTCTCCCCCTCGAAGCGATGAAACGAGACCCCGAAGCCCGACCCGACGATCGTCCCCCCGTTCGCCGCATACGAGAAGCTGACCCCCCACTCGCCCTCGCGCGGCAACCGACCCGCGCCCACGCCGAGGCTGAACACCTCCGGCCAGTCGCGCTCGTAATGCAGGGTGAACACCTCGTACCATTCGTCGCCGCGCTCGCCGCGGAACGACCCGCCCGCGCAATTCCTCGAGCGCTCGCCGCGGCACCAGTCCTCCTGCACGAAGTTGCCGATCTTCCGCAGCGGATAGTGCCGCCAGCCCTCACCCGCCCCGCGCGCCGCGAAGCACCCGCGCACCCTGACGAAGCGCGTGTGCTCGGCCGCGTCGCGGAACCGCAGGCTGGCGAGCGCCACCGGCTCGTCCTTGCCGACGTAATCCTCGTCCTCGACGCCCGGCGACGTCACCGGGTTGCCCGGCCCGCCGCAGCCCACGAGCGCCGCCAGCACCCACCAGGCGCACCGACCGAGCGCCGCGTGGGCCCGGCTCGCGCGCGCGTGCGCGTACCACCGAGCACTCTCCATATTCGGCCCCGCCCCGTGCATCCGCCGCGGCATCCTACCCCGAAGCCCGTGCACCTGTCCGGCGCTCGCGCGGCCCGAACGTTCGTCGTCGCCCGGTAGATCGAGCCGCGCGACCACTCGTTGATGCTCGCACTGCGGGTCTGGAGGACCGGCGTCGACCGCGGGCAACCGCGAGCCGCGCCGGAACAGCCGGGCCACGACCCGCGGACTTGGAGGATTACCGTGACGCCGCATCGCCCCCGCCGTGACAACGCCAACGCCTTCGATGACCTGCTCGGCCAGCTGGTCGACGAGCTCGCCCTGACGCCGACGATGGTGCCCGAGCCCGAGCCCCCGCCCGCGCCCGAGCCCCCGCCCGTCGCGGTCGCCCCCGTGCTCGTCCAGGTGCCCATGGAGCCGGCGCCCCAGCGCTCCAACGTCCTCGGCCTCGCCATCGGCGGCGGCATCGCCATCGCCGGCGTCGCCATCGCCCTCGTGCTGGCGCTCCGCCCCGACCCGCCCCCGCCCGCTGTCGCCGAGAAGGCCCCGGCCGCCGCGCCCGTCGAGCCGGCCAAGCCCACGCCCCCCCCGGTGTCGCAACCTGTCGCTCAGAACATGCCCCCGGGGACAGGTCTCCCGGGCCAGCCCGGCGCCCCCGCGGTGCCCGGCGCCCCCGGCACGCCCCCGGTCGTCGCCGACGCGTCCGCCGTCGCCCAGCCCGCGAGCTCGCCGGCGTCGAGCACCAAGCCCAAGCCCAAGCCCAAGCCCAAGCCCAGCACCCCCGGCAAGCCCAAGCCGTCCCCCGGCAAGGTCGTCGACCCGTTCGCCGACTGACGTCCTCCCGCCCACCCGCGAGCGGCGGCGCCGTGCCCCCGTGCACGACGCCGCCGCTCCTCTTCTTCCGCGACCCCGCCGCGAGCGGCGGCGCGTCGCCCCCGCGCACGCCGCCGCCGCTCCTCTCCTTCCGCGACCCCGCCGCGAGCGGCGGCGCGGCGCCCCCCTGCACGCCCCCGCCCCGCCGCTGCAGACGCGACCCCGCCCCCCGCGCCGGCGCGGCCCCCCCGGGCCCGCCCCCCCCCCCCCACAAGTTACGCGCCCCCCCCCCGGGCCGCGGGGCGGCGCCCCCCCGCCCCCCCCCGCCCCCCCCCGGCCGCCGCGCCCCCCGCCCGCCCCCGCG